>JAKASL010000003.1 GCA_021819035.1 archaeon
TGACTATCCACTCCACCTTCACGGGGTCCAGCTTCATGTAGACCCGATAGCGTCTTCCCTTGCTCCATACCCACCTAGCCCCTGCACTCTTGGCTAGGGGGTGAACTAATTTCAGGATAACAGAGGGACACTTCGCCCACCCAACACTTTTATCCGCTCTGGGGCTCGTTCCATCATACTGCATGGATGAGAGGACGTTGAAGGTGTCAGTCACACAGAGCGAGATTGAAAGCATAGTGGACTTCGAGGAGGCAGACCCACACAGGGTGCTGGGGCCCAAGAGGCTGGAGTCAGGTGGGGAGCCGTGCACCTCCGTCAGGGCCTACCTCCCGAGGGCCCGGACCGCCTGGCTCGAGGTGAAGGGTGGAGGCAAGATCGAGATGCAGCGCGTCTCGGGCTCAGGGTTCTTCGAAGGAGGTCCGGTCGGGCGCGAGTACAAGCTGGGGTACGAGGACGGGAGCGGGCATCCCGTGGTCCGCGCTGACCCGTACTCCTTCCCGCCTACCCTCGGGGAGACCGACCTGTACCTGATGGGGGAAGGGAAGTACTACGGCGCCTTCGAGAAGATGGGAGCCCACCTCACGAGCGTCGGCGGGGTCCCGGGGGTCAGCTTCGCCGTCTGGGCCCCCAACGCCCGGAGCGTGGCTGTGGTGGGGGACTTCAACCACTGGACCGTCGGGGAGAACCCCATGAGGTCCATGGGGAGCTCCGGGGTGTGGGAGCTGTTCGTCCCGGGCCTGGAGGAGGGAGAGGTGTACAAGTACGCGATAAAGAACAGGGAGACGGGGGGCGTGAAGGAGAAGGCGGACCCCTATGCGTTCGCGATGGAGGTCAGGCCCAGGACCGGCTCCGTGGTCGCCGACTTGGAGAAGCACGCCTGGTCCGACAGAGGGTGGATGGAGGGGCAGAGGAAGCAGCAGCTCGCCCGCCCGATGTCCATCTACGAGGTCCACGCCGCCTCCTGGAAGAGGGGCGAAGGGGGGAGGACCCTCACCTATGGGGAGCTCGCGAGGGAGCTGGTCCCCTACGTGAAGCAGATGGGGTTCACCCACGTCGAGCTGATGCCCGTGATGGAGCACCCCCTCGACGACTCGTGGGGGTATCAGGTGGGGAGCTACTTCGCGCCTACGTCCAGGCACGGGACCCCCGCGGAGTTCATGGCGTTCGTCGACGAATGCCACATGAACGGCATCGGCGTCATCCTCGACTGGGTCCCCGCCCACTTCCCCAAGGACGACTACAGCCTGGGGCTCTTCGACGGGACACACCTCTACGAGCACGCGGACCCGCGCCTCGGGGTCCACCCCGATTGGGGGACGTACATATTCAACTACGGGAGGAACGAGGTGAGGTCGTTCCTGGCGTCGAACGCCCTCTTCTGGCTGGAGAAGTACCACGCGGACGGGCTCCGGATGGACGCCGTCGCATCCATGGTGTATCTCGACTACTCCAGGAAGGACGGAGAATGGTTCCCCAACCGCAACGGCGGGAGAGAGAACCTCGAGGCCGTGGCCTTCCTCCGGGAGACGGCCGACGTCGTGCACTCGAGGTCCCCCGGCGCCGTCCTGGTCGCCGAGGAGTCGACGGCGTGGCCCGGGGTCACCGCCCCGTCCGGGGCGGGAGGGCTCGGCTTCGACCTCAAGTGGAACATGGGTTGGATGCACGACACGCTCGACTACTTCTCGAAGGACCCGGTCTACAGGAAACACCACCACAACCAGCTCACATTCAGCCTCTGGTACGCCTTCAGCGAGAGGTTCGTCCTCGTCCTCTCCCACGACGAGGTGGTGTACGGCAAAGGGTCCATGCTGAGCAAGATGCCAGGGGACGAGTGGCAGAAGTTCGCCAACCTCAGGCTCTGCTACGGATACATGTTCGCCCATCCAGGGAAGAAGCTCCTCTTCATGGGCGACGAGGCAGGGCAGGCGGGGGAGTGGGACTTCCGGGGCGCAGCCGACCTAGACGGAGGGGGGCGCTTCCGCGACGGGCTCCGCAGGTACGTCAAAGACCTCAACAGGGCATACAAGGAAGAAGAGCCCCTTCACTCGCTGGACTTCCAAGAGGAGGGGTTCGAGTGGCTGGACTTCCAGGACTACGAGAACTCTGTGATAAGCTTCGTGAGGAAGGGGCGCGGGGGAGGGATGGTGATGGTCGTCTGCAACATGACCCCTGTCCCGAGGCACGGGTACAGGATCGGGGTCCCCAGGAGGGGGAGGTACGAGGAAATCCTGAACAGCGACGCCGAGGCTTACGGGGGGAGCGGGGCAGGGAACATGGGGGGAGCTGACTCGGAGCCGACCCCGATGCACGGCCGGGCGGACTCACTCGCCCTCACCCTCCCACCCCTCGGAGCCCTCTACCTGAGGGTCCCGGGGAGATAGAGCGATGCCAGACAGGGACCCCGCCGCGGGGGACGGGTGGGTCGCGGTCGAGGACGTGTACCCACAGGTCGACTGCGGCAGATTCCCCGTCAAGAGAGTGGTCGGTGAGACGTTAGAGGTGTGGGCGGACGCATTCAAGCCTGGGCACGACTCCATCGGGGTCGCGGTCCAGTTGAAGGGGCCGGGTCAGGATGTATGGTCCGAGCTCCCCATGGAGCTCTTCGCAAATGACAGGTGGGTCGCAAGGGTACGGTTGGCGGACCTCGGACTGGTGCGGTACCGGGTTACTGCGTGGACCGACAGGTTCGGGACCATGCTCCGGGGCCTGGAGAAGTGGGCCGCAGCCGGGGAAGACGTCGGCCCAGAAAAGCGCGCACTCGCGGCGCTGGTGGAAGAGGCGGCCTCGGGGGCCACCGGGGACGAGCCGGGCGAGCTCCGAGGCTTCGCACGCGAGATCAGGGAAGCTCCGGGAGGAGAGGAAGCGGCGGCCGCTGCGAGGTCGCCTAGGCTCTCTCTGCTCATGTGGAAGTTCTCCCCCCGGAAAGACGCGACGAGCTCCCCCGACCTCTCCGTCGTCGTGGACCGGCCGGAGGCGGAGTTCGCGTCGTGGTACGAGATGTTCCCCCGCTCGCAGGGGAAGGCGCCTGGGGATGGGTCCACCTTCCGCGAGTGCGAGGCGCGGATCCACGACATCTCGTCGATGGGGTTCGACGTCCTCTACCTGCCGCCCATCCACCCTATAGGCAGGACCAACAGGAGAGGCCCCAACAACACCCCTGACCCCGGACCCGGGGACCCGGGGAGCCCGTGGGCCATCGGGAGCGAGGACGGCGGGCACGATGCGGTGGACCCCGGGCTCGGGACCATCGAAGACTTCAGGCATCTCGTGGCTGAGGCCGGGCGGGCCGGGATGGAGGTCGCGCTGGACCTTGCCTTCCAGTGCTCCCCAGACCACCCGTACGTGGAGTCTCACCCTGAGTGGTTCTACCACAGGGAGGACGGGTCGATCAGGTACGCGGAGAACCCGCCCAAGAAGTACCGCGACATCTATCCGCTCGCCTTCGACGGGCCGGCCTGGCGGGGGCTCTGGGAGGAGATGAAGCGGGTGACGCTCTTCTGGGTGTCAAAGGGGGTCCGCACCTTCAGGGTTGACAACCCCCATACCAAGCCCACCAGGTTCTGGGAGTGGCTCATCGCAGAGGTCAAGAGAGACCACCCCGACGTGATATTCCTCGCTGAAGCGTTCACCGCCCCGAAGCCGATGAAGCGCCTTTCGAAGTCAGGGTTCACGCAGTCCTACACATACTTCACCTGGAAGAATACGAAGCCAGAGCTGGAGGAGTTTCTCAGGGAGTTCGTCCTCTCCGAGACGGCAGAGTACTACAGAGGTAACTTCTTCGCCAACACCCCCGACATCCTCCACGCCTACCTCCAGAAAGGCGGAAGGGCGGCGTTCAAGGTACGCCTCGCGCTGGCCGCGACCCTCTCCCCTCTGTACGGGATATACAGCGGCTTCGAGCTCTGCGAGAGCACCCCGAGGGAGGAGGGGTCGGAAGAGTACCTGGACTCGGAGAAGTACCAGTACAAAGCGAGGGACTGGGACTCGCCTGGGAACATCAAGGGCTACATCACGAAGGTGAACCGCATCCGCAAGGATAACCCGGCCCTCCGCCTCAGGAGGAACCTGAGGCTTCTCCCAGCGGAAGACGACTCGGTCTTCTTCTATGCGAAGTGGACTCCCGACCGCAGCAACATCGTCGCCGTCGCAGCCAATCTCGACCCACACTCCGCCCGGGTCTCCAGGGTCGCCGTCCCCGCGGGGGAGCTGGGTCTGGGCTCCAAGTACGCCGCCAAGGAGCTCATCGGAGGCGCGTCGTACACATGGGAAGGGGAAGGGGCGACTGTGTCCCTCGACCCGCAGGTCGAGCCGGTCCAGATATTCAGCCTCGGGCCGGAGGCTCGGTCGAGCTGAGCAGAGCCACAGGGAACCTGGAGAAGACATCGGCGGCACGGAGAAGCCGCTCCCCCCCTGATTCGGCCGGCGCCAGGACCCTGCCTGTGAAGACGTCTTCGTAGGAGCGCGGACCGCGCCCAGGGAGGACGAGTCCCGTCCCCTGCCAGCTCCGTCCCCCGCACGGGAGCACGCCAGGGGCGCAAAGCTCCGTGAACAGCCGGGGGGCGCAGACCACGCACTCAGAGCCACGCCCCCTCCTGACGAAGGCCAGGATGTTCCGCGCCTTCCGCCCCGTCCCCCTCACAGGCACATACCGCCCGGTGGCGAACAGCAAACCGTTCCCCCTCCTGTAGCGGAGTGCGAGAGCGGTGACGTACATCTTGGCCGTCCCGCTGCGGAGTCCCAATGCTGACTCCTCGGCCGCCTTCTCCAGCCCCTTGCGAGAGATAGCGGAGTCAATCGATTCGAGCATCCTCCTGCGGGCCCCGAAGTCGACGGGGCGCCTGTTATCAGGGTCGACCAGGCTGTAGTCGAGGCTCTCGTTCCCCTGGTATACGTCTGGCACCCCAGGAGCGGTGATCTTCACCAGCGCCTGGGTGAGCGAGTTCAGGGCTCCGTACCATTCCACGTCTCTCTCGAACTCGGCGAAGTCGGCAAGAAACGGGGACCGTTTGCGGAGCACCCCGCGGATGAACCGCTCCGTCAGCTTCTCATACCCTCGTGAAGGGCGGGCCCAGTTGGTCTGCTCCCGTTCTTCCCGCACAGCCTTCGTCATGTAGTCGACGAGCCTCCGGGAGAAGGCGGGCGTCCCCCCGCCGTCCGGGGGCCAGGCCCCCACCAGAGTCTGATAGAACAAGTACTCGTCCCTTGGTGTGGGGGCGGGCCTCCCTCTGAACGTCCCCCTCACTGGGGCTGAGAGGGAGTGCCACGTCTCGATAGCATCCTCCCATCTGCCCGGGATCTCCGACAGGACGCTGATCCGCGCCCTCACGTCCTCGCTTCGCTTCGTGTCGTGGGTGGAGGTGGTGTTCATTGTCCCCGGCCAGTCCCTGGCCCTGTCGCGGCACTTCCTGTGGAACCCCTTCGGCCCCGTCCCGAAGGTGGAGGGGTCCCCTCCGACCTCGTTTAGTGACGCAAGGCGGACGAACCTGTAGAGCGCAGTGTCCTCCTCCCCCTTCACCGCCACCGCCGCTGTGAACTGCTGGAAGCGCAGCACGAATTCGAGCGCCGCCGCGCGCCCCTCCGCGCCCAGCGTCTCGGTCCCCTTCAGGAGCAAGGCGTCCTTCACCCTCATCACCGCCCACTTCGGGACGCCGTCGCCTACTGCCCTGGCCGCGGCACGGCTGACCCTGCGCCGGGCGTGCCCTCTGACGGCGCGGGTCCTCGGAGACGTATACGTCCGGTACCCGTCGAAGTTCGATGCGACCCCCCTGACTGCCTCTTCTATGACGCCTTGGTCTGCGCCCCGGGCGGTGGAGGCGATGAGCAGCCTGGCGAGCCTCCCCGACTCGCTGCGCATGGTGTCCATGGCGAGCAGCTTCCCGGCCCTCACATCGGAGAGGTACCCCTCGCTGTCCCCCGTGAAGCGCCTGTAGACCGCGTCGACCGCGCCCTCGTTCGCTTCGTCAACCAGGACGAGGTTCATCGCGTTGAGGAAGTCGTACCCGGTCGTCCCGGTGACGTCCCACTCCTTTGGGAGCCTCCGGCCTGTCATCAGTATCTTCTCGGCCAACGTGTATGCGCCACCGGTCGCGGCGGAGAGGCGGCGGAAGTAAGCCGCGGGGTCCCTCAGGCCGTCGGCGTGGTCGACCCTGACGCCCATAGCCTCACCTGACCGGAGGAGCGATGCGACCAGCCTGTGGGTCTTTTCGAAGACGGCGGGGTCTTCCACGCGGAGGGCCACGAGCTCGTTGACGTTCAGGAACCTGCGGTAGTTTATCCTTGTGTCAGCCTCCGTCCACTTCTCGAGGGCGTAGTGCTGCTTCGACAGGACGCGGGCCAGACGACGGGCCGGGACGACGAACCCGCGGGCACCAGCCCTGCTGAGCGCGGTCTCCTTGCGCGTCGCCGCGGCGAGCCTGGCCTTCAGGGCGCGGGGAGCGGAGCGGCTCCCCCGCAGGGCGCCAGGGGAGGGAATCTGGAGGAGGGCATCCAGCCGAGAGATGGCATGCCGGAGGCGGGCGGGGAGGACGACAGACTCGAGAGACGCGACGACGTCCGCGTAAGATTCGGCGGCGAGGGGGAGCTGAATTCCATCGACGAGCAGGGAGAAGGGACGATCCCCGCCGACGGCGATGCGTATCAACCCCTTCGACTCCGCCTGCCTCAGGGAGCAGCCGAGGACTGGAAGGAGGACCTTCCCCTTCAAGGCCTGGTCCGAGGGGTCCCAGTCGACGTCGAACATCCTGCTGAACCGCGAGCTCTCCCCTTCTTCGAGCACGTCCATCCAGTAGGGGTTCTCGTGGGACGCGCTCATGTGGTTCGGGACTATGTCTAGCAGGAGGCCCATCCCCCGCTCCTTGAGGCGGGCCGACAAAGACGCAAGCCCCTCCGACCCCCCGAGCTCTGGGTTCACCGCCGAATGGTCTGTGACGTCGTAGCAGTGGGCGCTCCCCCTCTTCGCCTTGAGCAAGGGTGAACAATAGAGGGTCTGGACCCCAAGGGAGCTTAGATACGGGACGAGCTTCTCGGCCTCGGAGAAAGGGAACCCACGGTTAAGTTGGAGGCGGTAGGTCGACCCGGGGGTCTTCATCTCTGGGAGCTCCGGAACAGCTGGAACGACCTGCCGTAGACGACGGCGTCACCCCTCCAGCGCCGTGGCTCGGACGGGAAGCCTTCAGGGACCGAGGTGTCGAGGAGGACCTCCCACCCTTGCTCTGTCGGCGGGAGCGAGAAAGTCACGTCCCCTGGGGACCCGTTCAGGACCATCAGGAAGTCTCGCACCGAGGGGGGGTCTTCGGCGAGCAGCATCCCGACCGAGCGCTCCCTTGTGCCGTGCCAGTCATCCGTCGTCATCTCGCGTCCGTCGGGCCTGAGCCAGGCGATGTCCTTCCGTCCGTCACCGCCATGGGCGCCCCTGAAGAACTCTTCCCTCCTGAAGACAGGGCTGCTCCGTCGTATCTCAACCGTACGCTTCGCGAACCGCATGAGGGCCAGGTCCATGGGACCCTCTCTCCAGTCAACCCAGCTCGTCTCGCTGTCCTGGCAGTAGGCGTTGTTGTTGCCCCCCTGGGTCCTCCCGAACTCGTCCCCTCCGAGGATCATCGGGACCCCCTGGGCGAGGAGGAGGGTCCCAAGGATGTTCATTGACTGCCTCCGCCTCATGGCGACGATCATCGGGTCCGAGGTCGGCCCCTCCACCCCGCAGTTCCACGAGAGGTTGTTCGACCAGCCGTCCCGGTTCTTCTCGCCGTTCGCCTCGTTATGCTTCTCGTTGTAGCTCAGCAGGTCCCTGAGGGTGAAACCGTCGTGGCAGGTGACGAAGGTCACCCCTGCAGTCGGCCCGCGGTCCCCCCTGGTGTAGAGGTCGCTGGACCCCGCCAGCCTCGTCGCCACCTCCGCCAGGGGGACGTGGTCCCCTCTCCAGTAGCCCCTGACGGTGTCCCTGAACCTCCCGTTCCATTCCGACCACGGCGGGGGGAACATCCCCTGGAGGTCTCCTCCTCTTCCGAGGTCCCACGGCTCGGCTATCAGCTTGCGCTTCGAAAGGACGGGGTCCTGGTGTATCGCCTGGAGGAGCGGGCTGAACAGGTCTACCTCGTGGTCGGGGCGGGCGAGGACGGGGGCGAGGTCGAACCTGAACCCGTCGACGTGGGCGTCTAGCGCCCAGTATCTGAGGCTGTCCATTATCATCTTCACGACGAAGGGGTGCCCGGTGTTCAGGGTGTTCCCGGTCCCGGTGAAGTCGGTGTAGGCAGCAGGATGGTTCCTCTGCAGCTTGTAGTATGCCCTGTTGTCCAGCCCCCTGAAGCCCAGGGTCGGGCCATACTGGTTCCCTTCCGCTGTGTGGTTGTAGACCACGTCGAGGATGACCTCTATCCCGGCCGAGTGGAGCTCCTTCACCATGGACTTGAACTCGGTTACTTCCCCCCCGGGCTCACTTGCCCTTGAGTAGCGTCCGTCGGGGGCGAAGAACCCGATGGTGTTGTACCCCCAGTAGTTGGTGAGCCCCCTCTCCACCAAGAACCTGTTGTCGACGTGCTGGTGGACGGGGAGGAGCTCCACCGCGGTGACACCCAGGTCCTTCAGGTGAGCGACGGTCCCTGGGGACGACAGCCCCGAGTAGGTCCCCCTCTTCACCGATTCGACGTCCTCCCTGAGCTTGGTGTACCCCTTCACGTGGGCCTCGTAGATCACCGTGTCCCTCCACGGGGTCCGGGGGAGCCTGTCGCCCTCCCAGTCGTAGGACGGGTCGACGACCACCCCTTTGAGCGCGAAGGGCGAGGAGTCCCTGGGGTCGAAAGACGACCCCCCCTGTGGGTCCTCAAGCTGGTATCCGAAGAGGGAGTCGTCCCATCTCAGGGGACCGGCGACGGCCCTAGCGTAGGGGTCAAGGAGCGCCTTGTTCTTGTTGAACCTGTGCCCCTCTGCAGGGTTGTAGGGGCCGTCTACGGAGAGCGCGTAGAGCTGACCGGGGCCCACCCCCGGAGCCTTCCCTCTCCATATGAACCCCCCGGACCGGGCGAGGGGGAGCCTCTCTTTTGGAGTCGCCCGGGGGGAGTCGAAGAGCAGTACGTCCACCGAGGTGGCGTCGGCTGAGAAGACAGCGAACTCTGTCCCGGTCCCATCCCAGGTCGCACCGAAGTCGGGGGGACCATCGGTCCCAGTCAAGGCCCGGAGCTGGGCGGGGCGGGTATCTTATTCCCCAGCACTTCCTCTATCCCGACCAGGGGGACCCCGACCCAGTCCGGCCTGGAGTTGAGCTCGTACACGAGCTCATAGAGCGCCTTTTCAAGCAGGTAGGCTCTCAGCATCGCCTCAAGGGCCTTGTCGTCCGACGGGACGAGCCTGCTCCCGCCGAGCTCGGCGAGGTACGCCTCGAGAAACGACGAGGCGACCGCGAGGTACCAGACCCTGGCCCACTCCCACATCTTCGGGTGCTGTGCGTACTGCCGCGCCCCCTGGTTCGCGAGTAGGTTGGAGACCGCCGCGTAGTGGAAGGAGCGGAGCATCCCGGCGACGTCCCTGAGGGGCGACCTCTTCAGCCTCCGCTCCCCCAGGGGACGGGCAGGCTCGCCTTCGTAGTCCACGATGACGAAGTCCTTCCCGGTGAAGAGCACCTGCCCCAGGTGGTAGTCCCCGTGGATTCTGCACCGGAGGGCGTCCGTCCTGAGGACCCTTATCTTCTCGAAGGTCAAGAAGACCTCCTCCTTCCGGGAGAGGACTGCTGAAAGCCGCCCCGCCAGCGCGGGGTCCCCGAGCTTCGCCCTCGACAGGATTTGCACGCTCCTATGGGCGGCGGAGAGCATCGACTGCGCGAGGGAGGTCAGGCCGAGGTAGCCGAAGGGTTCGGGGGCGAAGTCGGGGTCCCCCGGGTCTGACGCGAGCGCCTTGTGGAACTCGGCGGTCCTCTTTCCGAGGAGCCTCACGTTGTCCCTGAAGAGGGGGCCTGTCACTTCGAAGAGCTTGTCGAGGGACCGCCCGCGGGCGAGCTGGACGGCCGAACCTGACGAGGCCAGGGCGCCGAGGAGGGCGCCGTACTGCCCCTGCGAAGCCTTCTCTGCGAAGTCCTCGAATTGCGTGGTGAAGAGCTTCCAGGCGTCCCCTTCGTTCCTGACGAACGACTCGGCGACGGCTACCACGACCGGGTCCCTTTCCTCCTGCTGGTACTCGACGTGCCCGAGGAACGCCGGGGTGTAGGGGAACCCGCGGGCGGTGAGGAATCCCCCAAGCTCCACTTCGGGCTGGACCCCTTCCTCTACCCGCCTCAGGAGCTTCAGCACCACCCCTTCCCCGGCGACGAAGCTGTTGTTGCTCTGCTCCGCGCCCAGGGGCCTGAACTCAGAAGTGGCGGGGGGGACAGGCACCGCTTTCTTCAGGGTAGGGCCGGGGACGAACACGAACCGCCCGCTAGCCCCCCTGGCGACCCTCTTGACGTAGAGCCCGTGCATGAAGGCGGAGGCGAGCTCAGGATAGGACCCCGCGTCGAAGAGGGTCCCTCTCCCATCCTTCGACTGGACCTTGGCGATGGCCCTCGGGCGGCCGTGCTCCGGGAGCTTCGAGAACTCGTCGTCCGGCATCAGCCCCAGCGGCACCGAATATGTTTCTGGCAGCCCCTCGGCGTACGCGACGTCGACAAGCGCCTCGGCCAGCCAGGAGCGCTGGCCCTGTCGTATCTCCACGGCGTCTCGGATGGAGACGGCGTCGACCCTCCGCGACTTCCCCCCGAACCACCTCGCCCCGCTGAGAAGAGAGGGAAGGACAGACGCCTCCATGGTCCGCTTGTGCCACCCCCAGAAGAGCTCTCCCTCCCCGCGCTGGACCTCGAGCTGGATCGCCTGCTCGGCTGGGGCGTCCGCTGGGCGCACCTTCTCAGTAAGGGAGAAGACGTAGTAGCCGTATGCGCCCAAGGTGAGCCTGTAGGGAGCCCTCCCGACGTCAGGGAACGTGCTCCCCCCCACGACCTCGGTGGGCTGGTCGCCTTCGAACGCCGCAAGGTCGAGGTCGACGGACTGCGGCTTCCTGGAGAGGTTCGCCACCACCAGCATGCTCTCGCTCCCGTACCGCCTCACGAATGCCAGGACCTTCTCGCTCTCGGCGCGGACGAACTCGGTCGATCCGCGGCCGAACGCCCTGTGCTGCTTCCTCAGGTATATCACCCTCCTGAACCACCAGAGGAGGGACGAAGGGTCCGCCTCCTGGTTCTCCACGTTGACCACCTCGTAGTGGAAGCGCGGTTCGATGACTACTGGGAGGTAGAGCCTCTGCGGGTTGGTCCTCGAAAACCCGGCGTTCATGTCCGCGTTCCACTGCATCGGAGTCCGCACTCCGTTCCGGTCCCCGAGGTAGATGTTGTCCCCCATCCCTATCTCGTCCCCGTAGTAAATCACCGGGGTCCCTGGGAGGGTGAAGAGTAGTATGTTCATCAGCTCGATCTTACGCCTGTCGTTCCCGAGCAGCGGGGCGAGCCGGCGCCTGATTCCGAGGTTCAGTCGGGCCTGCTTGTCGTGGGCGTATGCCCTGTACATGTAGTCCCGTTCTTCATCCGTCACCATCTCCAGCGTCAGCTCGTCGTGGTTCCTGAGGAATATCCCCCACTGGCACCCTTCCGGTATGGGGGGCGTATCCTCGAGGATGTCCACTATGGGGAACCGGTCCTCCATCTGGATGGCCATGAACATCCTAGGCATCAGGGGGAAGTGGAAAGCCATGTTGCATTCGTCCCCATCACCGAAGTACCGGGCGGCGTCTGACGGCCACTGGTTCGCCTCGGCCAGGAGCATCCTCCCCTTGAAATTCGAGTCCATGTGGGCGCGCATCTTCTTGAGGAACCCGTGGGTCTCGGGGAGGTTCTCGCAGTTGGTCCCCTCCCTCTCGTACAGATAAGGGACGGCGTCCAGCCGGAGCCCGTCGACCCCGAGCTTGAGCCAAAAGTCCATTACGTCGATGACGGCTTTCTGGACGTCAGGGCTGTCGAAGTTCAGGTCGGGCTGGTGGCTGTAGAACCGGTGCCAGTAGTACGCCTTCGCCACCTGGTCCCAGGTCCAGTTGGAGGTCTCGCTGTCCTTGAAGATCACCCTCGCCTCGGCGTACTTCCTCGGGTCTTCCGTCCAGACGTAGAAGTCCCTCTCCCGTGAGCCCGGAGGGGCCCTCCTCGCCCTCTGGAACCAGTCGTGCCTGTCCGAGGTGTGGTTGATGACGAGCTCGGTGATGACGCGGATCCCCCGCCTGTGCGCTTCCTGGAGGAAGTTCCGGAAGTCCGCCATGTCTCCGTATGCCTTGTACACCCCGAGGTAGTCCGAGATGTCATAGCCGTCGTCTTTGAGAGGGGAGGGGTAGAACGGGAGGAGCCATACGGCCGTTACCCCCAGGTCGCGGAGGTAGTCGAGCTTCGAAGTGAGCCCCCTCACGTCCCCTATGCCGTCGGACGCGCTGTCGCGGAACGCCTTCACGTGGACTTCGTATATCACAGCGTCCTTGTACCAGGTCGACTCCAGGTCCCCTTCGCCCCTCCCCATGCCCCCACCGCCGTCTGTCATCGCAGATAAGCCTGGGGATGAGCAATGATGAGCTCGGCGGGAGGGGAGGACAACCGCGGCCTCACCTCAGCTAGGCTACCGCACAGATGAGGTTGGAGAATTGGAGCAACGGGGGTGCCGAATCGAGCATCCCGCTGCGCGGGGACCAGACCCCCCGGCCCTGAGCGGGGGTGGACCCGCCTGCGAAGGCGGGGCGTAGTACACTCGCGCACCCTCCATAAGCCGGGTCGAGGTGGGCAGGTGCTCCGCCACGGATAGTGGAGGAACCCGTGCGGTTCGTCCGGCGGTCCAGGGCGTAGGATGCTCCTGCGTGACGCTTGTGGCGAAAGGAATCCCCGGGCACGTCTCGCATCCACCCTGTGACCTGTGTCGGCGTAGACCTCGTCCGAATCCCGAGGGAGGTGCCTTCCGCGGTGTCCCCACTTTCTTTTTTGGGTCTTCGTCCTATGATGAGCGTCTTCTGTGGGAGATAAAAACCAGACGACGTCCGCCGCCTGTCCGAACGGGAGCGCGCCGACTCCATCTGACAGAGGCTTGTCGCATCAAACCACACCCGTGCTCTCTGCGCCGCGGACCTCGACTGCATCCGTGCTGACTGATTGCGTGGCGAAGCAGCACTCCCCTGTCCCCTCAGGTGCACGCGTGGTGCCTGTACCGCGCAGGACTGAGCCCTGTCTCGGCCGCAGCGGAGGCGAACGCACTCGACGCGCGAGAAGCCTGGGTTCAGAGGCGAGGAACTGAAGAGGGGCTTTCGAATGTGGGCGTTCGCGGTTGGATTGTGCAGTCTCCGTGGGGGCCGGGGTCGGAGGGCCAAGTCAAGTGGCTCGGATCGATGCGGCTGATGCCCGAGGGGCGCCCTCACGCGGCCGCATAACCGGGTGGCACCGCGTCGGGGGAGCCATTCCGCGCCTCGCACAGGTCGTCAGCGTGCTCGACACTCATGCTCCAGTCTAGGCGCGTGCACGCAGCCATCGATCCCCTAGTCTTCGACCAGGCATCGAGGCGGGTCATTACTAGATTTTGAGCACTGTCGCTCTTACGAGGGCGCGGTCTGAAGGCTGACTGCGGCGGTTATCGCGCTCTGGATCGTCGTTCCGAGATTGAGGCCGCTCGTCACAATCGTCCCCGACGGGCTGACGAGGTACCATATGTCGAGGTCTGCCTGAGGGTTGTAGGTGTAGGTTGCTCCCTGGGAGGTGTCAGCGAAGAGCCAGCCTTGATGGCTCCCCGCCCCGCCTGCATACTGGCTCGCGAACTGGGTCATGGTCGGTCCCGCGTAGCCGAGGTCGTTGTAGTCTTCGACGGTCAGCAGGGTGACCCCGGCCGAGCTGAGCTGGGAGTAGTATTGCGATGCGATGAGGGGCGCAGTCTCCTGGCAACCCGGGCACCAGGTAGCCACTATCCACACGAGGACGGCGTGGCCCTGGAGACTGCTTAGCGACGTGGACGTTCCGTTAGTCAGATAGACGGGCATGCTCGGCGCCTTGTCCCCCGCGTTGATGCCGATGGTTCCTGCGGTGTTTGCCGGCTGTTGGTGACCGTAGAACGCGTATGCACCGACGCCCGCCGCGGCGAGCACGACGAGCACTCCGATCGAAAAGAGAAGCAGCTTCCTCTTGCTTCCGCTCCGCCGCCCTGGCTTCCGGTTCGTCACTGTGACATCCCCCTCTTCCCCACGTCGCAGCAGGCGGTGATGCTCCGGCTCAAGTAGTGGACAGAGACGAGTAGGAGCGCGACCGAGAGCGCGTAGAAGTACTGCGAATTGAACTCGAAGAACGCCTGGAGCCGAGGGGATATCTCGTAGAGGACCGGCGTCGAAGCCCCGGTCATAGCTATGAGGCTCGGTATCAGAGGGGTGCAGCATAGGCCGTTCACCAGGCTGGCGATGACAGAACCTGCAGTGACCCCTTTGACGGACGATGCCCGGGTCATGAAGGCATAGACGTTCAGCGTGGCGACCAGGCTCAGGAGTACACCGAAGGTTATAGCGAAGGCAGTCTCAACGGGGGTTATGAATCGGATGGCATAAGGGACGAGCCCTCCGAGTGGGAGCGAGGGGAGGAGGAACAGGTAGAGTACCGAGATGGAAACCGAGAGAGAAAGGAAGAGGACGAGGTATGCCTTCCCGGCGAACGCGGTTTCGACCGCGAATCGCTCATAGTGGAGTCGACCGTGGCGGCCAGTATTCAATCTAGCTCGACCCCCATTGGAAGCAGATTCGATTCATTTGCAGCGATCATCTTCATTTTCGCGTTTCATCTGTGAAGTCCTACCTCTGCCTGTGCGCCTCACCCGCCGCGCGACCCTCGACCGCTGCCGCCAACGCAACAACGGCCGCTGCGCCAGCGAAGAGCGGCCAGTACCTCCCCGCGACGACCGAGATGGACGCGAGCCCGCCTGCGACCGCGACCAGGATTGGCAGGCCGCAGCAAGCTGCTATCGCTACTAGCGCGAAGGCCCGTGCCCCGGGAGTTGAGCGGGACACCGGGAACCCACCCGCGTCCTCGCGGGCGTGGAACCCTAGCACGCCGACGCTGCTTTGATTTCTCAAGCCCGACAAGGAGACGAATCCCTCCTACTCCACGCAGCAGCTCGTCTTCTCCACGCCCGTATAGAACGACTGCGCGCGGAGCTTGGCCGCCCCACTCGCCTCGGCGAAGGCGGCTGAGCCCTGTCCGACCACCACGAGGTCGATGAAGCTCACGACGACCTACCTCTCCAGGGCGTCACAGGTGAGGAGGTTCGTTGCGTATTTCCTAAGGTGCTCATCTGCCGTCTTCAGGAGCGGCAATGTCGTCCCTTCGTTGATCGAGTAGATCTTGGACTTCCCTTCTCGGCTCGAATTTACCAGCCCGCAGAACGCAAGGCACCTGAGGTTGTGCGAGACATGCGTCTGCTCCATCCCCAGCTCGCCACAGATCTGAGTGACGTTCATCATCCCCTTTTCTCTCAGCAGGTTCAGAATCTGCATCCTTGCCGGGTTGGCCAAGGCTTGGAAGAGCAGCGCCTGTGGCTTGGCAGGGAGTATTTCAAGTGTCATGGTTATCATATGACATTGAATGACATATAAGCCTTGCTAAGAGACAGGTGACGCAGCTTGGGCCGCGGCAAAGGGCGACAGCGCGAAATGTTCGTACGATCGTCATCAGAATTTTCATGCGGACGCGGACGAAAGAGCGAGGCACGGCTTGGGAGCGCCCTGCATTCCCAGGCTAGATGGGATACTCGCCGCAGGTCGTGCAGAAGGTCGCGGCGTCGGGGACGTTGGACCCGCACGCAGGGCAGGCACGCCGGCTTAGGTCGAGCGGCCGAGGCGGCCCGTGGATCCGCCTGTAGATCTCATAGTATGCGAGCTGCTCCTTGTCTCTGATCCTGACCCCGTCTCGTTCGATGTACCCCTTCCTTTTCGCTCCGAACTCCGCGTCCTTGACGCGCTGCGCGTACCAGCCTTGCAACGCCGCGGTCCCGGAGCCTTGTTCGATGGGGGTCTTCGTCCTCCACGTTATAGCCTCGGGGAGCATCCCTTCGAAGGCTACCCGGAGGACGTACTTCCCGAAGAGTTCGCCTGCCCCGTCTCTCCTGCCCACGAGGCAAGGATACCTGATCCGGTGCATGGCAAACTCCTTCAACCCCCCCTGCAGGAAGGGGAGACGAGCCGCGATACTGAGAGATTCGGCGAGCGGTACCGAAGAGAAGTGCATCACACGCCAGAGGTGGACGAGCGCTTCCTTCGCCTGCGCCTCCGGGAGCCTGAATATGAAACTGTAGCCGGCGAAGAGCTCGTCTGCGGCGTCCCCTGTCATCACCGCGCGGAAGCCGTCTGCCTGGGCCCTCCGGAGCCCGATGAACGTCGCCACGCTGTTCCTGACCTCCATGGGGTCGAATGACTTCAGGACGCCTATGACGTCGGGGAGAGCCCCTTCGACCTCGTCGACGCCGACACCCAGTATCTCATGCCTTAGGCCCAGCCTACCGGCGATGAGCTTCGAGTACTCGAGGTCCGGCGAAGGAGCGCCCTTCAAGACTACCGTGTAGGCCTTCAGGCCCCCCCCTCCACGAGGGAACGTCGAAGCGACCGTCGCGACTATGCTCGTATCGAGGCCCCCCGAGAGGAGTATCGAATCACCGAGCGTCTCTTTCACAGCCGAGTAGACCATCCTCTTCAGCTCAGAGGCCGTGGCGTTGAAGCCCTCAAGTTCAGACGGAGGGCCAGCGAGGACATCCTCAGCTCCGGTTCGTCCGGTCAAGTTAGATGGCCCTACGGGAGCGGACAGGCAGGGAGGTAACTAGCGTTTTCAGGGCAGTACACCCACGCGAAGTTGGTGCCGTTTAGCATGGGTATGTCGTCGGCACCGACCTGCGCGACCTGCCAAGAACTCGTCTTGTTGTAGGTGAGGAGGAACCAGAAGTCCGCGCTGGTGTCTGCCACCCCATCTATCCCCGTCACGAAGTGTTCCCCGTACTGAGGGTACCAGGTCGCCTGGACTCGCCCATCCAAGAAGACAAGCGTCGCTACATACCCGTTCCACCCAGGTTGGGCGTTCGTGTCGTTGTACCAGATTCTGGTGCCGTTGCCGAAGTCGACGAGCATGTGGACTTCGTAGGCCAGCGTCCCGCTTCCTCTAGCCTTTGCGAGGGACTGATATGTGCTCCAAAGCGACGCGAGGGCGAGGCTTGCTTCGTGGTAAGCAGGGGTGCTGGTGTTCAGGCCGGCCACCGCCCCCGCTAGGAGAGAGAGGGTCTCGTTGTATCCGTCCAGGCTCTCGTTGAAAGACCCCGAGAGGGCCTTATAGCTGGCGAGGGCGGCGTCGAGCTCGGCCGTGTGCTGCTGGTTCAGAGTCGACGCCTGCTGGTCCTGATAATAATAGTACACACCGGCGCTTGAGACGACGAGCATCGCCGCGACAAGCACCGCTATCACTCCGTAGAGAGTCCTGGCCTGCACGGCTACTCTCTCCCCTCGCTGCGGAAGGTCCCCGTCCCTCTCGCAACGCTCTGCGGCCCCCTCATGGCCACCATCCGCCATGACAGCGCGATGACCCCCGGGGCCAGCAGGGAACCGAGCGCGAAGTCGCTTATCTCGTGTGCGATCATGAACGGGATCCCGTAGACCTCGTACGCGAGGAGAGACGGGACTGATGTCGCGCCTGCGAGCAGCCCGGTAGCGAGGTTGGTCTCGAAGTCCCAGGCGAACGCGCAGATGGACAGGATGGCGCCGAAGAATAGGTTCCGTATAGAAAGAGGCCCCGTCCGGTCCGAGTACTTCCATATGCGCGAGGCGCCATAGCCTGCGAGGGCGAACAGCAGCTCCCCCCCGACGAGGAACGGTAGGATGGCCCCGGCCATCCCGAACGGGCTGACGAATCCCCATATGGTCTCCGAGAGCACGGCTACCGAAGCGCCTACCCTGAGGCCGAACACGAAGGAGGCTACGAAGACCAGGGTGTCGAGAAGCTTGACGTCGACGTACGGCGCCAGGACGAAGTCGGAGCCGACGATGGCCGAAGTGAAGACAGCCACCATCGCGACCTGGAGTGATTTCTGCATGCGTCGCTGGATGGTTTATCCAGCCATGATTTAAGGTGTGCGGGACGTCTGATCGCCTATGGCCATCCCGCCTGCTCAGCATGGAGGAAGGGAGAGCCGTGGCTGGTTGGCGCGCGGAACCGTCCTAGGCCACGTAGCCCGGGGGAACCTCCAATGGAGGGACACCGTCCCCGGGACCGAGGGGCTGGCGATCTTCGTCGGGCCGCAAGCATACATCTCGCCGAGGTAGTACGAGTCCACTGTCGGGACAAGCGAGGTTGTGCCCACCTAGAACTACATCGCAATACACGCGAGGGGTCCCGTCAGCTTCTTCACCGACGAGTCGAGGCTTCTCGGCCTCATCACCAGGCTCACCGAGAAGTTCGAGGAGGGGGAGGGGTCGCCGTGGCGGGTCTCGGAAGCCCCCGCGGAATATCTGGCCAGGGAGCTGAAGGCAATAGTGGGTTTCGAAATCAGCGTCTCCTCGCTCGAAGGCAAGTGGAAGCTCGGGCAGAACATGCCCCCAGGGGACAGGCTCGGCGTCGTAGCCGGTCTTAGGTCCAGGGCGGCGGGGGACGACCTCGAGCTTGCGAGCGAAATGTCAAGGGAGAAAGGCCGCTAGCTCCCCTACCTGAGGAACATCGAGAAGGCGTAGAGGGGGACCGCGGCGTAGACCAGCTCGTGCATGAACAGCCACTTCCCCCGCCCCTTGAGCGCGTAGTCCATGGCCATGTCCATGATGAGACAGTCGACAGCGACCAGGCTCGTCCCAGCCAGTCCTGTCCAGAGCACGCTCCATACGATGTGCACGTATCCTGCGAGCAGCAGCACGGACACCACGAAGTACGCGAACGGGACCGCGCGGTAGAGGAAGCTCCTGTGGTGCAGCCTGTGCCCCAACACGAAGAAGGGCGTGGCGACCCCGCGCCTGAACATAGCGTCCCCGAACCTGTTCAGAGCCACCGCGATCGCCATGGTGGCTATGAACCCCAGCGTCAAGCCGATGTAGAAGTTCCCATAGGTGCTGAAGACCAATGCGTTCGCCTCCCTGCTGCACTACCACCGTCCAATGCAGTTTTATAAAAACTGCGACCGGGTGACCGTGGCCCTAATCCGCCCTAGGGCGGGCTTCTGGAGGCGTTCAAAGCCTTAGATTCAAATCACCCGCGCTCCCCAAAGGCATGCATGACAAGAGCACAGACGTCTGAGGAGGCGCACTGAGGTGGCGGCCGGGCCTCAACAGCGCACCCCCGGAAAGGCCCTCAGGTCCGTAGTCGAGGCGATGGAGAGGGCCGTGGTCACGACCCAGAAGTCCATCGGGAAGGCGACCCCGGTGATACAGAAGTCACTGGACCGCTCATTGGAGGCTGCTGGGACTGCCTTCGCCCGGACGATGGAGACGATAGACGGCGCGACGGCCGGAGACCAGGCGAAGTTTTTCAGGGCGTACCGGAAGCTCCTGGAAGGGCAGCTGGACTACGTCGACTCTAGGATACGGGCCCTCGACGAGAAGCGGCCGCCATCTCCCGTCCCGCAGGCGGCGCTGGACACCGAGCCTTAGTCCGGGGCTCGCAAGAAGCTGGCTATCTTCTCCCTCAACAGGCGCGCCACGAGGGCTCCGTCGACTTTGCCCCGAAGTTCCTTCATAGCGTCCCCCATGAGCGGCGAGAAAGCGGCGTCACCCTTCTCTCTTATGAGCGCCGCCCGCCTCGACACAAGCCCGTCAAGGATAACGGCCAGGCGAGCCTCGTCGACGCGCTCCAGTCCCAGCGCCCCAGCTGCCTGCTCGACCGTCATCCCCTTCTCCCAGGCTGCCTTCAGGACGTCAGGGACCGCCTCCTTCGCCACCGCTCCCGAGGCGACTGCCTCTAGGGCCCGGGCGAGTGCCGTGGGGGCGTAGCCCGACTCGGCGACCCCCTCCCTCGACAGCCTCGCGGGGAGGTCGACGAGGACCGAAGCGATGAAGGAAGGCTCGATCTTGAGGCGCCCGGCTAGCTCCTCGAACCTCTCTATCTCGTCAGTGTCGTAGAGCTTGAGGGCCAAGTCCCCGCTGAGAGACCGTTCCCGCTCCAGGCGCGCGACCCTCGACCGCCAGTCTTCGGGCGTCTCCCGCAATATCTCGGCCTCCTCTGCCTCGGTGACAGTGATGTCTGGGATGTCGGTCTCCGGGTACATCCTCTGCGAGCCGGCTCTGGGGCGCATATACCTGGTCTCCCCTCCGTCAGTCGGGGCTCTGGTCTCAGCCGGGACGCCGTCGACGCAGGCCGCAAGCCGGGCCACCAGGAGGAGGACGACCCTGTCCACCGCATCCGCCCTCCCCGCGACTATAACGAGGGCATCCTCCCTGCCACACCCGAGCGCCCCCCTGAGCGAGGCCTCCTCGACCCGCTGGATGCCCTGCTTCTCGAACTCGTCTGAATGGATCACCCCTCCGACGCCGTTCGCCCTCGCCACCTCCGCCAGCTCCTTCCCCAGGCGCACCCTGGGCTCCGGCTCCCAGCCCAGAAGCCCCCCGAGCCCAGTGGCGGCTATGCAGACAGCCTTAGCCCCACCCGAGAGGAGCCTGGACACCACCGGCGACGCCGAGCCCCGCAGGACCCCGGTGACGTCGGCATGGGTGCAGGCCACCTTCCTCACCCCCTTCCCCCGGAGCTCCTCCGCGACCCTTCTCAGCATCGACTGCCTCCGACGCTCGTACTCGACCACCTTGGGGAGCAGGTTGAGCTTCTGGACCCCCTTCACCTCCACGACGTTCCCACCCCCCAGCGAGACGTTCATGTCCTGGCGTATGGTCCCGAGCCCTCTGGCCGCCTTCCCCGTCGAACGCAGGGCCCTCCCGAGGTGGAGCGCTACCCGCCCGACGAGGTCGGGCTCCCCGTCGACCGGCTCCAGGGCTATCTCTACCAAGGGGACCCCGAGGCGGTCGAGGCCCCAGTGGCGCGAGGCGTCGTCCTCGCCGAGGATCCGGGCGGCGTCCTCCTCCAGCGTGACGGTCTGGACCCCTACCCTGACGCCGTCCACGTCGAACGACCCCCCCAGCCCGACCACCGCGGTCCGCTGGAACCCGGTGGTGTTCGAGCCGTCGATGACTATCTTCCTCATGACGTGCACCTCCCCCATGAGGCGGGAGCCGAGGGTGGCAGCGATCAGCAGGGAGTCGCGGAGCGCCTCCCGGCTCAGAGGGTGGGGGGGCTCTTCGTCCGCCTCCACGAGGCAGGAGGACTCCGGGCTCCAGAAGTAGAGGTTTGACCTCCCTTTCGCGAACTCGAACACTGCCGCGGGGTCCACGTGCCCCGTCTCGCTCTGGGCGGGCCTTAGCCTCCTCTCGAACTTTCCGGGGAACTCTTCGGTCTTCACCGTCGGGCAGGCGCAGAACAGCTTGGTGCTGGAGGCCAGCTGCTGGTGTATCTCAAGGCCCACGAGGAGTCTTTCCATCCGCTCCCCGCCTACCCTGGAAAGGTGCGGGCGGTGGTCTCCCCCGCCAGCTCTTCGGCCATCAGCTTCCTCGCCTTCTCCCCCCTGGCCCCGGTCCCCAGGACCCACATCGCCTTCGCCAGGGCGGTCTCGGGGAGCATGTCCCCAAGGGGAAGGACCCCCATGTGGATCAGGTCTCTACCTGTGTCATAGACGCTGAGGTCGGTCCTCCCCCTGATGCACTGCGACGTCATGCACGCCACCCCCCCAGACCTTATGAACGACCTCAGCTCCTTGGCGACCTCCTTGCTCACGTGGCCGAGGCCCGTCCCCTCCATGATTATGATTTTCGCGCCTGACCTCCTCGCGGCCCTCACCAGCGCGCCAGGCATCGACGGGTAGAACTTCAAGAGAGCCGCCCTTCCGTCGAACCTCAGGCTCGGCTCGAACTCGCGTCCCCTCGGAGGCAGCCCGTCCGCGACGTGCTCCAGCCCGCCCCTCCCCCAAACTGCCGCGAGGGGGACGTCCACCGACTCGAAGGCGTCTCTCCTGCTGGTGTGGTTCTTCCTCACCCTGGTCCCGCGGTGCAGGGCGATCCTGTCGTCGCTTTCCCCCAGGTGCATGGCGACGTAGACCCCGGAGAAGTTAGCGGTGCCGGCCACGCTCACCGCTGCGATCAGGTTGAGGGGGGCGTCTGACGACGGCCTGTCAGGGGACCGCTGGGCTCCGACCAGTATCACCGGGATGGGGACCCCCGCCAGGGCGAAGCTCAGGGCAGCAGCGGTGTAGCCAAGGGTGTCCGTCCCGTGGGTTATCACCACGCCGTCCGCACCTTCCCCCACCGCCTTGGCTACCCTGCCCGCCAGTTTCGTCCAATGGGCGGGGGTGACGTTCTCGCTCATTATGTCGAACATTATCTCGGGGTCGACCCTGGCGACCTGCGACAGCTCCGGGACCAAGGAGCGAAGCTCCTCGGACGTCACAGCGGGCCTGACAGCCCCGGTCCGGTAGTCGATCCTGCTGGCTATGGTCCCGCCGGTGCCAATCACCAGCACCCTCGGGAGCCCCTCGGGAGGCTCCGGCGAGGGAGGGGCCGAAAACGAGGGCTTCTCCCCCTTGGCCGAGACACTGACCTCTGAGATGTCTTCCAAGCTCAGGCCGACGTTGTATCCTGACTTCAGCTTGAGCACGACGTGCTCGCCGTCGCCGTAGAGATATCTTGGGACCAGGGTCCCTGCGACCGCCCCCCAAGGGGTCCTTACCTCGAGCACGTCGCCGACCGCGGCCCCGGCCTTTTCGAGGAGCCGGAGGGCGGCGCCCTTGTAGCCCGAGAGGTCGCCCATGCGAACGCTGCCGCCCCCCTTCGGTCTTAAAGGGTTAGCGAAGCGGCTTCGACATGTATGGGCCCTCCCTCTCGAAGCCGAGCCCCCGGTAGTACCCCCTGGTCCCGACGGCGCTGGTGACTAGGAGCTTCCTCGCGCCGAAGGCGGACGCTGCCACTTCTTCTGCCCGTCTCATCAGGGCGGCGCCGAGCCCGCGATGCTGCCAGGCTCCGTCGTCACGCCCCCCGAGCCTGACCGCCCTCCCGTAGACCCGCAGCTCCCTGACCACCGCAGCCCCCGCCATCTCCTTCCTGTGGGCCCTGGCTGACGGAGCGCGAAGCCTGACGAAACCGGCGATGACCCCCGACCTCTCCAACTCAAAGGAGCCGAACGCCTCTTCACCCTCCGAAGCCGTGTACTTGGCCTGTCTGAACTCGAGGCCGTCGTCCTCGATGTCCCCTGGGCCTTTCAAGGCGACCTCCCTGCACCTGATGCATCTGCACGACACCCCTTTCTCCTCTGCCTTCCTCAGGACGAGCTGCCTCAGGTTGCCGTCCCTGACCCCGCCTGCTATCTCGTCGGCTGGAATCTCCCTCTGTATCCTCATTATCCTGTGCCATGGCGGGACGAACCTCTTCATCTCGCTGAGGAGCTCCACCACGGTCTCCAGGCCGTATGGGACGTAGCGCCCGGCTTCGAACTGGCGTGCCAGGGCGGTCCCTGGCACCACAAGGGTCGGATAGAGCTTGGACATGTCAGGCATGAGCGTCTCGTCTTCGAAGAGCCTGCGCAGGTCGGCCAGGTCCTGCTCCGGGGTCGCCCCTGGGAGCCCGGGCATCATGTGGGCCGTCACCTTGAGCCCTGCGTCCTTTGCCACCTGGAATGCCCTGGCTGTGTCCTCGGCGGTGTGCCCCCTGTTGCTCTTCGCCAGCACCTCATCGCGCAGGCTCTGGACCCCTACCTCGAGCCTGGTGATGCCATAGCTCAACATTAGGTCGACGTCCCTGGGCCTGCACCAGTCTGGCTTCGACTCCAGGGTCAGGCCGACGCATCTGCTCTCCGCAGACTCGTTGAGGGCCTGCGCGGCGTTCAGGGTCGCGGACACCGACCCGTTGAGCCCGTCGTAGACCCCTTTGACGAACCGTCTCTGGTAATCTTCGTCGACGGCGATGAACGTCCCCCCTTCGATGATCGTCTCCACCTTGCTTGTCTCATGGCCGTTGGCGCTGTACTTCGCCAGGCACCTCCTCACCTGGAGGAAGGGGTCGAACTCGGCCGAGAGCGCCGACTTCATCCCAGGGCTGCGTGGGAGGTAGGACTGCGGCGTCCCGAGTCTGGGGCCCCCTGGGCAGAACACGCATGTCCCGTGCGGGCATGCAAACGGCGCGGAAAACGCGGTTACGACCACGATGCCGGACGCGCTCCGCCTCGGATGGACCCTGAGGAGCGCCTGGAGCCCCTCCGCCTTGTCGCCGGGGAGATTCGTGATGATATCTGAGTTGGACGGATACCTGTCCAGGCCATAGAGGGAGGCGGCACGCTTCTTCGCCTTCTCCAGGCCTTCCCTCGAACGCACTTCCCCCTTTGATATGAGCTCCGCTAAGTAGGATACCGCGTCCTTGATACCGAGCCCCTGCTCTGTCACTGGCGCATCCAGTTCTGGCCGGGCTTCCGCTTCAGGGTGAAGCGCTTCTCGTAGGTCCGCTTGTTCCTTACCTTGGGGATCTTGCCGGCCTTTTCCTTCCCTTCGAGCTTTGGAGTCTGACTTCGGACTCGAGGCCACCTTCAGGGTGTTTGCCCGCCTTGGTCAGTGATCCGTGAGTTGGCGTGTTTTTGCACCTCCTCCTTCCTTGCTGAGGCGCCTGACCGCTCTATATAGTCTTAGCTCGGCGTCGGCGGGCAGAAGTCTGCCACAGGGCCGGACCTCTGGGTCGAAGCACATCCTACCGCGGAGCTCACCGAAAACCCCCGGCGCCGAGAGCTCGGCGAGTGTGTCATCGGGAGAACGGGGCTTGCGCCAGGGAAGCGCGAGATTTCAGGACAGACGCTCCATTGGTCGCGGTGCCAATCCGAGCCTTAATAACGAACTTTGGTTCGGCGATGACCTGTTCTGATGAAAGCCGTCAACTGGGTGGCTGCTCTCGTCTCCTGGGCCTTCGGGGTGTGGGGCGTCTTCGCGTGGTTCACCGAGAGCACCGCGGCCCCGATGATCGCCAATGCCTCGGCCCGGGACGCGCTCGTGTCGAGAGCTGACCTCCTCCTCGCGGTCGGCGCGGCAGGGATGGCGCTCAACGTGGCGTTCCTTGCCCGCGGGGAGCTGGAGTCAAGGAGGGCCGAAGAGCTGTGACCCGGAGGGCGAAGGCTGCGCGGACGGAAGGGCCAGAGCGCCTGAAGCCGCTGCTCGTCCCTATCGCCGCCGTCCGCGGTCCTCGCAGAGGCATAGGGGTAGCCGCCGTGGTCGCAGTCGAGTTGTGGATGCTGGCTGTCGCCGGGATCGCTGCGGCGATTTACGAGTCAGGGGTCGAGACGTACTGGTGCGGCGTCCAGCAGCCAAGGGTAGACGGGTTGCTGGTCCTCGCGTGCGTCATCACCGAGCGGGCGGCTGGCACGTTCATTCTGATCGGGGTTGCCGGCGCCTTGGCGGCGCTGGTCGCTTCGGTGATGACCAAGCTCCAGACCGCCTATTGAGCATCCTCGGGCATACGCCGGGCCTCCCGCCCAGGTCGGTAACTTCGGGACCGTTACCCCGGGTGGCGCCTTTCAGCTCTCTGTTGGAACATGCCAGCTCGTCGGGCCCAAAGGCAGGCACGCCGTGGGGGGCGCACAAGCTACGCGTTGCGCTTCCAGACATCACCACCGCTGAAACCCTTTAATGGAGTGAAGCGCGAGCTGCCACCAGATTTGTCAGGCGCTGAGACCCCAGAGACCCAAGACATTGAAGCGCTCAGGCAGAGGAGCATCGCGGCGGCCGAGGACGCCATCCGACTGGCTTCGTCCCGCCCTGACCTCCACCTAGTGCAGGCGATACAGGCTCTGGACGACACAGACAAGTTCCTGAACATCACCGCCACCAGGGCCTCCGAGTGGTATGGGCTGCACTTCCCCGAGTTGTCCCAGATGGTCCAGGACAACGTGGCGCTATGCAAGATTATCTTTGAGATCGGAGGGAGAGGGTCGTACTCCCCGGAAGCCCTGTCAGGGAGAGGGTTCACCGAAAAGAAGGTCGCGGCCATGATGGAAGCAAGGGACAGGTCCAAGGGAGGCGAGATCTCCGAGGGCGACCTCGCAAAGGTGAAGTCGCTCGGGGCGCTCGCGGTCCAGCTCAGCGCGCTGAGGGGGGTACTGAACGACTATGTGGAATCTCAGATGAAGAAGACGGCCCCCAACGTGGCGGAGGTGGCCGGCGCGACCATCGGCGCCCGGCTGATGGCGAAGGCCGGCGGCCTCGACAGGCTCGCTATACTCCCCGCGAGCACGATCCAGATCCTCGGGGCTGAGAAGGCGCTCTTCAGGTCGCTGAGGACGGGGGCAAGGCCCCCTAAGCACGGGATACTTTTCCAGCACCAGGCCGTCCACACGGCCCCCAAGTGGCAGCGGGGGAAGATAGCGAGGACCCTGGCCAACAAGATAGCCATCGCCGCCAGGGTGGACTACTACCGGGGGTCCGAGGACGCGACGATCAAAGCAGGGCTAGACAGGAGGCTGGAGGGGATAAGGGAGCGGTACAAGGAGCCCCCGCAGCGCAAGCCTGAACGAAGGGACAGGCCGAGGAGGGACGGCCGTCCCCCAAGGCGAGAGAAGTTCAGAAGGCGATGAGCCGCCTCCTCAGGGAGGAGAGGCTCGGAAGGACCGCGTTGCTCACCCAGAACCTCGCCCCTGGGAAGCGGGTCTACAACGAGGACCTCGTGCGGAGGGGAGGGGCCGAGTACAGGACGTGGGACCCATTCAGGAGCAAGCTTGCGGCCGCGATAATCAAGGGGCTCCCGGACACGGTAGTAGCGGAGGGGACCAAGGTGCTCTACCTCGGGGCTTCGACCGGCACCACCGTCTCGCACGTCTCTGACCTGGTGGGACCTGGGGGGATGGTGATCGGGGTGGAGTTCTCCCCCCGGGTAGCAAGGGAGTTCGTCGAGCGGGTCGCAAGAGAGAGGAAGAACGTCATCCCCTACGTCGCCGACGCCAGGGACCCCTCGAAGTATTCCGTAGCCAGGGTGGACTTGGTGTACTGCGACATAGCCCAGCCAGACCAGACCGAGATTGCCATCGCGAACTGCACGGCCATGCTGAAGCCGGGGGGGACGCTCCTTCTAGTGGTGAAGGCAAGGAGTATTGACGTGCTGAAGGACCCGGAGAAGGTGTTCAAGGATGAGAAGGGGAAGCTGGAGGGGAGAGGGTTCGAGGTGCTGAAGGTGTTCGAGCTCAGCCCCTTCGAAAAGGACCATGCCTTGATTCACGCCTTAGCCCCTAGGTAGTCACAGGTCGCACGCTAGGTCTGGCCCGGGCCGGAAGAAATGCACACCGATTCTGAGGTGCTACCAGCTTCATAACCTCATCCGACAGCATAAAGGTATGAGTGGGGCTACTCCCATCAGAGACGGGGTGATCCAAATCCTAGGAGAGGACGGGTGGCTGACGATTATCTAGGATGCTGGGGTAAGTAGACGCTTAGCAGGGAGAACCATGCCCGTTAGATTGAACAGAGCCTCCGCACGTTATGGAACGATGCCAGGGTCCATCGGAACCTGGCCGAAGAGGGCCGACAGACTCGAACGGTCACGACGTGGACCCCGCCAGTATCGAACAGTGGTCATGTGAGGCGGCGGGCCAGGAAAGAAAGTGGACGGAGATTCGGCATACTCCTGTTGCGGGCACTACCGGACTCGATCCCCGCGGACGGACATGGGGGCGTAACAGCCCCCCGCCGCCGCCTTGCACTCGTCGATCCGTATTGCCTGGGGCCTGCGTCGGCTCAATGCTCGCTTTGCCCTGAGGCCCCCCGAACTCCGAGACGAATCTGTGGCTAGCAGCGCCCCGGACAGCATCCCTTAGTTCGATGCTGGGAGTCACGCCCCCTTCGCCTCGGGCCGCCTCTGAATTGAAGCCCGGTACCTCGACCAGGACCTCCAGCTCTTCCTCACGAAACGAGGGAGTGGGGCCCCTGTCTTCAACCACTCCGCGAAGAATGACACCGTCGCGGGGTCCGACGGATAGCCAGACCCGAAGTCCCCGTGCTCTCTCTTAAGGAGGGCCACCTGCCTGTCCCTCTCTACCTTCGCTACGATGGACGCCGCGGAGACGACTGTGAAGTCCCTGTCCGCCTTGTGCGTCGCCTTCACCTTGCACCTCGACCTGAGGTTCCCTGATACGTCCCTCGCGAACCTCTCTGGGAAAACGTCCGAAGCGTCCACGATCACACTCCCCACCTCCAGCTGGTCGACGACCCGAGCGAAGTAGACGGCCTCGAGGTAGTTCAGCTTCCTCAGCCTCTCGCCGCGGAAGACCACGGCGTCAATCTCGGCCGGGGGAATGCTAGCCCAGCAGACCTTTTCGGCTGCCTTGAAGATCTCAGGGTAGAGGGACTCGCGCTTCCTGGGGGAAAGCTTCTTGGAGTCCCTCACCCCCAGCTCCTTCAGGCGCCTGACCCCGGAAGGGGACGCAGACACGCCCGCTACCACCAGGGACCCGAGCAGGCACCCCCTCCCCGCTTCGTCCACCCCTCCGATGACTTTCCCCCCAGTCAAGCCTTCGGCCCCCCGGCGGCGGCCAGCAGCGCTGATGCGAGCGCCTCTGTGGCGTCGTCCCTGTTCTCGACTGTGAGGGAGAAGACCTGCTCGGCGCCGGTCCGCAGCTCGTTGAGCAGGTCGTCCTCGAGTCTCTCATGCGCCACAGCGAGGATGGGCTTGCCGGAAGCGACGCACTTCCTGACAGCCCTCCTGAAGTCTGGGCTGACCAGTTCCATGGGCCCCACCTCGTCGACCACTATAAGCTCGGATGACGACGCAGCCGCTTCGAGCCCTGCCGCCCCAACAGACGCTAGGTCTGAGAGGTTGACCCTGTACCTCCCGACCCTGGGGCCGAACCTCGACCCGACCGACGCGAGCACCCCCGTCCTCCCGGTCGTGAGGTCGGTCACGCCGAACCCTGTCCTTGCGCCCCCCGACCTTACCTCCGAGGTGGTGCACCCCCCCACGATTACCCCGGCGCTCTTCAGTCTGCGGATCACCTTGGAGACCAGGGTGGACTTCCCCACCCCCGGCGGTCCGGTCACGAGATAGATCTTCGACAACCCCCGGTCCTCCCTTCTCGGGCTACATGAAGTTAGCAGCGGGCTGGAATCGTTTAACACAGGGGGCGGCGCGCCCGACATGTTGAAGTTCGTCCGCCACGTCGAGGGCGAGACCACCCTCCTCGTCCCCAGGGAGAGCGTCACGGTCGACCCGCCCCCCACTTCGCCAGTCTTCTTCAACCCGGCGGCGTCCCTCAACCGCGACATCACGGTCGCCTTGGCTGCCGCCGGCGGCGGGAGGACGTTCTGCGACTCGACGGCAGGGGTCGGAGCGCGGGGGGTGCGGGTGGCCAAGGAGGTGGAAGGGGTGTCGTCTGTCACTCTGGTAGACTTCAACGACGCCGCGCTCCGGGGTGGGGAAAGGTCCGCCAGGCTGAACCGGGTCTCAGGGAGGTGCTCCTTCGTCCTGTCAGAGACGAACGCGTTCTTGGCTTCGCGGTTCGGGAGGGACGAGAGGTTCGACTACGTCGACGTGGACCCCTTCGGCACCCCGATACGCCACGTCCAGGCTGCCCTTGCCGCCACGTCCGACGGGGGGGTGTTGTCTCTGACGGCCACCGATACAGCGGTCCTCTGCGGGGTGCAAGATCAGACATGCATGAGGAGATACGGCGGGTCCCCGCTAAACAACCACTTCCATCACGAGACGGGAATCAGGGTGTTGCTGGGGACGGTCGCCAGGCTAGGCGCGATGCTGGACATAGGGGCTGAGCCTGTGGCCGCCCACTCCTCGAGGCACTACCTGAGGGTGTTCGTCCGGGTCAGGGCAGGGGCGTCGAAGGCCGACGCCGCGCTGAAGGGCATAGGCCACCTCTCCTGGTGCCCGCACTGCGGCGAAGCGTCGAGCGGTGTAGACCCATCGCCTGCGTGCTTCAGCTGCGGGAAGAACGCGAGAGTGGCAGGACCGCTGTGGGTCGGGAAGGTCGCCGAGGAGGAGACGGTGCGCGCTGCGGCCGGAGTGGCGGAGGAGAAGGGGCTGGCCAGGGCCGGGGACGCCATGAGGTCCCTTGCCGGGGTGGACAGGTTCCCCCCGTGGAGTTTCAGCCTCGAGCGCGTATGCTCCGCGCTGAAGGTGCCTTCGGTCCCCGAGGACATGGTGTACCGGGCCCTGGTCCAGTCGGGGCACGCCGCTGCGCGGACGCCTTTCGAGAAGACAGGGCTGAAGACGGACGCAGGCTACGCTGAGGTTGTGGACGCGGTCAGAGCGGCGGCGCGCTCAGGCTCGGGCCCCTGAGTCTGGCGTCAACGATTCATCCCCTCGCACAGGTAATACAGCTCGGAGGCGGCGCTCCTGCTGGCCGCAGGCTTGATCACCCTGACCGACCTGAACATCCTCCGGAACTCGTCCCGGACCTCCTGGGAGCGCTCCCCCTCGAAGAGCTTGCAGTAGACGCGGCCTCCGTCCTTCAGGAGGGTGCGGGACAGCTCGAGGACCCGCAGGGTGAGGTCGACCTGCCTCGTCTGGTCCAGCTCCCAGACCCCTGTGACAGAGGGGGCGAGGTCGGAGAGGACGACGTCGGCCTTCCCCCCCAGGGCCTGGGATACCTTGTCTGCTACGGCGGGGTCGTGCGCGTCCATCTTGATGGCGACCACGTTCTTCTCCTTCAGCCGGATGGGGCTCAGGTCCACCCCCACCACCACCCCGTCCTCCCCCACGAGGGAGGAAGCCACCTGGAGCCACCCCCCTGGGGCCGCGCCGAAGTCGGCGACCCTGTCCCCCGGTCTGATGAACCCGTAGCGCTCGTTGGCTTCTATCAGCTTGAACGCGGCCCTGCTCTTGTACCCTTGCTCTCGTGCCAGACGCCGGTAGAGGTCCCGGCGCGCCTCGCTCAGCCTCATGTCTTTGCCAGTTCGGGTGGTTTGAACGCGGCCGGGAGGAGGGACCGGGCTGTTGCGTCTGCGGAGAAGCCGTCGACCCCGCGCATCATCACTGCCATATCAGGGTTGAACTCGACCATGACCTGCCTGCAGGCGCCGCAGGGCCTTGTGAACTGCTCCGACTTGCCGACCACGGCGAGGGCGAGAATCCTGTCTGCCCCCTCCGAGACTGCCTTGAAAATGGCCGCTCGCTCTGCGCAGCAGGACAGGCCGTAGGAAGCGTTCTCCACGTTCGCGCCCGTGTATACGCGCCCGTCCGCGGTCAGGACCGCCGCCCCGATCTTGACCCCCGAGTAGGGGGAGTAAGCGTGTTCGCGGGCCTTCCTGGCCGCGTCCACTAGCCGTGCCTTGTCTGCCTCCGTCATTCCCGGGGCCTACCTGGCCGGGGCCGGTTCGGGGCTCGGCGCCCCCGCCCGCGACGCCATAGCCTCCTGGACCACCCATGGCCCTATCCATGGGCAGATGTATGGGCTGACCTCCCCCTCGATGGAGCACTTCGGCTCGTACTGGCAGACTATGCAGGGGGCCTTCTCGATGGAGGCCATATCGGTCGGGAACCGCAAGGGCGTCAGCTTGTATGTCCAGCGCCCTTCTTCGAGGACCTTCACCCTCCCTATCAGCCCCCTCCTCTCGAGCCTTATGGCCAGCCTTGACCCGTCCCTGCTGGTGAGGCCGAGCTCCTTCCATATCTCGCTCTGCAGGACCCCGTCCCGCCCACGTTCGACCACGAGCTTGTAGACCCTGGAGGTGAGGTCCACCAACTCCTCCTCGGTCCGCTCCACCGGCTTCTCCGGCTCTGCGCCATCCTTCTGGCGCCCCTTCGCCTGTCTCTTGGGCTTATCCTTGGCTGTTTGTTTCTTTTGTTTCATTTTGACTGCATGAACTCCTGTCTTATCACGTAGTTGTCGAGTATCTCCCTGCAACGGTTCCTGACGGTCACCTCGGTGACCTCAGCGAACTCGGCTACCTCCCTCTGCGGCAGGTGCGCCCCCACCATGACGGAGGACAGGTAGACGTATGCGGCGGCGAGCCCGGCCGGCGCCTTCCCGCTGGAGATCCGCGAGTCGCTCGTCTTGCGGGACAGGGTCAATGCCAGATGCTCGACCCTTGAGTCTATCTTGGCGACGTTGACAAGCTTAGAGATGTACTTCTCCACCGACGGCGGAGGGACGTACTCCTTCTCGACCTCTTTCAGGACCAGCCTGAAATAGCGGGCGACGCTCCCCTTCTCCATCCCCGACGCCCTGGCCACCTCCTTGAGGGTGCGGGACACACCGCACTTCCTGCAAGCCAGGTACACCGTCGCCGCTGTCATCCCGAGTATCGACTTGCTTTTGGCCACCTTCTTCTTGGCTGAGACCCTGTATATCTGGGCGGCCGTCTCGGCCACGTTGTCAGGGAGGTTCAGGGCGTCGCAGAGTTCGCTGATCCTCGAGAGGACGTTGGAAAGACCCCTCTCCTCGCTGTTTATCGTCCTGGACCTGCTCTGCCACTTCCTCATCTTCTCCACGGTCGCCCTCATCGCGGGGTCGAGGTACTTCCCGTGGGAGTCGCGCATGGTCCGCCCTATCTCTGTGGTGAGCCCGTAGTCATGGAGCGCCAGGGTCGTGGGGGCGCCGACCCTCACACGCTTGTTCTTCTCCTCGAGGTCCATGGCCTTCCACTCGGGCCCGGAGTCCGCCGGGGCCAGGGTGACATAGCCGCAGGTCGGACAGACCTGCTCCCCCTTCTCGGAGTCTCCGATCAACCTGTTGCCGCAGACCGGACAGGCGTTCGTGAAACCCTCGTCACGGCTGGTGCTCCAGACGCTCATGGTTCACTCCGCGAAGGCCGGCTCCCCCGGTCTGCCAGCGCGGCTGCTGGCCGGAATCAACGACGCGTAGGGGGATTTCACCGGCCCGATAAGCTCGCCGACCCTCCCCAGCTTCCTCTTCCCCTCGTCGAACAGAAAGGCGCCCGGCCTGACTTCCTTCGTGAGGCGGACCACTAGTCTGCCACTCTTGGCCCTATGAATGACTGTGCCCACCTGATACAAGTGAGAGGAATGGCCCCCTTCTTGCCTTTAAACGTTGAGGGGGGCGAAACCTTGGGCCGTCGACCGAGGTCCCCTATCGGAGTCAGAGCGACCTCCGATTCCGCGGAGGTGACCGGGCGAGTCGGGGAAATCCCCCTGGGGCGCGCAGGCGGGAGAACGGGTCGCGCCATGGCGACTCGAGTCTCCCCTGGACCAGGGACCGGCTACTTACTTCTTGCGGGGCTGCTGCGCCTGGCGGCGCTGCGCCATCCCCCTGACTGTAGCCAGCTCCTTCGCGACCTTCAGGAGCAGCGCCTGCTTCGGCCCCGCCTTCGCAATCGACACGTACCCCGACTCCCTGGCAGCCCTGGAAGGGAAGCGCGCCGCCTGAGGCTGAGGCTGCAGGTTGAGCCGCCGGCAGGCTTCTCCGAGCTCCGAGAGGGCAGGGGCCCTCGTTGCTGAGCTCAGGGGGACCTTGCGTCCCTCTCTGCGCTTGAGCTCGGAGTCGAAGTAATCCAGCCAGAGGATGTATCGGTCGTACTCTTTCATTTCTTCCGCAAGAGGACGGCGTTCACCACGCCGTCAGCTGTCGGACGTGACGTGACCACTGCCTCCCCGGCCTCGGTGTCTAGCACGGCGCCCTTGGTGATTACCCCTCGCCTCTCGTAGTCTCTGTTGGCAGGGCTCTTCTTTACCCTGAGTATCCTCGATTTCGTCGATTTCCCCGACCCGTCGGATACGTTAGCGTGGTCTGCGAATATCACGGCGGTGGAAGCGGCCCCTCCGCGGCGCCTGCTCACCCTCGTCGACTCCTCGCCCACCAGAGGCTCGACGGCATATCCGTCCTTCTCGTAGGCCATCCTCCCCCTGTGGGGCCTCGACCTCCCCCCGGTCGGCTTCCGCTTGGTGAGGTTCTCGATCGGGCGCGTCATAGCTTTCTGGCCGCCGCCTCTCCGAGGCTTGTGTTAAGCGTATCGGAGCGCGACAGCTCCGGACGGGGGGCCTCTACCTCAGCGTCAAGGTCCGGCTCTCGAGCTGCCTCTTCATGGTCGGGACGTCGCTGCTGAGCCCGAAGTATTCGGCGAACCTTGCGGTGGTCTTGTAGGCCTTGCTCCTCCCCTGTCTTTCGCCGGCGATGAATCCGACCCCCTCGAGCTCCTTCAGGTGCTGATAGACGGTAGAGCTCCGCCTGAGGACGAGCTCCGAAGTGGTGATCGGCTGGAAGAACGCGATGAAAGAAAGGGTCCGGAGCGCTGCCTTGGAGAGTAGGGGTCGCGTCGCGAACTTCCTCGCGGTCTGAGTGTACTTAGCCCTCAGCTGCATGGCAAAGCGCGGCCCGGAGTATTCCACCACCTCCACCGCCTGGAGCGCACCGTTGACCGCCTTCGCGATATCCCTGACTATCGACGCGGCTTTCCGTTCCGACGCCGTCCCGGCTACACGGGCTATCTCCTCCACCGACAGCGGCCTCCCGGCCGCGTAGAGCGCGGCTTCGACCTTGGCGACCATCTCCTTCGGGTACGTTCCGGCCCCGTCTTCGCTACTCAAGCTGGCCCACCGATACCACCAGCGCGTCCTGGTCGGACTCCTCTTGGTTGATCACCACTTCGCCGTCGTTGGCAGCGAACAGGAGGAGGATGAAGACGCGGGCGGCGTCGAGGGGAGGGAGGCCTTTGAGGAGGTCGGAGAGGAGCGCCCTCCCGGTCGCCCTCAGCCTCTCCACAAGGATCTTCCTGAACTCGGAGAGGAGCGCCTGGATGGATACGACGTAGTTTTCAAAGTCCGGGGGCGGGAGGTCCGCGATGGCGAGCGGGTTCTGGTCCTCCTTCTCGTCCCTGACGACTATGTCCTGCAGGATTCGGCCGAGCTCGTCGAACAGCTCGTCTATGTTTGTTGAGTAGATCTCGTACCTGAAAGGCATCACTATGAGCTGCGGCGGCTCCGAGGCCCCGACCAGCCTGCGCTGCATCCTGAGCTTCTCGAACAGGAACAGCGTCTCCACCTTGAGCCTGTAGATGGTCGCAGAGGACAGGGCTGCGGTCCCCGCAGCGCGCATATCGATGAGGTCTGTCTGCGATATGGCCTTCAGGAACATGTCCAGGAGCTCTGAGAGGTTGATCTCCCATGGGCTCTTGCGCTTCGCGAGCGAGGGGTCGATCAGGACGTTGAGCGGAGGGCGCCCGAGGAGGGCGGAGCTAGGCACTCCTCGGCACCTCGGCTGGTTTGTAGTGGACCACCCTCGAGGTCCCCCCAGCGGAGTAGACCCCGTATGTCATGTCGCTCTCCGCCACGAAGACGTCCCTGAGCGTGATGGCGATTATCTGCGCCTCGGCAGACTTCTCCTTCAGGAACTTCGCTAGGCTTCTCGAGTTGACCGCGTCCAGCGGGGCGTCAATCTCGTCGAAGAGATAGAACGGGTGGGTCTGGACTGCCTGCATAGCGAGTATGAGCGACACCCCTGTCACCGCCCTCTGGCCACCGCTGTGCTGGGACGACTCGCGGAGCCCGTTCCCGAAGTCGGCGCGCATGAATATCCCACCGGCGAGGATCTCGTCAGGGTTCTCGAGGTCGAGCTGGGCCCTCCCCCCGGTCAGCTTCGCGAAGATTGAGCTGAACCCGTTCCCGACCTTCTCGAAGGCTGACATGAACACCTTCCTCTTCTCAGCCTCCACGCTCTCGATGAAAGCTATGATCGAGTTCCGCTCGCTCTCGAGCTCGTTGTGCCTGACGGAGAGGTTCTTGTAGCTCAGGTACATCTCTGTATACTGCCTGTCGGCCCCCCTGTTCACCGAGCCGGAGGCTCCCTGGTACTCCTGCTGCAGCTCCGCCAGGAGGGACTCGCACGAGTCGAAGTACTCGAGCTCCTCAGCGTATCCGAGCATCCTCAGGCTCCCGAGCGCCTCTTCTATCTTCTCCTGGGTCGTCGACGCCTGCCCCGCGAGGGCGAACACGTCCTTCTGGTGACCCGCCACGGACCTGGATACGGCGTCCCTCTCCTCCTTCAGCCGCTTCGCCTTCGCATCGAACTCGTCCAGGACCGGCTGGCTCCGCTTGGACGACTCCATCAGCTTCGATATCTGGTCCTCGAGCGTCTTCTTCTGCTCCGCCAGCTCCCTGATCCTGCGGGGCGCCTCCCTCGCGAACTGCTTGTTCGACTGCAGGTCCTCCGTGGCGTTGGCAAGGTCAAGCTGGTTCTCCTCCAGGGCCCGCAGGAGCACGTTCTCCAGGTTCGCCTTTTCCCTGGTCAGGGTGAGGTTGATGTCCTGGATGCGGTTCCTGATTGCATCTATCTCGTCTGAGACCGACTTCTTCTCTGCGTCGAGCTCGGCGAGGTGCCCCTCCAGGCCGAGGGCCTGGGAGCCGGCGACTACCTGCTGGAGGGAGGCAATCCCCTTCGCGATTGACTCCTTCCTGTCGGCGTTGGCCTTGAGCCTCTCCTCCAGCCTGGCAACTACTCCGGCCTGCTTCTCATACTCCGCGTTCATGGCCTTGTAGATGCTCCTGTACCTCTTGGCCATCCGCGCTATGGTAGTCGCCTCCGCCTTCAGGCTGGTGGTTGTGACGATCTTCTTGATCCGCTCCTTCATCATCGAGCGGGAACCTGACTCCAGCGAGTTTAGCTCGGATCTCCTCCTCTCAATGGCCCCCTTGAGGGCTCCGACGGCGTCCTCGACCTCGCTGATCCCCTCGATGTTCTCCAACCCCTCCATCAGGTTGACCATAAGCTCCTGGTAGCCGTAGCTGAACGCCCTCCCGCCTGGCTCGAAGGTCTCCCCCGCCTCCGTAACGGCCCTGACCCCTTCTGAAGCCATGATGTACCCGATGGCCTCTGTCTCGACCAGGACCGAGTCCCCTGCGAGGAAGTTGACCAGACCATCGAACTCCCCCTCGCACTTTATCACATCGGAGAGCGGGCCGATAACCCCGGCCGACTTGTCCACGTCGGCTGCCTTGCATGACTCTACTTCGCTGAGCGGGATGACGGAGAAGCTCTTCGCCTTCAGCGACTTCGCCGCCTTGATTAGATGGGTCATGGACTTCAGGTCCTGGACGATGAACGCACCGAGCCACTTCCCCATCACAGCGTTGACAGCCTTGGAGTACTGCTGCGGATACTTCACTATCTGGCCCAGCCTCCCGACGTAGCCCGGGACGCCGCCCTGGTCGCAGAAGTCCTGGAGCTTCAGCTGCCCGCTCCTCTCCCCCGCAAGGCTTTCTGAGAGGTGCCTGAACGCCTCTTCCTTCGACATCTCCGCCGACGCCTTCTCCAGTATCTTCGAGGCGCCCTGGATGGAGTCCACAAGCATCTCCCTCTTCTTCTCCTCCCCCGACAGGGTCTCGTCGAGGGTGCTGAGCTCCTTCGTGGAGGAGTCGTAGAGCCCGAAGAGCTCCTTGGTGTTCGCCTCCAGCTTCCCCAGGACCTCGGAGTACCCGTCGACCCTGAGCTTCAGCTCATCCAGGCGCTTCCGCTCCGCGCCCAGGCTGGCGCTGGTGGCGTTGATGGCCATCTCCACCTGGGTCTGCTTCTGGGTGAGGTCGGTCAGCTTCGCCTGCACCCTCGCAGTGAGCCTCCCCTTCTTCTCGATGGTCCCCCTCAGCTCCTCCCCGGCGCGGAAGAACTCCTTCAGCCTCTGCGCGAGCTCGGCGTGCTTGGCGTCGAGCTTCTCCATGTCTGCCGTCAGCTGCCTCACCGTCGAGGAGGCGGCGTTGACCTCCTTCTGCTTCTCAGATACGACCTGCTTCAGCTGCGGCACCGTCTCCCCCTCTAGCTCGGCGACGTTCCCCTCGGCCGTCTTGTAGTCAGACTCCAAGGTCTCGAGCTCGTTCCTGAGCTCGGCGAGCTGGAACTGCAGCTCGACGTGGCTCGCTCCCCCTCCCTGGATGACCTCCACGATGAACTTCGTCTTGTCGCTCTCGACCTGGGATATGCGGCTCTCCAGCTCGACCAGCCTCGCCCCCAGGTCCGCGAGCTTCCCGTTGAGCTCCTGCTCCTGCGACCTGATGTCTGCGAGCCTCCCCTTCAGGTCGGTCACCCTCTTCGAGGTGATCACCGCGTTGAGCCAGTTTATCTGGGACTCGAGCAGGTCATACCTGACCATCTCGGTCCTCTGGGAGTCGAGCGACTCGAGGGTGCTCTTCATCTCGCCGATGCGCGCCATGGCCACCTCGAGCCTCTGGTCGGCCTGGCTGAGCTGCCTCTGGGCTTCTGACTTCCGCTCGTCGAACTTTGATATGCCGACGACGCTCTCGATTACCTTCCTCTTCTCCTCAGGCGTCAGGTCCGCCATCCTCGTAGCAGCCCCCTGGGCAACGATGTTGAACCCCCCCGGCGCCAGCCCGGCCAGGTCTATGATCTCAGTGATCGCGCTCCTGGTGCTCTTTCTCCCGTTGAGGTAGTAGCTGTTCTCGCCGTCTTCCCTGAGCTCCCTCGTGATGGTGACCAGGTCTGAATCCACCGGTATTGCCCTGTCGGAGTTCTCGAACTGTAGTGTGACCCTGCAGGCGTTGGGCTTCCCCGCGCCGGGCGAGTCCTCTTTCCTCGGGTCGTAGATCAGACCGGACAGCCTCCCGTTCGCCGCCCTCAGCGCCTTCGGCGAGTTCTCGCCGATGGTGAACGCGATGGCGTCTGCGAGGTTAGACTTTCCGCTGCCGTTAGGCCCGGTGATGACGGTGAACCCTCGCTCGAAGTTCACGACCACGGTCCGAGGGCCGGAAGACTTGAAGCCGCGCATCTCCAGCCTTCGAATATACGTCACAGGAAGATTTGCCCCGACTATAGGACAGGTTCGACAGTGGATATAAGGGAATCGGAGCCTGATTCGTCGTGATAGGTCAGACCTCGACCGCCGCCGAAGGGCGGTTTTTCTGAGCGAGCGCCCATCGAAAGAGGAGGCGGCCATGATGGGTTGTTTTAGGCTCTTTTTCATCCGAAAGTCAAGATTCCAACTCTGGCAGCCGGCAGGCGCTCTATTCAAGCCGTCTGGAAGGGCCCGTATCGGGTCGACGGGAAGACAGTAATAATGCGGGGCGCCACCCGGGGCCGTTGACGGTGTTTTCTCGCAGACGCAAGAGGGTCCTCGCGCTGGCCAAGCGGGAGCAGGCGGTGGCGTTCACGGCGCCCAACCTGTTCTATCTGACGGACTTCTTCGGCGGGGGAGCGGCGGTGGTCCAACCAGACAAGACGGTGGTCGTTACCACCCCATTGGAAGCAGACAGGGCCATGGAGACATGCAAGGAAGCGGAGGTCGTGGTGGTCAAGAGATGGAAGGACGTCCAGCTCGAGATAGAGAGGCAGCTCGGAGGGGGGAAGGCGGTGACAGACCAGCGCGGGGTCGACTCCGCGAAGATAAAAGCGAAGCCGGAGCTCTTCCTCGAGGCGCGGAGGTTCAAAGACGAGCCGGAGCTCGAGCGGATTCGTAAAGCCTGTGCCAAGACGGACAAGACGTACGAGACACTTGAGAGCGTCCTTAGACCAGGCAAGACTGAGTGGGAGCTGGCGGCTGAGGTGATGAAGACAGCGCTGGAGGAGGGACTCACCCCATCCAACTCTGACTCGTCGCTGGGGCCGATCATCATAGCGTCCGGCCCCCACGGAGCCTACGGCCACTCTGAGCTGTCTGGGAGGGAGGTGAAGCGCGGCGACTTCGTCGTGGCCGACCTTTTCTTCAGATATGAAGGGTACAACTCCGACGAGACGAGGACCTTCGCCGTCGGGAGCGTCACCTCAGAGATGAAGAAGGCCTACGCCGTGGTGAAGGAGGCCCAGCAGGCAGCCATCGAAGCCGTTAGGGACGGGGTGGCGTGCGGCGCTGTGCACGACGCCGCTGTGGGCGTCCTCCGCAAGCACAGGATGGACAGGTACCTGAACCACAGCGTTGGGCACGGCGTCGGCATCGACATACACGAGTCTCCGGGGATATTCCACGGGAGCGAGGTAAAGCTCGGGAAGAACGACGTCATCACAGACGAACCTGGCGTTTACTTCGTCGGGAAGTACGGGATCAGGATAGAAGACACCCTCAGGGTCGGCAAAAGCGCCGAGCTCCTCACCAGGTTCACCAAGGAACTGGTCACCTGCGGCTAGCGCCTACAAGGCCGGCCTTCTGAGCGCCCACGTCGAAGACGTCCACCCTCACCCCAGGGCCGAACCGTCGCAGCGCGGTTGATACCCTGTCCGCCCCTTCCGCATCCGTGACGCAGTGCACGGAATACCCGATCATGTTCTGGCTCGCGTACTTCGCCCCCGCAGCCTTGGCTGCGGCGATGAGCTTCTTCACCTCAGGGGACTCGAGGCCGAGCCCCTTCGAGAATCGCTCCCCCTCCGAGGCGAGGACGTCCAAGGTCGGCTCCGCCAGGAACGCGGACAAGGACGAGCGCCCCAGCGAGTTGATCCTGTAGCTGACGGCCCTGGAGGAGAGGGCGTCCTTCTTGTCGAAAGAGGCGATGTATCCGGTGACTATTCTCGTCCGGGCGGGGACGTCCACGGCGACGAAGCGCGACTCCCCGGGCTCCCCGGGGACAGTTATGGCGCCCGCACCCACGAAGTCGTACACCACAGACACGGTCCCCAGCCCGGTCTGTTCGATGACCTCTGCCCTGTGGGCGGAGAGGGCGAGGACCCGCTTCGGCTCATGTATGCCGGCTGCTTCGGCAGCCGCATAGACTGCCGACGTTGCCGCCGCAGCGCTCGACCCGAACCCGCCCCCTATGGGGGTGTCCACCGTCTGGTCGATGCGTAGGGAGATGCCTGCCTTCCCTGACGCAGCCAGGAGGAGCTCGACGGCCCTGCGGGTGGTGCGGGCGTCATAGGACGCGTCCCCGTTCACAACGGTCGTGACCCCGCCCCCCTCTGCCGCTTCTGCGCTTGAGACGGTCCCCTTCGAGAGGATGTACCCCCCACCGGTGGCTCCGAGGGCTTCCCCTGAGGCACCGTAACTGACCTCGAAGAAGTTGGTTATCGCCGAAGGCGCGAAGGCGACGGAGGGGTTAGGCCGCAGTCCTGGTCGCCCCCAGCCCCTTCCCTGTGAGGAGGCTCGCCAGGGGACCGAAGATCACCACGGCCACGCCAGCAATCGCGAAGTAGGTGGCCAGTCCGGGCCACCCGCTGAGGGTCGATGGCGCCAGGAGGAATATCGCACCCCCGAACCCGACGAAGACCAAAGAGAAGACCAAGGACCAGGCCATCTGCCTCCTCCCGACCCCTGACCAGTCCGGGACGTATCTGAGCATCTTAGAGCGCCCGATTATGGGGCTCGTGGCCCTGACGAGTGCCGGGACGCCGATGAGTACCGCGGGTATCGCGGTCATGTCCCAGTAGACAGTGAAGCCCAAGATGAGGCTGACCGACGGGAGGGGGGCCAGCCACCAGAGCAGGGCCCCGGCCGTGAAGTTGCCAAGGGTTAGGAAGCAGACGGTGGCTGCCACGAACGACGACCATGACCTGTACTTCTTTACGAAGACCGCGAGGAGCAAGGTGGCGACGAAGTTCGCGGGGGCACCGACCGTCAGCGCGAAGAAGGGGGTCGTGGCGCCGAGCGGGACCAAGAAGAACAGGTCGCCAAGGAAGGATCCTATCCCAGCGCCCAGGGCCGCCGGGATGGCGTCCGATGTGACAGCGAAGTACACGGGGATGAACGACGCGATGAACAACTGACCTACCCCCCAAGGGGTGCGTATGTAGGCCGTGATCCCCTTGGCCAGAGCGAAGAGGGCAGCCGAGACGGCTATGACGCTGACCTGAGCCGTGACGCTTGCTCTGGGTGGTCCCAGGGTGGTCGCCATTCCCTCCGAGTCCGAAGCCTTCGTATTTCAGCGTGGTCTATAGTAACTATAGACCTCTCTATGACATGCCGCACGACCAGGCGCCTTGCGGCGAGACCTGCGAAAGATTCGGCATTGATTCGGGAACGATTCCGGAAATCGAGTAAATACGAGAAGCGCAGGCACGCACATGTGGAAGTCGAGGCGCCTCGTCCGAAGTGGCGGCTGACCGCCGTGTTGATAGCCGCTCTGCTCGCTGTCTCCTTTGTAGCCTACTACGAGGCGACCAGCAGCCATGGTCAGGCTCCGCAGCTGAGCAGCCTCCAGGCGGAGGTTGCGAGCCTCAAGGCCGCCAACCAAGCGCTCGAGAACCAGCTCGCCGCGGCCTCGGGCCAGTCGAACCAGTCTTTCTCCGGGGCGGAAGAGCTTTATGCGAACCTCAGCGTCAGCGTGGTGACCATCCAGAGCTATGCGCTGGTGACCCAGAACAGCTTCTTCGGGCAGATCTCTTCGCTCGAGAGCGTGCAGGGCTCGGGGTTCGTCATCGAGTACCAGGGCGCCCCCTACATCGTCACCAACAACCACGTGATCAGCGGGGACACCAACATCACCGTCACATTCTCCGACGGCAACTCCTACCCTGCCCAGGTCAAGGGGACCGACCCGTACAGGGACCTCGCGGTCCTGCAAGCCATCGCCCCTGCAAGCGAGTTCCACCCCGTGGGAATCCTTGGATCCCCCGACGCCGTGGCGGTTGGGGAACAGGTGTACGCCATCGGGAGCCCTCTGGGGCTCTCCGGGTCGATGACCGAGGGGATTGTGAGCCAGACAGGGAGGACCATCACCGAGTCGACGACAGGGGTGACCATCCCTGACGTGATACAGTTCAGCGCCGCCATCAACCCAGGCAACTCGGGCGGGCCCCTGCTGAACTCTTTCGGCGAGGTCGTAGGGATCACCACAGCCGCGGTGACCAGCTCACAGGGCCTGGGGTTCGCCATACCTGCCAGCACAATATCACGCGAGCTCCCGTCGCTGGTGACCACCGGGAACTACACCCTCCACCCGTACCTGGGGATATCGGCCAGCGCGGACATGACTTATCAGCTCGCCCAGGCCATCGGCTCGAACGTGACCTACGGCGTCCTGGTAGAGTCGGTGGCGGCAGGCGGCCCCGCGGCCCAGGCAGGGCTCATCGGAGGGACGCGGACCATTACAGTGGAGGGGACCACCTACCAGATAGGAGGCGACGTCATAGTCTCGGTCAACGGCACCAAGGTGACAGGGACCGACGCGCTCAACGCCTGGCTTGAGGTGAACGCCCTGCCAGGCCAGACCGTGCAGCTGGGCGTGATACACGCAGGCGCACCTGAAACAATCAGTGTTCAAGTTGGCGCTCTCCCATAGCATACCCGCTAGTGGCGGAGAGGGGGCAGCGGCCCGCCAGCCCTCCCGCGCAGCCACCGGAGGCACGATACTGTTATTGCGACCGGCCTACGGCGAGTCAGTCGCGTTGGACCCGTTCGAGCGTCTACTCTGGTGGCTGTTCGCGGGGAGCACCGGGGCACCCACCAGGGCCGTGGTCCTGAGAGCCGTCAAGGAAGAACCCAGGAATGCCCAACAGCTGTCACGGGCCCTCGGCCTGGACTACACGACGGTCCGCCACCACCTCAGGGTGCTCGCAGACAACCGCATCGTAGTGACCGAGGGGGAGACATATGGGAAGCTCTACTTCGTCTCAGACGCCATGGAGGCCCATTGGTCCGCGCTGGAGGCAATACTCGAGAAGTCAGGGGCGAGGAGAAAGGGATGACCGAGCGGCCCCCGCCCCCCGAAGCCGCCGGGAAGAAGAGAGGGCCTTCGAAGGTCCTTGTGCCTGTTGTGCTGATTGTAGGCGCGCTCCTCGGGTTCGCCCTGTCGGCCTACGTCCCCCTCCCTTACGAGGCAGGGCCATTCGGCTTCCAGTTCTACTTCCAGCTCAGGAACCTGATGGTGGTGCACACCATCCTGTCCACGGTCAGCATCGCCCTGCTGGTAACCATAGTCGCCGTGTACGCCCAGATATACGCCCAGACGAAAGCCAGGTTCAGCCTGGGCATCCTCGTGGTGATGTTCGCGCTCCTCTTCCAGTCGGTCTTCCAGTACCCCCTCCTGCTCGGGTACGTAGGGACTTTCTCCGAGGTGTTCGGGCCCTACTTCTCGGCGGCGGACATCTTCACCGTGGTGGCGTACACGATACTCCTCTACCTGAGCCTCGAGTGAGCCGGAAGAGGAAGGGCCGGCGAAACCGGTCCGAGCAGGCCTGGAATGGTCGACTGCCAGCGGTTCGCGCGGAGGACATCCCGGCCTCCAGGACACGCCCGCCCTGGTCTCCTTCAGATGGCCATTGACGAGCTCTTCCCCGGTACTGGCAGGGAGGGTGCGCGGCTGCTCGCGTTCGGTGTATACTCTTCGGCGAGCCGCGAAGTCCCACCGGCTCCAAGAGGTATATACGCCAGCGGTCGCGTCGTCCTGGCGCGCTTGGCTCCCCTCAGACGCGCCTACGGCTTGGCTGCTGGATTCCCTTTGCCCATGCCCTCGGGAAGGGACGTTCCTCCGCGGATGTCGGACACCGGCGCGTCGGAATCTAGGGCTAGGCCGCCTTGTCCCATATCTCACGGACATCCCGCAGCGCACCGAGGGTTCTCTCTTCTTCCTCGCCGCTCATCTTCCATGGACCGATGAACAGGCAAGGCCATCTCCTGTTAGGGAGTCCCCCGGCTACCCCGCCGATGAGCACCGGTCTGCTTCTCTCTGCTCGGAGGCCGCCTGCGATCCGACTGACGGCCCCGTGAGCTATCTCGCCCACCTTGACGGTCGCCATATTTGCAAGAGACTCGGGCGCTCTATGGCTGCATTACCGCTTCCATCTCGAAACCTGGGAGACCACGATACAGACTACGTTGAACGGAGCTCGTCTTGAGGTGTCTAGACGCTGGCCGGAAGGGACTCGCAAGTCTGTGCTTGTGGGACCTAGCATTCCTCCTGCTTAGGACGAACTGTAAGCTACCACCGTAGGTTCCCGCGCGTGCATTTGATAACACTATGGTGGAAGACCTGACAGAGCAGAGCTGAAACTGACAGGAGTTGCTCGTTGGTCTTTGGCTTCTCTGTAGAATGAGGTGGAAACATCCTCTAGTGAGTTCATCACCTCTTTCGTTTTCGCCTGCTTCATTCCAGCGCCGGTCAAGAGGGTACTCGTGAACCTCGGCGCGTATCCCTGGGAACTCCGATTGAGCAGATCCTTCTCGGTCAGGACCGCCTTCCTTCGCAATGAAGAGTGGACGAGAGCTGCCTCGAGGGCCACAGGAGGCGAATGGATCTGAAAGTTGGTCCAGTTCTTCGACCGGTAGGCATTACGAACCCTGCCCAAGTCCTCGACCATTTCCTCGAGGCCTACACGAACAGCGTTCCTCCAGCAGACAATCGGGAGATCCTCCGACTTCCTCTTCAACCTGCGAAAGCTGCCAGATGGGTCATGAATGACCCGCATCGACTTCAATGAACCCACCACCAAAGGGAGCACGTAATTTGGAGAAGTGAGCTTCTTCAACCAGTCTCCTTCAGTCTTGCAGCGACCGAGAACAGACCACCGCGAAGGACGAGTCGGTGAGTAGGTATTCTTCCGGCGTGTTTCACGAGTACGTTGAAATCGATGTCAGAGTTCTCTGCGTCGGCTTCTCTTCCGACTGACCCTGTGATGCCCGCCGCCAATACCTCCTTTTTGTACTTCTTGAGAATCCGCTCAGTGACTAGAAGACAAGCGTCCCAGCGCTGTTGGTGACTCATGGCGTGCTTCCAGGAGGAACGTTCGAAGCCTCAGATACATCAATGCATCGTCGTCAAACAGCTTGCGGCTTCTTTCCGAAGGATACAAAGAGCGGTGGGTCATTCTGGACTCGCTGAGAATCGCCTGATTTGGACATCATTCATCAAACAGAATTCGCTCTGAGGTTATTTCAGAAATGGGCCGGAAGTGATTCGTCAAGTTTCCACGACCAAAAACCAGGCTCAAACCTGTGGCCTGACAAGGATTCGGGTCGGCTTGGATTCGAATGCTTTGCTCCTGACGCCCTCCAGCGCAAGACAGCCGACCAGTGGATAAGGCAGGAAGTGCTGGAAACCCCGAGATTTCGTAGGCGGCGCCAGACCGCGTTAGATGTTATATTCTCGGACCATGTGATAGACGGGCAGTCATATACCTTGGCTGAAGAAATCAAGTACCCTTCGCTCGACCAAGTCTCGAGGCTCTACGACCGCACTGTCGATGAGACGGGAGGTGAACGAGGCTATCTCAACAAGTCGAATCTGGAGTATCTGCTGGACACCGTCAGGGACGTCGGCGAGAGGCTTCCCAGACGGCAGGCCATCATCAAGAAGGCGGGATTCTTGCTGTACAATGTAATCATCGTGCATCCGTTCCTCAATGGCAACAAGAGAACCGCATTCGGCCTGATGGAAGTGTTTCTTGAATCGAACGGCTACAAGGTCACCCTTGATACCACGGAAGGCTTCGAATTTCTTGTCGGAGTCGGCGCTGGACGAGTCTCTGAAGGCGAGGTTGAGGACTGGATAGCAAGGCATTTAACGGAGCTGAGGGAGAAAGGAGAAGAAGATGGCCCAGAAACTGAGAATAGCTAAGGAGATACCCGGCAGAGAATTCGATAGGTTGGCAGAGACTATCATACGGGACAACAAAGAGCTGCTCGAAAGGCTAGCGAAAGTATAAGCCCCTTTCTGCGTCATCCTAGTGAACGGAGTTCATTCTGAGTTAATCAATCTGGGCCGGAAGGGACGCAGTCAATCGATCAAGCGAATCCTACCTCTTACAGGCAGAGAGAGCCCAGGTCGACTACCACCTTGCCCAAGACCCAGTTGATGCCCTCCACGGGGGTGATGGACGAACCACTGCACAGTGGCACGCGTGTACTGAACAACCAGAACGGGAATGAGAGGTCAAATCTGATTGCGGCGCGCGACACTAGGGCCTGACTTGCGGCCTCACACTGCCGCGCGCTCACTTGAATAGAACGCTCATGAGGTTGCTTCCAAGAATCGACTTGTTCTGAGAGGCGGTGATAACTTCCTGACTACGGCCATCGAGCGACATCAAGCGCCAGTATCGTGGCTCTCTGTCTCACACTGACGACAAGACCTATCAAGCCTTCCGGCTCTTAATCACCAAAGGGTTGGAGGAGCCAGTCATGCCCGATCTCCATGAGGGCCAGAGGGACACTGTTCGTATCATCATGGCGATGATTATGATTAAACTGGCATCACTGGCTTTCATTCATGCAGTGGTGGGAGGGAGCATCCTTGAACAACTCTCTACCAAGTGGGATTCTGTTTACTATGTTGGCATCGCTCAAAATGGGTATTCGGCGGGTAGCGTCACGGCCAACTATGCCTTCGCCCCTGGATACCCTTCACTGATATGGCTGGCGAGCCTAGCAGTAGGGAACGACCTCCTGTCAGCCGCCATCGTCTCGAACGTCTTTTCTGTGCTGGCCGTACTGGCGTTCTACCGCCTATCCAGGATGTATTTTGGCCCGCTTGGCTCGCTATGCGCGTCCTTGGCCTTCGGCTTCTTTCCGACCTTCGTGACCTACGGCCTGGTGTCGTACAGCGAACCCGTATACCTCTTCTTCGCAATATTGGCGGTCTACTTCTTTCTGAATGCGAGATACTTCTACACGGGAGTCACTTCCAGTCTAGCCGTTCTTTCAGGTTACGCCAGCCTCCTCATCGCCCCTATCTTCCTGTCGATCATCATCCTGAGGCTGATTCTTCCGCGATTCAAACCACTCCAACCGCCCCCTGCGGGGCTCCACGAAACAGAAAGCAAAGCGGGGAGGCTTTCGAACTATAGGTTTGTCTGGCTCTTCATGCCACTTGTAGCCTTCGGACTATGGATGTACTTCCTCGATGTTAGGTCTGGGGAGTTGTTCTCCCTGTTTGCGGCTCAAGCGCCCTGGGGAACTGGGATAGCGAACCCAATAGCTCAATTCCAAGCTTTCTTTACTGGAATATTCGCGACACAAGGAAACCCCGTTCAGCAGTTGCTGCTCAGATATCCCTACACCCTCTCCTTTTTCGCTCTTGTTTATCCTCTGTGGAAAATTGACAAGGCACTTTCCCTTTACTCGTCAGCGTTCATGCTCTTCGTCCTCAGCCTGGTCGGAACGGCCTATATGTCTGGCCCTAGGCTGATGCTCTCAGCCTGGCCGGTGTTGCTGGTCTTCGGTAGAGCAAAGAAGGAATACATCATTCCCGTGCTAATCCTGTTTGCCGCAGTATCGCTGCAGAGCACCTATGCCCAACTGACGAGTTTTTGGACTTGACACCTATTCAGATATTCAACTCGCCAATGCGCTTACCCTGTCGAGCATCCAGGTGAGCCGGAAGAGATTCGTCAAGTTTCCACGGCCAAAAGCCAGGCCCAAACCTGTGGCCTGCCAAGGGTTCGGGTCTGACGTGGTTCGAACGTTTGGCCTAATCCACTCTGCGAGAGGTTAATGAAAGCTGGCTGGTTCAGGCCACGACGACGGCCCTCAAGTCGCTCGTCTCGGGGATGCGGCAAGGCGACCCTTCAACCCGACTATGGTAATGCCCACAAGCTCCCCCTTCCCCGTCCTCAAGACGACGCCTTCGCCAGGCGGAGATCGTTCTGAACCTCAAGGCGTCGTGGATGCCAGCGGGGTCAGGCCAGGTATGTTCGTCTGGGTTATCCAAATGTTCAAGGGTGCAAGGGAGGCGTTGGTTGCGGGAATACTATACAAGATTGGGAATCCCACACTCGTGTAGACATACACGTCGAAGGCAGACCCCGGAGCTTGATACGGATAGAGCGTGACATCATACGTGTGACCATTGAGGACAAGCGTCGTGTCGGAAGCGGCAGCGGGCACCATTCCTAAGATGGAGATAGGGAGCAATGTGGGGGCTACGCGGATGTCATACCAGTTCGTCGTGTTGGTTACGAAGGAACCGGAGCATTGGTACGAGCATGGAGCGATGCTGCTCGTCTGGTTGGTGAAATACATCATCTCAACGTCTGTCGAGTTGAAATTCTCGACCTGCAGCCTCACGTTCCACCCTGCGGTCTCCGTGCATCGTGGACATCCAGAATTATTCGCGGGTAACGTGTAGTTATTGCTGCCTGCATAGAGCGCGTAGGCGCCTTTGAAGAGCCAGGATGGACGGAGGCCGTTGGCGGACAGCTCGCTGTTCAGCCCGGCGATCTGTTCCTGCTGGTAGACCGCGACTCCAGCCAGGACGACCAAGCCGATCAAAAGGACAGCCAATAGAGGTCTTGTCCAATCGGTCCGCCTGAGCGAAGTCCTAGCCTTTGCTGCGATTTGTCCTGAGCCGGTGGTCGTAGTGTTGAGGACCCTCATGGCCTCCCTTCCTTCATCCGTGAGGGCGTAAACTCCATCAGACGTGGTGCCCACCAGACCAGTGAGCTTCCGGAGATGGAATTGGAGATGGCCGCTGCTCTCGACGCCCACCTCCCTCTTTAACTCGGCAAATCCCAAGGGCTTTCGCTCCAGGGCCCTCAGGATCTGGACGCGCGCAGGATGCCCAAGGGCTTCGAAGAGCTCCGCCCTCGACGCGTCGAACTGGCTCTCCCGTTCTGCCATATCCTTCGCCAGAGGATGGGAGGAGGGGTGTAGTTAATGCCTCTTTCCTAGACAGGTTCGCAGTGTCAAGCGGAGGATGGTCTACAAGGGTAGACTTTCGTGAATTGTTAGCTGGTGAGCCACCAGCGGTAGTCTTCGAACCGCTCATGGCATCCGTGTGTCAGAGCATTCGTGCAGATGCACGTGTCCCCGCGGGGGTCAGGGGTTCGAGACCCTCTGTTTTGGAGGGTCCGGGAACGAAGCTTGATTTGAGTGTCAGACAGTCAATAGGAGTTGGTTCTGAGGCATTTGACAGCTGGGCCGGAAGGGATGCAGTTAATTGTTTAAGCGAATCCTGGGAGCGATAGGCTCGTGTCTACTCTTAGTTGTGGTTGTGCCATGTTACGCCGGTGTATGCAATTGAACGGCTTTGCAATATCTCCTACCGAAGGCAACTTTGTAATCTGATTCTGAGCATAGTGCTCAAAGTGTTATCCGCTCAACTCTTCCACCCGCTCAACTCGAACCCTCTTGAACTTGGCTATGGCCGTACCTGATTTTGGACGCTGGCAGAATTCGAAGCTGGCAAGTTGGGTGCGTCCTGGGTCAACCCGTTGAATTCTCTTAGAAGCTGAAGCAAGATTTCCCCTTGCTTCGTGAGGCGGTAGATTTTGACCTTGCCAAAGGCGTCGCTCTCGTTGATTAGTCCGTATCTGCATAGTAGGATAACATGGTAGTTTACGGCTTTCCAATCGAGTCCAAGCTCTTGGGCAAGTTGCATCCTATCCTTCGGCCTCGACAGCGAGTCAAGGAGGCTCATTCTCGTCTTTGCCCCCTTCATCTTTAGGAAGAGGTCGAAAATATCCGAGTCAAAGCCGAGCGTTTCCCAGCGTGTTCTCATCTTCCCTCTCCATGTCCAAACACCCCCTACCAGCAACCAACTGGATGCTGAAAGCGTCAGAGAGTTACTCAATATGAACTGGTAAACGGGGTCTGTGGATGAAATCAGTGAAAGAAGGCCGGCTTGAAACCCGGAGCCTTGGGAAGAAACTAACCCCGTGTTGCCGAAAAGAAACAAGAGGTGTACGGTCAGAAAGAATGTATTAACGATGGCGAGCGCGAAGGTTATCGCAAGTAGCAGCGATGCCCGAGACATCGATCGAAAGTTGATTTGGTTCATATGTAATTTTTAGTTGTCAGTGCCCTCTTATGCCATCAATAGAAATCCTCTAAAGAAATTCGTGAGACATCCAAAACAACTAAACACATACCTAAATACTTTGTTCCGAGCGCTGGGAATAAAGCCTAAGTTGGCGTCCCGTTCTAATGACGATGATTATTTTGGCACCTCAGCGGGGTGTTGAGGTCTTCTCGATATTCGCGGTGATTCTCATTGGGATGACTATTTTCAGTGCCAACCTCATTCAAAGAAGTTCGGCAACACAGCTCCAAAGTAATTCTGCCAGTCTACCCGCGGGGTATCCGGGAAACCAAGAGGTTTCTACGCTCGGTAATTCTCTGGTCCCAATGATCGAGAATAATTCTCAGTTCAGGTCTCTCGCGGATGGGATTCCATACCATATCAGCCCGTACTCCAGCTTCGGATTCTCCCGGGGTCCAGACACACCCTCAATAGTAACAATCGTCTTCTTTTCGCCGAACCTTAGTGGTCAGATCGAGGTCGATGTCTTGACGTCAAACCACACCATCCAGCACATGTACTTTGACAACGTGACTCTTTCAGGCTTCAGAGGCTGAAAAATGATCTCGAGAAACTACAAAACATCCGGAACAAAGAAGCCCTGGTCGATAATCGCCATCTTGATCTTGCTCTCCGTGCCTCTGGGACTGGTTGTACACCCGGTTGGAGCTCAGCAACCATCCGTGTCCGCAAACCTGAATGCGGGTTTGGGACCGGGATATCCAGGGGATGCGAACATAACCTCTTGGGGAAACGCCTTGGTCCCCCTCATCGAGGGGTCTGCCCAATTCAAGGAACTCGCGGATGGGCTTCAGTACCATGTCGACCCTTACAGTAGCTTTGGTTATACTTGGGGAGCCACATCATCGCCAATCGAAACTGTCGTTCTCTATTCACTAGGTGGGAACTCGGCGATAGTCGCTAATGTATATCACGACAACAATTCCATCCAAAGTTTGTACTTCGAGAACAACCTGAAATCCGGCTTCAATATGACCAATGGCAAAGCGAGCGCGAATTACGGTGGCTACTCTGCACAATATTGCACTTACGAAATTTTCGGGGTTTGCACATCGACTACGAACGTAGTCGAAGCATATGGCAATGTCCAAGTTCCCAACACAATTTCAACGTCTCTGGGGGCGAGTAAAGACGGGGCCTGTTGCGCCTTTGCTGAATGGACCGGTGTTGCGAATAACACCAACAGCAATCCCACGGCTTTCCTTACCCAAGGCGGAATCCTCTGGGCAGGCGGATATTTGACGCCCCCATCAGTGGCTAACAGCTACAACATGTCATTGTTTGTAGAGTCTTTGGGTCCAGGAGGAAGCTTTACGCCGTTGTCTCCACCAAGCTGGATAACCGGTCCAGGTCAGACAATAACGATGACGACTACCATCACAGGGAATGCGCAGTGTGGGACAAACGGTCCAGCAGGGGACCAGTGGTCCGAAGAGTGGACTGTTGGGTCGAATTACAAGACGCAATACATTGCTTGTCGCGAAGTTGGCAGCATGACTTATGGGTGGTACATCTTCGAGTCACCTGCGAACAACTCGCAATGCACTTCTGGCTATTACGATAGTGGTAGCTACTTGTGTCAGATTCCAAAATTCTCTCAAAGCGGCAGTGCGATAAGTTTCACTGGCAACATCTGTGATCCGAGCGGTCCTTGCGAGAACATTAACATCAACTCGAACCCCATCCAGGCGTACTACGTAGACCAAAGCACTCAGAACACAAACACTGGCACGATTGCAGCCAGTGGTAATGCATGGACTGAAGGGTGGATAAGCAGCACACAATAGTTGTTCCGCCCCATGGTATCGAACGCAACTCACGGCAGATAATTCGTGTCCGAATTTCGAGAATCCCTTGTACCAGGGGCCATTTCAGTGGCATCCATAGCTTTCCTCCTGTTTGCTCTGTGATTCCCTTCGTGTTGAACTTTGGTCGTAGCGGAAGCGGATTCTTGGTGGCCTGTCCTCCTTTCGCGAGTCTGGATGGCGACAACTTTCACCTATTCGTTGTTCCATTTGGGAGCGTCATGCACCTTTCAAACAAGGTACCAGACTAATTTGGTCTTCGCAGGGGCAGGGGATGTCGCCACATCTGCAATAGCTTTCGTGCTCCCAATGGGCGTAATAGTCACCTTCCTGTTTCGGCGTAACACGCGCGACTAGAGGCTGCTCGTACGATTCATGCATGCTCGTGTTATGTGACTCATTGGCGAAAGAGCGCCGAAGTATAACCCGTTACCCTGTCGAAAACCAAGGCAGCACGTATTTTTCTCCCTTGGAGTGTATCGTCTGAGTCTTATCCTCCATTTGCCAATTGGAGCCCAATCCTCTCCCCCCTCCCTGGCGAGCCTGCACCAGCCGACACCCCCCGAGCGAGCGGAGCGAGCGAGGGCCCCGCTTCGAGGCGGGGTGAGGGCGAAGGACGAGCGGAGGAGCAAAGAGGGGGGAGGGAGCCCCGTAGCGAAGCGGAGGGGCGGAAGGCCGTGAGGAGCGAAGGAGCGAAGCGACAGAGCGACGGACACGGCGAGCGAAGCGAGGGGGTGAATTTGCTCCGAAGCGAAGTCCGAGCCCGAAGGGTGTAGGCTGGTGCGGGCGAGCCTTCATCCGGTCAGAAGGGAACCTTGACTATCGCCTCACTGTCCGGCAATGAGGCGACGTATTCGTATCCCTGACCGATGTACGACTTTACATCTTGGATTGGTATGACCTTCTGCCTGGAACCGTTGTTAGCCATCATTCCAGCGAGTCTCTGCCTTACCAGGCTTTGAAGCTCCTCGTTGCTCATCTCGTCCAGGTTCATCTTCTCGATATCCTCCTTCTGGAAGCCCGCCACAAGTAAGAACTGCTCGTTGAAGGTGTGCTTGATCTGCTCCTCGTTCGCAGACTCTGCCTTAGTAGATAGAAGTGGCTCGCACTTCCCGTAAGCCTCCCTCATCTCCTCTATCATGGTGGGTGGGAGCCTGCCTTTGTTGGTCGAATACCTGGCCTCTATGTCCCCTTTGTGCCCCATCAGGAATTGAAGATACGGGTGGGAGATCAGGCCCTTCGACTCGGCGATGATCATCCCCGTGTCGCAATAGGCTCTGAGGACATATGGCCTCCACGAGAAACCCGCTTTCACAATCGCCTCCTTGATGTCCCTCGTTACCAGGGCGGTTCTCAAGAACTGGTTCTTCTTCACGCCTCTCGGGTCGAATGCAAGAAGCGGGCTCTGGGGCGTAAGCTTCTCTCCTGATTTTGCCCTTTCCTGAATGTACTCTTGGATGTAGGTGATAGCTTCGCTCCCCACGAACGTGAAGTATGGATGCCTAGCCTTACTCAAGGCTCGTCTCACAAGGAGAATTGCAGGACCCTTCTCAAATCCGATGCCACGGCTAGATATCTTCGCCTCCGTGAAGTCTCCCAGCCTAATCCCGTCAGTTCCCAAGTAATCGCCTAGACTCTCAGGCCTCAAACCGCTGAACGCTAATGATGCGATGGATACCCTTCCTCGTGGAGACGCCATCCTGACAATTCTTGAGAGTTCATCCTTGCTCGGAACCCTCTCGTTGGCGATTGTGGGTGTATCCGAGCTCCCTTTGATGTTCACTTTGAGCTTTGCGTCCAGATTGTTGTAGGAAGTCCAAGATAGGATTACCTTCTTGAATCGCTCGATGTAGGAGCCTGCCTTGCCGTCTTTCTCCATCCTCCTGACGAAGTCAGTAAAGCCGTCCCGGAAATTCTTGGATGGTGCCTCCTTTAGGATTGTCTTTGGGGTCGTCTTCAGGAGGCCGCAGTACAGCCCTAGAGTTCTGAGGTAGACGGTCGCGGTTATGACAGACTTCGCTTCGAGGTTCTCGTACCATCTCCTGACGTCCTGATCTTCGAGGAGGTGCTTGTACTTGCTTCCGGCTGGCATAACTATGTGTTATGAAGGCGTTCTAATAAAGGATTCTCTTAATAGTCTAAGTGGGCCGGAAGGGATTCAAACTCCACAGGGTCTCCTTTTCTCGGCCCGGAATTCATTTACGGGTCCCAGTGAGTTCGTCCCCTTTGAGCATACCATGGTAATGCTTTGGTGCGGATAGGACCTAGGTGGGCTACCGTGCGACGTGACAACTTGGGCCCCGTGTTTCCGACTAGACTGGCCTATTGTCTTGCATCAGGCAGAATGATTTTCCTTCGTCTAGCGAAGACAGACAACAAGGCTACCCCAGTGAGACCGACAACGAAGACTGCCGCGCCGGATAGAGCTTGGTCGGGAGGCGTCCCTCCTTCAGTCAAGGAATAAGTGACTGCTGGAGCCGTGCCTGCCCTCGTTAGGAATCCGATCTCGTAGTACCCCCGCGTAGGAATGGCGAAAGTCACGATGTCTTTCTGAACGACCGAAACGTTGACTATCGGAGGCAAGCTCGTCAGATTCGCGTTTAGCTGGGAGACGATGAGAAACGAGCTTCCGTTGAGCGATGCTACGCTAACCGAGGCAGTCGTTGGTACGAGGAGGTAGATGCTCGGCGAGATGTTTGGCGGAGCCTCGGCAGGGCTGGTGGTACCAGCGGTTCCCCCTCCGGTGAGTTGCGACCCTATCAGCAGGCCGAACCCCACAATGGCTACGGCCGTCATGGCCCTCGTCCTGATCTTCAATCCAGGTCGGCCCTCACAAAAAGAACCACGCTAACTAGAAAGAGGACAACAGCGCCGACTGCTCTGTAGATGAGCACGAGATAATCGGTCGTAGTCGGGGCAGACGCCAGAGCCTGGGATGCTGGCCTGTACAGCAACTCAAAGGTGTAGGTTGACAGGCCGTTGGCGAAGAGGTAGTCTCCGTATCCCAGGTGCAAAAAGTCTGGAATCGTTGCGGACCCGAGTGGAAAGTAACCTGCGCTGAGCAGAGTGAAGACGAGGAATGTGAGCAAAGAAATGGTGGTCCTCCTCAGCCCGAAGGAGATGGCCATCACCAACGAGTTGAGGAAGGCGAGGAGCACGAGCTGCTCCCCGACCATAAAGAGGAAGGCGAAGCTCGGGCCCTCCCCCCAGATGGTATATGCACCCAAGTTGGGGAAGTATCCGAGATAGAGGAAGAACGCGATGAAGTCGAAGATGAGGGCGAACACGGCGAAGACCACAAAGACCGAAGTCCACTTTAGCAGCACGTACTTCGCCCTAGAGACACGGAGGGAGAGGAACTGCTGTGCCACCTGGCCCCTCTCAAGAGCAAAGGAGTAGCTCATGGCACCTCCTATCGCAACAAACATCAGAATCAATATAATCAGTTTCCAGGTAAGTTCGGCGAACACAATCGTGGTGTCCAAACCAAGAGAGTAGAGGGATGATACTAATACTACGCCAATAAAGAGGACGAGTTCAGGGAAAGGCTCCACGAAGTCGTTCTTGTAGGTCCATCTGAGGACTTTTCGGAAGTCACCCAGTTCCTGTCGTTACCTCCATTTGATATTTCCTACCCTGTCCCGTTTCATGCAATTGCCTCGGCATAGAGTTCGCTGGCTGACTTCGGCTTCACCTGGATGGAACGCACCTCGGCGCCGACGGCGACAGCGATCTTGTGTACGACATCGACATCGGTTGATCCTCTTGTCTCCAACTCTGCATGGCCGTCGCGGACTTCGGCCCTGACGGCCACGCCTGAGCGCAGGGCCTCGGCGGCCAAGAGTGAAGAGTAGTCTGACTCGACTATTAACCTCGCAGAGCCGGCAGAGAGGTCCTTGATCATCCCTGACATCACGACTTTGCCAAGTCGCATGACGCACATCCAGTCTGCGACATCCTCGAAGTCTGCCGGTGTGTGGGAGGCGATGATGAACGACGTGCCTCCTCCTGCCAGCTCCCCTATCAAACCGGAGACGGACCTCCTTGTCGGTGCGTCCAGGTTAGCCGTTGGCTCATCCCAGAGGACTACCTCAGGCCTCGATATGATTGATGTCCCCAGGCCCATCTTCTGGGTCATCCCGCTCGAGTACCCGCCTATGGCCTTGTGGAGAAAGGCGATCATGTCTAGCCTCTGGGCAATCTTCCCGGCCCAATCGGCGTCCCTCTTGGAAGATGCCCATTCAAGCAACTCGACCCCATCTAGATAAGCCGGATAGCCTGGCTTGTCAAGCATGAAACCCATTCTTGCCCTCGCGGCTTCGACCCCTCTTCGCCATCCCCTCCTGTCGCTAGAACGCAACTCTTTAGTTCCGAGGGTCAGAGTACCCTTCTGTGGATAGGTCACCCCTGCGATGACGTTGATGAGCGTGCTCTTGCCAGAGCCGTTGGTCCCAAGGACCAGGTTGACACGTCCGCGGAAGTCGAGCGATACATCGTCCAGAGCCAAAGTTGACCCGAATTTCTTCGTAATGCTCCTCACAGAAATTTGCATTGTTGTAATCCTCGCTATACCTTGGATTTCCTGACCTTCAAAATCGCCAGTGCAGAGATCGCTCCTGCCGAGACCACAATAAGCGCGACGGTATAGTAGAACAAATCTGGGTTCGAATTAGGCTGGGTTTGGCTTTCTACAGGGGCCAAAAGAATGTTTGTAGAAGTGAGCACGAACGACGCATCCCCAGTGTAGAAGAAATCACCTAGCGCCGTTCCAAAGGATACATACCTGCAATCTGATAGCCCTCCGTTCTTGACGTTACATACTGTCTGCCGTATCGGGTATTCTGGTCCGCTCATGTAAAGAGCAAGGCCAGTGTAGTAGTCATAGTAGCCCGAGGGTCCCAGGCCGGAAACCTCGTTCGGATGGTTCAAGTTAACTAAACTGATGTTCTCCCAGGCATACCGGTAATTTGAAGGGGAGTATCCTAGAGTGGTGGGAGTAACAAAGTAGGTGTTGTAAGGAGGCTGGACCTCTGACCCCGAGACATATATGGGGGTGCCGCCGAACGAGGTCTTGGGAGACGCGCTGATGTTTCCGACACTGTCGATTCTTGAACCTCCGACGAACACCGACCCCAAGTAGAGTTGTCCCTGAACCAGCAATGGCGGTGCCCAGAAATTGAGCCTTCCCTGCGGCTGTCCGTCAACATAGGACTCTCCGTTAGTAACGTTCACCGAGACTCGGACCGAATTGTGGAAATTGAATGTCGTGCACAACGTTTGACCATCACTGTATTCGCATCCAGACGACTCGAAGGAGACGTTCAATTCGGCCATCTCTCCAGTCCGACTCAAGACGGTCCATGTCATGTTGGCGGTGCCGGTCGCAGGGGGCCAAGCTTCGGTATGGAGGCTCGAAGGAGGAGGAGCCACACCAAGTAGAACTGTCCCGTTGTTCAGCACGTGTGCAGGTGGTTCTCCCACAGACGAATACTGATAGGTGGCGAAAGCGCCGGGAACCAACCATGGATATCCCGAGGCATTAACAACTGTAGCACCGTAAGTCAGGTTAGGAATAATAGATAATCCGAGGAGAAACGAAACAACAAAAATGAAGGATAGCATCCGAGGTCGAACCGTGGAGGCCAACTCTCAGGGCGCCGAGGCGCTTGTGCTGGCTACACATGTGCTGCTAGAGCCGGGACAGTTGCCGCTCCACGCGTATTCGTCTACAGTGACGCCACCGCTGTGAGCAGTGAAGCTGTAAGATCCCGTTGTATTGAGAGAGAAGTTGTACGAGTATTCCCCATAACAGACTGTGCTGTAGACGGCCTGGCCCCCTTGGAAGTCGTTCACGTTAGTAAGTGATTCCCCAGTGCCACATATCGTTAGTGTCCCACTGGTAGTGTATGTCCGGCCCGACGAAGCGTACCATTCTACCTGACTCGAAGTATTTGTAGCACAGGTATACGCAAACGCTTTGACGGTCATTGATCCGTCGCTGCTGGTATTGGAGGTGCTTTGATACAGAAAACAGGAATTAGGAGATGATGACGCGGCCAAGGCCAGAGGCATCGACGCAATGAAGGCAAACGCAGCACACAAAGCAAGCGCTAGGAGTTTTCTTTGCATCGTACTGCTGTAGTTTCGCTTCGGAATATATTACTGACGCAGCTTTAGTACGTATCAAATGTACGTCGTTCTGGTTCTCGAATAGATATCTCGGTCAGGCGAGTATCGTCCTCTGGCTGAAATAACCCAATGGTTCTCGAGCCGCTTTCCAAAAACAGCTTCCCTTTGGCTGTCAGAATATACTTCCTCCCCTCTCGTGAGGAGTCGACCCCGACCAGGCTAGCGGTAATCATCTGTTCGAGGCATATCTTGGCTGTGCTGAAGTTGACCCTAGTGAGGAGGGCCAAGTCAGTGACAGCTAGTGGTCCGGCGCTAAGCTGCTTTGCAATCTCAATACATATCAGCATGCGTGACCTTCGCAATCGATAGTCTTCATACAGAACTCCTTCAGACTCTTCGCTAATCGCCTGTCTAAGCTGTTGAAATCCACCATCACTGGAATGGTAGCCCACGGGTTCTGTGTTCGTAGCCGTGAACACAATCTGCGGGAGCGTTCTACTTTGCGAGGTCTGCACACTTGCAAATGTACTCATGCTGTCTTGGTTTGAAGGCTGTACCAATTGTGTAATGGGGATGGTGCTTCCCGCAAGACCGATCACGGCGAACAATTCAAGAGACAGTGAAAGAAGCCTGACGATGTCGTCTGACCTAGTTCTTCGCTTCAAGCGACGGTCGTTTATTCTGTGACCAAACCCACTTTTTACTGTTGCTATAATCGCGGGTGTGGGACAAAACTCGTCTCGTCATCCTCTCCTGATGTGTGCATCTTCGGTTATTCAACTGCTGCATCATGAAACGGACGCAATCTTGTCGGCACGCCCGCACCTCCAGGATTAAGTCTGGATCTCCTTCTCCCCTTCCGTCTGGCATGGTCGTCAAGGACGAAGACATCCGGAGCAGGCTGAAGGAGACAGACGATCACATCCGGAAAGAGCACATCGAGAGCCACCCGAAGAAGGAGAGAGACTGGAGGACATACGAGCAGCGTTTCGCCAGGAGGATAAAGGAGGCCATGAAGGCAGTCGGCCCGATGGTCCACGAAGCCGTCTCCGCCATCATTACCGAGCCCAAGACAGGGAGGCCTGACGCGTTGACCCTGGAGCAGAAGGTGAAGCTCCTCCTGATCAAGCAGCTGGTGGGAGAGTCGAACAGGATGTACGCCAACATGCTCGACGTCTTCTCCATGGTGTCTGGCATCGACGTCCCCTACAAGACGCATACGTAGACGGTGAGGCTGGCTCTCCGCCTTTCTCTTGCCGCCGTAAGAGCTTACGGTGCTGCTGCTATTAACCTACCTGGCACCTTTGAGCTGCGAAGTGAGTTGTTGCAGGCGGTGGCTCTGCATTGACTTCGCATACGCATACCGACGCTCGAAGGTGTAATTTGACGATCGTGCGATTGCAGAGCTACGTTGCCACACTCGATGTGAGAAAGCTCGAAGGCTCAGTCTTGTCGGTAATGGTCCTGCCTGCAGTTGCTTCGCGTCAATCAACCCGGCACTAGGCTTCTGTGGTGACACCTCCTTCGTTTGTCATCGTCGCCGAAGGGGAGAGGTAGGAGAGCTTCCTCTCCGTGAGGCGCTCGTCCTCCCACTTCCAGCGCTGCCTTGTAATGAGCATGTGGTAGAGCATCCTGTTCAGCTTCTTCATGGTCATGACGTGGGCGTGCCCCGGGCCGCTCCTCTCCTTCACTGACTGGTAGTAGCGTTTGATTTCGGGATTGCGGCGCGCCACGTTGTCGACCATCACGCCGAGGAGCCATCTGGCGACCGAGGGCCCTTCCTTTGACATCCTTCCTCTCCTCCTGACGTTGGCGCTGTCCTTGCTGACCGGGATGATGCCGAGGAAGCTCGCCACGTGGTCGAATGACGGGAAGCGGTGAGGGTCTCCGATGTACCTGCCGAGCTTGTTCCTGGTGCACCTGCCCCGGAGGGGACAGGAGGAGCACGCTCCGGTACTGTATAGCCTGCCACGGTTCTTCCACCTCCCCTTCCAGAAGCCCATCACCTGATTGGCAGGGCAGATGTATACTTCCCTGAGAGGGTCGTATGGGAGTCTCTGAGAATAGAATTCAGGATCTGGTACCCCGAGAGCCTTGTTCAGCATGGTCTCGTCCGGTATAGAGAAGTAGGTCGTTATCCCGTTCTCCTCGCATTCCTTCAGCTCCCTCCCGGTGCAGAATCCCTTGTCCGCCGTGACGTCGAGCCTCTCCACTTCGAGGGTCCCCTTCGCTTCCTAGGCCATCCTCGCGAGCTGGCTCCTGTCGTTGGGTTCGTTCGTGACGTCGTAGTCTACCACGAGGTGGTTCTTCGAGTCCACCGCAGACTCGACGTTGTAGCAGACGTCCAGCTTCTGGCTGTCGGCCTTCATCAGCCTGCTGTCAGGGTCGGTGAGAGAGACCTCCCTCTGTCCCGTCTCCTTCATCAGGTTCTGAGCCCTGATGTACTCTTGCCTCCGCTCATCGAGCTTGCCGATCTTCTCCTTTAGGCCGTCGGCCTTCGCACCGCCACTACTGCCCACCGATTCAGACCTGTCGTCTTCTTCCATCTCTTCCAGGTATTGGGCTATCTTCTCCTCGACGTGCTTCAACCTCTCCGCGAGCGTCTTCCCGTTGAGGTTCCTCTTGGTGGAGTTGACCGCCTTGAACTTGCTCCCGTCTATGGCTACCAGCTCAGCGCCGAAGAGGTCTAACGACCTGCAGAGGTAGACGAACTCCTTGAAGACAGGCTTGATGCAGTCGATGTTGTCCTTCCGGAAGTCTGCTATGGTCTTGAAGTCTGGTGCCAGCTTCTTCATCAGCCACATCACCTCCACGTTCCTCTGGCATTCCCTCTCCAGCTTCCTGCTCGACCTGATCTGGTTCAGGTAGCCGTAGACGTAGAGCTTCAGCAGGTCGGAGGGGTCGTACGGCGGCCTCCCCGTCTCCTCTGGCTCGACGCGCCTGAACCCGAGCTTTTTCAGGTCGAGGCCGTCGACGAAGGCATCCACGAACCTGACAGGGTTCTCCTCGTCGACGTAGTCGTCGAGAACGTCTGGGAGGAGGATGACCTGCTCCCTTGACAACCCCCCGATGTGCTCCGTCATCTCTTCACTACTCCTCCTCTTCCCATCTCTCGTCGGTTATGACAAGGTACGCAGTCCTTCCAAGGAACTCCTTCGGGCAGGTTACCTTCGCACCGGTGCCGTGAGGCGTGACCCTCCTCTTGACAAACCCGAGGATCCCGTTCAGCCTCAGCTCCCTCGTGACCTCCAGCTTCACCTTTCTAGGCATATTGCTCTAATAGAGCAATTGACTATTTATGCTGGGGCCTATGCCAAGCGAACGATGGAAGGGTTTTCACACAGTCTGTCATTTAAGCGAATCTGTCTAGGAGACCAGAAAACCTCTTAAGATTGTTCACACGCGAATTCTGTCGCGTTGCCTAACGCTGGACGGATGAATAGGAGGCTAGGACGAACAACGTTCAGAAGAAATCTGGTACTGAGTGTGTTTTCGATTGCTATGTTAGTCAGCTTAACGCTCGCAGGCTCTCCCGTGGCCGCGTCAACCTCTGTAGCGAGTGTGACGGCTTGGCATCAGCTCATGCTAGACAGCTCCTCTGGACTGCCAGGATGTTACTACGCCACATTTCCAAGCCCCGCCTGGCAGGTTGGCAGGTGCTCCACCCCAACCGGGATGATTCCGGCAAATATCGGTGCCCAGTACGGAGACGAAGCGGCCAGCACGACTGGCACAATTGGAGATTCCAGTGGGACTTTTCCTTCTGAGACAAACTTCACTTCTGAGACAGACAATATATTAGGATCTGATTATTTTTCATTGCAGGCCAACTCAAACATATTCAGCACGACCTGCGGCTCTTTCTTCAACTGTACGGGTCAACCTGTGACAGGTTGGGAACAGTTCTTGGCCCAAAGCGGGAAGTTCGGCAGGGTGAGAGTTGTTATCGAATACTGGTTGGTCAACTACACAGCGCCCGGCAGTGGAAACGAATACTGTCCGAGTGGTGATGTGCCCGGCGGAGGAACCGCCTGGCAATCTGCCGGATATAGTTGCACCGCCTTCAGTGCTGTATATTCCCCAGAACCTACGGCTCAATCACCCGCCTATCTAAATGACATGGGCTTGGGTGGATCGGCTAATCTCCAGTCGTCTGGGCATGACAGCGTCGTCTATTGCTTCACAACTAGTTGCTATGAAGTTAACGTCAACGACACAGTGATTTATCTGTACAAACACTGGCAGGTTTCAGAGTTCAACGTCCTAGGCTTCGGAGATGGGAGCGAAGCGATTTTCAACTCTGGCTTCTCCCTCATGGTAAAAAACCAACTCTATAACGGCAATAACGGGCCAATAACAACATCTTGCGACCATATTGTTCCAAGTCACACGGCGGAGACGAACAATCTAAACCTAGGAGCATGCACTGCCACGAATTCCAAGACAGGCACGTACATCACATTCTCTGAGTCGGATTAGTTCATGAAACGAAAATACAAGATGGCCGTACTTGGACTACTGGTATTGATTGCTGCCGCTGTTTTCCTGTTCGCACCAGTCGTCTACATCTTATCACTACACAGTGGCGCCTCCTTCGTACGTGCGTCTTATCCGGTTTATGTGTCACTGGGATGCAAAACCATTGGATTTGGCACAATCTATTCCCCCCAGTACGGAATCGCTTTGGCTTGTTCAGTGCGGAATGCACCTTGGATTCTATCTGCGTGAGAATCTCTTGGCCAAGGAATCAAGCCGATTAAACGCAGAATCCCAATAAGGTAAGATTCCGAGTGGAGCGCCCTGCTAGGGAATCTTCTTACCTTGGGGGTCATGGGCAAAAACCCGCGGGTATGAAGACCCCTTAGCAATGTATCTCAATCACATTTCGTAACGTTGTGAAGAGAACTGAATTATGCCCAAGCCTCAGTTAATTAAGCGAATACCGTCATGAGACTGCTTTGCTCGTCCGCAAGGCCGAGAGAATCACTCGTTTTCCGCCAATTCGGCGACGGCCTACTTTCACCCCCCTATATTGGGTGTGCGAGCGCCAACTTCATGCGATTTCGTTCTGGACTTCGTTGCAAGAACCAAGGACACCGATATCACAACGAAAGCAACTCCTGCGGCTAGAATTGTAAGGACAACAGGTCCGTAATGGATAGCATTCATCCATGACTGGTAGTACGCCGGCGCAACACAGCCATGACAAATACGGTTGCTAGGCAAAATGTGCTGAATGTAACCAAAGGAAGCGCCGAACAAGAAGACGTTCGAGATTACCCCGATAACCAGTAGGATGGATCCGATACTTAGAAGGATAGCCCGGAGCCTTGTCATTAGCATTTTCGAATCACTCTTATCACGTCCCCGAGCTGCTCTTCCATGTTTCGGTAAACTGTCCATAATACGCGCCCCCTCCGCCTGGAACCTGAGAACCTTGGGTCACAGTACTCAGTGCGATGTTAAGAGTTCCTCCGTTAACCATTTCGTATTCGTTGTACATCCCCGCATTGTATGGAATGTAGATTCCTTCACCCGGCGGGCAATAGTATGGGTCTGTACATGGGGAACCATAGAAGATTTCTCCCTGAATCGTCAGGGTATTGAACTCGGGCAATCCCGCGGGGCAACCCGAAGGATAGCAAGGGCGTTCCACCATGAACTGGCCGTAGTATGTGCTCTCAGCGCTGTAAGAGGTCTCGCAGTTCTTGCCGATTGTATTATCTGCAATATAGGCGTAGGGGATGAGATTCCCGTTGCTGTCAGGATAGATATAGACATCGGCGTAGATTTGGTCTGATTGATTGGGGGAGAAGCAATTATCAGTTGGGAAGTTGGGATAGTCCTCAAGCCACGCTTCGTATGTATGCTGGCATCCGCTGGCGCAATTCAGAATCGAATCAGTGCCCGTCTGGACGAGACCTCCTCCCCCGCCTGCACTAGCCGAGATCCCCACCCACGCAGACAAGACACAGAGTTCGTTTGTACACGATTGCTGTGGAGACTGCGACACATAAGGCACTTGCCAAAGCATCACGGCGGTGTTCACAAGTGGCGTGGAAGTGTTATAGAATTCGTACCCGGACCAGGTGGATTGTTGTTCAGTCGAACTGTGAGACCACAGCACATTCTGAAGTGTTGCTTTTGTAACCTGTGTAAGACTTGGATTCAGACTCACTACAAGCGACGCCTTTGTAATGCCATCGAGTGTTTGGAGCAAGAAGACCACATTAGCACTGTCTAGCACGGAGTCGCAATTCGCGTCAAAAGACCAGACGTAGTAGATGTTGCTGTACTTGGTCAAATATCCTGATGATGCGCTTTTGTATTCAGGCGAAGAAACAGCCAGGTTTACTTCCTGGGTCGCGTTGAAGCGTGAAGTTATCGAAGCCTCCTGTCTGGGCAAGTATGAATTACACCCATTTTGTGCGGTCGCTGATGTGGCGGCCGGATGACCGTTTGCAAGCGCAAGGACTGATAACGACAAAAGGAGCACCAAAGCACCAGTTGGAAGCTTCTTCGAATTCATATTTCTTCACTACACCGGCAGATTATTGGCCTGTGCTAACTAAAGTAATTTTGTCTGAATTGTCGGACATAAGCCTATAACATAAATTTCGCCAATCAGGCAATCTATGCACTGGGTCCGCATTCTGCCAATTGCAATTCTTCTCCTCGCATTGCTTACTACGGGACTGGCCGTTGTCTTGCAACTGGCATTGCCGCAACTTGCTTCGCATTGCTCACCGGCAGAACCCTGTGCGACATCTTTGGCGCAGTTGTTCTCGATCATGAGGTTCTCAGAGTTTGCCGCGCCGATAAGTTGGGCTGGAGTTGGGTCTCTGTGTGTATGGCGCGGATATACCAAGTCCAAGTGGACGCAACTTGGCTACGACCGAGACGCGTTCAAATTCATGACTCAAATGAGAGGGGCCGCAACCCGGTTGAAGCTGCTGGAATCGCTTGACTCGCCGATGGACAGGCTCCAGCTCGCAAGAAGGCTTGGACTCGACTGGAAAGCTATCGATAGACAGACACAGATTTTATGCAGGTATGGCCTCATTCGAGAGGAGCAAGCATACGGGAAGGTAAGAATCTATTCACTTTCAGAGAATGGCAGGATTATGCTGAAACTCATAAAGGATTTAGGCGCACAAAACCAACAACAGCAAGAATCGCTCCAACGATGAGTTCCTCACTTGTGCCATTCTCCCGAAATAATCATCCTTTGTGCTCGGTGAAGTGCTACGGCCAGCAATTCTCAAAGAAGTTCTAGCGCGAGATTATCACATTGTGTTACCCGTAACTTCAGACGTTACCTTTGCCATACGAGCGGTCTCCGTAACAGCTTCTCTTCCCTGAAGAGGTCTAGTCCTTTACGATTTTCCAGTCCAAAAAACCTTAGGGTGTATTCCCCCTTCGGCGATACGTACGCTAGACTCTTCTCCGTTTCCCAATCAGAGCTCAAATCCGTCCCCCCTCCCTGGCGAGCCCGCACCAGCCTTCGCCACCCGAGCGAGTGCACGAGGCTCGCGACGAAGCCCTGCGCCGGCAGGTACTTCGGCCTGGACATCGTCTGTCCGTCCTTGAGGGCGACGTTGAAGAAAGTGACACCGGGCTTCAGGCCGCCCGCCTCTGTCGCGCTCATGTCCCCATCCTTCCTTGCTCGTGGTCCACATGTTGAAGGACGGCTGCCTGGGCGGATGAGGGCGAGGGAGGCGTTTCGGCCTCTTGTTCCCTGCCCAGCCGGCCGAGGTACTTCAGCAGCGACCCTTTCCTCCCGGAGGGGAGGTGGTACCTGATGGGGTGGAACGGGAAGGCGCCGCAGCGGCGGTAGGTCGCGACGATGAGCGGCACCGCAGGAGCGAGCTGCAGCAGCGCCGGGAGCGCGGCCTCCGCGAGCGGCTGTGGCATGATGACCAGCTTCGAGACGAGGACCGCGGACAGCCAGAGCACCAGAAACGAAAGGAGATACAGCGCCTTGGTCCTGCCCGCCCGCCGCCGCTCGGCCTTCAGCCCCAACTCCATCTTCAGCCGCTGCGCCGGTGCGAGCGCCGCGGCGTCCATCAGCTTCAGTCTCGCGAGCACCGCCACCCAGTCCCTCAACCCTCTCCTCTCCCTGACCGGGTGCACGAGCCTCGACAGCTCGTGGCGATACGCGAGGAAATAGAAAATCAGCCACCAGGACAAGGGCGTGTACGACAGCGCAAAGAGGAACGGGCTTGCCATCTGTTCTTTCTGCTCTTTCCGCCTTAAAACAGCGGTCACCACTTCTGCGTGAAGGCAGGGTGGAACCGCCTGTACGACTCCTGGGCCTCCTCGAAGCCCACTTTCTTGTAGTGCCTCGCCTTGACCTCCTTCGAATGGCCTGCGGCCCTCGCCGAGGTGTCGGCGTCGCCGCCCGCCTGATCGTGGTGCCTCTCCCCAGCTTCGCGCAAGGCCATGCAGCTGACGAGCCTGTAAACCCTCCCCGTGGGAGTGACGGCCTTCTCCCTCTGGACGTTGAGGAGGGTCGCGTGATGGTCGAGGACCTTCTCGAAGTGCCTGAGCGTGAACTGTCTCCCTGACTTCGGATTCAAGAAGACCAGGCCCTTCTTCCTGTTTCCTACCACGTGCCTGAGCATCTCGTTCGTCGCCTGAATGACGCACATGCTCCTTGGAAGCATCACCGACTGGTCGGTCTTGGGGTTGTACTTCTTCTTGGTCGTCACAGCGGTGAGTTCTCCCGTGCCCTTGTTCCAGTTCTCGATCAGCAGATTGAGGACTTCGAAGGGCCTGAAAGTCGTCTCGTAGATGACGCGGAAGAACGCCCTGGGGACGAGAGGGATGTCCGGACAGGTGCAGACCGCCCTGCACTCCTCCACCGTCATGCCCCTGTCCAGGAGCAGCTGGGGCGCCCCGAGGACCTTGTTCGTACTTCGATTTTCGGCCCCAAAACCTGCTGCCCCAAGCGACGACTTCAGGTCCAAAGTTCGTGGTTCGCGGAGGAAGTACGAACGGCCTTTTAACGCGAGATTTGCCCGGAAACCCGCTCTGCTACCGCTGCGGCACCAGAGGTCGAGTCCACCGCGAGGGGATGGGCCGGAAGGGATGCAATTAATTATTTAGGCGAATCCTTTCGGAAGCCCGGGGACTTTCAAATGCGTCTCCGCATTGTGAATGCCAAACCTATCTGCAACCGTTGCAGCTACGACTACGATATACAAACCAGTCTGATACGGGGCTAAGAAGGAGCGCACGATATGGGCGGACGTTCCTGCGACCTTCGGTTTCCAAAATGCAAGTTGTGACCGAATTCCACCCCACTTTGCTTGTAGGTCTTAAGACTCGGAAAATCATGGGTTTGGTCTGCTCTCTGGTTCCGATGTTGGCGACGTGCTTCCACTGGGTGTAGTCCCTCCTGGAGAACTTGGAGGAGTAGAGCGGCACGCGCTGACGTCGGCAGACCTTGAAGACAGCCCTGACCATCCTTATGTAGCGGCTGAGCCTCCTCGTCTCGTCGTCGTCCTTCGGATGCTTCATCTTCGACCGAGACGGAGGTCCGGGGGACGATGGCAAAACCAGCCATCTGAAAGAAACTAGAGCCTATCACGAAGGGAATCTCATTCAGAACTGATTCCTGAAGAGAGGGTTTCTACAGAGCCGAAGGAGGTTGTTCCTTTAATACCATCCAGATGCCCCAGGGATGGACCAACCGACATGGTCGAAATCGAATACCGCCCCTATCAGAAGATCGTCGTCCACGAGATCAGGAAACTAGATGTCCCCGAGTTCTTCAAGTCGATTATTGAGCAGACCGAGGCGCAGAAGCAGGCGGGCATCCCCGCGGTCAACTGGATTGACGGAATAGCCTTCGTCATCGGCCAGTTCCCGCCGACCCCGGAGACGATATCCGAGAGCTTGAAGGGGATAATCCACTACGCGATAGTCAACTTCACTGAGACCAGCTTTCAAGACGAGAAGAGGGCGCTGGTGAACAACCGGGAGTTCCCGGTGAGGATGATCAGGGCAGAGAAAAACCCTGACTTCGTCGAGCTGGTCAGGTACCTGAAGACGTTTTAACCTGCGTCGGCCGCTCCCTGATGCGGCTGCCGGTGGACCCGTTCAGCGTTGGTCGAGGCTGGCGGTTGCTCTGCAAGTCACCGTCCGTGTCGCGCAGGCACAGGTCCTCCTTCTGCGGGCTCACATCTGCTGTTAGAGGTACCGAAGCTCTAGCAGGCTGCAAATACTGGCGTGAGGCCCTTCAAAGAGCGCTTCGACCACGCAAGGTCTGTCCCCGGGCTCCGATGAATTTGCCGCCGGGCGACTGCATCTCACAATCATTCTTGCAGTCATCGGTGCTGAACGTGGACGCGGGAATTTTTCTCGCCCCTTTCCAAAAGCTCTTTTGACTTCCTCGTCTTGAGACGAAGGTCCAGGGCTTTTGGAGGGCTGTATCAAGGTGATTCTGATTGAGGGGGAGGGCTGTCAGGCAGTGGAGGGCAGGAAAAGCAGAGTCATCGGAGCGCTTCGCAGGCCCTACTTTCGCGGTGTAGAGGCGCAGAACATCTCCTGGCCCCCGATGATGCCTGTCACTAGTCCAGGTTAGAAGACCATCTTAATGTCGTCCCAGGTCCGGACATCGGTCGCTTGACATTCTTGTTACACGAGTGCAACCGGGGGTCTGCGGTATCGCATGACCCTGACGCAAGATGCGGGCGCGGCTATGTGCCTTTCCGGTCTTGGGAGGTCGCCCCGTTGGAAACGCTCTTGCGATGAGTCCGCCGAGCGCGGTATTCCCCGCCCCCTCCACGTGGCCCGCCCCGACGTCTGAGGCAGCGCCAGACATTTCGAGAACTCTGTCACGCTGGTATACACCCCTGAGGAGTGACTGGACGGGCTCGAGGCCAATCTCTTCCATTACGCTTGTGAATAGCTGCTTAACTGCATAGGTGACTTCACTATTCGCGTCCGGCGCTTCATGATGGGGCGACTACATCCAGTCAACCTAACCAGCTAAACGTCTTCCCTTCCCTTGAACTGAGAGAGACCAAAGCTTCCGCCGATTTCGTTCAACCCGCGCGCGTCCTGTACTTGGGGGCCCAGGTCAGAAGCAGGGGCAACTGCGGCTGGTGTCGCTATGGGGATTTGTGCGCTCGGCTTTGCCTCCGTGGCCTCCGTCTCGTAGATATACACCCTGCCACGGAGCAGCGAGGAGACCGCGGCGGCCATAGACAGGCCCAGACCTACGTAGAACGCGAGGGCTAGCGCAGTCATGAAGGGAGGCGCGATGGCGTTGGGGAAGAAAATATTCCCTGTGATGAGGTTCATCGTCTGTTGGGGGATTGATGCCACCAATTGCGCGGTCTGAGGCATGTTCTGGAGTTGCGTGATGATGCTGCCCACCGGGTTGTATCCCAGGAACGCCGCGAAGAGCGCCCCGGTTGGCGAGATATTGGCGAACACGGCACCCAGTTGAGGCACTCCTGCGCTCTTGAAGGCTGAGACCAAGGCGGCCGGGAGGTTGTTGGCGAGGGCGCTTATGACAATTGAGAAGAACAAAGCCAGGCTCGCCATTGAGCCTGTGTTCTGTAGCGTAGCACGCATGCCTGAAGCTGCCCCGCGGTGCTCTATGGGGACAGAATTCATGATGGACGCGGTGTTCGGGGAGGCAAACATCCCGTTCCCCATCCCCATTATGAAGAGGATTACTGCGAATGGGAAGTAGGAGAAGTTGTACGGAAGGCTGGCGAGAGCATAGAACGTGATGCCAACGATGACCATGCCCAAGGTCGAGAAGCCTCGAGCACCATATCGGTCAGAGAGCCATCCGCTGACTGGACCCATTACTGCGAAGCCAGCGAGCATCGGGATCATGTATATCCCTGCCCAAAAGGGCGTCGATTGGTAGCTGTATCCGTGTAGTGGCAGCCAGATCCCCTGCAGGAGTATGATCAGCATTATCATGACGCCTCCTCTGCCGAACGAAGCGAGGAGGCCGGCGAAGTTGGCAGCCGAGAACATCCTGTTCTTGAAGAGGCCGAGCCTGAACATCGGGCCCTCGACCTTGGTTTCGATGAAGGGGAAGACGGCAAGCAGAGCTATTCCGGCTGCTAGCGCGGCGACGACCCAAGGGTTGCTCCAGCCCATGGTCGAACCCCCATAAGGGAGGAGCCCGTAGGTGGCACCTATGAGCAATATCGTGAGACCTCCCCCCCAGGTGAGGTTCCCCCAGATGTCCAGCTTCTGGCCCTTCCTTATGGTCGCTATCTCCTTTAGCTTCCAGTAAGACCAGGCCGTGCCGAACACCCCTACAGGAACGCTGACGAGGAAGACGTACCTCCAGTCGAAGGCTGCCAGGATGCCTCCGAGTATGAGCCCAGCCAGCGATCCGACCAAAGCGGCGACCTGGTTGATCCCCAGCGCCTTTCCTCGCTCGCTGTACGGGAATGCGTCCGTGAGTATGGCCGCACTGTTGGCGAAGAGGAAGGCGGCCCCGACTCCCTGGACAATCCTGAAGACGATGAGCTCCAGTGCACCTGCATCACCGGTGTTGGGAGTGAGATAGAGGAGTATGGAGCCCGCAGTGAAGATGGCGAAACCGAGGTTGTAAAGCCTGACCCTGCCGTACATGTCTGAAATCCTCCCGAACATCACGAGGAGGGAGGCAGTCACTACCATGTAGCCGAAGAGGATCCAAAGCAGATATTGGAAAGAGGTCAGAGGGTCGATGTTGATGCCCCTGAAGATCGCTGGGAGGGATATCAGGACTATGTTCGCGTTTATCGACGCCATCAGGACCCCTACCGTAGTATTGGAGAGGGCGACCCACTTGTATTGGACCATTTAGACGGTCACTCCGTCTTACTCAGGAGAAGGGCTTGCCGTTCAAGACCGCCTACCCGGGAATGTTAAGCACTTCTCACCCAGCATGCTTCAAGATAAGCTAAAGGCATTAACTATATATACTTTAATGGTTCCATCAGTCACTTGATGGAAGACGAACAGAGTTCCTATCAACATGAGACTTACAGAATCATCACGGCGTCCTACAAACTGATGCAGCGGAAGATTACGGAGATGCTATCAGAGGAGGGGCTAACCCAGCCCCAGTTCCATGTCCTAAGGATTGCCGCAAGGAGCGGCGGGACTTCCATGAGGGAGATGAGCGACGAGATGCTGGTCACTCCTGCGAACATGACAGGGTTGATCGATAGGCTCGAGTCGAGAGGGCTGATAAAGAGAGGAGCGCGCGAGGGAGACAGGAGAGCCAGGACCATCGACCTCACGCCCAAGGGGAAGGAGTTGCAGGAGACGGTAGCCACGAAGTACGGGAAGTTCATGCAGAAAGCTCTCCGGGCCCTAACCGATGACGAGCAGGCGATGCTCAGCGAACTCCACATCAAGCTCCAGAAAGGGATGACGCAATCCTGAGGATGAGGCGGTGGACCTAGCGTGAAGACCATTCTCATACGCCCGACCAATCCAGGGGGGAGCGCCTACCTGACGAAGTGGGGGTTCCTGCCGGCCCCCCTGGGTCTGCTCCAACTTGCCGGCTCGCTGCTCACCCTCGACGATTCCGAGGTGAAGGTCCTGGACATGGAGGCTGACCCTCAAAGGACGGTCGAAAGTGTTGTCAAAGAGACAATTAGCTTCAAGCCCGACATAGTAGGATTGACCATCCACGCGACAGCCGCGCATGCCACCGCAACAGAGATCGCCAAGAGAGTGAAAGAAGAGAAGAGTGACGCTCTTCTGCTCGCCGGCGGGCACCATGCGACGTTCGTCCCCTACGACCTGCTTAGGAACGGCTTCGACATAGTCGCCCGTGGAGAGGGAGATCAGACAGTAGTCGACATCGTCACGGCGTTGCGAAACGGAAGCAGTTTCGAAGAGATTCCGGGCATCTTCTTCCGCAGAAAAGGGGACGGAAAAAACAGAACGGCGCTGACGATGCCTAGGGCGCTCATCCCGGACCTGGACTCGCTGGCGCTCCCGGCCCTCCATCTGGTTAAAAAAAGAGCCATACACAATCAAGGCTTTCGGCGGAGGGAGCGTCGCCTGCCTGGAGACATCCAGGGGCTGCCCCTACGCGTGCGATTTCTGCTCGGTCACCCCGACCTGGGGGCACAAGTGGAGGAACAAGTCAAACAAGAGGATACTCATGGAGCTAGAGCTCGCGAAGAGTCTCGGCTACGACTGGATCTTCTTCACAGACGACATTTTCGTGGTCTATCCAAACGTCGGCCAGAGGATGGCCCTGTTCGACGCCATGATAGAACGAGGATATGACAGGTTCAAGTGGCTGGTCCAGATGAGGGCAGATGTAACCTCGAAGAACCCAGCTCTGATCAGACGAGGGGCAGAGGCAGGCATGCGCTTCGCCTTCCTAGGGGTCGAGTCTGGAAGCCAGGAGACGCTCAAGATGATGCACAAGGGTCTCCTCACTCCGCAGTCAGTCAGGGCCGTGAAGATTCTGAGCGACAACGGCATCATCGTTCTGGCCGGGATGATGCTTGGCGCGCCCTACGAGAGCTTCAGAGACATGCTTGCGACGGTACGGTTCTCCCATAGGCTCGCTGATGCCGGCGCTGACGGGGTGCAGTTCACCACGTATACCCCTCTGCCTGGCACTCGAATATTCAGCGACGCTCTGAAGAACAACAAGCTCTTCACGCTGGATTGGAACAAGTACGACGTCCTGACCCCGGTCATGAAGACAAAAGTCAACCCTGCACTCGTACAGCTTCTCCAGTTCTTAGGCAACGGCTCGTTCTACGTGGCAAAATGGTTGAAGGGCAAGGCCAGGCGAGATGCAGAGCGCAACCTCAAGGGGTTCAAGCGAGACCTCCTCTACAGTTCCCAGAAATTCATCTTCAGCATGATGCCGACCTACCTGAAAGACGCGCTCAAGTTCCCGCGGCAGGTGTGGGAGACGAACAGGCTCTACACGTCCCTTAGGGACATGGCGGGCATCTCGAAAGAGACGATAGAAGAGCTCAGCGAGTTCTCGAGCGGGGTCATCTACCTTGAGGGCGGGGGAAAAACCCGTACTTCCTCATCAAGAAGTCAGGGTGAAGAGCAAACACTAGTGCCCCATGTTGAACCCAAAGCACATCATTGTTTCTGATACGACCCTCACCCACGATTATAGGAACTTCCCGTTGCTGGACTTCCTGTCGTGCGCGCCTGGATGGATCCCGAGGCCGATCTATTCTTACCTGAAAGGGAAGACCCCTCCTCCTCTGCCTGACGGTCAGGCCGCCCTTGCCCCCTACTCCATAAGGAAGCTTGGAGCCTCGTTACTGAAGGAAATCCCCGAGGAAGACGTCGCGGTCCCCCCATGAGGAACATATCGAAAGATTCGTTACCCGAGAGACAGAGGTGATAGCCATCAGCACCATGGACCCGCTGGGGCTCGGACCCCTCACCATGTCGTACGCCGTGCTCTTCGGCTCCCAAGACTACACAGCATGGGTCAAGAGGGAGTTTGAGGAGCTGATGGCCAGGATCAGGAGAGCGAAGTCCAGGGTCGGATCGAGGGCGAAGGTCCTCGTCGGCGGCCCCGGGTCTGGGAATTCACCATCGTGCCTGAGGAGCTGGAGAGGCTTGGGATAGACTACGCCTTTCAGGGGGAAGCGGACGACATCGCACCAGGTCTGTTCGAGGAGATAGCGAACGGGTTGCCAGGCGGCACCTGGGGCCCCGCCTTCTTCAAAGGCTTTCAGACGTTCGACTCAGGATTTCGAAAGTCGTGGGTGGGCCATGACAAGTTCCTGACGAGGACCAGGTTCTCGAAGCAGACGCCTACACTCGAAGAGATTCCCGAGATAAGAAAACCCTCCATGAAGTCGCTTGTGGAGGTGATGCGTGGTTGTGGCATAGGGTGCGACTTCTGCGAGGTCACCCTCAGGCCGCTGCGGTACTACCCATACGAGAAAATCATGAAAGAAGTGCAGGTGAATGCGCGACAGGGAGGATTCACCAACGTCTGGTTTCACACCGACGAAGTTTTTGCGTATCAGCACGGCAGGAACTTCGAACCAAACACTGATGCACTGACAGGCCTATTCAAAGCAATCATGTCAGTCAGGGGGGTCTCGCAGATGAATCCCACTCATGGGAGGATCTCCATACCTGCGGCGTACCCCGATCTGATGAGGGAGCTATCTGAGATAGGGAGGGCGGGTCCCTCCAACTGGGTGGGGGTGCAGGTCGGTATCGAAACGGGGAGCGACAGGCTGGCCAAACTGCACATGCCGAACAAGGCGCTTCCTCTGAAGATAGGGCCGGACGGCCCGTGGCAGGACATAGTCAGGAGGGGCGTGTACGTCATGAACAAATATTACTGGAGGCCAGCCTTCACTGTCCAAGTGGGCCAGGCGGGGGAGACACCCGAAGACAACTGGGAGACCGTCGCCCTGATAAACAGGCTCAGCAACTCGGTGTTAGACGACGGAAGGGCGTTCGAGTTCACGGTCACCCCCATGCAGAACGTACCTCTCGGGATGATGAAGAGCAGAGCATTCAGGTCAGGCCTGCTCGACGAGTCCCAGCTCGCGGTCTATTACGCTTCTTACCGCCATCTCGCGAAGGTCGCCGCCAGGGACGCTGCGAGGGACAGCAGCGGGAGCATCCTGAGCAGATACGGGACTTCGGCGCTCATCGCCATAGGGGGGAGGGCGATGCTGGAGGCTGTCTCGGCAGTGTGCAGGAGAGGAGGCCTCGACGTCGAGAAGGCTGCGAGGTACGGACTAGGCGGGGTGGGGCAGGCTCCGACGCCAAAGACCACCCGAGTCCCTGAGGGCGATGGCTGAAAGTAGCTACTTCGCGCCACGATCGCGGCACGTGGGCCATAAAATGCTGGTTGGGAAGGAGGGACGGCGCCCTCGGGTAGATGGATCTGTAACCGCAGAGGTGGACGACGAAGAATCTTGAAAGAGCAAGAATCATGAGCTCGACCACTGTGAAATCGAGCTGGAGAACCCGGATGACCAAAGGGATGAAGACGGTTCTCCATCACCCCGCTGACGCAGGTAGCGGGGTTGCCAGAACCAACGCTCAGGGTCGGCATTTCGTTTCGTCGTCTTCAAAAGACGCGCATTTGGGCCCCGAACATAACGGAGGAAGGTTAGCGGGCCCGGAGGGATTTGAACCCTCGACCCTCAGCTCCGCAGGCTGATGCCCTGATCCGTGCTCCCCCTTGTAAAAGTCTAGGCTACGGGCCCACGCTGCGGTCAAAGTAGCCCGCTTATATGCGCAAGTCCCGCCTGATTCTCTTGAGCAGCCCGACGAGCATCGGCATGGTCAGCTTCCCCGTGTTGGTGTTCCTCGGGCTCGGGTGGTAGCATGCGTACACAACTGGCTGACCGTCGATTCGGTAAGCGGCGCCGTGCCCGAAGACCATCCCCCTGACGTCTGCCCCGGCCCTTGCCAGATGGGCGACGTATGCCTTGAAAGCCAGAGAGCCGAGGGCCAAGACCCCCTCCAGGTTCGGCATCAGCGAAACCTCGGCGTCGAGGAAGGGGGAGCAGTTGGCGAACTCTTCCTTGGTGGGCTTATCCCCCGGAGGGACACACTTCACCGCGGCCGTGATGTAGCATCCCCGGTAGACGAGCCCGTCGTCTCGCGACTCGGACACAGGCTGGTTGGCGAACCCCGCGGAGTATAGCGCGGCGACCAGGAACCTGCTCGAGGCGTCCCCGGTGAATATCCTCCCAGTCCGCTCGGCGCCGTGCGACGCCGGGGCCAGGCCCAGGACGAGCAGCTTCCCATCGAGGTCCCCGAACCCTGGGACCGGCTTCCGCCAGTAGGGTTGGGACGCGTAGGACGCTCTGGGCTTGACCCCCTCTCTGTACTCCACAAGGCGGGGACAGGCCCTGCACGACACGATCGCCCGGCCGAGCTCGTCGGCGCATCTGCCTGCGCTCAATTCCCTACTGCGGCGAGGAGGGCCTTGCTCACCGCGGCCTTGCCCGCGTCCATGACGTAGGGCCCGAGCCTGGGACCCCGGTCCGTGCCGAGGAGTATCGCGTACACCGCCGGGAAGAACTCCCCTGCCCTGAGCCCCTGCCTCTTCGCCGCTTCGAAGGCGGCGTTCTGGACGTCTTCTTCTGTGGCCAGCCGGGGGAGCGCTGCGGCGAACTCCCTCACCGCGGCCCTGGCGGCCTCCCCGAGCTCCGGGGGCTCCACCGCGGCCTTCCCCTCCCGCGTCGCCCACCCGCGGGCCCAGGATATCTTCCTTGAGAGGTCCGGGGACGGCCCCCTCACCATCCCGTAGGTGGCGAGCCTCTTGACCACGAACTCCTCGACCGCACCCTCGGGGGCGACAGCCGCAAGCTGCGCAATGAGCCTGTATGGGACGTGGACCCCCTTCGCCTGGGGGACCTTCAGGAACACGGAGTACTCGTAAAGCCCCCTCAGCCTCGCGTCCTTCATCTGGTTGGGGTCCCTCTTCTTGGAGAAGTACAGCTCTTCGAGGTCGTCGTACTCGTCCATGTAGAGCGGGACGTCCTCTAGTGAGATGTTCCTCGCGCCGACTATCCTCTTGTACATCAGCAGCCTTAGGCTCTCAGGGGAGGCGTACCGGAGCCACTCGTCAGGGGTGACGAGGTTGCCGGTCGACTTCGACATTTTCTTCCCCGACTTGTCCTGGAAGAGCTCGTACCTCGCGTGGTATGGGGGCGGGTAGCCGAGGACGTTCTCGGCGACCCAGTCGTTTATCTTGACCGAATCAGTCAGCTCCTTCCCGTAGGCCTCGAACCGTATGTCGAAGGCAGACCACCTTGCGGCGAACTCGACCTTCCACATCAGCTTCCCGTTCCCTTCCGTGACATTCACCTCCCCTTCGTAGCCGCACCCTTCGACCCTCTTCTCCCCGAGCGTCGTCCCGTCGCAGACGTAGTCGACGGTGTCTCTCTCCGGGTCGAAGGTCCGCGCCCTGGTGACGTAGATCCTCCCGCAGTTCTTGCAGACCGGGGTGTAGGGAAGGGACTCCTCGTATTTGGACTGGCCCACCAGCTCGTTGATCTTCCGCCCTATCACCGCGGCGCTGGAGAGTATCTTCCTGATCTGGCCGTTGAGCATCCCAGACGCATACGCCTCGGCCCCGCTCTGGAACACGTACTCGACCCCTATCTTGTCCAGGGCCCCGCGGAGGAGCGAGCCCACGTGCTCGGCATAGGAGCCGTGGCACCCTAGGGGGTCAGGGATGCGCGAGACGGGGCGCGAGATGTAGTCGTTCAGCCACGCAGGGAAGCCCGCCGGGACCTTCCTCAGACCGTCAAAATCATCAGAGTAGGCGAGCAGCTCCGACCTGTGGCCGAGGGACTCCAGGGCGAGCTTCACCCCATAGCTGCGTATGGCGTCCCCCACGCTCCCGATATGGGGGAGCCCAGACGCTCCCAGCCCGCTCTCAACCCTCATCATGGACAGGCTCCTCCCCAGCCGCCCCTCGCGCTCCGCCGTCTCGTGGGCGACCTTGTCGAGCCAGGTGCCCCGTCCGATGATCGCTACTTCGTCCAAACTTCAGGGCGGGCTGTCGCCGTGGAGTAATTAGCCTTCCCTCTACCTGTAGTAGGGGACCGGGACCTTCTCCATGGGCTTCCCTTCCCTTGACTGGCGCACCTTCTTTATCGCGTCGACGAAGTGCTCCATCCCCACCACGGCCTCGTCCACGTGCTTCTTGGCGTCATCCGGCTTCGGGTACTTCGAGATGAACCCCTGGAGGACGATGGAGACCGCGGTGTTGGTGAGCGCAGCCATATCGGCTCCGCTGAGCCCGTCTGTCATCTCCGTCACCCTGTCCAGGTCGACGTCCTTGGCTATCGGGACCCCTTTGGTGTGGATCTTCAGTATCTCTCTCCTCGCGGGCTTATCTGGAAGCGGGATCTGGATCAGCTTGTCGAACCTCCCTGCCCTTAGTAGGGCCGGGTCGACTATGTCGATCCTGTTCGTCGCGGCGAGCACAACCACCCCGTTAAGGCTCTGCACTCCGTCGAGCTCGGTGAGGAGCTGGCTGACGACCCGCTCCGTGACCATGCTGTCTCCGCCCATCCCCCTCGTGGGAGCCAGGGCGTCGATCTCATCGAAGAAGATGACGCAGGGCGAAGCCTGCCTCGCCCTCCTGAACACCTCCCTTATCCCCCGCTCGGACTCGCCGACCCACTTGCTGAGCAGCTCTGGGCCTCTTACGCTGATGAAGTTGGCTTCGCTCTCCGTGGCGACCGCTTTCGCGAGGAGGGTCTTCCCCGTCCCCGAGGGCCCGTAGAGCATGATCCCCTTCGGCATGCTGTAGCCTATCTTGTCATAGATGTCAGGGTACTTCAGCGGCCATTCGACCGCTTCCTGCAGCTCCTTCTTGACGCCTTCAAGGCCTCCTATGTCGGCCCACTTGACGTCGGGGGTCTCGAGATAGACCTCGCGCATCGCTGAAGGCATCACGTCCTTTAGCGCCCCCTCGAAGTCTTCCATCGTCACAACCAGCTTGTCCAGGGTCTCCGGACTGAGCCTGTCCTCTTCCAGCTTGATTTCCGGCAGGTTCCTCCTGAGGGTCTTCATTGCCGCCTCCTTGCAAAGGTACTCAAGGTCGGCCCCCACGAAGCCGTGGGTGACCGCTGCGAGCTTCTCGACGTCCACCACCTTGTCCCCCGCCCCGTGCTTGTCGTCGTTCCCTTCGAGGGGCATGTGCCTCGTGTGTATCTGGAGGATCTCCAGCCTCCCCCTCTTGTCTGGGACCTTGATCTCTATCTCCCTGTCGAACCTCCCCGGCCTTCTCAGAGCAGGGTCGATGGCGTTAGGGCGGTTGGTATTGTGAAGCAGGACAGGGCTCTCGCCTCCGAAGAAAGCCTCCCCCTCCGCCCCGCAGATGTCATAGACGTATCCTGAGTATGGGACTTTGGTGACCGACTTGATTATCGCCCGCTTCTGGGCCAGTTGCTTCTTCGAAGGGGCCGTGGTGAACGGGTTGTTCGTCTTTCCGATGTTCAGACGGTGGGCCACCGTCTCCTTGTCAACCACTTTGCCCGCGATGAGCCTCCCTGCTGGGACCTTGAAAGAACTGGTCGACGCCTTGATCCCGTGCATGCGGCAGAGCCAGTTCAATTGGGCGATGAACTCCCTGCTCACTGAGGTTATCTCAAGGTTCCCTCTCGACGGACTGTTGTGGCCGTCTCCCCTGGCTTCTCCCCTCAAGAACTCTAGGAAAATGTCTCGGGGGGCTTCGAACATGAACGGCGGTAGGTTCTTTTCCTGCGCGGCGTGACCGAAGAGGTCCCCGAACAGGCCCGCCACCGGCTTTCTCTCGAAGTAGAGTGAAAACGCATTGTTGTGCTCCCGCTCAATCGAGGGCTCAACATTGAACGTCGCCTTCATTAGGGACTTTACGTCGTCGATGTAGTCCTTCTCCTCCTTGGAGAAGGTGAAGGTGAGTTCCTTCCCCTTGCTGTGGCCCTCCGCCGCATAGTATCCGAACAGCCTTCCCAATCCTGGGTTGAGCGTGACTGTCTCAGGTATCCCCTCTTCAGCCCACCGGACGACGTCCGGCTTCATACCATCATGCCTCCATCTCTGTACGGTGGATGGATTCACTCCGGCTCGCAGCGCAATCATGTGCGATTGGCCGTTTGGGCCGGGAACGTCATTCAGGACGACGGAGTCGTAGTACGCTTGAGTCTGTTCGGTTCCGTAGAGTTTGAATTGTGGAAGCGGACGCTCCTCGAAGAGGTGTGCCCTTATCTCCGTGAGTTCTTTTCTCGACCGGTTCGCCTTGAACGGGAGGTCCACCAGCAAGTCTCCTTCTTTGAGCTGGTCCACGCGCCTCGCCACAATTCCGTGAGCCGTTCTGATGAACACAGAGTGGTTTCCGGTCGTCCTGACTTTCCCACCGATGTAGCCGATTTCGTAGATTTCGTCGACTTTGTGTCTGAAGACGCCCCTGAAGGGTTGGAATTTGCTCCCGCCGAAGAAAGTGTAACTCGAAAACCTGGGGTTTGCGGATTTCTTCGGATTGAGCCCCAGCACTTTGTACCCATTCGCGGGCTTTTCGACGCCTTCTTCGCCCTCCCTGTAGAACGAATCGATGAAATTCCCGATGGGAGTCAGGCTGACCTTTCCTTCCGGGTCCTTCACAAGGACCGGAGTGTCGCCGGTAACGCTTGCAGCTATGACTATGACCTTTCCCCTGGCTTCCAGCCCGTCCATCAGGGAGAGCAGCTGGCTGACCACCCTCCTCTCGACCTCCCCCGTTACCTCCTCCCTCTTGGGGGCGATGGAGTCTATTTCGTCGATGAATATGATGGTTGGCGCTTTTTCCTTGGCTTCTTTGAAGATCTCTCTGAGCCTAGCTTCAGATTCCCCGTAAAATTTTGACATTATCTCAGGGCCGCTTATCGGAATGAAGTGGGCGTTGCTCTCCGTCGCCACCGCCTTCGCCAGCAGCGTCTTCCCGGTCCCCGGCGGTCCGTAGAGGAGTATCCCCTTCGGCGCCTCGACCCCGAGCTTCTCGAATATCTCCGGGTGCCTGAGAGGGAGCTCTATCATCTCCCTCACCTTCTGTATCTCGTCCTTCAGCCCGCCGATGTCTTCGTAGGTGACCTGAGGGACCCCTCGGAGGGCCTCTCCCTTCTCTGAAATCACGAAGACTGTCCTCTGGGTTATCAGGGCGGCGTCCGCGACCGGGCTCACTCCGACGACCTGGAAGGTCAGCCTCCCTCCGAAGTATGGTATCATGATGTTGTCCCCCTTCGTCACAGGGACGCTCTCGAGGGCGTCGGCGAGGTACCTTTCGTCGATCGGCGGGACCGCCTCCAGCGGCGCGACTACGACCTTCTCGGCCGGCGGGGCTTTGACCTTCTTCACCACGACGACGTCGCCGATGGCCACCCCCGCGTTGTTCCTGATCAGCCCGTCGACCCTGACTATCCCACGCCCTTCGTCCGACGGGTAGAGAGGCAGGCACTTCGCGACGGTCCGTCTCTTTCCCTTGATCTCGATGACATCCCCGGTAGACGCGTCCAGGGCGTCCATGGCGTCGTAGTCGATCCTCGCGACCCCCCTGCCCACGTCACGCGTGTAGGCTTCGAGGACCTTCAGTTGGACCTGCTGCTGGCTCACTCCGGCTCCACTCTCAGACAACGTTTACCCGCCTAAAGCCCTTATTAGGCTTGTCCTTCAATGAGAATGAAATTTCTAGCATCCCGTTTCGGTACTCTGCCTTCCCTGACTCAGGGTCGACGGGAGCCTTCAGCGCCAGTTCGGCGCGGTAGCGCTTGTCCCCCTTCGACGCCGTGACCACTGCGCTTTCCTCTGTGACGTCTATGTTGATGTCCTCCTTCTCGATGCCGGGCATCTCCAGGATAGCCCGCAGCACGCCTGCCTTTTGGTCCACGACCTGCTCGTTGATCGGGGACCGGAAGCCGTCCCTCCGTGCCGGGCTGTTCCCGAAGATCTGAAACGATGGTTTTCCACCGGGGCCCATGTTGAAGGTGAAACCGGCGATGAACGGGCTGTTCTGTCGGCCTTGTCCGAAGAACACGTTCCTGACCGTGTTCTCTATGTCCTTCTCGAAGTCCTCGAAGTACCTGTCGAGCTCGTCGAGCATGTCCCTCAAATCTCTCCTTCTGTCCCCGCTCGCTTCTCCGCTCATATTAATTCACTAGAAGTTAATTAATCACATGTTTATTAACTTAGTCCCTACAACCAATCTAGGCATGGCTCCAGATTACATTGAAGAAGTGCTCTCGTCGAGGGCCAGGCTCCGGATCATGGATGCCGTTTCGGTGAGGCCTCGCACCCTGGGGGAGCTCTCTGACGCCGCCGGCATCTCGGTGCAGGGGGTGCTCAGGCACCTGAAGAGGCTGGCGGAGCTGCGGCTGGTCGAAGAGAGGAGGTTGCCGAAGGCGGCCCCCAAAGCAAGAATCGCATACGCCGCGGCCTCGGCCCGGATAAGGGACTACTCTTCCGAGGGGCTGACGGTGGTGAGGTTGACCGACATGCGGCCAAGGCGCCAGGCTGGGAAGGTGCGCGACATAGAGCGGGCGGCCGGGGACATTCTTATCCAAAGGAGGAGGATAGGAGAGACTGCAAGGAAGCTTGCGAGGATGATCGATGAGGCCGCCGAGGACCAGGAGGACCTCGCTGCAGCTGTCGGGTCCCTCGGTCTCTCCGACGCGGAGCGGCTGGTGGTAGAGGTCGTCCTGACCGAGGACACGCTAGAAGAGGGGCTAAGGGCCCTCTCGAAGTACTACGGGATAGAGGACAGAAGGCCTATAGAGAGAGCCCTCGCGAAGGCGGGCAGATTTGTCTGAGAGCAGGAAGCTGGTGCTTGTCACCAACGACGACAGCGTCCAGAGCAACGGGATAGTCGAGCTGGCGCGGGCGGCCTCCAGGCACGCCGACGCCATCATAGTAGCCCCCGAGCAGCCACAGAGCGCCACCGCGCTCAGCCTGACGTTCCACAAGCCGATAAGGGTGAACAGGGTGAGGCGCGATGGCTTCGAATGCTATGCCGTCTCCGGGTCTCCAGGCGACTGCGTCATGGTGGGGGTGAACAAGGTACTCCCGCGGAGGCCGGACCTAGTGGTCTCTGGGATCAACATAGGGGACAACAACACTTTCCAGGACGTCCTCGCTTCAGGCACCGTCGCCGCGGCCCTGGAGGGGGCAATCTCGGGGATACCATCCATAGCGTTCTCCATGGAGGTGAGCGGGGAGTCTATGTTCGCCCTCGAGTACGACCAGCCAGACTTCAAGAACGCCGGGGTCATCGCCGGGGAGATAATCCGCGACGTCCTGGACAACGGGATGCCCGAGGGGGCTGAGGTCCTGAACGTCAACTTCCCGCGCGGCGTACAGCAGTCGACCCCCATCAAGATAACCGAGGTGGGGAGGAGGAAATACACGGACAAGGTCCTGGTGAGACGCGACCCGAGGGGGAGGCCCTACTACTGGCTGTTCGGGGAGCGGCTCACAAGCTTCCCCGAGAGGACGGACGCCGAAGCGGTGCTGGTGAAGAAGCAGGTCTCCATAACCCCCATGGTCCTGAAGATGTCAGGCCCGCCCTCCAAGGAGCTTTCGATGCTCAGGGAGAGGGTTGAGAGGAGGCTCCAAAGGGCGAGCCGCGGAAGGCGCTAGGCAGGACGAGGCGCCGTGAAGGCTGAGTGGTCGGATTGGGAAGAGGTCAACAAGAGGATGCGGGTGGTCAGGCTCACCCTGCCCCTCCAGGCGCTGGTCCCTGCGCTGGCGCTCCCGGCGCTCTCCAGCGGGACGAGGGGGATGACCCTGATACCCGGCCGGGAGGGGCTGGCGCTCGGCGCGCTCCTGCTGGCCGCCTCCGGGGTCACGGCCTACGCCCTCTACTCGGTCGCCGGACCTCTGGGAGGGTTCTTCCCTCTGTGGCTGGTGGGGACGGCTGGGGCCGCGCTCTTCGCCTCGGCCCTGAGGCCGACCGCGTTCGTAAAACCGATATGCGTCCGCTGCAGGCTCCTCCCCGTGATCAGGGAGCACGAAGCGATACACCTCTCCGGCGTGGCCAGCGAGGGGGCGGTCTGGGGGTCCATGAGGTCGAGGCACAGCGTGGATAGCCTGGGCATCGCCGGGGACCCGGCCATATGCAGCTTCTGCCCCATCCCCAAGAGACTGGCAGAACAGTAGGTGGCTTGAGATGGTACATCGTATCGCTGTCGTCGACCAGGACCTCTGCCAGACCAAGAAGTGCGGCCTCGAGTGCATCAAGGAGTGCCCGGTCAACATCAACGGACAGGAATGCATCACCCTCCCGGAGAGCAAGATCGCCCTGATCTCTGAGGAGCTCTGCATAGGCTGCGGCATCTGCGTCAAGGTCTGCCCCTTCGATGCCATCGACATCCTGAACCTCAGCGAGGAGCTGAAGACGGACAAGATACACCAGTACGGGGTCAACTCCTTCCGGCTCTTCAGGATACCCACGGTGAGGAAAGGCCAGGTGGTCGGCCTTGTCGGGAGGAACGGGATCGGCAAGTCCACGGCGCTCAAGATCCTCGCCGGACAGCTCGTCCCCAACCTTGGTGACTACGAGTCCGAGGTTACCTGGGAGAGGTTCCTCAGATACCTCAGCGGCCGGGAGATGAAAGAGCACTTCGAGAAGGTCGCCGACGGGGACCTGAGGGTGTCCCTCAAGCCCCAGGCGGTCTACAAAATCCCCGAGGCTTGGAGCGGGAAGGCGCTCCCGCTCCTGGAGCAGATGGACGAGAGGGAGAAGCTGGACGAAGTGGTGGACGCGCTGAGCCTGAGGGGGGCCCTTGACAGAGAACTCCCCGACCTCAGCGGGGGGGAGCTCCAGAGGGTGGCGGTCGCGGCCGCGGCCCTCAAGGACGCTGACCTCTACCTCTTCGACGAGCCGTCGTCTTACAACGACGTCTACCAGAGGCTGGCGGTTTCGAGGCTGATAACAGGGCTGGCCGAGGCGGGGAAGGCGGTGCTGGTGGTCGAGCACGACATAGCTTTCCTCGACTACGTCACAGACTACGTCCAGATAATCTACGGAGAGCCCGGGGCGTACGGGATAGTGTCAGGGCTGTACGCGGCCAGGACAGGGATCAACGCCCTGCTTGACGGATATCTCCCCCAGGAGAACGTCAGGTTCAGAGACCACTCAGTGGCGTTCGAGCTGAGGGCAGCAGGGGAGACGGTGGAGAGCGAGGCGGTCGTGGCGAAGTACACAGACCTCGCCAAGGCCTACCCGTCGTTCAGTCTCAGGGTGGGAGCCGGGGAGATCAAGGGCGGGACCATAGTCGGGGTGGTGGGAGCGAACGCCTTGGGGAAGACGACGTTCCTGAAGATGCTGGCCGGGGTCGAGAAGCCCGCCGAAGGGGTGGTCCATGTAGACGCCAAGGTGGCGTACAAGCCGCAGTACCTCAGCTCAGACTTCGACGGTACCCTGGAAGAGTTCTTCATGTCCACCCTGGGGACGAAGTACAGCGACCCGACCCTCCAGGACAGCCTCGTCACCCCTCTCCGGATGGAGAAGCTCCTGGCGAGGAGGATGGGGGAGCTGAGCGGGGGGGAGCTCCAGAAGGTGGCCGTGGTCGCCACCATGGCCCAGGAGACCGACGTCTACGCCTTGGACGAGCCGTCGGCGTTCCTGGACGTAGAGGACAGGTTCGTCGTATCCCGGGCGATCAACAGGATGGTGAAGGCCAGGGGGAAGGCGGCGGTGGTGATAGACCACGACCTCCAGGTGGTGGACATAGTGTCAGACAGGCTCTTGGTCTTCAGCGGAGAACCCGGGGTCTCGGGGGAGGCGACCTCCCCGCTCACAAAGGAGGCAGGCATGAACGACTTCCTGAGCCGGGTGGGCCTCACCTACAGGCGGGACTTCAACACGGGGAGGCCCAGGGTCAACAAGCCCGGGTCCAAGCTCGACAGAGAGCAGAAGGAGAGGGGCGCCTACTACTACGTGTCGGCCCAGAGGGAAGAAAGTGCCGCGGCTGATTAGGGCAGCCCTCGAAAGGGCAGGGGTCGAGGGCGCCGACCGGGTCTCCTCGGGTGTCGACGTCGTCGGGGACATCGCGATAGTCAGGCTCGCAGGCTTCTCGGCGGCGGAGAAGCAGAAGATCGCCGGGGCCATCCTGGGGGAGATGAAGAACGTCGGGGTCGTCCTAGAGCAGGAAGGCGGGATAGAAGGCGAGTTCAGGCTCAGGAAGCTGGCGCACCTCGCAGGCGAACGGAGGACAACCACTGTGCACAGAGAGAACGGCTGCGCGTTCAGGGTGGACGTGGCGAAGGCCTACTTCTCGCCACGCCTGTCCACGGAGAGGCTCCGGATCGCGGGGCTTGCCAGACCTGGAGAGCGGGTGCTGAACATGTTCGCCGGGGTGGGCCCTTTCTCCATAGCGATAGCGAAGGTAGCAGGGGCGAAGGTGACGAGCTGCGAAGTCAACGAGGCGGCCGCCGAGCTCCACGAGGTGAATGACAGGCTGAACAAGGTCGAGGACCTGGTCACGGTGATCCATGGAGACGCGGCCGACCTCCCCGACGTCCTGGCGGAGAGGTTCGACAGGATACTAATGCCCCACCCGTCTGAGTCGCACAGGTACCTCCCTGCGGCGCTCAGGCTGGCCAAGGGCAAAGGGACAATCCACTACTACAGGCACGTCCTCGGCAAGGACGAGGCGGAAGCAGCCGCCGCGCTCCGTGGGGAGCTGGGAGGGCTACTCCCCGAGAGGGCGAGATTCGGCTCGAGGAGGGTGCGCGAGGTGGGGCCTAGGTGGGTGGAGATGGCGGCCGACATCAGGCTCCCCGGCCACCGGCGGGTCATGGAACAAGAGGCCGAGGCCGCCACGCCATTGCGGCCCGGGCGAGGAGTTTGGCGACCCTCACCGGCTCGGGGACGGAACCCTGCAGGGTGAAGGCGTCGAGGACCCTCTTCGCCTCGCTTCCGAGGCCTGCCGTGCGGACGAACACCACGCGGCCTGTCCTTAGCTTCACCCCGACCCTTTCGCCTAGCCTCCGATACGCGTCCAGCTTCTCGTCAGCGCCTTCGGGGAAGTGGCGCCTTATCGCGCCCTCGATGCCCGCCGTCTCCTTGTAGGTCAGGCAGATGGCCGGGACGCCTGTCCTCGCCGACAGCGCGTCCACGTCGACGATGTTGTAGAGGCTCAGGATGGCCCCGGATACCAGGATGACGTTCACATCGTTCCGGTGGAGCCTCCTGAAGAGCGCGACGATGGACCTCGTTGCGTCGTCCCCCCCGACCTCTGTCCGCCCCAGGGCTGCCCCGTCTATCACGAAGTCGCTTCTCATGACGACCCCGGCGAGGACTGACGCCCGCTGGCCCTGCCTGAAGCTCTCTGCCACCCCCAGCGCCCTTATCCCTGGCTTGTTGAGGTGGAGCCTCATTGGACCGCCCTAGTACTCTTCGAACCTGCCTGTCCTCCGCGAGAGCAGCTCGAAGCCGCTGAAGAGGCCGAAGCCTGCCAGCATCACGAGCGCAGCGTCCAGGGCTTCCCAGCCCAGTATGGGGAGGAGGGTCGTGATGGAGGCGCCGGCTATGGCCATGCGTACCGCCTCCACGCCGTAGGTGAGCGGGATCGCCCAGGACAGGGGTTGGAGCCATATTGGGAGCGTGGAGACGGCGAAGTCGATGCCGCAGAGGAGCATGGTCACGAAGAGGAATATGTTCGCCACTATGAGGGCAGTCCTCATGTAAAGGCCCACCGCGCTGATGAGCAGGCCGAAGGTAGTCATCGCTATGCTCGTCAGAAAGACCACCACGGCGACGCCCAGGAAGTCTGCCTGGGCGAAGCTGACCCCGAAGACGGTCCCCGCATACAGGAGGCCTGCCCCCGCAATCAGCGAAGAGAGAAGGACCTGGAACCAAGCCCTTCCGATGAACAGTGCGACCCTGTTGGCCGGGGTGACCATGGTGCTCGGGAGGGTCCCCTGCCACTTGTCCTGGGACGTGATGTTGGCTACGGCGAAGACGGCGGAGAAGGACATGGACTGGAGGGCGTTGCCTACGACTATGAACTGTGTGACAGAAAGCGGGTATTTCAGGTAGACCGAGAGGAACGCGAAGAAACCCATCTGCGCTATGGGGGTGATGAATATCTGCATCACCCACATCTCCCAGCTGTCCCAGATGATCAGCCCCTTGCGCCCGAAGAAGAACGCCCCAATGAACACCCTGTAGGCCATCTGGAGCCTCGAGCTCGCGCTCAGGACCCCTCGGCCGCCTTCAGTACTCTTCAAGTGTCCCGATCCTCTTGGCGTAGGCCTCGACCCGCTTGAAAAGGAAGAAAGCAAGCCCAAGGTAGGCGAAGGTCTCGGCCGCCATTATTACCATGTCCTCCCAGTAGGTTGTAGGGAGCCCGACGTATCCCGGGAGCGCCGCGGTCCTGATCGCCTCGATCCCCCAGGTCGGGGCCAGCATGAAGGCGAATGGGAGATAGACTATCGGAAGGAGGATGATGGGGAACATGGTCCCTGTCGCTATGTAGACCGGGATCTCCATGGAGTTGGTGATGAACCCCCCCTTCCTCGACAGCAGGAGGATGGTGGTCAAAAGCAGCCCGAAGGAGGAGAGCGAAAGGAACGTGGCCACCGAAGCGAGGAAGAAGGCGGCCGGGTTCACAAGGGAGAAGCCCACCCTGAACCAGGCGAGCCCGATCACCAGGATGAAGACGGCGTTGATCACCCCCTGCAGGGTGTTGAAGAGGACCCTCCCAAGTGCGATCCACGACAGCGGGACGGGCGCGGCCAGGGTCGCCTCCATGGTCCCGTTCCACCTGTCGAATCCGATGGAATTGGCCGACGCGTAGATGGTGGTCCCCCACATCCCCATCAGGCCGGAGCCCAGGACGAGGTAGAGCAAGAAGGAGCTCCCTGAGGTCTGTCCCTGGAACAGGAAGAACGCCACCATCGTGAAGACGAAGGGGGCGATGATGTTCGGTATCACCCACTGGGGGTCGGCGAAGAAGAGCTTCCGGGTGAGGAATATGGACGCCTTCAGGACCTGTGCCTTCTGCGCGAAGTATCCGCTCACCCTCTTCCCCGGCGGGAGGTCGTGCATGGAGACCATCTCACTCTTCGACCAACCTGAGGTATGCGTCCTCCAGCGTAGGCTCCTTGATCGTCCTGTCGATTATCTTGGCCCCTTCAGGCAGGGCAGCCACGACTTTCGGGAGCAGGTCAGCGCCCAGTGGGGTCTGGATCCTGATCGACTGCTGCTCGGACTCGAGGTCAGCTACGACCCTCACGACGTTGGGGAGCGCCCTGAGCGCCTCGACATAGTCCATTGTCGCCCCGTATGTCTTCAGGTCTATGACAGAGATGTCCCTCACCATGTTCTTCAGCTCCGACGGCGTGTCGAGGGCGACTATCTTCCCCTTCGAGATGACACCCACCCGCTGGCAGAGCTCCTCCGCCTCGAACATGTAATGGGTGGTGAGCAGTATGGTCTTCCCCTGGGCCTTCAGGTCCCTCACCATGTTCCGTATGTCTCGGGCGCCTGCGGGGTCGAGGCCGATGGTCGGCTCGTCCAAGAAGATCAGCTCGGGGTCGTGGACCAAAGCCTTGGCAATGTGCAGCCGCTGCTTCATCCCTCTGGAATACTTCTCCACCCTCTCCTTCTCCCGGCCGGCGAGGCCGACGACCTCGAGGAGCTGCGGGATCCTTTTCCTCGCCACCCCAGGGTCGACCCCGTAGAGGTCAGAGAAGTAACGCAGGTTGTCCACAGCGGAGACCCTGTTGTACAGCCCGCGCTCCCCTCCGAAGACTATGCCTATCCTTCGCCTGATCTCGTAGAGGTCTTTCCTGACGTCTAGGCCCAGTATCAACGCATCTCCTCCGGTCGGTGTGAGGAGGGTGGTGAGTATCTTGATGGTGGTGGTCTTGCCGGCGCCGTTGGGGCCTATCAGCCCGAAGAGCTCGCCGTACGCGATCTGGAAGTCAATCCCCGACAGGGCCCATGTGGACCTGGTGACGCCGCCGAAGAAGTTCCTGGTGGTATACTCCCGAGTAAGCCCTTTGACCCAAACGGCCCATTCCCGCGACTCGGCGTTCGTCGGCTTCTGCTCCAAGACCTGCAATGGCTCCCGTGAACCGCCGCCGCGCTGTCTGGTATGAAAGCGTTTGTTCCGCTGGTCTCACCGGTTGGCGGTTCCGGCGAAACTGTTTCCCTGTCGCTGAGGCCCATCCTTTTATCGCTCCGGACGGCAGGGGCCAAAGTTGGCTAAGATCCACTCACTCAAGGCGGGGTCGCAAATCCACGAAGGCGTGCTGGCCGCTGCGGCCGAGGACGGGGTCTCCACGGCGTTGGTGACCGGCCTTGGCGGGGTCCGTGAGGTCAGGCTGGCGTACTACGACCGTGCGGCGAAGAAGTACGAGGAAAGGACGTTCCAAGAGCAGTTGGAGCTCACCAGCCTGGTGGGGAACGTGACAATGAGAGACGGGGCCCTCTTCCTGCACGCCCACGGCACCTTCGCGAGGAGGGACTACACCGTCATCGGCGGGCACGTCGTGTCCGGGGTGGTCTCCCCGCTGCTGGAATTCGTGCTCACCCCCGCTGAGAACGCCGCGGTGCGGGAATTGGACGAGTCACTCGGTCTCTACACGATTAGAAATCCTCCCTGAGAGGCTGACGCCGCCACCGGACCCCTCGAGGGGGACGGGCCAGGGCCTTGCATCGTGTTTAAGAGCGGACAGGCACCCACACTCGACGCCCTCGATGACTGAACAGAGTTACGGGATTAGGTCAAGATGACCTGAAGGCATTAGGCTGAGAGGGCGATCTACTCCGAGGGGGCCTCACCCGAAGGCGTGCGTCCTGACGCCTCACCGCACGGCCAGCGGCAGGTCGAGGATGGTGATCAGCCCTGCAGGGGCTCTGCCGACCCGCTCGACGGCGTGGACGACCATCGCGACGGTCGCAGACTCCGTGAACACGCCCTTCTCGAACCGCACCTTGATCACCGGGTCGCCGCTGACCTCTATGACGTCGAAGTCTGCCGAGGTGGTCGTCATTTCGAGGTCGAGGCGTATCACACAGTCCCCTGCGCTCCCCTCGGCGAACTGCCTCACCCCCATCACGTAGTCCTCTGACCCCAGCACCGGGAACGTCCCCTCCCTGGCCCCTTCTAGGTCCCTCCCGAGCGACAGGGCTACGAGGTGGGCGGACTCTGTGAGCCCGATGTGGCCGAGCCTCCCTTCGGCGAGCTCCCTGTCGAACTTGGCGCGTCCGAGGCCGACCCCTGCCCTCCTCTGCAAGGCCTGGCGCCTCTTGGAGAGGTCGACGCTGTGTACCACGTGGATCCGCGAAGGGCTCTTGGACGCAGACGCTATGACCGCAGGGACCCAGTCCATGACGAACCCCGGGTTCACCCCAACTCCGACCAAGGTGACCCCCTTCTCCTTCGCGATGGCGTCGAGCCTCCCCGCGTCGTCGCTGCCGGCGTGGACGGGGTAGACCATCTCCTCGGCGTCGGTGACCACGTCGAGCCCTGCCGAAAGCAGGTGGGCTATGTCCCCGGCCACGTCCTCCACCCGCGACCGGGCCGCGAAGACCGCCACCTCCGCCTCGGCGAGGGGGGCGGACTGCACCGACTGATGGACCCGCACCCCGAGCGGGAGGCCCGTGAGCTCGGCGACCGTCTTCCCCGCCTTGGCAGGGTCTGCGTCGATCACCCCTACCACCGCGTGCCCCCTTTCGAGCAGGTGCTTGAGAATCTCGGTCCCCATGGCGCCCAGTCCGCAGAGGACGACCTTGGCCAAGGACTCCAGGGGGCCCCCGGCGTTTAATAATGGATTCCCGAGCTCCGCGGAGGGGCTTTGACATACTCCATAGTCGCCCGAGACGGGAAGACGGGGGAGATGGGGGTGGCGGTGCAGTCTCACTATTTCTCAGTAGGCTCCGCCGTCCCCTGGGCAAGGGCAGGGGTGGGGGCCGTGGCCACCCAGGCGACCATAGATGTCCGATACGGGCCCCTTGGCCTCGAGCTGATGGCGGGGGGGATGACAGCGAAGGCCGCGCTTGGGGCACTCCTTGAGGCGGACATCAAGCCGGAGGTGAGGCAGGTGGCCATGGTGGATGCCAGGGGCCAGGCCGCCGCCCATACAGGGGGGAAGTGCATCCCTTGCGCGGGCCACTCGACAGGGGACGGTTTCAGCTGCCAGGGGAACATAATGACGAGTGACAGGGTCTGGGGGGCGATGGAGAGGGCGTTCGAAGAGGGGGAAGGGTCACCCCTCCCTGAGAGGCTCCTCGGCGCCTTGGACGCCGCCCAGGAGGAAGGAGGTGACCTGAGGGGGAAGCAGTCTGCCGCCCTCGTCGTCGTCGGCCCTGATCCCAAGCCGAACTGCTGGGAGGGGAGGCTGTTCGACCTCAGGGTCGAGGACCATCCGGAGCCCCTGGTCGAGCTGCGGCGCCTCCTGAGGTATCAGCGGGGGTACAGATGGGTGGACCGGGAGGACGACTTCATCAGCTCCAACAGGCTAGAGGAAGCCCTGGACGCCTACTCCAAGGGGATGGAGCTGGTCCCGGAGGAACTTGAGCTGAAGTACTGGGTGGCCATCGGTCTGCTGAGCTCCGGGAAGGACAGGCGGCGCGGCCTCAGGATGCTGAAAGAGGTGTGTTCGAAGGACCGCAACTGGGTGAAGGTGACGGAGGGCCTGGTGAAGGTCGGTCAGCCGAAGCTCGAGCCGTCGGTCCTCAGGGACGTCCGCGTGTGAAGTCGTTCCCGTCGAACCGTCGTATCCCCTCGAATATGCCGTGGAGGCGCCGCGAGTATGCGCTCCCGTCCGACAGGTCGGTCACCGAGACCCCCCCGTGGCCGAGGTTGGCGTGTATTATCCTCCTGTCTCCAAGATAGATGGCCACGTGGCCGGTGAAGAAGACCAGGTCCCCCCTCCTGGCGGCGTCGAAGCCGTCGACGGTCTCCCCGGCGTCCCTCTGCCAGTCCGCGTTCCTTGGGAGCTCGATGCAGGAGTACCGGAACAGCCTCTGGGTGAACCCGGAGCAGTCGTAGCCGAAGTCCGAAGTCCCTCCCCAGAGGTAGGGCACCCCCAGGAAGCCCTTGGACAGGGCCACCGGGTCGGCCGCCCTTTGGATTGGGACGAGGAGCTTCCGCGGGACCTTGAACCGCCTACCCTCTTTCTCGCTCAGATAAGACCCGAAGGGGAACAGGACGCCGTCGGCCTGGTGCCTCCCCGCGAGCTTGAAGGCCCTGTCTCCGTCCAGGTCATCGACCAGAGACTTCTGGATGTACCCCTCGTACCTGTCCCTCCCCATGGCCCTGTAGTAGCCATCCTTGGAACCCAGGACGCTGACCTCTTCCCCGTAGACCAGCTGCGATATCCGCTCAGACCTGAACTTCGGCTCGGCTCTCAGGTCGGCGACGCCGAAGGCGACCCCCTTCACGCCGTTCGGCACCTTTGGTCGGTTTTAACAGTTAGTCGGCCTGGGCAACGGAGAAATAGACACGGACCCGGCTGGGGGCGAGTGGTCCACAGGCGGCCGCATCTGTCCGTGGGGAGGAACTCGCTGAAGATAGGCGGGGTCGACTCCAAGTCGCTGGCTGAGAGGTACGGGACGCCGCTCTATGTCACAGACCTCGGAAGAGTGGCCGACAGGTTCGAAGAGGCGAAGGCCGCCCTCACAGCGAGGTACCCGGACGTCCTGGTAGCCTTCGCTTACAAGTCCAACTCGACCCATCAGGTCGTCAGGGCACTGGCGGGGAGAGGGGCCGGCGCGACCATAGTGTCTGTAGCGGGGATCGAGCTCGCGCGGAGGGCTGGGGTGGCTCCCAGGGACATGGTGTTCGACGGTCCGAGCAAGTCGAAAGAGGAGCTCGCCGCAGCCATCACGGCGGGGGTGGGGATGATCAACGCAGAGTCGGTGCAAGAGGCAAGGGACGTCGACGCCCTCTGCCGCAAGCTGGGCGTCGGGGGAGCGCGCATCGGGTTCAGGGTGAACTTCGACATACGGGCGGAGACCCACGCAGGGCTCGCCACGGGGAGGAGGGAGCACAAGTTCGGGGTCGCCAGGAGGGAGGTGGTCCAGTTCTGCAGGAGAGAAGCGCAGAAGCTCAGGTCAGCCAGGGTCGCCGGGCTCCACTCGCACGTCGGATCCCAGGTCGCTGACCAGGAGGTCTTCCGGAGGCAGACCGAGGAGATGGTGAGCCTGGCTGACGAGCTGAGGGAGTGTGGGACAGAAGTGGCGGAGTTCAACCTCGGGGGCGGGCTCGGCTTCCCATACAGCAGGGGGGACAAGGAGCTACCCATCGGCGACTACGCCGAGGCAACCGCGGGGCCGTTCGCAAGGTCGCGCTGGTCTGGGAGGGCCAGGCTCGTCTTCGAGCTCGGGAGGTGGATTGTAGCAGACTCCACGGTGCTCCTCACCAGGGTGAACTACGTGAAGCCTGCGGGGAGGGTCCGCTGGGCCCTCGTCGATGCTGGGATGAACGACTTCATCAGGCCGGCCCTGTACGGCGCCTACCACGAAATCGTCCCGGCCTGGACTTCTTCTGCCGGGAGGTCGGCAGGGAGGTACGACGTCGCCGGCCCGGTGTGCGAGAGCACAGACGTGTTCGGGAGGGGGAGGCGCCTCGGGGTCAGACTGTCCCAGGGGGACCTCCTGGCGATCCTCGACGCAGGAGCATACGGCTCTTCGATGTCAAGCACCTACAACATGAGGCCCCTCACGGCGGTCGCGACCGTGGAAGAAGGGGAGAGCGCCCTCGCAGCCCCCCGCGGGTCCTCGCCCGAGCGAGGAGGCTAGACCTTCCCAGACACTTCGAAGTGGGTGACGCTGGGCTCGAGCTCGGCTAGGTATTCGCTGTCCCTCCTGAAGTATTTCGCCTTCCTGATGTCGGTTCCTGCGAACCTCCTGATCGACTCCTCAGAGTCCCATAGAGAGACGAGCAGGAACTCCGTGTTGTCCCCCACGTCCCGTGTGAAGAGCCAGGCGCCGCGGTTCCCCTTTGTCTTCCTGATCTCCGTCATGCTAGTCACGCCCACGTAGTGGATGAACTCAGACCGTTTCGTCTTCGGGGTGACGCCGTGCCAGACCCTGGCGATTGAAGGGACCTGTCTTTCTCCGCCTGCGGCGGTCTTCACAGTTCGTTTCGGCCCTCGGCCTGCGTCGAGCTTCCCCTGCAACGGAAGGGACGCGGGCTTGCGTGGTGATATATTTTCTTACCTGATTGGTGCGGAGGCTCCGCTGCGGTCTGAAAAAACAGGAGAGGGGTCCCAGACCTTTCGGTCCAGGACTACCTATATTTGCACTGGTTGGTAGTAGATTTGGTTGTAGAAGTAGCCTACGAACTGGTTATCGGCCAAGCCCTTCACATAAGGCTGGACGAAGAAGTAGTTCGTTGGCGTACCTGCCGGCACCGATGTGGAAGCCAGCTGCGAAGGATTGATCGGGATGGGGTTGTAGATGAATATCTGGTTCTGGTATGCCATCGTCTCGAGGGCAGTAGCGCAGGCAGTCGCTATGGCCGTGGTTGCAGGGAACTCGCACTTCACTGCCTCCGAGTTCACCGTTGAGTTCGTGAAGTACCCATTGTATGGCGACGGGGTCATGAGTGGGAAGAACATCCCCAGGAACGGGTCGTTGAAGTCGGCCCCCCAGCCGATAGCCTGGACAGCCGGATATGTGTACTTGCTCCCGTCGAGTATGTCGAGCTCCGAGGTGGTAGTCCCGAACGGGACTGCCTGGACGCCGAATGGAGCGAGCGAGTCGTGGATCGCAGTCAAGAAGACCGTGGTGCTAGCCAAAGCTGGTACTGCGTAGTACAGCTTGAATGGCTGGAGCTGGCTGCCATTAGCGTCACCTATCACGGTCCCTCCAGTTATTGACGTCCCGTTGGAAAGGACGAAGGTCGAGGGTACGACCATGTAGGTGTGAGACTGCATGCCGAACGCTTGGAAGTAGTTGTAGGCGGCGGTAGTGTTCTGGACGGGGTTAGGATAACCTGGGAGGTTCCAGTCCAGGTAGTTCGAAGTCGTCGGTCCCACCTGATAGCCGTTGAGGTTTACACCGTTCAACGGCGCGGGGCATCCTACGCAGACACCCGGCTCGTTCATCTCGGTGTAGTTGAGGGCGTTGGCCATGCCAAGCCTGAAGCTTGTGTAGTTGGTTGGAGCCGACCACATGTTCATCTCCATGAACAGCGCGAAGTCGTACTTGCCGTTGGCCTGGAATATCTGGTTGAAGGCGAAGTGTGCCTTCTGGGCGAAGGACTGGTACATGGCGTTGTAGTTGAATGGGGATTCCGCTGAGATCTGAGCGACGTTGGTGCCGAAGTCCTTCTCGGCCACCGCGTCTGATGAGTAGTAGTTGACGATTATGACAGGGATGCTCGCTGGCTTCGCCATGTTCGGCACGTTAGACACGTGCGCACCCCAGTATCCGGGATATGCCTGGAGGACGTACGGGTTCCCTCCAGCCGATATCGACCTGATCTCGTAGGGGCCGGTGCCGATGGCTCCGTGGGTGTTCAAGTACGAACTGGCGGTGTTGTTGCTGACCCCACCGTGCGCATCAACGTAGGCCGGCTCGATGACCTGTTGTCCGTCAAACCCTGCCCAGAGCTGGGGACCGAATGGACCCAAGTTGTTGATGTAGTTCGCGGTGAAGTAAGTGGCGTTAGCCACGTAAGCCTGGTGTGCATATGACATGATAGCATCCTGAGTGCTGTTTGCTGGGTTGAAGTTCGAGAGCATCTGGTTCAGCGCTGCAACCGCGAGGTTCTCAGCCGCTGTAGTGTTGGCTGTTGTCGCGAGTCCGGTCGCAGCATGGATAGCCGCCCTAATCCCATAGGGGAACTGGTTTCCGAACGTGCTGAACGAATAACCGGAGGAGTCGTTGTACGAGACCCCGTTCCAGTTGAAGCCACTGATGCCCGATGGGGCGTTGATCCACTGTGTGCGGACTATAGAGAACCACTGGTCGTAGCCGGACACCGGAGTCCCGTCAGAGAACGTGACGCCGGGCCTGATGTGGAAGACATTGGTGTAACCGCCGTTAGTGATAGCGTAGTTGTCCGCGATCACCGGTTCAAGCTGCGTCCCGCTGGTCCCGTTGTATTCGAGCAGATTCTGGAACACCGCGTTGATGTAGCCAGTGTCCTGTGAATAGAACGCGTAACCTGGGTCGAAGCTGTCAGGGGCGGTCCCTGTAGACTCGTCGACCAGCTGGCTCGCGTTAGGTGGACCATACAGGCTCACAACCGAGCTCGTCGAGGTACTCGACGTTGACGTCGTGATTAGGGATGAGGATGAGGATGAGGTGGTCGTGGTGGTCGTCGATGAAGGTTTCGAAGTCACGACGAAGTACGCCGCGACCGCTGCGATGACAAGAATGACGACGACGATAGCTACTGTTGCTGTAGAACTAATTGCGTTGCGTTGCGTAATTTTCATTCTCGAGAGACTAGACTCTACTTACAGTTTATAAGAATTGTTAGCATATATATCTTCCCATTTGTTCCATCCCCTCACCGATTCTGCTCGAGTAGGAAGCCCGCTACGACGTCTGTCAGTTTCTGCAAAGGGGAGACGCATCACTCTTGCTCTGCCGCGCTCACCGCCGCCCATTCATACCACCTACCTAAAGTGGCTTGCGCGCATCCTCTTGGGTCTCTCTTCTCAAAGGTGGCCGCACCCCTGGGTGACGGCGGCACTGCGGTCTGCTCGTCGAAGAGCAGCGGAATGGAAAGGACCGCTTTCCAATGGCCTGCTCTTGATGCCGTAGATGCACTCGCGCTTTTCAGAACCCAGACCCAAGTACGGCCCAGTCGCCGTTCGTTAGGCACAGTGACCCGGGCCAGCAAAGCGCCTGGCGATCAAGCCGTCGGTGCGACCGCCAAAGGCACGCCAAGCGCATGTCAACAATCTATAAGAGTGGCAGGGGGGGCGAGGCGTACCCACCCAATTGGATTCGAAGTTCCTGTTCTTCGTCGCAAGGAGAGCAGTGAACGCTGTCATCACAGTGATTCTCATGATAGCACTGATCTTCATTATCATGCATCTAGTTGCGCCCACTCCGGAAGACCTTGCGAGACTTTACGTTGGTCCCAAATTCCCACCCGCTGAACTCAAATTGATCGCGCAGAGGCTGGGGCTTACCCAGCCGGTGTATGTCCAGTTCGTGACTTACGTAACCGGATTCTTCCGGGGGAACCTAGGCACTGATACCATATACGGAATACCCGAAATCCTGGTCATTGAGGAGTACTTCCCGGTGACCCTGAATATGGTGCTTCTGGGGACCCTCTTCGGGGTCCTCCTGGGGCTTTTCACTGGGGCCATCGCAGCCTCGAACAGGAACACCCCAACCGACTATGGTGTGAAGGCGCTCTATCTGGGCACTTGGGCAGCGCCACCATTCTTGGTCGGTGTCGTCCTCCAGCTCTTCTTGGGCTACGGACTCCACCTGCTGCCGACGAGCAACGTCGCAAACCCAGTGCTCAACATCCCACCCCCTGTCACCGGGTTTCCCCTCATCGACTCCATCCTAGCGCAAGACTGGACGTACCTGTACAGCTGGACGCGGCACCTCATACTCCCCGCAATAACCATTGGGCTGATAAGCTTCGGATCCATCACGAGGCTCACGCGGGCGACGATGGTGGATGCACTGGACAAGGACTACGTCAAGTTGGCATACATGAAGGGGCTTGGGCAGAGGACCGTCGTCTGGGGCACTGCATTCAGGAACGCCATAATCCCGATTGTCACGCTGCTGGCCCTCACCTTCGCTGCCACGGTCGGTGGCGCAGTCATAGTCGAATACGTCTTCGAGTACCATGGCATAGGTTTCTTCGCTGTCCAGGCGGCCTACGCACTTGACTATCCGGCGATTCTCGCCATCACAGTCATTGTAGGGTTTTCGGTGATCATCGCTAACTTCATCGCAGATGTGCTCTATGGGATTATGGACCCCAGGGTGAGGCTGACTTAGATGGGCGATGGTGACACGAATCGGCTGACGAGGTTCAGGCTCTTTAAAGGCAGGCAACGAAGCCCGAGCGTGGCCGTACCCGACCAGGCCGAGACTCCTCTCGGCGAGACAAGCGGGATAAGGTTCATCGTAGGGTTCGTCAGAAGAGACAAGATAGCGCTGAGCGGGGCATTAGGGGTAGCGATATTCATAATGTTCTCCGTGATTCAGGGCTTCCTCGAATTGCTTGGAGGATACCTGCGGAACCCATCGCTGAGCTATCTTCTCCTTCCATCGGATCCATTCACGTTCCACTTCGGTCTCGAGCTCGCACCGCCAAGCCTGGCCAACTTCCCAGTAGGTTTGCTTGGCTACGACGAGACAGGAAGAAGCATATTGTCCAGGATCCTCTATGCAGCGCCCAGGGATGCCCTGGCCTCTATCCTCATTGTAGTCTCAGCCATAGTAATCGGGATGGCACTGGGCATATCTGCCGGCTACATAGGAGGGTGGGCAGACGAAATCCTGATGAGAATCACGGATGCATTCCTCGCCTTCCCGCTGATCCTGCTGGCCATCGCGATGTCGTTGATTCTTGGGAACGGCTACCTGGTGGTACTCATAACGCTGATGGCCATATGGTGGCCAACCTATGCGAGGTTCTTCCGGGCCCAAGCGCTCTCGCTCAAGAGCAGGGGTTACGTCGAAGCGTCAAGGCTGAGCGGGTTGAGTTCGGCCAGGATAATACTGAGACACATCTTCCCGAACTCCATTGACCCGATCGTGGCCATAGCCACCCTCGACTTCGGGAACGTCATACTGACCTATTCTACCCTTGCCTTCCTCGGCATAGGGGTGACTGTGGGAGTACCTGAGTGGGGTTCGATGGCGGCCCAGGGGCTGTCATACGCCCCGCGCGTATGGTGGTATGCGCTCTTCCCGGCCATCGCAATCATGGCGGTCGTGGTCTGTTTCTCCCTTTTGGGGGACAGGATACAGGACATGGTCGGTGGGAGGATTTCATACTAGTTGCTGCTCGACGTCAAGGGACTGCGCGTAAGCTATCGTACTGTATATGGCAACCTAGAGGCAATCAAAAAGGTGGACCTCTCCATCGAGAAGGGCGAAAGCGTCGCAGTGGTGGGCGAGAGCGGCTGCGGCAAATCCACCTTCGGCCATGCGATCGTGAGGCTCCTCCCTCCCAACGCGAAATATGAGGGAAAAGTGAATCTGGACGGCAAAGACGTGTTGGCTCTGAAGGGGCATGAGCTCAGAGCGTACAGGGGGAACGATGTATTCATGATCTTCCAGGACCCACTTAACAGCCTGAACCCGGTCAAGCGGGTCGACGTCCAGATGCTCGAGGCGGTGGAGATGCGAGAGAGGGTAGCTGGCAGGGGATACGACGAGACCAAAGCCTACAAGGACATCGTCGAAGGGCTGACGGGAGTGAGGATGCCCGACCCAGAAGTGATACTCAGGAGGTATCCTCACGAGCTCTCCGGCGGCCAGATTCAGAGGGTGGTGATTGCGATGGCCTTGGTGATGAAGCCGAAGCTCCTGATAGCGGATGAGCCCACTTCGGCGCTCGACGTGACCATCCAGGCCCAGGTGATGAAACTCATCAGGGACCTGAAAAAGGAATATGGGATGTCGGTGCTTTTCATAACGCATGACATGGCCGTCGCCTACACCGTGGCAGACAAGTTCCTTGTGATGTACGCAGGTGAGCTTTCCGAGCTGGGCCCGGTGGACAAGGTAGTTTCGACCCCGCTGCACCCCTACACAGTCGCCCTGGTGAACAGCATCCCCAACAAATCGAGGAGAGATGGGGACCTTGTCTCGATTCCCGGCTCTCCGCCGAACATGATCTCTCCTCCCTCTGGATGCAGGTTCAACCCCAGGTGCCCGAAGGTGATGGACATATGCCGCACAGTATCCCCCGAAGCGAGACAGAAGGACGAGCGTATGGTGAGGTGTCATCTCTATGACTGAGCATGATACTGTCGTAAGAGCTGTGGGGGTCACGAAGTGGTTCGAAGCATCCAAGAAGGGATTCATCCAGTCACTCCTTTCACGCGGGCCCAAGGTCTGGGTGAAGGCGGTCGACGGGGTGGACCTCGAAATCGCCGCCGGCGAGGTCCTCGCGCTGGTTGGTGAGAGCGGGAGCGGGAAGACAACGCTTGGGAGAATGCTGGTCACATTGGAGACGACCACACGTGGGGAGATATACTTCATGAACGAGAAGGTCAGCAAAAGACTCTGGGGGAAGGTGAGGAGGCAGGTACAGATGGTCTTCCAGAATCCGACCGACAGCCTCGACCCGAGGATGCCCATCATGGATATCGTGACTGAGCCGCTCCACAGGTCTGGGGTTAGCGGGGAGAACAAGGAAGCTCAGTTTAAGACATCGTTGGAACTCGTGGGGCTTGACTCAGAGACGTTCGGCCAGAGGAGGGTTCGAGACCTATCTGGAGGTCAGAGGCAGCGCGTCGCTGTCGCGAGAGCCATAATTGGGAACCCAACTTTCCTCGTCTTGGACGAGCCGACATCCGCGCTGGACGCTTCTGTCCAAGCGTCGGTTCTGAACCTTCTCGCCAAGATCCACGACGAACTCAAGCTCACGTATCTCTTTATCACCCACAACATTTCTGTGGCGAGGTTCATCTCTGACAGAATCGCGGTGATGTACGCGGGGAAGGTTGTCGAGACTGGTCCAACCGAGTCGGTAATATTCAGCCCGAAGCACCCATACACCCAGGCCCTTCTGAAGTCCGTCCCCACCATCAAGTCTCATGACCTGGCCCCGCCCACGGGAGAGGTCCCGAGTCTGGTCGCACTTCCCTCGGGCTGCAGGTTCCACCCGCGCTGCCCATATGTGATGGACATATGCAGAGAGAAGGAGCCGGAGCTCAGGAAGGTGGGAGACGTCCAGGCTGCCTGCTGGCTCTACTGAACCAGGTCTTGGAACCAGAAAAAGTCCTGAAGTCGAACGTCTCCAAGAGCCTCCTAAAGGCAACCTTGGCTATGGCGGCGCTTAGTCCATTCCTCACTCTCAACTGGTCAACTCTCCCGAGCTACGTTCTATTCCTGGGCGTTTACTATCTGATGGTAGGGTTGTACATGCTGAACAAGGAAGCCACAGTCTACAGGTTCGACGGCTCAGGGATCCACGTGAATCGGCCCTGGAGGGAGGAGACGGTCGTACAATACGACAACATCCTAGGGATCGGCGTGGGCCAGGGGATACTGGCCAGGCGGTTTCATTGTGGCACCCTGTACGTTGAGCTCAAGAAGGGGAAGGGCACTCATAGATCTGTAGCGGGAGTCGGCGTGGTCCCACTCAAGGACATCCCAGATCCAGAGAGGCTCTACAAAGAAATATCGGATGCGATGGGTGTGTTCGGAGCCTCCATGGCACCTGAGCCTGATCCTCAGACGGGTTCCACGTAGCTGACATAGGCTTCGACGTTGTCCAAGAAGTCCGCCAGGGCGAAGATTGGGACCACGGCACCCCCTGCAACGAACCTTACCCCTGGGTCTGCTGTCAGCAGTACCAGAGGGACGATGGGGCCGATGCTGTCCAGGCTGTCGTGGAGCCTCTTCACCCTACCTCTCTGCGCTTCGACAAGCCGGCCCAGGGCAGAGCGGCCCGGCTGGCGCGCCCAGTGCTTGCAGTCTATCGCCAGAGAAAGCCTGTCAGATATCCCCAAGACGTCTATCTGGGCCCTCGGCTTCTTCAGGTAGATGTTTTCCGCCACCCGATAACCGCGAGCGCGGAGGATGTTGGAACAGAACCCCTCGAAATCCCTCCAGGACAGGTGACTCGAAACAACTTCGACGCGTTCACCCCTAGCGCACAAGGCCAGCCCAGCCATCTGTTCGTCGTCATATTGAACCGTAGAGAGGCAGAGGGCCGACGCGACTGCGGCAATCTCCTCCTGTGCCAGCTCGGCCGACCCTGACCTCTTCACGAGTAGCATCGAGAGCGGGCCCACGGCGGGCTCGCAGGATTTCTGAATTTGAACCTGCGGAAGGACAACCAATTCGCTGCGTGGGAGGATTATGAAAGTGAAGCCTGGTCCGACGGCGAACGAGACGAAACGTCTGCGTCAGACCGCCGCCCGCTCACGTAGGTCGAGAAGAAGTACCAGCCGTTGATTGCAACCAACACGACGGCAATCACCTGGAACCAGTCCAGGGTCGGAGGGCTTGTGAGCGTCACCCCGTTCCCCGACATGGTGAAGTACTGTGTAAAGAAGCCGTAGCTGAAAGATGGCGCGTAGCTGCAGAGCCCAGCACAGGCGTCGTGCAGTGAAGCTGCATAGGCCGCTCGGGCCTCCTGGTCTCTGGCCACCAGGTAGGCGAGGACAATAAAGAAAATGTCCAATACGACCAACCTGAGGGGGAACCTCGCCACGACGGAACGGCCTATCGGGGGCCGATAAAAACGCATCATGCGCTCAAACATTTAACCAGCCGAAACCCGGGACCTTCTCAATGAAAGTGGCCTCGAAGAGCACGGCCATCTACGTCGCCGCCGTGATCCTCTTGCTCTTCTGGGCGTACTTCGTCCAGACAGACACGAGGAGGGTCGACGGGCACAGCATGCTCCCGACGCTGGAAGGGGGAGACCTGGTCGTCCTGCAGAGCGTCCCCATAAGCGACATACACGTGGGGAACATCATAGTCTACGATGGGTCTTGCTCGGCGCTCGGGATATCAGTGGTCCACCGGGTGGTCGCCATAACCCCTGCGGGGCTGATCACGAAGGGGGACAACAACCCCGGGACAGACCAGTCACTCGGCATAGCGAGCAGCCCGATCACCCAGAACTGCCTGGTGGGGAAGGTCATCTTCGTGATCCCCTACGTCGAGCTTCTGGCCTACTATGTCGACACGTATGGGCTACCGCAGTGGCTCAACTATCTCCCATCGATCCTGATTATCCTGATCGTTGTCGGGTCGCTCCTGATGCAGCCTGAGGAGGACCCCGAAGAAGCGCAGCCCTAGGTCAGCGGCTTCTTTGGCAGCTCCGTCTCTCTGGGGGGCCGAATTCGGCTCGGTTGAGAATCGGGGGTGCAAGGACCGCCATCCGTTTGGCCTCCGCTGACCGCCTCCTAGCTGGAAGGTCGTCCGGGGAACGCCGAGGGCGGCAGCCATCTCCCCGGTGGAGACGCGCCGTGGCGAGCGATAGTAACCCATGGCCATGGACATAGCTGGGGCTGCCAACTGCAGCGAGGTCATCTCGGAGAGCGGGTCGAAGAAAGGTGGCACTGCCCCTCGGAAGGCGACACCCTTGCTCAGTTCGGCTCTGTTTGTTATCTCTGCCCTCCATTCTGCACTGAACCGGGCGAGCAGTCTGCCGGCGCCGGGCTCCCAATACCGGAGGCGTCAAGATGCATACCAGGCGAGCATCTCAGGAAAGTTGAGCCGCCTCGGACCGCGCTCTCTCATCCCTGCGCCCGGTGGAGAAGGTCAACATACTTGATGGCCTGGTTCTGCACGCCGGTCTGTCTGCCTGCTCACCTGAAAATCGCATTCGGATGTCGAGACAATCGCCCCGAGCCCTTTGAAAGAGCGGCAACGGTGACATCAGCGATCACCGCGCGCCCGGTCCGTTAGGGGCGCATCACGTCGAGCCAGTACCCAAAGGAACTTCCGGCCCGATGGTCGTGCACTGGGTCAAGAGTCTACAGAACCTGTGCACGGACTGCCACAGGAGACCACAAGGTCTGATCAACCCGCTTCATAAGAGGCGTCCCTACAGCAGAACAGCGTGTTCTAGACGGTAGAACTAAACGCCCTGCTTTGCGCTTCAACTACTGACAGGTCGTGGTTGAGAACACCTCAAGAACGAAATTGTCGAACAGAGAAAAGACCGCACTCGTTGTGGGCCTTGTCCTTGTCGCGGCTTTTGACTTCATAGCACCATTGGTGAGGGGAACATCTCCAGGTGGAGTGGCAATCCAGGGCGATGCTGGTAGCGCACACACACTACCAAGCTTCACGCAGTTGTGAGCTCATCTGGTTCGGAGACATGTATTGGCAGGGCGGCCTACACTTCGGCTACATGCCGCTTGTTGCATGACATTAGTTCTATTCGTCTCCCTGTAGTACAAAGAAGAATCTGAAATCCATCCATCTGAAGCACAAGAAGAGGACAGAGGACGCAGGGGTGAAAGCCCGGTGATGCGAAAGTATCACGCCAGGTTTGGGACGAAGGGTGCGTGCTCCCTGCCCGATTTGTTGAGCGTGGCGGCGCACTCTTACCACGGTAGAACCCGACCGGATGGGCGATGACTGCGCTGACCGTCCTCCGGTGGACGCGCGTCTCTCGCCCTCACACGGACCTCGGACTGGGTACGTCGCCGTCGAACCCATCCGCCGGCACCCGATGGAGGAGCTCCGACCGTTTGGATAGGCCGACCCTGAGTTGAGGGGGACCTCTTGCGAGTATTTATACCCTTTAAATACCGACAGGAGTCGCCCAGCTGGCGTTGCCACAGACCAAAGCCATAGTCAGCATAGAGAACGTAGTCGCATCGGCGTCCATAAACCAGACAGTCGACCTGAACCTGATCACCAAGAACTTCGTCACAGTCGAATACCACCCAGACCAGTTCCCAGGCCTCGTGTTCAGGCTGAGGAACCCCAAGACAGCCACGCTCATCTTCAGCTCGGGGAAGATGGTCTGCACCGGCGCCAAGTCCGAGGAGCAGGCCAGGAAGGCGGTCGAGGAGGTCGTGAGGCAGCTGAAGAAGGGGAAGATACCCATCAAGAATGAAGCGGTGGTGGAGATACAGAACATAGTAGCGTCGGCGAGCCTCGGGGGGAAGGTGCACCTCGAGGAGGCAGCCAGGGTGCTTCCAAAGTCCATGTACGAGCCAGAGCAGTTCCCAGGGCTGATCCACAGGATGGCGGACCCCAAGACAGTCATCCTGCTCTTCGCCTCAGGGAAGCTCGTCTGCACCGGCGCCAAGAAGGAGAGCGAAGTCTACCGCGCAGTCAACAACCTGCACGTGACACTCGAAGAGAAGAACCTCATGGTGTACTGACAGGTTCTCCTCTCCCCGATTTTGTGCCGCTACAGCATCTTCTCCATGTAGAGCAGGTCGTGGTACTTGCCGTCCACGAGCAGTTCCTTCTCCGACCTCATCCTGGAGACGAAGCCGCCCCGCTCATACAGCGAGACCGCAGCCCCCATGGCTGGGTTGACGCTGAGTTGGACCTTGACTACACCCTCATGCTCCCTGATCTTGTCCAAGGCCTTCTTCAGCAGGAGGGCCCCTCCCCCCTTCCGCCTTGCGGAAGGTCGCACATACACACTATGGATGTGGGCGACGTGCTTCGTCTTCAGCCTGGTGCTGACCGAGTAGCTGATCATCCCCACCGGGATCCCGTCTTCGAGGGCGAATAACATTGTCCCCATGCGCCGCCTCCACTCCCCTTCAGGCATGTCCCTCTCTTCTTCGTAGGAGCTCCCGAACGCAGCCGGCTCGTGCATCAGCGCTTCGAGGCGCAGTTCCCTGAAATCCTGCCACCTGTCCTCAGAGAGTTCGGCTACGGTGAGCATGTACGGTCTGCCCTAGTGCGCCCTCCGGCCGACGGAGCGGGTTATCGCCTTCATGTTTTCGTCTGTGATGAGCGCCATGGAGTGGAGGGTGTCGGCTAGCTCGACCATGTCGGTCACTGAGTGCAGGGCGATGCCCCTCTTGCTCAGCCTTTCCCTTGCACCCTCTAGCCTGTCCACTAGGACCACCGCCGAGATGACCTTCCCGCCTTCGTCCTCGACGGCGTCGGCTGCGGCTAGAATCGTCCTCCCTGAGGTCGAGATGTCGTCCATCACGACGACGTTCGAACCGGGCCTCACCTCTCCCTCCACCAGCCTCTCGTTCTCGTGCTTCTCCATCCTGCTGTACACCAGCGGCTTCCCCAGCTCGACGGCCACAGGCGATGCTAAGACCAGGCCCGACAGTGGGACCCCGCAGATGGCGTCGGCGCGAGGTGCCTTCTTCGAAGTCAGCTCCGAGAGCGCATCGACTGCGAGCCTGTAGGCCCCCGGGTAGCTCGCGAGCCCCCTCAGGTTGACGTAGTACGAGCTGTCCTTGCCGCCGGGGAGCGAGAAAGTACCGAACTGGAGCGCCCCCGCTTTCATCAGGCCCTCGGCGAGCTCGCCGAGGCGGCCGCTGCGCTTCTTCCAGGCCATGGAGTGGAGGCCAGCGCTTTTGCTTAAAAACTAACCCTGCGGGAAGCTATAGGGAATGCCTGAGCTCTGGATCCCCTATGGTGGGGTGGAGACCCTGGTCACGATCCAGGCCGAGAACCTCGGGGCAGTGTCGGAGCCTCCCCTCGGCGGCGGCGCCATCGACATGGAGAGGTTTGCCGAGCTCGCGAAAGCCTCGGCGAGCGTCTTCGTCTGCGACTCCGTCCCAGCCACCATCCAGGCTCTTAAGGGTCTGATCCCCCTCCTGGGGGAGGCCCGGGGCATCGGTTTCTACTCCCCGGCTCCGAAGCGGGTCGAAGGAGCCATCCCCGAGTTGAAGGGGAAGATCACCACCCTCCCGCCCCCTATCCCGGCGGGGGAGGGCGAAGACCCGGTCTATTCCCCAGAACTGGTGTCGGCAGGGGCGAAGCTGTTCGTCGGAACCGCGCGGCCGGACCCTCTGTTTGGCGTGATAGACACAAGGGTGGAAGCCTGCCTCGGCTGGGTGGCCAGGTCGAGGGCGGCGGCCGCCCGCTCGAGAAGAGAGATGGAGCCCACCCCCCTGCAGAAGACAGCTGCGTACGAAGCGATCGACGGAGTGGCCAGAGGCATCCCCGAGTCCAAGTTCATGACGGTCATCCCACGAGGAGGCAAGCCATGGGCCATCCTCGAGGACCCCCCCTTCGACGCGGTGAAGAACTCGTTCCTAAAGGCGCCGATGCAGCAGGGGAGAGGGCTGGTGGTGGGGGCGGGAGGACAGGGCTACGACGACACTTTTTCCTCGGCACTCAGGGGGGTCTGGAATGTGATCGAAGGGGTGAGGAAGTCCGGGTCAATCCTCCTGGTAGCCGAGTGCTCCGAAGGGGTTGGGTCTACCGCCCTCGAGATGCTCGTCACAGGGAGGCTAGCCGACGGAGAACGGAGGAGGGACAGGTACACAGAGGGGATCGAGGAGGTCCAGTATCTGAGCAAGCTGAAAGAGGAGTACGACGTCCTGCTCCTCTCTGGTCTCCCCGAGACGTACGCCCGGTCGAAGCTTGGCCTGGCGACCGCCAGGGGGTCGGGGGAGGCGGTTGGGAGGCTGCTGAACAAGGTCGGCAGATCGGGGAAGGTCAACGTGGTCACCAGAGCCGGCGAATGCCAGGTCGAGCTAGGGTAACAGGAACGGCCCCAGCGCGTGGGGGATCGGGAGGCATAGGAAAGCCACTACGACCATGCATGCGAACAGCCAGCGCCGCGACCGTGAGAGCGGGGACACGTCGTCCAGGATCCGGGTGCGGTACGGGCGCCCCACAAGGACGAGGGCAAGGAGGGCGACCCCCCAGTAGTTAGGAGTGTCTATAGCCAACAGTGCAAAGATAGCGAGGTATGCGGCCGCCCTAGCCCCCCTGGGGGAGAGCGCGATGTTGGCGAGGAGACCGCCGTCGTAGAACGCCAGAGGGAGTGAGAAGAGGAACACGAAGATGAACCCGACCGTCGCCCCGTCCGCGATGGGAGAGACTGCCACGTAGCCCGGGGCGACCGCATGGACGAAGGGGGCGAGCAAGGAGTTGACGCCCAGCTGGATCAGGCTGGGATTGATGGTGACCGTGGTGTTCGCCAGGTCTGTCTGGGCGAAAGGGACGGCCGACTGCACTGCCGTCAAAGTCCCGATGGCGAAGAGCAGTACGGTCAGGCCGAGCATCGCCAGCGGCCCTGCGACGACCGTGTCGAAGAGTCTGTCTCGGTTGAGGGCGGGGTCACTTTGGGTGGACGCGAACCCCCAGGATGGGATGAAGGGAGGGAGTATGGGGATGCCCGGGATGAGGTAGCTGGTGGCGCGTCCCGCATCCCTGGTCCTAGCCACCAGCCGCCGGCCAAGCTCGTGAGCCCCTAGGATGGCCGCCATCGTCGTTCCGTAGGCGAAGAACGAGACGTACGGCGAAAGGTCAGGGACGAGCTCGGCGTAGACCTCCTGCTGCAGAAGGGCGGAGAAGATGAGGGCGGCGAGGGTGAAGAAGAGCAACAAAGCTGGGATGCGAGAGCGGGGCTTCTGGTCTTGGTCCGCTTTCCTGAGAGTGAGGACGCACTCCTCGGCTGACCCGCTCAGCTCGGGCCTGTAGCCGAGTGTCGCCACCTTTGGCTTCAACTCGGCGAACCTGGACCCCGTGGAAGGCTCGTATGCGACCTGGAACTCTAGCTCTCCGTCCGGGAGCGCGAAGTGCTGCTTGACATCGAAGAGGCCGCGGACCAGCTGCTCCGCTGATTCGGGAGGGGCGGACAAGCTGGTGACTCCCCTACCGTTCCGATAATAAGCAGTTGGTCCGCCCAGGAAACTTTAATCGGGCAGTGTCCACGAGTTCTCTCGGGCTTGCAGAAGGCAGTGGTCGCAAGGGTCGGAGGATACGAGATAAGGCACTGCGACAGGGACGACGTACCCGCGGTCATAGGGATCAATGGGGAGACGCTCCCCGAGCACTACTCGGACTACTTCTACTATGACATACTCGCAGAGTTCCCAGAGTCTTTCCTGGTGGCCGAGGCGGACGGCGCAGTGGTGGGCTATGTCATGGGACGCGTCGAGTACGGCTTCTCCCATCTCAGGAAGCTGGGGTTGGCCAGGAAGGGGCACATAGTATCAGTCGCCGTGAAGGAGCAGCACCGGGGGAAGGGAGTCGGATCCCTCCTCCTGAAGACCGCCCACGAGGCTATGGCGGTGAGGGGCGGGACGGAGTGCTACCTCGAAGTCCGCGTCTCCAACGTGCAGGCAATCAACCTCTACCAGAGGCTGGGTTACAAGATGTCAGGGCGCCTTGAGGGATACTACAAGGACGGGGAGGCGGCCCTGGTCATGGCCATCCAACTGGAGAGATGAATAGCGCGACGTTCCTTGGGCTGGCAGAGGCCCTCGAGCGGGTCCGGGGGACGGCCAGCAAAAGAGAGAAGGTCGCGGTGATAGCAGCTTACCTGCAGGGGCTCAGCCCGGACGACGCCGCCTTGGCGGCCAGGGTCGCGTCCGGCAGGGCGTCTGAACGCGGGAGCAGGGATGAAGCGCAGGTGGGGTACGCGACCCTCCTTGACGTGCTGCGGGAAGCCACCGGGGCGACCGAGGACGATATCTCGTCGTCTTACCTGGAGCACGGGGACCTCGGCGAGGTGGCCGAGGAGCTCCTTGCGCACAAGAAGGAGCAGCCGCTCTTCGCCGCGGAACTGTCCCTCAGGGACCTCGAGGATGGGTTCGCAATGTTGCGCTCGGCGAAGGGGAAGGGTTCGGGGTCGGCTAAGAGGAGGATTGTGAAGTCGCTCCTGCTCCCCGCCACCCCCCTCGAGGGGAAGTACCTCGTGAAGGCGCTGACGGGGGAAATGAGGACGGGGCTTGTCACAGGCCTCCTCGAGGAGTCCATAGCCGCGGCCTACAACCTGACGAAGGGGGAGGCGGCCAGGGCGCACATGGTGTTGGGGGACATAGGGACATTCGCGCGCGAGGCAGCTTCAGGGAGGGCAGCCGCGGCCAGAATCCAGCCGTTCAGGCCGGTGAACTTCATGCTCGCCGAGCCGTTCGCCACCGCCAGGGAGATAGCAGAGCACTTCGGGAAGACGGTCTACGCGGAGTACAAGTACGACGGCGTCAGGGCACAGGTCCACAGGGCAGGGGGCGAGGTCAGGGTCTACTCTCGGAGGCTCGAGGACATCACAGCCAGCTTCCCTGAGATCGTAGCCTCGTTCAAGGACACTGGAGTGGAATTCATCATCGACGGCGAGGCAGTCCCGTTCGCCGGTGGCCGCCCGCTCCCTTTCCAGCTGCTGCAGAGGAGGCTGAGGAGGTTGGAGGGCCTCGAAGAAGCGGTGAGGAAGGCGCCGGTGACCTACTTCGCATTCGACATCCTCCTACGCGGGGGCAAAGAGACCGTCGACTACCCTCTATCAGAGAGGCGCGGGCTGCTCAGAGATTTGGTCGATGGGACCTCGGCGAGGCTGGCTGAGACGACGGACGTCGGCAGCGAAGAGGCGGTGCAGAGTGCGTTCAGGCGGAGCAGGGACCTAGGCTACGAAGGGCTCGTGGTGAAGGACCCAGAGAGCACGTACGCCATGGGGAAGCGCGGCTCCGGCTGGGCGAAGTTGAAGGAGGAGTTGGACACCCTGGACGTGGTCATCGTCGCTGCGGAGTATGGCCACGGGAAGAGGGCAGGGGTCATATCGGACTACACATTCGCTGTGAGAGACGGAGGAGGACTGAGGACAGTCGGCAAGGCGTACAGCGGCCTGTCGGACAAGGAGATCGGTGAGATGACAAGCAGGCTGGGAGAGATCACCGTGAAGGACTACGGCTACCGGCGCCAGGTCAGGCCGGAGATAGTGGTGGAGGTCGCCTTCGACAGCATCCAGCGAAGCGACAGGCACGACTCAGGATACGCGCTCAGGTTCCCGAGGATCAAGAGGATAAGGACAGACAAGGGGATAGGCGACATCGACGACATCGGAAAGGTAAGACAGATCTTCAGCGGCCAGAAGCTGAAGATGGAAGAGGCATAGGCGGCTCTGCTCCTTATATCCGCTCCGGGGCATAGGAGGCCGGTTGTACGCGGAGCTACTCATAGCCGCATCTCTCGCAGTCGCGGCCTACCAGGACGCCAAGGACAGGGCGGTGAGCGACCTCGTCTGGATCCCGGCCGGGGCGGCCGTCGCCCTGACATTCTACTCGTTCTACACCGAAGGCGGAGCCGGGCTGGAATTCTACCTCGCGAAGCTAGCCCTCATAGGAGGCATGGCCCTCGCCTTCACCGTCCTCGGCGGCATCGGCCAGGCTGACGGGATCGCCATAGCGGTCGTCGCTGCGGACCCCTACGCGCTCTCTCCGTTGGCACCTCTGCTCGGCGCTGCGGCGGTAGCAGCCGTGCACATTACCTACGAAGTCTCTAGGGGGAATGCCAGGGGGAGGAAGGTCATCCCCATGGAGCAGTTCTTGAGGGAGCAGCGGTGGATCCCCAAAGCCGTGCTGTCAGGCGACTCAAGGACCGAGGTCAGCCGGGACGTCAACGTGGCCAGGGACGAGGTGGAGGCGTCGGGGGGTTCGGACGCAATGGTCGAAGTGAGCTACGGGGTCCCTACCGTGGCCTACATCGGGATCGGCTTCGTCGCCTACGTCGTCTACATGCTGCTGTTCAGCTACTCGGCGTTGGCGGCCCTGCCGTAGGCGCCCCACTGATAGGTTAAATCTGCAACGCGAAGAGCCGGAGGGGCCAATGACGTTCGTAGCTCTCGAAGGGTTCTCGGGGACTGGCAAGACTTCCCTCGCTTTGAAGATGGAGCGGATGGGATGGCTCAGGCTCCAGGAGTCGGCCCACGCAGTGGACCGGGACGTCCCCTTGGCCGACAGGGCCGACACCGCAGCCGACTACAGCCTCCTTGGGGCAACGATGACATACAGCTCCATCATAGCGAGCAGGAGGTACGAGAGGGACATCGTATCGGAAGGATACCTGCTCTCAGACCTAGCCTACGCCAAGATCAGGATGGAGCGGGGGAAGAGCACAGCCTACCCTCAGATGCTCCCACTTGTGAAGGAGATTCTGTCGGAGCCTAGGCTGAGGCCAGACTTGTACATCCGCCTCAAGGCAGGGGCCGAGACGATAGAAAGCCGGCAGCGGGGGAAGGACGACCGCGAGAAGAACCTCACCGAGTTCTTCAGGACCAGGTACTACACGGCGTTGGATGAGATCCACGAGGAGCTGGGGGAAGAGAGGGTGGAGACGGTGGAGACCGACTCTGATGTCGACGCCACCCTGGGGGTCGTCGTCGCCGTCCTTGAGAAGCGCAGAGTGGTCACGGCGTGAGGCCGACAGACTGGGAGGAGCTACTCCTTGGCGCCACCGAAGAGGTCCGCAGGCGGCTCTCACCCCTCTCGGCCCGGGGAGGGCGCGGGCGGGAGGTCGGGCTCGGCGCAGCGGGGGACAGGACTATCTACGCGGACAAGCTCGCAGAGGACTTGCTGCTGAAGAAGATTGGGAGGGTACGGGGGGTGCGCGTCCTAAGCGAGGAGGCCGGGGAGGCGGGAGACCCACGGGGGCGGACCCTTGCGGTGGTCGACCCTCTGGACGGGTCGTCGAACTTCGTGCGGGGGATTCCGTTCTATTGCACGTCGGTAGCCATCGTAGAGAGAGGAACGGCCGAGGGCTCTGGTGTTGTCGAGGTGGGCGTCGTCAGAGACCTTGTCACAGGGGACGTCTACGCCGCCAGGAGAGGGAAGGGGGCGAAGAAGAACGGGAAGCCCATCAGGACGGCCGCGACGGCCAAGATAACCGAGGCTGTGGTCGGGGTGGACCTGAGCAGCGCGCCGAAGGGGCTGTACCCAGAACTCCAGCCACTCCTCGACGGGATTAAGAGGCAGGTGCACCTGGGGGCGAACGCCCTTGAGCTTTGCTTCCTAGCCGAGGGGAAGACTGACGCCTTCGTCGATCTGAGGGAGAGGATGAGGATAACCGACTTCGCGGCCGCCTGGCTCATTGGCCTCGAAGCAGGAGTGGAGGTCACCGGGCGAGACGGAGGGGAGCTCTCGCCAGCCTACGACCTCGCACACAGGTTCAGTTTCGTCGCCTCCGCGAATCCGCGGATCCACAGGCAGATACTGGAGCGTTGCGCCAGGCCTCTCCATCCGCCCCCTGGACGTTGAGGAGGGAGCGTTCCCCGTTGCACGTTGAAAACGCTGAGCACTCGGTCGTGGGGCACCACTACTGGGCTAGGCCCGGAGGCGGGCAGCTAGTGGTCGCGGCGGCAGCCAACTCTCTGTCGCAGCGCCGTAGAGTGACTCTCGCCGGGACCTCCAGGTTCGAGCAGGCCAAGTATATCGGCTGGTTCGGGATAGACATCAGAGGGCTCCCTGCGGTCACACTCCCTGTGTCGCTGAACATGTTCGGCCTGTACACCAGGCTGCTCGTCTGGTATCCGATAGAGAAGGCTCTCGACGCGAAGACAGATGTGGTCTTCGTGGACGAGTCGAACTACAGGCCGCTGCTGCACAGCAAACGGAGGAACGGGTTCCAGCTGGTCGAATACGTTCACTTTCCGATCGAGTTGTCCGTCGGCCTGGTAGGCGCCAAGGACCCTTACGTCACTGAGAGATACGGCCGCTTCCCGTTGAACGTCTACTGGAAGAGCTACCTGAAGATGATGAAGCTCGTTCTAAGGAAGAACCCGTTCGACTCCGCAGACTTGGTCCTCACCAACTCCAGATGGACCGGGCGGTTCCTGAAGGACACCTATGGGGAGTCGCCTACGGTCCTGAACCCCCCCATCCCCCCGAATGCCGTTCCGAGCGAGCCCCCTCCGGCGTTCGAGGAGAGGGACGACAGCGTCGTGATGGTAGGGAGGTTCAGCGAGGAGAAGAGGTACCAGTGGGCCATCGAGAACATCGGCCCCAGAACGAAGGGGCGGTCGAAGCTCTACCTCTTCGGAGGCGCAGGTACCCCCCTCTCGAGGAGATACAAGAGCAGGCTTGTGTCTTGTGCCGCCGGCCTTGGGATGAAGGCGTCCGAAGACATCGAAGAGGCCGCGGACGTTTATCTCATTTCCGACGCCCCCCGGGCGATGATCAACTCGACCCTCGACAGCGCCAAGGTGTTTCTGCACGCAACCATCAACGAGCACTGGGGGATAGTCGTCGCTGAGGCCATGGCGAGAGGGGTCCCGGTGGTGGTTCACAAGTCGGGGGGCGCGTGGAGCGACCTGGCGCAGGAGGGGAGGAGCGGCCTCGGCTACACGACAGCCGCTGAAGCCATCGACTCGATCGCCCTACTGACCAGCGACTCGAAGCGGTGGGGCATCCTGCAGAGAGAAGGGAGCGCAAGGGTCCGCGAGTTGAGCCTGGGCAACTTTGCGAAGAGCCTGAATCAGCTGGTCGCATGAGCTGCCGGTGAAAGACCCCCCGCCGGTCCACCCTGTCGCCACGGACGCGAGGCGCCCAGGGGCTCCGCCCTCGCGGCACGGCTCGTCCAAGCCGAAGTGCTTCCGCCCCGACCGACTTCTTTATACCCAATCTTGCGTCCGCGCCCGTGTGCAGGAGAAACACAGCGTCGCCCTGATCGTAGTCGACACGCTGAGGGAGGACTTCGCTCACGGACTCGAGAAGCTGGAAGGGATGGGCTTCGCCAGGTTCTCCAACGTGGTTTCTACCTCCTCTTGGACCCTGCCATCCCATGTGTCGATGTTCACCGGCGAGCTCCCCTCACGGCACTTCGTGCACGTCTCGCTCGGTGTCCACATGGGAACCATCATGCAGAGGTCGCGTGCCGGGCTGCAAGGGTCGAAGGACAACGTCCTTAGGACCATGAAAGACAGAGGGTACAAACGGTACTGCTTCACTTGCAACCCATTCGTGACCCCGGCGTTCGGGTTCGAGTTCGACTGGGACCGCGAGTACAGCTCGAAGGTCGAGGCGTCCCAGCTGCGGGGTGTGATCCCGCATGACGGGTCCATCGGCTCAAAGGCCTGGGCGGCGCTGAAGGATGGGCGGTTCGCCCCCCTCCTGAAGGAAGCGGCAAGGAAGGCCAGGCTGTTCATCAACCGGAAGCTCAACCGCCCTGTCAGAGACAAGGGGTCGAGGCAGGCGCTGAGCGACCTGAGAACGGCTGACCTGCACGCCCCCTACTTCGTCTACCTCAACCTGATGGAAGCCCACGAGCCATACCGCTGGGGCGAGCGGAAGGACTTCACCAGGCTCTCGATGCTCAAACTCCCGGTGGAAGATATGGGCTGGAACCGAGGCTACCCCGAGGGGGCGGGGATAGCCATTGGGAGGGCCCTCGAAGCCGTGGAAGAGCTCCTGAGGAGGGACGACCCCATGATAATCATCACGTCGGACCACGGTCAGCTGCTTGGGGAGGGTGGAAGGTACGGGCACGGATACCACATGGATGAAGAGCTTCTCAGGGTGCCGCTCTACGTGCGCTTTCCATCTGGGACGGACCTCCCTTCGCAGACTGGGGATGTCGTCAGCCTCGCGGAGATACACTCACTGATCTCTTGGGCGACGGGCGCCCCGGTCAGGGGAATCGGAAGCCGGGAGGCCTTTGCGGAGGGATTCGGGCCCCACTACGACCTCAGCATGTACATCACCGGGGACGGGAAGGCCAGGGAGCTTGAGAAGCTGTACGAGGTGAAGAGGAGGGTCTTCTCGAAGGACGGGAGCGTCCTGTACAACATGAGCACCCACGCGCAGGAAGAGTCCAAGGGGACGTCGAAGGAGGAGGGGGCAAGGCTGGCTGGGCTGGCGGAGGCCCTCGGTATGCCACAGGCTCCCCCTGATGAGGCCTTCGCCGCCGGGGATGAAGCCGGCCTCATCGAGAGGCTGTCAAAGCTGGGGTACGTCTAGCCCCTACCCAGGCCTGGAGTCAGGCAGCCCCTAGGGGGTGAGCACGCCGCGCAAACTGGAAAACCTTTCCCTGGACCTCTTGTCTACGGCCGCCAAGAGCCCGAAGTAGATCGCCCCTCCGGCGGCCAGCAGGACCAACAGCCTGAGGCCATAATACAGGCTGGCCATGCTGGTGTTCACCAGGAGCGGGGCGAGGAAGTAGACACCTGCCCCCATGCCTGCGGCGCAAAGAGCGTAGTACGCAATCGGCCTGAGCGTCCCGCTGAATATCCCCAAGCCCAGCCTCCAGACCTTCACCAGGAGGAAGATGACTGTCAGGATCAGCTGAGACGCCGCCCAGTAGGTGGCTATGGTGAGCAGGGGCGTTGAAGTCCTTACCCCCCAGTCGACTATCACGGCCACCGATGCCACGTAGCTCCCTGAGTAACCCAGGTTAGCTACGGCGTCGAAGAAGATGTTGCTCCGGACGAGCTTCTGGAACCTCCCCTCCACGGCGAGGTCAGCCGATTCTTTCCCAGTGAGGACCCTGTCGAGGAGGGTGTCAGCGGCCCCGGCGAGGACGGAGAACGCGAGTACGGCAAGCGGGAGGGCTGCGACAGTGTATCTTCTAGAGAGGAGGAAGAGGAGCTGAGGTGAAAGTACCGCGGCACCCACAGCCATCGGGATCCCGAAGAGCATCATGAAATCGAAGAGGAGCCCGACCATCCTGTCGCTCGCCCCCCGTAGCAGGAGGGGGTAGAGCGCGAAGGAGAGGTAGTTGCTGTACCCTATGACGAGGGCGATTGCGAACGCGGCCTGATAGTACCCCACCAGGATCGGCCCTGCTATGAGGAAAGCCACAAAGGTGTCTGCGACGTCGATGAGATTGGGCCCCTGGTTGAGGGCAGGGAGCCAAGAGTCTCTGAGCCAGGTCTTCAGCTTGGCGGTGGAAACAGCGCCGCCCAGGGTGCCTCTCACGAAGTACAATCCCACGGCGCCGAGGACGATGTTCGACCCTGCCAGGGCCGCAAACGCGCCCGGGAGCCCCACCCTGTAGACCAGGAGGAGGGGTGCCGCTATAGCGAGCTTGGATATCTCCCCGAACAGCAGGACGTAGCCGACCGCCTGGGGGTTGTAGACTGACAGGAGGGAGTTGGATGTGAGGTAGAAGTAGTATGTCGGGACCAGGGAGAGGGCCACTAGGAAGAGCCCCAGGGTAGTGGTAAGGGCGCTCTGTCTGGCGTAGGCGAGGGCCGCGAATATGACCAGGCCGGCGATGTTGAGAATTAGCGCGCCTAGGGCCGCGGTCTTCCCCACGACCTCTCCTCGCGCTGTCTCCCTGGCTGACCAGAAGTTTGTCACGGTCAGCGGGTAGGCGGAGAAGACCAGCAGGTCTGCTACCACCTCCAAGATCCCGAAGCCCGACGTGGTGAGCGCGTGGGTCACCATCACGATGAAGAGGAGGCCTGTGAAGATGCTGACCACCCTTGCTCCGAAGACCACCAGCCCCGCCCGTCGAGGCGCTATGTTCGTCACCGGGAAACCTGCACCATCATCACTACGGACGCCGGGACCGAACTCGCGCAAGCGCTCAACTGCATGACCCCCGCGTGATACCGGCTCCAGACGGCCTGATTAAAGTGGATAGGACACGGGACGCGTCTGAGGTGAGGACTGACCGGGGGAGTCTGCGGAGCAGCCGAGACTACGCAGGTTTCTGTTCTTCTTTGCCTGCGGATGCGGTCGCGGCCCCCGAAGAAGTCGAGGAAGGCGTAGGCTCAGGGATGTCGGTTATCGGTTCAGGGGGCGGCGTCGTCGCCATCGTATACCCGATCCACGCAAGTATCGCGAGGAGCACAAGGACCGCGACGAAGGCGGTGATCTCTAATACTATGAGCGGGAAGTAGAAAATCAGAAGGCCGTAGACGATGATGCCGATGACGCTACCCGCAAAAATCCCGCCGCCGATTGCCCTGTCGTTGGCCATGAAACAGCCGACGGCCACATTGGCGGGAATATAACGGTTGTGGGACTCGGGAGAGGGCTTCACGCGCGGAATCAGGGACCCCGCGAGTCGCGAGGCAGACGCCAGGGAAGCACTAGTCCTTCAGCCGGCCGATGATCTGCCTCTCAGCGTCGAACGACCCGCGCCTTCCTCCGGCCGCGGCCTCGTGGAGCCTGGCCGGGGTGACCAACAGAACAGCGCTTCGTATCGCTTGACATCGTCAATCCCTTTGGAGGGGAAGACCCCTGGGAACACCTTCCCGCTCTGGCCAGCCTGGTCTATAAGGGCCCGATGTGAGTCGAAAGTCACCCCTGAATCTGTCGTCGGTGTCTGGGCGAGAAGGAGCTCCGCGCCAGCCCTGACCTCCCCTCCGCGACCGATGGCCCATCGAGGCGCCCTAGCTCCGTCAGGTCCACCGAGCCAGGACCCTCGCGGGTTTCCCCGCCCTGGCAGCCCGCTTCGAGACTTCGGACATCGCGTCTGGCAAAGTGCGGGAGTCACTGACATTTGATGCCCCGGACGACGTCGGGAGGTCGTCCCCCACGCGAGCATCGCGGATGTCAGTCATGCCTGCATCCCTGCGAGGGCGGATGGGAGGGGCTGCGGCCGGTTCTGGTCGCGGGAGAGGACCACCGGCGCCGAGTCGACCTGGAGCTTCTTCTGCAGCAGAGCCGCAGCGTGGACCCGGTCGAACCTGATCACCGCAGGTCGCTTGACGCTGGCGGCGAGGGTCAGGTCGGAGTAACGCGGCCTCTCTTTTACCCCTTCGAAGGCGTCGACGGCGGCGTCCAGGTCGATTCTCCCCTCTCCGGCTGCGAAGAGTGGAGGGGAGGCCCCGACGACCCGCAGGAATCCCGAGGAGGTGACTTTAGACCTGAGCCAGAAAACAGTTCCCGGGGCGCCCACCACCTGCGGGGAGGCGCTGGGGGGGCGATGGCGCCCTCCCAACCCGCCCACGTTGATGGCCAGGGCCCCCGGAGCGGAGCCTGACTTGCGGGGGGATGGCTCTACTTCCCTGTGATTCGGAACAGGGTGGTCCCGCAGGACGAGCACTTGCCTCTGATGGCGTGGCGCCCGTTCTTGAAGGTGACTTCCTTCGGCGAGTCGATTTCCCTGTTCTTCTTCTCTTTGACGCAGTAGGCGTTCATAGCCCGGAAGGGGTCTTCAGCATGATATCATGCCGTAGGCCATATGAATTCAACCATTCTGCCAACGCGCCTTGACAAGAAACCGAGGACGGAACCCACTCTTTCGCGCCTCGGCTGGCGGTCCCTCCCCCGCGCTGCCCTACAGCGCCCGCACTTCCGAGCCAAGTAGGCAATGTGGAGAGGAGATAAAGCGGCGCATCGCACCGGCTGACGACGCGCACTTTGCATTCACTTGAGCTGGACGGGGTCGACTCGGGCTACGGCAACCAGCCCGTCCTCCACGATGTCTCCTTCAAGGCAGCGGAGCCAGCAATCTACGTCGTCCTGGGAGCCAACGGGGCGGGCAAGACCACCCTGTTCAGGACCATCGCAGGAATACTCGAACCTGGTCGCGGGAGGGTGGTCTTCGATGGCGAGGACCTCGCGGAATCGTCGTCGGCGCGGAAGAAAATCAACTACCTGTCCCACTACAACGCCCTCCCAGAAGAGATGACAGTGCGGGGGGCACTGGGCTTCTACGCCAAGATCGAAGGTGGGAGCGCCGACGAGGCCGTCGCCCTCCTCGGGCTCGAAGAGCTGACGACGAGAAGGGTGTCGGAGCTCTCTCAGGGGCAGAAGAAGAGGGTCTCAATCGCGAAGGTGTTCCTCAAGGAGAGGGACATGTATCTCTTGGACGAGCCCACGTCGAACCTCGACCCCGGGGTGTCCAAGGAGATCCGCGACATACTCCTCCGGCTCGCGAAGGAGAAGATAGTCCTCTATTCTTCCCACAACCTGTACGAGGCCAGGGACGTGGGGACAAACCTGATACTCATCCGCAGGGGGGCCGTCGGGTACTTCGGAAAGATCTCAGATGTCAGGTCGAAGGCTTACAGGGTAGGGTTCAAGACCGACAGGAACATCTCGAAGATGATAGGAGCAGAGCTCGAAGGGGAGTACTACGTGAAAACGTTCCCCTCCCCCGACGAGGCTGGGCTGACCCTCAGGGAACTCGTGGGCGCAGGGGTGACGGTGACGGAGATGCGCGAGCTGGACAATCCTCTGCAGAGCCTGTTCGATGGGGCGCCCGGTGAGGAAGGGGAGGTGAGATGAGCACAGACCAAGGCGTGGTCATCGCCAAGAGGAGCCTGTCGCTCACGAAGTCTTACCCTGTGATAGGGATATTCCTCACGGTGCTCGGAGCCGGGATAGCGGGACTCTCGTACCTGACCAAGGCGTTACCTGTCTCCCCAGGCGAGCTGGGTCAGGGGACCACCACCATCGCCGAAGCGGTCCCGTTCATCGCGGTCCCACTCCAGTCCCTGGCGGCAATCATGTTCGCGACCCCGGTGCTGCTCCTCTTCGTCTACGACAAGAACAACGGGGTCCTTGAGTACCTCCTCTCTTTAGGGATGGACCAGGGCGCCATCTACCGGAAGTACCTGGAGGCTGCGCTCATACTCGCCGCGGGAATAGTCGCCTTCGACTTCGTCATAGACGCGACCGCCGGGGTCTTGCTCGGCATCCCCGTCCTTATGCTCCAGCTCTCAGGTCTGGTTACGGCCCTGGGGCTGTCGGCGGTCGCCTTCGGGTCTCTGTTGATGATGTCGTTCAGTTCGCTCCAGAAGCAGAGGGTAGGGTCCAACCAACCCCTGGGCATGGCCCTGGGGGTGTTCGTCGTGCTCCCGTCGTACGTCGCCCCTTTCGTCCTCCCTCAACTTGCGTTCGCGATCGACCTAGGTCTGGCGGCGCTCGTGGTGTGCCTCTCCGCGGCGACCTACTTCGCGTCGTCGAGGCTAATCAGCAGGGAGAAGCTCCTCCCCTAGCCTGGACATGGAAGCGCCTCCGCGTGGTGAGCGCTAGGCTCGATCGGCGCTTCTCTTGATCATGTACCAGGTGCCCAGGGACTTCGCGCACAGGGTCCCGCCCGCGTCCCTGACCTCCCCCTCGGCCGTGGCAACCTTTCCGCCCGCTCTCAAGACTTTACCGCTGACGGTGAACGGACCTTTAGACAACGGCTCCAAGAAGTTAACCTTCAGTTCGACGGTCACCTGGTCCACCCCGGGGTTGACCGTCATCACCGCGATGCCGCAGGCGTTATCCAAAGAGTACATCGAGATGCCGCCATGGACCATCCCTCCCCTCCTTGCGACATCTTTGCTAAACGGGAACCTGAGCTCTGCCCTGCCGCGCCCCACCTTGACCACTTCGTACCCTATGGTCCGGAATAGCTCGCTGTCCATGGCCATGGCCTTCTGCACGGCCCTCTCCACGTCCAGCCCTGCCTTCTTCGAGGCTGCAAAGAGGCGCTTGAAGCTGCCTGCCTGTTCGAGGAGCTGGTCGAAGCTCAAGGGCAACGCCTGACTCTAGGTCCCCGTTTAACTTTGCAGGCTCAAGAGATGGCGGCCACGGCCCGGAGGGTCCCGTGGGGCAATGGATCCGACCAGAGTCCTCAGCCCACGCTAGCCTGAGAGAACCTAACAGGTCGCGACCCTACGCCTTCGCCGCTACTTTCTCGGCGGAGCCCTTCTGGGTCACCTGTTGGATGATCCCGGCCGCCACCGTCGAACCGGAGTCGCGGAGAGCGAACCTTCCGAGTTCGGGGAACTCTTTGAAGGTCTCTGCCACGATAGGCCTCAGAGGGGTGATCTTCACAATCGCCGAGTCTCCTGTCTTGAGCGTCTTGGGCTTCTCCTCGGTCGGCTGGCCGGTCCTCGGGTCGATCTTGGCGACCAACTCGCTTATGGTAGCCGCCGTCTGGCTGGTCGCCAGGTGCATGACAGGGGTGTACCCTGCGGCGATGGCGGTCGGATGGAACACCACGATAATCTGAGCCTGGAACTCCTTGGCGATGGTCGGAGGCGCGTTTGCGGGCCCAAGGACCGAACCGCGCTTGAAGTCCCCTTTCGCGACACCCCTCAGGTTGAACCCGATGTTGTCCCCCGCGACCGCCTCCTGCATCTGGGTGTGGTGCGTTTCGATGGACTTTACTTCGGCTGTAAGGCCTTCCGGCATGATGGAAACCGAATCGCCTACCCTCATCTTCCCTGTCTCGACGCGGCCTACTGGGACTGTCCCTACTCCGGTGATCGTGTACACGTCCTGCACCGGGAGGCGGAGCGGCTTGTCCACCGGCTTCGGCGGCTCGACGAACTCGTCAAGTGCCGCGAGTAGGGTGGGCCCTTTGTACCAAGGCATGTTATCGGACGCCTTTATCAGGTTCTCGCCGGTCCAGCCTGACACAGGAATGAAGCGTATCTTGGATATGTTGTATCCGACAGTCTTGAGCAGGTTCTCGATGTCCTGCTTCGCCTCGTTGTAGCGCTGCTCGGAGTACTTCACTGTCTGGTCGTCCATTTTGTTGACGCAGACCACGAGTTGTGACACGCCGAGAGTCCTGAGAAGGAACGCGTGTTCCCTGGCCTGCCCCCCGGATGCGAGCGCTGCGTCCGCCTCCCCCTTCTTCGCGGAGACGACCAGGACGGCCGCGTCCGCTTCAGAGGCGCCGGTGATCATGTTCTTGATGAAGTCCTTGTGGCCGGGCGCGTCGATGAGGGTGTAGAAGTACTTCGGAGTCTCGAAACGCTGGAAGGCGAGGTCGATGGTGACCCCCCGCTCCCTCTCGTCTTTCAGCTCATCCAGCACCCAAGCGTATTTGAAAGAGTCGCCGGCACCGGTCTTCTCTGACTCCTTCGCATATTCGTCAATCATCCTCTGGTCGACGGCGCCGAGGTCGAACAGGAAGTGCCCCATGGTCGTGGACTTCCCGTTGTCCACGTGCCCAGTCACAATCAGGTTGAGGTGTGGCTTATTCGCCATACTAAATCAGTCCTTACGATGAAAAGACCCTGTTCCAGCATATATAAGCGTAGCGACATGTGAAACGTCCAAAGGGAGACAAAAGCACGAAGTTCCTCTGCCCCTGCCTGTCAGGTTCAGACTAACCGGTTACGACATATAGCGTCCCGACACCTACCATGAGCGTGCGAAGGGTCATCCTCGACACAATAATCTCACTCGACGGTTACTACACGACCCCCAAGAACGAAATAGACTGGTTCGACTTCGACCTTGGGGAGATCGAGTGGTCGAAGGAGATACTCCGCAGGGTCGACACCGTGCTTTATGGGCGGGTGACATACGAGGAGTTCAGCGCCTTCTGGCCTAGAGCCACCCCCTCCTCCGACGGGTTCGACCATGAGATAATAGGACAGTTGAACGGGACAAAGAAGTTGGTCTTCTCCCGCACCATCCAGGCCCTGCCCTGGCAGCCTGCAGAAGCCGTGCGCGAAGACCCCGTCGCAGCGGTCGCCAAACTCAAAGAGGAGACAGGGAAGGACATGGTGGTTGTAGGCAGCGGGACGCTGGTGTCTGCCCTCGTACAGGCCAGGCTGGTCGACGAGTACCGCCTCCGCGTCCGCCCGATCATACTCGGAGCGGGGAAACCTGCTTTCATAGACCGAGAGTCCAGGCACAAGCTCAATCTCATCGAAGCTAAGACGTTCAGTGATGGAGTAGTCGGGCTCCACTACGAGCCTGCGGATTAGGTCCGGCCGAGCTCGAAAAGCCCGTTCCGCAGACCGGTAGGGCTCGACACGCATACCCTGTCGCCACGCCAGGCCCTCCGCAGGTGGGGGCCGAAGACATCCCCGCCGTGCGGATAGACTTCGGAGCATGATTCGTGCCGGGCACCCGCGATGGAGCGACAGCCTTATTCGCGGTCGAAGAGGGTTAGCATCGTGAAAAAGGCGATAGACGCGCACGTACACCTGTCTGAGCGGAAGGACGACCTCCTTCGACGCTACGGCGACCTGAATGGTCTGGAGTACACATTGGAGGAGCTCCTTCAGGAGATGCAAAAGCACGGGGTCGCCCGGGGGCTGCTGCTCAGCCCGCCGACGGCTTCAGGAGGAATCGTCAGCAACGAGGAGGTGCTCTCGCTCTGCCGCCGGAGCGGAGGTACGCTTTCACCGGTGGTGACCGTAGAGCCGACGGTGAAGGAGGTTAAGGCGGCCCTGAGGCTCACCGAGGAGCACAAGAAGGTGGTGAAGGGATTCAAGGTGAGGCTAGGATACGTCGATGCCGCAGCGGACAGTCCGGTGTTCGCGGACTTGTACGATTACGCGGAAGCCGAGGGCGTCCCCGTCCTCTTCCACACGGGAGACACGGCGACCCGCGACGGAGACCTGACAAGGTCACATCCGCTCGTCCTCGACTCCCTCGCCAACAGGAGGGAGAGCCTTACTATAATCATCTGCCACTTCGGGAACCCATGGATGCAGGACACGGCGGAACTGATCTACAAGCACCCGAATGTCTACGCCGACATCTCAGGGCTCACAACAGGTGGAGGTCCCTACCGCAAGGAGCTTACGGGGCTGCTCGCCACGAAGCTCAGTGAGGCGGTGTACTACGCCGGCGGAGGGGAGAAGATACTCTTCGGGACAGACTACCCGGTGACGCGGCACACGGAAGCGCTCGAGATAGTGAGGATGATGGACGTGGACGATTCAGACAAAGAGAGGATACTGTGCAGAAACGCCGAAGGCGTCTTCCGTCTATGAGCAGGGGGGGAGCGGTCGAGATAGTCGAAGTACCCGACGGGTCGAGGGACGGCCTCGAGTTCATACTGGACGAGAGCTTCGAGGGGCTCTACCTTAGGCACGCGAAGAGGACGCTGAAGGAGATAGGGGTGGTCAGGGCCGCGAGGTCTCCGGAGGGCCCGGTCGGGGTGATAATGGTGAAGACCCTGGAGGAGAAGACCGGGTATGTCTATTACGTCGCCGTAGCAAGGACGCACAGGAGGAAGGGGCTGGCAGCGCTTCTTCTCAAGGACGCTCTGGAGAAGTTCAAAGCGGATGGGCTGGAGGACATCTACGCCAGCGTCGAAGAGGATAACGTCCCCTCGGCGAGGCTCTTCCTATCTAACGGGTTCGTCCGGGCCAGCTTCGCCGAAGTGGCGAAACGGTTCGGGACGCTGCGCGCGGTGAATATGTACCGCGTGATGATGGTGGTCCCCGGCGAAATCCTCCTCCACAAGAGCATCTAGCAGGTCCTGACGCTGGTCGGAGTTCAGGAGCGAGGGACGCGCGCCTGGTATCCTTATCATAAATCCAGCCGGCGGAAGAGGGCAACCCGACTGAGGGCGGGTGTTTCCTGAGGGGCTTCGGCCTGGGTCCCACTGCGCCTGGTGCCCCCGCCCCGCCTCGTCTTGAAGAACCCCGCGCCTCCCCAGTGATACCGTGACATCCTCCCACGAGTGAACCCGTGGGCTTCCAGTTTCGGGTTCCTGCCGGGTGGCACGGTCCCCGCCGCGTGCAGTTCCCGCTTCCCCGACCCGGCTTGCGCGTCCCTTCGGGACTGGTAGAGGCCCTGTCTCCGCAGGCTTGAGCTCGGGCACGCCCTGCCCTGCGTGGCGTTCCACGTCCCTTATGGGCGGCGACGGGGTTCAAGCACCGATGCGATCCATCCCGGGGCTGAAGCATCCGGGCCTTCTCGCGCTGTTCGGTAAGGGATGGCGGGACCGGAGCTGAAGCCAGGTCCTCTTCGTCGACGTTCGCCCGAGGAGACGGGCCTTTCAACAGCTAGAATCCCCATCGGCCCACGACGTCATACGGAGTCGTTGAACAGTCCCAGCGGGTTCGCGCGCGACGACTCATGGGTCTCCGAGGTCTGAATCTGGAACACGGAGACCGCCAAAGTCGGCGCGATGAATGCACGCGTAGTCGGGAGCACATGGGTAGTAGCGTCGACCAGGCATCGCCAACGGGCCTGGCACGGGCTTCATCCTTTCGAAGGCCGGGTCAGAGATCTGCGGGCGGCCCATGGTCCGGCAGCGATCTCCGCTGGCCCGTCGGGGATGTAAGAGTACCCGGCCAAGGCAACCCCCTGCCAGTGAGCCCGGCGCAGGCATTGCCGCTGCCTGGGAAACGACATATCTACCGCGAATCAGGTCCAGGCGGAGCGATGAAGATAGACAGGCTGGAAAAGGCAGAGTCGGCCATTGACAGCCACGCCAGAGATATGCAGGACTTCTTCGTGGACATGCTCAGGATAAACGCGGTCAACCCGCGGATGGGCGGCCCTGGTGAAAGGGAGAGGGCCGGGTTCCTAGAGAAGTTCCTGAGGGAGAACGGTTTCGCCGTGGACCGCGTCGATGTGAAGGACGAAGGAGCGCCTGGAGGCGTCAGGCCAAGCATCTCGGCAAAGATAGGAGGGGAAGACACCGGCCGCAATCTGTGGTACATCTCGCACATGGACACCGTCCCCGAGGGGACCAGGGACCTCTGGAAGACGGACCCGTTCGAGCCGGTGATCAAAGACGGCAAAGTGTACGCCAGAGGCGCCGAGGACAACGGACAGTCCCTGGTCGCCTCCCTCTTCGCACTGCTCGCCCTCAAAGAGACGGGCGCCGAACTGCCATTCAACGTGGGCGTCTGGTTCGTGGCTGACGAGGAGTTCGGCAGCGACTACGGGGTCAAGGCGCTCCTCGGGGAAGAGCTGTTCAGTAAGACCGACCTGGTGGTCGTCCCCGACGCCGGGACGCCTATGGGTACGGACATAGAGATAGCAGAGAAGGGGCTGCTGTGGATGAAGCTGACAACCGAGGGGAAGCAGGTCCACGCGAGCCTCCCGAAGAAGGGGCTCAATGCCCACAGGGTGGGGATGGAACTCGCCCTGGAGTTGGACAGGCTGCTCAACGGGAAGTACGCCAAGAGGGACAGGCTGTATGACTATCCTGTTTCTTCCTTCGAGCCCACGAAGATCGAGCCCAACGTGGGGAACATCAACACGATCCCAGGGGAAGACGTGTTCTACTTCGACTGCAGGGTTCTCCCTGAATACGACCTCGGCTCAGTCGTGCGCGACGTGAAGGCCGCTGCCAGGAGGGTAGGGAGGAAACACCGGACGAAGATCAAGTTCGAGGAGGTGCAGAAGGAGCCCGCGGGACCGGCGACCGGCAGAGGCAGCGACGTCGCCGTCCTCTTGAAGAGGGCGGTATCGGCCGTGACCGGGGTCAAGCCGAGGTTCACTGGGATAGGCGGGCAGACGGTAGGGAATCTCTTCAGGAAGGACGGGATACCTACTGTAGTGTGGAGCACCATCGACGAAGTGCCCCACGAGCCCAACGAATATTCGAAGCTCGCCAACCTCGTCAACGACGCGAAGGTCTTCGCGTCAGTCCCACTGCTGGCCGTATAGCCCCGAAGCTTCAGACCGGCGCGGGCTCAACGGGCCCTCAGGGCGTTGAGGATCACCGCTACGTCCAAGCCCTCCTGCAGCATCGCGCCTACTGCAGGCTCGATGTATCCGAGGCTGGCTATCGCCATCAGGACGAAGCTCCCGCCCATCCCGAAGTAGATACTCTGCTTGGCGACTCGGAGCATCCTCTGCCCTATGGCCACACCGTCCCCTACCTTGGTCACGTCATCGACCAGGAGGACCACGTCAGCCGCTTCGGCGGAGATCCCGGTACCATGGGCCCCCATGGCCACGCCAACCGTCGCCGTTGCGAGGGCGGGGACCGGACCTGTTCGCGCGAAGGCTCTCCGGATATGGAAGATGGCCACGCCAACCGTCGCCGTTGCGAGGGCGGGTGCGTCGTTTATCCCATCCCCCACCATCACCGAAGGGCCGTACTCGTCAGTCAGCCTCCTCACCTCCTGCGCCTTCTGCTCCGGGAGGAGGTCCGCCTCGACCCTCTCTATCCCTGCCTCCCTGCCTATGACGGAGGCGTTGGTCCTGTTGTCCCCCGTGAGCATGACGGTGTGCTGTACCCCCAACGCCCTTAGCTTCTGGACAAGGGAGGGGACCCCGGGCCGGAGCTTGTCTGTGAACACGATGGCCCCCGCCGGTTCCCCGTCCACAGCGATGAACGAGACGAGACCCCCTCTCAGCTGGGCGTCTCTTAGCGCAGGGACAGATGGGGTGTCGAAGGACCTCCGGAGGCTGGCCTCGACGTAGCCCTGGGAACCCACCAGCACTTCCTTCCCTTCGACGCGGCCTCTGACCCCTTGGCCCGAACTCTCGCTGACTTCCGTCGCGACTGGGAGTGCACCTATCCTCTCCCGCCCCTCCTTCGCCATGGACACGGCGACCGGGTGAGAAGACATCTGCTCCAGGCTCGACGCCAGTCGGAGCAGTTCCTCCACCCTCCCGTCGAAGGCGACTATCAGGTCGATGACAGGGGTCCCGTAGGTCAGGGTTCCGGTCTTGTCGAAGATGACGACCTTACCCCTCCCTATCTGCTCAATCGCGGCGCCGCTCTTCACTATTATCCCATCCTTCGCGGCCCTGTTGACGCCGCTGATCACCGCTAGCGGGGTGGCCAATATGAGAGGGCAGGGGGTCGCCACCACGAGGACGGCGAGGAACGAGGAGACCGCGCCGGTGATCAGAAGCGCCAGTACAGCCACGGCCACCGTTATCGGGGTGAACCAGATGGCGTACCTATCTGCCAACCTTTGGATTGGAGGGCGCTCGGCCTGGGCCTTCCTCACCAGATCGACTATCTTTGCGTACTGGCTCTCCCCGCTCACCCTCTCGGCTCGCATCTCGAAGGCGGGACCGACGTTGACGCTCCCGCTGAGGAGCTTTTCCCCGACCCGCTTCGACCTCGGGAGCGGCTCTCCGGTGATGGTTGACTCGTCCACTTCGGCTGACCCGGATTCGACCGCGCCATCGACCGGGACCAGGTCTCCGGGCCGCACGACCAGCGCGTCTCCCACTCTGACGTCTTCGGCCCTCACTTCGTCGATGGTGCCGCTCCTCCTGACCCTCGCGAAACGGGGGAACCGGGCTATCAAAGCCTCCAGGGACGAGGAGGCCCTGCTGAAGCCGTAGTCGTCGAGGGCTTCTCCTCCGGTCTGCATCAGGACTATCACCACCCCTGCGAATGCCTCCTCCGTGACCAAGGCCGTCGCTATTGCCAACATCGCGACGATGTCTGCAGCGAACCTCCCCCTCGCTATCCCGACTGCGGTCTTGACCACCACCGGCGCCCCGCCTGCGGCGAGGGTGCCGTACCAAATCCACTGCGCAGCTCCGGGTCGGCCGAAGAGGAAGGCGGCTCCCCCCGCGGCGAGGCCGGAGATGGCGATTACCGGGAGCGGATAACGGCGGACCGCCGTTTCGAGCGAAACTCCCGAGGTCTGAGCGGCGGCCATCGACACAGACCGAGCCCTCAGAGAATTAAGGCCATGACACGGTTCTCAGCGGCGGGAATGGGGTTGAGGCAAATTGAGATTGAAGGGGCACTGTCAAGTTGACGGTTGATCCATGGCGGCGTTAAGAGGCAGTTGATGGTGAGGGCGTGCTAAGTGTAGATGCGGGGGATGAAGACACATCCTAACCTCAACCCTTGATACCCATTCCCCCAAGCTGAACTGTATAGGTCACCAATACCCAAAATCTCACACCCGAGGGAACGATAAATCGCGTGAGACTGATACAAGCAAGGAATGGCCCCAGTGCAACCCCCAAATCCAAAGAAAGCGTCGGGGTACGAGTTCCAGTACATCACCGGAGCGAAAAGGAAGAGCCCCAAGAATACAGCGATACCCGCGACTCCAACCAAGGCGAGTTCGCCGTTACGTCTCATGCCGAGACGTCTACCTCACGGGTGTAATAATTCTGCTTCCGAGGACGCCTCATTTTCGACCTTGCTTCCCCTTAACGTGTGAATGACCGCCCCTCAACAGGAGGAACGATTCGACCCGTCAACCGTCAATCTGACAGAACCACTGAAGGCCGCTGAAAGCTTACATCGGAGGCGTGGGACAGTTGGCCGTTCCCCACGCCTACACCTTCGTCATACTATCTGGTCACAGTGCTCGTCGTCGCCTTTGTCCTGCTGAGGGTTTCGAGGAGAGTCCTGGCGAGCTACAGGGGATCGGCTTTCAGCATCTCCAGGACCTACATCTACACCGCGGTGTACATGCTCATAGCGTGGGTTTCTCTGGGCTTTCCTTCTCCGAGGGCGTCCCGTACCCCTCGCGCTCCCGGAAGCGGCAGTGGCCACCGCGGCCGCGGTCGGCTCTTACCTTTACTCGGACGAGAGGACCGTCTTCTGGAAGGAAGGGGGGTGCTCTACTTCCGTGGCGAGGTCATCATTTATCTGGTCTACCTGGCAGCCTTGGTGGTCAGGCTGGCCCTGGACCTGGCGTTCCTAGGTCCGGCCGCTTTCAGCATCTCGTCCGCCCCCCTGTCCGGGGCCTCCCTATACTCCGCCATGGCGACCGACGTGCTGCTGACGTTCGGCGTGGGCCTACTCCTTGGGCGGGCGGCAAGGCTGGCGATCCGCTATGGGAGGACCTCCAGGGGGGAAGAGCAGGTGCAGGTTGCCAGGACCGCCGCGTGAGAGAAGAACGCCGGCGACTTCGAGTGGATGAAATCAGGGAGCGCGAGCCGGGTCGAGCCCCCGCTCAACGCTCTGTGCCCTACCGCTTAGCTCGATGATAGGTAGCTCCAGGTGACGACGCCCACGAGCATCACCAGCGAACCGGCGAAGCCAGTGATCAGGGCCCCAGCCATGTCAGAGCTCAGCCCGAAGGTCTCGATGAAGGAGATCACCGGGGCCCTCACGAGCCAGGCGAAGAAGCCCAGGGCGTAACCTACGAGCCAGAATGCCAGCAGGATGAGTTTTCTACCCATGCTGTTTCGACAGTCGGTAGAGGCCCTGATTCGGTAAATCGAGCAGGGACAGGATTCCTTTACGGCTTGGTTGAATAGTTTACAGCAGGATCCCGAGGGCTGACATGGCGTAGACGGTCAGGAAGCTGCTCGCCCCTCCCAGGAGCACCAGAAGCACCCCCTCGGCGAGGACCCTCTTCTCCTGCCTGTACTCGTCATTGACGCAGACGGTCAACAGACCGCCGAACAACGACCCTGGTTGTGGAGGCAAGTAGAACTCCCAACGGCACCTCAGGCTAGTTAACGGTTGCGGAGGGGGGGTCCATAGCGGTGGTGAGGGGACCCCATGCGGGGGACCCCCGAAGGCTCGTCTTTGCCCGACTTCTACGTGCCCGATAGCATGCAGACACTAGCTCTTAGCATAGACCATGACCCAGGCCTCGTCGTCGTGGCTGCAGATGTCCCATTGAAATGAGGGCGACACTTAGGTCAACCGCGTTCCATCCTCGCACCCTTTCATGTCCTGAGCCCGGCTTGGATATCGTGTTCTGGTGGAAGCGGGCCCGAAGGAGCCGCACCGCGTTCAGGGCCCTGAGCCTCTCGCCGTCGTCGTCAACGAGGTGGGCGGTCCCTTCGCTTGCGCGTTTCCGCGCCAGGTCCCCTGCTACGGCACGGTGAAGCTGGTTGTCTCATGCCGGTTCCCACTCTCCGATCCGCTTCAGCACAGTCAGAGCTCTGAGGGTAATCATCTTGCTGGGCTTTCAGACCTCCTCCAAGGAGAAGGGGACGGCCGCCTGCTTCGGGTGGTTCTTGTTCCAGAGCCCCTGCGGGCTCTCGGGGTCAGGGTTGACAGCATCCAGTATCCACCTGCCGTCAGACCTGCGTTTATTCCTCAGCAGGGAAAGCGCGTAGCCCATCCTCCTGTCATCGGTGTAGCCGAGGGCGGTCAGGAAGTCTAGTCCCACGAGCATGTCGTAGTAGTAGTGCGCCGGGTAGTGGAACCGATGCCACGGCTCGTAGCGTTCACCCTGGACGTGCAGCTCCCGCTGCAGGAAGAATTCGGCCCCCTTCCCCACGGCATCCTTCATCCCCCTTGTCCACTTCTGTCGCGGGTAGACCGCGAACGCGCTGAGGGGTTCCCAGGAGTCCAGGTTGCGCCCCCGCCCCCCTCCCCCGTAGTTGAAGCACGACCATCCACCGAGCGAAGCCTGGCTTTTCACGAACCACTCGAAGGCGCCCTTCACCTTCGGATGGTCTGAGTACCCGAACTTCACCAGCGCTCTCGCTATGTTCCCGGTGGTGCAGAGGTGGCCGTGCTTCGCGCCACCCGTGCTGGAACCGACGAAACCGCCGTCCTTCGCCGCGAACCGGTCTATCCACAACTGGCACGCCTTCTCGATCCTCGGGTCGGCCTTCGTAATCCCCAGGTCGGAGAGTACCAAGAGCATCCAGTTCGTGGACGTGTACTTCGGATGATAGAGGCTCTGTTCACCCTCCCAGTCGCCCTTCGGTTTCTGCTTCTCGAGTATCCCCTTGGCCCAGCCGAGTTCAGGGATCGCGGCCCGGGCAGTCTCGACCTCAGGGTCATCCGCTGGCCTTCCAAGCAGCTCGCTGAGGGCGAGATACCGCACCGACGGCTGGTTCTCCTCGGGGAGCCAAGCCATCGCAGAGCCTGGAGGTGTCATACATTCACGGGCCTAGGGTCGCCCTGATATCGGCTCCCTATGAGAGGGCGACGAGGTCGCGGACAGTCTCCTCAGGTTTCGTTATCATGGGCCAGTGCCCCGCCTCGATGAGCTTGTATGGCCCTTCAAGCTTTCCCCACTTCCCTGCGACAATCTCCTCCACCGGGTCCCCCGCGAGGGTGCAGAAGATGTACGCCTCTTTGACCGAGTCGTATCCCTTGGACAGGGTGATCGGATCTTTGGCGAGCTTTATCGGCCAGGGCGTGGCCATGGACATCATCCACCGCCGCTCTGCCCCGACGACGTCCTTACCTATCGTGTCGATAGTCTCTTCTGAGAGTCGGACGCCCAACGAATCTGGGGTGAGCGACGGAAACTCCTTCGACGGGTCGAAGCCGCCCTGAGGGTCTCTGGTCCGTTCTGGCCTGAACGCGTCAAGGTAAATCACCTTAGACACCCTGTCAGTGGCCTTGTCAGCGACAGCCGCGGCCACCTTGCCGGCGAAGCTGTGTCCCACTAGTATGAAGTCATCCAGCTCGTTGTACCTTACCACGTTGAGGACGTCATGTATGGCCGTCTCCATGCCGACATCTTTGGACATCAGGTGGACCCTCTCCCCCATACCCGTGAGCGTCACCGGGTAGGCCTCGTGGCCTTCCTTCTCAAGGAGCGGCACCACGCGTTTCCACGCCCACGCACCTAGCCAGGCGCCTGGGATGAGGACGAACCTAGACATCACGCGAGTCCCTGCCTCGGCATACATAAACATCCTGAGGTTTCGGGCCGCGACCGATGGGGAGGGCTCCGAGAAACTGGTCCCGCCCACCAAAGGAGACCTTGACGACGTCTTCCGTCCCGCGGTCAGTCACCCCCGGACCACTGCCAAGTCTGACAGAGAGCTTCGTGTAGACTGGAGGAGACCCAGAGGAGCGTTGATATACCCGACGCAAGTTCAGAGTTCGGCAAGGCTCCCACCTTGCCAAGAAGTTTTCTGAAGAAACTCGACGCCGCCCAGGGCGTTTTCACGTTCAGGGACTTCATACTCCTCCCTGGGAGGAGCGAAGTCGAGCCAGGGGACATCGACCTCTCGACGAGGCTTACCAAGAACATCAAGCTGAGGGTCCCCCTGGTCTCGTCCCCCATGGACACCGTCACAGAGTGGAAGCTCGCCCTCGAGATGGCCAGGCTCGGGGGGGCTGGGGCGATACACAGGAACATGCCAGTCGAGAGGCAGGTGGAGCAGGCGAGGAAGGTGAAGGCGGCGAAGGTAGATGCGGCGAGCACCGACGAGAAGGGGAGGCCTTTGGTCGGGGCTTCGGTGTCCCCTCTCGACGCAGAGAGGTGCAAGGCCCTGGACAGAGTGGTCGACTTCCTGGTAGCCGACGTCGCCCATTTCCACACTTCCAAGGTCATGGAAGCGGCCATGAGAGTGATTCCTGACCTGTCTGCAGATTTCATCGCAGGCAACATAGGGACTAGCAAGGCCGCCTCCGACATAGTCGACGAGCTCCCCAGGGTGGACGGGTTCAGGGCGGGCATCGGTTCGGGTTCCATATGCATCACATCAGAAGTCACAAGGGTGGGGGCGCCGACCCTCTTCGCGGTCGCCCAGGTGGCCACCGCGATGGAGGAGAAGGGGTTTGACATCCCTATCGTAGCTGATGGAGGGATCAGGGGACCCGGGGACGCTGCCCTGAGCTTTGCCGCAGGTGCGTCGGTGGCGATGCTCGGCTCCGCGCTCGCCGGGACGGCGGAGTCCCCGAGCCCGCGAGTCACAAAGAAGGGGAAGGCGTACAAGGTCTACAGGGGGATGGCGAGCGCGGCGGCTAGGAGGGTGAGGTTCGCCGTCGACAGGTACAGCGTCCCTGCGAAAGGGCTGGACGAGGGGGTGGAGGCCTACGTCCCCTACGTCGGACGAGCCTCTGGGGTCGTGGAGAGGATGGAGAACGGGCTCAGGGCAGCCTTCGGCTATGCCGGCGCCAGGAGCGTGCAGGATATGTGGACGAAGGCGGCTTTTGGTTCGGTGAGCGCGGTCGGAGCCACGGAGCTCGGGGCGCACTCCGTCGAGGAGATATGATGGAGCCAGACCTCGCAGGAGGGATAGCGGTCCTCGACTTCGGGGGGCAGTACGCTCACCTGATCTGCCGTAGGGTGAGAGGGCTGGGGGTGTACGCCGCCTTGCTCCCGCTCAACACCACTCTGGAGGAACTGGAGAAGATGAAGGTGGCGGGGGTCATCCTTTCCGGAGGGCCCTCCAGCGTCTACACACCGGGCGCGCCTGCGGGAGACCCGGGGATCTTCGGCGGAGAGCTCCCCGTCCTGGGCATCTGCTACGGCTACCAGCTCATGGTGAAGGCCCACGGCGGGGAGGTGACAAGGGGCGAGCGGAGGGAGTACGGCAGGACCAGGGTCAGGATAGCTGACAGCGGCGGGCTGTTCGATGGCGTGGAGGGCGGGTCGCTGGAGGTCTGGATGAGCCACTCAGACTCGGCCACCAAGATTCCTCAAGCGATGGAAGTCCTAGCGTCCTCAGACGGTTCGCCCTACGCCGCTGTCAAGCTCTCGGGGCACCGGCAGTACGGCGTCCAGTTCCACCCTGAGGTCTCTCATACAGAGAACGGAGAGGCCATCTTGGCGAACTTCGTCCTGAAGGTCTGCGGGGCCGAGCGCAGATGGAGCATGCAGGGGTTCCTCCGGCGTTCGGTCGAGGAGCTGTCAAAGCTCGACGGGAGGGTCCTGTGCGCTGTCTCTGGCGGAGTGGATTCTTCAGTCGCAGCCGTGCTCCTGTCGAAGGCGGTCGGGGAGCGGCTCAGGTGCGTATTCATAGACACCGGGCTCCTCAGGGCAAGAGAGAGGGAGGAGGTAGAGGCGACCCTCGGCAGGGACCTCGGTCTCAGTGTGGCCTTCGTCGAAGCTTCAGAGAGGTTCATGGGCGCCCTGAAGGGGGTGGCCGACCCCGAAGAGAAGAGGAGGGTGACAGGGAAGGTGTTCGCAGACGTCTTCGAGGAGTTCGCCGGGAGGGAGGGGCCATTCGAGCACCTTGCCCAGGGGACACTGTACCCCGACGTCATAGAGAGCGGCAGGTCTTCGGGCCCCGCCGCGGTGATCAAGACGCATCACAACGTCGGCGGGCTCCCAACAGGTCTGTCTATGCGCGTGGTAGAGCCGCTCCGGGAGCTATACAAGGACGAGGTCAGAGAGCTAGGGGGACTGCTCGGCCTCCCCGAATCAGCCCTGAAGAGGCATCCGTTCCCCGGACCAGGGCTGGCGGTCAGGGTGCTGGGCGAGGTCACCCCGGAGAAACTCGCTGCCTGCAGAGAGGCGAGCAGGATCGTCGAAGAGGTGCTAGAAGAGGCAGGGGTATACTCGCAGGCCTGGCAGGCTTTCGCATACGTGGGGGACGACAGGGTCACTGGTGTCCTTGGGGACGAGAGGAGATACGGGTTCCAGGTCGTGGTGAAGGTGGTCGAGTCGGTCGACGGGATGACCGCGGACTGGAGTAGGCTCGACCCGGCGACGATGGAAAAGATTTCGAGCAGGATAACCAACGAGGTGCGAGGAGCCGTCGCTGTGGCTTACAACCTCTCGTCCAAACCCCCCGCCACCATCGAACCACAGTGAAGACCATGACCCGGCCAGGCCCAAGGAAGGAGCTTGCGGAACTGCACGTCCACCTCGGAGGGTCGGTGGATCCGGCCGTGATGTGGGAGATCGCCCACGCCCAAGGGATCAGGCTCCCTACCAAGGACTACTGGAAGTTCGTTGACATGGTCACCGTGGACGGGGCCAGGGGGAAGACCTTCGAAGAGTACCTCGCGCTGTTCCATTGGACTGAGCTCATCCAGTCGAGCCCTCTCGCCATCGAGAGGTCGGTGTATCAGACCATCGCCGGGGCGTACAGGAAGAACAACATCACCCTCCTCGAGCTCCGCTTCAACCCTATGAAGAGGAACAGGGGAGGGGAGCAGGACCTGGACCAGATCATGATGGCAGCCGTGAGGGGACTGGACAGGGCGTCTCTTGAGTACCCTGTCAGGACAGGGCTCATCGTATGCTTGGACAGGACGTTCGACCGGAAGCTGAACGAGATACTGGTTGACAAGGCCGTACTCTTCTCCAACAGGGGGGTGGTGGGGATTGACATAGCAGGGCCCGCCGCCCGGGGGTTCAGATATGCGGACTACGCTGCGACGTACAGGCGGGCGAGGAGGGAGGGCCTCGGACTCACGGTACATGCGGGGGAAGACGAGGGGCCGGAATCCGTCCGCGAGGTCCTCGAGCGCCTTGAGCCGGACAGGATCGGCCACGGCGTGAGGGCGACGGAAGACGACGGGACCATGGATATGCTGGTGGAGAGGGGCGCGATCCTAGAGGTCTGTCCCACCTCGAACCTGAACACCGGGGTCCTGAAAGGGACAGCAGAGCTGAAGAGGGTATTCGCGGCCCTGAAAGCCCATGGGGTCAGGTACACAATCAACACGGACGGGCCGGAGATGCTGAAGACCAACATCCGCGGCGAGGTGGACTTCCTGGTCAGGAACGGCATCATCACCCCGGCTGAGGCCCAGCAGGCGAACAGGACCGCCTTCCAGGCGTCTTTCGTCAAGGGCTGAACGGTGTAGTTTCCCGAAATGAGTTCGCCCCTTTCTACTTCTTCTGGGCATGGTACACCTCCCCCGCTTCCTCGTCCACGACCGTCCCGCCTTCAGGCATCTTCCTGGCGTACGCCTGGTAGGGCGTCTCT
>JAKASL010000002.1 GCA_021819035.1 archaeon
GCCTGACTATCCACTCCACCTTCACGGGGTCCAGCTTCATGTAGACCCGATAGCGTCTTCCCTTGCTCCATACCCACCTAGCCCCTGCACTCTTGGCTAGGGGGTGAACTAATTTCAGGATAACAGATCAAGGGCTGAACGGTGCAAAGGTTAGTAAGGAGACCAGGGCTGGGCGTGCCGAAGTTGGAGCCAGTTGAGAAGGCAGTCGCGGTCGGGGAGTACACGGTGAACTATGCCTCGGCAGGGAACGGCGAACCCCTGTTCTTGCTCCATGGCAGCGAGCCACGGGAGACCTGGAGGGTGTGGGAACCTTTGCTCCCACTCTCCGACACCTACCGGCTCGTAGCGCCGGACCTGGTGGGACACGGGAAGTCGTCGAAGCCTCAGGAGACCCCGGACTACGCGGGTCAGGCGCGCACGCTCAAAGACCTGGCGGACAAGCTCGGGGTGAGCAGGGCCGCGATGCTCGGGAGCGGGTGGGGGGGCCAGGTAGCCCTCGAATATGCCTTGGAGTGGCCGGACTCCGTGAGCTCGCTTGTGCTCATCGCCAGCGCATACGACGTGGAACAGCTCCCCAGGCTGCGGAAGCTGAGGAAGCCTGCGCTGATAATCTATGCAGAGGATGACATGGTCACGCAGTTGAAGGCAGGGTACCTCCTGCGCGACGCCATCGGGAAGTCGAGGCTGGAGGTTCTGGAGACGGTCGCCAGGGACCCAAGGTACGACTTCCGAATGAGCCACAGGCTCCAGAACTTCAGGGCCCCGCAGGTGCTACAACTGACCAGGTCGTTCCTTTCCAACCCTTCCACCATGGTCGCCGAGCCTCCGGAGATGGAGAACGAGCTCCGGGGGCAGGCCCTGAGGAAAGACGACGAGAAGGACGGCCCCATCTGGAGGAAGAGCTCCCCCTAGCCGCAGGCATCAGGCCTGCTCCTTTGAGGCGCCGGAACACATCTGTTCCCGATGCGGCTGCGGCCCGTCTTTCGTCCCCTGACACCGTGACCCCTCCGGCCCGGCGCATGGGCCGCGATTCGGCCGCACAGCGTGGCCCCTCAAAACCAGAAGCGCTGAGGCACACTTAGGCGGGCTGGACCGTCATCCTGGCTGACGCGCCACCTGCTTCGTCGACCGTGAACGCATTGACATGGGACCGCCAGCCTGTCCTCCGAAGCGATGCAGGAGACGTCAGAGCTCGGAGGGGAGCGCCTCAGCCTGGCCCGATGGCTGTTGGTGCCAGAATGCCTTGGGCTCATCATCATGAAGCCAGACAGCGGGGACGCCCGGGAAAGCAGCGCTCGAGGAGGCCGGCAAACGTGCGATGCGCCGCCGCGCGGTTGCCTAACCCCCGGAGGGCGGAAAGACGGCAGCCAGCAGAGCGCAGTCTAGCTGTTTCGTTGTTTCGGCCCCAGGTGGACGCGAGAGGGTGGCTACCTCGAAGCCATTGCCACGCGTTCTTGCTCGTTCTTCTTCTTGACCGCGTAGCTGTTGGAGTCGCCGGACGCAGCCTGGATGATCTCGTCCGCCAGGACCTCCTCGACGGTCTTTACCGAGTTGAACGCCGACTCTCTGACCCCCTCAGAGATGAACCTCAACGCGAGGTCCACCCGCCTCACCGGAGAGATGTCCACCGACTGGTGGTAGACTACGCCGCCATAGCTCAGCCTTGTGGTGTCCTCGTTGGGAGAGGAGTTTTCTATCGCCTTCACGAGCTGCTGCACCGGGTTCTGGCCCGTCCTTAACTCGATGATGGCGAAGGAGGCCTTGACCACGTTCATCGCTTTCTGCTTCTTGCCCCCCATCCTTCCGGTGTTCTTCGCGTATTTCTTCCCGAAGTGCATCATCTCGTTCACCAGCCTTTCGACTACGTTGACCCTCGTCTTCCCGAACTTCTTGTGCTCGTGCCTCCCTCCCGAGTGCGGGATGAGTATAGGTCTCACGTTGATCACCGTCTGGAGCCCCGGATCCTCCACCTTGACCCCGGTCAGGTCCCACCTCTCCCAGAGCAAGAGGTTAGGGTACTCGAGCGCCTGCCTGCTCATGCCTATCTCCTCGGCTTCTCCTTGCGGCCGTAGACCAGCTCGTTGAGCGAGACCCCGTTTACCTTGAAGACAGTCCAGCGGACCCCAGGTATGTCCCCCATGGCCCGCTTCATCGACCCGCCAATGCCCTGCAGGACTACCTCGTCGTGCTCGTCCACGAAGTTCAGGGCGCCGTCACCGGGTAGGAAGGCGGTGACCTGCTTCCCGTTCTTAACGATCTGGCACCGGATACACTTCCTGATGGCAGAGTTAGGCTGCTTCGACTCCACCCCCACCTTCTCCAGGACGATTCCCCTCGCCTGCGGGGCGCCTTCGAGCGGGTCTGCCTTGTAGTCAAGGCCGAGCTTCCGCCTCTTGTACCACTTGTTGGACCAGCGGAATCTCTGGCGCTTGAGCGAGATCTGTCTCGCTGCGAACTCTCCGCGTGGCGAACCGGACATGCTTCAGTCGCCGCCTTTTCCCATCGTATATAGAGCTTTCAAAGAAGTTCAGACGTTATCTGCAGGTTGCTCACGTCGAAGTAACGCTTGGCGAGGAGCCTGACCTTCTCCGCGTTCTTCCCCCCCAGCCCGAGGACCGCCCCCTTCTTCCTCGGGTCGACCACCACGACAACCGCCTTCGTGCCGTCCAGCCTCTCGCTGACGCGCACTTCCTGGACCGACTTCGCGCCGAGGGCGTTCCTGACCAGCCCCTCCACGTCGTCGGCCCACTCGACTACTTCGACAGGTCTCCTTACGGCCCGCTCGATCTTCTTCACAGAAGCACCCTCCTTGCCTATGGCGAGGCCCATCTGTCCCTTGGCCACTACGAAGATGACCCGGCCCCTACGTTCGTCTATTACGCAGTCCCTGGCCGTCGCCCCTGTCATCCCCTGGAACATGGACATCAGGGAGAGCTCGTCCGAGGAGAGCTTGATCTCTGGCACCTAGAGTATCACCGCATCAGCTGTTTGACGTCGGTGTCGCTCACGTTCCTGAGCGCCATGGCGGAGACGTTGTAGGGCTTCCCCGCCAACCGCGCCAACTCTGCTGACGTCTGGGTCAGTTCGACCACCGGGACCCCGTGCTTCTTCGCCTCTTCCCTGAGCTTCTCGCCCAGGTCGTGGGGGATGGACCTCGTTATGAGGACGCCTTTGCTCCCCTTCACTGCCGCGATGCTCTCCCTGGCGCCGACGGCGGTCTTCCCGGCCTTCATGGAATCCTTTAGCACCTTGGAGAGTTGGGCGGTGTCCACCATTCTCTATCAGCTCATGTAGAGGTCGATCATACCGGTCCCCAACGGTATCGGGAGCCCGACGATGACGTTCTCCGTGACCCCCTTGAGGTCTTCGACCTCGCCCTTGACTGCGGCCTCGGCGAGGGTAGGGACTGTGATCTCGAAGGCCGCCCTGGCTAGGACGCTGCTCTTTGTCCCGGCGATGCCGTGCCTGCCTATCTGCTGGATGTATCCCTTTGACGTCATCAGGTCCGCCACAAGGAAGATGTGGCGGATGTCTACCTCCAGCCCCTGCTCGTCCAAGGTGCTCATCAACTCCCTCACGAGGGTGGCGCGGGCCGCCTCGATCCCGAGGACCTGGGCGACCTCGTGGACGTTGTTGGTATAGACCTTGCTCGGGTCCACCCCCTGGATCTGCACGACCTTACCTAGGTTCGACCCCGAGGTCTGTATGAACCACTCCTCTCCTTCCTTTACCACTGTGACCCGGGTGATTCCTGGGATCCCCTTCAGCTTCATGTTGAGGATCTTGTTCCTGAGCGTGAACAGGGCAGAGAGGTCTGCCTCGGGCATGCTGACGTGGATGATGTTCGGGTTCCTCTTGTCCTGTTGGACCTTCCGCTTCCCTGTCTCTATCACCTTGGCTATCTCCTCCGGGCTCGTGTCCCTGTCGTTCATCATCTCAGGGCTGAGGTGGAGCTTGATCCCCTCGGTGGGGTCGACCTCGCTGAAGGCGACGACGTTACCGACCTTCGTGAAGAGTATCTCCTTCGCCACCTTGACCGCCTTCTCGTTCTGGGCGGCGTAGTCCTTGGTAAGGTAGATGTCCATGGACGGTTTAGCCGGGATCTTGCGGGCGTCAACCAGCTCCATGAGCCTCGGCAACCCCAGGGTGACGTCCCTTTCGCGGACGCCTGCGAAGTGGAATGTCCTCAGGGTCATCTGGGTGCCAGGTTCTCCTATTGACTGGGCGGCGACGATGCCTGACGCTTCGCCAGGTTCGACCCTCGAGTAGTCGAGGGCCTCGGCCACCCTTTCCATTGACTCTTTGAGACCTTCGTCCGTGAGATGGGAGTTCCCGAGCTTTTCATTCAGCTCCTTGACCAGCCTTTCATTTAGCAGGGGCTGGTCCTTCTTCAAGAGCCTCTCCAGCTCCTCCTCGCTGGTCTTGGTCTTCGACTTGTGCGAGAGCTCCTCGGTCTCGATCAGCCTGTCCAGGTTGATTGGGCGGCCGTGGTCGCTCTTGGCAGGGTCGACGCCGTCCTCTCCGTAGATGAACTGTATGATATGGCCGTGGGGGTCTCTCACGGTGAGGTCGTACTCGACCTTGAGGTGCTCGAGGGCGTTGACCAGCCTCCTCTGCATGTAACCGCTCTGCTGCGTCCTGACCGCGGTGTCCACGAGGCCCTCGCGTCCTCCCATGGCGTGGAAGAAGAACTCGGTCGGAGAGAGGCCGTCTCTGTAGTTGCTCTTGACGAACCCCTTGGCAGTGGGGGACGGGTCGTTCCAGGCGAAGTGGCTCAGCGCCCTCCCCTTCAGGCCGTGGCTGATTCTCTTGCCGCGGACTGACTGCTGCCCCAGCGCCGCGGTCATCTGGCCGACGTTGAGGCTCGACCCCCTGGCACCTGTCCTTGCCATTATCATGCCGGAGTTCTCTGCGGGGAAGGCCCTGTCAGCTATCCTCCCTGCCTTGTCCCTCGCCTTCGCGAGCTCGTTGACTATGTACGCCTCGAGGGTGTCCTCTGCCGAGAGGCCCCTGGTGAGCTGAAGCGAGCCTGCCTTGTACTTCTTCTGGAGGTCGGTGACGCTGGCATAGGCTTCGTCGAGCGCATCGGTGATCCCCTTCTTTGCCTCGGTAGGGAGCTCGAGCTCGTTGAACCCGTAGGTGAAGCCCCTGCGGGTGAGGAAGGTCTTGAGCACCTTCAGTATCGAGTTGAGGAAGTTGCGGGCCTCCTCGTTGCCGTAGTCCTTGGCGATCCTGTGCAGCAGGGAGTCCGGTTCCTCGGCCCCTATTACCGCCTTGTCGACGACCCCCGAGATCAGCTCGCCGTCCCGTATTACCACGTCGTTGGTGGCCCCGGTCCGCTGGGCTTTGGCCCACTTCGAAGTGAGGACGTAGTTCATCCCTTCGGGGATAAAGAGGGAGAAGAGTTGCTTCCCGGTGTAAGCGGGGTGCGCCCCCTTCACCGCCGGCTCGGGGAGGTCCCCGACGTAGTCCCCGACCAATGCGAGGTTAGAGAACTCCCCCGTGGTGAGGGTGGTCTCGTCCCGCGTGAGCATGAACGCTCCGGTGATGAAGTCCCTGATCCCTCCGATGATGGGCCCTCCGTACCTGGGCGAAATTATCTGGTCCTGCACCCTCATCAGCATGAGCGCTTCGGACCTTGATTCTTCGCTCTGTGGGACGTGGAGGTTCATCTCGTCCCCGTCGAAGTCGGCGTTGTAGGGTGGGCAGACCGAGGGGTGGAGCCTGAAGGTTCTGAACGGCAGGACACGGACGAAGTGCGCCATGACGGACATCCTGTGGAGGGACGGTTGTCTGTTGAAGAGCACGATGTCACCGTCCATCAGGTGCCTTTCGACGATGTATCCTGGGACGAGGGAGTCGGCCAGCGCCTTCCTGTCGCTGGCGAAGTCCAACCTGATCTTCACCCCGTCTGGCCTTATGACGTAGTTGGCACCGGGGTGCTCGAAGGGGCCCCTGTTCACGAGTGCCTTCAGGTGTTCGATGTTGAAAGGAGAGACCTTCTCTGGTATCGTGAGCTTCTTCGCCACCTCGAACGGCACCCCCACTTCGCCTATGTCGAGGCTGGGGTCGGGGCTGATCACAGTGCGGCTGGAGAAGTCTACCCTCTTCCCCGACAGCGACCCCCTGAACCTCCCCTCCTTCCCCTTCAGCCGCTGGCTGAGCGTCTTCAGCGGCCTCCCAGACCTGTGGTGTGCCTGCGGGATACCCGAGACTTCGTTGTCGAAGTAGGTGGTGACGTGGTAGTGGAGCAGGTCGACCAGGTCCTGCACGATCAGATGGGGTGTGCCTGACTCCTTAGACTCGCGCACCCTCTGGTTGACCCTGAGGATGTCGACCACCTTGTGGGTGAGGTCGTCCTCTGACCTTATGCCAGACTCAAGAGTTATGGAAGGACGTACTGTGAGCGGGGGGACTGGGAGCACCTGCAGGACGAACCACTCGGGTCTGGCTGCCTTCGAGTTGAACCCGAGGAGTGCTAAATCGTCGTTGTTGAGCCGCTCAAGCCGCTCGCGGATTGCCACCGGGAGTAGGCGGGTCGCCCCCCCTTCCTCGGTGATTTCATGGAAAATAGTCGGCTTTGTGAACTCAATCTGATACTGCTGCTTCCCGCAGTGCGGGCAGAGCTTTACCTTCTTCGCCTTCGTGGCGATCTCCTTGGCGACCGTCTCCGTCAGGGACGGGGTGAAGTCAGTCTGGCTCGTCAGTTTGGTCCTGTAGGCGTCAAGCTCCTGCTGCGGCAGGAGTATCCTCCCGCATGACCTGCATGTAGTCTGGATTAGTCTGTTGATCTCGTCCACGAACGCGATGTGGAGGACCGGCTCCGCCAGCTCGATATGGCCGAAGTGTCCCGGGCACCTCCCTGCAGTCCCTCCGCAGGTGCCGCACTTCTGGCCCGGCTCGAGGGTACCGAGCCTGCTGTCCATGAGTCCCCCCTGGACAGGCATCCCGTCCTCGTCGTAGGTCTCAGGCTGGGTGATCTCGGCGACTGAGTACTTCCTGACCTCCGCGGGGGAGAAGACGGCGAAGTTGATCCCGCCGATTGTCTTGAGCGCTTGTTCCATCGACGTTTCTCTACACCTTGTCCTTCAGCTGGAGCCTCGGCGCGATGTTCAGGCTCATCATCTCCTGGAGCAAGAGCTTGAATGCGTAGGCGACGACCACTGTGGATATCTTGGCCTGGTCGCCGTCTATCTTGCAGGTGTACTTCCTCTGCTTCGCGTCGTAGTAGGCTATCAGGCCGCACTTCTCGCATACATAGATCTCCGCCTTGTCAGCTTCGTCCAGCAGCCTGTCCTTGAGGACCATGGACGCGCCGTACGCGATCAGGCAGTCCCTCTCCATCTCTCCGAACCTGAGGCCGCCGCCGCGTGCTCTCCCCTCGGTGGGCTGCTTGGTCAGCATCTGTACCTGCCCTCTGGCCCTGGCGTGGATCTTGTCCGCCACCATGTGGTGCAGCTTCTGGTAGTAGACCACGCCCACGAAAACGTCGGCCGCGAACTTCTTCCCAGTCTTACCGTCGTACATGACCTCCCTCCCGGTCGGCTCGAACCCCTTCGCCCTTAGGACCTTCTCCATCTCCTCGATGCTCTCACCGGCGAAGGCTGAGCCGTCGACCGGCGAACCCCTGAATGCCGCGGCCTTCCCAGCGATGGACTCGATGAACTGGCCCACGGTCATCCTCGACGGGAAAGCGTGGGGGTTGATGATTACGTCAGGGACGATCCCCTCTGCGGTGTAGGGCATGTCCTCCTGGGGGACGACCAGCCCGATGACCCCTTTCTGACCGTGCCTTGATGCGAACTTGTCTCCTATCTCCGGGACCCTCATGTCCCTCACTCTCACCTTGAACATCTTCCCTCCCTCGACGTTCTCTGTCATGAAGATAGAATCCACCACCCCGTTCTCCGACGGCCTGACGGCCGTCGAAGTGTCGCGCCTGTAGGGGCCCTTGATCTCGAACTCCTTGTACTCCTCCATGAACCTTGGAGGGCTTGTCCTGCCGATCACCACATCCCCCCCGGTCACCTGAGACTCGTGGGCGACCACCCCGTCACCCTCGAGGAGCCGGTAGAACTTCTCCCCCCTGTAGCCGCGTATGTTTGAGTCGGCGGACGGGACCTCGAAGGTGTCGCGCATCCCGCCGAGGTACTGCTTCGCCTCGCCTTCGTAGAGCCTGTAGAAGAATGAGCGCGACATCCCCCTCTCGACGCTCGACTTGTTCATGATGATCGCGTCCTCAATGTTGTAACCCTCGAAGGAGAGGACGGCGACCACGCAGTTCGTCCCCAGCGGACGCTCGTCTATCCGGAGAAGGTCGAGTGTCCTGGTGCGTACTACCGGCGCCTGCGGGCTCACGAGCAGGTGCTGCCTCACGTGGGGGGAGATCGGGTAGGTGGGGGAGCTGAAGCCGAGGCTCTGCTTCGCCATGGCCGACTCGTAGGTGTTCCTCGGCGACTGGTTGTGCTCAGGGTATGGGATTATGGACGCCGCGATGCCGAACATCGCCGCTGGGAAGAGCTCCATATGGGTGTTCTTGGTAGAGACGTCGTCTGGCCCCATGGACACCAGGCAGTTCTCCTCCTCGTTGGCGTCGATCAGCTCGATGACCCCTTTGTCGACCAGGTCCCGCCAGGACATCTGCCCCGTGCTGACCTTGTCGACGAGCTCGGGTGTCAGCAGTGGGCGGCCGCTTTCAACAAGGACCAGCGGCCTTAGGACCCTCCCTGAGCTCAGGCTGATGTAGACCCGCGGGTAGGCGTTCTCGTTCACCGGAGAGACATACAGGACGCTCGCGCCGGGGTTGATCTGCCCCTCGCGCCGGAGCTTACGGAACGCCTTCGCGAGGCGCTCCCCGTCGTCGACGTACCCCAGGAACCTCCCGTCCATGAATATCCTGCAACCGTCGACCTGAAGCTTCTGGTCTGAGTCTCTGATCTGCCTGGCCCCCAGCTCCCAGAGTTTCTCCTCTATCTCCTGTGGCGGCACGCTCACGGAGATGATAGCCGAGAGCGCGAGGTTCTTCACCAGGCCGCAGTTCACCCCTTCAGGCGTCTCCGAGGGGCATATCCTGCCGAAGTGAGTCGCATGCAAGTCCCTCGCCTCGAAGTTCGGCTGGCTCCTGCTGAGCGGGGACTGGACCCTCCTCAGGTGGCTCAGGGTGCTGAGGTAGTTGGTCCGGTCGAGGAGCTGCGTCACTCCGACCTTCCCTCTCCCCCAGTTCCCAGTCGCTATCGCGTTGTTGAGCTTGTCAGTGATTATGCCGGTCCTGATGGCGGCGCCGACGACGTTTCCCCCTCGCTTCTGGCCCGTCCTTTCGAGCTGATACTTCATGTCCCGCACCAGGTTACGGAAGGCAGTCCTGAAGAGGTCTGCCAGCATCTGGCCTGCGAACTTGATCACCTTGTTCCCGTAGTGGTCCTTGTCGTCCGCCTCTATCCACCCCAGCCTCAGCTCGAGCAGCTTGCATGCAGCCTCGCCCATGAACATCGACTTGTCGAAGCGCTTGTCTTCCGTCTTGCCCAGATGAGGCAACAGACCCCAGTCGAGCATTGACAGGGCCCTCTTGACTCTGAACTCTTCGAGCATCCCGTGGGCGACCCTGTTGCCGATGAAGACGAGGGCGTCCTTCTCCGTGGGCGCTTCGCTCGCCTTGTCGAAGGAGACTTCCAGGAGGTCTTGAATCTCGGGCTTTGGCGAGACTGCGTCGGCGATGTCCTTGTCCGACTTTATCCCGAGGGCGCGCATCACTATCACATAGGGTAGGTCCACCGGGCAGCTGGGAACTTTGACATTAATGGCGCCGTCCTGCTTGAGAGTCAGCTCCAGCTTCGACCTGTATCCCACGACAGAGGAGTAGACCCGAGACTTGTAGGTGGTGGCGCCTGCCAGCTTCTCCGCGTCCACCAGAATCTTGTTAGGGGAGAGGTCCTCAAGGCCTACGATCACCCTCTCCGCCCCGTGGATGATGAAGTATCCCCCGGGGTCGTTGGGGTCTTCTCCCGACTCGACGAGCTGCTCCCTCGAACGGTTAGAAAGCTGACAGAGCTCGCTCTTCACCATGACAGGGAGGTCGCCGATGTGCTGGCGGGTGGTGTCGCGTGGGAGGCCCTCCTCTTCGATGGTCATTTCGAGGAGGATAGGCGCAGAGTAGGTGAGGTTCCTCAACCTCGACTCCATTGGGAGTATGCTGCTCACCGAGCCGTCGATCTCCACTACGCGTGGGGACCCGAGGGTGACCCTGCCGAACTTTATCCTGTATGGTGTGCTGACCGTCTCCACCTCGACCTCGCCTATCTCGTCGACAATGTTCTGGAGGCCTCTGGTCACGAATTCGTTGTAGCTGTTGAGGTGCTGGCGCGCCACTCCTTCCCTCTGGAGGAGGTCGCTCAGTATCACCCAGGAGTTGTTCGCTATCTGTCTGCTCAACCTCTATCCCTCCACCACGTACCGGTAGTACACGCTTGAGCCTGCGGTCTCGCTGGTCCTGGTGACCCTGACCAGGTCCCCCGGCTTCGCACCTATCTCCTTGACTATCGAATCGGTCGACTGTATGTACGGGAACTGGGACGGGATCGCATTGAACATTGCTACGACCTGGGCCGCCTCCTCTCGCGTAAGGAGCTCGTGCTTCGGAATCAAGAAGTGCGTGCTGACCTTGAACGCTGGGACCTCGTCCTCAACCTTCTTCCTCTTTGTTGCCTTCTTGGGCGCCGCCTTGCTCTGTGCTATGCGCGCTTACCTCCATTAACAATACAGACTACCTCGCTCGAACAATACACGGAACAGGGCCCCTTGAAGAGCGCTTTTGACCGCGTATTTAGATTTTACGAAGGCCGTCCAGCGTTTCGCATTAACCGAAACTGGCTCGGGCTGGTCGAGGATGGTAGCATTTGAGCTCTTGGTTCGATTCGAAGCGCCAGCGCACTAGTTCAAACCAGACGGACCGATTTTCAGGCCCGGATAGGCTGAAGCCACCGTATCCTGACAGAGAGCCCGTTGGTCAGGCGCTCACCGACTAGGCTTCATAGACCGTGGTGCCTTCCTCAGGGTTGCGCACGGCTTTGTTGAACTCAACGAAGAGCCTCTTCGTCACCGGGCCCGCGGCCCCGGTCCCGATGTCCATGCCGCTGATGGAGCCGACCGCGAGGATTTCTGCCTTGGTCCCCGCGAGGAACGCTTCGTCGGCTGTGTTGAGCTCGAATGGGGTGACGTCCCTCTCCGCGACCTCCAACCCGAGGTCGGAACAGAGGGAGATGATGCGGGCTCGGGTTATTCCGTGGAGGATGCCTGCCCCAGATGAAGGCGTCGAAAGCTTCCCGTCCTTGACCAGGAACACGTTGCTCACGCTAGCCTCTGACACGAACCCCCTATGGTCGAGCAGTATGGCGTCGTCGGCTCCGGCGTTGGTGGCCTCCATCTTCGCGAGGATGCTGTTCATATAGTTGAGCGACTTTATCTCATGCGACGTCCCGTCGACCACGTCCCTCCTGTAGGACGAGTAGATCACCCTGACGACCTTTGGCTCCCTCGGCCCCAGGACGCTGGCCATGGGTTCCGTGATGATGAACACGGTAGGGTTCTTGCACAGGGTAGGATTGACCCCCAGGTCCCCTGTCCCTCTGGTCACGACCAGCCTGATGTATGCGTCCGTGAGGCCGTTCCTGCGCAGCGTCTCCAGGACCGCGTCTGTCATCTCATCTTTGGCTAGTGGGACCTTCAGCCGTATGACCTTGGCCGAGTCGTAGAGCCGGTCGATGTGGTCGGCGAGCCTGTAGACGTTACCATCGTAAGCCCTTATCCCCTCGAAGACGCCGTCTCCGTAGAGGAGCCCGTGGTCGAACACGGAGACCACCGCCTTCGAACGCTCGACGAACTTCCCGTCGACGTAGACAAGCTGCTCCCGGCTCATTGGAAAATGACCGGCTCGCGGCTGTTAAAATGGTTGTGTCAGTGTACGGATTTGGGGAGGCGCCCGAAGACGTACGGGAGGACGCCGCCCGACCGGAGGTACTCCATCTCGATGGTGTTGTCCACCCTGGCGAGGGCGCTGAACCTCTTTTCGTCAGCGTTCCTCTTCGCGACGACCTCCACCGAACCCTTCGGCCCGTCCATATGCTCGATGCCGATGATGTCGATTACCTCCTCACCTGTGAGGCCGAGCCGCTCTACCCCCTCTCCGTCCCTGAACTGGAGTGGTACCACCCCCATGGCGACCAGGTTGCTCCGATGGATTCTCTCGAAGCTCTCCGCGATGACCGCCCTGACACCCAGCAGCTTCGGGGCCTTGGCCGCCCAGTCCCTGGAGCTCCCCGCGCCATATTGTTTCCCCGCTAGGACCACCAAAGGTACGTTCTCTCTCGCGTACCGCTCAGCCGCGTCGAAGATAGTCATCACTTCGCCATCGGGGAAGTGCTGCGTATAACCCCCCTCCTTCCCTTTCGCCAAGGAGTTGCGGAGCCTTATGTTGCTGAAGCCCCCGCGGACTAACACCTCGTGGTTCCCCCTCCTGCTCCCATAGGTGGACATCTGGAGCAGGCCGACCCCCCTCTCTTTGAGGTATACCCCGGCAGGGCTGTCGACCGGTATCGTCCCTGCGGGGGAGATGTGGTCGGTTGTGATCTTGTCCTGGAATACGGCCAGCACCCTCGCCCCCTTAACGTCCCGCTTTGCTGAGCCCGACTGGGAAGGGTCGAACCACGGCGGGCGCCTGATGTATGTGGACGCAGGATTCCAGCCGTACACTTCCCCCGTAGACGATCTGAGCTCCTCCCACCTCTCGTCCCCCTTCATGGCGTCGGCGTAGCGTCTCTCGTAGAGCAGCGGGTCGAGGCACTTCTCGACCGCGTCTTTGACGTCCTTCATCGACGGCCAAAGGTCTTTCAGATATATGGGTCGCCCGTCTTTGCCGGCGCCCAAGGGGTTAGACGAGAAGTCGAAGTCTATCCTCCCTGCGAGCGCGTACGCGACCACCAGCATCGGGGACATGAGGAACGAACCCTTCGCGAGGGGGTGGATCCTGCCCTCGAAGTTCCTGTTCCCAGACAGGGCTGCGACGACGTAGAGGTCCTTCTCCTTGATCTCCTTCTCGACCTCAGGCGCAAGTGGCCCCGAGTTGCCTATGCAACTCGTGCACCCGTAACCGACCAGGAAAAAGCCAAGCTTCTCCAAGTAGGGGACCAGCCCAGCGCTTTTGAGGTAGTCCGTGACCACCATTGAACCTGGAGCCAGACTGGGCTTGACCCAGGGCTTCACCGTCAACCCGGCCTCCACCGCCCGCCTCGCTATCAGGCCGGCCCCGACCATGACCGTCGGGTTTGAAGTGTTCGTGCAGCTCGTTATCGCTGCTATCACCACCGAGCCGTCTGACAAACCCGAGCGTCTGTTATCCACCTGGATAACCGCCTGGGCCTGGGTCGGCCCCGACGCGAGGCCCCTGGAGCCGCCGCCGTCGCTCCTGGTCGTGAGCGTCCTGACCAACGAGGGGACAGACACCAGGGCGTGTCTCTCCTCGGGGTTGCGAGGGCCAGCGATGGATCGCTCGATCTTGTCGAGTTCGATGTGTATCACCTCGGTGTAGCGAGGTTCGACGTCAGTTACGAAGAACCCATACCGCTTCGCATAGCTCGAGACGAGCTCTACCTGCTTCGGTGCCCGGGCGGTCGCGGCCAGGTAGGCGAGGGTGGCGTCGTCCACTGGGAAGAAGCCTGCGGTCGCCCCATACTCAGGGGACATGTTCCCTATTGTCGCCCTGTCGGGGACAGACAGCCGGCTGTACCCTTCGCCGAAGTACTCGACGAAGGCCCCTACCACGTTCTTCGCCCTCAGGCGCTCGGTGACGGTGAGCACGAGGTCGGTGGGGGTGACCCCTTCGCCGAGAGCGCCGGTGAACTTGACCCCGAAGACTTCCGGTATCGGCATGTGGTACGGTTCGCCGAGCATGACAGCTTCGGCCTCGATGCCGCCGACCCCCCATCCGAGGCACCCCACCCCGTTCACCATGGTTGTGTGCGAGTCTGTCCCCACCAGGGTGTCAGGGTAGGCCACAAGCCCGTCCCCCTCGCCAGACGTAGCGACCACCCGCGAGAGGTACTCAAGGTTGAACTGGTGGCAGATCCCCTTCCCAGGCGGGAACACCCTCATCCCCTTGAAGGCGGTCCGCGCCCACTTTAGGAGTGAGTAGCGCTCGGAGTTGCGCTCGTACTCCCTCTCGAGGTTGCGCGAGAAGGCCGCGTCGCTCCCCCAGGCGTCGACCTGGATCGAGTGGTCGATGACAAGGTCGACGGGGACCTGCGAGTTGATAACGCCAGGGTCGATCCCAGCCGCCTTGGCGGCGTCCCGCATCCCGGCCAGGTCCACCACCAGCGGGACACCGGTGTAGTCTTGGAGGAGCACCCTGTGGGGCATGAACGGTGTCTCCATTCCGACGGAGTTAGGCCATTGGGCGAGCGAGTGGGCCGCCTCTAGGGCGCCGCCGACCTTCCGCGAGTGACGGGCGGCGTTCTCAAGCAGGATGCGTATGGAGTACGGAAGACGTTCGACGTCGTAGCCTAGGTCCTTCAGTCTGAGGACGTTGTAGACCGTCGCCCTGCCGAAAGGGGAGTCAAACTTCTCTCGGATGGCGTCAAGGCTCTCGTGTGTCATAGCGGTCGGCTCGCTGCGGCTCGACCCCGCTATTTGAATTTAGGCTGAGGTGCGCCGGACAGTCCCCGCGTCACTCAGGTTCGAAGCCGCCGACGCGCTCCGCGCTCCCTTGAGCGGGGGCTGCGGAACGCTTCCCTCTGAGGACAGAGGGGATGATGGCCGCCGCGTTGATCGCTGCGGAGACCTCGAAGGCGTAATCGATGCCCCTGGCGAACAGGGCCTTGTCCAGACCTGCGATGGCAGCGGGGTTGCCGGAGGATATCACCGCGGTTATGGTCGAGTACGGCAGCGCTGTGGTCATCAGTAGCAGGGCGACGTTGAAGCTCAGGACGTATCCCACGTTGAAGAATGTGGCACGCACTCCCGACGCCACCCCTCTCGCCGAGGGCGGGACGGAGCCCATGATCGAGCTCATGTTAGGGGAACTGAAGACCCCCAGGCCAACCCCGAAGACTATCAGATAGCCTGCCAGCGCGAGGTATGGCGTGGACACCGTGGTGGTGGAGAAGAGCAGGAGGGATCCGCTGATTATCGCCAGCCCGGTTGTGGTGAAAGGCATGTGCCCGAACCTGTCCGAGAGGCGACCGCTGAGGGGGCCGACTGCGAGGAAGGCGATGTCGAAGGGGATGATGGCGATTCCCGCGGCGAAAGGGGACATCCCCTTCACCAGCTGCAGATAGAGGCTCAGCAGGAGTATGACCGCACCCCAGGAGAGCGAGTTAATCATCTGGGCGGTCACGCCCCCCGTGAACTCCCTGATCCTCAAGAGCCCGAGGTTGAGCAGTGGATAGGGGTCCCTGCGCTCCCTCAGGATGAAGAGGGCAAAGAAAAAGGCAGCTCCTGCGAGCAGGAGGGCCAGCTCCTCTGGAGGGAAGGTGCCGTAAGCCGCGTAGGTGAGGGCTAGCAGGAGGAGGACTATAGCGGCCGTGAAGGTGAAGAACCCGCCCCAGTCCATTGGGACCCCCCTTTCCGGCTTTGAAAGCTCCTTCAGCCTTCGGTGCGCCCAAACCGTGCCGAAGATCCCGATGGGGACGTTGATGTAGAAGAGGGCACGCCAATCCAGGAACAGGAGTATCAGGCCGCTGAGGGTCAGGCCTGCCATGGCCCCGACCCTGAAGGCGACCTGGTTGATGCCCAGGAAGAGTCCGAGTTCGTCGCTGGGGGTGGCGTCGGTGATGATGGCAGCGCTGTTTGCGAAGAGAGCCGCAGACCCGAGCCCCTGCAGGATCCTGAAGATGATGACGTAGTCAGGGGAGGGCGAGATGCTGGTAAGGAAGGACCCTATGGTGAATATGAGGAACCCGACGGCGTATATCTTCACCCTCCCCATCATGTCGCTCACCCTCCCGATGAAGAGGAGAGCGACGGTGCTACCGAAGACATAAGCCTGGGTGAACCAGATCGCCTGCTCTGCCCCGGCCCCCAGGGCGGCGGCGACCTCGGGGATGCCGATCACGATAATCCTCGAGTCGATGCCGGACATGAGCACCCCGACCGTGGTTACCGTAAGGACTGTCCACTTGTACTGCAAAGAAGGTCACGCGGGCAGCATAGCCCTGGCTCGCAGTAAGCTGAGGAATGTTAAACGTTGTTCCCTGGAGACAACTTCAATTAGACCGCGCCGCGTCGGCCAAGTGAAGTTGGAGAACAGGACACCCAACAGGCTGGCGAAGGAGAAGAGCCCATACCTGCTGGAGCACGCCTACAACCCGGTGGACTGGTGGCCTTGGTGCGACGAGGCGCTGGCCAAGGCGAAGAACGACGGCAAGCCGATATTCCTGAGCATAGGGTACTCCGCATGCCACTGGTGCCATGTCCTTGCGAAGGAGTCGTTCGAAGACCCAAGGACAGCCGCCTACATCAACAAGAACTTCATCCCCATCAAGGTCGACAGAGAAGAAAGGCCTGAGGTCGACGCGTACTACATGGATGCCGTCCAGGCGATGACCGGCGGGGGCGGGTGGCCGCTGAGCGTCTTCCTCACCCCCGGCCTCGAGCCGTTCTACGGAGGGACGTACTTCCCCCCCGAGCCTCGCCAGGGGATGCCGAGCTTCATGCAGGTCTTGCAGTTCGTCGCGAATCTCTGGAAGGAGAAGAGGGCTGAGGTGTCAGCCAACGCGGGTGAGGTGTCAAGGGTTCTCCATGCGAGCGGAAAGGGGGCGGCAGAGCCCGCGAGGGAGGCGCTGGACGAGTGTTACGCGGGCCTGATGTCCACCTTCGACTCCACCCGCGGAGGGTTCGGCACTGCCCCGAAGTTCCCGCTGCCGGTCACTCTGGGGTTCCTCATGAGGTACTACTTCAGGACCGGGAAGGAGCTGGCCAAGGCCAGCGCGTTGAAGACGCTGGACGGGATGATGGCCGGGGGCATAAGGGACCACCTCGGGGGCGGGTTCCACCGCTACTCCACCGACAGGGAGTGGCTGGTGCCTCACTTCGAGAAGATGCTCTACGACAACGCCCTCTTGGCCAGGACGTACGCCGAGGCGCATCAGCTGACCGGGAAAGCCGAGTATGCGGACGTCGCCCGGGAGGCTCTAAGGTGGATCGTGGGCGAAATGAAGGGCTCGGAAGGAGGATTCTACTCCGCCCAGGACGCGGACACGGCCGAAGGAGAGGGGACTTACTACAGCTGGACCCCGCAGGAGGTCATCGAATGCGCCGGGACGGAAGACGGCGAGGCGTTCAACAAAGTGTATGGAGTGACCAAGACAGGCAACTTCGAAGGGCGGAGCTTGCTCCACCTCGAATTCGGGAGAGCGCATTCGAAGGATGAGCAGGCAGCCGCAGCCAGGGTCAGGCGGGCGCTATATGCCAGGAGGCTCGAGAGGCCCAGGCCGAAGACAGACACGAAGGTCTTGACGTCATGGAACGGGCTCGCCATATCCGCGCTCGCCTTCACCGGTAGGGTGCTCCGCGACGACGTGCTCGTGGCGGAAGCGTCCGGGGCTGCAGACTTCGTCCTGAGGAAGTCGCACGATGACGGAAGGCTACTCCGCAGGTACGCCGACGGCGAAGCTGCGTTGCCTGGGACGCTAGAAGACTACGCATTCTTCATTATGGGGCTGTTGGACCTGTTCGAGGCGACCGGGGACCCGGATAGGCTCCAGGACTCTCTCAGGCTGGCGGACGCCATGCTGGAGTTCGAGGACGGCGAGTCTGGCGGATTTTACATGGCGCTCGAGCAGCAGCCTGCGAGAGTGAAAGAGAGCTATGACGGCCCAGCCCCGTCAGGGAACTCGGTGGCAGCCCTGGACCTCGCGCGTCTCGGCGCGCTGACGGGGAGGGACCCGCTGAGGAAAGCCGCGGAGAGGACGCTGAGGGCGTTCGGGAAGGAACTGAGCGAAAACCCGACCGGCCACACGTGCATGCTCGCGGCCCTGGACCTGCTCACGAACGGGTCGAGGGAGGTCGTGTTGACTGCCAGCCGGTTCTCCGAGGCCAAGCCCTTCGTCGAAGCTGTCTACGGGACGTATTCACCTGACAGGGCCCTCGCGATCGTGACGGAAACAAGCTGGCCGACGCTCTCGAAGGTCGTCCCTATGCTCGAAGGGAGGAGGCCCGGGGCCGGACCCATGGCCTACGTCTGCGTGAACGGCACGTGCAATCTCCCCGCCAGGAGCGCGGCGGAACTCGCGTCCCAACTGAGAGCGGGTTAGACCTTTTATCGGCCCTCAGATGACGGGAACGAGATGGCAGGGACCTGGGAGATAAGAGGGCTCTTCGGGAACGAGTATGCCATGGAGCAGGCGATTGAGGCGCTCAGGAAGCAGACAGGGGTTGAGTGGACCGTCCTCGACAGGCGGAACATTTCAGTGAAACTGGCCAGGAGAGACAGGGACGCCGAGGAGATGGTCAGGAGGACCTTCGAGATGTACCACGGGTACACCGAACATGAAGGCCCTCTAGGCGAGTACGACCGCCTGAGGCAAAAGGAGCACGATAAGAAGCTGGAAAGGGAAGAAGCAAAGCACCGCCGCGCGTCCAAGGGTTGAAGTCAGGTCAGGCATAACCTGGATAGGACGACGGGTAGGCCGCGATGAGCGCGAGGTTGAGTTCCAGGACGTTCACGTAGGGGGTCCCTGCGACCCAAAGGGTCCAATGCTCGTGGGACTTCACCAGGGCGACGAGGCTCGACCCGGCTATGCCGGTGGCGTTGGATATCCTCGGGACCTGAGAGAGCGCTTCCGCGACTGTGATATCTGGGTCCACGCCTGAAGCCGACGCTGTGAGCGGGTTGGTCTCGTTCCTCCCATGGAAGAACGCCGGCAAGGTGAAGCCGTTGTCGATGTAATACGAGCCGACAGCCCTCCCTCCCAGCTGGGCCTGGCTCCCGTCTGCCTGGTATGGCAGCGCGGCTTGCGCGACGCCGGTTATCAACAGCGGATAGGCGAGGCCACATACTAGCATCGAGAGGATGGAGAGCGCGATCACTGGCCTGTACTTCCTCCACCTCGAACTCCTTGTGCTCATGCCTTCCCCCTACAGGACCCCCAGGAGCATGTCGATGAGTTTTATGCCGACGAAAGGGACGACCACCCCACCCACGCCGTAGATCAGTACGTTCCTGAGGAACAGCGACATGGTGCTGGAGGGCTTGAATGTCACCCCGCGCATCGCCAGCGGTATGAGCAAGGGGATCACTATGGCGTTGAAGATGAGGGCGGAGAGGACGGCTGTCTGAAGGCCCAGCCCCAGTATGTTGAGCGACCTGAGGGCAGGGAATGCCGTGGCGAACATGACCGGGAGGATGGCGAAGTACTTCGCGACGTCGTTGGATATGCTGAAGGCTGTCACCGCCCCCCTCGTCATCAGAAGTTGCTTGCCGAGCAGGACAACGTCGATGATCTTCGCCGGGTTCGATTCGAGGTCAACCATATTGGCAGCCTCCTTGGCGGCCTCGGTCCCTGAGTTCATGGCCAGACCGACGTCGGCCGCCGCGAGGGCTGGGGCGTCGTTGGTCCCGTCGCCTATCATGGCTACGACGTGGTTCTGCGACTGCTCCTTCAGCACGATGCTGTACTTGTCTTCTGGTTTCACCTTCGCCACGAACTCTTCTATCCCCACCTCTGAGGCTATGCTCCTGGCGGTGAGGGGCTGGTCCCCCGTTATCATCACAGGCCTGATCCCCATGGCTTTTACGGCTTCTATCTTCTCCCTGGTCCCTGGTTTCAGGACGTCCTTCAGCCTGACCAGCCCTATCACTTCGTGGTCTTTGGCGACGGCCATCGGGGTGTCACCTTCTGAGGCGACCGTGTCTACCAGCTCCTGGAATCCTTTCGGGACAATGAATCCAGACCTCAGGAAGGAGTCTGGAGCCCCCTTCACTATCTCCGTCTCTTCCCCTGAGAGGTGCATCCCCTGCTCGCTGGGGTCTTCTAGGAAGAACTTTCTCCTGATCCTCTGGACGCTCCCCTTGGGGAGGACGAAACTGGAGCCGAAGTGGAGCTTGACCCCGCTCGTCCTGGTCTGGGCTGAGAAGTCGTAGACCTCGGACAGGGACAGGGCATTGAGCTCCCTTGGGACGAAACCCTTCTCATGGGCGAGCCTGATGACGCTCCTCCCTTCCGGGGTGTCGTCGAACCACGACGAGAGGAACGCCGCCTCCCCAACTTCCTTCTCCGTCCTGGCCCCCAGAGGCATCATCTCGACCGCCTGCCTGTTGCCGACTGTGATGGTCCCGGTCTTGTCCAGGAGTATGGCGTCAGTGTCCCCGGCCGTCTCTATGGCCTTTCCGGACTTCGCGACCACCTTCCTCTCGTAGAGCCGGCTTATGCCTGACAGGCCGATGGCCGGGAGCAGGGCCCCGATGGTGGTGGGGAGGAGGCAGACGTACAGTGCAATCAGGACTGAAAGGTCTAAGCTGAGCCCCAGGGCGACGGAGAGCCCGAGGATCGAGGCTACGATTATGGTGAAGACGGCGGACAAGCCGAAGATGACCATAGTGATCGCCACTTCGTTGGGTGTCTTGGGGCGCTTGGAGGACTCGACCAGGCGGACCATCTGGTCGAGGTAGCTTTCGCCCGGGTTCACGGCCACCCTGGCGGTCATGGTGTCACTTGCGACCTTCGAGCCTCCGATCAGGCTATCGCCGGGGGCCTTCCGGACGGGCGCGGACTCGCCGGTGACCAGGGACTCGTCCACCATGGCTATCCCTTCCAGGACCTCCGCGTCCACGGGGACGACGTCCCCCTTCTCCAGCAGGATCAAGTCCCCCTTCCGGAGCATGGTAGACCTGGTGCGGACGATCTCCCGCTCCCAGCCCTCGGTGACGACCTTCTTTGCCGGGACCTCGGTCTCCAGCTGTTTCAGGGCGTTCGCGGTGTTCTTCGCCTGCTGTTCAGCCAGCGAGTCAGAGAGGGTGCTGAACCAGACAGTGACGAGAAGAATCGCGGCTACCTCGACGTAGAACCCCCTGTCGCCAGGGTTTGCGAATGGGACGAAGGCGTGGGGGAATGCGGCCATGGCTGCGACGACGAAGAAAGCCAGCTCCACAATCAGCATCACGGGGTTTGAGAGGAGAGAAGCGGGGCTCAGCCTGACGACAGACTCCGTCAGGGTCTTGGCCGTCAGCGCAGATGGGCGGCGTGACACCCTTGCCCTGCCGAGCACCCTGTCGAGGCCGGGGACGTGCCTAGCCAACGAAATTCACCAGCCCCTGGAAATAAGCAAGCAGCGGGCCTAGTATGAGGAATGGCAAGAACGTCAGGACGACCAGCAGCAGGATGCTCCCTATCAGGACGAACGAGAAGGCGGCGCCGTCGGTCCGGAGGCTCTGCTCTGCCACCCTCTTCCTCCCTATCATCGAGCCGGCGAGGGCGAGGAGTATCGCAATAGGCACGAAGCGCCCGACGAACATCACAGCCGCGGTGGCGAAGTTGAAAAACGGCGTGTTGGCCGCAGCCCCCAGGAAGTCGGACCCGTTGTTGGCGGCAGAGCTCGTGAACTCGTATAGTACCTGGGTGAATGCCACGGAGGTTGGAAGCGACGAGAACCCAGGGATGGCGTCGACCGCCTTCGTGGCGAAGGCCGCCAAGGTGGGGACCAGTATAGCGATCGGATGGACCAGGAAAGCGACCATCACCAGCTTGACGTCCCTGGCTGTTATCTTCGCCCCGAGATACTCCGGGGTCCGGCCTGTCATGAGCCCGACGACGAAGACTGTGATGACCACGTACATCAGCATGTACATGACCCCCACCCCGATCCCTCCGGGGGTCGCCTGCACCAGCATCCCCATGTAGGCTGAGAGGATGCCCAAGGGGTTGATCCCCGTCAGCGAGGCGTTCAGCGACCCCGTGGTTGACGCCGTGGTTATGACAGTCCAGAATGTGGAAAAGAAGCCACCGAACCGGGTCTCGATGCCCGGCCCGACCGCAGGGATGGAGCCGAGGAAAGCCACGGCAAGGTCGACCGCCAGGAGGCCGTAGCTCCCGATCAGGATGGGCCTCGTCTCCTTCTTCCTTCCGATGAGCTCCCCGAAGGCGAAGATGAGAGTGGTGGGGATGAGGAGCATCAGGTATATCTCGAGGACATCGGTGACAGGGGTCGGGTTCTGGAACGGGTAAGCCGAGTTGGCTCCGAAGTACCCCCCGCCGTTGGTGCCGATCTGCATTATGGATACGAGAGACGCCACTGGTCCGATGAGGAGCCTCTGGGTGGCGCCTTCCACTGTCTTTACAGTTACGTAGCCCCCAACGGTCTGCGGTACCCCCAGTGCGACCAGAACCAGGGCCGCCACGGCGCAGAGAGGGAGGAGTATCCTCGTAAGTACCCTCACGAAGTCAACGTAGAAGTTTCCAAGGTGTGACGAACCCGGCCTCAGGCCCCGCACCATGGCGGCCATCACGCAGACCCCTGTGGCGGCTGAGGTGAACTGCAGGAACTGTATGGCAGTCATCTGCGAGAAGTAAGAAAGGGCCGTCTCCCCAGCGTAGTGCTGGAGGTTGGTGTTTGTACCGAAAGATACGACTGTGTTGAAAGCCAGGTCCCAGCTCAGGCCGGGGAATCCCATGGGGTTCAGCGGGAGGACGCCCTGCCCCACCAGGATCGCGAAGGCTATGGCCATCTGGGCGACATTGAGCAAGATTACCGCGAAGAGGTATTCCCTCCACCCCATAGTCATCTTTGGGTCTGCCCCTATCAGCCTGTAGACAGCACTCTCGAGAGGGTCCAACAGCCTGTCGAGCCGCGTGGGGGTGCCAGTGAGCACCCTGACTACATAGGGGGCGAGGAGGCTACCTGAGATGAGAGTTGAAGCCAGGATGGCTACGACGATTAAAGACTGGATGGCGTCTATCAACTATCTCGAGTTCCATCGCTGCCCCTTGGCCCCTGATGTGAGTGTTTCGCAGGCGGCCTAGCGCCCCGAAGGCCTAGGCTTCGCATCCCCGTTGAAGCGGGGACCCTTATGGGTATACAAGACCATAGCGCTTACTGTGCTCTTGATCCCCTTTATCTTGAGGATTCTGTTCTTCAGGATGTCCCTGAACTCTTCGATGTCTGTCGCTGACACGAGTGTCACGACGTCGAACTCCCCCGTCACCTCGTATAGCTCTTCTATGTTCGGGATCCTCTTCAGAGCGTCCACTACCTCATCCATGCTCGGCGAATCCACGAATATGTCGACGAACGCAAGCATCCTGGCCATCAATCAGACCGTTGGCTTGGGCGGCCGCGTCTTCGGCGATATATACGTTCCCGAAGCAGACGCAGACCGCCTCCTGCCCTGTGCCATAGATATATAGCGAGGACGAATGACGGACCAGATTGAACCCCCTGCTGCTGGAGGCAGCCGCCATACTGGCAATCTCCTTCGTCTCCAACATATCGCCCTTCTTTGGGGCGTCCTACACCTTCTTCGCCACCCTTGACCTCATCCTGATAGGGTTCACGCCGGCCAACTTCCTTGCGGTAGTGGCGTTCTCGGCGGCTGGGGCTGCGCTCGGGAAGCTAGTAATCTACTACGGTGCGTTCGGGTTGAGGCGGTTCCTCGTAGGCAACAAGAACGTCCAGCTGATAGGGAGGAACGCGTCCAAGCACACTTTCTATGCTGTCCTCTTCGTCGCCGCATTCCTCCCCGTCCTTCCCCTCGACGACTTCATCTACATCGGGGCAGGCGCGACGTCGGCATCGCTCTCAGCGATGGGTGGAGTTACGTTCGGGGCGAAGCTGCTTAAGAGCGCGGTGGAGATAGGGATCGAGTTCACCATACTGAAGGAGGTGATAAGGGCGTTCACTTTCTCTAACGTCTGGCTGACCATCGCGGTCACGGCGGGGTTCATCGCTGTCGGGATATTGATCTACCAGCTTGACTGGGAAGCCCTCGCCAAGAGATACCTCCACATCGAGCTCGACAGTGACCAGCCATCGGACGAAGAGACGCAAGCCATATAGTTTCTCGGAGAGGGTCGCCCCTCGCGCGGGGGTCGCCCAGCCTGGTCAACGGCGCGAGGCTTAGGACCTCGTCCCTTAGGGGTTCGTGGGTTCGAATCCCACCCCCCGCATTCTGCTGAATCAGTCGGAATGCACATCGCTCGAAGAATAGGAGCCAGGATTGCGCCCCATTTAGCAACCTATTTTGTGACTGGGTCCGAAGAGATTGTGTATAGCGGACTCCCTGTCTTGTGGGGGATGCTCCCGTTGGTTTCCGACGGTCACCAATTTTCCCAAGATCGCACTAGTTTCAACCGATTGGGGCCTGATAGTCAGGTTTGCACTATCGAGCCCAATCCAGGTTGCTCGGGACAGCAACTTGTAATTTTGCGATTGGTTCCGGAGTCGAGTAGAGTCAAGCAGGAGTTAATCCATCATTCTCGGGACGTGCGCGACTTCGGTGTGCGCTGGGACCGGTCGGAACACCCAAACCCAGCAAGCTTGACCGCGGTCTCTCAATACGGCGTCGTTTGATTCCAGACTGCGGCGTATATTTCGTGGGACACCCGGGCTCTCCTTGTTTTTGAGCTAGTGAATGATGAGAACCCAAACTCTGGTCTTCCTTCCCGGCACGTTGTCGAGCCACGATAAGGCAGCCTCTGCCGCGTGCCTTCCCTACTCTGTTTGGAGAGCACCGCGAATCATCTGTTTTAAGGCAGTCAGACTTTATATGGGCGTTCGGGGACTCATTCCACGAGTAAAATGATTGTAGAAGTAATGAACATCATCGCAGGCCTAGTATTGGCCGCAGGTATCACGACAAGCATACCGGCCGTGGGAAAGGACATCGCAAGGCTCGCCAAGTGGCTCGGAAGATTCCAGACCATAATAGGGATCGTAGCGATAATCGTCGCGGTCGTGTACTTCTCGTTGCTGCAGGGGACGGTGGCCATAATCGCCGGACTGATTCTAATCGTAGGGATACTCCCGAGCATTCCCGCAGTCGGGACAAGCCTTGAGAAGCTCGCCAAGTGGCTCGGAAGATTCCAGACCATAATAGGGATCGTAGCAATTATAATCGGCATCTTGGGCCTCCTTTAGTCAACGGATGGCAACGCGGGAAGAACGGGGCAGGGGCGCAGCCCTAGCGGCGGCTCGCCTGAAATACGACGCGAAAGAACGTTCTCGAAGCGTCCCTGTTTGAGTTTCGTTAACTCCTCATCTGTCCTGCTCAGGAGCGCTCGTTTCTGCCTCTTCAGGGACCCGTTAAGCGAAAGCCTCCGGAGTTCCATGCACTCCATGAGTTACTGCAAGTAGACCCACAACTCTCTTTCATCAAAATGCTCGACCTCTGAAGAGTTGTAAAACGCAAGTCGAAGCATGATTTCTTTCGACGATTTCTGAACTTCTTGATACTCTCTTAGAAGCTCATCGTCTTCTTTCGCACCTTCGAAAAGCAGAGGGCCATCAGGGCCCTGGGCACCGCGGCCCCCTCCGAAATCGTGTACTACTTTGTCAGGGGTCGGTACCAGAACCTGAAGAAGGCGCTGGCGAGTCTTGAAGCGGAGTCGGTCATTCACCGCGTCAGGGTCGAAGGGTTCGGGAAAGAAGAACGGTACGTCCACGACCGAGACGTCCAGCTCCTCGAGTCGATGGGAGGGAAAGCCTGACAGCCGCGGACTACGCTCATCGCCCCCTTTGACAACCTGATCGCCGGGAGGCGGAGGACCAACACGGTTTTCGGCTTCGATTACGCGCACGAGCAGTTCCTCCCGAAGGAGAAGCGGAAGTACGGCACCTGTGTGCTCCCGGTCCTGCGAGGCGAGACCCTGATAGGCAGGGTCGACCCGCGGCTCGACAAGGAGCAGAGGAGGCTGGTAGTCAACTCAGTGCATGCCGAACCCGGCGCTCCCTGAGGCAAGGAAGTCGGATTGGAGATCGCGGAGAGCGTACAGCAGCTGGCATCTTTCATCGGAGCCAAGGAGGTGGAGTACACGTCCAGGGTGCCGGCGCCGTGGAGAGGGGGCCTGCGCTAAGCGAAGCTCGGAGGAGAGCCCAGACGCCAAGGCTTCCCACCAAGCTGGAAGGTCCAGCTCCTCGCTCTTCGTCAGTACCCTGTAGCTGTTGAGGGTGATCCAATTGCCCGGTTCGTTCAGCCACTCGAAGTCGACCCGAGACTTCCGCTCCGAGTCGGTCCTCTCCCTCACCCAGTCGCCCTCGAGGGCCACCTGCCTTCCGGTGTCATCTTTGAGAGCATCAGGAGCACCGCGTCTCGGACCCTCTCGTCGTTCTGGTAGCCCGGCCTTGACAGCACCCTGAGGCCGTGCAGGGCGTCGTAGTAGTACATCGGGAAGTGGAACCCCGTGAACAGATTTCCCTTCATCGCCCGGTCGAGGCCCCCCAGCTCGAGTGGGGCCCATGTCCGGTGCGACTTGTAGACCCGGTGGGCGAGCAGGAACTCCGCGCCTCGCTCTGCTGAGACCTTCATCCTCCTCGCCCACTCTTCCCTCGGCACATCCGAGTAGGCCCAGAGCGGCTCGACCGTGGACATGAAGGAGCCATGTGTAGGGCTGTGTGGCGGGTAGTCGCAGTTCCATCCTCCGTCCTCAGCTGGGCCTCTGGGAGCCAGTCCATGGCGTTCCTCACACGCCTGTCACCCCCGTAGCCCAGGACGATGAGGGTCCGAATCATGTTGCCGGTCAGGCAGGGGTCCTCTTCCTGCCTACCCCTTCCCTCGACGGCGCGGCAGCAGAATGCGCCGCTCTCCATCTGGTGCTGGGCGAGGAACCGCTCGGCCGCAGAATCAATCCATCCTGCGCGAGGAACCCCGAGCTCCCCGAGGAACATGAGCTGCCACACGCTGGAGGTGAACTTTGGCACGAAGTCCTTCCAGGCGGCCAGAAGCCGCTGTCCCTTTGGGCGCACTTCAACGCGGCCACGGGGCGCCGCTTCAAGATGGCCTGCCTCGACTCGGCCACCCGGGGATCATCCCGGTCCATGCCCAAGATGTCCGTGAGCGCGAACATCCTGACCGAAGGATTGGACCGCTCCAGGAGCCATCCGAGAGCCCTGGCTTCCGTCAGAACGGCTTGGCCGCAACCGGCTTTAATCTGTGCCCGAAGGCGCGTCCAGCCCAGGTAGCCCTTCGCCAGGAGGCTCGCCTTCTACCTCTTCGCCCCAGAACGCGTTCTTCCCGAAGAAGAGGAGGTAGCTTATCACGACGAAATCGGCGATGATGGCCACATGCATCATGGTGCAGTATACGCAGATCGCGTGGATGATGAAGAACTCGACGAACATCAGGTAGGGGACGAGTATGATTCCGATGAACCTCCAGCCGAACAAGATTTCCAGGGTCGCGTCGGAGACCCGCTCAGACCCGAAGGCCACGAAGTAGACGAGCCCCAGGTTCACGAGGAAGTACCCCATGGCGAGGAGCTCCAGGGGGACCCCCAGGATCTTGCTATAGGGGCTGCTCAGCACCGCCCCGCAGTCGAAGTGGAGGCCGTAGAAGCTCCCCGTAGGGCAGAACGGGAGTTGCTGATGGAGGGAGTAAAAAATCATGAGCACAGTCCCCGACGCCCAGAGCCCGAAGGCTGACATCGCGACGAGGACGAGCAGTTTCAGCCTGGATATTCTCATGTGGGACCCGACAGCCGCCCCGGCGACCTCCGTGCACACATAACAGCCCGCTAGGCTGGGAGGGGGATAGATGGTTTAAGGAACGTCCCGAATGTGATAGGCAACTCTTTTAGTCATTACAGGCGCCAGAAGCGCAGTTTGCAGTCTGGCGGGCTCGAGCCGCGTGACTATCAGAGGAAGATAGCCGAGGTGGCGTCCAAGACCAACACCCTGGTCGTCCTACCGACAGGGCTTGGCAAGACCATCATCGCCATGCTGGTCACTGAGAGGTCGCTGGCTTCGAAGCCGGGGTCCAAGGTGGTAGTCCTCGCTCCCACGAGGCCCCTCGTCCTGCAGCATCTGCGCTCCTTCAGCGAGGGGTTGAAGCTCCCGGAGGGGTCGATGGTCGCCCTCACCGGGACCGTGGACCCTGGCGAGAGGGAAGTCTTGTGGATGAAGGCGAAGGTGATCTTCGCAACCCCCCAGACGGTCTACAACGACGTCCGACATGGGAGGGTCTCTCTGAAGGATGTATCCCTGGCGGTGTTCGACGAGGCGCACAGGAGCGTCAAAGACTACACATACACCAAGCTGGCGAGCGCCTACAGGGAGGGAGCTGACAGGCCCCTGATACTGGGTCTGACCGCGTCCCCAGGAGCATCCAAGGAGAAGGTGAACGAGATCAAGAGGAGCCTGTTCATAGAGGCAGTGGAGGCAAGAAGCGAAGAAAGCGAAGACGTGAAGGGATACGTCGAGAAGACGGACATCGAGCCCATCAGGGTCAGAGTCCCTGATGAATACTACGAGACGATCCTCAGGCTGAGGGAGCTGTTCAACGACAGGGTGAAGAGGCTCGTCAGCGGCGGGTTCCTTCAGAGCAACCGGGTGTCGAAGAAGGCGCTACTTGAGGCTAGAGGGGTCATATCGGCGAGGCTGAAGGCCGCGCAGGCTGGCGGAGGCCAGAAGGGATACATATTCGGAGCCATAATCAACCAGGCGCAGGCAGTCGCCATCCTACACGCCATCGAGATGGTCGAGACCCAGGGCCCTGGGACCCTCAACAGGTACCTGGCGAAGATGCGCGAGCGACCAGACAAGGGGAAGTCGATTTCATCCCTCCTGAGGGATCCCGCCTGGGAGAAGGTCGAAGAAGAGGCGGCCAAGCTCGCATCGTTCCCGCACCCCAAGGTGTCAGTGATGCTCTCCGTGGTCAGGACCCAGCTCGCAAAGAAGCACGGCTCCAGGGTGATAGTGTTCACCCAGTACCGGGACACCATAGAAGACCTCGTCAGGGCGCTCGAAGGCGAGGGGCTGTCGGCTAGGAGGTTCGTGGGCCAGGCGGACAGAGAGGGGAGTAGGGGGATGGACCAGCAGTCCCAGACAGAGACTCTGGAACGGTTCAGGGACGGCGAGTTCAGAGTGCTGGTGAGCAGCAGCATAGGAGAGGAGGGGTTGCACGTCCCCGACGTCGACCTGGTGGTATTCTACGAGGCGGTCCCCTCGGAGATCAGGTACATCCAGCGCCGCGGGAGGACTGGGAGGACGACCGAGGGGAGGGTCGTAATCCTCCTTGCCGAGGGGACGGTGGACGAGTCCTATTACTACAGCACCCTGATGAAGGAGAACAGGATGAGGGAGCTGGTGAAGCAGACTGGGGATAAGCGACCGCGAAAGAAGGCCAGGGACCCGACGTTGATGGACTTCCTTGGCTAGTCCTTTCTTCCGACAACAGAGACCTTGATGAGGTTGGTCGTCCCCTTGACCCCGGGGGTCCCCGAGATCACCACTATAAGATCCCCTTTCTTGGCCAGCCCCACCTCCTCGGCTGCGGCGTCGGCCCGGCCGAAGAGCCAATCAACGGTCTTCGCCTGCCTTGTCACAATGGACACAACGCCCCGGTAGAGGCAGAGCCATCTGGCCACTTGGGCGCTGGAGCAGATGGCGAGTATCGGCTGGCGGGGCCGGTTCATGGAGACCCGTCGAGCCGTCGAGCCTGTCTGGGTGGGGGCCACTATGGCCTTGGCCCCGACGTAGTCTGCAAGTCTGCACGCAGCACGCGCGATAGCGGGTCCGGTCTCGTGGGCGGCGGGCGTGATAGCAGGGACCTCGTAGGCGTGGTGGGACTTCTCGGTCGTCCGGGCGATCCTGTCGAGCATCTTCGCGGCCTCGACTGGATACTTCCCCACCGTCGTCTCGTCAGAAAGCATCACAGCGTCGGTCCCTTCGATTATCGCGGTGGACACGTCAGTCACCTCCGCCCTGCTGGGCACCGGAGAGCTCACCATGCTCAGCAGCATCTGGGTGGCGACGATCACAGGCTTGCCCGCGTCGTTGCACTTCGTGATTATCTTCTTTTGGATCTCTGGGACGGTCTCGATGGGGACTTCGATCCCCAGGTCCCCCCTGGCTACCATTATCCCGTCCGCCTCGGCCAGGATGGCGTCAAACTCCTTCACGGCCTCCATCTTCTCTATCTTGGCGATGAGCATTGGCCCGTCCCTTGGGAGGAGTCTCCTGATCGATCTGAGGTCGGACGCCGACCGGACGAACGAAGCTGCCACGAAGTCGACATGCTGCCGCAGCCCGAACTGGATGTGAGACACGTCGTTCTTGGTCGGATATTCGACCTTCAGTTTTACCCCGGGGGCGTTTATTCCCTTCCCAGAGCTCAGGACACCGCCAGCCTGGACCGTACAGGCTACGGAACCGTGCGATGCGTCCTCTACCCTGAGCCTGATCACACCGTCGGCGAGGTGGAGCATGTCTCCTCTTTCCACCGATCCGAGGAGCGGAGGGTAGCTAACAGGGATCCTCTTCGAGTCGCCCTCTGCCTCGGAAGCGTCGAGCACCACCGTGGACCCCTGGGCAAGCGTGGCAGACCCCCCCATCATCTTCCCGACCCTGATTTTCGGACCAGGGAGGTCCTGGAGGATAGCTACCGACTTCCCCTTCGCCTTGGCCTCGGCACGGATGGTCTGAATCTCCATCCGATGGCTGTCCCTGTCCCCGTGCGAGAAGTTGATCCTGAACACGTCGACAAGGTCGACGAGCGCCCTGACAGTCTCGGCGTTGCTGCTGGCAGGGCCAATGGTGACGACGATCTTTGTTTTCCTCATCGCAGGACGGCCTCCCCCTCCGGCTCGCTTGGGATAAAGTTAGACGCGCAGGTGCGTCGGCACCGTTCGCAGTTTGCGCGGGGCCTTTCAGGAAGGCGAGCCGGCGCCGACCCTCACCAGCTGCCTGTTGGACAGGCTCCAGAGGATGAGCAGGAGGACCAGGATGTCGAATATGAGGAGGCCGAGCTGGGCCGCGAAGTAGCTGAGCACCCCGTCGACCACGAAGAGTGGCCCCACCGTCAGCCTCTGCCTCATCTCGGTCAGGAGGGACGCCCTCTTATCCTGAGCGATCTCCACTCCGTACTCTCTCAGGATGAATCTGATCAGCAGAGCCCAGGTTATGATGATCATCCCGACCACCCCTGAGATATAGGCGGTCCCGCCGAACTTGAGGGTGAACGGGACGAGGGAGATCAGTATGAGGATGAAGATGTCAAGGATCGGGAAGTTCATCGTCTTCGGCGGGTAGGCGAGCCTGTCGACGACGTACCCCCACCAGAACCAGATGACGAGGATGTTTGTCGATATGTAGGATATTATGGTATTGAGGTCGAGGGTCGCGACGAAAGTAGCAGTGAAGGCGAGCGATATCGCGACCACCATGGTCGCCAGCTCGAGGACCAGGACGTTGACGGTCTGCCTGTCTTGTGCCATGCTTGCTCTCGGCCCTCAGTTAAGACGGGGGTCTACGGCTGGTCCTCCAGCCGGCCTGCTCCCTCGCCTCTGACCGGGGTCGCCGGTCTCCGCGACTCCTCTGAGCTCTTCGAAGTGCACATATGTGCTGCCGCGGAGGGCGGAGGCCACGGCCGCTGCCACTGAGAGGACCCCCCCTATGTAGAAAGTGAGCCTGAGAGCCGACATGAAGGCCGGGGCTATGGCTGTCGGGAAGAAGCTCTTCCCTGTCAGGTATGCCAGGGTGGCCGGTGGGATGGACGACGTCAGGGACGCCGGTGCGGCGCTCAGGGTCGACGCGACAGGGTTGTAACCCAGGAAAGCGGCGAAGAGGGCGTTGGTAGGAGGGATCTGCTTGAATGTGGCGGCGAGCTGCGGCACCCCAGCACTCGTGAGCGCGTTCCCCAGCGCCCCCGGGAGCGAGGCAGCCAGGGCGATGAGGACGATGGAGAAGAAGACGCCGAGGCTCGCGGTCTGCCCGACGTTTTGAATCGTCGCCCTCATCCCAGAAGCCGCCCCCCGCGACTCCGCCGGGGACGCGTTCATTATCGCTGCCGTGTTTGGAGCGGCGAACATCCCTCCTCCGAGGCCCATCACGAAGATTACCGCCGCGAACTCAGGGAATGCGAAGTTGTAGGGGAGGAACGAGAGGAGTATGAAAGTGGCACCTGTTACCACCATGCCAAGGGTGGCTAGGAACCTCGCCCCCCGCCTGTCAGAGATCCGCCCGCTTATCGGGCCCATTATCACGAAGCCGACCAGCATGGGGATGATGTAGATCCCAGACCAGAATGGGGTGGACTGGTAGGAGTAACCGTGCAGCGGGAGCCAGATCCCCTGGAGCAGGATGATTAGCATCAGTTGCACCCCGCCCCTTCCGATTGCAGCCAGGAGGCCGGCGAAATTCCCGGCGCTGAACGCCTGGTTCTTGAAAAGGCCGAGCCTGAACATCGGGTCCTCGACCCTCATCTCTATGAACGGGAAGGCGATCAGGAGGGCGGCTCCTCCTAGCAGCGCACCGATGACCCCCGGGCTCCCCCACCCCATGTCAGAAGTGCCGTAGGGCTGGAGACCGTAGGTGACCCCAACGAGCAGCAGAACCAGCCCGAGGGCGAATGTCACGTTCCCCCAGTAGTCAATCTTCTGATGCCTCCTTACCGACACCACCTCCTTCAGCTTGAGGTATGACCAGGCCGTCCCGAAGATGCCGACCGGGACGCTGACGAGGAAGATGAAGCGCCAGTTGATCGTGGCAAGCACGCCCCCCACTATGATCCCTAACAGCGAGCCGGCCAGGGCTGCGACCATGTTGATTCCCAGTGCCTGCGCCCGCTCATTGGCTGGGAATGCGTCGGTCACGATGGCGGCGCTGTTGGACCAAAGGAAGGCGCCACCGACCCCCTGTACGATCCTGAAAGTGATGAGCTCCATGGCCCCTGCACTCCCGGTACTGGGGGTGAGATAGGCGAGGAACGAGCCGATGGTGAATATGGCGAACCCTAGGTTGTAGAGCCTGACCCTGCCGAACATGTCGGATATCCTCCCGAAGGTCACGAGGAGAGTGGCGGTGACTATGCTGTACCCGAACAGGATCCAGAGCAAGTACTGGAAGGAGCCTGCCGCCAGAGGGTCAATCTTTATCCCGTTGAAGATGGCAGGGAGAGAGATTAGGACGATGGTGCCATCTATCGTGGCCATCAGGACCCCGATGGTGGTGTTTGAGAGGACAGTCCACTTGTACTGCGTGCTCAGGCCGCCTCCGCTATGGAATAGACTGATACCGCGCTCCGCCCGCCACCCGCATCACGCCTTCGCCGCGGACGTGACCCGGCGCCGCGGGCCGTCGTCCTGTGCGTCGGAAGCTGGGAATCCACCCACCCGATCTGAGTCTCCATGAAAAGCCTGAGCTCCTTGAGGTAGGCCTCCCTCTCGGGGAGGGGGAGCTCCGACAGCTTTTCCCTTAGCTGCTGGGCGCCTTCCCTGTACCTGTTGAGGACGAGCGGGACGAACACCGGGGGAGGGAGGATGTCGGAGAAGAGCTGCGCGACGACCTTCTCCTTCCTCCCGAGGCCGGCTATCCTCTCTCGCATCTCCCTTAGCGCCTTGCGGCCCTCGGCGGTCATGACGTACTCCTTCCCCCCGGAGATGGTCCCTCGGGCGACCCTCGCGTAGCCGTCGGAGACCAGACCCTTGAGTGTCGGATACATCGTCCCCGGCCCGGGCCGCCAGGCGCCTTCGGTCCTCTCGTCTATCTTCTGGATTATCGCATAACCGGTTTCAGGTCCGCGCGAGAGAAGCGTCATGGTGTAGAGTCTCAGGAAGCCCCGGGGGACCGCCTGAGGGTTGAGCCAACGCTTCGAGTGGTGGCGAGCCAATATAATGCCTGGCGCCGCTGAAGTTGCGGTATAAAAATAGTATTCGATATCGTATCAGATAATCTTTAAATCAAGACCTCCAGGCGGGCACCCAGCTCCTGTAATTGCCACCATCCATCGAAGCGCGCCAGCTAACAAAGAGGTACGGTCAGTTCACCGCCCTCTCGGGGCTGGACCTCAGCATCCAAGGGACCAAATGCGTCGGTTTCCTCGGCCCGAACGGCGCCGGCAAGACCACCACCATGAAGATACTGACTGGACTGATCAGGGCCACCAAGGGGACCGCGCTCATCAACGGCGTCGACGTAGCCAGTGACAAGAAGGCAGCTTTGTCTTCATGCGCCACCCTCATAGAGACCCCCGAGATCTACCCGTCGCTCACCCCCAAAGAGGCGCTATCGATGCTCTGCGAGATCAGGGGCGTCCCGCGGCAGGACAGGAACAAGAGGATCGACGATGCCCTCGCACGGGTCAAGATGTCAGAGTGGGCAGACAAGAAGGTCGGGGGATTCTCGAAGGGGATGAAGCAGAGGGTGAACGTCGCTTCTACGCTCCTGAGCGACCCAGAGGTGATCATACTCGACGAGCCATCGAGCGGGCTGGACCCGCGTGGGATGAGCGAAGTCAGGGACATTGTTCTGTCTCTCAGGGACAGGTTGGTCTTCATGAGCTCCCACCTGCTCGCCGAGGTGACCGAGGTCTGCCAGGAAGTGGCTCTGATAGACCATGGGAAGCTCCTTGTGTACGACACAATCGAGAACGTAACGGCCAAGTTCGCCGGGGGCGGGGGGGCAGCGGAAGTGGGTTTCGCTGGGAACGTGGACGAGCAGCTCAGGGCGCGGGTCTCCAAGCTTCCAGGGGTGACTTCCACCACGAAGTCCAACGACAGGCACCTCATCGTGAAGTATGACACCGCCGTGTTGACCCAGGACAAGCTCCTTGAGAGCGTGGCGGGATTGAAAGCGGGCGCGATCACCTTCTCCCAGGCGTCGGGGCTTGAAGACGCGTATCTGTCACTGATCAAGGAGACACTCTGAAGCATGTCACGCGAAGGCTCGAAGGCGGCGGTGGGCTCCCTAGCGCACGTCGGGATCGCCGCCAAATACAACTTCCTGAACTACTTCAGGGCGCGCAGGTTCTACGTCATGCTCGCCATAATACTGATCATAGCTGGCCTCCTCACCGCTCTTGTCGGCTATTACAGGCCTCCGGGCTTCGTCGACGGGGGCGCCCTGGGCTTCTACGGCGCGGGGTGGGGGAGCTTCGCCAGCATCGTGGTCGTCCTGTCCGCCGCATTCTTCGGCGGGGATGCCATTTCAGGCGAGTTCCAGAACCGGACGGGATACTTCTTGGTGCCTAACCCGATCAGGAGGTCGGCCATCTACGTCGGGAAGTGGCTCGCCGCCCTGGCAGCCTCGACGATCATCCTCGCTGTGTTCGCGCTGGCAATGCTCGCAAACGGGCTCTTCTACTTCCCGGGAAACGTCCCATGGGAGTTCGTCGAGTCCTTCGCCTTCGCCTGGGTATACCTGGTAGCCGCCATGTCGCTGGCGTTTGCCTTCAGCTCTCTGTTCAAGAGCAGCTCCATATCCGTCCTCATGAGTGTCATACTACTGCTGTTCGTCTTCAGCGTCATCGACACGGTATCGTCGCTGGTCGCCGGAATCGAGCCTTGGTTCTCCCTGACGTACGGGGCCGGGATAGTGTCGAACATACTTAACGTCCCCTACCCCGCAGCCAAGACGGTCACCCCGTTCGGCCCGGGCGGGAGGTTCACGGTGGTTTCTTACAACGCCACCGTCCCCGAAGGGCTCCTCATCCTGTTGGTCTACCTCGTTGTCATGGCCGTCTTGGGCCTGATCCTGTTCGAGCGGAAAGAGTTCACGTCCTAGCCGCTTGTCAGCAGAAAGTCGTGGACCTTCCCCGGCTCGAGGTTGACCAGCGCACCGCGAAGGATGCCGTCGGCATACTCACTCCCGGGGTTGAGGCACAAGGTCCGCCCTATCCTCACGAACCCCTTCGACTCGTGGATGTGCCCGTGCAACCCGAGGAGGGGAGAGTGCGCCTCGATGGCGCCCCGCACGGCCGAGCTCCCGGCGTGGATGTACTTCACCCCGAGCCCTTCCCTCACGTACGTGAAGTCGTGGCTGACTGCTGGAGCCCTGTCCAGCTCTGTGTTCACAGGGGGGACGTGCAGATTGTAGATGGCGTCTTCCGGCCTGTTGACCTGGGAAACCAGGCGCTCTATCATCTCCCTGAGCCTTTCCTCGCTCACCTCCCTGGGGCTCTTCCACGGTGTGGGATTGGCCGTCCCCAGGGTTATCATCTCGAATCCGCCGTCGATTTCTACGACCTTCGCTTCGGGGTTGATGAATGGCCCGGAGTCCACCAAGGCCGAGTCTATCTCTAGCTTGTCGTCGTTCCCCGGCGAGACGTAGCATTTGGTGCCCGTCTCCCTGAGCCTTTCCTGTACAAGGTCCACCCAAGACCTGAGTACCTCCGCCATTGCACCGTTGAAGACCGCCTCCTCCCTTGACTTGTCGGCCTGTATCTCCGCCAGCTCAGCCTTGGTCGTCATGAAAGAGTACTGCCCGGCGTCCTGGAGCCTCTTCCTGGTCTCAGCGACCTCTTCCCTCCCGAAGACGGCCCGCTCACCGAACACCTGTGCCTCGTACTTCCCGTCCTCCCGCTCGACTATGGGGATGAGGACCTTGCCGGTGATGTCCCCCCCGAGTATGAGGCAGCTTGCCTTGTAGACCTTCGCGGCATTGAGGAACTTCCTGAAGCACCTGTCAGAGCCATGGACGTCGGTCGTGAAGAAAATGCGGGTCAAGGCCGTCTGGTGCGGCGAATTCCTGACCGTATTTAACGAGGATTAACAGCAGCCTGCTAATCATCTTCGGATTGGTTCCAGGCTGCGGGCCGGAGAGACGCTTGATGCGTTCTGGGCGGCGCCAGAATCAGGAAGCGGCTTCTACTGCCTTGGTGATCCCTTCGAAGATTTCGGCGACCTTCTTGGTCGCGAACCCCTTCAGCAGCGACGAGCCCAGCCCCGCCATAACCCCGGTTATCTCGGCGTCGGCGGACCAGCGCATGGAGGTGGGGGCGTCCCCGGATAGCTCAAAGACGCTGGTGATCCTCATGGAGCTCCCGCTCCCCGTCCCCTCAGCGACAAGGGTCGCCTTTGAGATCGGCGCCGTTTTGGAGATGGTCATCTTCACCTTCATGGCGCTCGACACCACGGCCACCCTCAGCTTGATCCTGGCCTCCAAGCTCTGTGCGTCGAGGACGTGGACGTCGTCCGCGTCTGGGAGGGTCTTGGCGATGAAGTAAGCATCAGTGAGGAGGGCATAGACCTTGTTCTGTGGAGATCTGATGACGTTCGATCCGTCGAGATGGAGTTGCATGCCGTTCTCGCTTCCTAGAGTGATTTAACCCCTACCAGGAACCAGGACGGACGCTCGCCGAGCGCCCCTCCGGGCTGGTTGGCATTCTGACGCAGAGCAAGAGCGCGCCCTATCCCTCGGCGCCTTCGGAGGCGGCGGCCGAGCCAACCAAGCCAGCGGGGGCCACGCCAGCGCTCTGGTCCACGGCGTGGCCAGGAGGCCAGGGTCAGGACGCATAGTCTCGAACGAGAGAAGATGACGGCGAGACCTGCAACGAAGGGGCACCTGAAGCCGTCAGCAGCGGTACAGGTCAGTCCGACGCATCTTACCTGTAGGCCTCGAACTCCCTCCCCAGGACGGACGAGGCGATCTTAAGCTCCATTATCTCGTCGGTCCCTTCGTAGATCCTGGCGACTCTGGAGTCTAAAAAGTGCCTGGCGACCGGGGACATTATGGAGTAGCCGAACCCGCCGAAACACTGGACCGCCCTGTCCGCTGACTCGAAGGCGCACCTTGACGAGACGTATTTCGCCACCGCGGAGAGCCTGTCCGCGCCCATACGGAGGGAGAGGTCTCCGGGGGACCTTCCGTAGTCGTCCTTCTTCATCGCCGCCCTGTACACCAGCCACCTGCACGCCTCAAGACCGGTCTCGATGTAGGCGACATGCTTCTGAATCAACTGGTGCCTGCCGATCTCCTTGCCGTGCTGGACCCTAGAGGAGACCCTCTCCTTGACCTGATTGAGGCAGTCTTCCATCACACCGACGCATCCAGAGGCGATGCCTATCCGACCGTTCAGGAGGGCGGAGTAGGCGACCGAGAGCCCCTTCCCCTCCTCCCCCAGGAGGTCTTCCCTGGGGACGAAGGCTTCGTCTAGGCTGACCAGCGACGTGTCTGAGGTGAACAGTCCCATCTTCTCTTCGAGGCGCATGTCGACCCTGAAGCCCTCCTGTTTCGTGTCGACAAGGAAGGCGGTGACGCCACCCGCGCCCCCCTCGGCGCGGGCGAAGACAATCATGTTGGTGGCTATGGAGCCGTTGGAGATGAGGTACTTCGACCCGGACAGCCTGAACCCGCCCCCGTCTTTGGCATAGCTGGTCTTTAGGGAGGCCGGGTCTGAGCCGGTCTCAGGCTCGGTCAGCGCGTAGGCGAACAGGACGTCCCCCTTGGCCGCCGCGGGGAGATACCTCCCCCTCTGCTCCTCGTTCCCCCAGTCCTGGATCGCGAGGCTCCCAAGGCACATGTGGACGTCAGCCAGCGTGATGACGCCCATCCCAGTCTGACCCATCCTCTCGAGGAAGAGAGCCTCGACCAACTGCCGCGCCCCCCGGCCCCCGTACTTCGTGTCTATGGGGACCCCCATCAGGTCGTGGCGCCTGAGCACCCCTGCTATCTCGGGGTTGTACTTCCTCTCGACATAACTCTCGAACTCGGAGAATAGCAGCTCGGCCGCGGCCGCGTCGGCGTCCTGGAGCAGCCTCTTCTCCTCTGCCTCCAGCCCGACTATACGGTCGACCTCGTCTACGGACGATTGGAACAGGCTTTCCATGGCTGGCCTGGGGCGAAGGTGCCCGGATTTAATCCTCACCTGCCTGACATGCTTTTGAACTGGTCCTCCGCAGACGGGTGGTTTGAAGACCGACGTCTCGCCCTTGTGGCTGACTTACTATATGGTCGACTGGGGTTCCATCAAGCAGGAGCAGGCCGAGCAGAGGTGCACCCTCTGCGGTCGCACCCTGTCGAAGACCGAGGCGGTGACCGACGGCAGAGGCACTGGATTCGTGGGCTATGTCTGCCACGCGGACAGGCAGGTCACCTGGGTGAAGGGTGACTAACCCTCCTGTCTGTCTCTGAACCCCTCTCCGTATCGGTGTGGCCTCGCCATGTTCTTCGACCATTTAGCCTCGAACACCGCGTCGAGGTCCGCCTCTGGAGAGATCAGCCTGGACGCATCGAGGACGTAGAATATCACGTCGATCAACTCCTCTATGGTCTCATCCGCCGGCTTCCCCTTCTTCCAGGAGTCCCCGGCTTCCCCCAGTTCGATGAACGCGAAAAGTAGTTTGTTGGCTATCTCGTCGGCGGAGTTGCCGAAACCCTTCGCCACGACGAGCTCCTCGACCTTCTTCTTAGCCGCCTCCAGCGTTGGCACGGCTCGGACGGCACTGAAGTGAGGCTATGAAGTTTTGGCCCTGGGAGCCACGACAGTCCGATAGTAGTCGCAGGAGCCGGATAGCGTGCACGACTGGCACTTCGGTCCGATTGGCTTGCAGGTTGTCTGCCCGAACCTCACGAAGAGTTCGTTGAGCTCCAGCCAGTAGCGGCGAGGGACCTTCTTGACGAGCTCGGCCTCCGTCTCTTCGGGCTTCTTCGTCTTCACCAGCCCCAGCCTGTTAGAGATGCGATGGACGTGCGTGTCGACAGGTATCGCCGGCTTGCTGAAGGCGTACACTAGGACGCAGTTCGCCGTCTTCCTTCCCACCGAATGCAGCTTCAGCAGGTCATCCTCGTTGTCTGGAACAGCCCCCCCGAACTCCGCGACCAGCTGCTTTGACACCCGGATGACATTCTTCGTCTTCATCCTGTAGAACCCTGATGGCCTGATGAGCCTGCTGACCGCTTTGGGGTCTGCCTCCGCCAGCTCGCGGGGGGTCTTGTACTTTGAAAACAGGTTTTCAGTCGTGCGGGTGGTGTTTTCATCCCTGGTCCGGTGCGAGAGGATGGTCCCGATCAGAATCCTGAACGGCTCCCCTCCCTCTGTCTCCTGCAGCTTCGCAAGCGCCGTGGCCCTCTTGTCCCCGGAGTCGTGCACCATCCCCCTGATCTCCCTGAGGATGTCTGGCAGGGCTAGGCGCCTTCGATGGCCCATGGTTCCTTCCTGTACCAGGCGGCGACATCATCACATGCCTCTTTCAGGCCGAACCGCGGGACATAGCCGAGCTCCGCCCAGTCCGGCTGGTCGTCGATGGCCAAGGAAGCGCCCAGCTGGTCTGAGGCGTACTTCGAGATGGCAGGTCCTGAGAAGAGCCCCTGCTTCTTGAACTCCGGGGCCTTGCCTACGGCGGACGACACCCCTCGTGCGAGGGACTCCGGGGTGGCATCGAACGACTTCACGAGGTAGGACGACCCGGTGGTCAGGTTCCTCGTGGCAGCCCTGTACATCGCCTGGGCGATGTCGCGAGGGTGCGAGTAGGACATGCTCCCGCCTCGAGGCACGACCACCTTGCCCTGCACGATCATCCTGAGCAGAGGTACGGCGATGGATTGGTCCCTCGACCCGAAGGCCTTCGCCGCCCTGATTATCGTGACCCTGGGTGAAGCAGTGCGCTTGGTGAACTCCAGCAGGAGCCTCTCGGCCTCGGCCTTGGCCTTCTGGTACTCGCCTGTAGGGCTGATCTGCTTAGACCGATCGATCTTCCCCGCACCGAAGCCGTAGACGTCGAGGGTGCTCAGGTGCACGAAGCATTTGGCCTTCGCCTCGGAGGCAGCTCCCAGCAGGTTGATGATCCCCTCCGTGTTGACTTGTATGAAACCGTCCCCCGAGTATGGCATTGGCGACGCCAAGTTGTAGACTGTGTCCACGCCTTCCATCGCATCGTGGAGCGAGTGGTGGTCAGAAAGGTCGACCTCGACGCTCTGGACCCCGTTGGTGTCCATGGTCTTCAGATGAGCTCCCTTCCTGAAGACGCCCTTGGAGATCTCCCCCTCCTGGAAGAGGTACTCCACGAGATGGCCTCCTATGAAACCAGTCCCTCCCACGAGGAGGTTCACGGGTGTCCCCCCTCCGGCGCGCCGAGATGGAGGTGATGATGATGCTCGTCCTTCCCAGGCTTGGTCTCGAACTCGCCCCTCACGAGGCGCAGCTGAAGGTCCTCCTCGAACTTTGGAAAGTCGCCGGTTAGAGCCGCCAGTCTCGACTTTGCCCCTTCCGTGAACTGGGGTGAGAAGTTCTGCCCGCCGAAACGGCCGTAGGCCACGCCGGAGAATCTGACCTTCTTCCCCTTGACCTGGATGTATCCCCTGATGAGGTTAGCCACCTCCCCTTCGCTGACATAATCGACCACCACGGTGTAGTCTGGCAAGCTCAATCTGTTGGTGCCCCTCCCGCCAGGTGCTTATAGTCAGTTCTGAAGCTGGCGCCGACCTTCCGCGGTCACATCTCGAAGTCCGGCGGCCTGTACCGCGCCTGGACCATCTCCTTGAGCGAGGTCACCAGGGAGAAGCTGGAGCCGACTATGTCGGTCTGGGTTACGATGCCCACGAGTCTGTGGTTCTCCATGACCGGGAGCTTCTTGATGCCGGCCTCAGACATGATCCTCGCCGCGACCTCCACCTTCTCGGCCGGGGAGACTGTGACGAGGCTCTTCCTCTTCAGCGATGCGACGGAGGAGTCTGGATCGACACCCCTGGCCACGCTCCTGGAGATGTCCCCCTCCGTGACTATCCCCACGGGCTTGGACCTAGCCTGGACAATCACCAGGGCGCCTATCTTCCACCTCGACATCGCCTTCGCCGCATCCCTGATGGAGGCGTCGGAACCTATGGTCCTGACCCTCCTGGTCATGATGTCCTTGACGTAGATCATCTCCTCATCTCACCACCATGACCGGGCAACGGGCGTGGCTGACCAGCCCGGAGGCGACGCTCCCCATGATAAGCTTCTTGAAGCCCGTCATCCCCCTGGTCCCGACGACGACGAGGTCGATTTTCTGGTCCGTCGCGAAACCCACCAGCGCCTCCACCACCGACGGAGCCTCGATTAGCTCCCCTCTCGCTTTCACCCCGTATTGGGCAGCGGTCTGGACCCCCTTGGAGAGTGTTGCTGTGGCCGCGGCCTTCGCCGCGTCCTCCAGCTCGCCGTAGTTGAGGACCGGCATACCTGCGCCTCCAGCGAATACCGTCGTGAGCGAGCTGTAGACGTGGACCACAACGAGCTTTGAGCCGAACTTCGATGCTATTGAGCACGCCAGCTGTACGGCTTTCACCGAGTCGCCCGACCCATCGAAAGCGACCACCACGTTCTGGAACGCCTTTCCTGTACTCGCCATGGGCAGCTTGAATTCGCCCCCTCACTATTTAACACGTCATTACAATTCCCATAATTGGGAAACCGCACCTAATCCAGACACGGGCGGCGTCGACTGGCGCGCCGGAGAAGCGCAGCCAAAGCTGCTGAGGCGGCGTGGACGCGCTGGTGCCTGCGTTTGGCCTTGGGGCGGAGAGGCTTTCCCAAGACTGATTTTCATGCGCGAAAAACGTCTGGGCCTGTTATAAGCCCCCGACATGGACCGAGATGGCATGGAAAACACATCGCAGCAAATCGCCTTCAAGAGCAAGTGGGCAGGCAGGTTCGTCTGGGCAGCGGTGATCGAAGGGTTCTTCGCGGTGGTCGCCACCGTGCTGACCCTCGACCCGCTCCAGTATCTCACAGGAAAGCCAGACTACTTCTCCCCGGCCAGGGTCATAGCCGCCAACGGAGCGGGGACCTGGTTCTTCACAGGCTACATCTCCTTCCTTGTGGTGGGCGTCGTCGCCATGGCGGTCACCGCCATATTCTACCTCTACATCGAAGGGATTCAGGGCAAGCCCTACAAGGGCTTCACAAACGTCCTCGCCTGGGGCCACATCATCTTCATGAACGTAGGAGTGGCTGGGTCCATGTTCCTGATGATGTGGGGAGGATACCTCGCAGGCTGGGCGAGCACGTCAGTCGCGGGGGGAGGAGAGGGCCTCACAGCAGAGCAAATCCACGTCCAGATACTCGGACATCTGACAGACCCCATCGGGGCGCTGGTACTCGTCGCGGCCCTTGGCGCGCTTCTGGGGGGCCTAGGGTACATCATCCGAAGCAGGACAAACTGAGTCCTGCTTCCTCCCGGTTTTTCGAGCACGAGAGACCTGTTAAGCTCAAATACGATGGTGTAGCAATTCTAAAGAATTGGAGATCTCCGAGCCGTCCCGCGTCCAGGCGCTGGTACAGGGGCTCGCTGACGAGTATTCACGAAAGATAATCCTGACCACTATCCCCAAGAGCAAATCGGTCGAGGACATCAGTAAAGAAAACGACATACCACTAAGCACCTGCTACAGGAGGGTTCATGAGCTCCTCGACGCCCAGATTCTCTTGGTGGAGAGGATCATAGTCACCCCCGAGGGGAAGAAGTACGAGCTCTTCAGGAGCGCGTACAGGGCGATGGACGTCACCTTCGACGGGGGGGTCATGAAGGTGAACGCCGTCATAAACGAAGACGTCGCAGAGAAGTTGAAGCGCCTCTGGCTGACCATGAGGGAGAAGGACTGATTTCCATCCTTGAGAATCGACTTCAAGCCTTTAAAGGTCACAGGAGGTGACACTGACCAGTCATGGAATTTGTCTATCTCGACTTAGCGCAAGCGCTGATTCTAATCTTTGGCGGCGTCGTGGTCTACTATGCAGGGAAGGCGTATAGGAAGAGCAAGAGCCAGGCGATGCTCCTCCTGGCCATCGGCTTCGCCTTTGTCACCTTGGGCGCCCTCGTCGCCGGGGTGATATACAACTTCGGGCCGAAAGACCTGGGGACGGTGATCACGGTGCAGGCATACTGCCAGGCGGTGGGTTTCTTCATCATCGTGTACTCCTTGGCGCGGGCGAAGGGCTGACAGCCTGACAGCCATGCACGCCCGAGACTCGCGGCCAAGGCGAATGTAGTCGGCGTGGATGGTGTTTTCTACGAAGCGAGGGGAAGAGACCATAGAGCGGAGGGCAGGGGCGGTCTGCACCGCAACCGACGCCGTCTCGGCGGTGAAGGACGGGTCAGTGGTGGCCATATCCGGCTTTAACATGGCCAACACCCCAGAGTATCTCATACTCGAGCTCCACAGGCAGTACATGAAGACGGGCCACCCCAACAGCCTCTTCGTCATCACGGACGCCCTTCCGGCGATCCCTGACAGGGGACTTGATGTCGTGGCCAAAGACCTGTCTCAGAGGGAGGACGGCAGATTCATCCGCGGCATCTCTGTCCCATTCTTCGGCTTCTCCCCGTGGCTACAGAGGCTCGTGAAGGACGACGTTGTGGAGGCGTACAGCTGGCCGATGGGGGTGGCCGCATACTGGTTCAGGGAGGTTGCCTCAGGGAGACCAGGGGTGATCAGCAAGATAGGCATAGACACCGCCATCGACCCGCGAAAGGGGGGCGGGAAGGTCAACAGGCTGGCGGCAGCGAGGAACACCTGCACGGTGAAGAGGATAAAGATCGGGAGCCAAGACTACCTCCTGTACGAGGCCCCGAAGCCCGACGTAGCCCTGATCAGGGCGTCCACGGCCGACAGGAGGACTAACCTGACCATGGAAGACGAAGCAATCCGTGGGACCGTGCTCAGCATGGCACAGGCGACCAAAGCCCACCCGAGGCCCGGCATCGTGATAGCGCAGGTAAGGAACCTGAACAGAGGGGACGCACACCCCAGAGCGGTCGAGGTCCCAGGCCCTCTGGTGGACATGGTGGTGGTCTCGCCGAGTGAGTACCACTGGCAGGTGGGCTCGACGGCCTACGACCCTGCCTTCAGCGCGGGCGGGAAGCCGACGCAGAAGATGGAGGAAGGCCCCATGGACCCTGTGGAGCGGGTCATCGCGCGGCGCGTCCTGATGGGGCTTGGTGAGGCAGCGAAGCAGAAGTGCGCTCCATACATCGTCAACCTCGGCATAGGCATCCCGGCCCTGGTGTCGACCCTGGCAGTCGCCGAAGGGCTCGAGGACCGGATAATCACTGTGGTGGAATCCGGGCAGTGGGGAGGGATGGCACTCCCTGGGGTCGACTTCGGGGCCGCGGTCGGCCCGTTCGCGCTCTCCACCATGCCGGACATGTTCTCCAACTTCGAGGGTGGGATAATCGACGCCGCCTCTCTGGGGTTCCTCCAGGTCGGGAGGAACGGAGACGTCAATCCATCGACCCTCTCGGGGAGGATATATGGCCCGGGGGGGTTCCCTGTGATAGCCGGAGGGTCGCCCCGCATCTACTTCGCCGGGGCCTTCACCGCCCGCGGGCCGAAGATAACGGTGGAGGGAGGGAAGCTCAAGATTGCAAAGGACGGCGAAGTGAAGAAGTTCGTGCGGCGCGTCTACAAGAACTTCTTCAGCGGGAGTCAAGCGCTCAAGTTCGGCAAGGAAGTCGCCTACGTCACCGAGCGGGCGGTCTTCAGGCTCACACCGAGCGGGCTGGAGCTCACGGAGCTGGCGCCAGGAGCGGACATCGAGAGGGACGTGCTGGGGGCGATGGAGTACAAGCCAGCGGTGTCCAAGAAGCTCATGGAGATGGACCCTGCGCTCTTCAGCCCGGGGCCTATGCGGCTTGCGAAGCGGCTAGGGGTCAAGTAGCCCTTTGGCGCGGGGCGCCGGGGTGCAGCCCCGGTGAGCGCTAGCGGAGGGACTCGGCCTGGATCAGCTCTTCCACCTTCTGGAAATACAGCCGGGTAGCGAGGGGCATAGCTTCGAGGTTCCGATCGATCGCGTCTATGACGTGTCTTACGGCCCGCCTCGACGTCTTGAACTCGAACTTCATGGGGAGGATAGGGTCCTGGACCACGCCTATCGAGTCGGTCAGGTATCCGGGGGCCTCTGCCCTGGCGTCGCTTGCCACCTTCTGGTACCAGCCCGACAGGATCGCAGGGTCTAGACCTTCTTTGAGGCCCTCTATCTCCTTCAGGAGCCTGTTCAGGACCAGCATCTCTTCGTTGGCCAAGGGGGCAGAGATGTGACGGCGCGCCGCCAGTTTAAGGGAAAGTGTGTATGTTTGTTGGTCTCACGGTTAGTTTGTTGATGCTTCGGTCAGCTGCAGCGCATCTGAAAGACCTCTGTCTTCTCATACTCCGCCTCCCATGCATGGGTGCTGTTCCTCCCCCTACGGACCGCGAGAAGGGTGTACCCTGGGGGCGCCTCGCTGTGAGCCCGCTGGAGGATTACGACGGCAGGTTCGCTTTCCTCGTCGAAGGTCTTCACTATGTGCCGCCTGTACTTCTCGATCTCCTTCATGTAGTCTGTCAGGCAGAGCGTCCGACCCTGTAGCCTGGCAGAAGTGACCCTCTTTACGGAAGCACCGCAGGCCTCGCATTTGACCTTCACCATCCCGTCGGCCATGCAGACCTTCCCCACCCCAACCACCAGAGGGAACAAGCCGGACGAGGTCTCCTCGGCGCCACACAGAGAGCACTTCGCCGAACCCTTGGCTTGATGCAAACTAGGGAGAAGCCGCCGCCACTCGATTTAAGGTTGCGCCGGCGGGCTGAATGCCCGTTCTGCGGAGCCAGGGCGGTAGCCTAGAGCATCGGGACGACGTCGTCGACATCGGCCAAGCAGACCGGGGCTATGGCCACGGTTGTCGCGCCCGGTCTCTGAGATCAGGGAGTTGCGGCGATGGACCAGGACTTCAGCCGGACCTACGGCAGCCGGAGACACGTCCCCGACCGCGTGCCTTGGCCACCGTCCCAGTGTTCAGTCGCTCCCTCTCCTCGCTCACGCCCCTGAAGCACGTCTCACGAGAAGTTTCGGGGCGTAACGGCTCCGCCATAACCAGCGTTCAAAGACGGCCCCTCCCGGTAGGACCGCCGACGCCGGTCCTCTGCGCAATTTGCCGATGCTCTGGCCCGGCTCGTTCGGACGTAGCTGCGCGTGGACTAGGTTGCAGGGGCGGAACGTGTTGGCCGTTGACAACACAAGGACGTGTGGGGCGAGAGGTTGAGGGGTGCCGCCCGGCAGCCCGGAGAAGTTCCGCTGCCGACCGAAGATAGGCTGTCGTGCCTCAACTCAGAGTTGAGCGCCGAGCCGCTTCCTTCGCGTAGGGGGGCCAATTTTCCCCCCGTCAGACGCTCTCCAGAGCATGCCAGGCATTGGTCGGTGGAACCGCATCGGCTTCAGGAGAAGGTATCCGCCCCGCGAGCCCTCCCGCCTCCTCGCAGCGTGAGGGACATTCCCCCTATACGGGCGCCTGAACAACAGTAACCGTCGTTTTCAGCGCCTTTAGGTTGTCATGCCTGTGGAAGATGGGGGGCACTGATATGTACCACAGAGGCATCCCCTCTCATTGCCCCCCTTCTGCCCCGAAACTCCCACTTTCGACCGGATGGCACCCCCTGTATGACCGGATATCGAAGGGGAGAGACTTGCTAGGGTGTGGGACATAAGTCTCTCTCCCCGTTCTTAGTCGCGTTCTTCGAATAGGGGCTACCATATCATGATACCCTTTCAGTATGGTGCAGGCCTCCCCACACAGGCGGTTAAATCACGTTTCTTCTTCCTCTCTCGATCCGTCGGTCGATGGTCGTCAGGGACGAGGGCATCCAGAAGAAGCTCAGGGAGATAGACGAGCACATCAGGAAGGAGTACGTCGAGAGCCATCCCAAGGAGGAGAGGGACTGGAGGACATACGAGCAGCAGTTCTCCAGGAGGATAAAGGAGGCGATGAGGGCCCTCGACCCGCTCGTCCACGAGGCAGTGTCCACGATCAGGGTCTCCCAGCCCAGGTTCGGGAGGCCGGACTCCCTCACCCTCGAGCAGAAGGTCAAGCTCCTCCTGATCAAGCAGCTTGCGGGTGAGTCCAACAGGATGCACGCCAGCATGCTGGACATCTACTCCATGCTCTGAGGCATCGACGTCTCCTACAAGACCGTGGAACGATTGTACTCCGACGAGGAGGTGGCGACGGCCCTCCACAACCTGCACGCCCTCCTCCTGAAGAAGAAAGGGGTCGGCGAGAAGGAGGGGAGCGACGCCTCCGGGGACGGGACCGGGTACTCGCTGACGACCTCGAAGCATTACGAGAGCGTCACCAGGGAGCTGAAGGACATGGCCAAGGAAGAGCAAGGGCGGCGGCAGGAGGGACGCGAATCGTCGTCGCCACAACAGCCGCCCAAAGAGGAGACGAAGAAGCGCGCCTTCGCATACTCCTTCAGGCTGATGGACCTCCCCACCAGGATGTACCTCGCCTACGGCTCGAGCCTGAAATCGGAGAAGGAGGCCTTCGACCGCGCCATGAAGATGCTCTCCAGGATCGATGGCGTGACGCTCGGCTCGGTCAGGCTGGACAGGTATTACGGCACGCTGGGGTACCTGGACCTCTTCGGGCGCGAGACCAAGGTCTGCATCATACCCAGGAGCAACGCCACCCTGATCGGTTCCTGGAGGTGGAAGGAGGCCATGATAGACTTCGTGAAGAACGCGGTGAAGTACCTGGAGCAGTATTACCGGCGCGAGAGCTCGGAGTCAGGGTTCGCAGCCGACAAGAAGACGCTCGGGTGGTCGGTCGCCCGGAGGAGGGAGGACAGGATAGACTGCGCACAGTTCTTCACGGGGCTCTGGCACAACCTGTTCAACCTCTCGACCCTCTGACTTCTGTCCCACACCCCCGCGGAGAGCAACTCTTATATCATTCCTGATATGAGAGATATAATCAGAGGCGATGCAAAACATGCAAAGATACGGATGGGGCGGCCAGTGCGGCTGCAACTGCTCCGGGCCGGGTTATTTTCGGCCGAGGAGCAGGGACGAAGCGGTGGAGGAGCTGGAGGACTACAAGGCGGGCCTGGAGTCTGAGATAACCGCCTTGGAGAAGAGGATCCAGTCGCTCAAGGAAAAGAAGGAGTAGAGGGCGATGCCGGGAGGATGGTGCAGGTGCGGTCCCTTCAGGGTGAACGTCGTGCCCCAGGGCATGCTGAAGCCCTACATCCTCCGGCTGCTCTCCGAGAGGCCGATGCACGGCTTCGAGATGATGGAGGAGATATTCCAGCGCACGAAGGGGATGTGGCGGCCTGGGCCCTCTGCGGTCTATCCTACACTCGTGTGGCTGGAAGAGAAGGGCTACATCGAACAAACGCGGAGCGAGGCGAAGGGGGAGAAGGCAAGGAGGCCGTTCAGGATCACGGCGAAGGGGAAGGAGGCGCTGAAGGACTACGACAAGTTCAGGGGCGAGTGGCTCGAGGGCGTCTCGCAACTCAGGGAGATGTGGTGGTGACATGGGCAAGACTAGGGGTGGAGCACTGCTTCTGCTGCTCGCACTGCGCTGACAGTTATCAGAAGGACAAGGGAGCGAACTGACCGATGGAACCGCCGATCGACCTGACAGAACTCGGCGGACGGCTGAGCAGGGCCTTCCCCAGCCTCGTTACGCTATCCAATCGTGCCAGCGTCATAACCGTCATGGGCAAGTCAAGGTGACCTCAAACGGGGTGGTCGAGGGGGCTGGGCCAGCCGCGGAAAAGGTGAGGGCTATTCGTGAAGAACACATCGGAGAGCAGCCGTTTGCGCGCCGTGCGTCGAATTCGGCCCCGCAGAAAGTAGCGACGAACACGCGCAACCCTTTCAGGTGTCAGCACTGCGGGCTTCGCCTGACGGCCGGGCGCGTCTACAGAAGGACAATCGGCGGCTCGGTTCTGCTGTTCTGCTGCAAGGGATGTGCGGACCATCATGAGAAGGGTTGTTGAATACAGGCTAGATGGGGTGTGGGACAAAACTGCCCCTTCCAGAGCTACCAAGGCGTCCGGAGGGCGGTTCGAGCCACTCCGCCCGGTCCGGGCGACCGACGCATTTCGACCAGGGGAGGAATGGTCCTCCTCACACCCTCACTTGAGCGGGCTTGGATGCGGGAGGGACCTGAATCCCACGTTCGGCAAACGGGAACTCGTCCGGAACCTGAGGAATAAAGGAATCACGAGGTAAGGCCCTTGTGGCGACCAATCCTTCATGACGCTGTCAACCTTTTCGCACCAGAGTGTCCTTGATAGGGATCGTCTCTTATCATTCATAAGAGGTGCGGGCGGCCGAGTTTTGTCCCACACCCGACTTGCTAACAAAACTTTTAGCCTCCGGTAGCGGTTTTCGCCATTTGTAATGCATCCCCAGCTCAAGACATTGAGCATCCTTTCGGTCCTCATGATCATAATCGTCGCGCTGGGCCTTGCATTCACCCCGATAGGGCTGGATGGAACGTCCCCGAGCCCGGGCAACCGGCAGGCCACTCAAACAAGTACCGGTCAGGGCCCCAGCCTCCTGATCAAGGCAGAGGGCACTGAAGCAGGAGAGACCTACGCGTCCATACAGCAAGGCGCGAATCTTTCTCGGTACCTTACGCCGATGTCGAGGCTGGAGTTCGTCGTTACTGTCATCGGACCCGGAGGTGTGGTAATCCCAGGCAGGACCCCGACATACAGCTTGTACACAAACTCTTCCGGAGAGGTCGAAGCGGAGCTGCCGCCGGGGAACTACTCAGTGCAAGCCGCAGGGTCGAACTTCTTCTTCAAGAGATACGTCCTCCTGAGGGAGAATCTCACCACTGCGCTCACCTTGAGAGAGCTGCCTCAAGCGGAAGCGGTCAGTACAGCCGTCGTGGTGAACCAGGACACCGCCAAGGGCGTTGAGAGCACGGGCACTATATATCTAGAGATAAGCGGGAGTTTCCGATACAGTCCGACTTCGGTCTATCAGCTGATAGGGACTAGGGGAGCCTACGCCCCCTCTCCATCGAACGTGACATTTTTCGGAACGAACACAACGGGCTTTGGCGGAACCAGACCCGTACTGCTGAACAGCCCCTTGGTCACTATAAACGGGACCATCGAAGGATCATACACAGCACCCGGAGGAGCATGGGTTGTGATGTCCCCGACGGCTCCTGTCCCAGCGCTACCCGATTCAGGGGTCGAACTTGTGTACTACGCGGCTAACTCTACGGTGAACTACATTGCCCATTGAGCTTTCAGCAGCTGGGATGCTGCTCATGGTAGATGCGGCGTTGGTCGTCGCTGGAGCAATCGGGTATGTCCTGATGGAAAGAACGAGGCCTGCTGACCCTTTCGACGTCAAATCTGCGTTTGCTGTGCTGGACCGTTCCATCACGAGGTATGTCCCTGCTATCGGGGAGGGATTCACCTGGAACGAAGCCTTCAAACAACTCAAAGAGGCAGGCGTCGAGGCAGACTGGGAGAAGATGGAGAAGCACCTCTCCGACTACGAAGCATACAGGTACGGGGGCAGAGAAGCGCCAAATAACGGGCAAGAAGACGTCATTTCGCTGGCGTTGAGATTGAGGAGGACCCTGGTTGGTATCAGAGCTAAAGGAAAGAGTGCTTAGGGAAGTCGGGAAGGTTGTTATCGGAAGGGAGAGGGAGACAGAGCTCCTTCTGGTCTCCTTCCTGGCAAGGGGGCACGTTCTTCTGGAAGGGGTCCCCGGGGTCTCCAAGACGATCCTTGCCAAGGCATTCGCAAGGTGCATGGGAGTGGACTTCAAGCGGATCCAGTTTACGCCTGACATGCTCCCGATGGATATGGTCGGAGGGTTCGTCTTCAACCTGAAAGAGAGAGAGTTCGAGTTCAGACGGGGACCGGTGTTCACCAATCTTCTGTTGGCGGACGAGATAAACAGGGCGCCGCCGAAGGTGCAGAGCGCCCTCCTCGAGTCGATGCAAGAATCACAGGTCACGGTGGAAGGCCACACGGAAGCGCTTCCGAACCCATTCATGGTCATTGCCACGCAAAACCCCCAGGAGTTCCAGGGGGTTTACCCACTCCCTGAGAACCAGCTGGATAGGTTTTTGATGAGGATCGAGATAGGTTACCCCAATCTGTCCGTTGAGTCATCCGTCATAAAGCGCAACCTCGAGGACATGCGTACCGAAGACATCGACGAGGTGCTCGGTAAGGAAGACCTTCTGAGGATACTAGACGCAGTGGCCAGAGTGAAGGTGTCCGACGAGATTGTCGAATATCTCTCTGTCATCGCTCTTGAAACCAGGAGAGAGAGCAGGTTGAGTCTGGGTGCCAGCCCAAGGGCGCTCGTCCAACTTTCCCACTGCGCCAGGGCGGTGGCATACCTCGCCGAGAGAGACTACGTGACCCCCGAGGACATCAAGGGGATTGTCGGGTACGTGCTTGGGCACAGAGTCAAGCTCGACCAGTCGGCCGTCCTGGTAGGGACTGCCAATGATCCCTTGCAGGTGGTCCAAGACATACTTACCAAAGTGAAGCCGCCACGATAGGCCTGACAAGCCATGGAAAGGCCCTGCTGGAGGGGTTGACCCTGACCTCAATCGCAGCGTCTCTCGGAAACTTCAGTTGGGGTCTGGCGCTCGGGTTCTCCCTTGCCATTGTGGTGCTGATTTCTCTCTTTCTGCTTTTGGCTCTCCCGAAGAAGGAACTCGAGCTGACGGTCAAAGACACGGTAAGACGCGCCTTCAAGGGAGAGCAGGTCTCGAGTGGAATACGCCTTGGTTCTGGACGGTGGACCTCCAGGGCCACGTTGGAGGTCCTCTCTGCCCCGGAAGGCCTAGAAACAGCCATCCAAGGAGAAGAGAGAGACAGGACCCTTGCCGTGAGGTCGATATATTCGGGCGTGTACAAGGGGATAACCCTCAAGGTTGGTATCCTCGATCCGCTGGGTCTCTTCGCTCGCAAAGAAGTGCACGAGCTGCAGGTCTCCTATGAGTTCCTCCCGACATCCCTTCTCGCGGGGAAAGGGCCTCTTAGGCTGACGGCGTTAATCCCTGGAGACTATCCCGGAGGGAGGAGGGGATCTGGGCAAGAGTTCTACGCGACAGAACCCTACGGCAGCTCCAGCAACTCGAAGGACATAATGTGGAAACGGCAGGCGAAGCTGCCCTATGAGTCTCTGATGGTGAGGGCGGGAGAGGCGAACATACCGGAGCAGCTTTCGGTCTGTTTTGTTGAGAGGATGGAAACGGACCCTAAGAGGCTCCCACGCTGGATGGATCTCGCTTCCGAGGCGTTGGCCAGTGTCGGACTCCCGGTAGTCTCGACTGGGATCACGTTGAGGGTGACACATGCCAAGAAGGATGGGGCGACAGTCGCGGAGGCCAGAGACTTGGGCGGCCTCGCATCACTCATAATGAAGATTTGGTCGGACGTAGAGGCCGGGACAACAGACACTGAGCGCGACCGTCCCGACATGGTGATCACGGCCGAGGAAGAGACACAGGCCCCCGAGACCATGAGGTTGGTCCTCGAAAAGCCTTCGGTCATCCTCTGCGGAAGCCGCGGCCGGAGAGACGTACAAGGTACCAACGTGGTTTTCTACACGGGTCACGAAGACGTGAGCAATCTGGTAGCGAGTGTCCTCAGCCGATGATGGCGAAGTCCGTTGTCTCCCTTGCGGTCATGGGGGCGCTCCTAACAATCGACTTCAACTACGTGATCGCATTCGCCCACTCGTACATCCTGGCTGAGTCGACCATGATCGAACTTGCGGTCTTCTGGTTGCAGTTCGCGAAGACAATTCTGGTGTTCGCTGTGAAGAGGCTCAGACGTGCAAGCCCGGCCCTCTTGGTCGACATCTACGGAGGTGAGCTACTCCTGATACCGGCGATTCTTCTCTCCACCTTCTTCATAGGACCTCAGGCGGTGGGGAGCTTCCTCAGCCAACTGATTGGCGGGTGGATCGTCGGGGTGCTGTTCTTCGGTCTCCCGTTTGTAGCGTATAGGCTTAGAGGCTCAATGGCAGGGTCCGGGTCGCTCTCGACTCTCCTCCCTTCTGGCATAGTGGTCGCCGAGCTCAGCGTCATGTTGGCGAACGCTTCGGGATCCGCCGCAGCTGCGCGAGCGGGGCTATCCGACCTGGCCACAATGGCCGCCCCAAGCGCGGGATTGGGCCTTCCGGAGAACCTCGCTGTCTTTGCTGCGCTCTGTGTGCTCTACGCTTCGCTCCTAGTATATGCCGTGTTGGGACTGGGCTCAGGGTACGCTGTTGACAGAAACAGAGCGCTGGTAGTGGGCACTCTGGCCACAGGGTCGAGTCTGGTTTGGTTCATCTTATTTGCCAGCTTCTCGTTGGGTGGCGTCGTGGTCTACTCTGTTCCGACATTCGTGATCGCTGGGGCTGTGTGGTGGTACGCGCGTGCAGGCTAGGCTCTTCCTCCTGCTGATTCTTGTGCCGTTGCTGATCCCTGTCCCTGCCCTCTCCCAGAGTTTCCAGGCCGCTCAGCCAGCCTCCTTTGGACTCGGTTATGGACCGCTTAGCATCGAACCCATCACACTAGGCACGCCGGTCTACACCCCGGGGGACCAGTTGTGGGTCCAGTCATATCAGAACACGACTTCACAGGAGGTGTTCCTGACCTCGCCTGCCGGAGTAACTACCCCTGGAATCTTTCTCGAACCTGGGGCACTTGTGTCGATTCTGACGTTCACTCATTCGGACCCTTTGGGGCAGTGGACGGTCACCGTGACGGTCCCGGTCACTGGAGCTTCGAGCAACGCAACCGTGACTCTGGCATCGCCTACGGTGTCCCTTGTTCCACGGCTCGTGAGGTCAAACCTGTCGGAGAACACCCTGAACCTTGACTACAGCATCCCGCCGACAACCGCCTACAACATCCAGGGATGCCTGATGGGGACACTATCTGGGCCGTCTGCGACGTTCCAGCTTCCGGCGGCGACCGGTGGGAGCATGAAGGTTATCCTGACCGGTAACGGACTGGCCGTGACCCCGTCTGGTTCAGCGACCCAGTTCAACGCATGGTTTGAGCTCTACACCCAGAGGAGCTACGACGAGTACGGCACGCTAGTGTCCAAGCTCACGCTTGCAGCCCAGACCGGTTTACTGAGCATATCTCCTTCGCCCCAGCAGAACAACGCTTCGTTCGACGATTACTTGAACCTGGGGGCAGGGAGATACGAGCTCCAGGCATATGTCAGGACGCAGGCCGGACTTCAGCTCTTTGACGCCCAGTTCCTGAAGGCGAACGGGACATCTTGGGTCTCGTTGCAGGGCTGCACCCAGCTGGCGGACGCTGCCTCGTCGACCTTGGCTATGAGCGCGAACCTCGACAACTCGAATTCCACCTGGCCGAGGTCCCTGATCACCATGTTCGATGTCGGCGGGGTCGAAGCTTACAACGTATCCAAGATACCCTTCGCAGAGGCGCGCATCGACATAAGGAGCGAGTCTCAGGCCAAGGCTATCACAGGGGTCGTGGCGACGGCGACGGGTCAGGGAATAGAGTCTTGGGATAGCTTCGATGGGAGCGTCTTCCTGACTGGAACGCAGTTCCCTCTGTCTATTGCCGTTGGGATAGACTACGGCCCCGCCTCTCGGACTTACAACTCCACCGTGCCGATACCCTACTCGAGTCTCGAACTGCTTGTCCCCGTCGGGGTCCTCGACATCCACGTTACAGCGGGGGGCGAGGTTGCCGATAACGCAACACTGAGCGTTTCCGAATCCGGGCCCCAGCACGCGTCTTACCACGCCGACAAGGAAGGAGACCTGTCGGTGATGCTCCCTCCTGGCACATACCAAATCAATGCGTCATATGACGGGAGATCTGCGTCTGTGAGTGCCACCTTGGCGCCAGGGGAGACGACGCACGTGGGTGTCCAAGTGGGATCGCAGCCACTTCCAATCGTGTACATCGCTCTTGTTGGAGTCCTTGTAATCGCGACAGGGGTCAACTATGTTGTCTGGCGCCAGTATCGGGAAAGGAGGTCTGCGTTCGGGTAGCCATACTCCAAAGCCGTGGCCGTCCAGGGTCTGGCAAGGGATGGGTGCCCCTGCTTTGCAGCACCAAGGCGCTCTTGGGCAGACCGGCCGCTCCCTCTTCGGAGGCTTTGGAGAAGAGCCCCACCTCCGAGGCAGGGCCTGCACAGCGTGAACCTGGCCTCGAGCCGGAGACAGCCTTGACTGACGTCATCGACAGAGAGGGTATGGCTCAGCCAAGGCCAAGGTGACGAAACCTGAGAGAGACCATTCAATTTGTAGGAGGTTTAGAGAGAGGTCCGTCGCTCGGTGGGTTTAAATCGGCAAGAGGGTCGTAAGGGCCGGATGGCAGATACTTCGGACACAGTAGAGCTCATAGGGGACGTGCCTTTCTTCGACGGCCTCGACGGAAAGAGCCTGAAGGCGGTCGTCAAAGAAGGGAAGGAGGTGTCGTTTAAGGAAGGCGACCTGGTCGTCGGGGAGAAGGGGTCAGGGGTGGGGTTCTACCTGGTCATAGACGGGAAGGTAGAGGTCAGGAAGGGTAAGAAACTGCTTGCTACCCTGGAGCGTGGGCAGTTCTTCGGCGAGATGTCTGTCATAGACGGGCAACCCAGGTCGGCAGACGTAGTGGCCGTGGCGCCGACGAAGTGCTGGGTGCTTCCGGCCTGGAGCTTCGCGGGGCTCATAAAAGGGCACCCGGAGGTCGCCATCCCGATGCTCAAGGAGCTCGTGAAGAGGCTCAGAGCTGTCGAGGCCTCCACCGTGTCCTGAACGCCGGCCCTCCTCAGGGAGAGAATATGAGGTTAGGCATCAGCACCTGGTCCCTCCTGGGATTGGAGGTCTGTGCGGCCGTGAGGGCCATCGGAGACGCAGGGGTGGAATACATCGAGCTCTGGGGGGAGGTCCCCCACGCCTACCCGGGCTGGGCCAAGCTGGAGGAGGTCGAAGACTCATTGTCGGCCTACGACATGGTGGTGACGACCCACGCGCCATTCACCGACCTCAACCCAGCGAACCCCTTCCAGCCGGTGAAGGAGGCGGTGGCTAAGACCCTGGAATCCTTCGTCGAGTTCAGCGCATCCCTAGGGGCGCGGATTGTCACAGTCCATCCTGGGAGCGTGCACAACGAGGCCATGGTCCGGCAGTCAGAGGACAGCTCCGCGTCGGCGCTGATGAGGATGGTCAAGGCAGCTGGGGGGAGGCTGGCGATCAACGTCGAGAACCAGGCAGGGAGCTCGTCCAAGTACTACTACCCTCTTGCGAGCACCCCGGAGTCCCTCACCTCCATGGTCGACAGGTTGCCAGGGTGCGGATCCACCCTCGACAGCGGCCACGCCCACGCCAGCGGCCAGGACCCAAGCGAGATAGCGATGAGGCTCGGGGAGAAGCTCACTGAGATTCACCTGACAGACAACTCCGGCGCCCTCGACGACCATCTCATCCCCGGGGAGGGGACCGCCCCCCTCGCCCCGCTGTTGGACAAGGTGGCAGGGAGGGACGTCCTCGTCTGTCTGGAGCTGAACCCCCACAGGTACACTCCGGAGCAGGTGTTCGGGGCTTTCCCGGCGATCAGGCGAACCTACGCCCGAAGATAGCGCGCTGGGCCCCGGGCCTGCGTGAAAGGATGCGGCAACATCTAAATAGACTTCCCCGACGCGGATGAAAGAAAATGGCCCAGTTCGCCAGGATCAAGCTCACGAGCACGAACCTCCCTGAGCTTGAGAAGGTCGCCAACGACATCAGGGAGATAGCAGACAAGACAGGGGTCAAGGTGAGGGGCCCGCAGCCGCTCCCGACCAAGAAGCTCAAGATAACTACGCGCAAGGCCCCGACGGGGGAGGGGAGCCACACCTTCGATCATTGGCAGCTGAGGGTCCACAGGAGGATACTCGACGTCCAGCCTGATGACAGGACCATGCGACAGATCACGAAGCTCAGGATACCGGAAGACGTGAAGGTAGAGCTGATACTTACATCGTAAGTCTGAACTCCTGAGTGGGACGAACGCACCTGCGTCCGAAACCCACGAAAAGGCCGCCGATCTGGTGAATCATCCCTGGGGCGGAGAGCTAACGTTGCGCTATTGGCGGCTCGGCTTGTGACATATTCCTCTTGTCAACGCTGGTCTCCATCCATCGCATCGGCAGGATGGCCGAGATAGGCGCAGGGAACGCGAGGTATATCGATGGGACCTGAGCCCAGGCGGTGGCCAAGCCCAAGATGAGGACTCATATCTCGAAACCATAGCAGACCAGCCGCACATACTGCCACATCCGGTGAACGGCGTACTCCTTTCTTATCGTCTTCTCCAACCAGAAGTTCAGGAGCGCTTCGAGTTCCGCCGCCCTGGTCCCAGCCGCCCTTTGGTACAGCTGGTAGTTCCGATCGAGGAACCGCATGATTAGAACGAATATCGCCGCGACCCCCAGTGCGGCCACCTTCACGTATGGAGGGATTGTCGTACCGTTGACCTGCCCGAGAAGGGCGTCCGCTGAGAGCGCCCCTGGAGTGAATGCGAAACACCACTTCCTGAGACCGTCCAACTTGTCCTCGAAGGCATCTATCATGGCGAAACACTGGCACCACCCGTCGCAGGCGCGGCCAGGTTGGCCCGCGCCGTATTCGTTTGGACGATTGGCCGAGTCTCCCCTCTTGGTTTACGGGAAGATTAGAGGGTGCTTTCCCCTTCGATGGGCATCAAATGGGCCCCGCAGCGGGTGCATCTGGATGGCGTCGGCATCCGATGCCTAGGGTGGGGCAGGGGCTGGTGCGGACTTGCGCCTCCCTGGGCTGAACAGCGGACGTTGATCGTTTGGTTCACGTCGATGCCCTCTGGCGAGTGGCCCAACTCCTCCAGTCAGTTCCTTGGCGGGGAGGGAGGCCTCGCCCCCTGACGGAACGGCATCTTGGCGAGCTCGTCGCTCTGGTAGGGATGTCGACTGTCGCCTTCTTCCGAAACTGGCCGCGACTGGAGCCTTGTAGACTACTGCAGGCCTTGTGGAGGCTTTCCTCAAGACGAGACGGGCGTCCTTGCCCTCAGGCCTGCTTCTTCACCCAGTCGATGGTCCGCTGGAGCCCCTGCTCCAGGGTCAGCTCGTGCGAGTACCCAAGAAGATTCTGCGCCTTCTTGATCGTCGGGTAGCTAATCTGCGGTTCCTTCTCCAGCTCGCTCCTCGGCGGCAGGAGTCGTAGCTCCGACTTGGACCGTGTCAGCCTCCTCACAGTCTCCGCCAGCTCCCTGATTGAGACCGCCCCCACCCCGCCGAAGTTGAACGCCTCCCCCACGGCCCGCTCGTTGTTGATTATCGAAAGCGCCAGCTTGGCGAAGTTGACCGCGTGAGATGGGGAGGTCGTGTCCTTTCCGCCGTTGTACAGGGTGAGCGGCTCGTCCCTGAGGCATGCGCGGATGAACCTGATCGTCGCACGGGTCGGCTGGTCGTATTCACCGAAGAGGAGCCAGCTCCGGGTGATCGAGACCGGGAGGCCGACCGACTTGTGGAAAGCCATCGCCATGTTCTCGCCGACGACCTTCGAGTAGTCGTATGGCACCCGCGGGTCGAACGGGGACTCCTCGGTCACCGGGTTCGTCTTCGGGGCGCCGAACACGTTGGCAGAAGAAGCCACGACGATCCTCTTCACCCCCTTCCTCTTCGCCAGCTCGAGCATGTTAAGGGTCCCGACGCAGTTGACCCTGAAGCAGAGCCCCGGGTCCTCTATGGTCCTCTTGATCTCCGTGATCGCGGCGAGATGGACTACGGCGTCGAAGTCCAGCGACGCGAGAGTGCTGAAGACGAATCTGTCGTCCAGCAGGTCCCCGGACACGTCCCACCCGGAGAGGTCTGTAGGGATGGTCCCGACGCCCTTCTCGTTGAAATACCCGATCAGGTTCCTCCCGACCATCCCCGAAGCCCCCGTCACCAGGACTTTCAATTCTGGAAACGCGCCCAGCCCTGATTCTATTTAAGATGAAGATAGGCCCGCCCTCTTCAGCAGCTCCCCGACCAGGTCATGGTCCACGACCCCGTAGCCCACGCTTTCCGTCCCGTCGGCCATGGTCATCGGCAGCCTGGCTACGTGATAGGGGACCTCGAACGATTCTGCCACGTCCCCTTCGGCCTCGTAGAGCTTTGACCAGGCGCCTCCGGACCGGCCGTAGCAGAACACCGCTGTCACCTTCCTCTCGCCGAACCCGCCACCCCGCCCCCCGGCGGCGAGGGACCCCTCGCCGATCTTCAGCAGGAACAGCCTGTTGTCCGCGGCCGCGGGCCTCAGGTCCACATCCATTTCAGAGATGACGATTGCTCTGTAGCTCCCTGCGAGATGAGCGTTGATCTCTTCGAGCGCGGTCATCAGGCCGGGCCCAACCCCCCCTCGTAAAAGGGCATCCAGCCTTAGGTCCGGAGGGGCCTGAGGTGGAGGTACTCGTCCAGCAACAAAGAGGCGTCCGGGGTCAGCCCGCCCCCCTCGGCCATTGCCCTGAGCCCCGGGCCGTCGAAGCCCTCGACCGACTCCAGCTCGACCGGGTCGACGTTGACTGGGGCGTCGGTGGACGCAGTGAAAAGGGCCACCCACTCGCGCTCGGTGAGGTCCCCCTCCCTGATGGGAGGGAGTAGGTACTTCCCCAGGGTCGCCAGGCTGGACCTCAACCCGAGCTCCTCGGCGAGCTCCCGGGCCGCCGCATCCTCGTAGGACTCCCCCTTTTTCACGTGGCCGGTGCAGGAAAGCGTCCACTTCCCAGGCTGCCAGGGGTCCTTCCGGCTCCTTTGCTGGAGGATTACCTTCCCGTCTGACCTCGAGACTACCACGGCCACGGCTCGGTGGAGAAGTCCGTCCTTCAAACAGTCGCCGAGGGTGGATTCTCCCACCACCGAGTCGTTCTCGTCGACCAGGTCCACCGCCTCCCCGCTCCCCGCCGTCCCGCCCCCTAGCGTCCTACGCAGAGGAGGAGAGCCTCCGCCTCCTCCTTGGTGGAGAGCACCTGGACCTGGAGGTCTACCGCCTTGCGCCTCACCATGTGGAAGGCCTCTGAATCCACGTTGGTGTTGGCGTTGAACGACAGGACGAAGGAGACCTTCCCGCTCGCGATGGTCCCGAGGACCTCCGCCATCCTGGAGCCCAGGGCTGCCTCGTCGAGTTCCAGCACTTCTATCCCAGCTGCCCTGAAGCGCGACAGGAGGGGCTTGACCCCGTCGCTCCTCTGCCAGGGCTCCAGGAGCATTATCCCCATGTCTCCCGTCTTTGGTATCCTGTGCCCCGTGGCCAAGAAAGCCTGGGACAGGGCCTCCGCGAAGGTGTCACCGAAGCAGGCCACCTCCCCCGTGGAGCGCATCTCGACGCCGAGCTTGGGGTCTGCGCCGTCCATCTGCAGGAAGGAGAACATGGGCGCCTTCACCGCGAAGCGTTTCGGCTCCTCTACATCAGTGGTCCTCTTCAGCGAGCCCCCCTCTATGGCCGGGGCGACGAGGTCGATGAGGTTCACCCCCGTGGCCTTGCAGACATAGGGGAGGGAGCGCGAGGCCCTGAGGTTGCACTCTATGACGTAGACAGACGCGCCGCGCACGAGGAACTGGATGTTGAAGGGTCCCCTCGCCTTCAGCTCCCGGGCGATGCTCCTCGTGTACACTCGTATCTTCTCCTTGGCGGCCTTCCCCACTGAGATCGTGGGGATGCTCATGATGGCGTCCCCTGAATGGATTCCCGCGTCCTGGACGTGCTCTATGATGGCACCGATGACCGTGTTCTTCCCGTCCGAAACGGCGTCGACCTCGACCTCCCTGGCCCCTTCTACGAACTCGCTGACCACGACTGGGAAGGCAGGGTTTACCATTGCAGCCTTCGTGATGTAGACCTCAAGCTCGGACGGGTCCCAGATAACGCGCATGGCGGAGCCGCTGAGTACGTGGGAGGGCCTGACGATCACGGGGTACCCCGCCCTGGAGCAGAAGGTAGCCGCCTCGGCCGGGGAGCGGAAGGAGCCCCATGCTGGCTGGGGGATCCCAAGGCGGTCCAGCAGGGCGCTGAATTTGGTCCTGTCCTCGGCCGTCTCGATGGATTGCGAAGAGGTCCCCAAGACCCTGACCCCCCTCTTCTCCAGTGACTCGGCGAGGTCGTTGGGGGTCTGCCCCCCGACGCATAGGACCATCCCTTCTGGCTTCTCCTTGTCATAGATGGCGAGGAGCCTCTCGACAGTGAGCTCCTCGAAGTAGAGCCTGTCGCTCATGTCGAAGTCGGTCGAGACAGTCTCGGGGTTGCAGTTCACGACCACGACCTCGTAGCCCAGCCCCTTCAGGGCCCAGGCCATGTTCATAGTCCCCCAGTCGAACTCCACTGAGCTCCCTATCCTGTACGGCCCTGCCCCCAGGACCATCACCTTCCTCGCCGAGGTGGGCGGGGCCTCGTCGACGGCCGCGTCGAAGGTCTGGTAAAGGTAGTTCGTCTTCGACGGCCACTCGGCGGCGAGGGTGTCTATGACCTTGGTGACCGGGGTGACCCCGAGGCGCACCCGGGCCTCTCTCACCCTGTCCTCCCCCATCCCAAGCAGGTCCCCTATCTGCCTGTCGGAGAACCCGAGCTTCTTCGCCTTGGTCAGGGTCTCCTTGCTCGGGACCGCCCCTGGGGGCTGGGACTCGAGGAAGGCGTAGAAGTCGACGACGTTCTTGTACTTGCTCACGAACCACGGGTCGACCTCGCTCTTTGCTGCGACGTCCGCCTCCCGCGCGCCTGCTCGCAGGGCCTCAGCCAGGTCGAAGGCGATGGTGTCGGACGGGTGCTCGAGGGACGAGATGGCGGCGGACAGCTCGCGCGGCCTCCCCGCCCTGACCACCCCGTCTTGCTGCGGGTTCGCCATCCGCGCCGCCTTCTGGATCGCCTCCTCGAAACCCCTCCCCACCGCCATGACCTCCCCGATGGACTTCATCGACGTCCCGATGCCACGGGCGGCTCCGTCGAACTTCACGGTGTCCCAGCGAGGCATCTTCACCACCAGGTAGTCCAGGGAGGGCTCGAAGAGGGCGGTGGTGGTCCCCGACACCCTGTTCTTCAGCTCCGTGAGGTGGTACCCCAGGGCGAGCTTAGCGGCCACATATGCCAGCGGGTAGCCCGTCGCCTTGGAGGCCAGGGCCGAGGAGCGCGAGAGCCTCGCGTTGATCTCGATGGCTGCGTATCTCTCGGAGCCCGGGTGGAGGGCGAACTGGATGTTGCACTCCCCTACGATGCCGCATGTCTTGGCTGCACGGAGGGCCGCCGTCCTGAGGAGGTGGTACTCTGCGTTGGTGAGGGTCTGCGAGGGGGCGACGACTATGTTGTCCCCTGTGTGGACCCGCATACCGAGCATGTTCTCCATGTTGCAGATGATGACGCTGTTGTCGTCCCAGTCCCGCATTATCTCATATTCTATCTGCTTCCACCCCCCTAGATACTCCTCCACCAGCACCTGGTGTGCCAGGGAGCTGTTCAGGCCGCGCTCGACAATCTGCGAGAGCTCCTGGGGGTCTCGGGCGACCCCGCCCCCTTTGCCACCGAGGGTGTAGGCGACGCGGATTATCACGGGGAATCCGAGGTCGTCAGTAGCCTTCCTCGCTTCGTCGAAGGAGTAGGCGGCTACGCTGCGCGGCACAGGGACGTCGCATCCGATCATGGTCTTCTTGAACAGGTCCCTGTCTTCCGTCAGCTGGATACCGCGGATGGGGGTGCCTAGCACCTTCACGCCATACCTGTCGAGCACCCCCGCCTCCGAGAGGCCTATGCCGCAGTTGAGGGCCGTCTGGCCGCCGAAGCCGAGGAGGATCCCGTCGGGCCTCTCCTTCTCGATGACCCTGGTCACCGACTCGACTGTCACTGGGACGAAGTGGATGTGGTCTGAGAACTGGAAGCTGGTCTGTATGGTAGCTATGTTGGGATTGACCAAGACCGAGTCGACCCCCTCCTCCTTCAGCGCCTTCAGGCACTGGCTGCCAGAGTAGTCGAACTCTCCCGCTTCGCCGATCTTGATGGCACCGCTCCCGATCACCAGGGCCTTCTTTACGCTTTCACGCTTCGTATCTCTTCACCTCTTGGCGGCATCCCTCTCCTCGCCATCTCAGCGAACCTTTCGAAGACGAAGAGGGTGTCGTATGGGCCCGGGGTAGCCTCCGGATGGAACTGGACCGCCATGCAGGGCCTGGACGCGTGGAAGACCCCTTCGATGGTATTGTCGTCTGCGTTGACGAACCATTGCCGGAGCTCGGTCCCCTTCATGGTCTTATCCGCGATGGCGTACCCGTGGTTCTGGCTCGTCACGTACCCCCTCCCCGTCGTGAGGTCCACGCAGGGCTTGTTCTGGCCTCTGTGGCCATACTTCAGCTTGAAGGTCTCAGCGCCCTGGGACATCCCGATCACTTGCTCGCCGAGGCAGATCCCAAGGACAGGGACCTCCCCCTCTATCAGCGACCCCACGCACTTCGCAGTGTCGCGCAGGAGCTGCGGGTCCCCCGGACCGTTGCAGACCACCACCCCGGCGGGGTCCTGATTCATGACTGTGGAATAGGAGGAGTCGTAGGGGAGGCGGACCACCTGGAACCCGAGCCTGAGGAGGTTCCTCACTATGCCGTATTTGGTCCCACAGTCAAGTATGACCACCCGCGGTCCGAGCCCTCCGTGGACGACAGGGCCTGGGACGGACACCCCCTTCGCCAGGTTCTGGGACGAGTAGCTGCTTGCCTTGGCGAGGAGCTCGGCGAGCCTCCCCCTGTCCTTCGCGTCCCGGCCGCTGGCTATGACCCCCATCATCACCCCCGCCTCCCTCAGCCTCGTGACCAGGGCCCTCGTGTCGACCCCCTGTATCCCCGGGACGCCTTCGGACTCCATCCACTTCGACAGCGTCCTCTTCGATGCCCAGTGGCTTGGAGCGTCGCACGACTCCTGAACGACCACCCCCTTCACCTTGATGGAATCGGACTCGAAGAAGCGCGGGAGGCCGAACCCGTCGCGGGCCGAATAGGGCGGGACACCGTAGTTCCCGATCAGCGGATATGTGAAAGTGAGGATCTGCCCCGCGTACGAGGGGTCGGTCATCGACTCGAGGTAACCAACCATCCCTGTGTTGAAGACCACCTCGCCCACGGAGTCCGCCTCGGCCCCGAAGCCCTCGCCGAAGAACATCGAACCGTCCTCGAGGAGAAGAAGCGCGTCCCTTTTCGGAGTGAGCACTCTAAGAAGCGGAACCTCCTTCGTTTCGCATTTAAGGATTTAGAGTCAGAGGCCGGGCGAGGCGAAGAGGCGCTCCCTTCATCGCCCTTCGAGATACGCAGAAAGCTCTTCCAACCCTGCCGCCAGCTCGTCCCTCGGGGACGTGAAGCAGAGCCTGAACGACCTGGGGGAGCCGAAGAAGTCCCCCGGCCCCACCAGGACGCCGCGACGTTGCAGCAGGTCTTTCGCGAACGATACCGAGTCGGGGCCACCTTCGTAGCGGAAGAGACAAAAGGGCGCGGCGTCGGGGAGCCTCGTCGACGCGGCCCCCATGCGCTCGAACCTGCGGACCGTAGCCAGGTTCTCCGTGTAGATCTTGCGAGCCCTTTCGACGAACGCCCCCCTGCTATCCAGGACCTGCTTCGCCAGCCATAGGCAGTACTCGACGTCGTGCCCGCTCACCAGCCTCTTCCCGCTCCTAAGGAGGCGGGCCGTCCCAGGGTCGGCAATCATCCACCCCACCCTCAGCCGGCCGAGCCCGTAGAACTTGGTCATGGAGCTGCAGGTGACGGCCCCTTCCAGCTTCGAGTACAACGTAGAAGGCTCCTCGAACGCGAAGCCGCCGTAGGTCTCGTTCACGAAGACATGAGCCTTCTTCGAGACCTCGGAGAGCCTGTCAAGGACGGCGCCCCCCAGCTTCGCCCCCGTCGGGTTGTTGGGGCCGGTCAGCCCATAGACCGCGCCAGGGACGACAGGGCCGTCGAGGGAGTGCTCCATAGTCATGCCGAGCCAGCGCGGGACCGACATCATCGGCTCGTAGTTGGGGACGGGGACGACTGCCTTCCCCTTCCCCAGGACGGAGAAAGCCAAGAAGATCGCCTCGGAAGCTCCCGAGGTGATTACCACGTTCTCAGGCTCGACGCGATAGACGCGCGCGACCGTGCCTGCCAACGCCTCCTCGTGGACGTCCTTCTCCTTTGCGAACGCCTCGAAGGAGGTCTCGACCCCCATCTCGGCAAGAGGGGGCTCAGGGAGGCCGCTGTTGGAGAGGTTGTGCTTCGCCTCCTTCGAGTGACCGAGGATCCAATCCACGAGCCGGGACTCGGGGGGGTGCAACTGATGCGTCGACTGGGCGGGCCCTTATGTCGGTTTCTCCCCCGCGGCCGTCGAAGCCTTAAATCGCACCGCGGGCCAAACTCGGAGCGGGTTCAAGATTCCGATAGCACTCGTCAACGGAGGGAGGAGGAACAATCAATAACCTTCCCCCTGGAGGGTGAAGTCAGATGGGCCCCAGCGCGGACTTCCTCGGCAGGGACGTCGTCAGCGCCCGCGACTTCAAGCGGGACCAGTACGATGAGATACTCCGGGCGGTCGAAGACCTGGAGAAGAACGAGGAGAGCCTGGACGGCGCCCTGAAGGGGAAGCTCGCCGCCCTGCTGTTCTTCGAGCCGTCCACGCGCACCTACTCCAGCTTCCAGATCGCGGCCGATAAGCTGGGGATGACCGTATCTGGGTTCGCAGGGCCCACCGGCTCCTCAATCACGAAGGGAGAGACGCTCCACGACACCGTCCGCATGTTCGAAGGGTACGGCGCCGACGTGTTCGTCATCAGGCACTCGAAGATGGGCGCGGCCCGGTTCGCGGCGGAGATCTCCGATGTCCCGGTGGTTAGCGCAGGGGACGGGAGCAGAGAGCACCCGACGCAGGCGATGGTCGACCTCTACGCCATCAAGAAGGCTTTCGGCAGGATAGACGGCCTCAAGGTTGGCATGCTCGGCGACCTGAGGTACGGGCGGACCTCATCATCCCTCGCGTATGCTCTGTCCAACTTCGACGTGGAGATAACGTTCATCGCGCCAGAGGCCCTCCAGATGAGGCCGGAGGTGTCTCACTTCCTCCGGCAGCGCGGCGTTGCTCCGAGGACGGCGGCGGCCCTCAAGGACGTGGCGGGGAGCCTGGACGTCCTCTACGTGACAAGGATACAGAAAGAGCGAATCCCCGACCCCACGGAGTACGAGAAGGTGAAGGGTTTGTACGAAGTGAACTTGGAAGCGCTGAGGGACGCCAAGCCGTCGCTGAAGGTGCTGCACCCGCTCCCCAGGGTGGATGAACTCTCGACGGACATCGACGAAACCAACTACGCCCAGTACTTCGTGCAGGCCGCGGGCGGGCTCCCTCTGCGGATGGTCCTGCTGAACCTCATACTCGGAGGCGTGAGGTAGTTGGCCAAGGCGGACGGAGAGCGGATGCTGGTCAGCAGGATTGAGGAGGGGACTGTCATAGACCACATCCCGGACTGGCGAGCCGACACCGTCTCCAGGGTCCTCCGGCTGGACAAGCTGGCGAGGATGCAGGCAGATATCTCGGTCGTCATCCTGCAGAACGTGTCTAGCAAGGGGCTAGGAAGGAAGGACATCATCAAGATAGACAGGTGGCACGTGGACGAGAGGGACGCCGACATACTCTGCCTGGTCTTCCCAGGGATCACAGTCAACTTCATCGACGAAGGGAAGGTCTCGAAGTACACCCCCAGGGTCCCGGACACCATAGAGGGGCGGCTGCGGTGCCCTGAACTCAACTGCATCTCCAACGCAGAGAGGGAACCGGTCACGACCAGGTTCGCGACCCTCAAGAAAGAGAGCACGCTCCAGTGCCAGTACTGCGACGCCCTCCTCGACTTCGGCAAGGTCCCTGACCACGTGAGGACGTAGCCCGATGGAGCACGACCTGGTCCTCGAGGGGAGGGTCGTGGTCCCCGCCGGCCCCCGGGACGCCGAGGTGGGAGTGACGGACGGCGTCATCGCGGAGATAGGCCACGGGCTGAAGGGGTCGAGGCGGGTCAGGGCGGAGGGGTGCCTCATATTCCCCGGGTTCGTCGACATCCACGTCCACCTTCGCGAGCCTGGATGGGAGCGCAAGGAAGACTTCAGGACAGGGACCATGGCAGCGATACATGGAGGCGTGACCACGTTGGCGGACATGCCCAACAACCCCACCCCGACGACGACCATGGAAGCGCTCGCACTGAAAGCGCGGCTGGCCGAGGCGAAGGCCCTGGTCGGGGTGGTCTTCTACGGGGGGGTCGCAACCGATGACCCAGGGAGGTTAGTGAAGCTGTCAGTTGGAGTCGCTGGCTACAAACTGTTCATGTCGGAGACCACGGGGGCTGAGGCGTTCCCGGCGGGTGGGCTCCCCCGGGTGTTCAACCTGGTCGCAGGGACAGGCAAGCCGCTGAGCATACACTGCGAGGACCAGGCGGTCATAGACGAGACGGCGCAAGCCACGGATATGTCTGCCCCCGACGCCTACTGCGATTCGAGGCCCCCTCGGTCGGAGGCGGAGGCCGTGGCCAGCGTGGTGCGGGCATTGAGGGGCGAAAAGGGGCTCGCAGCCAACGTCTGCCATGCGTCCCTGAGAGAGACCGTGTCGTTGGTGGAGGGGGCGAGGATGGAAGGGCTGCGCCTGAGCTGCGAGGCGACACTTCACCACGTCTACTTCTCGCGGAGGGCGATGCTGGACAACCCGTTGCTCAGGACCAACCCACCTCTCAGGGGAGAGGAGGACAGAGAAGCGCTGGTCCAGGGGCTGCGAGACGAGAAGGTGTCGTTCTTGGTCACAGATCACGCGCCGCACCTGCTCGAGGAGAAGGAGGAAGGCGGCCTTGCAGGAGTCCCAGGGCTGGACGACTACTCCCACGTGGCGGCATGGCTGATGAAGAGCCAGGGGGTGCACCCGGCGACGGTCGCGAAGGCCGCTTCGGCCAACCCTGCGAGGTACCTCCACCTGGACGACAGGGGGGAGGTCGCACCCGGGAAGAGGGCTGACTTCACCGTGATAGACCTCCACGCGGCCGAGACCGTGAAGAACGGCGACGTCAGGAGCAGGGCAGGATGGTCCCCATATGATGGGAGGGAGTTCCCAGGGAGGGCAAGGTGGGTCATCTACGGAGGTGAGGTCCTGATGGACGACTTCGAGTCTGTCAGGTGAGGCTGGCAGCCGCTGGGTCTCCGCGCTGCTCGTGCGCCGGTGGCAGGGCCTTGCCCCTGGCCCCCCTTCCGAAGTAGGCCGTCGCTACGATGAGTACGACGATGGCGAGTAGTATGAGGCCGAGCGCGTCCCTTAGAGGGACCAGGTACGTCATCGAGAGCCCAGCCAACACTACCCCCCAGCCTGCATAGAACGACCTGCTCTCTCTCCCCGCGAATGTGAACGCCGCGACCAGTGTCCAGAGCCCGACCAGGAGCAGCATGATGGTGAACGTGCCCTTGATGCCGACCAAGCCGAGGAGGCCGGCGGCGACAGAAAGCAGCACGGCCACCAGCGCCCCGATCCCCCAGGTCGACTTCAAAGGAACCCTTGGCTCATCCGCCTGGTTCGTTATTTAACCAGTCGGTGCCGCGGATGTGCTTTCCGACGGCCTTGGGAAGAGGCCGAACCTCTCCTCGTAGGCTGCCGCCAGGCGGAGAAGCGTGGCCTCGTCGAAGAGCTTGCCGACCAGCTGGACCCCGAGAGGGGTCCCTCCCGCCGAGCCAGATGGGATAGAGATAGCTGGGAACCCCACGTAGTTGAATGGCAGCGTCAGCCTGTTCAGCGCAGAGTAGACAGGCACCCTGTTCCCCTTCAGAGACACGGTGGACTGGCCGATTGCTGGGGCAGGGATGGCCGTGCATGGCGCGGCTAGGACGTCGAACCCCTTCATAGAGGCGGCGAACCTCTCCATGTAAGATGGGCGTGCGTTGATGGCGTTCACGTAGTCGACGGCCAGGACGTCCTTCCCCTGCTCGAGGAGGCGCCTGACGTCGTCGCCGTAAAGTTCAGGGGTCTGCTCCAACCACCGGAGGTGGAAGGCGGTGGCTTCGGCCCGCCTTATGGGCACCCACTTCTCGTACACCTCGTCGATGCCGTCGAGATGAGCCAACGACACCTGGCACCCCATCTCGCGGAGCCTGGAGAGGAAGGCCTCGGCGTCCTCTTCGACGGCCGGGTCGAGGGCGTCATAGAAGTAGTCCTTGACCACACCCACCCTGGCGGGCGCGGAGGGGAGGGCAAGGGCCGCGAGGAAGTCAGGCACCTCCTCGTTCGCCGTGGTCACGTCGGCAAGGTCTCCGCCGGCGATGACCTGCAGGACGGCAGATGCGTCCCATGCGGACCGCGCGAGGACCCCCACCGTGTCCAGGGAGCTCGCGAGCGGGACGACCCCCAGCCTGCTCACCCTGCCGTAGGTGGGCTTGACCCCCAGGACGCCACAGAGCGCCGCGGGGATGCGCACCGACCCGGCGGTGTCTGTCCCCAGTGCAGCCGCGGTCAGCCCTGCAGCCACAGCCGCAGCCGACCCTCCACTAGAGCCGCCGGCTATCTTCTCCTGGTCCCACGGGTTCCTCACCGGCCCGTAGTGTGGGTTGTCGCTCGTGGTCCCCGCCGCGAACTCGTGGAGGTTGGTCGTCCCTACAATCACCGCCCCTGCGGCCCTCAGCTTCCTGACCGACGGGGCGTCGTACTGGGCGACGTTCCCTGCGAGGATCTTGGAGCCGGCGGTGCACCTCACACCTTCGATGTAGATGACGTCCTTGACAGCTATAGGGACACCGTCCAGCTCCCCGAGGGGCCTCCCTTCCCTGAAGCGGCGGTCGGACTCCTCGGCAGCCCTGAGGGCTGATTCGTCCAGGACAGTTATGAAACAGTTGAGTCTGCCGTTGAGGGCCGCGATAGACTTCAAGGACTCGCGGACGACGGCCGTCGGCGTTAGTGCACCTGACCGGTAGGCTGCGCCGATCTCCCTGATTGTCCCATGCGGCGCCCCGGCTGCCGACATGCCAGACTCCCCCTAGCGCCAGCGGCCGAAGGCAGGGTGGCCTTCTCTGACGGCCACGAACAGGCCGTTCATGGTTGCGGTGAGCGCGCCGTCGACCCTGAGGTCCCCCGAAACATATGCCCTGTCCCCCTCGACCTTGGTCGCCCAGGCTGTGAGGTGCCATGTCTTTCCTATGGGGCTCGGTTTGAGGAACTTCACGGTGTATTCCGCTGTCACGGTCCCTGGAGGCGAGGAGAGCCCCTTCGCCTTCATCAGGGCGTAGGCGGCCGCCCAGTTGCCGTGGCAGTCCATGAGCACTGATATGATGCCTCCGCTGCCGAAACCCTCGAACGCCACGTGCTCATTCCTGGGGGTCCAGTCTGCGACCACCCCATCCCCGGATGGGATGCTCTTCAGCCTGAGACCCAGCTCGTTCTTGGGACCGCACCCGAAACAGACGCCGTTTGGGGCGTAGGTGTCCTGGAGGTTGGCGACCACGGTCTTAGCACCCTGAGGGAGGCAGACGCGGAGACACGGAGGCCATGGGGCTCTTTGAAATAAAAGCGTTTGCGGCGCGACGGGGTCTCATCAGGCAACGATTTTACACGCCGGGACGGAGGCAGGTGGGATAAGCTTGTCCGAGATTGTGGATGCGGGGGTGCTGCTGGACATCGGGACGAAGGACGACGGCGCGTTCTCCGTGGACGCCAACGTCGTCGCCACCGGCAGGACCTGCGTCCTTGGGAGCAGCGGGAGCGGCAAGAGCTATGCCGTCGGGGTAATCTGCGAAGAGCTCTGCAGGCACGGCGTCCCGTTCGCCGTGGTGGACACCGAGGGTGAGCATACCGGGCTCAAGGAGAAGTTCGACGCCATCTGGGTCGGGGAAGAGAAGGGGAGCGACATCTCGTGGGAAGGGCTCGACCTTGAGGACCTGGCGAGGCAAGCCCCTGACATCTCCCCGTTGATCCTCGACGTCTCCGATGTTCAGGACGCGAGGGGATTGGTGGCAGGATTCATGGAGGGTCTGTACAGGGCCCTCAACGAGAGGAGGACCCCGTACCTCGTGGTTGTGGAGGAGGCGGACAAATTCGTCCCGCAGCTCGGGGCGCGCGTCCCGATATTCGCCGAGGTCGCCAGGAGAGGGCGGAAGAGGGGGCTTGGGCTTATGGTCTGCTCCCAGCGGCCGTCCCTCGTGGACAAGAACGTGCTCAGCCAGTGCGGCAATCAGCTCATCGGGAAGCTCATAATTCAGAACGACCTCCAGTCAGTCGCCCAGTTCTTCCCCGGCAAGGGAGTGCCGCGGAGGCTCACCTCTCTGAAGACAGGCCAGTTCTTCGCCATGGGCGGGTTTTCGCCTGACCCGGTCCTCGTCTCAGTCAAGCAACGAGTCACCAGGCCAGGGGGGGTCACACCGTCCCTGGCCGTGAGGGTGGTCAGGCCGTACTCCAGGCAGGTCGGGACCTCCGCCGCATCCCCTGCCGAGGACGCGGGCCTCCCCGTCGCCGGCGGCCCGCTCGGCCTTGAGCCCTCGATAAAGGCCGACGACATCCCTGTGCTTGTGAAGAGGGAGAGGAGCTTCGGCATGTTCGGGCCAAGGGAGACCGTGACGGAGGTCACCCTGCAGTTCAGGACTCTCATCCAGCTAGGCGTGAGGCTCAGGCGCGGACTGATCAAGCGCAGGTTCAGGACGGTCTATGCGTACCTGGACGGCGCTTCGGGGAAGCTTGTCTCGGTGGGCAGCGGGCTCGAAGTGACCGTAGGGTTCGAGAAGCTCATCGGCCTCTCGACTCTGCAGGTCGAGATACTCAAGGAGCTGAGGCCAGACGGAGACACAAGCGTCCTCGACGTGGCCAGCGCCCTCGGCGAATCCAGAGGGACGGTGTCTAGAGCCCTCGGCGTCCTGAACGAGAAGAGGCTGGTGAGGAGCGTGGAGGTGAGGAAGAAGAAACTCTACAGACGCCTCGTCGACCTCCCTCCGGTTCCGTCGGGGTCCGTCCCCCTCGAGCTCGTCCCGGTAGACCAGACTAGGGCGAAGGCGGTTGGGCCGAAGGTCGAGGAGTCTGACATCAGGGAGGCGGTAAAAGGGCTCTGGAACGGCGCCGACGTGGACACGTTCGACCCCTTCCTCTACCCCGTGTTCAAGGTCGAGCTGGTCAACAGGAGGAAGCACCGGCAGGTGACCATCGACGGTCGGACAGGCAAGGAGCTCGTGTTCTAGCCCGAGCCGAACGATTCCATGATCTTCGCCCCCGAGCTGGTCCCGAGCCTGTCCGCGCCTGCGTCGAGCGTCTCGAGGGCATTCTCCAGGGGCCCGACCCCCCGGTTGCCTTCACACGGACCCTCCCTGGGACAGTCCGCCTCGGCAGCGCGACGTCCTCCCTGGTGGCCCCTCTGGACCCGAAACCCGCGGGAGTCTTGACGAAGTCCGCCCCCGCCCTTTCAGCAAGCAAGGCCCCCCTGACTTTCTCTCCGTCGTCCAGGTAGCGGCGCCCCAGGGTCACCTTAAAGCGAACCCCCTCTCTTCGGCATAGGGCTGAGATTTCCCCTACGTCGGCGGCGAACAGCTTGTCGTCCCGTGACTTGAGCGCCCCGATGTTTGACACCGTGCCGATCTCCTGGGCCCCGTCATCGACGGCCCTCCTCGCCTCGGCCACCTTCACCGCCGTGGCGCTGTGGCCGTGAGGGAAGCTGACCACCGCCGACACTTCGACCCCACTCCCTCGGATCCTCTGCGACGCGAGCCTGACGTAGGTTAGGGCTGACGCAGACGCTCCAGAACAGGTATCGGATGGCCTCAGAGCAGGGGGCATCCATCTCCGCTGCGGTGGTCGTCGGCTTCAGGGCCGTGTGGTCAATCAGCCGGGCGAGGCCGGACCTGGTGGTGGCGTGAGACAGGGGTCATTCGGGCATCCCCCAAGGCTCGGCAGGGGGTGATGATAAAGCGGGCCTCGTGGCCCGAGCGTGGGCCATCTGAACGGGCCAGCGGACGTCGCGAAGGCTTCGGGGAGGCACCTCCGACCTCCTTGCGGACTGGTCGGACCGAGAAGGCCAATGGAGCTCTGCGGATGCGCGACGCGGGCAAGTTAGGGTCTCGGCAACGGCTTCTCAACGTTGGGAATTGTGCTCCCAGTTTAATATGGAGACGGAGACTCTAAGACGGGTTGTTGTTACAGAAGCACGCCGGACCTCTCGCGAAGGACATCATGGGGAGGGGGGTGGTCGCGGTCTACCAGGAGTCGAGGGTGGAAAAGGCAGTGCGCGCCATGGCCGAGCACGACATAGGCAGCGTCGTGGTCATGGACAACCTAGGCCCCTGCGGCGTGTTCACCGAGAGGGATCTCCTGAGCAAGGTCTTGGCCAGGGGGAGGGAGCCGGACACGACGGTGATCTCAGAGGTAGCCTCGCCGAAGTTCCCTTCGATAGAAGCGTCGAAGGCCCTCGCTGACGTAGCCGGCGCCATGGTCGCGAAGAAGAGCAGGCTGATGGTCTTTGACGGCGCCGACCTGGTGGGGATGGTCACCCCTACAGACTTGGTCAGGGCCATCAAGAACATTGACATCGACTTCTCCATACTGAAGGTCATATCCACAGATGTCCTCACGGCGCCGTACGAGACACCTGTCGAAGTGGTGGTCAAGGAGATGGATGAGAAGAGGGTGGGGAGCACCCTCCTCTCCGAGAGCGGCGGCTGGGACGGGATTTTCACTGAGAGAGACCTGGTCAAGAGGGTGCTCGCCAAGAGGAGGAGGCTTGATTCGCCCGTCGCGGAAGTCGCGACGCGCCCCCTCGTGACCGCAGAGCCGAGCATACTCGGGAGAGAAGCCGCAAGGGTGATGGCGGACCACAGGTTCAAGCGCCTCCCTCTTGTCGTCGACGGAGAAGGCGTCGGCGTCGTGACGGCCAGGGACATAGTTGAGGCGTTCGCCAGCGCCAGCAGACCGAGGGCGCCGCGGGTCGACTGGGTCCAGTGGAACTGAGCAGCGGCATGGGAGGTCATGGGCGGGGCCCCTGCACGAAGGCGAACGGGTTAGGGCGCATGGATGGCGTAGGAGACAGGCCCACCCCCCTTCGGCGTTTTTTACCCGCCTGAGACGGATATATAGGTCGGCGCGAAATTAACAAACGTTAAATAAAAATTAGGGGGCCCGCCGCCCGGTTCTCCTTGCCAAGCGCTGGTCAACAGGATATCATGGGTCCAGGAGCGCCGACCTCTGACGGCAGGTCAGCCCAGCCCCAGCTGCTTCTTGTCGGGACGTCCTACCAGACATCTGGAGTGGGTTTCCGTGAAGCCTTGGCCAAGAAGGTCGACGCGGGGCGGCTCGTCGGGGCCCTGGTCGCGGCAGAAGAATCAGCGCTGCTCTCCACCTGCAACCGGTACGAGTTCTATCTGGTCTCGAAGAGCCCTGATGCGGCTTCCGCGGGGCTCATGTCGTACCTGCGGGGCCTGACGAGCCGCGACAGCGTCGGCTCAGAGTTCTACCAGCTGAATGGGCTTGACGCAGTCAGCCACCTCTTCCGTGTCGCCTCGGGGCTGGAGTCGGTGGTCGTCGGGGAGCCCCAGATACTGGCCCAGGTGAGGGCGGCGGGGGTGGAGTCGAGGGTCAGGGGGGAGGCCAAAGGGATCCTTTCCCCGTTGTTCGATCGCGCGTACAGGGTCGGTAGCAGGGTGAGGTCGACCTACGGGCTGGGATCGGACGAGGCCTCACTCAGCGACCTGGCCATGGAGGCAGTCGACAGAGTTCACCCTGAGAGGCAGGTGGTGATGCTTGTAGGTACGGGAAAGATGATACGGCTCGCGGCCCGCAGGCTGAAGGGGAACGTCTCAAGGCTGTACGTCGCGTCAAGGAGGAAGAGGTCGCCGGCGGGCCTGGAGTGGTGCAGGCTGGTCAGGTATGCCGACGTGAAGAGGCTCGCGAAGAGCTGCGACGTCCTCGTCTCCGCCACTTCGGTGAAGAGACCGCTCATCACGGCGACGGACCTGGAGGGTCGCAAGCCAAAGACAGTGGTGGACCTGGGGATGCCGCGGAACGTCTCAGAGTCTGTGAGGGGCTTGCCTAACGTCCGGCTCCTGGACCTGGACGACCTGGCGGCTATGGCTGCATCCAGGCCTCCGCTCGCGCGCCTCCCGGAGGCTGAGGCCGCGGTCTCGAAGGAAGCCACAGAGTTCTACTCCTGGTTGATCCAGACAAGGCTTTCCACAGCCCTGGCGGACATCTACTCGTGGGCCGAGGCGGTGAGGGAGGAGGAGCTGAGGCGGGCGGTCGGCAGGCTGGGACCAGCCTCCGCCAGGGAGAAGAGGATAGTAGAAGCGATGGGGCGCAGGATCGTGAGCAAGCTCATCGCGAGGCCGGTCGGGTTCGCCCGGAAGAAGCACCCAGATCTGACCGAAGAGGAGAAGCTATACCTTCTGAGCGCGGTGTTCGGTGGAGACCGACGTGAGGGATAGGCTGCTAGTGGGTACGCGGGGGAGCGCGCTCGCCCTAGCCCAGACGAAGCTGGTGGTGGACCTTCTCCGTGGGATGAGCGATGCTGAGCTGGTGGTGGCGCCGCTGAAGACAACGGGGGACGCCCTCCCTCACGAAAGGCTTGGGACTGACGGGAAGACAGCGTTCACAGGGGACATCGACAGGGAACTGGCAGAAGGTCGCATAGACATGGCGGTGCACAGCATGAAGGACCTCCCCCCTCTCCTGGACGAGAGGCTGGTCATAGGCGCCACCCCGAAGAGAGGGGACCCCAGGGATGCGCTGGTGTCACCGGCGGGCTCGACCCTGGGGCGGATGAGGAGAGGCGCGCGCGTAGGGACCTCGAGCGTCAGGAGGAAGTCTCAGCTTCTTGCACTCAGGGGGGACATCGACGTGGTCGAATTGCGCGGGAACGTCGACACGAGGCTGAGAAAGATCGAAGAACAGGGACTCGATGGCGCCGTGCTGGCCGCGGCCGGGCTCCAGAGGCTTGGCCTGGGCTCGAGGATAACCCAAGCCTTCAGCGTCGAAGAGGTCGTCCCCGCGGTCTGCCAAGGGACCCTTGCCGTGGAGGCGAGGGCGGGGGACAGCGATGTGCTGAAGCTGCTGGAGGCGATCGACGACCATGACACCAGGGCGTCCAGCGAGTGCGAGAGGGCGTTCTCTGAGGCGCTAGCAGGAGACTGCGACGTCCCCCTGGGAGGGTATGCTACGGTCGCCTCCGGGAGGATGGTTGCCATAGGCATCGTGGCTGACCCCCTGGGGAAGGACTCGGCGAGGGCCGAGGTCGAAGGGGAAGGAGGGGACCCGAAGTCGCTGGGGAGAGAGCTGGCAATGAAGGTCATGGAGAGGGGCGGGGCGAGGATCATGGAGGGGATTGGGGGCTGACCGCCCAGCGCGCTCCCTGCAGGGTGGTCGTCGCGCGGTCCAGGGAAGGGAATGTAGAGCTGCGGGCCATGCTCGCTGCGTCGGGGGTCGAGGCGGCCAGCGTGGAGACGATTAAGTTCGAGGCCCCTGAAGACTGGTCAGCCGTGGACAACGCGGTCGCTGGGATCGAAGGCTTCGACTGGGTGATCCTCACTTCGCCTAGGGCTGCGGCCGTCCTAGGGGAACGGCTCCGGAGGCTCGGCGGAAGGGGGAAGCTCCCGAAGTTCGCCGCGGTGGGGCCGAAGACGGCAGCGGGGCTCAGGGAGATCGGGCTCGAAGCGAGCTTCGTCCCCGACAGGTACCTCACCTCACGGCTGGGCGAGACGCTCCCGCTCGGTCAGGGGAAAAGGGCACTACTGTTCAGGGCTGATATAGGGGACAAAGCGCTGGCGGAGACGCTCGAAGGCAGGGGATTCGAAGTCTCCGAGGTAGCAGCGTATCGGACCCGCCCTGAAGGGGGAGAAGTGGACGACGACGCCCTCGAGGGGGCCGACCTGGTTGTGTTCGCGAGCCCATCGGAAGTCAGGGGGTTCGGGTCGAGGCTCGGCCCTGAGAGGATGGAGAGGGTGACCGGAAGGGCGACGGCTGTGTGCATCGGCCCGGTGACGGCTTCGGCTGCCAGGAGTGCAGGGTTCGGGTCTGTCGTCTCCGTAGGGCGACACACGGTCGACGCCCTCGCAGAGAAGATAGTGGAGCTCGCCAACCATGCCTGACGGACAGAGGTTCCGACCGGAGAGGAGAGGCAGGAGGCTAAGGAGGACCGAGCCCATACGGAGGATGTTCAATGAGACGAGGCTACACCAGGACATGTTCGTGGCCCCCGTGTTCGCGGTCGAAGGGAGCGGAAGGGCTGAAGAGATCGACGGGATGCCTGGGGTCTCGAGGTACTCGGTCGACCGGCTGCCCCCCTACTTCGAGAAGCTGGTCGGGGCGGGGATCCGGAGCGTCCTGCTCTTCGGGGTCCCAGGCAGCAAGGACGAGCTTGGGACAGGGGCCTACGCCAGGGACGGCATCGTGCCGAGGGCGATAGCATCCATCAGGCAGTCGTTCCCCGAGCTTGTCGTGATGGCAGATGTCTGCCTCTGCGAATATACGTCCCATGGCCACTGCGGGGTGCTGAGCGGCCAGCAGGTAGACAACGACGAGACCCTCCCGCTCCTTTCCAGGGCCGCCGTCGAGTACGCCCGGGCCGGCGCAGACGTCGTCGCCCCCAGCGCTATGATGGACGGTCAGGTCCTCGCCATACGGAGGGCCCTAGATGAGACGGGTCTTGACGACACAGTGGTGATGGGTTACTCGGCAAAACACGCCTCGGCATTCTACGGTCCTTTCAGGAACGCCGCAGGCTCCGCCCCTTCTTTCGGGGACAGGCGGGGGTACCAGATGCAGCCCGGGAACGGGAGGGAGGCCCTCAGGGAGGTGGAGCAGGACGTGAAGGAAGGCGCGGACATAGTGATGGTGAAGCCGGCACTGGCATATCTGGACGTGATATCCGAGGCGAGACGAAGGTTCGGAGTCCCTCTGGCAGCCTACAACGTGAGCGGAGAGTATTCGATGCTGAAGGCAGCCGCGCTGAACGGGTGGCTGGACGAGAAGTCCGCGGCCCTCGAAGTGCTCACAGGGATCAGGAGGGCGGGTGCAGACCTGATCATCACCTACTTCGCCGAGCAGGCGGCAGGGTGGATTGAGGAGGGACGATGATGCAGGAAGTATCGGCGGGCCGGGAGCAGGAGGCCGGGTCGCGGAAGGTCATGAGGTACGTCTTCTACAAAGCGGCCAGGGCGTGGAGATCCCTCGGAGCTGAAGAGAAGAGGTCCGGGGCCGCCGAGTTCCTCGCTGTCCTTGACAAGTACTCGGAGGCGCTGGACCTCAGATACTACACCCTCGTCGGGACCAGGGCTGACGCGGATTTCATGATCTGGGAAACAGCGCAGGACCTAGCCCCGGTGCAGGACCTGGCGTCGGAGCTTCTTGCCACTGGGCTCGGCAGGCGGCTCGACGTCGCGTACTCCTTCCTAGCCATGACGAGGAAGTCGAAGTACATCGGCTCGCACAAGCACCCCGGTCAGGAAGGGGCTGACGACGGACCCCGGAGGAACGCCAAGTACGCCTTCGTCTATCCTCTGGTGAAGAAGAGAGAGTGGTACAAGGTCCCTTTCGCCGAGAGACAAAGGATAATGGCTGAGCACTTCAGGATCGGGCACAAGTACCCGGCGATCAAGATCAACACGGGCTACTCGTTCGGCCTCGACGACCAGGAGTTCGTCCTAGCCTTCGAGGGGGACGACCCGGGCGAGTTCTTGGACCTGGTCGAAGAGCTGAGGTCGTCGGACGCGAGCAAGTACACCGAGCGGGAGACGCCGATCTTCACCTGCGCTTCCGTCGACGCCGAGAAAATGATCAGGCTCTTGGGATGAGATGCCGATGAAGGAAAGGAACTCCGCGACCCTCTACGAGAGAGCGTGTAAAGTCATGGTCGGAGGGGTGTCGAGCCCGGTCAGGGCCTTCAAGGCGGTGGGGGGGACTCCGAGGTTCATCCGCAGGGGGAAAGGACCCTACATGTGGGACGTAGACGGCAACAGGTATGTCGATTACGTCTGCTCTTGGGGGGCGCTGGTCCACGGTCATGCGAACCCCGCGGTGGCGGCTGCTGCCAGCCGCGCCATGGCTTCAGGGACCAGCTTCGGCGCGCCCACCGAAGCAGAGGTGCGCCTCGCAGAGAGGATCAGTAGGTCGATGCCGTCGGTAGTGAAGGTACGTTTCGTCAACTCCGGGACCGAGGCAACGATGTCGGCCGTCCGTGTCGCCAGGGGGCACACCGGGAGGAGGAAGCTGCTGAAGTTCGAGGGTTGCTACCACGGCCACGCTGACCCGTTCCTCACCAAGGCGGGCTCGGGGATGGCCACCTTGGACATGCCGGCCTCGGCAGGGGTGACTGCTGGCTCGGTGGCAGACACGGTGACACTCCCGTACAACGACGTCGAAGCGATTGAGGCTGAGTTCAGGGAAGAAGGGGACGAGATAGCAGCTGCCATAGTCGAGCCTGTGGGAGGGAACATGGGGGTCGTCCTCCCGGTGGACGGCTTCCTTTCCGCGCTGCGGAAGGCATGTACCGCCAGCGGCGCCCTCCTCATCTTCGACGAAGTGATCACCGGTTTCAGGGTCGGCAAAGGGGGTGCCCAGGGTGTCTTCGGGGTCGAGCCTGACCTCACCACCCTCGGGAAGATCATCGGCGGGGGCTTCCCGGTTGGGGCCTACGGCGGAAAAGGCGAGGTCATGGCCGAGGTCTCGCCCGAGGGCCCCGTGTACCAGGCAGGGACCCTTTCGGGGAACCCTGTCGCCATGGCCGCGGGGCTGAAGGCCCTCGACCTCCTTACGGAGGGTGGCTATCGAAGGCTCGAGGAGACGTCGGCAGCCCTCGAGGAAGGAATCAAGTCAGGCGCGGAGAAAGCCGGGGTCGCGCTGACGACCAACAGGATAGGTTCGATGCTCGGCCAGTTCCTCTGCGAGGGGCCGGTCGTGGACTTCCGCACGGCGAGCAGGACGGACGCCAGCGCCTATGGCAGGTACTTCTGGGAGATGCTCCGCTCCGGGGTCTATCTCCCTCCTTCAGCCTTCGAGACCGCGTTCGTTTCGCTGGCCCATACGGACGCCGACGTGGAAAGGACAATCAGCGCCGCAGGGCGGGCGTTCAGGGCGGTGAATAAGTGAGTGGGGAGCGCCTTCGTGGACGCATGCAGGAGGAGGCCCGTGGACCACACCCCGGTCTGGTTCATGAGGCAGGCAGGGAGGTATCTCCCCAGCTACAGGAAGCTCAGGGCTCAGAGAGGGATGCTGGAGATCGCCAAGGACCCAGGCCTCGCTTCTGACGTGACAGTGGACCCTGTGAGGCAGCTCGGGGTGGACGCGGCCGTGGTCTTCTCCGACATAATGCTCCCGCTCGAGGGGGTCGGCGTCAGGTTCAGGATCGAGGAGAATCTAGGGCCGGTCATAGAGCGACCGATCGGCGGGAAGGTGGACGTGGAAGCGCTGGCCGACTTCGACCCCGACGCCCATGCTGGATATGTCCTCCGGACGATAGCCATGGCGGTGGAGAAGCTCGCCGGGACGCCCCTCGTGGGGTTCTCGGGCGCCCCTTTCACACTCGCGAGCTACTTGGTCGAGGGCGCGCCGAGCAGAGAGTTTCTGAAGACGAAGAAGATGATGTATTCTGACCCGGAGGCCTGGGATTCGCTGATGTCGAAGTTAACCAGGCTCGTAACGGCGTACCTGGGCGCCCAGGCCAGGAGCGGGGTGGACGCGATCCAGGTCTTCGACAGCTGGGTGGGCTGCCTCTCCCCTGAAGACTACCGCAGGTATGTCATGCCCTACACTTCCGCGGTCTTCAGCAGGTTGGCCGGGACAGTCCCTACCATACACTTCTGCGCGAACTCTTCGGCCCTCTTAGAGGAGTTCGCGGCGACGGGAGCCGAAGTCATCAGCGTGGACTGGAGGGTCCCTATAGACACCGTGTGGGACCGCGCTGGCTCAGACAAGGGGGTGCAGGGGAACCTTGACCCCGCGCTGGCAGCAGCCGGCGGGAGGGCGATGGAGGACGCGGTCGCAGGGATAATGAAGAAGGCGGCCGGGAGGCGCGGGCACATATTCAACCTCGGGCACGGCGTCCTCCCTGACACGCCCCCCGAAAACCTCAGAAGGGTAGTGCAGATGGTCCATGGATCGAAAGGTGAGGACTGAGCTGAAGGGAATACTTGTCATGGCCTACGGCGGGCCGACTTCACTGGCAGATGTCGAGGCGTACTACACGCACATCAGGGGCGGGAGGAAGCCGTCCAAGGAACAAATGGATGACCTCGTAGCCAGGTACAAGGCGATAGGTGGGTGGTCCCCTCTCCTGGAGACGACCGGGAAGCAGGCAGCGGGGCTGGCGCGGGCGCTCGGGCCTGAGGGGGCGAGGGTATACGCGGGGATGAAGCATTCGCCTCCGTTCATAGGGGACGTCGTGCGCAGAGCGAGTTCAGAAGGAGTCACAGAGCTGCTCTGCATCGTCCTCGCCCCCCACTACTCGAAGATGAGCACAGGAGGGTATGCGAAGGCGGTGGATGAGGCCAACGCCTCGCTGACGCGTAAGATCCGCGTGACATTCGTGGACTCCTGGTACGACAACCCGGCCCTTATCGCCATGTGGGCTGAGAGGGTGAAGGAGGCTGCCAGGACGGTCGGGGACGACTCGGCCCTTGTCTTCTCAGCGCACAGCCTCCCCGAAAGGATAATCCGTGAGGGCGACCCCTACAGGGACCAGCTCCTGACGACGTCCAGGCTGGTCGCTGAGAAGTCGTCCTGGAGCAATTGGACCTTCGCGTTCCAGAGCCAGAGCAAGACAGGCGAGCCGTGGCTCGGCCCCGACATCCTTGACCACCTTCAGGCCCTATATGATAGGGGTGAAAGGCGCTTCATCTCTGCCCCGATCGGATTCGTTTCTGACCACCTCGAGATCCTCTATGACATAGACGTCGAGTGCAGAGGGTGGGCGGAAAAGAGAGGTGCGGAGCTTTTCAGGTGCCGGTCCCCCGACGACAGCGAGGAGATGATCGTCACGCTGGTTGACATAGCGAAGCGAAACGGGTTCGCCTAGGCCTCGGCCAGGAACGTAGTAATATCTCACCTCGGGCGCAACTGCAGGAAGATTCACCGGTTGAAGGCTCTCGAAGCGACGCGACTGTCTAAGACGTACCGCAAGGCGAAGCAGCCGGCGCTGTCTGACCTCGACCTCGCCGTAGAGTCAGGCCAGGTCTTCACGTTGCTCGGTAGGAACGGAGCCGGGAAGACGACGGTCCTTAGGATTGCCAGCACCCAGCTCCTGCCGTCGTCGGGGAGGGCGGAGGTCCTCGGCCTCGATGCAGTGAAGCAGGCAAAGGAGCTCAGAGAGAGGATTGCCATCGCCCCCCAGGAGGCGGAGACTGTCTACCCACTCACCCCCAGGGACCACATCCTCCTCAGCCTGAGGATGCGCGGGAACGAGAAGCGGGACGCCGTGGAGAGGACCCAGCAGGCGTTGGAGGACCTCGAGCTTTTGGACGTGGCTGACGTCAACTCCGACTGGCTGTCCGGGGGCCTTAAGCAGAGGGTCATCGTCGCCATGGTAGTCAGGACCGACGCCGACCTGGTCTTCCTCGACGAACCCACCATAGGCCTGGACCCCCTGAGCCGCAGGCGCATATGGGAGCAGCTCACGAGGCTCAAGGGGTCGGGCAAGACGATCGTCCTCACGACCCACTATATGGACGAGGCCGAGGCCCTCTCCGACAGCCTGGTCATAATGGACAAGGGGAGGCTGATGGCCTCCGGGACCCCCCAGACAGTGAAGGCGATGGTCACGGACAGGGCCATCAGGGTCGACGTCTTCGACAGGTTCAGCCAGAGCGAGCTCGCAAAGTACGGCCACGTGGTCCCTATCGCCGGACGCTACAGGGTCCTGGCCGACGCCGAAGGCGCCAGGGGACTGGGGGACGAAGCGGTCGCCAGGAGGGCGAAGATAGCCATTGGCCCAGTTTCGCTGGACGACGTGTTCGTGGACATAGTGGGGGTGAGGGAAGGGGATGAAGGTGGAGGCTAGGAAGTCGCTGCGCTCCCTCTGGGCGATAATGTACTATCTGGGGTTCACGCCCAGGTGAGGAACCCCCTCTTCATCGCGTTCGTCTTCTCGACCCCGTTCACCCTGCTGTTCATACTCTTCGTGGCCAGCGACGGCACAGCGCTCCCGTTCGGCCTCGCGGGCGCGCTCACGATGATAACCACCGAGCTGGGGCTCTTCGTGTGGACCGACCTCGCGAGTTACAAGCTGCAGAACAGGTTTCAGGACATGGTTGTCGCGTCCCCCGTGTCGCCGCTGACATACATGTTCGGGGTAGCGCTCTCGGAGCTGATATTCGGCACCCCGGCGCTAGTCATTGTCTTCGCCCTCATGTGGAGTCAGGGGGCGGCTGCCGGGGCGCTGGTGGCAGCCTCGGGCGTCGTTGTCCTCCTCTGGACCACGGCCACCAGCTTGGGGTTCTTCTTCTCTGCCTACGCCCCGAACACCCAGAACGCCTTCGTCATCAACGGTTTCATCACCACGATGCTCTCCGTCCTTCCCCCTGCCTATTACTCGGTGAAGGTCCTCCCTGCGTACATCGCCCCTCTGGCCTATGTCGTCCCCACGACCGAAGCCGCGTCCCTCTTCCAGGGCGCCATAGGGTTAGGCTATTCGATCCCGCCGGTCCTTAGCCTCGCCGTCCTGGTGGCCGCGACGGCTGCGATGCTCGCCCTCGTGTCGTTCAAGATGAAGTGGCGCGAGAGTTGAGCTCGGAACAGCGGCAGACCAGTTCCGACGGTGCCGGCGCCTGTGCAACGCGCTTCTTTGACAGTGGGAGGCTGAATAGGCGCCGGGTGTAGGATTCGAACCTACGCGACCGATGATGGTCACGGGCTTGCTTGCTGCAGCCTCAAGGCCCGCGCAATAACCGCTCTGCCAACCCGGCCCGGCTCTTGGCGCCCCGCGCCTCTCTTCTTATCCTTTAGGAAGGGAGGAGTTCATAAGCAGATTGCATTCCGGCCCCATGTGGCGCCGAGGATCCGCAAAGCCAAGCCATCAGACAAGGAGCCGTTGATGAGCTTCATCAAGGGCGTCTGGGGAGGACACGATTACATCCCCAAGGTCTGGGACGATTGGGTCAGGGACAGGGCCAGCCCCATGTACGTTGTGGAGGTCGACGGAGTCCCCGTTGGGATGAACAGGCTGAGGCTCCTCGATGACGGATCGGCGTGGCTGGAAGGCGTCAGGGTGCACCCCGCCTACCGCGGGAGAGGTCTGGCGACAATGCTGGGGGAGAACTCCCTGAAGGTGGCCAGAAGACGAGGCGCCACCGGATTCAAGCTGGCCAGCGACTCGCGCAACAGGGCTGCGCACCGCCAGATCTCCAGGCTGGGGTTCACGGAGACTGCCCGTTTCAGCGTATATACGCCGTCGAAGGGAGCCCTCGCCCGCGACGGAGCACGGCTGGTCCGCCCATCAGAACTCGACGATACAGTTCGCCTGATTCGTGGGACGAAGGAGTTTGAGCTGGGGCGCGGGGTCTACTGGGACGGCTGGAGAGCGACCACTATGACACACGGGGTTACCAGGGGACTCGTCGATGGTGGAGAAGTGTGGAGGTTGGGACGCGCGGTGGCGGTGGCAAGGCTCGGACGAGAAGGGAGAGGGGTGTGGGAACAGATATGTTTTCTGGGCGGGGAGCCACCGGACGCGGTGAGGCTGGCGCGGTGCCTGCTCGGGAGGGAGATGGACGCGTCGGAACGCTGGGCGTACGTCCCCCAGCGATCCCGCGTTGTCCACGCCCTGAGAGCCTCCGGGTTTGTGAGGCACGTATCCATGGTCCTCTTCGAGCGGGAGGCAGCCAAAGGTTAATTCGCTATCGCGGAACCGGCCCGAGCATGGAGAGAGGCAGCAAGGTGACAGTGCTTGGGGCGGGCCTCATGGGCCATGGCATCGCCCAGGTCGCGTCGCAGGTGGGGAAGTTCGAAGTCTCGATCTTGGACGTCGAAAAGGCGTACTTGGACAGGGGGATGAAGATGATCGGGGACTCGATAGGGAAGTTCGTGGAGAAGGGGAAGCTGACAAGAGGGGAGGGGGACGCGGCCCTGAGGAGGATACACCCCACCCTGGACCTCAGAGAGGCTGTGGAAGGGAGCCAACTCGTGATGGAGGCGGCCACCGAAGACCCCGAGCTGAAGCTCGACCTGTACAGGAAGCTCGCGCGGCTGACGGGCGAGGACACCATACTCGCGTCCAACACCTCCTCCATTAGCATCACGCTTTTGGGCTCAGTGACGGAGCGGCCCGAGAACGTCTGCGGGATGCATTTCTTCAACCCTCCTCAGCTTATGCCGCTGGTCGAGATAATCAAGGGGAACAGGACCTCCGACGAGACCGTCGCCAGGGTCAGAGAAGCCTCCGTGAACCTTGGGAAGGAGACGGTGCTCTGCAAGAAGGACTCGCCTGGGTTCATCGTGAACAGGCTGCTCGTCCCCGCGCTGAACGAGGCCATCTTCCTCGTCCACGAAGGGGTCGCCGACCCGGCGGATATCGACAAGGCGGTCAAGCTGGGCCTCAACTGGCCGATGGGGCCGCTGCAGCTGCTCGACTATGTCGGCCTGGACACCACCCTGAACATCACCGAGGTGTTCATGAACGAGTTCCAGGACTCGAAGTATCGCCCGAGCCCCCTGCTCAAGGAGATGGTGAGGGCCGGCCTCATGGGAAGGAAGAGCGGCAAAGGTTTCTACGAGTGGAGTTCGCCCAGCGCCACTAAGGCGAAGTGAGCCTCTCTTTCAAGTCCTGAGGGAAGGGGATCTTCCTGCCTTTCCCGTCTGTGATGACATGGACGGTGTGCCCGGTGGCGAGCAGCGTCGTGTCAGGGGCTTTGTAGACTTTGTTCTCGAACCTCAGGCTGCTGTTGCCTATGGAGGCCACGCTCGTCTTCACGAGTATCTCGTCGTCGAAGCGTGCGGGCGCCATGTAGTCGGCGTGAGCCTGGACCACAGGGAACTGCACCCCGCGCCGGACCCACTCTTCGTACCCGAACCCATGGTCTCTCATGAGTCCGACCCTGCCTACCTCGAACCAGGTGAGGTACTTCCCATAGTACACCACGCCCATGGTGTCGGTCTCCTCGAACCTGACGCGCAGCTTCTGTTCATGCCACACCGCCATGCCGACCGCCGAACGGGTCGTTTCTTTAACCTGAGCGCTCGCCCCGATTAAATCCGTAAATACAGTAGGAGAGGCGTGGCCCGTACAAAATGAACAGAAACATCGTCATGATAGGCGGCATCCTCGCCCTAATCGGGCTGATCGTCAACGCGGCGGTCGACCTCGACAACGTGTACGACATGACCACGGTGTCCCTGTGGGCGCTCACGGTCATATTCGTGTTCGTGGGCCTGTTCGTCGGAGGGAAGAAGACAGGCGCACCCGCTTCGGCAGCCTAAGCCGAAGCAGACCCATAGAGGACTTCGCAAAAAGGAGCGCCGACGGTCCGCACGGTGTTCACCGGAGCCTCGCAGTAGTTAATACGAGCCGGGCCAGGACCAAACGGCATGGGCTACAATACTTTGTCGGTCGCCAAGGAGGGGCCGCTGGGAGTGATCATGATCAACAGGCCGGATGCCCTGAACGCCCTGAGTCGCGAGCTGGTCGGCGAGCTCATCGCGGCCCTGACGATGCTCGAGACTGACGAGGAGGTAAGGTGCCTGGTCGTCACCGGGAGCGAAAAGGCGTTCTCAGCGGGGGCGGACATCAAGGAGATGGCTGACATGTCGGCAGTCGAGATGGCTATGACGGAGCACTTCTTCCCGCTCTGGGACAAGGTCGGGAGATATCCGAAGCCGCTGGTGGGCGCGCTGAGCGGGTTCGTCCTCGGGGGCGGGCTCGAGCTCGCCATGAGCCTCGACGTGCTGATAGCGTCCGAGACGACTCAGATGGGGCAGCCAGAGATCAACATAGGGGTCATCCCGGGGGGCGGCGGGACGCAGAGGCTGACGAGGGCGGTGGGGAAGTACAAGGCGATGGAGATGGTCCTTACCGGGGCCAGGATAGGGGCCGAGGAGGCGAAGACGCTGGGGCTGGTGAGCAGGGTGGTCCCCAAGGAGGCCTACCTCGAGGAGGCGAAGAAGGTGGCGAGAGAGATAGCGTCGAAGTCTCCCATGTCTGTGAAGCTGGCGAAGATGGCGGTCAACAAGGCGTTCGAGACGGGCCTGGCGGCCGGGCTGGACTTTGAGCGCGAACTGTTCTATCTCCTCTTCGCGTCCGAGGACGCCAAGGAGGGGATGAAGGCGTTCTTGGAGAAGAGGAAGCCGGCGTTCAAGGGGAAGTAGTTTGGAGTACGAGACCGTCAGGACTGAGTCGGCGGGAGGCGTCCTCTGGATCACACTGAACAGGCCGGACAAGCTCAACGCGTTCAACGAACAGATGGGAGTCGACCTGCTGGAGGCGCTCAGGGAGGGGGAGAAGTCCGCTGGGGCGAGGTGCCTGGTCATCACGGGGGAGGGGAAGGCGTTCTCCGTCGGGGAGGACCTGAACACAAACAGGTCGAGCTACGACAGCGGCAGACCGATACGCCTGGGTGAGGTCCTTCAAAGGAGGTACAACCCGATAGTCACCAGGATCAGGAGGATGGAGAAGCCCGTGCTCGCTGCTGTCAACGGAGTCACGGCCGGGGCCGGGCTCGGGCTGGCGCTGGCGTGCGACCTGAGGGCGGCGTCTGACAAGGCGACGTTCCACGAAGCGTTCATCAAGGTAGGCCTGGCGCCCGACGCAGGGACCAGCTTCTGGCTGACGCGTATCCTCGGGCTCGGGAGGGCCATGGAGGTCGGGCTGTTGGGCGAGCCGATAGATGCGCAGAAGGCGATGAGCCTGGGGCTCGTCAACTGGGTCTTCCCGGACGGTGAGTTCAGAGGCATGTCTGCCGCGGTGGCGGAGCGGCTGGCGAGAGGGCCCACCAAGGCGATGGGACTGACGAAGAGGGCGCTGAACAGGGCGGTGGTGGTAGACATGGAGTCGGCCCTGGAGTACGAGATGTACCTGCAGGACGTGGCCGGGAGGACAAGAGACCACGTCGAGGGGGTCAGGGCCTTCTTCGACAAGCGGGACCCGAACTTCGTCGGAGAATAGGGGTTCGGCGCATCGGACGGGTAGGGAGCTGTCGAGGGGCAGGCCGGACGCGCGCCCCAGCAAAGGAGATAAGCCTGCCGTCCACTTCAGGGTGTGTGAAAGACGCCGTAGTGGTCGAGGCCCTGCGCACCCCCATCGGCAGGTACGCCGGGATACTGAAGTCGCTCAGGCCTGACGACCTCGGCGCCCTCGTCCTGCGGACCGCCCTGGAAAGGGCAAGGGTCGACCCGGCCCTCGTCGACGACGTCTACTTCGGCTGCTCGAACCAGGCGGGAGAGGACAACAGGAACGTGGCGAGGATGGCGACGCTCCTGGCTGGTATCCCTTACTCGGTCCCAGGTGCGACTGTCAACAGGCTCTGCGGTTCCGGGCTGGAAGCGATAAACAGCGCTGCCAGGGTCATCTCCTCTGGGGAGGGCGACGTCCTGCTGGCAGGTGGGGTCGAGAGCATGACCCGCGCCCCCCTCGTCGCCCTGAAGCCCGAGGTCGGGTTTGGGCGGGGCGGCGTCTCCCTCGTCGACACGACCATCGGGTGGAGGTTCGTGAACCCTGCGTTCCCGCCTGACTACCCGCCGCTGTCCATGGGGGAGACGGCGGAGAACCTCGCGGAAAAGTATGGCATCTCCAGGGAATCTCAAGACGAATTCGCCCTAGGCAGCCACAGGAAGGCAGTGGACGCGGCCCGGGGCGGGAGGTTCAAGGACGAGGTGGTATCCGTGGTCACTCCGGAAAGGCCCGGGGGGGTCGCAGAGGACGAGGGCCCGAGGGAGGACACTTCCTTGGAGAAGCTCGGGAGGCTAAGACCAGCCTTTCGGAAGCGCGGGACCGTCACTGCGGGGAACTCGTCGGGGGTCAACGACGGGGCGTCAGCGCTGGTCCTCATGAGGGAGGGGAAAGCGGCGGATCTAGGAGTGAAGCCGATTGCGAGGATTCTGGGGTCGGCGACCGCCGGCGTCCACCCCAGCTACATGGGACTTGGCCCGGTGCACTCGACCCGGAAGCTCCTTTCGAGGCTGGGGATGGAGTTGGGGGAGTTCGGTGTGATAGAGATCAACGAGGCGTTCGCCGCCCAGGTACTGGCCTGCGCTGCGGAGATGCCCGGGCTCGATCTGAGGAAGGCGAACCCGAACGGCGGGGCGATAGCCCTGGGACACCCTCTGGGCTGCAGCGGTGCCAGGATAGCCACCACACTCCTACATCAGATGCGAAGGACGGGGACAAGGTATGGCCTGGCCACCATGTGCATAGGGGTCGGGCAGGGGATATCCACGGCCTTCGAGCTCATGAAGTAGCGCTCGCGATGGAAGAGGCCCAAGGGAGGGGGCCCCGCGCTCTCCCCCTCAGCCACCGGTCAGCGTCTCCCGGGCTTCCAGACCTCTTCGTCCTTCCCTGCGTTGCTGTTCTCCCACCTGGACAGGTTGAAAAGGTACGAAGAGAGCCTATTGAAGAAAGGGAGGAGCTCAGGGTTCAACTCCTCCGCCCGCCCCGCGGCGACCAGCTTCCTTTCAGCACGCCTGCACACAGCCCTCGCTAGATGGAGCATGGCCCCTGAGGGGGACCCCCCCGGGAGGATGAAGTTCCGCAGGGGGGGGAGTGTGGCGAGGAGGCGGTCGGTCAGCTCTTCCACCCATTTGGTGTCAGAGGCCGATATGCGTGGGACCTGCTGAGGGGACCCGAGCTCGGTGGCCGCGTCCCCTCCGGCGATGAAAAGGAGGCTCTGGATCTCCTTCAACGGCGCCCGCACCTCTCCCTTCCTGGTCCCTGAGATGACCACCCCCAACAGCGAGTTCAGCTCGTCGATCGTCCCATAGGCTTCGACCCTCGGGTCGTCCTTGCGGACCCTCCTCGATCCGTAGAGGGAAGTGTCGCCCTGGTCCCCCTTCCTGGTGTACATCAGGCAGACGGGTCCGGCCCGGAATTATTAACGGTAGCACGGGACAGGGGCATGGCCCCTTGGACGTCCGATGCAATCCCTTTGGGTCAACGAAAGAACAACGCTTGGTCGCCTAATTTACAGTCTGAAGTTTCTTATTGGCTGTGGTGTGGATGCTGGTGGCGAGTTAGATAACGGCGTCCGAACATCAAGTGGCACACCTGTTCACCCCGCAAGAGGCGTCGAAGCTCCTTCCAGACATCAGGCCAAAGGTGAAGGAGCTGGTCGAGAAGAAGAAGGTGGTGGAGCAGCTCCACCAGGAGATTGAAAGGTACAACCTCCTCGGTTTCAGGACCCCCGAACTGGCAGAGAAGGCAGCGCAGCTGGACGCCCTCGTGGACGACATGACGAGGAAGATTTCAGAACTGGAAGACCTCGGTGTGGAGGTGAAGGACCTCGAGTTCGGGCTGGTGGACTTCCCTGCAGACAGGTACGGACAAGAGGTCCTCCTATGCTGGAGGTACGGCGAGCCTGAAGTCTCGTTCTGGCATTCGAGGCGAGAGGGGTACAACGGCCGCAAACCGTTGAAGATCCAGCTCATCCAGCCTTAGCTGGAGAAGAGCCGCCCGGCGTTCCCTGAAAGCAGCTTCTCAGCGACTCCTGGCTTCAGCTTCGGCCTGACGTTCGCCTGAAAGTCGTCCATCCACTCCCTGTGCCTTAGCATCGGATAGTCGGTGCCGAAGAGGAACCTGTCCTGGAGTATCCCGTTGAGATACGGCACCAAAGGCTGGGGGATGTATCGGGGTTTCCAGCCGGAAACGTCGATGAAAACATTGGGGCTCCTTAGCGCGATGGCTAGGGTGACATCCGGCCAGGGCCAGCCGAAGTGGGCCATGACCACCTTCAGGTCGGGGAAGGCGGCGCATACCTCGTCCACCAGTTCCGGTTTGCTATACCTGATCTCAGTGCTCCCGAGCCCGGTGGTCCCTGTGTGGAGGAGGACCGGGATCTCCGCCTCCTCGCAATACTCGTATATCGGGAACATGAGCTTCCTGTCGTTGATGTAGACCGCGTTGGCGCTGCTGTGGACCTTGAGGCCGCGCATCCCGAGCTCTTTGACGGCGCGCCTGAGCTCCCTGACGGCCCCCCTCCCGGCGTTGGGGTCCACGCCCGCGAACGGGACCAGCCTGTCTTTCGACCTGGCGGCGATGGCTGCGACCTCGTCGTTCCTCAGGGTGTAGTTCTTGAAGGCAGGGTTGCTGGTCGCGCTTGTGTCCTGGCCCAGTATGACCGCCTTCGCTACCCCGGCCTCTTCCATCTCGTCGAGGATCTGGTCGACCGAAGCCGGGAGCTTTTCGACGTCTAGCTTGAAGAAGTCGCACGCCCTCATGATGGGGCCGTTCTTCTTCATGAAGTCACGGGTCCAAGGGTGGACGTGCACGTCGAAGGACATCTCGCCGGGGCGCCGAGGGGACAATCATTAACCTTCCCTGACCGTCGGCGTTCTGGGCGGGACAGCGGGTGACGCGCCAGGACTGCGTGCCACAGCCCCCGGCCGACGGGTGCATGGTGACAGGCAACTTTTTCAGAGGGGGATGTGACGGCCGGCCATGAAGCAACCCAGCCGCGAGCTCAGGGAAGGCGACCATGCCCCAGACTTCGAGCTCCCTTCGTCTTCTGGAGCCCCCCTCAGGCTCAGCTCGCTCAGGGGGAAGCAGGTCGTGCTTTACTTCTATCCGAAGGACGACACCCCGGGGTGCACCCTGGAGGCGTGCTCGTTCAGGGACGGCATGCCGAAGTTCGACAGCGTCGACGCCGTGGTCCTAGGGGTGAGCAGAGACTCCATCGAGTCCCACGCCAAGTTCATCGACAAGTACTCCCTCAACTTCGCCTTGCTCAGCGACGAAGGACTTGAGGCGCACGGCCTCTACGGAACTTGGAAGGAGAAGATGAACTACGGCAAGAAGTACATGGGGACGGAGCGATCTACCTTCGTCATTGGCACCGACGGAAAGATCAAGAAGATATTCAGGAAGGTATCCCCCCAGGGTCACGAGGCCGAAGTCCTGGCGGCATTGAGGGCCTAGCGCGGCAGCCTCCGTCCCCTCCTCTTGCGCAGGGGGGGCGCTACTGCAATCGCCGAACGGTCCTGCCACTGGCGTCGAAGGTTAAATATCCAGCAGCGGCGGTGCCCCCAATGCTTCTATACGCCGTCCCCGAAGAGACATACTGCCTCAGGACCCAGGAGCACACCCCGGCAGCGTCGGAGGGGAACCTTTACTGCTACCGGTGTGGCATGTACCTCGGCCACGCCAAGGGGCCCGCGCTCGGAAGCCTCCTGGACTACTAGGGCCTCTTCGCGAACTGGTTGATTAGCGCCCTGAAACCGCGCTTGATGTAAAAGCGGTTCGCTATCTCGTTCTGCGCAGGTACGTCGGCCACCACTATCTCCGCGCCCATCGACTTGAGCTCGGCCGCGGCCTGCTGGATCATCTCGTCCCCCAGCGCCTTCCTCCGATGCTCCGGCAGTATGTAGAAGTCGGTGACCCTCCCCTCGTTGCGAGGCTCATAGAAGATCCTCTCGCGCATCTCAGCCCTAAGGACGCCGACCACCTTCCTCCCTTCGAGGGCGACGAGCAGGAGGTTCCCAGGGGCGGCCAAGGTGGCCTGGACGTACTTCTCTGCCCTTCCTTTCGCGTCAGGAGTCACGGCGAAGAGAGGGTCGAACTCGTTGTTCAGCCTCTTGGTCCGCACTATCAGGTCCGAGATTGCATCGACGTCTTCCTTCCTGGCGTGCCGTATCACCATGTCCAGCCCCCTCGCCGGTCCGGGGGGAACAGATTTACGCCTATTCTGGGGGGTCAACTATCACTCCACCATCTCTCAGCGCGTTCATCACCTTCCTCGACCTCTCGATGCTGGCCATGGCGGCCTGCATCGACTCCTTGGCTGACAGCCTCCGCCGCGCGACACCTTCGCGTACCGCGGCCTGGCCGACCTTTGTCGCCACCCTCGGATAGACCTCCCACTGCACCATTGTAGGCAGGATGTACTCGCTCCCGATCCCCTTCTCCCTGGCGAAGGACGCCAGCTCCGTCGCCGCTTCTATGACCATAGTGTCTGTGATTGTCTTGGCCCTCACGTCCAGGGCCCCTCTGAATATCGCAGGGAAGAGGAGGCTGTTGTTCACCTGGTTCGGGAAGTCGGACCTTCCCGTGGCCACCACTTCCACGCCGGCCGCCCGGGCCGAGGCTGGGAGCATCTCAGGGACTGGGTTGGCGAGGAAGAAGGCGATCGCCCTCTTGTTCATCACGGCGACCTCGTCTGGTCTTATGGCGTCCGGACCCTGGCGCGCCGCCGCCACCAGCACGTCTGCGCCATCCAGCGCGTCCTTCAGGTCCCCCTTCACCCTGTCCCCGTTGGTTCTGATGGCGATCTCGTACTTCCATCTGTTCTTGAGCATGAGCTGGTCGATGTCATCTCTCTCAGGATGCAGGATGCCCTTGGAGTCTACCACTATGATGTCACGCGGGTCTGCCCCCGCCCGGGCGAGCAGCCTCTCAGCCGCCACGTTAGCCGCGCCGGCGCCGTATAGGACGATCCTCGTCCCTCTCAGCTCCCTCCCGGTGACATCCAGCGCGTTGAAGAGAGCGGCGAGTGTCACCCCAGCGGTCCCCTGCTGGTCGTCGTGCCAGACGGGGATGCTCATCTCTTCGCGCAGCCTGTCCAGCACGTCGAAGCACTTCGGCGACTCGATGTCCTCCAGGTTGACACCGCCCAGGGAAGGCTCCATGGCCTTCACGACTGCCACCAGCTCATCGGCGCTCTTGGCTCTAACTGGCAGGGGGAGGGCGTTCACCCCCCCGAGGTAGTTGTAGATCAGCGCCTTCCCCTCCATGACAGGCAGGGCCCCCTCCGGGCCTATGTTGCCCAGGCCGAGGACTCGGGTCCCGTCAGTGACTATGGCGATGGTGTTCCACCTGCCTGTGTACTCGAAGGAGAGCCCCGGATCTGCCTCGATCGCCCTCGACACGGCAGCGACCCCTGGGGTGTACCAGATGGAAAAGTCCTGGAGAGACCTCACCGGGACCCTGGGGGCGAACCCGACCTTACCCCCGTAGAACTTCGAATACTCGAGCGCCTTCTTGGAAGGCTCGTCCTCGCTGGCCGAACCCGCCTCCCGTCCAACCCTTCTGGCGCTCCCGCGTTCGACCCCTGAGTGGACGGCGCGCTGGCGGTCTTTATGTGGGTTCAATCCGCGCTCTCGGCCTGCCCGGCTGGAAGAGACATTCTGTGCTACGTCCCAGGCACTGCCTTTAAGCGATATGGCCCATTCTCATTCGTGGCAGCAGGCCCACCCAGTCTAACTGTGGGCGTACCTGTGCGGGTCCTTGTCGAAGGTCGCCTTGCACCCCGACGAGCAGAAGTAGAAGGTCGTCCCTTCGTGCACCGACTTCTGGGTGGCAGACCTCTCGTCCACCATCATGCTGCATATCGGGTCTTTTTGCATAAACCTGACACCAGCCGACATGGATTTAGACGTTGCGCGTGCGGGCCGGTCCGGGCGGCCCTTGAGGGGATTAGTTTAATCCTGAAGGGCGCGAGACTACCCATGTATGGCCAAGGACCCCGTCTGTGGGATGTACGTCGACGAAAAGACGGCCGACCTGAAGGCAGATGTGAGGGGGGTCACCTATTACTTCTGCAGCGAGTCCTGCATGACAGAGTTTCTGGCGCCGGAGAAGGAGATCCGGAAGCTCGAGGTGTCGGTCGCCGCGGCGGCGGCCCTCTCGGTACCGATACTTCTCATCACATACTTCTCCCCGGTCAAAGCGCAGCCCCGGGACTACCTGCTCCTCGTCCTCGCCGCCCCTGTCCAGTTCGGGGTCGGGTGGAGGTTCTACAGAGGGACCTACGACAGCATCAAGAACAGGATGGGGAACATGGACGTCCTGGTGGCTTTAGGCACCTCGGCCGCCTTCGGCTACTCTGCCGTAGTCACCTTCGCCCCGGGGCTCTTCCCGTTCTCCGGCGTCTACTTCGACACTTCGGCGGTGATCGTCACACTCATCCTGGCAGGGAGGTACCTGGAGCACGTCACGAGGGGGCGGGCCTCGGCGGCTGTGCGGAAACTGGTGAACCTCCAGCCCACCATGGCCCACAGGCTGAGGGGCGGGGTCGAATCAGAGGTCCCCGTGGAGGAGGTCGAGGTAGGGGACGTCCTCCTCGTCCGCCCCGGTGAGAAGATCCCGGTCGACTCCGTCGTAATAGAGGGGAGCTCTGGGGTCGACGAGTCGATGATTACGGGGGAGAGCATCCCGGCCGAGAAGAACCCCGGGGACGGGGTGATCGGGGCGACGATCAACGGGAGCGGGCTGCTGAAGGTGGAGGCGACTAGGGTGGGCCAGGACACGACGCTTTCTCAGATAGTGAGGCTGGTCGAAGAGGCTCAGGTGGGGAAGGCCCCCATCCAGCGGCTGGCAGACAGGATCGCATCGTACTTCGTCCCGGTCGTAGTGCTGGCAGCTGCCGCGGCAGGATTTTCCTGGTTCTTCTTCGGGCACATCGGGGTGGACCTTGCCACCCTCGCCTTCGTCTCCGTCGTCGTGATAGCATGTCCCTGCGCCCTGGGCGTCGCCACCCCGGCGGCGCTGCTGGTAGGGACGAGCAAGGGGGCTCAGAACGGGGTCCTGATCAAGGGCGGGGAGCAACTCGAGAGGGCAGGGAAGGTTGACACGGTGGTCTTCGACAAGACAGGGACGCTCACGGTCGGGAAACCGTCGGTCGCCGCGGTGATGCCGTCAGAGGGGAGGAGCGAGGAAGACGTCCTAAGGCTGGCGGCGTCCGTGGAGAAGGGTTCGGAGCACCCGCTTGGGGGCGCCATAGCGGCGGAAGCGGAACGCCGGTCGATAACGGTCCCGGACCCTACGGGATTCCAAGCGACACCTGGTGAGGGGGTAGCAGCCACGGTGGGAGCGAAGCGTGTGGTCCTGGGTAACCGTAAGATGATGGCCAGGCTCGGGATAGGCATCTCTGCGCTCGAGCCCAGGCTCGCGAGCATCGAGGAGGCTGGGCAGACCGCCATGGTCCTAGCCGAAGAAGGTGTCGCTGTCGGGGCGATCGGAGCGGCGGACACCGTCAAACCGTCTGCCGAGGCCGCCGTGTCGGCTATCAAGCGGATGGGGGTGGAGGTGATCATGCTCACCGGTGACAACCCCAGGACAGCTGCGGCGGTCGCGAAGAAGCTGTCCATAGGGAGGTTCGTCGCGGAGGTCCCCCCACAGCGGAAGGAGGAGGTCATAGGCTCGCTTCAGGAAGAGGGGAGGGTGGTCGCCATGGTGGGGGACGGGATAAACGATGCCCCCGCCCTCGCCAGGGCGGACGTAGGGATCGCCATAGGGAGCGGGACTGACATAGCGAAAGAGACAGGAGGGATAGTGCTGATCAGCGACGACCTGCAGGGGGTAGCGACCGCCATAGAGCTGAGCCGGAAGACCCTCGCTAAGATCAGGCAGAACCTGTTCTGGGCCTTCGCGTACAACGCCGCGCTCATACCCGTCGCTGCGGGTGCCCTCGTCCCAGTCTTCGGGGTCCAGATGTACGGCTACCTCCCCTTCCTTGCGGCGGGGGCCATGGCGATAAGCTCTGCCACGGTTATAGGCAACTCGCTCCTCCTGTTCAGGTTCAGGCCAGGCCAGGTGGCTTGATGGCGGCTCCCAAGACCAGGCGGGCGGTGTTCGCGGTCCACGGGATGTCGTGCGCTACGTGCGCCCTGGGCATCGAGAAGCGGCTTGGGAAGGTCGACGGGGTCGAGTCTGTGAGCTCGGCGATTATGCTGAACCAGGTGTATGTCGACTACGACGAGACGAAGATAGACGCCGAGAGGGTCACCGAGGAGATCAGGAAAGCAGGCTATGCGAACCACGTGGTCAGGAAGACCGGGTGACCCTGCAAGCGGACGTTCCACGGTGCCCCCCGCGACAGCGCGGGGAGGCGCGGTCCGCTTCCGTGGTCGAAGGTTTATCTCCTGTGAGCCTTCCCCTCTGCCAAGCCCAACTTGGTGAACGACAAGTTCGAGAGGTACGTCGACGACAACATAGACGCTTTCGCGAGGGACATCATCCGCCTCGCCTCACAGAGGAGCGTTTCTGCCAGGAACGAGGGAATCGAGGAGTGCGCGACGCTTGTCGAGTCCATGCTGAAGGAGATAGGCGCCGAGACTAAGATGCTGAGGGTGGACGGGGCTCCCCCCCTGGTATTCGGGGAGCTGAAGGCGAAGAAGCCCGGCAAGACGGTCATGTTCTACAACCACTACGACGTCCAGCCGGAGGAGCCGCTGGAGCTCTGGAAGTCCCCTCCGTTCAAGCCGGAGACCAGGGAAGGGGCGATCTATGGGAGGGGGGTCTCCGATGACAAGGGCGAGCTGGTGGCCAGGCTCAAGATAGCGGAGGCCTACGTCAAGACCCAGGGCGGGCCGCCATGCGACCTGAAGTTCTTCTTCGAAGGTGAGGAGGAGACAGGGAGCGTCCACCTCGGCGAGTACATAGAGAAGTACGGCGACCTCTTCAACGCCGACGCCGTCATCTGGGAATATGGGACCGTCGACACGGGAGGCACCCCCAAGGTCACCCTCGGCGTGAAGGGGATAATCTATCTGGAGCTCGTGATCCGCTCCCTGTCCCAAGACGCGCACAGCAGCCTTGCCGCCGCACTCCCCAGCGCCCCATGGAGGATGGTGAAGCTGCTGAACACGCTGAAGGACGAGAACGAAAGGATAACGGTCCCCGGCTGGTACGACGACGTCTCCACCCTCTCTGAGGACGAACTGCAGGTCCTGCAGATGATGCCCTTCGACGGGAGAGGGCTCAGGAGCGGGTATGGCGCGGCCGGGTTCGTCGGAGGGATGACAGACGACCAGGCGAAGAAGGCCCTCGTCCAACGACCCACTGGGAACATCGCCGGCATCTGGGCCGGCTACACAGGCCCTGGCTCCAAGACCGTCCTCCCGAAAGAGATTCACGTCAAGATGGACTTCCGGCTCGTCCCTGAGCAGGACCCGGACGACCTGCTCAAGAAACTCAGGAAGCACCTAGACGGCAACGGTTTCTCGGACGTGGAGGTCAAGGTCGAGAGCATGGAACCGGCCGCAAGGACGTCGTACAAGCACCCCTTCGCCCAGGCCGCGATCGCGGCTGCCGAGCACGTCTATGGAAAGAGGCCCATAGTGCAACTGGGCTCACCGGGTACCGGTCCCCTCTACCTGTTCACCCGGAAGTACAACATGCCTTCGGTTGACATCGGGGTGTCAGGCGAAGACGGCGGGATACACGCCCCCAACGAGAACCTGAAGCTGGAGAACCTAAGGAGGGGAATCCTCTGGATCGCAGAGACGATAGAACGGTTCGTCGCATCCTAGCGTGGACCGCGCTCACCTGATGCGCTCGCCTCATAAAGACCCGCCCCCGGCCCTTTGGGTGTGAAGGCGGCGGTTCTAGGGTCCGGGATGATGGGCTCGGTGATAGCGCTGGACCTCGCGAAGTCCGAGGGCGTAGACGAGGTGGTCGTCGCGGACATCGACGAAGCGAGGCTGGATGCGCTGAAGAAGCGCGCCCCCGGGAAGAAGCTGTCCGTGGAGACCCTCGACATCATGCAGCGAGACAGGGTGGTGCCGTTCCTGAAACGCTTCGACGTTGCCGCGTCGGCGCTCCCTCACGGCGTCGTCCACCAGTCCGACCTCGCGGCGGTGGAGGCAGGCTCTAGGATGGTCAACATAGCGTTCGAAGACGATCAGATGGAGCTCGACGGGCCAGCCCGGGGGTCTGGAGCCATCCTGATCCCCGGGTGCGGCGTCGCCCCTGGCCTAGGAGGGATACTGCTCGCCGACGCCGTCGTGGAGATGGGGGGAGCTGACGAAGGGCACATATTGGTGGGGGGCCTCCCCCAGGAGCCCAGCCCCCCGTTCGGCTACAAGCTGGTCTTCTCGATCGTGGGGCTGCTGCGGGAGTACACCGACGACGCGAGGGTCGTGAGGGACGGGAAGTGGGCGAAGGTCAAGCCATTCTCGACGGTCGAGACGTACCGGTTCCCGCAGCCGATAGGGGAGCTCGAAGGGTTCTGCACCGACGGATTGGCGAGCCTCATCTACACCATGAAGGGGCTGAGGGTGCTCGACGAGATAACCCTGAGGCGGCCAGGGCACGCCGAGAAGATGAATCTGCTCCTGGAGTCTGGCTTCTTCTCGCGCGAGAAGGTCAAGGCAGGAGGGGTCGAAGTCTCTCCACTCGAAGTGTCCTGGGCCGTCCTCGGGAAGAAGCTCGCCGAGGGGGGGCCGAAGGACTTCACAGTGATGAGGGTGATCGCAAGGAGGCCGGGGAAGGAGATAATCTACGACTTGGTGGACTGGTACGACGAGGAGAACCTGGTCACGTCGATGGGGAAGACCACAGGCTACACAGGCTCCATTGTGGCCCAGATGCTCGGGAAGGACAAGGTGAGAGGGAGCGGGGTGATACCCCCCGAGAAGGCGGTGACTGGTCCGATGGTCGACGAGCTCCTATCCGAGCTCGCGAAGCGCGGGGTCTACTTCAGGAAGCGCTGCTGACCCTTCGGACTGCAAGGGGTCGAAGAGAACCAACGCTTACATGGCCGCGGCGGGGCGCACCGTCAGTTGCAGAACGGACAGGCGGGGGGCGTCGAAGGTGGCGTGGTCTCCGGAGCGCACGCCGCCGACGCAGTCCACCACTACGAGGCCCTCGCGCTTGCCATCGTAATGTTGGGGGTCCTGATGAGCGCCGTGGACACCACCGCGGTTGTGCTCGGGCTACCTGTGATGATCCAGGACCTCCACTCCAACGTCATCAGCATGATCTGGGTCATAATGGCGTACCTCCTCGTCATCACCGTCTTCGGGACCCAGGTGGGGAAGCTCGGAGACATCTTCGGCAGGGTCCGGATGTACAACGTAGGGTTCGCTGTGTTCACAGCGGGGTCTTTCCTATGCGGGTTCTCCGCCAGCGGCCCAGAGCTGATCGGATTCAGGGTCCTGCAGGGGGCCGGAGGGGCCCTGATATCGTCCAACAGCGGTGCGATCATAGCAGACACCTTCTCAGAGCACAGAAGGGGGAGGGCGTTCGGGATCACGGGGTTCGGCTACTCGGCAGGCGCGATCCTGGGGATACTCGTCGGGGGAGCGCTCGTGACGTTCCTGAGCTGGAGGTACATCTTCTTCATCAACATCCCCATAGGAATCGTGGCCACGCTTGCCGGGTACTTCATTCTGAGGGAGGGCCCAGACAGGTCGAAGGGGACAGTCGACTTCCTCGGGATGGGTTTCTTTGGGCTTGGGCTCGCGATCTTCCTCGTGGCCCTCACCGACGTCTCGGGCTCGGGCCTGACGCTGAGCTCTGAGGCGGAGCTGGTGGGAGCCATCCCCCTGCTCGCTGCCTTTGTGCTCTGGGAGAGGCGCTCCAGGTCGCCGCTCCTGGACCTCAGCCTTCTCCGCCGGCGGGTCCTCACCGCCTCGATGCTGGCTGCCTTCTTCCAGTCGCTGGCCAGCTTCGCCGTGCTGTTCTTGGTGATCATGTACCTCCAGGGGCCGCGCGGCCTCACCCCCTGGGATGCCTCGCTCTACCTGATACCCGGGTATATCCTCGGAGGGGGAGTCGCGCCCTTCTCCGGGAGGCTCTCTGACAGATACGGCGCCAGGGTGGTCGCCTCTCTGGGGCTCCTCCTGCAGGCAGGAGGGATACTGACATACTCCACGCTCGGGATTGGGTCCCCCCTCTACGTTGTGGTCCTAGCGTCGGTGCTGAACGGGGCCGGTTCGAGCACCTACTACCCTGCGAACAACAGCGCAGTGATGGCCAACGCGCCGAGGCGGGCGTATGGGATGGCGTCCGGGCTGCTCAGGACGTTCTCTAACGTGGGGATGGTCTGCAGCTTCGCGGTCGCGCTGCTCTTCGCGTCCTTGGCAGTCCCGCGGCGGGTGGCCTTCGAGATTTTCCTAGGGGTTGCGCGGATTTCAGGGCCCCTGTCCCAGGCCTTTGTCGACGGGCTGCACTCGGCGATGATCGCGTCCATCGCGCTGCTGGGCGTGGCCGTGGTCCTGTCCGCCCTCAGAGGAAGGGAGGCCCGCACAGAGTCGGGCGGAGCGAGGCCTGAAGCCTAGGCATCAGAGGCACCGCGGCCAGGCTCGACCGCCAGACGCTCCCGCCTCTGTCAGGAAGCGCCCGGGGGGCTCCCGGGCCTTCCGCCCCGTGGGTCAGGATTTCTTCAGCGCCCTCGAACCCGAGATTGTGAAGCCGCTCCTGTACACGGCCCCGGAGACCGGCTCAATCTTTCCCACGTCCAGGCTCGTCCGCAGCTCTCCGTCCCCGAGCCAGACGTCAGTCACCCTGAAGTTCGACTTGAGCACCTCGACCGGCTCGTCCACGCTCTGCTGGCTCTCGTCTGTCCGCGGGTATTTTCTCATCCCGAAGGTAGGACCGAAGCTTGGAAGTTCGGAAGCGGCCCCCTGCCTCTTCACGGCCACCTTCAGGGACAGCACCTGGTCTGGGCCCTTGACGCAGAACCCCCCGAAGCGGCTCCCCTCGGACACAGGCCCCATCCCCGGGTTAAGCGGGTGGAGCTTCGTCACCGAGATCCTGTCGGCGAGGCGCTTTTGGTAGCCGTTGAGGAGCCCTCTCAGGAGGGACCACTCGGTGGTCACCCACATCACAGGGAAGTAAGTCCCCGGCCGCGCCGCGTACTTGCACTTCACTCCTATCGCGGCTTCGTGGTACAGCGTCCTGTCCGGCCGGTCGGACGCCATCTCAAGGGCGGAGTCGGCGACCGAGACTATCTCGCAGACGTAGCCCAGGCAGAGGCCGTCGGCGACCTCGAAGGGCTCAGGGACGATGTTTGCAAGCGCGTGCCTTTCCGCCCTGAAGTAGACGGTGACGTAATCCGCCCCGTAGTGCCAAGGGCCCTCCTCTATGGCAGAAGTCTTGCCGGGGGAGAGGGGGTGGTCGAGCACGAGGATGCGGAGGGGGTCAAAGGTAAAAAAGGTTGGGCGGCGCGCGGGGACCATGAGATTCTGTACTTTCACCCTCCCCATGGAAGGGGGGAGGAGCCGCAGGGCGGGGCTCGTCGCGGACGAGACGGTCTTCGAGATCGATGGGTCCAGACCGCTGGACCAGGTCATAGCCGAGGGGAGGTGGAGAGACGTGATCACGAAGAAGACTTACGGTCTGTCCGACGTGATGCTCCATGCGCCTGTGTCGCGCCCGGGAAAGATACTCGCGGCGATAGTCAACACCAGCGGCATGCTCGGCGGGTCGGACATAACGCTCGACAGGCCGAGGGTCGACATGAAGGCGCCCAGCACGGTGGTCGGGCCAGGTACGTCGATCCGGGCAGCCCCTGGCGGGATAAGGCCGGAGGTGGAGCTGGCGGCCATCGTTGGCAAGATGATCTCCGGGGCCACAGAAGCCGAGGCGGCCGCATCCATCTTCGGATACACCATCCTGAACGATGTCACCGCCCCGAGAGACTCCCGGGAGGACGCATACGAAGCTTACAGGCGCGACAAGTCGACCGGGGAGATCAAGAAGACGATGATGCGGGGGCCGCTGTTCAGGTCCAAGAACCATGACACGTTCTGCCCTATGGGCCCGTGGGTGATAACCCCAGACGAGTTTGACGCTTCTGAGGGCCACCTGATGGCCACGCTCTTCAACGGCCAGCTGGTCCAGGAAGGCTCGACCTCCGAATACATCTTCGGACCGGCAAAGCTCGCATCCTATCTCTCAGGGTTCCTCACACTTGAACCAGGGGATGTCGTCTCCTGCGGGAGCGTAGGGTGGACCAAGGAAGCCATCGGGGACCGGGACCCCACCGAGTTCGTCATCTCACCAGCGGGGGGGACCCTCCAGCTCGAGATCGAGGGCCTAGGAAGCCTCGCCAACCCCGTCGCCCCCGCCTTGGACCCCTGACCCCGGGCTGACGGGGGGTCTCGAGTTCCAATAAATGACGTAGACCGCGACGACGGAAGCGGCCGTCGTGATGATCGCGAAGGCGAACAGGCCGGCGTCCCCCAGCCACCCCTGGATCAAGCCGCCGGGGAGGGGTCCGAAGCTCCATAGGGTGGAGTTTACCAGCGAGAAGACGCCCATGTACTCGGCCGTCCGCCCCTCAGGCGCTATCTTGCTCACCCAGCTTAGCATCGCGGGGCTCAGGAGCCCGAAACCCATGGAGTAGATGATCCGTGCGGGGACGAGCTCTGGCCAGGCACCCGAGGCGACGTAGATGGCCAGCGCAACGCCTACGGTCAATGTCCCGTATATGTATCCTCGAATCTCCCCCAAGGTGTCGACCTTGCTTCCCAGCTTCGTCGCCAGGAGGGCGGTGGTCCCCAGCCCAGCGACAGCTATCAGGCTGACCTCGAAGTAGTTGGCGCCCAGGAAGTAGGCATAGGCCCCGATGAAGGCCGTGACCGCCCCCGTCCCGATGGCCCTGATGGAGGTGGCGAAGGAGAAGACAACCACGCCCTTCATCTCTCTGAGAGGGCGGCGGGACATCGAAGGCTTCACTGTGCTCTCTGGGAGCGCGAAGACGAGCAGCAGCAGGTCTGCCACGATGAAGAACCCGACGAGGTAGAAGATTGCGTCGATGCCGACGTATTCCGAGACCAGCCCCGCCGCGACAACCCCGACTATTGAGCCCAAGGCGCCCACCTGGCTGAGGAAGCCGTACCCCCGTCCGCGGTCCCTGGAAGCGGTGACGTCGGCCACGTAGGCCTGAAGGGCGGTGCTCCCGACCGATAGGACAGCCTCCCCGATGAGGAAGGACGCGCTGATGGCGATGAAACCGCCGAGGAATGGGATGAGTACGAAGAAGGGGAGAGACGCGGCCTCGGATATGATGAGGAGGAGCCGCCTCCGCCCCATCCGATCTGAGAGCCGGCCGGCGAACGGCCCGGTCAGGCTGGCCGCCACGTAAGCCGCGGAGAAGGCGGTGAGGGCGGCAGCCACCGATACTCCGTCCTTCTCGACGACGTAGAGGACGAAGAACACGGTGAAAAGGCTCGATCGGTTGTTGGAGAGCATCTGGTAGAGAGAGAGTATCAGGAGGGTGCGGCCCCCAGATCCACGCGCGGGGCTGGCTTGGACTGCAGTGGGGGGGCCCGTCAATCGGGGTCTCAAGAAGGCGCCCGGGGTTCTGCGCTTAAGGGTTCCATCGTCCCGCCGCAAAGATTCAATTAGAATGCGGCCGGCGGTCTCCCGAGGAAGGGATGGGAGCCAAGAGCGGGAAGGAGTTCCTCCAGCGGCTCGACTCGACCCCCCGTGAGGTGTGGTACGGGGGACAGAAGATCACCAGGGACGTATCACACCATCCGGCGTTCAGGGGCGTGGCCAGGTCCATCGCAGCGCTCTACGACATGCAACTGAAGCCCGAGCTTAAGGACGTCATGACCTACGAGTCCCCGGCGACCCACGAGCCGGTCGGGACGAGCTTCATGCAGCCCAGGACGATGGACGACCTGGCAAAACGGACCGCCATGATGACAGCCTGGGCCAACTACTCTGGCGGCATGATGGGTAGGACGGCGGACTACTTGAACAGCTCGATCATGGCCATGGCGGCGGCCAAGGAGTTCTTCGGGGAAGGGGAGACGGACTTCGCATCCAACATCTCGAGATACTACGAGTACGTCCGAGAGAACGACCTGATACTCACACACACGCTCATCAACCCTCAGGCCAACAGGAGCGTCGGGCCATCGAAGCAGGCAGACCCGTTCATCGCGGCCAGGGTGGCCGACAAGACGTCGGAGGGTGTGGTGATGAGGGGCGCGAGGATGCTGGCGACGCTCCCCATTGCAGACGAGATCTTGGTCTTCCCGTCTACGCTCATCAGGTCGGGGCAGGACGACATGCCCTACTCCGTCGCGTTCGCCATCCCGGTGAGCGCCAAAGGGCTCAAGTTCGTCTGTAGGGAGTCGTTCGCGGCCGAGTCAGCCTACGACCATCCGCTCGCCTCGCGCTTCGACGAGCAGGACGCCGTGGTGGTTTTCGACGACGTCCTCGTCCCCTGGGACAGGGTCTTCATACTCGAGGATCCGGAGAGAGCAAACAGCGTCAACGACGCCACCGGCGCCGTGGTTTTCATGGCTCATCAGGCGACGGTGAGAGAGGCGGCGAAGGCAGAGTTCATGGCAGGGTTGATGACTATGGTCGCCGAGACCATCGGGGCGGACGTCTTCCCCCAGGTGCAAGAGAGGATTGCGAACATACTCCTGACGGCGGAGACGATGAAGGCGTTCATCAGGTCGAGCGAGGCCGGGGCGAAGGTGAGCCAGTGGGGGGTGATCACCCCCGACTATGTCCCACTCAACACGGCCAGGAACCTGTGGCCCAGGCTGGCGCCTGAACTGGCCGCCGTGATGAAACAGACGGGGGCGAGCGGGCTGATGGCCATACCCCCAGAGGGGACGCTTGGCTCAGAGGCGCGGAAGGACTTCGACAGGTATTATCAGTCTAAGACGGCGGACGCAAAGGAGAGGGTGGGGCTGTTCAAGATGGCCTGGGACGCGGTGGGGAGCTCTTTCGGAGGGAGACAGGACCTCTATGAGAGGTTCTTCTTCGGTGACCCGGTGAGGATGGCGAGCGCCTACTATGCCTGGTACGACAAGGAGCCCTACAGGCAACGGGTGAAGGAGCTCCTGCACAGGAGGGGTTGAGGAGGATGGGGTGGGGCTTCGACGTGGTGAAGGCGGGGCACATCGAGCTTCTGGTCACCGACATCGCGGAGGCGAGGAGGTTCTACGTAGACACGCTAGGCTTCACTGTGACGGAGTCAGACGCTGGCCACCTGTACCTCCGCGGGCTCGAGGACAGGCAGCACCACTCGGTGACCCTGACGGAGTCTGACGCCCCCGGGGTCGACCACTTCGCGTTCAGGGTCAGTGACGAGGCCGGGCTCGACGCCCTGGAGGGCCTCGCCAGGGAGAAGGGGTGGTTTTCGCGCTGGAAGAAGCCGGGGGAGGAGAGGGGGGTCGGGAGGGCGCTCGTAGTCGAAGACGGGTTCGGGTTCCCGGTAGAGTTCTACTCCGGGACGGAGCCGCGAGAGTGGCTGCTCCAGAAGTTCCAACATTACAAGGGGGCCAAGGTGATGCGCCTCGACCACTTCAACGTCATGCTCCCGGACGTCGCCTCGGCCTACGACTGGTATGTGAGAGGGCTTGGGTTCTGGTGCACAGAGCTTACAGAGACCGAGGGTGAGAAGCCTGACCTCTGGGCCGCCTGGCTCCGGAGGAAGCACACCTGCCATGACGTTGCCCTCACCACCGGGAGGGGCCCGAGGGTGCACCATGCGGGGCTGACCGTGGCTGACAGGGTCGCGATCATGGACGCGGCTGACGCCCTCGCGGCCAACGGCTACGCGAAGAGCATGGAGAGGGGCCCCGGGAGGCACGGGATATCGAACGCGTTCTTCCTGTATCTCAGGGACCCGGACGGGAACCGGATAGAGCTCTATACCGGGGACTACGTCAGCGCTGACCCCGACTGGGTCCCCATCAGGTGGAAGCTGAACGACCCTCAGAGGCAGACGTTCTGGGGCGCCCCGGCGCCGCAGAGCTGGTTCGACGATGCGATGCTTGTGCGCTCCCCCAGGACGGGGAGGTTCGCCGAGGTCTCCGACCCCAAGATCAAAGACAGGCCGGACTACCTGGTGGCGGCGAAGTAGCTACCAGACGATGTCAGACGGCGGCGCCGGAGAGTCGCCGCGCTCCGTGGTGGTGTACTGCTGTCCGTAGTAGATCAGAGGCCGCCTCGAGGATTCGACGCTGGCCGCCAGCACCTCCGCCACGACGATGGAGTGGTCCCCCGCGTCGAAGAGGCGCCACGGGCGGCACTCGATGGCGGCCCTCGCCCCCGCGATGATGGGCGGACCTGTGACGCCCTTGGCGTGCTTCACCCCCTGGAACCTGACCCGCGCCGTCGTCCTCCCGGCGAAGCGGTCGGATATCGTCTTCTGGTCGTCGGCGAGGAAGTTGACGGCCAAGGCCAGGGCTCCGCAGAAGAAGTCGTGTTGGGAAGAGCTCTTCGCGACGCAGAACAGGACGAGGGGGGGCGCAAGGGAGACGCTCGCGAAGGAGCTCACTGTCAGACCCCTGGGGCCGTCGGGGCCGTCGGCCGTGACGACAGTGACCCCCTGGGGATAGACCCTCATCACCTGCTTAAGGCTCGACCGGATCTCTTCGCTCAAGGGGCGGGTTCCTCATGAGTCGCGGGGACCTGTTCTGTTTAAAACGTTGTGAGGGACAAAGGGCTCCGCCGACGGTATGGTAAGTCCTAGGAGACGAAGCAGGAGACGGAGAATCCCCAGGTCTTTCTGGGAGCGGGCGCTCTACTCGTTCGGGTTGATTGCGGCCATGGTGGCGGTCGGGTCGGCGGTGATGCACGTCATACAGGGGTGGAGCTACCTCGACTCCTTCTATTTCACCAGCTTCATAGCGACAGGCCAGGGGCCGCCTGCCGACCTGTACCCCACGTCTGCGATAGGGAAGATATTCGCGTCGATACTTGCCTTCGTTTCGGTGGGGACCGTGGTAACAGCGCTCCTCTTCCTCTTCGGCCCGTTCATGGGGACGGTCCTAAGGCTGAGCGAGGAGAAGATGGAAGAGCTGGAGAGCGGGGTGGAGAAGGAGCTGAGCGGGCGGGAGCCCCCGGAGCCGGAAGACCAATGACTGGCGTTAGTCCCCCTGCTCTCCAAGGATTTCAGAGACCTGGTTCTTGATTTCTCGGAGCCTTTCACGGTGCGCCGCGATGTCCCCCCTTCCGGCGTGTTTCAGGTCCTGCACAAAAGAGAGGGCGCTGTGGGCTTGTTCGACCGCATCCCCCATGGCCGTTGGACCCTCCGTGGCCGGGCCGAAGGGACCGCCAGCTTCGTACCGCCCCTTGTCTGTGAGCTCGAACCTCCCGTCGTCCAGCTTTCGCACCAGCCCTTGGGACATCATCTCCTTCATCAGCGGGTAGATCGACCCAGGGGTAGGGCGCCACCACCCCCGGGTGATCGACTGCACTCCGTCCATAAGCTCGACCCCGTTCATCGGGGAAGATGAGAGGAGATACATCACCATGTGCGGGAGCCCCCTCTTCCTCCTTCTGGTCATCGCGAACCTGAACGGCCACAAGACGATGGCTACCGCGAGGGACGTCATATAGATATTTCTATCAGATATTCCGTTTCGATATTTCGATAAGCTTAAGTGACGCCCTCTCCCCCCTGAAGAGAGGCGAGCCAAGTTGGCCTCCTATCACGGCGAGAGACCCCACGGGGGGATACACTGGCTTGGGTGGGTTGTCGTCGCGCTGGTGCTCGTTGTCGTCATCGGCTTCTTCGGCTCGATGTCAGCGAGCGGGTTCTATCCTCAGGGGATGTTCGCCGGTCCGCCCTACTACGGGTGGTACTTCTTCCCGTTAGGGCTGGTGTTCTTCGTCATCTTCGTCGTGATAATCTTCAGGCTGGTCTTCTGGGGCTTCGGCGGGTGGGGGTGGAGAAGGGGGTACTGGTACTCTAACGCATACAGACACGGAGACGCGCGGGAGATCCTGCGCCAGAGATACGCCAGGGGCGAGATAACGAAGGACCAATTCGACCAGATGATGAAGGACCTGGAGCAGCACTAGCCCGGCTCGTCTTCTTCCGAACTGATTTAATGGGCTTCGGGCCCCCTCTGCCTGTGGACTCGGCGGTCATCAGGCGAGGGCGCAGGGCGGACTCCAAGAAGTTGATCGAGCTCGTCGTCGCCCTCGCCAGGTTCGAGAAGCTCGACCCCCCGAGCGCCGCGGGGAGGAGGAGGCTGCTCGACGACATCTTCAGAAAGAAGAGGGTCCACCTTTTCGTCGCGTCACAAGGGAGGATGCTGGTCGGGTATGCCCTTTACTTCTACAGCTACTCTTCCTTCCTGGCCAAGCCGACGCTCTACCTCGAGGACCTCTTCGTGTCAGCAGAACGCCGAGGGAGCGGCGTCGGGACTGCGCTGTTGAGGCGGTGCGCGGAAGAAGCGCTGGCGAAAGGATGCGGGCGGATGGAGTGGGCTGTGTTGACCTGGAACGAAGAGGCCCTGACGTTCTATGAGAGCATCGGCGCGGAGCGCATGGCAGGGTGGTACCTGTATCGGCTCGACGGGAAGTCCATCCGTAGCTTCGCGGAGGAGTCGATAACGACTGGCCGCTGACCGCGTCGTCCTCTTATCTGTCGATTCGGCTCGAGGCTGAGAGACCACCGTTCATTGATAGGGAGAAAGCTCGTAGCCCCTTGGGGCGTCGTTCTTCTCGGTCGGGGGTTGAGGGGCTGGAGCAGATGCCGGAACGTTGCCGCCTTTCTTCTTGACGGACTTCCGTCTTGCGGTTCTCCTGGGCTTCTTTGGCATGACCCGGCGGGTCGTTAGCGGCTATAGTTATAGAGATCGGGTCGTTCCCAAGCGAGCACAACGGCTCGGCGACCGCCTCGTGGGACATTTGGAAGGCGAACGGACTGCCGAGCTCCGAAGGCGACTTGCGGCCTTTGGGAGGCGGCTAGTTTACCGGGAGAGAGGTTGCTCGCGGCTTCGGGCCGTGGTCGCGGATCGGGCGCCGTCAAGAGCGCCAGCGCCAAACCCATCGCGGACGAGCGCGAGGTCGCCCGGCTGGGCGACGAACTCCAACTCGCGGTTGTGAGTGACCACGCCTGGGAGACGACAGCGAAAGGAACCCTCGCCCTGACGGCCAGAGTTCGCCATGTTAGGCAGCGGCGCGGTCGCCCAGGTGCACTCCGCTCAGGTACGCGCCGAAGCACAACGCCCATAGCACGAACGGATAGACTATCAGACGCTCGGTCAACCCGGCGATCGAGGCGCCGCTATACACGAACACCGGGATGGAGACAAGCGTGATAACCCCGAGGACGACAGAAAAGCAGCGGAATGGGGCTTTCGTCAGTCTGACGGCGTACACGGCAGAGACACCGCCGAAGGCGAAGGTCGTGAAGGCGCCGATGCTGTGCATCCCGGCAGCTCCGAGAGAGGAGTTCCCCGGGAAGAGCGAGACGATGATCGACCCGATTCCAGGGAGAAGATAAAGGACTCCGACCAGGCTAGCCCTTCCGCCGACTGCGGTCGCCCGAAACTGGTTCTCCGTGTAAAACAGGGAGTACCCTGCGACGAGCAAGAGTGCACCGCTCACAAAGAGCGTGCCGTTCCATAGCAGGCAAGTGTTCGCGCCTATGGCGCCAAGGTCGCTCAAGTAGTACGTTCCCACGTCGTAGTTCGGATAGATGCCCTCGGCCACCGTGTTTAGCAGGAAGAAGACCAGCCCCCCCGAGATGAGCATGGAACCTGCGACCCTTACCCTCGAACTACCCCCATCGGCCCCAGCAGGGGGGCTCGGCTCAGGCAAGCCCATGTGAGTCCGTTGACCCGCCGAACTTAACCCACGCGTCGCTCCCTATCTCGACGACTAAGACCTGCATCGGCTGTAGCAACGGGCGGAGGTTCGCAGGCAGGCGTCGAACCAACGCAGGGCGTACATCCTCCGAAGGACTTACAAACACAATCAGGGGAACCCAAAAGCGCCCATGCAGAACGTAGTGCACTTCAAAGATGCGCGAGGGGCGGACAAATTCCTCCTCGGCGGCAAGGGCTACGGCCTGGCCGAGATGACCGCCCTGGGGCTCCCCGTCCCTCCCGGATTCACCATCACGACTCAGGTCTGCAAAGAGTACTACGCCAACGGGGGCAAGGTCCCCGACGGGCTCTTCGAACAGGTCCGGGCAAAGATAACGGACGTCGAGAAGCAGACCGGTAAGAGGTTCGGAGGGGAGGAGAGACCGCTCCTCTTCTCCGTGAGGTCCGGAGCGCCGTTCTCGATGCCCGGGATGATGGACACCATCCTGAACCTCGGGCTGAACGACATCACAGCGAGGCGGGTCGCAGAGATAACCAGGAACGAGAGGTTCGCCTACGACTCATACAGGAGGCTCATCCAGATGTTCGGGAAGATCGCCATGGGAGCGGACGCCGAAGAGTTCGAGAAGGTCCTCGATGCGAGGAAGAAGGCCGCGGGGGCGAAGATGGACATCGACCTCTCGCCCCAAGAGCTTAGAGGCGTGACCGAGGAGTTCAAGCGCATAGTCAAGGAGCGGACGGGGAAGGAGTTCCCGCAGGACCCCTTCGTCCAGCTAGAGATGGCCGTGGTGGCTGTACTCAGGTCATGGGACAACCAGAGAGCGAAGGAGTACAGGAAGTTCTACAACATCCCGGACGACCTTGGCACGGCCGTGAACATCCAGACCATGGTCTTCGGCAACTTCGGGGACAACTCGGGTTCAGGTGTCGGGTTCACCCGCAACCCCTCTACCGGGGAGAAGAAGCTCTTCGGAGAGTACCTCCCCAATTCACAGGGCGAGGACGTGGTGGCCGGGATACGGACCCCGGTGAGCATCGACGGGATGCACCCAGCCCTCAGGGCCCAGCTGCAGGACGTCGCGGAGCGGCTGGAGGCGCACTTCAAAGACATGCAGGACTTCGAGTTCACCGTCGAGGACAACAAGCTCTACACCCTCCAGACGAGGAACGGGAAGAGGACCGCGCAGGCCGCGGTGAAGATCGCGGTGGACATGGCGAAGGAGGGGCTGATCACAACCGCCGAGTCTGTGGCGAGGGTGGAGCCGGACCAGCTGGAGGCCCTACTTCACAGGAGGCTAGACCCGCGCTCAACGGACAAGCCGGTGGCGAAGGGTCTGGACGCTTCCCCGGGCGCGGCTTCAGGGAAAGTGGTGTTCGACACCGAAGAGGCGGCATCCACCGGCGGGTCGCAGAAGATCATACTCGTGCGCCCGGAGACCACCCCCGAGGACATCAAAGGGCTGATCGCGTCCCAGGGGGTGCTCACGGTACGCGGCGGTATGACGTCCCACGCGGCTGTGGTGGCCAGAGGGATGGGGAAACCCGCAGTGGTCGGTTGCAGCGAGATCGAGATATCTATGGAGGGCGGGTTCTTCACGACAAAATTAGGGGAGAAGATAACCAAGGGTGAGACCATAACCATAGACGGGACGACAGGGTCGGTGTACAAGGGCGTGGTCAGGACGGTGGACCCGGATCCGACGCCTGAGCTGAGTGCCCTCCTTGAGTTCGCCGACAGAATCAAGCGCCTGGGCGTCTGGGCCAACGCCGACACCCCGGAAGCGGCGGCGAAGGCGAGGGAGTTCGGGGCAGAAGGGATAGGACTGTGCAGGACGGAGAGGATGTTCAACGACCCGAAGCGCCTCCCCATAGTGAGGGAAATGATCATGAGCCTGGACGCTGAGACGAGGAAGAAGCACCTCTACCGCCTCTTCCCGTTCCAGCTCTCCGATTTCAAGGGGATATTCGCAGCGATGGGTGGGAAGCCCGTGGTGGTGAGGCTCCTGGACCTGCCTCTCCACGAGTTCCTCCCCTCCGTAGAGGAGCTGCTCATCGAGATACAGGGTTTGAAGGAGAAGGGCGTCCCGGATGAGGAGCTAGAGAAGGCTGAGACCATGCTCAACCGCGTGAGGCAGCTCTCGGAGCACAACCCCATGATCGGGCATCGCGGGTGCCGCCTCGCGATAACCCACCCCGAGATATACGAGATGCAGACCAAGGCGATCCTCGAGGCGGCGGTGGAACTCGACCGAGAGAAGAAGGAACGGGCGAAGGTGAAGATCATGCTCCCACTCATCTCTTCGGTCGAGGAGTTCAAGATACTCAGGAAGGTCATCGAGTCAGCTGCCGAAGAGACGTTCAAAGAGCTCGGGGCGAAGGTCGAGTACCAGGTCGGGACCATGATAGAGACCCCCAGGGCTGCGGTCACCGCGGGAGAGATAGCGAAGTATTCGGACTTCTTCTCCTTCGGCACCAACGACCTGACCCAGACCACCTTCGGATTCAGCAGGGACGACGTCGAGGCGAAGTTCATCCCGAAGTACCTGGAAGCTGGGATATTCGCCCGGAGCCCATTCGACTCGGTTGACACGGTCGGGGTCGGGCGCCTGGTGAAGCTCGCGGTCCTGGAGGGGAGGAAGACCAACCCCGGGCTGGAGGTCGGCATCTGCGGGGAGCACGGGGGGGACCCCACGAGCATCGCCTTCTTCGACGAGGCGGGGCTGGACTACGTGAGCTGCTCGGCGTTCAGGGTGCCGGTGGCAAGGCTAGCGGCCGCCCACGCCACCCTCTCCGAGAAGACGAAGGCGGTAACCGCATAGCTCTTCCCGACGGTGCAGCCGCCTCGGGGCGCTGCGACCCTTGCTTGAAACATCGATATAACGACAGGTGGGGGGAAACACGGCGTGGGCGGCGCGAGGGAAGGCACCAAGAAAGGGAAGGCCCTGTTCCGGAACGCCGGGTTCCTCCGCTATATCGTCATGAGCGCCTCCTCGAGGACAGCGTCATCGGTCTTCGTGATAGCCGTGGTCTGGGTGGTCTTCGAGTCAACGAGGTCTGTCATTGATGTGGGCATCGTGGCGTTAGCCGAGTCTGTGACCACCATCGCGTTCACCCTCCCAGGGGGGGTCTGGGTGGACAGGTACAGCCGGAGCAGACTCCTGGCCGTGTCCAACCTGGTCCGAGCGGCAAGCCTCGGCCTCCTCGCAGCGGTCATCGCCGTGTATGGATTCCAACTCACCGTCGTCGTGGCTGTGGCGGTCGCATGGTCCGGGGCAACAGAGCTCTACAGGTCATCCAACTACTCGTACCTGCCTGAGTTGGTGGCTCCTGGCGAGCTTTCTGACGCCAACGGGGTCACCAGAGCGAGCACCGCTGTTGTCGCTTCCGCCTCCAGCGCCATGGGTGGCGGAATCATCGCGTTCGCCGGGGCCGTGGTAGCCTTCGCCTACGGCGCCATAGGGTTCGCCGCCGCAGCGGCCTTGGCACTGCTCCTCTATGCCCGGTCGGTCCCCACCCAGGCAAGGTCCCTTGTCCGTGCGGGGATGCTGTCTGAGGTGAGGGCCGGAATGGGCTGGCTGGTCTCGCAGCGGGGCCTGCTGTACCTCTCGATTTCAGCCACCGTGTTCAACTTCCTCGGAGGCGCGGTCTACTACTATCTCGTGGTCTACATGGTTCAGGGGGTCGGCCTGGGGGCGTTCGCCCTCGGCGTGGCGGTCGGCGCGAACGTCTTCGGGGCCGCACTCGGTTCCCTCGCCCTGGGCCGGACGGGGGGCCTCTCACGGGCGGGCGTAGCTTGGGTCCTCGGAGTAGGGAGCGTCCCAGGGGCCCTCTATCTCCTGATGGGGCTCGAGCCTCTCTTGGCAGTCGCCATCGCAGCGCTCTTCGGTATCGGGTTCGCGCAGGGGTTCGGAGGGAACGCGTGGCTCACCGCCGCCCAGAACATAGTGCCGGAAGGGATGAGGGGGCGCTACTTCGCCATAGACGGATTCTTCAGTTTCATCGGAGGCCCGCCCGCCATTGCGGCCGGGAGCCTGCTCATCGCACTCGTAGGGGTCCTCCCAGCATATACATACATAGGCGCCGCCCTCCTTTTCGCGTCGCTTGGTTTCGCCGCCCTGAGGGACCTCTGGAAGCTCGATGGGAGGCCAAGTGGAGCGTAGAGGCGCGCCGGACGTATGGTGGTCCATTGGGTCGCCGTTTTCACCGTTGAGAATCGTAGCGCCTCTTTAATTGGCGAACGGCTGGTCGGCCTAAGGAGTTAGGGCAATGTTCCTGAGAGTCAGGTTCCACGGGAGGGGGGGCCAAGGCGCGAAGACCGCCAGCAGGATCTTGGGGAACGCCGCCTTCGGCGATGGCTACAACGCCCAGGACTTCCCTGTCTACGGCGCCGAGAGGAGGGGGGCGCCGGTCACCGCATTCACCAGGTTCTCCGATTCCGAGATAACCGAACGCGGCTTCATCTTTTCCCCTGACGTGGTTGCCGTGATGGACGACTCGCTTGTAGCCGACCAGTCGGCCAACCCCTTCGCGGGGCTGCGGAAGGGAGGGCTGGCGATAGTGAACACCACAAGACCCGCAGCCGAGGTGAACGGAGGGAGGGACGACGTCACGGTCCTCACCCTCGACCTCACCAGGCAGGCCCTCGACGTCCTCGGGAAGGCGGTCCTCAGCGCGAGCATCGCAGCAGCCGTAGCCAGGTCTGCGGGGATCAGTGCAGAGGCGTTCGTCGACGGACTCGTCGACGAGCTGAAGGAGGTCGGGCTGTCAGACGACCTCATCTCGAAGAACGTCACCATGGCGGAGGCTGTCTACGACGAGCTGAAGCCGGTCAAGCTGCGAACTGAGGAGCTTCCGGCGAAGGCGGAGCTCGTCCCCTTCACGGTCGTGGTTTCTGGGGGTGGGTCGGAGGACATCGTCAACACTGGGAACTCGGCCTCGAGACGCACAGGGAACTGGAGGATCACCAGGCCGGTCATCGACTATCTGAAGTGCACTGACTGCATGATCTGCTACGCCTACTGCCCCGAGTCGGCGATGTCGGTGAGAGCAGACGGGAGAGTCGCCATCGACTACGACAACTGCAAGGGGTGCATGATCTGCCAGACCGAGTGCCCGCCCAGGGCCATCGGCTCGAGCACGGAGGACGGACGATGAAACCTGAGCTCATGACAGGTAACCGCGCTGCAGCGTCGGCCGCCAGGCTCGCCAGGGTCGACTACGTCCCGGCCTACCCCATCACGCCTCAGACCGAGATAATCGAGACCATAGCATACTGGGTGCGGGAAGGGACCATGGACTCCAAGTTCGTCCAGCTCGAGTCTGAGCACTCCATGATGACCGCCGCCGGGGCCGCCTCCCTGGCAGGGGCCAGGGTTTTCACCGCGACCTCCAGTCAGGGACTGCTTTACGCCATGGAGATGCTCTACAACGTCTCGGGATGGAGGGCCCCCATGGTGCTAGCGAACGTCTCCAGGGCACTCGCAGCTCCCATAGTCCTCGAACCCGACCACAACGACGTGCTCGCCGCCAGGGACAGCGGTTTCCTCCAGTTCCACTCAGAGACCTGCCAGGAGGTCGCGGACCTGGTCCTCCTCGCGTACCGTGTCGCGGAGGACAGGAGGGTGATGCTACCTGCAATCGTTAACCTGGACGGGTTCTATCTGTCGTTCACACGGGAGAAGGTCGTTCTGCCCGAGCAGGCGGAGGTCGACGTGTTCCTCCCCCCGTACGACCCACCTCATCCGATCAGGGCGACATCGCCCGTAGCCAAAGGCTCCGCTGTCATGGAAGGGCACCTATACAGCTACTTCAGGTACAACATGCACGCGGCCGCCCTCCGCGCCAAGGAAGTGTTCAACGAGGCGGCAAGGGACTACCAGGGGCATTTTGGGAGAGCATATGGCCCAGTGGACGGATACAGGCTCGAAGACGCAGACTACGTCCTCACCATGTCAAACTCATTCACCACCCTCGGGAGACAGGCGGTGAACCGCATGAGGGAGCAGGGGGTCAAGGCAGGCCTCCTGAAGCTCAGGATGGTGAGACCGTTCCCCAGCGAAGAGGTGGCAGCTCTCCTGAGGGGGAGAAAGGCCGCCGCGGTCTTCGACCAGAACCTCTCGCCCGGGATGGGAGGGGTGTTCTACCCGGAGGTCGCAGCCTCGCTCTATCACCTCAAAGACAGGCCGGAGACGCTCCTCCCGGTGGTCGGCGGACTGGGAGGGAAGCAGCTCACCGCCGACGAGATGTGCAAGGTCTTCGAGACGATGAGGGCCGTGGGCAAGGGGGCCGCGAAGCCGGACCCTATGTTCCTGATGAGAGCGGATGAGCTGGCTAGGGCGAAGAAGGCGCTGGCCACCGCGGGGGTGCAGGGCTGATGTCCACGACCACGAAGTTCAGGACGCTGAAGGACATGCCGAAGGAGGACTACATCGCCCCGGGGAACACCTTGTGCGCCGGGTGCGGCGGCGCCCTCGCCATGAGGATATTCCATAAGGTGCTGGGTCCCAACCTCGCCTGGGTGAACGCGGCGGGGTGCATGACCATCGCCACGTCATACCCCCTGGCCCCCCTGAAGTCGAACTGGCTCTACACCGCCTTTGCGAGTGCGCCTGCCGGCGCCCAGGGGTTGAGAGACGGGCTGGACGTGCTGATGGCCAAGGGGAAGCTGCGAAGGTCCGAGGACCTCAAGGTGGTCGTCGTCACCGGGGACGGGGCGGCCTACGACATCGGGTTCCAGTCCACGGCCGGGGCGATCCAGCGGGGCCTCGACTTCTACTACCTATGCTATGACAACGAAGCCTATGGGAACACTGGGTTCCAGATGTCCTCGTCCACACCCTACGGTTCGTCCTCCAAGACAACGCCGGCGACCGCCGCGTTCCCCTACGGCAACACCGACACGAAGAAGGACCTATTCGAGGCCTGGCGGGCGCTGAAGGCGCCCTACATCGCCACGCTGTCCAACTCCCACGGGGTGGACTTCCTTAGGAAGGTGGAGAAGGGCGGGACGGCCAAGGGGCCGAAGCTCTACATCGACTTCGCGGCCTGCCCGACCGGGTGGGGCTTCGACCCGAAGCAGTCCATCGAGGTGGAGAAGCTGGCTGTGCAGACCGGGGCCTGGCCCCTCAAGGAGGCGGTAGACGGCGTGGTGAAGCACACCTACGTCCCTGGCGCGTTCTCGCCCGTCAGGAACTACCTCAGGACCCAGGAGAGGTACGAGCACCTCTTCAAACCCGTCGAGAGGCCGGAGGCCATCGCGACCATACAGAAGTCGGTGAACGACTACTGGGCGAAGGCCGCGGCCGAAGAGGGGCTCAAGGTCAGACTGGCAGAAGGCTAGGACCCGGTCTCTGTTTGCAGACGTATCCGGCGCGCAGGCACGCCGAAGCCGTGGGGTTGGCGGCAGACCGGAGGAGCCCCTTCGGCCCAGGCGCACGAGGGCTGCTCCTCCTCAGAATCATGTTCCTTGGGCAGGGACTTCTTCCACTGGCACCCTGTCCTGAGGACGTGGAGTATGCCGTCCATGACCCTCCTGAACGAGACGGGAGGCCCCCCTGGTGCCTGGCCTCTTCTCCTCTCCGAGCAGCGGCGCCATCTCTGCCCAGAGGTCGTCGGAAATCCGTCTAATCGTAGGTAATTTCTTCTTCATGGCAGAGCCGCTGAGAGATATCACCCTATCGTCACCGATGTCAGACTGCCTAGGCCATCAGATGTATTTTTGGGATAGGCTCTTAATCAGTCACATGAGCGTTTACGTAAAAGCGTACGCCGCCTGCCAAAAAGCGGTCTTTAATCGCGATAGCTGAAACGGCTCCTTCGACTTCTAAGGAACAACCAGGACCGAACATTTCGCGTACGTTACGACGCCGCTAGCTACGCTTCCGAGGAGTAATCTCTTTACCTCGCCGAGGCCTCGCGTTCCCAACATTATTAGATCGATCGTCTCTGAAGTCGCGTACTTCGTTATGCCCCGCACAGGCGATTCAATTTCTTCCTCAATTGCCAGCTTGACCTTGATTCCCTCCTTCTGTGCCATGGCCGCAACCTCTCCCGTGGCTTTTTCGCCGACCTCCCTCAGTCTTTCCTCGATTTTCTCGATGGGCACGGCGACGCCTCCCGAATAGGCCGCCCATGGGAGCGTCATGATGTACAGCGCAGTCAGTTCGACTCGTAGCTCCTTTGCCATGTAGACCGCCATCCTCGCCGCCGTTCGTGCGTGCTCTGAGCCGTCGACGGCCACCAAGATTCGCCTGAACTCGGGGCTCTTTCCATAGCTGTCCATCCTCACGACCAGCACCGGACACTTGGCATTCGCTACCAAGCCACTGGAAACACTGCCAAGCATCATTCTTCGGAAGCCGCCCAGGCCTCTCGTGCCAGTGATAATGAGGTCGCTCCCCGTAGAGGACGCGTGATCGAGTAGCGTCTGCGCGATAGAGGCGCGAGCCCACAGGATTTCCCTCCTCACTTTCGCTACATCCCTTTTCTCTATCACGGAAGCCGCCTTTTCAGTGAGCGCCTTCGCTTCCTTATCGAGACGTTCGTAGAATTCTTCGTCCACGAGCTGTCCGCCGTAGATTGAGGGTGATGGGACGACGTGTATCACGGTGACCTCGGCGGAGTACGTCCTTGCCAGGGTCGCCCCTACTTCACATGCTTTCAACGCGTTCTCCGAACCGTCAACGGCGATCAAGATCCGGGAAGGCGTAGCAATACTCATGCTCTCTTCAGCGCCAGCAGCTACTTATGTATTTGAAGCCCTGTACAAGCAACATCGAATTCCGCATCAATCGAGTGATGCGCTCCTTCATCTTGATGCTTCCGGGAAATCGGCGCATGTGTGAAGCAACGACGCCATAGAGCAAGATTTCCCATGTTTGATTCCCTCCCGTCCCCCGTTGTCTGTGACGATTATCGAAACATGCCGAGGCCGCATTGGAACTGTTTTCACGTTGCTACGCCAGACCATCTCATCAGGGTGACAAATTCATTCAAGAGAAGGGGAAAACCGGTGACGTATACGAACAGGACCATCAAGTAGTCGGAAGGCACTGGTTTGACACCAGGGATTCCGATTGTGACCACCAGCCCAACCACCAGCAACCGCAACTGCCATAAGCAGCGTCTTGCTGGGTGACGATTTCCAGAAGCATTTCATCTCTCTCATGGGCAGAACCGTGAACATTCCAAGATAGAACACTCATGAAAGACATTGCAGTCTAGGCTGACGGTCCCAGGCCTGCATTCTGCCAGCCGTCTTCGTTCCACTGGGCCATCGAGTTAAACCTCGTCTCGTACCTCTTCTCGTTTCTCAATCTGTACGGTTCTCTTTTGGAGAGCATGAACCAAATTATCCTCAGCAGCTTCGCGGTCGCCGCAACAATCGCCTTCTGGCTCCCTTTCTTCCTTGCAAGCCTGTTGTAGAACAGGGCGAGCCTCCCGTCGGGCTCGTTCCTGATGTTGATTCGAGCGCACTGACCGAGTATCCATCTCAGATACGGGCTCCCTGTCTTGGTGATCCCTCCGTGGTACGCCGTTCCTCCTGAGGGGTGCGTCGACGGGAAGAGGCCTGCGTAGGCGACGAGGCTGTCGGAGTCTTGGAACCTGGACACGTCCCCTATTCCGCAGGTGACGAGGAGGGCCGAGTAGAACGAGACGCCAGGAATCGTCATCAGGAGCCTGACCCCGGCGTCGTCGGCAGCCTCCTTCGATATGACCCTCGACGCTTCATGGACCTCCCTGTCGATCGACTCGACCAGTCTCAGACAGCCCTGAACCTTCAGGTCGTCGATCTTCCGGATCACCTCGACGAACCCTTTGGAGAACGGCTTCGCATCAATCCGTACGTTGTTCATGGGGAGATATCCGTGGATTCGGTTCTTGACGTTGGTCCTCATCCTGACGAGGTTCGCCCTGTACCTGACGAGTTCCCTCAGTTCCATGGTCTTCTTCGTAGGGATGTACGATTCGGCTATGTACCCTCCTCTCAAGAGGTTCGCGAGGGTCAAGGCGTCGACCCGGTCAGTCTTCAGCTTCGCTGACGCTATGGCTTTCGTCTTCAAGGGGTTGGAGAGGACGACGTGGTGCCTCCGACCAAGCATCTGGTAGACCCAGTATCAGGTCGAAGAGGATTCGATCACTGCCTCGGTACCTTGGGGAAGGTCGTCAGAGAACCTTTCCATGTTCTCCTGACTGTTCTCGATCCTCTCTTCTCTGTCCACGGTGCCATCTTCTCCATCACAACCGCCTGCGAGCACGCCTTGTGGAGGTCGAGGGACACGTACATGGGAAAGGCGTCGTCTGATTGCTTCTTACGGTGATGCGTTTGGTCCGGATGATGAGGTGCTCTCTTACCGCTCACATCCGACTAACAGAGTCCTATCGACCGAGAGGAAGACATTTTACTGGGCGCCCCCGTCTTTATCGCATGTCTCTTGAGCCCCTTTTCAGACCATCGAGCATTGCCGTTGTAGGTGCTTCGAGGGAGAAATCGAAGATTGGCAACATAATTCTGCGCAACTTGATGGGGACTTACAACGGCAAAATCTTGCCGATCAATCCCTCCGCGGAAGTCGTGGAAGGCATTCCCGCATTCAGATCTTTGGCCGATGCAAGGGCGCCAGTGGATCTGATGGTAGTCGCTGTTCCGCGAGAAATCGTACCCAAAGTAGTCGGTGAAGCCATCGAGAGCGGCGTCAAGGCCGGAATAATCATAACTTCCGGATTCCGTGAAGCAGACGCGATCGGCGCAAAACTAGAGGCGGAAATCACGGAAGCTGCCTCCAAAAGCGGTCTGCGTCTTCTGGGACCAAACACGTTGGGGTTGATCACGCGGAGGTTCAATGCCACCTTCAGTTTCTCAGACGTGAAGGTCGGTGGACTCGCACTGGTGAGCCAGAGCGGAGGAATAGGGGTGTACATGCTCAATTGGGCACACAGGACGCGCACTGGATTGAGTCATTTTGTCAGTCTTGGGAACCAGTGCAACGTGACTGAAGCGGATGTCTACGAGTACCTTTCGACCGACGAGGAAACAAAGGCGATTTTCAGCTACAACGAAGGGGTGGCAAACGGCAAAGCCTTCCTGGAAACTGTCTCGCGAGTTACCACGAAGAAACCCATCGTCTTCCTGAAGGGCGGCCTCGGTAAGAAGGGGGCGGAAGCGGTCAAGACTCATACGGGAAGCCTCGCCGGGTCTTCCGAGTTGTTCAGAGCTGCCGTGAGGACTTGCGGTGGCATCTACGTGGAGAGCCTGGAGGAGTTCTTGGACCTCGCGAAACTCGTACTTTCAGGCGAAAAAGTCCAACCCGAAATTCTCTTGATCACGAACTCTGGAGGTCACGGCGTACTTGCAACCGATGAGATCGAGCGCCAAGGGTTGAGCCTGGCCAAGCTTCCGGACGAGATTTCAAAGAAACTCAGAAGTATTTTGCCAGTTCAAAGCTTACCAAAGAACCCGCTTGATCTCTCAGGAGACGCGGATGCCGCAAGGTACTCCGCCGCGTTGAACTCTGTCCAGGACATTGATTGCACAAAAGTCGTGATGGTTCAGTCACTCCCAACCATCAGCTGTTCGGAGTTCGCAAGAGTGCTGCTGAATTACAAGGGAAATAGCGTCATGGGAGTCGTAATGGGAATGGACGAGGAAGCGGCTGTAAGGACCTTGGAGTCATCGGGGGTGCCTGCTTACAGATTCCCAGAGGATGCTATTCGCTCGCTCAATCACTTGATTTCAAGACATAACCCAATAGTGAAGAAACCAACGTCAAACCCACCGCAAGAAGCTTCACGTGTTGTCTCCGGCAAGTCCTACTTGAGCGATGATGATGCGTTCAGGATAATGCGCATCTACGGCTTGGGAACAGCAAAATGGGGGATCGCGAGCGAAGTGCGCGAGGCCGAACAAACAGCCGATCGCATTGGCTGCCCTGTCGTAATGAAGATTTCTACCGATTCGCCCACTCATAAGACAGAACTGGGAGGCGTAAGAGTAAACGTAGAACGGAACGAGGTCTCAACGGCTTTTCAAGAGCTTTCAAAGATCTCGCCTAGAGTACTCATCCAACAGCAGCTTTCTGGTGCAGAGATATTCATTGGAGGGATTGACGACGCAACATTTGGAAAGGCAGTAGTGGTCGGTTTGGGTGGAACGTACGTAGAGGTTTTCAAGACGCTGAGCTACGGACTCTGTCCGTTATATGAAGAGGAGGCAAGGGACATGTTAGAACAAAGCAAAGTCTCCGAGCTTCTCTCCGCGAGGAAGAGGAACTATGATGAAACCTCCGTCGTTGATTCACTTACTAAGATTTCGCGCATGATAGTTGACCTCGATGTCAAACAACTTGACGTCAACCCAGTGATAGTGAATGAAAGTGGAAGCTATGTGGTCGATGCCAGGATAGTTCTTTCGTCCTCCTGAATAGAATATGGTCTTAAGTCAAGAGCCAGATGGTTTGAACACTTTCAATCAGGGTCATGCCTAGAATTGAAGAATCAGGAGTCAATTCCGAAAAGATCGTACCATTTGGGTGGACACAACAGATTGCGTCGAGCGCACACAACGTGTATTACATTCGGCCCTTTGATTACTGGAAAACTGACAACTTTGACTGGTTGATTGCATAACTTGTCCAATCGGGAAGAACGACGAGAAGTGGAAGAAACCACAGAATTTCTGGAAGAGGGACTCACGGCCTCCGAAGCTGCGACGAGGCTCTCAAGATATGGATACAATGAAGTTCCATCCAAGAAAACCAGCTTCGCATTAATGGTGGCGAAGAAGTTTTGGGGCATTACACCGTGGATGCTCGAGATAACAATTGTACTCACTTGGGTGCTTGGCCGCTATCCAGATACGTACGCTGTCAGCGGTTTGCTTGTTTTCAACGCAGTTCTCAGCATCTTTGAAGAAAAGCGAGCAAACTCCGCAGTAGAATTCCTAAAGCAAGAGCTGAGTATCCAAGCAAAGGTGAAGAGGAATGGCAAGTGGATTGTGTTACAAGGACGTGAACTCGTATTGGGCGACACGGTTCGCCTCAGGACTGGCGACGTAGTTCCTGCGGATATCAAAGCAGCTCACGGAACGGCCGAGGTGGATCAATCGGCTCTCACCGGGGAGTCGCTCTCTGTCTCCAGGAAGGAAGGAGACACAATATACAGCGGCTCGATTCTCGCAAGAGGTGAAGTTACAGGCGTCGTCACAGCCACAGGTACGAGGACCTATTTCGGGAGAACGATTGAGCTTGTGCAGCTTGCGAAGCCGAGGCTCCATATGGAAGAGGTGACAGCGAGCGTGGTCCGCTGGCTCATCGTGATGGTAGCTGTTCTACTTGGAGTTGCTCTCACCATTTCGTTCATACGGCACGAGGACTTGACACAGATAATTCCACTGGCAGTAGTTCTCTTGGTATCAGCTATACCAGTCGCCCTGCCAGCAATGTTCAGCATCAGCATGGCTCTGGGATCACTCGAGCTCGTGAAGAAAGGCGTCCTCGTTACTAGGCTCAGCGCCTCCGAGGACGCGGCAACGATGGACGTACTGTGCACAGACAAGACCGGCACACTGACAAAAAACAAACTTGTAATCTCAGGAACTAGGGCACACAACGGTTTCGATGACGCAGATACAATTCTTCTCGGGGCGCTTGCCTCGAACGAGGCAGATCAGGATCCTATCGACATCGCATTCTTGGCCGCTGCGAAGAAGATGGGATTGCCAGTGTCGAATTACTCGCAGAACGAGTTTTCCCCGTTTGATCCCTCGACTCGAATGACAAAAGCTGCAATATCCAGCGAGAAGGGCAAATTTTACGTTGCAAAAGGTGCGACATCGTCAATTGCGGAACTCTGCAGACTCGAAGGCCAAAGGTATGAAGCGATGAGCCAGAGCGTAGAGGAATTCACAAAAAGGGGTTTCAGGGTGCTTGCTGTAGCACGAGGAGAATCTCAAGACACATTCAATCTCGCAGGCGTGGTCGCCCTTAGCGACGAACTGAGAGAAGATTCGCCGAAACTTGTGCAGGAGCTCCGAGCCCTCGGCGTCTCTGTCAAAATGCTCACTGGAGATGCCTTACTTGTAGCAAGAGAAGTTGCTCAGAAGCTTTCATTGGGGCCGAGGGTGGAGAAGATGTCCGAAGTCAAGCAATTCAAAGACGAAGACAGATTTTCTCGCATCGTCGAGGAAAGCTCAGGCATCGCCGAAATCTACCCCGAAGACAAATACGAAATCGTCAAAGGTCTCCAGAGAAGGAAGCATGTGGTCGGGATGACCGGTGACGGGGTCAACGACGCTGCTGCTCTCAAACAGGCCGAAGTGGGTATCGCGGTCAAGAGCGCCACAGACGTAGCGAAAGGCGCGGCAAGTGCGGTGCTCACATTCGACGGGCTCGAACCCATAGTCGAAATGGTCAAGATAGGTCGAATGGTGTATCAGAGGGTCCTCACCTGGGTCATCAACAAGATAGTGAAGACATTCCAGGTTGTGGTCTTCGTGGTGCTTGCTTTTCTGGTGACAGGAAACTTCGTAGTATCAATCTTCAGCATGGTGCTGTACCTCTTTCTCACGGACTTCGTCACTCTTTCGATTTCAACCGACAAAGTCAGATTTTCGCAAAAACCGGACACCTGGAACATCGGCTGGCTTGTGGGGCTCGGAGTCCTAGTCGGAGCGCTGACTGTCGCTGAATCCTTCACGGCGCTATACGTCGGCATGGAAGTCTTTGGTGGAATGAGTGGAGACTTGGCAAGGTTGCACATGTTCATCTTTGCATACCTCGTCTTCAGCGGACTCTTCAACGTATTCGTCCTGAGAGAGAGAAAGCATTTTTGGCACTCCATGCCGGGCAAACCACTTCTCCTGGCGATAATCGCAGACGTAGCGCTTGTGAGCGCCATCTCTCTATTTGGATTCTACAACCTCTCGCCAATTACTTTGGCAGAGCTCAGCTTTGCGTTGGGCTGGGCCTTCGCAAGCTCGTTTATCATCAATGACCCGATCAAGGTCGCGATAGTAGACCGCCGTACTAGCATGCCGGTGAAAGAGTCCCTACTCATGTGAAGGGATGCAATAGCGGAAGGGGTTGGCGAAGGAGCGAATAATCGTATATGCCCGTCTTCACCTTGGTTGATGCGATTTGCTTTTTTCCTGATGAGGCTCGACAGGACGACGTTGTGCATCCGGGATAGGAGCCTCTGCGCCCAGCATCAGGTCGATGAATACTGAACGAAGGTGGCCAAGGAAGAAGGGCAGCAAGTGGCGGCCTCCCGGGCGTAGATACATGCCGGTGTGCAGGCCTGTTCGCCCCGAAGCGTCTTCTGCGGACGAAGATTCAGCGAGAAACGTCGATGGGGCCGCTGGGATTTGAACCCAGGATCGCCAGCGCCCCAGGCTCACCGTGACTTTCGGTCACTCTGGTATGCTGGACCAAGCTACACTACGGCCCCACGTAGCCGAGCCGAACCCGGTCTCAGTTTAAAGGTTCGCAGAGAGGTTCGACTGGAAGCTACGCCAGCCTGAGGCTCTCCAAGACTTTCGCGTAGGCGTAGTCCGAGAGGCCCTCCTTATAAGAAGCAAGTAGCTCCTTCAGCTTCCCCGTGTCCCGGATCCCAATCGCCCTCTTCATGGCGGGGGCGACGGCTCCCCCGATGAAGAGGTATTGGGCGGCCGTGGTCACGTTCCTGGGCCTCCGACTGGTCCCCGCGGACTCGAAGTCTATGATCCATGGGACTCCCTCGGCTATGACTGCATGCTTCCTGAGATTGCTGAGCTGCCCGTGGTCGATGCCCATGATATCGAGCTTCCTGCACTGGTTGAGCAGCCCGTGGACAATGACCCTGGCCCTATCCCTGCTCCCGGGGCCACGGAGCCCTTTCAGCCAATCGCCCAGCTCCATGGGCTCGAGGAGCTTCATCATGATGACGTCTCTGGTGTGGGCGTAGACCTCCGGGCCGACCCCTACCCTGTTCGCCAAGGTGGCGATTCTGACCTCCTCGTCCATGTGGGGCCTGTTGGCGTCGGTCCTCCTGATCTTCAGGGCGCAGGGTCCGCCACGGGCGAACGCCTTTACGACCACCCCCACCGTCCCGAGCCCAAGTATCCCCAGCCTCCCGACCCTAGTGCGCCCCTCGAAGACCAACTCCTCTACCCCTAGGTTCCTGAGCTGCTTGACCCTCGACTTCGCCTCTTCCAGCGAGACCCGCGGGTAGGTGACGACCTGTATGTACGGAGTCCGCGTAAGCTGACTTAGGTCAGCGCGCTCCGATGACGTCTGAAGTGATCTCCCTGACTCCATCTCTCAACCACCCCCATTTCGCGGCTGCCTGGGACAAGGCCCTGCCCCGGAGGACCCTTGCGCTCTCTTTCATTCCCGCCTCGACTTCCTTCGACGCCCCTATCTGACCCGCCCTCCCCCGCACGACCTCCGTCAAGAGCCGTACCAAGTCTGTGTGCTCCCTCGGGATGAGTATCCTGACCCTCGCTTCGCCGTCCACCCACACGAGCCGGGAGCTCTTCGAGTTGGCCTTCAGGAAGGCGCCTACGTCTTTCTGCCTATCCACCGTCGGACCAATCCTCTGCGCCAACGCAGGGAGCTCGCCCAACTCGGGGAGGAGTATGATCGCGCTGTGCTCTAGGTTGTCGGATGCGGCAATCGACCTTGCCACCCGGAACCCCTCTTCCTCCAGGTGCCTCACGACGTGCTTCGTGGTCTTCCTGAGCTCACCCCATAGGGTGTCCTCGGAGAGGGGCGCGTGGGAGAACACCACCGCAATGACCATCCCGTCCAAGGATGACCGGGCTCCGCGCGGCAACTCGCTGAAGTAAGCCGTGGCGGGGCGCCTTAGAAACTCTCTGCAGGCGAGCACCATGCGCCCCAGGCTCTCCGCCGATACGGCGGTCCCCAGGTCCCTCCTGTCGTCAACCGGGTCCGTGAGGCTGAACGCCTTCCCTTCGTGAGGGAGCAGGTAGGAAGCGAACCACTCGGCAACCTGCCGGAACCCTCCCAGCTTCAGGATAAGGACCTCGGCGACATAGCCGCTGAAGCCCTGGCGGCGGATCTCCGCTCCATAGACGCCGACGGCCTCCATGAAGGCCTTGAGCAGTCTGACCTGCGCCTTCGTCTCGTCAGGGAGGGCTTTGATGAGCTCGACGTGGAAAGGGGACCTGTCCGCGGCGCTCTTCCACTCCCCCCTCTTCACGTCGAAGCAAGGGACGATGTTCACCCTTACCCCGTCGACGGTCGCTTCTGTGTAGGGGTGCTGGGCGAACTTCTTTCCGACGGGGTGGCCCCTGGTGGCCTCCTCCCCTATCTCTAGGCCGACCCTCTCGAACTCCTGTTCAGGGGTGGAAGGGTCGAACCTCACGAATATGTCCAAATCCACCCTGCGAGGGAGCCATGTCCCCTTGGCGAACGACCCACCCAGGAGCACCCCCCTGGTCTGCGGGTGCCGCGCGGCCGCAGTCTCGGTCTTCGATACCAGCGAAGAGGCCAATGCCCTGACCCTGGTGGCCTCAGCGCGCGAAGGGACCACCCCTCGCTTCGCGATGGCCACGACATCCGCCACGGCGGTCATCTCAGCGGGTACACCCCGATGTCAGAGTAGACAGGTCCCGCAGGCGTCAGCCTGCTCGACTTCAGCTTGAGCTCAGTCAACTTCACAGGCCCGAAGGAGACGTTCGAACCCTTCCCTATGAGGGCCGAGAGATCCCCGGCGTTCTTGGGCGACCTCACCCTGGCGAGGGTGACGTGCGCCTGGAAGGGCCTGGTGTCGTTTTCCCCCAGCCCCTCAAGCGCCGCGGACACCTCCTTGGCCATGGGCTCGACAAGAAGGCTGTGCGCCTTCGAGACACCGGCCCAGACCACCCTTGGCCTCAGCCTGTCTGGGAACGCCCCCACCCCCTTCAGCTCCACTTCGGCCCCCTGCAAGGAGAGGGCGGCGAGCCTGGACTTCGCCTCTGACACCGCCGCTTCAGTCACCTCTCCGAGGAACTTCACGGTGAAGTGGAGGTTTTCCCGTTCCACTTGCTTGAGGTCGGCGCCTGTCGCTGTGAGCTCCTCTTGGAACCTCACGAGCGCGTCGAGGACAGGTCCAGGCAAGTCGAGGGCAACGAAGAGTCTCATCTGCCTCGGGTCGCCGCGTGGTTCCTTTAAATTCGCTATCGGTCGGGCAGTGGACAGATTGCTCCGCATTGTGGCAGTGACAGGGATGCCCGGGGCCGGGAAGTCGACTGCGACCGAGCGCCTCGTAAGCAGAGGGTGGAAGCGGGTCGTAATGGGCGACGTGATCAGGGCTGAGACAAGGAGACGCGGTCTCGAGCCGGACGCTAAGAACACCGGGGAGGTTATGCAGCTCCTGAGGAAGGAACGGGGCCCCTCCGCTGTGGCTGACCTATGCCTGGAGGCGGTCGAACGGTCGGGGGCGGAGAAGGTGGTCGTGGACGGCATCAGGTCGGTGGTCGAAGTGGAGGCGTTCCGGAAGAAGGCGAAAGTGCTGCTGGTAGCCGTCGTCGCCTCCCCGACGAGGCGGTTCGAGCTGCTGAAGGAGCGGGGGAGGAGCGACGACCCCCTCACTTACGAGATGTTCGCATCGAGGGACAGGAGGGAGCTCGATGTGGGGATAGGGGAAGCCATAGCGTTGGCCGACGAGACTGTGTCCAACCAACGGGACTCACCGGAAGCCCTCGCCATGGAGATGGCCGGACTGGTCGGACGCTGGGAGAATGATGACGCAGCCTGAGTTCAAGGCCAGGCTGACCATGGAAGCTATGGTCTCTCCATCGGAAGACCAGGCGAAGGTCGTCCAGGCCATGGCGTGGGTCGCGGGCCAACTCCCAGAAGCTGTCTCAGTAGACGGAGGGATGGCAAGGCTTTCCAGCGAAGACCCGAAGGCCTTGATCCGCTTGAGAGACCAGCTCAGAGACAGGCATGTGAGGTCCGCTGCGAGGAAGCTCCTCCTGAGAGACAGGACGGACCGCTCTGCCTCTGTCATGCTGAACAGACAGGCTGCGGCCGCAGGGGTCGTCGCAACATGCGGGAGCTCTGAGGAGTCCCCCCTTGGACCCATCCACCTGACCATCTCGTCTGATGAGCTGGACGCGGTTATCGACTGGCTGACTGGCTACGCAGGCGGATAGTCTACAGCAAGGGTAAGCCCGTCAGAGGCGGCGACGGTGTCAGGGAAGACCTTCTTCGCCTCCTTCAGCAGCGCCGTGACGTTCGTGTAGCGGGCGCTGAAGTGCGTCAGCGCCAGCCTCCTGACCCCAGCCTTCTTCGCGAGCTCGGCTGCCTCCACGCATGTGCTGTGCTTCCGCTCCAGGGCCTTGTCTCTGTCCGCACCCCTGAACGTTGAGTCGAATATGAGGAGGTCGCACCTCTCGAAGAAGCGAGCTAGCCTCGGAGACGGCCTGGTGTCCCCCGAGTACCCTATCCGCCTTCCTGGCCTCGGGGGGCCGGTCACCGCAGAGGAGGGGATCTTCCTCCCCCGCACCGTCACCGACCTCCCTTTCTGCAGCGCCGACCACAGCCTCCCTTCGGGGACGCCTAGGGCCCTCGCCCTGTCAGGGTGGAAGATGCCGGGGCGGTCGTTCTCTTCGACGACGTAAGAGAAGGCCTCCACCGAGTGCACGGCCCTGGCCGCCTTGACCTTGAACTCCGTGGTCCGGAGGACCACGCCGGGGCGCGCGGCCGTGAACCTGATGGGGAAGGTGAGCCCGAAGTTCAGGAGCCCGGAGGTCACTTCGAGCCAGCGCATGAGCCCTGCCGGCGCGACTATGTCCACGGGCTTGCGCCTCTGGGCGAGGCTCATGGTCTGCAGGAGACCTAGGATTCCCGTGACATGGTCGCCGTGCAGGTGAGTGACCAGTATCGTCATGTCCTTCCCCAGCCCGATGGAGTTGGCCAGGATCTGGCGCTGCACCCCCTCACCGCAGTCCATCAATATGACGTCCCCTTCCCTCCTGACCGCCATCGCCGGGAGCCCCCTGACCTTGGTCGGGGCGGCAGAGCTGGTGCCGAGGAAAGTTACCGACAGCTTTGCCGAGCTCATCTCCTCCTGAGGACCGAGATTGTCCTCGTCAGGCGCTTATGAACCTGAAGGTCGTGCTCCTCCAGCAGGGAGAAGTCCGCCCCGGCCTCGGCTGCTACCTCCTTCTGGTGCATCAGCACCACTGTCGCTCCTGGCCTGGCGACGTCAGCCAGGGTAGAGAGAGCCATGTCCATCACCTCCCCCGGACCGAGCCCTCGGGTGCTCGAGGCCCTCCCATAGGGGACGTCGGTCGCCACAGCGTCGGCTGCGGTCACCGGGAGTAGCCCCGAGTCTGCGCGCACCGCTCCGAGCCACTCCTGGCGAAAATGACGCATGTTCCTTTTGGCTCCTCGCACCATCTTCTCGGCGACGTCGAAGGCAACGACTCTGCATCCCACCATCGACGCTTCTAGTGGGATGCTCCCGGTACCGGCGAAGGGGTCGATGAAGATGTCTCCCTCGACGCAACGGGAGAGGTTCACCAGGGCTCTGGACAGCTTGGGGAAGATGGCGGCGGGGTGGAAGAAGGGCCTTTGCCGGGGGCGCCGCCGCGACCAGCCCTGCGCCATGGTCACAGGGGAGGTGACCGCGAGATACTCCCTGTCTCCGCTGACAAGGGTCAGCTCGTACTCGGGGGCGCGGAGGTCGATGGTGGCCCGCAGGTCACCGAAATAGTCACCTGGGTCCGCGGGGTGGCGTTCCCCTGTCAGGTCGAACGCCCTGAACCTGACCCGGCGACCTTCGAGGAGCTCTGCGGCCTCCGAAGCGTCCCCGACCAGCCGCCCGACCCGTCGGGCGAATGCTATCCTCTCGCCTATCCGGAAGGGGTCTGCCTCTGAGTCTGCGATGAGTATCCTTGGTGAGTGGGACTCGAATCTCGGAGAAGGGTCGTATGCGTAGAACAGCGCCCTCGCCTCGGCCGCTGGAATGGTGTTGCCCTCTCCGGAGAGGAGGACCAGAGACCTAGTCTTCAATCGTCCTGAGGTGCGACGCGACTGCATCGGAGACGTCTACCTGGCTGAACCTCCCCGGCACCGTGTTCGTGCAGACAACTGTCTTCACCGAGGCCCTCTCCAGTATGTCGAGGGCGCTTCCGACGAAGAGCCCGTGGACGCAGACCGCGATTGCCCGCCTGGCCCCCTGGCTCATCACCGTCTCGGCCGCCGCCCTGACGGTCCCTCCTGTGCTTATGATGTCGTCGACTATCACGACGTCCTTCCCCTTCACCTCGAGCTTAGAGTCCGCGACGGTGACCTCTCCGCTCACCCTGTCCCTCGTCTTGGCCAGTTGGAGGAAAGGAGCCCCGTAGAGCGCTGCGAAGGCTTCGGTCCGCTTGGACCCTCCGAAGTCTGGGGAGATGACCACGGGATCCGTTGGGGAGACCTTCTCCCTCACATACTCAACCAGGCTCGGGATGGCTGACACACTGTAGGTGGGGAAGGAGAAGAGAGCCAGCCCCTCCGCAGAGTGGATGTCCACGGTGACCAATCTGCGGACCCCGGCGGAGCGCATCAGGTGGGCCACGAACCCAAGGGTCACCCCCTCCCCCGGGAGGAACTGCTTGTCCTGCCGCGCATAGGCCAGATACGGGACCACGGCGGTGATCTTCGCCCCTTCCTCGCTGAGGTGATGGGAGGCGAGGAGCAACTGGAAGAGGTGATGGTCCGCCGGGTGGTGGGTGGACTGGACCAGGAGGATGTTCTTCCCCGAGACCTTGTCGCTTACCGTGAACTTCGACTCGCCGTCGGGGAAGACCCTGAACTCGGCCCCTAGCAGGGGGAGGGAGAGCTTCTCTGCTATAGAACGCCCCAAGTCTTCTGAAGCAGGCCCTGGCAGCACCACCGTTTCTGCCACTTGTAACTCGGGACGGCTCAGCCTCAGTCTCTATTTAACGAGTTACGGCGGAGATAGGCGGACATAGAAACCGTTAAGGACACGCTGATGATAAAGGACAGCGAGTCTTGTTTGGACCAGATTTGTCCTGAATGCCATGTAGGAATACTCCTGTATGACGCCCCCACCAAGAGATTCGGGTGCAAGAAGTGCGGCGCGTTCCTCACCAGAGACCAGCTGTCTGACGCCAGGTTCAAGGCTAAGATGCCTGAAGAAGACGAAAGGCGCAAGAGGTCGAGGCAGCAGGCGGACTACCTCGAGTGGTGGCTCAGCGGTAACAAGGAGAAATAGACTACAAAGCTTCCGGAGAGGGGACGCCAAGGCGGCCTGGCGGTAGGCCTCGCCCTATCTTGGCGAACTTCTCGGCGCAAGCCCTCATCTGCGGGGTGGTGTCGAGACGCAGCAGCTCTTCAGGGAGGACCCACCTATAGGCTGACGACTCTGGGTTCAACCTGACGCGCCCCTTGGTCGGTTTCGCGAGGTAGTCGACCAGGACGACCTCCTTCCAATCCCCCCTTCCAAACTCGGCGGGCATGTAAGTGACCACGTCGAACACGCCCTCTATCTCGACGTCCAACCCCACCTCCTCCTTGGTCTCTCTTACAGCCGTCTGCATTGGCGTCTCGCCTTCTTCGACCTTCCCGCCTGGGAAGGCCCAGAGGCCGCGGTTGGGCGCTTGGGCCCTCTTCACCACCAGGAGACGGCCCCCCTTGTGGACCAGGGTCCCGGCGCCGAGGACGATCTTCGGCAGCCGCTTCGCCATGGGGTGGCGACCTCTGCACCCGTTTTAAGGCCTGCCGGCCGGGGAGAGGCGCCTTGGTCAGGGTCGAGATGCTTGCCGTTGGGAAGGAGCTGCTCATCGGGAAGACGATGAACTCCAACGCCTTTTGGATTGGCAGGCGACTGGCGAAGATGGGTTCGATGATCAAAGAGATAACGACCGTGGACGACGACCTGGACGAGATAGGCGCCGCCCTCCTGGCCATAACCCGTCGCACGCCTGACTTTCTTGTGGTCGTCGGGGGCCTGGGGCCGACCCCTGACGACATGACGCTCAAGGGGGTTGCCCGAGCCCTGCGCCTTCGGCTCGCGCCGAGCGAGGAAGCTCTCCGGCTCATCAGGGCGCACTACGCAGCCCGCGGGATGGCTGAGCCTGAGATGACGCCTCCAAGAAAGAAGATGGCAACCCTCCCGGCAGGGTCGGCGCCCCTGAAGAACGAGGCTGGGACCGCGCCAGGAGTGAGGCTGGTCGCAGGGAGGACGGTGATCTTCTGCCTCCCCGGAGTCCCCGTAGAGATGCGGTGGATATTCAGGAGGTCGGTCGAACCCGAGATCAGAGGGAAGGTGGGCGTCATATACAGGAGGAACGTCACGATGCGCCTCCTAGGGGTCCCGGAGTCAGCTCTGGCTCCAGCCCTCGCAACAGAGGTGAAGAGGCACCCAGGGGCGTACATAAAGTCGCATCCAAGGGGAGCGGCTGAGGGGGTTTCGCGAATCCTGATCGACGTAGTCGTGGCGGGTGCAGACCGGGATAAGGTCGACCAAGAGGGGGAGACGATCATGCTTGAGTTGAAGGCGGCGGTGGCGGCCCTGGGTGGGACCGTCGGCGCTGTGGAGAGCTCGGCCTAGGGATAGTCCATGGAAGTCACTTTCGTAACGGGGACGGCGGGGTCAGGGAAATCCCTCCTCACCGGTGCCCTGAAGAACTGGTACGTCAACAGAGGCGAGGACGCCATTGCGGTCAACCTAGACCCCGGAGTGGTCGAACTCCCTTACGACCCCGATGTGGACGTGCGGGACAAGGTCCGCCTCCAGGAGGTGATGCAGGATTACGGCCTCGGCCCCAACGGGGCCCTGATAATGGCGGCGGACCTCACCGCGACGAAGCTCGCCGAGATTCAGGACGAGATCGACTCGTTCAGGGCCGAGAACGTGATAGTGGACACCCCGGGACAGACTGAGCTCTTCGCCTTCAGGGAGAGCGGGGAGTTCATAGTGGGTGAGACGAGGGCAGACTCGAAGGTCCTGCTCTTCCTCCTAGACCCACTCCTGGCGAGCACCCCATCCAATTTCCTGTCTCTGGCACTCCTCTCGGCGTCGGTGGGGCTCAGACTGAAGGTCCCAAAGATAACAGTCCTGACGAAGAGGGACATAGCCAGAGACGGCGTGAAGCGCATCACCGAATGGAGCAAGGACACCAAGATCTTCGAAGACGCGCTTTCAGCGACCAAAGACGGCGAGCAGTATTCGCTCTACTCAGAGCTTTTCAGGAGCATAAGACGGCTCTCCTTCGGTACGGACCTCTACCCGGTCTCGTCCACCACACAGGAGGGGATGATAGCCCTCGTGGGGGAGATGACGAGGATAGCGCGCGGCGGCGAAGAGTTCACCGACTGAGCGTCGAGAGGAAGGCCTGCAGGATCAGGCCCAGGGCGCCGGGCTTCTCCAGCGGGAGCATGTGCCCCGAGTCCTCCACTAATCGCAGCTCGGACCCGGGTATGTTCGCGCTGAGGTACCGGGACAAGCTGGGGGGTGTCATCCTGTCCTTGTCTCCGCAGACGACGAGGGTCCTGGCGGAGATCTTCGACAGACGGGAGCGGACGTCGAACCCCTCGCATGCGAGATAGTCGTTGAGGAAGACGGGCAAGTTGGATATCGAGAGCGCGGTCCGGGCTTCCCTCCCCAGCCCGAGGTCAATCGCGTTGAAGCTCCAGGGGGTTATCACCCTCTCGATGGTGTCCATGGGCCTGGCCTTCAACCCTTCCAGGATCTTCCGGTTCACTTCGAGCTTGGCCCCAGTGCTCACCAGGACCAGACCGCCTAGGTCGTCCGGGTGCGCGATGGCGTGCGCCATGGCTATGGCGCCCCCCATGGAGTGGCCGCAGACAGCGGGCCTCTCGAGGCCGCTCTCGGCTATGAACCCATGCAGGGACTCGACGTAGTTGTCTATGTTCCTGCACGTGATCTCTCCGGCTGGGTGGCCAGGGAGGTTGACGGCGAACGCTTTCGACCCGCCCGAGAGATACTGCATGGTCCTCCGCCAAAGGAGGTTGTTGCCACCAGCGCCGTGGACCAGCACGACGTCGTAAGGGGCGTCGTGGGCGGTGAATCCCAGCACAGCTCGGACGCGCCGGCGGGCGGATTTAACACTGGCGCCGAAACTCTAAAGGAGGTCGCAGAAGCGTGGTGGGTGATCAGGAGATGCCGTCGCAAGCGGACAGCCTGAGGAGGTTGGTTTCTGGTAAGAGGACGGTGGTGGCACCGGGGGTGTTCAGCCCGGCCGTCGCCAAGCTCGCTGAGAAGTCAGGGTTCAGGGCGATATACTTCTCGGGGGCCGGGTTCTCGAACCTTCTGGCGCTCCCGGACCTCGGGATAACCACCCTCAGCGAGGTGGCGCAGGCATCGCGCCAGATCACATCAAGGGTCTCAGTCCCGCTCATTGTTGACGCGGACACGGGGTTCGGCGAAGCGCTCAACGTCGCACGGACCGTCGAGGAGATGGTGACCGCCGGGGTAGCCGCGATCCACATCGAAGACCAGGTCCTCCCGAAGCGCTGTGGGCACCTCGATGGGAAGGAGCTGGTGGACGCCGACGAGATGGTGAAGAAGCTAGTTTCTGCCAAGGAGGCGGCAGGCGGGAGGCTGATGGTCATCGCCAGGACAGACGCGAGGGGCGTGGAGGGGATGGAGGGCGCTGTGGAGAGGGCTGCTGCCTACGCGGACGCGGGGGCCGACATGATATTCCCCGAGGCCCTGGAGAGCAAGGAGGAATTCAAAGAGATGAGGCAGAAGGTCAGAGTACCGCTCATGGCCAACATGACAGAGTTCGGCAAGACGCCATACCTTTCTGCTGCGGAGTTCCAAGCTATGGGATACAACGTGGTCATCTTCCCGGTGACCGCCTTCAGGGCGGCGATGAAGGCCGTGAAGGTCGCATTCATGGGCCTGAGGGAGAGTGGGACGCAGAAGGGCATGTTGGACTCGCTCATGTCCAGGCAAGAGTTCTACGACCTTATCGACTACTACAGGTTTGAGGAGGCCGACGGGAAGGCAATGAAGGCGGCGAGGGAACTGATGGGGCGAAGAAGATGACCGAGCCGGGGGAGACCATCAAGGCGCCTAGAGGCCTGGCCGGTGTGTCTGTCAGCGACACCCGCATTTCGAAGAGCAGCCCCGACGGGGGCCTCGTCTACAGAGGGTATCCTATAGGCGAGCTGGCGGCCAAGGCGACCTTCGAGGAGACGGCTTACCTTGTGCTCAACGGGAAACTTCCCACGCACGGCGAGTTGAGGAACTTCGCAGCCGGCCTCGCCGCCCTCTCCAAGGTGGACGCCGAGGTCTTCGGGATCATGAGGTCGCTCGGCCCCGGGTCACACCCCATCGACGTCATACGGACCGGCGTATCTGCCCTCGGGAGCATCGACCCGGAGAGGTCCGGGCCCAGGCGGCAGCGCTCCATCGAGTCAAAGATGGCTGTCCTGGCGGCCAACAGCCGCAGGGTCCCCGCAGGGGGGGCGCCCAGGCTCCCCGGGGAAGGGCAGGGGTTCGCAGACGCCCTCCTTTCGATGCTGACTCCGAGAGAGGCGACCAAGTTCGAGCGATGGGTCTTCGAGCGTGTGTTGATTTTCTACATGGAGCACGACATGAACGCGTCGACATTCACGGTCAGGGTCGTGGCGTCGACGCTTGCAGATCCCTACGCCGCCGCCTCGGCAGGTCTGGCTTCGCTGAAGGGGCCGCTCCATGGCGGGGCCAACGAGGCCGCCATGGACATGCTCCTGCAGGTCGATGACCCCGGCAACGCAAAGGAGTTCGTGGGCTCTGCAGTCAAACAGGGGAAGAAGCTGATGGGGTTCGGTCACAGGGTCTACAAGAAATTCGACCCCCGGGCAAGGCTGTGCAAGCAGTACCTTAGGGAGATGGTCCAGAAGCGCGGGGGAGACGACGGCATCTACAGGGTCTGCGATGCGGTCGAGATGGAGATGTGGGAGAGGAAGAGGATACCTCCGAACCTGGACTACTACGCGGCCCCTATATTCTACCTGCTTGGGATCGAGATTCCCCTCTACACCCCTATCTTCGCGGCGAGCAGGGTCTTCGGCTGGATGGCCCACTATAACGAGCAGACGGAGGAGAACAAGCTGATCCGACCTGACTCGACTTACGTCGGGCCGACTGGGTTGACCTACAAGCCGATCGGCGAAAGAGAGCCCTAGCGGGCCAGGCGCTCGGCGGCGGCTTCGACGCTCAGCCTCCCTGCCATGACCTGCTCCGCCAGCTTCCCGGCCTTGGCCTCGGAGACCGAAGCGAGCTTGGCCAGGACCGCCCCCCGGGCTGTCTCGACTATCATCCCGCGGATCCCCCTCAACCTGAGCCCGGAGTCCCCAGATGCGAACTTTGACCTGGCCACGTCTATGGTGCTCTGAAGGGCCTCGACCCCTTCACCCGAGAGGGCTGAGACCTTCAGCACTGGCGGGGAGCGGGCCCCGCCGCGGAAGAGCGAAAGGAGGTTCACGACCATGGCGTCGGCCCCCTCGAGCTCCGCCTTGTTCACCACGTAGACGTCTCCCACTTCCATCAGCCCGGCCTTCGAAGCCTGGACCCCGTCGCCTAGCCCGGGCATGATGACCACCACGACAGCATGGGAGACTCCGATGACCTCGATGTCCGACTGGCCTATGCCTACCGTCTCGAGGAACACGATGTCGAACCCTGCCGCGTCCATCAGCCTGATGGCCTGGGACGTGGCTCTGGACAGACCACCGGTCCAACCTCTGGACGCCATGCTGCGAATGAACACCCCCATGTCTCCGGTATGCTTCGTCATCCGTATCCTGTCCCCGAGGAGCGCGCCGCCGGTGAACGGGCTGCTGGGGTCCACGGCGACGACCCCCACTCTGAGCCCCAGGGTGCGGTATGACTCGATGAGGCGGTCCACTAGGGTGCTCTTGCCTGTCCCGGGCGGGCCCGTGACGCCGACCACGAACGCCCTGCCTGGGACGCCCAGCCGCGCCAGAATCTCTGAGGCGCGCTCCGGGTCGTCTTCCGCCACGGTGATCGCCTTCGCGAGAGCGGCTCTGTCTCCCCTCCGGACGGCCGCAGCGAGCTTCGCGTATTTTGATGCCGTGGCAGCTCCGTCGGCCGGGGCACTTTTATCGGTTCGAAGGGGATTCTTTATCTCTGGGCGGCGGGCGGTCCCACCTGCCATGCTGAGAGGAGGGAAGGACCCCTACTGGGGTAAGAAGGCGAGGTCCGTGGCCGAGGGGCGCTCGAGAAAGGGGACCCTCTACGACGCCAAAGCGATGGAACAGGTCAGAGAGGGGGTGAAGCAGTGGGAGAAGACGGTCTACAAAGAGTGGACAGACGATCGCCCGGAGGGAGGGAGAGAGGTCCAGACGGCGTCCGGGATACCTGTCAAACCGCTATACACACCGGCCGACGTTGCCGACGCTGACTACTCCAGTCAGGGGTTCCCTGGAGTCTACCCATTCCTCAGGGGGGTCTATCCGGACATGTACAGAGGGCGGCTCTGGACCATGAGGATGTTCTCAGGGTTCGGCACCCCGGAGGACACCAACAGGAGGCTGAAGATGCTGCTCGACCACGGGGAGACAGGGCTCAGCATCGCCTTCGACATGCCCACCCTCTACGGCTACGACTGCGACCATGAGAGGGCGCACGGCGAGGTGGGGAGGTGCGGGGTCAACGTCTCGTCGCTCAGGGACATGGAAGTGATCTTCCGCGGCATCCCCCTCGGGGAGGTCAGCACGTCGATGACAATCAACGCGCCGGCCACGGTCCTCACTGCCATGTACGCAGGGGTGGCAAAGAAGCAGGGGGTCCCTATGTCCCGGCTCAGGGGGACGGTACAGGCGGACATGCTCAAAGAGTACATCGCACAGAAGGAGTGGGCCTACCCCCCAGAGGCTCACCTAAGGCTCGTCAGGGACCTGATGGTGTTCGCCACCAAGGAGATGCCACTCTGGAACTACATCAGTATCAGCGGCTACCACATCAGGGAAGCGGGCTCCAGCGCCGTCCAAGAACTGGCATTCACGCTCGCAGACGGGTTCGGGTACGTGGACCTCGGCTTGGAGGCCGGGCTGAAGGTGGAGCAGTTCGCCCCGCGCCTGAGCTTCTTCTTCAACTCGACCATGGACTTCTTCGAGGAGATAGCAAAGTTCAGGGCGGCGAGGAGGATATGGGCGACCGTCCTCAGGGAGAAGTATGGCGTGAAAGACGAGAGGAGCCTGCACATGAGGTTCCATACGCAGACGTCTGGCGCGTCCTTGACCTGGCAGCAGCCGCTCAACAACGTCGTGAGGACGGCCATCGAAGCGCTGGCGGCGGTCCTGGGAGGGACTCAGTCCCTGCACACCAACTCCTACGACGAGGCCTGGGCGCTCCCCACCGAGCAGGCCGCGGAGGTGGCGCTTCGGACCCAGCAGGTCATCGCCGAGGAGACCGGGGTGCCCAAGGTGATCGACCCGCTCGGGGGCTCATACTATGTCGAGTGGCTCACGGAGCAGCTGGAGGAGGATGCGTACAGGTACTTCGACAGGATAGATGCGGCAGGGGGGCTCCTGAAGGCTGTCAAGACCGGTTACCTCCAGCGCGAGATAGCGGAGAACTCCTACAGGCTGTCCAAGAGGGTCGAGGAGGGGAAGGACCTGGTGGTAGGGGTGAACAAGTACGCGAAACTGGAGAAGGAGCCAATAGACACGCTGAAGATAGACTTCCGGGCCCAGAGGGCGCAGGCGAAGCGCCTTGCCGCGGTCAAGAGGGAGAGGGACGAGGCCAAGGTGAGGGCAGCCCTGGCGAAGTTGGAGAAGGCATTCGAAAACGACGACGCGAACGCCATGTACCCGATGCTGGGGGCGGTGATGCGCTACGCGACCCTCGGAGAGGTGATGGGAGTCGGCCGGAAGGTCTGGGGCTCATACAAAGAACCCATGCTGCTATAGGAGGCGCAGGGGACCCAGCTGAGAGCCGCCCGCCCGGGAGGGCGGAGCTGCAAAAGGTTTTGAATCCCTTCGGTCACGTGAAAACCAGCTTGCCGAGGAAAGCCGCGGCCCTCCAGAAGAAGATCAGGATACTGGTCGCCAAACCCGGGCTCGACGGCCATGACAGGGGCGCCCTGGTCCTCGCCCGGGCGTTCAGGGACGCGGGGATGGAGGTGATCTACAGCGGGCTGCTGCCGTCCCCGGAGCAGGTCGCCCAGATGGCGGTGGACGAGGACGTAGACGTGGTGGCCCTGTCTCTCCTCAACGGCGCTCACATGACGACCTTCCCGAAAGTGAAGAAGTTCCTGGAAAAGAAAGGAGGCGAGAGAATCGTCGTGGTCGGAGGGGGCATAATCCCAGAGGAGGACAAACCGAAGCTGCGGAGGTTAGGGATAACGGGTTTGTACGGCCCTGGAAGCTCGTTTGAGGAGATAGTGGAGCATGTGAGAAGCCGCGTCAGCAAGGAGAGGTGGAAGGATTAGATGCCTGAGCAGGACGAGTTCGTGAAACTCTCGAAGATGAACTTCGATGTCTCGGAAGAGCAGTCGATGATCCTGGAGCAGGTCGACAGGGCGTGCAAGGAGTTCAGGCCGATCGAAGACAGGTACTACCTTGAGCACAGGGTCAACGACCAGATCAGGCCGTTCTTCGCCAGGGCGCACCTCCTGGGCCTCCCGGTCTCCAGGAAGTACGGGGACGGCCAGGGGGCGGACATGGTGACCTATGCCCTGGCCATCGAGAGGATAGGAAGGGAAGGGACCGGGGTGAGGACGTTCTTCTCCGTGCACATGGCGCTCGGTCAGATGACTGTCCAGCATTGGGGGACCGAGGAGCAGAAGGCCCGCATACTCACCCCTGCCACCAAGGGTGACGCCATACTCGCCTTTGGGCTAACGGAGCCGAACGCAGGGAGCGACCCCGCTTCCCTCACCACCTCATTCGAGGAGAAGGGAGGGAGGTACCAGATCTCCGGTCAGAAGATGTGGATCTCGTTGGGCTCGTCTTCGAAATACGTACTGGTCTTCGCCTACCCCAAGGGGAAGAGGGATGGGATGTACGGGTTCATAGTAGACACCGCGAGCTCAGGGTTCAAGGCTGAGCTCATACCACACAAACTCGGGCTCCCCACGGCCGACACCTCCACCCTGTACCTCGACAAGGTCGAGGTCTCCAAGGAGGACGTCCTGGGTCCACCAGGGAAGGGGATGTCCGTCGCCCTTTCCGGGCTGATGAATGGCAGGCTGAGCGTGGCCGCCGGCTGCGTAGGGGTCATGCAGGACTGCCTCGACGAGGCGGTGAAGTACGCCGGGGTGAGGTTCCAGCACGGGAAGGTGATAGGCAAGCACCAGCTGGTCCAGAGGCACATCGGGTTGATTGCCACGAACCTGGAGGCGGCTAGGCTGCTCCTCCTAAAGGCTGCATACGTCAAGCAGAAGTACGAGGAGAACCCCCGCAGCGTCGAGCTTAGGGACGCCACGGACCTGGCATGCGCCCGGGCGAAGTACTTCGCGGCCAATGCGTCCTTCGACGCCGCCAACAGGACGGTGCAGATATTCGGGGGGAACGGCTACTCTCTCGAGAACAGGCCAGCGAGGCACTTCGCGGACACCAGGGTCACAATGATATACGAAGGGGCCAACGAGATCATGGAGCAGAAGCTCGCGCTGGGCGCCCTCGGGAAGGGCTTCGAGGCGTACTCATAGCCTCTGCCTCGGGACGGGGGTTTGGCCGATCGTCTCCCCGCCGGATGCGGTCAGCCATGGAGCGCCATGGCCAGCAGGAACGCTGCCGTGGATATCACCGTCAATACCACCCCCTTCAATATTGCCTCGAACTTGGAGGCGAGCGGAGATGCGCTTCTCTGCTCCCGCTTGATCGCCTTGTATGGCCTAGAAGCGCTGATCTCGACGTAAGCGGTGAAGAAGCCGAAGAGTCCGGCCCCGAGGGAGGCGAGGCTCAGGCCGTCTGTCTGGACCACGAACCCTGCGATGACAGGGAGGAAACCCCAGGAGGCCGCGAACCAGAAGTCCGTGTGGAACATCCCGCCGAAGAGCTCGAGGTTGTAGGTGAACAAGAAGAAGAGCTCCAACCCACCCACCAGGAGTAGCAGCGGGGCGTAGGCCAGGGCCAGGTAGAGGCCCAGCCCCAGAGCGGGGACCAGGGCCGCCACAGCCAGCACCGCGAGCTGCCTCCGCGAAAGGAAGCCCCCCCATGGCCTGTTGGGTGACATGGCGTCGAAGGAGTGAGCCGAGACGCCTACCGCGAGGAGATAGACCACAGCCAGGAGAGCCATCCTCTCGAAGTGGACGTCCGGGGCGACGAGCGACCCGATGAGGACGTAGCTGGCATTCATGAACGAGTACGGGTAGAAGCTGAGTCCTACGAGGAGCCTGAAGCGCCTGGGGCCCACCTTCGGCACGTACCACTCCCGCTCGCGCGTATCCTCGCCCCCGGACTGGCCCAAGGGGCTCTAGCGCGCACCTGGCACTATTGACCGTTTCTCGTGGGCACGTACCCAAAGGGGATAAGAGGGGACGTAGTCCCGCCCGTTGGCCGTGAGGGGTGTGCGCGCGTCTGGCGATGAGATGAAGCTGGCGTCGTCGAAGATATTCGCCGGGCTGGCCGGGTCCTATGAGAAGGCCCTGGACTATGCCACCCTGTTCCAGGACAGGCGGTGGAAGTGCTGGGTAGCCCGCAGGCTCAAGGCAGGGAGGGGCGACCTCGTGCTCGACGTCGGGAGCGGGACCCTGGTCCTAGAGGAGTTCCTCGCGACGAAGAAGTGCAGGTTCATCGCCCTCGACCTGGCTCCGGAGATGATAAGGGTCGCAGTGGAGAAGGGGGTGCCGAACGTCGACCTTGTGCTGAACGGGGACGCGGAGTTCCTCCCGTTCCCGGACAGGTCATTTGATTCCGTAGTCAGCTGCTACGTCCCTAAGTACGTCGACGTGGAGAAGTTCGCGGAGGAGGTCGCGAGGGTGGCCAAGCCAGGGGCGGCCGTGGTGCTTTACGACTTCGCCAAGCCGAGGGGACCGCTCGCCCCTTTTCTTGAGATTTACATCAGGTGCGGACTGCGACTGGTAGGCGTGGCGCTGGGGCTCGTGAGGAGAGAGGAGGCGTTCACGTTCGACAGGCTCCCTCAGATAATTGAGAACACCACATGGGACCTGGACATGGTCGAGGCGATGAAGTCCAACGGATTTGTCGAAGTAGAGTCGGACCGGCTTACTGGGGGGGTCGTCTTCGCCTGCAGCGGGCGGCGCGGGGAGAGCCTAGGTGCCCGGAGGGGGGCCCCCGGGTGGAGCGGGCGGACTGGGGAGGGGCCGAGGAGGTCATGACAGCCTCTGCCAGGGGGACAGAGGAGCGTGGCGCCCGCGGTCGCGGAGGCGTAGGGCTTCAGGTCTCTCCATATCCCTCCAGCCTGTGCTGGGAAGTCAGGCTCGACGGGACGGCGAAGCCAGAGAACCCGGCGCGCTCGGATTGAGTGACAGACGGCCTCGGGGCCGGGGACCGCTCCCCGTCTATGTCGCCAAGGGAGTGAGGGTGTTCGTTTCAGGGCTGCTGAGCATCTCCCTCCCTTTCTACCTCAGGTCCATCGGATACGGTCCCTTCTTTCAAGGGCTGGTGCTGGTGGCCATCCTGGCAGGGAACGCGGCGTCCAACCTGGCTGTGACCTACCTCGACGCCAGTGTCGGGAGGAGGAGGCTGCTGCAGATGTTCAGCCTCTTCATGGTCGCAGCAGGAGCAGTGCTGGCGGTCGACGAGGCTGCCGCGGCGATACTCCTGGCCTGCTTGGCGGGGAACATCAGCAGCTCTGGAACCGAGGCCGGACCCTTCCAGTCGATAGAGGCAGGGGTCATCCCTGACCTGAGCGGGGAAGGATCCAGCGTAAAGGCGTTCGGAAGATACAACATGATAGGGTACTCGGCGGCCGCTCTGGGCCAGCTGGCGTCCTCAGGACCGGGGATATTCAGGGACAGCGCCGCGGCTTTCCACGTGGTGTTCGCAGGCTTCGCGGTGGTAGGTGTCATCCTGTTCGCCGTCTACAGCAGGCTGGGCGCCCTCGACGCGGGGAGGGCCGTGAGACCGGGGCTCGCCAACCTCAGCCCACAGGCGAGAAAAGAACTCCTGAAGCTATCCGGGCTGTTCTCCTTGGACTCCTTCGGCGGCGTGTTCGTGACGACATACCTCCTTTCGATATGGTTCAGCTCGACCTACGGCCTCCAGCTTGAGTCCCTTGGCGCCATATTCTTCGTCGCGAGCCTTGTCACGGCCGCGTCCACCTACGGCGCAGCGGTGATTGCGACTCGGATCGGCAACCTTAGGACCATGGTCTACACCCACATGGTCTCGAACGCCCTGCTCATACTCATGGGGCTCGCGGGGACGCTCCCACTCGCCCTCCTTTTCCTCTTCCTCCGCCAGACGATGTCTCAGATGGACGTCCCCACGAGACAGGCGCTGATGACCGAGATGTTCCAGAAAGGGGAGAGGGTCCAGGCGTACGCCGTCACCAACACCCTGCGGAGCGCCGGCTCGTTCGTAGGCGGTCCCGCCTCTGCGGTCTTCCTCGGGTTGGGAGCGGTCTCGGCGCTCCCCTTCGCCGGAGGGGTCGCCAAGGTCTGCTACGACCTGTTGACATTCGCCAGCTACCGGAAGCGGTACCGCTAGGGGAGACATCTGTGTGCGCAGAAGGCCGCGCCAGGGGTTTCTTTGTCACCTTTCCCCCGAGCCCTGAGACAGCAGCGAGGTCCCACCCAGGCATCCGGGCCGAAGCCCGTCGAGGTAGCCGCCGTCCTGCAACTCCTTCACTCCCATGGCTGAGAAGGCGGGGGCTCCGCTGGCCCCTGGGGAGTTGTAGTTGACTGTGCAAAGGGAGCGCTCCTCCTTGAAGACGAGCGCCTCGGGGACGAAGCCAGACCTGCCGACCACCGAGCTGCGGACGCCGAACACCGCCCTTCGGTTGAGGAGGTCAGGCGAGAGCCCCGAGACGAACCTCCTCACCCTGGCGCACATAGTCTTCGAGAGGGAGCTCCTCCACTCGCCTGTTACCAGGGAAAGGAAGTCGGAGTTTGCCGAAGAGTTTTCCCTTCGGTCCCATCGGCCGCTCTAGGAAGTGCGCGAGAGACGATAGGCCCGCTCCCACCACGATGACGTCGAAACCAGGGCCTTCTTCCATGGCGGCTTCTCGGGGCCGGAACGTTAAGGTTCTCGGTCTAGATGCCCTTCAGGTACCCGTTGGTGTCGAGCCACTGGGTGTGGGCCTGGATGTACCGCCAGAGTATGTCTGCCTTGCTGTTGTCGAAGTCCCAGGGGGCGACAAGGACGATGTCCCCCTCGCGTATCCACATCCTCCGCTTCAGCTTCCCCCTGATCCTGCACATCCTCGTGACCCCGTCAGCGCACTTCACGATCACCTGGTCCCCCCCTGTCATCTTTATGGCCCTGCCGAGTATCTCCCCCTGCTGGGGCATGACGAGCTCCTTCAGATTAGCCTCGCTCAGGACCTTTCTCTTTCCCAACGCGTTTCATCGCATGCCGTCATTCGGATGATATTAACGATATCGCCGCCAGCGGCTGGGCCGGCCCCGGTGCCTCTCGTTGCTGCCGTGCCTCCATGGCCTCGCGCCGCTGGATGAGAGCGAAGGTCTGGGCCTCTTTCTGGCGTCTTCCTCGCGCAGCGGGTTGATGGGCGCCCTGGCTAGTGCGGCGATGCGCGCGAAGTCCCCCTCCTCGTCCCAACTGACGAATGTGTAAGACCGGCCCTTGTCCCCCGCCCTCGCCGTCCGCCCAACCCGGTGGAAGTACACGGTAGGGTCCTCGGGGACGTCGTAGTTGATGACGCAATCCACCTGGCGGACGTCGATGCCCCTGCTCGCGACGTCGGTGGCCACCAGCACGTCTGCCTTCCCCGCCCTGAAGAGCCCCATTGAGTGGTCCCGCTGCTTCTGGGAGAGGTCACCGTGCAGTGAAGCGACGCTTAGGAAGCGCCTCTCGAGCTCCCTGGCCAGCCTGATGGTGCCGTACCTCGTCCTGCAGAACACGACGGCGCTCTTGCGGTTCTCCTTCTCGAGGATGTCGAGGAGCAACCCGAGCTTCTTGTCCCTCTCCACCCTGGCGTAGAACTGCTCCAGGGTCTCTGCCGAGGGCTCGTTCTGGTCGACCATCACTTTGGCGGGGTCAGGGACGTACTTCTGGGAGAGCTGGACTATTGACCTGGGCATCGTCGCAGAGAACAGGGCCGTCTGCCTATTGGGCGGGGTCTTGTCGAGTATGAAGTCGACGTCGTCGATGAAGCCCATGTCGAGCATCACGTCTGCTTCGTCGATGACCACGAACCTGACCGAGTCCAGCCTGAGGGTCCCCCGCTTGATGTGGTCGATGGTCCTCCCCGGCGTCCCCACCACTATGTGGGCGCCTCTTCTGAGGGCATCCAGCTGCACGTTCATCGACTGCCCTCCGTAGACTGTAACCACCCTCACGGACGTGAATGACCCTATCTTCTGGAGTTCGAGGGTTATCTGCACCGCGAGCTCCCTGGTTGGCGCGAGCACCAGCCCCTGCACCTTCGACATAGAGGTGTCGATGGACTGCACCATGGGTATTCCGAAGGCGAGCGTCTTCCCTGAGCCTGCCTTGGCCTGTCCTATGAGGTTCCTCCTCTCCAAGAGGGGGCCTATGGTCTGAGCCTGAATGGGGAATGGCCTGACGTACCCCGAGGAGGCCACCCCCTTCCTTATGGAAGGGCTAAGGGGGAAGGCCTCGAAGCTGCTCAACTGCGGGCACTTCCCGACGGATGTTCTGACACTTGGCGGAGCGGCTCCGGCCCTGTATTTAAGACAAGGAAGGCGCCCTTCAGTAGCGGATAAGAAGAGGGCGCTCAGGGGGGCGGCTCAATGGAGGAACCAGCTCTCCAGTCCAAGGGGCAGTACAAGGAGTGCCCCAGGTGCGGGGCCAAGGTCAGGCTCTACCGTACCCCGCGGGGACTCCGCTGCGGCGATTGCGTAAGGAAGATGGATTCTGCTGGGCTAGGCTTCAGACAGTAGGACCCGGCCCAGCCGGGTTTGGAAGCGGCGCGCGGTTTGTCCTTTTCTTCAAGATACGGGCTCGACGGGCTCAGGGGCCTCCAAGGGGAAGCTTGGACACTCTTTGCCATCCGGACGCTGAACTCGTTCGGCTTCTCCATGGCGATGCCATTCTTCGGCCTCTACTTGCTGGAGGTCAGAGGGATCGACCTGGCAGCCACCGGGGCCGTGTACTTCGCTGCCGGGGTCCTGTCACTGTCTAGCCAACTGGTCGGGGGGAGGCTGACAGATGCCGTCGGCCCGAGGAAGGTGATGCTGGCCGGATACTTCACCTCGATCGCCACGTCGGTATCCCTCGGTTTCATGGTCCTTGACAACTCGCCCGCCGTCTACTTCTTTGTCCTGTACCCCATGTTCTCATTCTTGAGGGGGTTCTCGAACCCTGCCACCGGGTCGATCATCGCCGGCCAGCCGGCCAGCCAGATCCGTGCTGGGTACAACCTGCTGACTATAGGCGGGAACCTCGGCTTCGCCATCGGACCGGCGCTGGGAGGGCCTATCACCGACGCCTTCGGCTACGCGACAGTCTTCTTCATCAGTGCGGTCATGGTCGTCCCGGTGATACTGCTCACGGCCTTCCGGATTGCTGGAGGGGTCAGGGCGTCCCCGGACGCGCGCGAAGGGCCGTCGAGGCGGCTGCTGTCGTGGAGCAAGGACAGGAACGTCATCAGCTTTCTGCTCCTGGCTGCGGGCCTGTACTTCGCAGTAGGATACGAAATCCAGCCCCTGGCCCTCTATGTGGCGTACTTCCTGCACTTCACCAACACGGAGATAGGATATCTTTTCGCGACGAACGGCGGCGTCATCGTACTGCTCCAGCTCCCTCTCATCAACATGGTCCAGAAGGCGCGGACCTTGGTGTTCCCTCTCCTCCTCTCCCCGCTCCTGCTCGTCGCCAGCTTCCTGATGGCCGGGCTCTCCACCGGGTTCATCCAGTACGAAGCGGTAATGGTGGTGCTGACGCTCGGGGAGATCATGGCGACGGTCCCTTCGCAGACTGTGATCGCGCTTTTCTCGAGGTCGGGGAACAGAGGGACATACCAGGGGTACTACTACGCCGCGACTTCTTCAGGAAGGTCCACGGCCGCTGCTGTCGGGCCGGCCAGCTTCGAGCTGTTGTCTTTCGCCCCGGCCTGGGGGTGGTACTCGGTGGCGGCTTTCGTCATGGCGATCTTCTTCGGGTTCGTCATGATAGGCCCTAAGATACAACGCGACTATGAAAGCATGGGGGGCGGGGAGGGGGTCCCGGCAGCCACGGGAGGGGCGGGGACGCCCCCCTCCGCGAAGCTCAGGGCTTCCGGGTGAGTGGCCCGACCAGATGGTAATCGATACGGGCGGCATGCCTCCGATGGGCTGGCAGCTCATCAGCTGACTGGACCGCCGGGCTTATCGTAGGCACCGGTTCGTTGGACCATGCTGCAGAAAGGAAGACGAGGCTGGCGGCCGAGCGGCGTAAAGTCATAGCGGGAGGACCCCGAGAGAGGGATTGACAAACTCTAATACTCTAGTTGGAACTGGATTAGCCGATATGGAGCACCGTGAGAAGGAAGAGGAGGGCGGACACCACAGTTGAGGGAGAGGCAGGCAACAGTCTTCGTCGAGGAGTGGGATGTCGAATCCGGCTGGACTACCAGCAGCCCTGCGTTCCACTCAGCTAGGGAGGCCAGGAGATACATGAAAGAGCACCGAATTGAGGAGGGGATGCACGCAAGGGTAGTGGACCACGGGAGTCTGAAGAAGAACATAGATGTGGAGCTGGAGTTCCGAAGGAAGAAGAGAAACAGGGCAAAGGAGGAGCTACACAAGTGAGACCGACACTCATCGGACCCACCTGACCATCAGACACTCAGAGGGGTTCGGGCGCCTCAGAAATCTTTGCCGCACATTTTTGACAGCTCGCACGAATCAGAGGGTGAACGAATCGAGATTGGGAGGGACGTAAGTAGAGATAGGAAGATCAGACATGCGATTGTTCGCCATTCAGGTGATCAATGTCCGTGAAGGGCCCGCTCCGGTGACCACGGCCCTAGTTTTCGGATTATCTGCGCCGGCCCAGTCTGGTTCGAAGCTCACCCTTCCCTTGCATCGTACCCATCATCCGCGGCACGACCGCGGGCCCCATCGGATTTCTCTGAAGCAGAGGCTGGCTTAAGGCGCGTGTGTTTGTCCCCTTATGCCGTTTTGATTTCTCTGTCTTCTATCTGCTCTGACTCGTGTTCTTCAGATTCTTCTTCGGTTTCTTCTTCCATAGTTTCGTCATCAGCTTCACTCGCCGGTTCGACGCCTTCGGCAGCTTCCACTTCCCGTTCCTGTTCTACAGCCTCGGCTTCATCTCTCTCTTCGCTCATCCCGGCTCCCCTCCGTGGTTCCGTACGCCCAGAAATAGGTTTTCGTTTCTAGTCGTAGGACTTCCGAGCGACAGGAAGCCCTGTGAGCCGCCCATCTCGTCGTGCCAAGCGCCATGGCAGGATTCAGTCGCCACGACCAAGATCAAGGACCTCGAGGCGGTGCTCACCCTGGAAGAGGAAGGGGCGTAGGCGCCTGGAGGCGGCGATGGCGCTGATTAAGGAGAAGGTCGGGACGATGCAGGAAGGCCCGCGCGCAGCTGGTTCCTCTCCAACGAAGTAATTCCAATCTCAAGTCGGCTCGATGAAGTCGAACCTGTCCCTGTAACATTCCCACCTTCCTCCTAGTCGCAGGCGAAATTGAAGCTGCCGTGCTTCTCCCAAGTGGGCGACTCGAAGCATTTTGCCACGGCATTTCGGAGGTCTAGACTAGGAGCGATGTAGAAGTCGGCGCTGTGAAACCTCGCCCCCTTGAGGCGGACCAATACACAGTAGAAGTCTCTGCTCTCGACAAGCTTCGATGCTCGCAAATTGAACTGGAAGTTATTCCGCATTCTTAATGTGCCTGTCTCCACTTGAATGTAGGCATGCCTCAGTCTTCCGTTCGCACTTCCGCTTGCGGCGACCAGGTCCACCTTTTCTTCGATGCAGGAGGAGAAGCTCATCCACTCGCGCCTCTCGAGCTCAAGAGCGAGAAGCTTCTGGCCTACTTCTCCTTTTGTCCCGTCACTCGGGGCCAGGTTGCCTGGCGTTTGCCATGCCCCTTGCTTCAAACTTGGCCTCTCTCCTCCATTCATTATGATCAATGATCCTCCCTCTTTCAAGAACATCGTCAAATGATGAGAGCGCCCTATTGACGGCTTTGACCTCTTCCCTCAAGTCGTTGCTTGCTTTGTTCAGTTTCAGTTGGTCCTCATTGGAGCTCAGATTCATCCCCCTTCGGTGCCCTTTCTGGATTTAGATCAAGAGAATCCACGTGGGCCTTTCGTGTGTGCACGTCCAGGTGGGCTTCCGAAGCGAAAGTAGCCCCGCACGTGGCGCATCTGTAGGTGTCAGCTGCCCGTTGGGATGAAGCCAGCGTGTGCACCTTCGCGTGTTCCATCAGCTTGGTTTCAGAGTCGAATTTTGCGCCGCACGTTTGGCATTTCTGCTTCCTTCCAAAGAGACTCACCATTTCACCGGTGGGCTGTAGCCTGAATCCAATTATTTAGGCATTGGTTGTCCGAGGGCTGTGCGTAATTCACCTCCTACCCCCTGAAGCGTTTGACGCACCTCATCAGGTCTGGTCTCCCTGTGTCCAGGGCAGAACCCGTCGGACCAGCAAAGCTAGTCCAATGATTCTGTGAAAGCGCCCTTCGTGATTCCGGCTTGTTAGATGGTACTAAGCAGCGTACCTGGCTTGATTTTGGCGTGCCTTGGGACTATCACCCTACGTTTACCATCCGAGGAGGCGAGTGCCATATGACTGCCGTTTTGTCTAACTATTCTGAAACCCTTCTTCCCAAGAACCTTCACGACGTCTCTCCAAGAGGCGACCGGGAGCCTCTTGCTAGACAGTTACCTCGACCAGCTCTCTCTTACCGGTCACTTTGCCCACTTCTTCTATGATCTTCAGCTCGTCAGGAAGAGACTCGAGATAGAGCTCTATGGCCTCCCTGATGTTGTCTAGCGCCTCGGCCCTCGAGTCTCCTTGGCTGATTGCTGCAGGAACCTCTATGCGTCTTACGGAGTATCCACCTACTTCCTCTTTTCTGAGCAAAACAGTGAACTTTCGACCTCTCACCACGGCTCTCTTCGTGGGTGGCTTCATGAACGTCGAGCGAGTATAAGTGTTCTATGCCTATTGGTTGCGCCCCAGGGGATGTCTCAATGGAAGTGTTGCATGGGAGTTCAGGTCCATTTCTGGCGCGGAATACCGAGCGTGTCCCGTCGGGCCCGCGATGAATCTGTGGGCGCCTAGGACCTAAACCCGACGTGAAGCCGGCTCAACTAGGTCCTTGTATCTGTGGACGACGACGCCGTACTCATCTCGGAGAAGCTTTCTGGCTCTCAAGATCTTGGAATCCTCGCTCACCAACTGCTCATGCATCGCCGCGGCAGTCCCGACTATCACACAGTCGATGTAGTCCGTCATCCTTTCCCTCAGGCGGAAACTCGTTTCAATAACTGCCGACTTCGAGAACGGGATTACGTCGAACGTCCTCAGTACCGCCTTGGTGGAGATGCTTACCACGTCCGCGGGGATGCGAAGCTTTGCGGCCTTCGCCTGAAGCTCAAAGAGAGAAATCAGGCTGACATGGATGTCCTCCAGTCTCAACTTCGTCCTCTTCTCCGCGATGGCGAGGAGGAGGTCGGCGTCGACCCCTATCTTTGCCAGCGGGAGTAGGTAGGTCGTATCTATGATCAATGCTCGAACCTGGCTGACAGCTTACGCCGAGACTGTTCGAACTCACGTTCGGACGTTTTAGCCAGCTTCTCGGAATAGATGAGCTCCATTATGTCCGGTTTGCCCTTGGCCTTCTCTTCTACCATGTCATTGACGACCTTCGAAATGTTCCTGGCCGAGCCGTACTTCTTCATGCTCTCGCCGACCAGCTTCACGTATACTTCGTCCTTCAGAACCAGGGTCGTTCGTTTGGGCATCTACACATCTAGATGCACTGAACGACCTTAAAAGGACACCGTGCTCTGCGATCCACCTAGTACGTTTCAAGACCACCCTTAGCTGTGAGTTTGCCGAGAGTCCCTTCCTGCTGCTTGACTTTCTACCGCTGGTTTTCCGGCTCAAACCTATGACCCAAGCGGGAGGCCGCGAGCATGCGCTTTTGGATGGGATTACTTTCAATTTCCCCTCCCAATTTCGCTCCAGCCTCGTGCGAAGGCCTTTAGGTAGTCGTCCCCGTGATGATTCTGACAGTGACGGATTCAAATGGACGCTGGACCTTAAGGGTGGTTAGCCGACGGGCCGTTTCAGGTCCGAGAGACCAAACTCTCGTTGTTCGGGCAGTTCGTGGGAGACTGGACAGGGGAAGCGGCGATTCCAAGTCCCATGCTGCATCGATGACTCTCATTATCATGGGATAGAAGGAGTAGCCACAAGGCGGATAGTCTGATGCCGGTTGCCATCCTGCTGGAAGGCCAGCGCCGGTCCCTTCTCCCCGTTCCATCCTGCTGACCTCCAGTTTCAGGACCGCTTCTAGCCGCATTTTCACAGCGAGCCGCGTGAATGTCGCACCAAAATGAGAGGGGATGGCGTTTGGTATGCTCTTCCATCCGAACCCCTCGCGGCACCGATGCGTCCACGCAGGCGCCCGGAAGGCAGGTGGAAAGCTCAGATTCAGGCCGGCATCTATGCGGGTCGCGGGCTGGCCTGTCGGAGGCAGCGCTACTTAGCCTCCACGGCTGAGATCATCCCTTCTGCGAACGACTCGAGGAGCTGCCCTGCGGTGTTGTGGGGTGCTTTCCTGACTGTACGTTAGCTCAGTTGACCAAGACAAAGAGCTGTTGTCGGTTCGCCCTGCTCTTGCCGCTCCATCTGTCCGGAGGACCTGGCTTCTCGAAGCCCCCTCGTCGCTGGGGCAAGGTCGGAAGAAAGGCTATGGATGAAGCCATGTTCCCGCTCGGACCGATCTCCTCAATGCAGGAGCTCCCATTGGACGAACTGCTGGATGATTTCAGCCACGAAGAGGGCGACGATGATTATCTCCAACAAGATCTCTCTCCTGTGAGACATCTGCTCTGAGACCAGCGAATAGATGTCCTCCAATATGCCGAGCTTCCCAGAGAGCGACGCGTCCCAGTCCTTCAGCCGGAGCTTTTCGGCAATACTGCTGTAGACTCTGGCGATGTACCACTCGCCTATGAATTTCGTGTAGTTCTTAGTGGCTTCCACAACGCTGTCTATCTCTATGCGCTGCTCCGCGACCTTCCTTGCGACCGTCCCAGAGCTCCCGAACAGCGTCCTCCTGGAGGAGCGCCTGGTCAGGTCCAGAGATGCTTTCCCCACGAGTTCGTCAAGCAGACTGTCATAGTACCGCATCTCAAGGAGCTGGAGGTTGGCCAGCTCTATCACAAGTAAGATGGCTCCGTAGTCCCCGGATGGGTCCACCGCCAGCGCAGCGCTCCAGTCGATGAACACCGCGTCGTCGGCGTAGTACGATGTCCTGGACTTCAAGGTGCTCGCAATCTGCGACTGGGACATCTGAGTGTCGCTGGTGTCTCCTGTCAGTATCTTCGCGAGCATCTCGTCAGCGGTCCCGTCCAGGGGCGCGCAGTCCACGCAGAACGTGGTGTACTCCTCTGGCTCGGTGGTCATTCTCAGATTGTTCACGTATGGGCCGATGTCGCTCAACACTTTCTTCACGGTCGACAGAGCGAGATCCTTCACTTGGAATGTTCTGCCACTCAACACGAGAGTCGGGCTGCTGTATTTCGTGAGATTCTCCAGGGATTCTCCGTCCAGAGGGATCGATACAGTGACAGATATGGCGCCAACCTCGTAAGCCTTGGCCGCCACTGCCACCTCGACGGTGCCCTGACGAATCCCTTGGACCTCAGCGACCTCAGAATCGGCGGTGATCAAAAGAGGCGAGGGACTGACCGTGATGTAATTGGGCATCAGCTTCGTGTACTCGAAGCCTACAGGCTTGGTCAGTTTGGCCACCCGTTCGACCTGTGTGATGTCGATTTCGCTCCCGACGTCGTAGATGTAAAGGTAGTTGACGCTCCCCCTGACTATCAAGGGCCAATCCCGACAAGGCGGGTCTACTATGTCTGCCGCTCGGTGCCTTTGTGGCTCTGCGGATGGAACGTCGGCGCATCTGCGCGATTCCGCAGGGCTGCTCATAGGATGGTTCTAATAGATTAATATATATCGATATATTGACACGTGGCATGAGTGAGCAGAACCCTTCGCTACGGCGGCTCATCCAGCTCAACATCTGCCAGCCTTCTGACATAAGCGAGGCCAGGGCAGAGGCAGAGAAGTTGGCTACCCCGGAGTTCGCGGCGAAGCTTCGCCAGATTGAGAGGCTGTTCGGCGCAGTCGGAGAGGCCAACAGGTTGAAGATTCTCATTCTTCTTTCGAAGAGAGAGAAGTGCGTCTGCGAGCTGGAGTCAGCCCTCAGAATGTCCCAGCCGACCGTGTCGCACCACCTGGGGGTGTTGGAGCAGGCAGGCCTTGTCAAGAGGAGCAAGAAGGGGAGGTGGGCATTCTACGCGCCGATGGAATCTCCTGCGATGGACCTGATCGTGCGTCTTACAGCATAGGGGGGGCCGAACTCGAACGAGAAACCGAAACGTCTCTCATCTCTCGACCGGTTTCTGACTCTGTGGATATTCCTCGCGATGGCCGCAGGCGTGGGCGCCGGTTACCTCTTCCCCGGCCTCTCAAGCGGGCTGAACTCGCTGAGCATCGGATCGACTTCGATCCCGATTGCCCTGGGGCTGATCTGGATGATGTATCCTCCCCTGGCGCGGGTCAAGTACGAGGACCTCGGGAAGATAGTGGGCGGGAAGGGGTCCAAGACGATGCTCTCAGCCTCGTTGGCCCTGAACTGGGTGGCCGGACCACTGCTCATGTTTGCTTTGGCGTGGGTGTTCCTCGCAGGATATCCTGACCTCAGGGACGGGCTGATACTGATTGGGATCGCGAGGTGCATAGCCATGGTGATCGTCTGGAACGGGCTCGCCGGAGGCGACAGCGAGTGGGCAGCGATCCTCGTGGCCTTCAACTCAGTCTTCCAAGTGCTGCTCTACAGCGTCCTCGCCTACTTCTACATCACCGTCGCCAGCGGCTGGATAGCGGGGCAGGCAACAGTGGTCAACATCTCGCTTCTAGCTGTGGCGCAGTCGGTCGCGGTCTATCTCGGCATCCCGTTCCTTGGAGGGATAGCCACCAGGTTCTACTTCATGAAGCGCAAGGGGCAGGAATGGTACGCGAAGACGCTTGTCCCCAAGTTGGCCCCGACATCCCTCTTGGCGCTTCTCTTCACAATCTTCGTGATGTTCTCTCTCAAGGGATTGGTCATCGTCACCATACCCTCCGGCGTCGTCTTGGTGGCGGTCCCCCTGCTGATTTACTTCTTCGTCATGTTCTTCGCCTCGTTCGCCCTCGGGGTGTACTCGAAGCTGGACTATCCCAAGACCACCACCCTCGCGTTCACGGCTGCCAGCAACAACTTCGAACTTGCGATAGCGGTGGCCGTGTCGGTGTTCGGTCTGGCATCGCAGGAAGCGTTCGCCACTGTCGTCGGGCCGCTCATCGAGGTCCCTGTCATGATAGGCCTCGTCCACGTCGCCCATTGGTTTCGAAGGAGATACTTCGCCCGAGCCCCCCTCGATGGTGGAGCACCGACCCCCCGGGGCGAAGGGCATGTGGTGGGCGGGGTATGGCAGGAGATCCGCTAGATGGGGGCAACAGGGGGGCATGGCGTCAGGACGCGGTTCCTCTTCGTCTGCGTGGAGAACGCTGGGAGAAGTCAGATGGCCGAGGCGTTCGCCCGGCGGGCGGGGCTCGACGCTGCAAGCGCTGGGACGGTCCCTGCCGGGTCGGTGAACAGGGTGGTGGTAGAGGCCATGGCAGAGAAGGGGCTCGACCTGTCAGCCAACGAGCCGAAGATGCTCTCCTTTGAAATGATCGACCGGGCCGACGTAGTGGTCACCATGGGATGCTCGGTCGAGAAGGTGTGTCCCAGGCCGATGCTTGACAGGATGCAGAAGAAGGTGGTCGACTGGGGCCTCGAAGACCCGAAGGCGAAGGGCATCCCGGAGGTCAGGAGGATCAGGGACGAGATTGAGAGGAGGGTCGAGGAGCTCGCCCGTTCCGCGCAGGGCTCTTCCTAGCCTTAGGCCGGGCTCCACCTTCCCTCTTTAGGTCTGCGGCCAGGCCCGCCCTAATCGTAGCGATTTCGTTCCCCGAGACTTCGAGTTCTATCCGCCTGCCGACAGGGCGCATCTTTCTTTCTGCGGTCTCCAAGAGGTTGGTCGTGACCGCGACCCGGGGGGCCCAGGCGAGCTCCACAGTCGCCTTGGCGGCTCTCCCCGACGTCTCATAGAGCCGGAGGACGACATCGTCAGATTCCTCCGCCTTTTTGAAGACCGTCAGAATGATGCCCTCAGGGCCGGCTGAGACGAAAGACATCTCTTTGGGCAGTCGCCCCTCGTGCCCAGACTCTAATACTGTCGCCAGCGGATAGTTGAACTCGTATGCCTTCCTGGCGGTGGCCGCCTTGTTGAAGTCCGAGGCGTGAGGGTAGAGGGCGTAGGTTGCCTCGTGCGCGCCCTGGTCTGTCAACAACCCCTTTGACCCTGCGACCGGAGGGAGGCCGAACCCCGCCCGGAGCCTGAACGGGTACTCTGCGCTCCTGAGCAGGGTCATCCGCATGACGTCGTTCGCCACGTCGAACCCATATTTGCAGTCGTTCAGGAGGCTCACTCCATACGCGCGCTCTTCCGAGGAATGGTCTATCCACTTCTGACCGGGCACCTCGTACTTCGACCTCTCAGCGAGGGTCGCCTCGGGGGAGACCGGGTTCCTGCGCCTTATGTGCCCGTATGGGGCCTCATACGTGGTAAAATCGTCGTGGACCGCCAGCGGGAAGGCGACCTTCGCGAGCCTGTGCTCGGCGTGCCAATCAGCCAGGAGTTCGAACTCGACAAGGGGAGAGCCCGTAGACAGGACGATTTCTTGGACGAACCGCGAATCCGCCCTCCCCTTCTGGGCGTACTTGTACTGCGCCCTCACACGCGCCCTCACCGGCCCGCGCTCGACCAGTGCTACCTCCTCCGGGGAGCGTAGTTCGACAGACTTCACTCCGCCCCCCTGTTGGTAGATGAACACCTCCCAGGCGTCGAAGACCGCCGCGTCCGTCCGCGAGCTTACGCAGGACCTGCCCCTCACCGGATAATCCTCAAAGACCTGAATCACACCTCCCGGACCCTTCAGGACCTCCCTGTGCGCAGTCATGTCGTAGACGCTGTTGACCAGCCCCGTCCTCTTGTCTATCGTGACGGAGAGGAACTCGTTCTCAAGGCTGATCTCCTCCCTGCTCTCCTTAACAGACATGGAACTCCTCCGCTGCATTCCCCGTCTCCCTGCGACCGCCCTGTACTCCTTGTATCCGACGGATGGGACGTCGTCGGCCCTGAATATGCGCTTCCCACCGGCGACCTTCTGGGAGGGGACCGCATTCCCCTTCGCATCAAGCAACCCGCGCTCGTCCCCCAGCACATCCTCCGGCACTTCCACGATGCCGCCCCTCCTCCACGACAGCGGATTGAATACGAGCAAGGACTGCCCCTCCCCTGTCGTGTCGACCATCCCTGCGATGGCAGCCAACGAACCAGAGACTGCCCGATTGGCGGCGGAGAATATCCACTCGAAATCCTTCTGGGAGTCCACGTAGACTTCCGGAAGCGAAGAACCGGAGAGGATGTCATGGAACTGGTTCAGGAGCAGCTTCTCCCAGGCCTCCCTGAGTTCGTCAGCCGGGTAGGCCAGGCCGAGCCTGTAGGCCACTGTGGCGAACTTCTCGGCGACCTCCAGCAGGCACTCCGCCTTCCTGTTGTTCCGCTTTGTCCTGGCCTGCGTGGTGTAGGTCCCGCGGTGGAACTGGAAGTAGAGCTCGTCAGCGACCTCGGGGAGCCTCTCTTCTGCAATCTTCTTGGCTACCCTATCCAGGTAGTCTAACGAGGTCGTGATCGTCCCTTTGACGGGCCCCTCCCCATGTACGAGCCCCAGCGCCCTGTGCACCATCTCATCGGTGACTCCGCCTCCGTGGTCCCCCTCCCCGAAGAGGACAAGGATGTCATCGACCTGATGGCGCGCCTTCAGCTGCTTCAGCTGCTCGAGCACCTTCGCTTCGTCCACCTTCTCGTCGTAGGCGCCGACCATCTCGTGGGCGAGTATCGAAGAGCCGTCTGGCGAAGTCCATCGAAAGAAATAGTGAGGGAATGCTATTGTATCGTTCCAGTTCAGCTTTTGTGTGAGGAAGAACTTCATCCCTGACTTCCGCATTATCTGGGGGAGCGTCCAGGGGAACCCGAAGGAGTCCGGGTACCATGCTACCTTCACATCGACTCCGAACTTCTTCGTGAAGTAGAGTTTCCCGAGTAGGTACTGCCTGACCAGGGATTCCCCGGACGGCATGTTGGTGTCTGACTCGACCCACGCCCCCCCGACAACCTCCCAGGCCCTTTCCTCCACCTTCTTCCTCACCCTCTCGAAGGTCTCGGGGTGCTCCTCCTCCAGCCATTTGTAGTACTGCGCGCTGCTCTGACAAAATGTGAAAGGGTACTTCTCCATCAACCCGAGGACCTTCTCGCACCCCTCGCCGAGGGCCCGTCTCGTCTCGCCGAACGACCAGAGCCAGGCTGCGTCCAGGTGGCTGTGGCCCAGGAGGTGGGCCTTCCCTTGCACTCTCTCCCGACCCGTCTGTTCTCCTCTCCCGCGCGCCGAGGGCTGATGGAGTCAGATAAACGACCCTGCAGCCTGAGGGCCCCCGGGGGGCCTCGGCCCCTTCCGGCCTCCTGCCGGCTGCGCATTGGAGCTCGGTCGTAGGTTAATGAAGGGGTGCCCGCTCCAGGAGCCCTATGTTCGTCTGCAGGGACCACCTCGAGTGTCCACAGGACAAGGGCTTCGACGAGCACTATCACTCGTTCGAGAAGTGCGGCGCCTGTGGGAGGATGACCACCTGCGCCGAATGCCTCTGCGGCCTCGGACGCTACTGACGTCCTAGGCGAGGCAGGAGGTCGGTCGCACCTTCCGCCGCGGGCTCTCCCGGCGCTGACGCCCGAGACCGCAGAACCCTTATCACCAGAGGCCGTCAAGCTCGAAGTAGCATGAGCAGTGCGCAGCCCGAAGTGATCCTCGCCCAGGAACAGGGGGCCGAGATGCGAGCCGGGGGAGCCTCGAAGGGGCTGGAGGCGGAGTTCGGGGCGGGCGTTAAGGAAGGGACCCTCGTCCTCACCAACAGGCGGCTGATTTTCGTCTGCACCAATGACAAGGGCGAGGAGCTCCCCGTAGGATACTTCTCAGAACACCTCCTGCTGTACTCCGAAGTGGAAGACCTCGACAACGTCCCCGACAGGGCCCCTAACGTGTTCATCCCGCTCGCCTCCGTTTCCGTGAAGGGGCACAAGGGGGAGTTCGGGAGGCCCAGCCTCCAGGCCTCGTGGAAGGACGAGGCCGGGACCCACGATCTCGTATTCATCGAGACGCTCACTGGAAGGAGGAGGCGGAACCTGAACGACTGGGCCTCGGTCATCGAGGGAGTCAGGGACGGGACCCGAAAGCTGCTGTCACTGCAGATCCCTTCCTCCAGCACCTCGCTCGAAGGCAAGGTGATGCACGTGCTGGCCGACATGCAGGAGAAGGGGGTGCTTGAGATTGAAGAATCGGTGGAGGGCGAGTACAAGGTCGACCTGGACCCGGACGAGGTCCAAGCAGCCTGTGACCGGCTCTCTTCGCAGAAGCTTCTGGTCCGCTTCCCAGACCCGAGCGGGGACATCTTCTACCGGAGGGCCTCGGCCCTGGGCGATGACGGCTTCTCTAGCTGAGCTGAAGACCAGTCCGGTCGGTTCTTCGGGGTGCTCGCGCGGGGTCGGCCTCCAGGTCAACGCCGACCGAGCCAATTGATTAGGGGGACTGTTTCCAATCGTCGTCCCGATCAGGCGGCGGACGCTCACATCACAAAAACAGGGGGAGAGACCCGTGGTGAGACCACAGGTCACTCAGTCATCTGAGCCGCGAAGTACGCTGCAGCTTGTTGGAGAGACAGGGAGGGCGCACGCAACCTGCGCGTTGGCGCCCTGAGATGCGATGGCGTGGACGCCATAGACCTGCCCGGAGAGGGTGGACGGGATCAGGATGCCTCCTGACTGACCGACCGGGATCTCGCCGACGAATGTGAGGACCACGCACTGGCCGGCCGAAAGGACAAGGCCGTGGGCCCCGGTCTCGCCGAAGTCTCCGGAGACCAGTTGCATCTTCAGCGCGACGCATCCTGTACCGGACACCGTGGAGTTCACGGGGACGAATACCAGCTGGTCGGCGTGCTCAGCCTCGCAGCCGTCGTGCTGGTGGCTGTCGTGATTGTTGCTTCCTGGCGCGGCGTTGTCGCTTGAGTTGGAATCATTCGAGGCCGTGTTCGTCTGGGTGGTCGTCGAAGAGCCTGGGTTCCCGTCACCTTGAGGCGGTCCATCGCTGGAGTTGCCGTTGTGCGCGGGGCAGGAGAGCCCTGCCGCCGTAAAATTGCCGTGGATCCCTATGGCGTTGAGGACCACCGGGATGCTCCCGGTGTTGTTGACCTGGACTGAGATGGTGGTGGTGTTCAGGTGGACTGACAGGGCGCTGAGCTGGGCGCTCAGGTTGCCCTGGGCGTGTTGGAGCTGGCTCTGGTCCTCCGAGCTGAGGTGCTGCCTGAATCCTATCTGGTCCTCGTTGTCGTTCGCAGTCCCCGCCGTCCTGATGATGCCGACCGCCGACGGGATCATCTGGTAGCCGGTGGACGTGCTCACTATCACGGGGTTGAGCTGAAGGAGCGCGACGCTGTTCCCAGCGAGTGACGCCGGCCTTCCCAAAGTCACCGTCAGCGAGTTCCCGCCGGTAGCCAGGGTGACCGTTGACGTAGTCCCGTTGACGTCGATTTTGATGCTGGTCACGTTGAGGGTGAAGGAGTAGATGATGGAGGCGTTGGGGAGCTTAGCCAATGCGATGGTCTGTGAGATGTTCTGAAGGCTGAGCAGGTTGAGCGTCGCGGACCCGCCCTGAGGGATGACCGTCAGGGTCGTTATAGTCTGCTGGCCCCCCGACGCGGGTTCCCCCGCAAGCAGCCCTATTGACGAGTAAGTCAGGTTGAGAGAGGTCGTCCCCTTGGGGACGGTGGGCGGGTCGGTGAGCTGGATGGCCAGCTGGGCCGACGTGCCTCCCTGGGCCCCCGAAGCTCCGGTGGTTGTGGTTGTGCCGAAGTTTACGCCCAGATAGAGCGTGGATGAGACTATGATGATCGCAGCCACCGCTATGGCGGCCGCAGTGTACTTCAGTGCTTGTTTTCCTACGGACATCGGCACACCTGTCTATGGGCGCCCGGATATTGCTAGGCCCTTGAACCTCCGCCCAGCGGGCCCCTGCCTGCCTTTCAAAGAGCTTGAATGCGCCGTCTCATGCCAGAGACCTTCATTTCCACGAAGCGAGCCGTCGCCACACCCTGGCCGTCTCGTACCACACCACCGCCACCAGGGCGAGGGAGGCCAAGATCAGCAATGGGACGTAGGACGCCGAGCTGTAAGACATCGCGGAAAAGTAGCCTACCAGCAGGGTGAACAGCACAGAGACGAAGAGGAGCTGTGGGACGACGACGGCGCCCACCTTCACATATCCCTCAAGGATCTGCCCTGCAGCGTCCTTGGACGCCAGGTACCTCCCATAGTTGTCCTGGGCGGCGTATCCGCCGTCGATAAGGCGCTTCAGATGGTAGGAGGCGAGGGAGGCGGTGGAGAACCCCAGGCCCGACTGGACGTCCTTCAGCTCGCACGGCCCATGCTGGAGCACGTAAAGATAGACCCGGAGGGTGTTCCCCCTCACCCCAGGACCCGACCCCTGGACCTGTTTGCTCAAGCCTAGACTGGTCCCTCTCTAGACCGCGATTTAACGATAGAGTCCTTTGGAAGGCGAACGCTGACCCTCGCCCTCGCACGGCTCGAGCTGAGGGACCGATTGGCAGAGGACCCGAGGCGCAGCTCCTCGCCGCCAGAAAACGACTTCTGAAGGCCCTTTGTCCCCTATCGCCCTGGAACGCCGTCGGGCCGACGCGCAGCCAGCACGAAGGCCGTCCCGGCGATTACCGCTCCGACCGCGAAGACCCCCTGGAGACCAGCCGTCGGTATCAGGGCTATCGCCAGGACGGGCGACAGGACCTCCGCCCCCCCAGAGGAAGCCTGGAAGGCATAGCTGGCATTGATGACGTCCGCCGTCTCGACGGACCTGAAGGCGAGGAAGTTCGCGACGGGGAAGACCATGGCGTGCGGTATGCTGAACAGGAGCATCCCTGCCACGAACACAGGCCAGGATGGGGCGAGGGTGACGCACATCGCAGACGCGGTGAGGAAGCCTGCCGAGACCATGAGGACCCTACCAGGGTCCCTGGTCGTACCGATGGAGGCGTAGCGTATCGCAGCAGACGCCAGGAACACCAGGGTGAAGAGGAGGAACGCCTCCCCGGACGAGAACCCGAACCTCTCTTCGGCATAGACGCCGCCGTATGAGAGGAAGACTGGGAGGAGGAGCGAGTACAAGAGGTTCACCATGAAGGCGCGCCTGAATATCGGCCTCCGCAGGGCTCGCGCCCAGGTCGCCATAGAGGGGACAGGGGGCTTCGGGCGCCCCACAACGCCCCTTCTGCCTACCCATGCGCCGGCGACCCCCAGGGCTGAGACGAGGGCGAGGGCCTTGAAGACCCCTGAGAAGCCGTAGAGCTCGAGCACCCCGTAGGCCACCAGGGGACCAAGGACGAGCCCGATGCCCAGCGCCGTGGAATAGACCCCGAGCCCCGTGGAGGGCCGCTCCGGCGCCGAGTCCAAGTGCATGACGGCGGAGAGCAGAGGCTGAGGGAGCCCCATGCCTGCCCCGGCCACCAGGACTCCGAGCGAGAGAGGGGGGTAGGGGGCCCTCAAACCTAGGACAAGCATCGAGGCACCCAGAATAAGGAAGCCGCCCACAGAAGAGACTGACTGGTCCCTCACGACAAGGGTGGCCGCCGCAGCCCCGACCCCGTTCCCGAGCCAGAGCAGGACGACGAACACGCCCGCTTCAGAAGGAGTCGCGCCCAAGGAGATGGCGTACAGTGGGATGACTATCGCCAAGGACGACGTCAGTAGCCGCAAGGAGACGGCGATGGTGAATCCTGGACGCATGTACCCACGGCCCGACGGAGTCAATTCGACTCGCGTTCACTCCCCGAGGCGGTACACCTCTCTGAGCGCCCTCCCGACTTTCTCAGGTGAAAACAGCGCCGCGGCCCGTCTCTTCGCGTTCCTCCCCATCTCCTCCCTCGTCGTAGGGTCGTCGACGAGCCTCTGCATACGTTCTCGCAGGCCATCTTCGTCTCCCGCCTCGCAGAGTAGCCCGGAGACACCGTCCTCGACCACCTCGGCGATGGGTGGTATCTTCGTCGCGACTACAGGGACCCCCCTCCTCATGGCGTCGACGACCGCCAGCGCGAAGGCGTCCGCCCTTGTGGGAAGAACAAAGATGTCTGTGGCCGGCCAGACATCGTCCCGAAGGGCGGCTCCGGCGAGGCTGTCTGATTGCCTGATTCGCGGGTCAGACCTGACGATGTCCCTGGCCTCCGGCGTGCCCAGGGGGCCTACGAACGTCAGACGACATCCGGCGCCCCCCCTGAGCGACCTGAAGGTCCGGAGGACGGCGTCCCCTCCCTTCCTCCTGAACTCCCTCCCGATGTACAGTATGTTACACCCTTGGTGCTGACGCCTGAAGTCGACTGTCTCGAAGGGGGGAGGTATCACGAAGAGCTTCGAAGGGTCGACGCCGTCCTCGACGAAGCCCCTCTTCGCCCACTCGGACCAGGTGACCGCGCCGGCGCACCACTTTGAGTTCAGATAAGACGAGAACCCTTCGTTGGCTAGGCGGCGCACCCTCCCGCCGATGTTGTTGTACCCCAGCATGAACTGACCGAAGGATTGGTCGCTCTCGTGGACCCAGCGGCGGTCGTACTTCCTGACGTCCCAGAAGAATGAGTGGATGATGGCCGCCCCCTTCGGGTCGATCGGGATGAGGTGCTCCAGAGCGAAGCGAGCCGCCCCCAGGGCGACGTTCGTAGGGTTGAACTCGTAGCTGGCCGCCCGCCTCGGATATTTCAGCCGGTCGGTCGTGAGCCTGTATCTCACCCCGGCGGGGGGGTTCAGGAGCCTTCTGAGCGCACCTGTCCTAGGCCCGCCCGTGAGAGGGTCCGTGGGGGCGACGAGGAGGCAGTTCAGGCTGCGGGGCGTCCTTGCCGTCTGCCCGCCGGCGGCCTCTTCTGGTGTGTCTTCCAAGCGCCTATGATGGGACCCTGGCCGCCTGGTCTTTAGCCAGTTCTATCAGCTCCTGCGACGCCGGCCAGCCGGTGAGGTCCCTCGGCAGCTGGAACGCGTCAGAGGCGATCTTCTTGCGCCCGCCCCAGGTGACCGAAGGCGCCAGCAGCGCCTTCATCTTCATGGCCCTCGGCTTGTATTTCGTCACCGTCTGGAACATCTCCCTGATGACCTCGTCGATCTGCTTCGTCCTTGAGAAGCCCAGCGAAGGTAGGATCTTGTGCTGCACTTTGTAGTAGTGCGCCTCGCTCTCGACCCGCGGGTTCCTCACCTTCTCGAATCCCACCCTGTATCCGAACTCTCCGGCGATGACCTTCACCTTCTCAGCCAGTTGTACCGTGTCGAACGTCTCGTCTATCTGGTTGACGACCCTGTACTCACCTTCCGTGGGAGGGTTGTCGAGGAGCAGGCTCAGGCATTTTATGCTGTCGTAGAGGGAGAGGTAACCCCTCGTCTGCCTCCCCTTGCCGTAGATGAGGAGCTTGTTGTAGACCACCGCCTGGGCCACGTACTTGTTGATAACAGTCCCCCAGATGGAGTCGAGGTCGAACCTCGTGGAGAGCGCCTCGTCGACTATCTCCCCGGTCTGGCTCCCATAGACCACCCCCTGCATCACGTCGGTCGCCCGAAGGCCGTGGACCTTGTTGGCTAGCATCACGTTGAAGGTGTCGAAAATCTTGCTCAGATGATACCAGCTCTGCGCGGCCCTGGGGAACATAGCCATGTGTCGCCGGCCGTTCCTCCGTATCTCCACCGGGCCTTCAGTGATCTCTATGTTCGGTGTCCCGTACTCTCCCATGGTCCCCATCTTGAGGAGGTGCGCCCCAGGGACGTGCCTTGTCATAGAGAAGACTATGTTCAAGTTCGTGGCTACGTTGTTCAGCTCGGTATAGAGTGCGTGCTCCTGGTCTATCATGCTGAACGGCGCGCTCCTCTGCTGTGCGAGGTGGACGACCTTCTGAGGCTGGTACTTCGAGATTACCCAGTCTACTTCTTTCGGGTCTCTGGCGTCTGCCCGGACGAAAGTCAGGTTGTCCTTCCCCGAAGCGCGGCGATAGGCTTGCACCCTGGACGAGGGGCTCCCGATCGGAACCAGCGAGTCGGACCCCACTGACTCGACCAAGCGCCGTGTGACAAGGTTGTCGACCACCACGACGTCGTCGTCGGTGCGCCACGCCAGGTTCAGCGCAAGCGGCCACCCTATGTAGCCGTCCCCCCCGAATATTATGACTGTGTCCCTCATCGGCTCCGCCGTTTCGCCAGGACCCCCGTCAACTCGAAGAACCTCCCTAGCGGCCTATATATCCACAGAGAACGTTGCGTATGAACGCACCGTTCAGGGGCGCCTGCCGGCCTCAGATCGACACGCCGAAGGCTGAAAGGAAGCTCTGCGCCTTCCTGACTTCGCTGACGAATTCCCTGCCTTTGGGGGTTATGGTGTAGTATCGGTTTCCACCGTTGCTGACCTCTACAAGGAGCTCTCTCTTCTGGAGTTCGCCAAGGTGCTTCATGAGCCTGTCGTGCGGGAGGTTCGCCCTCTGGATGAGCCTGGTCGTTTTCGCGTTGCCTTCTTCGTCGGCAGCGCTCAGGATGTCGAGATAGATCCTGATTGTGCTTCTCTGCTTTTCAGACTGAGCCAACTCTTCCACTCCGAATAACGAACAGGAGGAGAAGACAGAACCCCGCAAGGTTGGCCGTCCCGCCAAGGAGGTACAGGTCCCCCGACGCCAGCAGGCTCCCGAGCAGCTCGCCCAGGTGGGAGAGCGCGATGAGCGCGAAGCCTAGCAGCACGTAGAGCGACAGCCGGTTCCTCGACTCCGAGTACGCCATGGCCCCCTGGAACACAACGAATGAGACGAGCACTAGAATCACAAGTTCCCCGGCGTCGAGGACGAGGGTACCGAAGAGGAGCGGCGTCGCCTGCAATGCGAGGAACGCGGCGGGCGCCTCCATCCCTTCAGAGCGCACCCCCCTCTGGACCCGGATGGTGTACCCGGTCCCGATAAGAAGGTAGGCTGCGGACTGCAGGACGAGGTAGACGCCTGTGGCGCCGTAGACCAGCGCCTCCCTGTTTGCGAACCTCCCGACGTTGAACTCAGCCAGGAGGTATATCGAGCCCTGCACCAGCAGGCCGACTCCAAGCAGCATGAACCCGACGCTGAGGAGCCTGAGGAAGCTAGAGCCGGTCACCCTCCTGTACCTGAAGGCGTAGTAGCTCACGGCGAGGGCCACCAACCCGCTGATGAGGCTCAGGAAGGAGTTCTCGATGAAGTACGGGTGGACCACTTTCTACGACCACCCTGGCTACAGCGCGGACCGGCGGATTGGATGCGTGTCTGTTAGCCCTGTTTTCAAGGAGCGCCTTGCCATAGTTTTGTTGGGCGGTGATATAGGGATTTTTGATGGCCACGGGCGTCCGCCCAACTTTCTCCCGGTCATGGCACGGTAGGCGGAGGGACGTATCGGGGAGGTGAGGCGGGGAGTCGATGGAGGAGCGCCAAGGATAAGTCTCACCCTGAGGCGCCCCCCCCAGTTGGCCAGGCTCGCCTCCAAGGTCAAAGGACTTTACACCGCGCTCCTGACCGCCTTCGACGACGGAGGGCGGGTGGACACTGACCGCATGGCGAAGCTTGTCCGCTTCCAGGTGTCGAAAGGGGCCGACGGGATCTTCCCATGCGGGAGCACAGGGCTCGGCCCGATGCTCACGGTCGAGGAGAGGAAGTCGGTGGCCGGGGCGGCCCTAGAAGCCTCACGTAAGAGGGTCCCGGTCGTGGTCCAGGTCGGGGCGGCCGACACCACTTCCGCTGTCGACCTGGCGAAGCACGCCGAGGACGCCGGCGCATACGCCGTGGCAAGCCTCACACCATACTACTACAGGCCCGGGGACAGGGCCGTGGCGAAGCACTTCGAAGCACTCTCCGAAGCTGTGGAGATACCAGTCTTGGCCTACAACATACCGCAGTTCACCGGGAACAACCTCCAGGCTAAGACGGTCGCCGAGTTAGCAAAGAAAGGCATCATCTCCGGACTCAAGGACTCTTCGAGGGACTTCCTGCACCTCATGGAGCTCGTAGACTCGGTCCCAGCCGACTTCCCGGTGATGAATGGGACCGAGGAGTACGGGCTTTTCGCGATTTATTCGGGCGCCTCCGGCCTGGTCTCCGGGGGGGCCAGCGCCATCCCTGAGCTCTTCAAGTCGATGCTCACCGCGGTGGGAATGAGGGACCACGCCGCGGCCCTGGCTGAGCAGAACCGTGTCCGAGCGTTCAAGGGGCTGGTGAGACAGAACCAGATCTCAGCATACTACGAGATACTGAGGGAGCGGGGGATGGACTGCGGGTCCCCAAGGAGGCCGCTGCTCCCTCTGGACAGGGGCGAGACGAAGAGGATCATCGACGGAGTGAAAGCCCTTGGCCTCCTCTAAGAGAGCCGCGTGATCTCCTTGTGCCTGAAACAGCCCGTGACGTGGTCGTTCACCATCCCGGTGGCCTGCATGTGCGCGTAGCATATTGTGGGTCCTACGAAACTGAATCCCCTGGCAATCAGATCCCTGCTCATGGCCCGCGCCTCCAGGGTCGCCGCCGGGATGTCATTGGGCGTCCGCCACCTGTTCGTCTTCGGCCTCCCCCCGACGAACCTCCAGATGTACTCGTCGAACGACCCGAACCCCTCCTGGACATTGACGAACGCCTTCGCGTTCTGCACCGCAGAGTTCACCTTGAGGCGGTTCCTGACGATCCCCGGGTCCGCCAGCAGACTCCGGACCTTCTGTTGGTCGTAGTTCGCCACCCGCTTCGGGTCGAACCCTTCGAAGGCCCGCCTATAGTTCTCCCGCTTCCTCAGTATCGTGTACCAGTTAAGGCCAGCCTGGGCCCCCTCAAGCACAAGGAACTCGAACAGCAGCCGGTCGTCGTGCAGGGGGACTCCCCACTCCTTGTCGTGATACTCCTGGAGGAGCGGCATGTCCGACGAAGACCAGCCGCACCTCTTCACGGGCTTCACGTCGCAAGACCCTCCCTTGCCCTGATTCAACCCTTCTGGTCTGAAGGAAGACGTATACGCCGCCACGGAGGGGCTGCGGGTGTGCCGGTCTGCCCAAAGTGCGGGAAGTTGATCAGCGCCAAGAAGTTCAAGAGGCACTTGGAGCGGTGCGGTTCGACTCACAAGCACCACACGGCGCCACTCGCGTCTGGGGACAACTTCCTCGAGCGGGTATGAAGCTTAAAACCACCCTGTGAGCCAGCTCTTTTTCGGGTGCCCTGGTCGTATAGAGGTCAGTATGCTGCCCTGTCAACGGCTGCGAGCCGACAGAGCGGCAGCGACCCGGGTTCGAAATCGCTGAGACGAAAGTCCCGGCCAGGGCGCCAACGTTTCAACTTCGACTCCCGGCCGTTAAAAGGCGAGAACCTCCTTTCCCTCATGAGCGGGAGATGGGGCTACGACATCCACGGATACGCATAGAAGGTGGAGCTGTACCCGGCACAGATATCCGCGTCCAGCGTCCCAGATTCGGACGGGAGTTACCCTGGCCCTGCAAGACTTCTGCCGCAGGGTCAAAGAGGATGAGCCCAATCGGGCCCTTTCCTCCGTTTCACGACGTTGTAGGCCAACTTCCCCCTGTCAAGCTGGTCTGCATGGTCAGGACATACCGTTACTCGGATCTCGTTTCGCGTCAAGGTCGAGACGACAACATACTCCCACCCCGCACGGACATGTGGCCTCCCCTCATCTTCGCATAGTGTGCATAAGAACTCCACACCCCCGGTCGAAGACACAATCCTTCGTCTAAGGTCCTCCATCAAATGTCGCCTGGCTACTACCGGAGTCACCGTGCGGACGGAGGGATTCCTTATTCTTTGCGGTGTTGTTTCATTGCTATTACAGTGTTCCGCCAATCAGGCTTCAATTGGCGCAAGAGGGCGGCCGTTCTGCAAGCGGCCTTTGCAGCCCTTTCCTGTTACCGCACCCCATCTCCAGGCCATCCAGGTCCTCCCCCAGTCGATGGCCCGACGTGCTGTCTCGGTGGCACTCTTTGAGTTCGTCGCGGTCAGCATCGTAATACCTAGGAACTCAAGTAGGAGACAGGAGGAGTTTCTCGAAGAATACCTGGAAGAAGGAAGCTCTTAGCGGAGTGCCCCAAGCAGCGGAGCTCTTACTGATTCCTGGTGCCTTTCGCCAATTGGGCCAGGATGGCCGCGCCTCCAGTTGCGAAGAACGCCCCAATGGCCTTGAGTATAAAACTGGTAGTCCTCCGCCGGCGTTCCTTCCGCGTGTCACGGTGCTGCCCTGTACCATGAAATTCGACGCGGCCTCGCCGGGTGCTTGCCGTTGTTGCCTAGAGATGGGGGAAAAATGACGAAGGAACGGTCAGACCGAAGAGAGCTCCGAGAATCACGCTGATGATAGCAAAGATGATTATCGAGAGTACGGCTATCCCGAGTCCGCCCAGCCAGCCTGTTCCGAAGCTTGATTTGTACACCCAAATCCAGGCTATGAAGGCCAAGATCAATGCGATTATGTACGCCCCTGACCCAATCACCGTTCCCAGGAAGAAATCCACCGCAATCAAGACCACAAAGTAGACTATTGGGCCGACCAGGGTGGCGACCATGGCGTCGCCAAAGGTGGACTTCCCCGCAGTTATCGCCTTGCCCGCCAGCCACGCTGGTATCGAGATGACTATCCACAGGATGACAAGGCCGATGATGGTCACAAGCAGATCCGTCAAGGTCAGGCTTCCGAGGCTGGGAAGGACTACGCTGCTCAACGCCTTTCCTGTTCCATGCCCTCTCGTCTTATAAATATTGACGCGCCACACAGCAGTCGAGTATGAACTTGCCTCTTGTTCGCGGCATGCGGTGGCCGGTCGGCTCGGTTGCGTCTTGTGGCCCGATACGCTGTACTCTCCCGCGCCCTCTTCCTCGGGGGACGTATCCGCCAGTTCACATTTGCACGAGCGAGCGACTAGTTCCAGGGTAGACCGACCCTCACGTATTCTGACGAGACTTGGCACGCTCCTGTGGTGTGCGCCGTTCTTGCGCCGGAGCTAGTGTGGTGCTCACTTTCCTAACAAAGAACCTCTCATCGTATGAAGTTGTAATCGGCATGGAATATTGCTACAAGATGACATCGACATCTGAGATGAATATGCCACCCGACTACCTGAAGAAGACTCTTGGAAAGGGCGAACAGGTCCAGCATTACATGAGAGAGAAGTTCTACCACCATTTGATCAATGTCGACTCGATGGCGTTCACCAACGCGAGGATAACCCTCAGGCAGCCGCATGGCCTCAGACTGAAGAAGGACTACTACAACTACCGGGATACCGCAAACGTCGAATTGAAAAAAGAGACTACGCGCTCTCCCCTGAAGTGCACCATGAGGCTTGGAGGAGAGCCGTTCTCGTTGGGAGACCTGTCCAATTCCGGTGCTGAGAAAGCCTCCGGCATCATCAGGGGGAACCTAGCGAGAACAAGACGACCTCTACCGCAGCAGCTTCAGGACGAATTCAGCATTAAAGATCAGGCGATGGGAACAGACAGCGGGTCACAAAAGGGGCGAGGGCCATGGCACGCCTCAGGAAGGCTGAATTGAAGAGCGGGCCCCGGCGGATTCATCTCTTCGCTTATTTTCTGTCTGATCACTGGGGTGGCACTCCGGCAATGAAGAGCATGCCGGGGGCCAGCGGAAATACGAAGAGAGACGAATTCTGATGGGCTTCATGACGGTCGGCAAGGAAAACTCAAGTGACATTGACCTCTATTACGAGGACCACGGGAAGGGCAAACCCGTCATATTGATTCACGGGTGGCCCCTGAGCGGCGCCTCTTGGGAGAAGCAGGTCGATGTCCTGCTCAATGCGGGTCACCGGGTGATCACCTACGATCGCAGGGGATTCGGCCACTCGAGCAAACCGGCATCCGGTTACGACTACGATACATTCGCCGCTGACCTGCACAAGCTCGTGACAACGCTCGAGCTGAGAGACCTGGCGCTGGTCGGGTTCTCAATGGGCGGCGGTGAAGTCGCCCGCTACCTGGGTTCCTATGGATCAGAGCGCGTGACCAAGGCCGTGTTCATATCTTCGGTCCCGCCATTCCTGCTGAAGACTGGCGACAACCCTGAAGGGTTGGACGAGAGCGTCTTTGCTGGGATTAGGAAGGCCATCGTCGCGGACAGGCCGGCATTCCTCTCCGCCTTCTTCAAGGACTTCTACAACGCCGATGTCCTGGGCGGCACGCGCATAAGCGACCAAGCAATCCAGAACAGTTGGAACGTGGCCGCTGGTGCCTCAGCCAAGGGCTCTCTCGACTGCGTCTCAGCCTGGGGGACCGACTTCCGGAAGGACCTCCGGAAAATCAACGTGCCTACGCTCGTCGTTCAGGGTGATGCAGACCGGATTCTCCCCATTTCCGCAACTGGAATCCGTACGAACAAGGCCGTCAGAGGCAGCCGACTTTTGGTGGTGGCCGGAGGGCCCCACGGCATCAACTGGACCCATGCGGACGAATTGAACCCTGAACTGCTGAGCTTCCTCAAGTAGTGGCCGACCAAGATGACCGCACGAACGGAGTCCCTGGTCTCTTGAGAGTGCTGCGCATCACAATTCAGAGGCATCTCCCCGAGTAGGAAGGCACGTACTGCCATGTGCGTAGGCTGGAACGGAGGACACGAAGGCCCGTAACATTCTAGAGACTGCGGATTGGGGATTTGGGCTCCGGGAACACAAGGAATCTCGCTCCTTGTCATTGAGCCCATCGCCGGCAGCGTGGAGGCCACGGCCGAAGAGCCACTCAACGCTGGATGGGATTCGCAAAGACTGTCAGGATGCGCCCGCCAGGCTCGTTCCCAATGTAACCGCGTCGAATGACCCAAATCTCTCGATTGGAACAGAACAAATGGTGAGATCTTCTGGCACCGTCAGCCTTCAATTGGAGGTGACGCACTCCTGGTAGAGGCAGGTGCCCACGGACCCGAGGAACTTTATCAGCCTCCTCTAGTACTGCTCGCTGGTGTACCTGCTCCGGATGGCCTCGAAGAAGACCTTCGTCGACTCCCCCTCGACTAAACGACCTTTCCTCATCCGGCCGGTCATCGCGTGATAGGTAGGCCTGGACATTTAACCCCCGCCTTTTGATATCAAGTTTAGCTACAAATTTGAAGTGGGCCCGACCGGAACCTGGATGCATTTTCGCAGCTGAAAATGGTATGAAACCCCCCCGGGTTCGTTACGCCACGGGTTCTAACCTGTTCGGCGCATTTCGGGGCGAGCAGGGCGGGCCGGGACACGCACTCTTGACCCTGACTGAATGTCGGAGTTTCCCTGTGCCGGGCGGGGTCAGACCATGATTGCGTGTGGCAGACCTCCAAAGTGCCTGTCTCCGGTCACGACCTTAGCCGACGCGCTTCTGGCAGTCGCCAAGATGACTGAATCGGCCATTCCCCAATCCTTGATGGTCTTCTTGCGCTTATGGTTCAACTCACCACCGAGAAGAGCTATCGCGTTATCTACGGGGCAACAAATGTTCGCGCAGACATGAACCCCAGGTCCTCCTCAAACGACGGCCATCTCTCTCTTAGGTACTTCTCTTTGAGCTCGGCAAGGGATACGGTCGAAGTGGCGGCACGGTCACCCTCCACATACGGGCGGACGACCGTCCCCGACCGAGTTCCCTTGAAGTATTCGATCCAGGCGTAAGAATCTATGACGTACTCAAAGCTCATGGAGCTTTGCCTCGTCCTCTCGCCTGAACGCTTTCATTTCGGGATGGGAACCGAACTTAGAGTCCGGGATGTTCTCCGCCTTGCTTATGAGACGCCTTACCGTCGCATCGATGCTCTTCACCCCCATACTTCCTCTTCAGCTCCTCCAACGCCCTTGCCGTGTTCCTCTTGACCTCGACCGCCGTAGACATGGCTATGGACTATAGACTATGGATGGTTAAGCCTGTCGACCATCGAGTCTGCAGAAAGGGCCAAGGAGGGACCCGCCATGCAACCCCTCCTCGGCTTCGAGGGGGCGGCAGGCGATAGGCAAGGTCTCCTCAATCACTGTAGCCGCAGGCCAGGGCGTCACGCTGAGCTTCAGCGGTGTCATCGGCGTCCAGGTGTCCAGCCCTGCGGGCGGCCACACCCCCGTTGCACCGCCCATAGCCCTGGCGCCAGTCGCCGGACTGAGCTACACGACTCGCCTGGTGGGTCAAGGCTTCCTAACGTTTCAGGCGACAGCGTCCTAGCGACGCTCACCTGAACCCCCGCTCTTTCAGGTATGTTTCTCGAATTTTGAGCGGAGGACGAAAGCGTCGTAAACGCTGTCAAATCCATTCGAGACGAGCGCGGCAAATGGCTCGTATACGTCTGCTAGCAGCGCGGCTTTCGATTCACTCCACATCTGCAGATTCTGCTCTTCGGCAACAGGAAGGGAACCTGAATGAGGAAGGAGAAAACGGCGCCTGTGATGCAAAGCTCCTTTCTGGCCAATCGCATGCGTTCCACAAGTCACTTATGTAGCGGTCTATAGGATAGCGGGACTGTTGCGCAGATTAGCCGACGAAAGTTGAGGACATCAAGGCTAGCCGTAATGGGCGTACTGACGACTTTGGGCGTCGTCTTTTCTTTTTATCCTGGCCTCATACCTGTTGGCCCGACGCCTGTGTGGAATCGAGCAACGAGATGCTGCGATGAAGGCAGGAGCCGCCGGTGCCACCACCTACGTTGCCAAGGGAGCCGAGTTTCAGACCGCCGCCGGTTCAAGGACTGTGAGAATGACTTCCCCAGCAGCGCGTGGGAAAGACCAACGGATGAACTCGACTCTAGGGATGGCGACGCACTTATCATCTGCGGGTCCGATGACGAGTTGACCTACAAAATTGGGGCGGTTCCCGCCGCACCGGCCCTTTTTGCATAGGGAGAGCTGTTGTGTGCATGGTCGACAGAATTTTCATCGACAACCTGCGACTCAAGTGCAGGGTAGGCACCACAGACGAGGAGAGGAGCGCGTCGCAGGAGATTCTGGTGAACATCAGTCTGACCGTTGAGCTTGGGCGAGCAGGTACAAGCGACAATCTAGACGACACGATAGATTACATGGATACGACGGAGCGAATATCGCAGTTTGTGGCGGGCGGGGAATTTAAACTCCTGGAGAGTCTCGCAGAAGGAATCGCTGCTATTGCACTGAAAAACGCTGGTGTGGAGAGGGTGACCGTACAGGTGCGCAAGGCAAGGTACTCGAACGAACCCTCAATTGGCATCGAGATCGAGAGGCGCAGATAGTTAGCCATGGTCGAATCGATCATAGAACTCGGTACCAACCTAGGGGACAGGGCGGATAATCTCCGGAGAGCGATCGGGACGATCGGCCGGAAGATGAGACTGGTCAAGGCGTCATCAGTTTACGAAACGGAGCCGATGTACTACGAAGATCAAGGCTGGTTTCTCAATTGCGTGGTGGCCGTCGAGACCGATTTGAGGCCGCGGGCGCTACTCCAGGGGTTGCAGGCCATGGAGATGGAATTGGGAAGGAAGCGCACTGTGAGATACGGTCCACGGGTTATCGACCTGGACATTCTGTTCTATGGCAGCGAGGTCGTGTCTGAACCTGGGCTCGAGATACCGCACCCCAAAATCGCGGAGAGACCCTTCGTGCTGGTGCCCTTGAACGAGATAAGACCAGACCTGGTCCATCCTGTTCTTGGGAGAAGGGCGTCCGAACTGCTTGGCAATCTGAAGCCCGGTGGGGAGCAGGTCATCAAGAGACCGGGCCTGCTCGCTGACCTCGTCTCCTCCTAGTCATCGCTTCGACGACCCTGACTGCTTGTACCGTCTCTCTCACGTCGTGAGTCCTCACCATGTGGGCGCCATTCATCACCGTAACTGCGGTGGCGGCCAGCGATGCCGGCAGCCTTTCCTCAGGATTCCCAAGATTCAGAATCTTTCCTAGGAATGACTTCCGCGATAGACCCACGCACAGTGGCCTGCGGAGTGTTTCCAGCTTACGAAGATTTGCCAGGACGTGGCAGTCCCATTCATACCAAGGCATTACCTTCTGGGGAGAGTACGCTCTCCCAGCTCCCTCCTCTCTGAAGAAGCCGATCCCTGGATCCAGCACTATGTACCGTTCGTCTATGCCTGCTCTCTCCGCTATTCGCATCGTCTCGCTTAACGCTTGGCGAACCTGTACGATTGGCGCCATTTTCGAGGTTCTTGAAGAATGCGCCATCGCCAAGAGCGAAGCGCCGTAATCCTTGATCACACGCGCCATTCTGGCATCGTTTTTCAGACCGGACACATCGTTAATTATTGAAGCGCCGTTCTTGAGAGCAACGTCGGCAACGGATGCGCGGAGCGTGTCGACCGATACCGTAACGTCGTCTATTTCCATAATCGTTCGCAGCGCAGTCCTTATACGGGTTAACTCCACTTCTTGGGAGATTTCATTCTTCAGGTACGGCGCCGTTGACATTGCGCCGATATCTATTATGTCCGCCCCTTCTGTTGAGACTTTCGAGGCCATCGTTGAAATCTTTTCAGGAGTGTTAGCGACGGAACCTCCGTAGAATGACTCTGGACTCACGTTGATTGCTGCCATTATCCGAACCGGAAAGCCCGAACCGACTTTCACGGAACCTAACTTGGCTATTCTTTTCAACGTCATGACTATGGTCACTTGGTGCTGTAAAGGCATTGGTCGCCTGTAGGTCATTAATCGACCGCCTTCCTCCTATCGTCTTGCGGCCGATGAGGAACGTAAAGACCTCAATCTAGCAAGGGTGCGGGCCCGGTGGGATTCATACCCTTGAGCATGTCATTGCATTATCTTGATGCGGATAAGAGGACCCCTGTTGGCCTCCGCCTAGAGCCAGTAGGCGAGCGGTGTCTGTACACGCATATACTCGCGGGCCGCCTTTGGCAACAGTCAAAACGCTTGCCAGACGTAACCGTAGTTACAGCTGTGATGGGTGACACGGAGAATGGTGATAGCATCCACTGACAGAGACCTCGAGGAGAACTTGATCAACAAGCTCCGGGCGCCAAACCTAGAGGCTGACGGAGGTCTCCGATTGGTACGACCCCTAGAATCCCCGCGAAAAAGGAACTGAGATGCTTCTTCGAAACAGTCCTGGAATGGTGGCTGGACAACAGACCGAGGAATGTTACCGTTACGATACGCATGTCGAATGGCGAGGTCTTTGACCTTAAACTTCGGTCGCCTCAAACGTCAGGAAGAAAACAGAAGGACTGGACTAAGGAAAAGGGGCCGCGTCTGCTCGACTGTTACTCCCTGATTGTTTCGAGCTTCGAGAGCGCAGTCCATAGGCCCACGCGCGTGTAGGAGGGCATCTTGGGATTCTGTGCCAGTTCGTCGAAGATGCTGATCGCGTTGGCGGCCCTTTCGCCGATGCTCCGTCTCGTGTCTCTGAGGGCTGCAAGGGAATCGTGTGCCGCCTTCTTGGCGTCCCCTCGCGTCCGGTAGGAGTCTGCGATGTCGCTCCAGGTGATGAGCTCTACAAGTACATCACGAAGGAGGGAGCAGCTCACCTGGAGGTCAAAAGGGCGGATCTCCTTTTGCTGGGGCACACCCACGTGCCTTATGAGATTAGGGACTGGACGAGATGGATAGTCAATCCCGGGAGCGTCGGCATGCCTAAGGACGGAGATCCCAGAGCCTCCTACGCCGTCCTTGACACAGCCTCACGCGGAGTGACCTTTGGAAGGGTCGAGTACGATATCGAAGAGGTAATCTCGAAGCTTAGGACCACGCTCAGCGGACACAGGGACGTGTTCGAGCTGATAGCGAAGACTCTTAGATCAGGATAGCGCCGTTACATCCAAAATAAAAAGTGGGTCAGCCTTTGATCACGGGAGTCCCAGCAAAGCATGCACTCGCGCCCAGTCCCTCCTCTATGCGGAGGAGCTCGTTGTACTTCGCGACCCTCTCCCCTCTGGCCGGGGCGTCGGTCTTGATGAGCTCGCTTTCGATGGCGGTAGCAAGGTGGGCGATGAAAACGTCCTCCGTCTCGCCCGACCTGTGAGAGGCCACGACGGCAAGCCCTGCGGCCCTCGCGATCCCCACCGCCCCCATGGTCTCATTAACGGTCCCTATCTGATTCGGCTTGACCAAGACTGCGTTCGTGGCTCTGAGGGAGACTCCTTTCCTGATACGTTCGGGGTTTGCGACATAGAGGTCGTCCCCCAGTACCATGACCTTTCCTTTCAAACGCCTGGTGATTCTCCGAAAGGCAGAAAAGTCTTCTTCGTCGAACGGGTCTTCGATGGTAAGAAGCCTGTATTTCTTCACGAGGCTGAGGTAACAGTCAAGCATTTCGTCACCACTGCGCTCTCTGCCGTCCATCCTGTACTTCAAAGTCCTCTGGTCATAGAAGCTCGACGCGGCAGAGTCGATTCCGAGCCTGATTTCCGATTCCGCGAAACCCGCCTCGGATATGGCGTCGATGATTACATCCAGCGCCTGTGCGGAGTCTCCGAACGGAAGCGCGAAGCCTCCCTCGTCGCCGACGTTAATTTAGGAAGTACCGAACCGCCCCTTTAGTGTTGACCGCAGCGCGTGGTAAACTTCACTGCCGAACCTTACCGCTTCGTTCATGCTCTTCGCTGCGACGGGTTCTATCAAGAACTCCTGGATTGCCAGTCTGTTGCCAGCGTGCTTTCCGCCATTGATTATGTTCATCATCGGGACAGGGAGCCTGTACTTCGCCCTCCGCCGTAGGCGCTTGTAGAGCGGTTCACCGCCGGCCGCGGAAGCAAGCCGGGCAGCCGCCATCGACACCGCTCTTCTCACTGTCAGCCTCCTGGGCCTCATCGAGCAGATGGGCTCGTGCGAGCCTAGCTTCTCGACGTAGTGGAAACGGGCACAGAAGAAGCACCTCGCAGTGGGCCCGAAGGACATGCAAGGAACCCCGGCCAGATGATAAAAGCGGCGGTCGACGCTGCCCGCCGGCTACAGCAACTCGAGGAATTCTTCTTCAGAGATCCCGACGTCGTCCACTATGCTCTTCATGGTCCCGGCCTTGATCGGGTCGTGGCGAGGGACGACCGTCCACCTGCCGTCGGCGTGCTCCATTATCACGTGGCTTCCTGACTGCCTCTTGACCACGAACCCGAGCTTGCCGAGGGCTTTGACTACCTTTCTCCAGTCCTGGTTTCTCAGGCTCACCGGATGGTGATCTCCAGGACGTCGCCCTTCTCTTTCCTGGCCTTCTCCTTGATGTAGTCCACGGCGAGGGTGAGGGCGTCGCGCATGTTCCTCTTCACTTCGGCCATCGTCTCTCCCTCGGTGTGCACCTGGGGCAGCTCTATGCACCTGGCGGTGTACCCGCCCTCTTCCGCCTTCCTGACGACGTATGTGTAGGTCCGGCCCCTCACGTTCATGTCCGCTTCACATCTCCTCCGGGCATATAACCGTCACGCCCCCGTCAGCCGTCGAGGCGAGGACCGGGAAGATTCAGTTCGTGTTGTTCGCCTTTTGTGACCGCCTAAGGGTCAAGAAAGGGGAGCCAGAAATGACCGCCAAGCGGTACCAAAACACGAACAAGGCGAACGGCCCGAGTCGTAGTGTCTTCCATTTGATTGATGCTGATGATGTTGCCTTGTGTTTCTCCACTCGTCGTCAACCGGGACCTCTGGCGCCGAGAACGCGCCTTATCTCGCTCTCCGGTACCTTCCTCCTGGCCGACGGTGGAAGAACAACACAGCGGATCTTGCCTTGGTCGTCCCACTTCTGTATCGCTCTGACAGTGACGCCTAGCATGGCTGACGCCTCCTTCAAGCTGTACGTCCTCTCTTCTTCCTTCCCCTCTCTATTCGCGCCTTCGACCTCTCCTCCTCGCCGTTCCAGGCTTCTTCCGCTTCCGCGCATCCTGTGCAGCCAGTCCTCCTTGAGGAAGGAAAGGAACGCGCCCATCCGCCGCTCGCCCCAGTCGAACATGCCGTAAGCCACGAAGAGGAAACTGTGGATGCAAGGCCATCCGACGGGGTCGTGCCTGGGAGCCACAATGCGGACGCCTTCTTGGTTGCGGAGCAGGATGTGGCTCGAAGAATGCCTGACCGGGACGAACCCGGACCTTCTAAGGATCTTCAGGACCTCTCTCCAGGACAGGCTCGGGAGCTTCTGCGGCCCCGACAACTAAACGGCTACCTGAATCAGCCTTGCCTTCTGCTCTTTCGCCTGGGCGTGCACGTCCTCAAGGTAGAGTTTTATCGCACCTTGGACGTTCTTGATCGCCTCGGCTTCTGTCTTACCCTCGTTCATGCACCCCGGGAGCTCAATGCACCTGGCCACGAACCCCTCCCCCCGATGGCGCTTGAGAGACACGTGATAGTTCCTTGATTCCATCGATGGGGAGAAAGGGGGTCGCGGGCATCTATCCTGCTCTGTCTGAGATGAATGCCAGCGGGCGGTCATTGCGATGTAGGCGGGTCGGGAGATTTAACCCCCACCTTTTGATACCAAATCCAGCTGCAAATTTGACGCGGGCTCGATTGGACCCTCACGGCATACCGTGCTAGAATCGAACCCGAACTCCCAGACCACTCAACCATAGGCCTTGCTCCTGTGTCTGATTCGCAGCACAAGTACATCCTCCCCAACCAGCGCGTAGATGACCCGATAATCTCCAACTCTCAGCTTGAAGAGCCCCGCAAACTCACCATGCAGAGGCTCGCCGCCCGTTGGACTGCTTGCTAGAGACTCACCAATCTGATGAAAGATCTTCTCCTGGTTCCCCTTGTCAATATTCTTCAAATCATGGCAGACTGATGCTTTGTAGAGAATCTTACTGGCCAAGCTTGACCAGTTCTTTCTCTGAGACTGCTCTGTCGTCCTTGTCGTTCAACCGATGCAATGCTATGAGGTAGTCTTCGTATTCCTCTAGGTACTCCCTCAACGCTCTGGTTACGATGTAGGTCTTGGGGCGGTCCAATGACCTCGCTAACTCATCCAAGCGCTTGGCTATATCCCCGGGGAGCCGAACCGACACTGCTTCGCTCATTACTTGTGATACAGTGCAGACTTGTATATAACCCTCGTGCCGTCGTCGGGATGACAGCACGGTCCCTTGAACTAGCTAATGACCAGATTCTGGCCTCCTTCGGTTAAACAGACATCATTTCGAGCTTTGCGGGCCCGACGGGAATCGAACCCGAACGGGTTCAGGTCTCCCCCTGTTAATAGGAAGAAGAGCCACCTTTAAGATGGAAGTAGAAGAGAAGCCGGTCCTGTTCCCGAGGAGCGCGTAGAAGGACCTCTTCGAGGAGATGAGGCAGGCGTACGCCGGGGCGGCACAGAAGCATTTGGAGACCGTGGTGCAACCCACGATAGACAAGGGGGAGGTCGTGAGCACAGCCGGGGTGGAGGCGCTGAAGATGTTCGGGTACACGGACGAGGAAATCTCAACCCTGGGGGACGTGAAGGGAGTCACCAAGGAGGGGCTGCAGGAGCTGATCAACGAGAGGACGAAGAAGATGCTGAGCCTGAACGGGGGGACCCAGAAGGTGATCCTGGCGGAGGAGCTGAGGAAGTGGATGGAAGAGGGGTGGGACTGCAAAAGGGACCTGCCGAACGGGAAGGTCGTGATAGGGCTAAGGGTGGGCTAAGACGGCGGGGCTGGAAAGCTGGTAGGTTTCGAGCTCTCGCTCGAGCTTGCGGAGGTAGTGGGGAATGAGGGTTGCTGCACTGTCGGCGGGTATAGGGTCGGGCTCCAAGGGGAGGTCGGAGTAGGATCAAGAAGCGCGGTGGCACCACCCTTCCATCCACTAGACTCGCCAGCGAAGTACATTTTGTGCTGAATCAGAAACTCGGTGGTGTCTACGGGCGGGGATTTGTCGATGCATCACGGAAGCGGCGCCCCGCCCAACCTGAATTGACCCTCTTTGATGTAGCAAAGGAGTCTCTCCTCAAGGGTGGTAGAACTGTAACCCGCGTACCAGATGTACTTGTCAGAACGTGAGTGGGACATTTGGATTGTGTTCACTCTTTCATTCATGAATTCCTCGAAGCTAAAGCCCTTGGCACCGATTTCGGAGAGTGTGACAGCGTATATCGCCCCTTGCAAGCCCACGGATTCAAAGAAACTCTCGACTTGCGACTTCCATGGCATGCCGGTTTCTCCGCGGTCTCTCGGTCTCTTCCAGTCATCTGGATACCAATGGTATCAGAGACATTCAGCTGTTGCAGCCCCCCAGGCAAGTTGCAGAGGCTTCAGGAGCTGCGGAAATCCGGGAGCCCCCGCAAGAACCACTTCCACGCCGGGACCACATCGACCGTCTTCCCTCCCTCAGGGTCTTCTCCTCCCTCGAAGTCACTTTGGTGAGCCTGTCGATCCCGAGGGTCGCCGACGCCTCCAGCTGGGCCCCCACTTCCCGGTTGCGGGTCGCCGGGTCGGAGATGCTTCAGGCCACCTGCACCAGCTCCTTCCCGCCGACGACGAAGCCCGCCTCTCTTCCGGTGGTCCTGCTCCTCCAGTACGACACAGCCGCGTCTCTGCGGAGGAGGTTCACGAACACCTGGTTCTCGAGCCTCTTTGACGAGTCTCCGCCGACCAGCGCGAGGAACCCCGAGTCCAGGGCGTAGACCTTGGGGTTCACCCTCCTTTCCTTGGGCTTCTTCGAATAGGGATAGACCCGCCGTATCATGAAGACGTCCTCCGCCCCGTCCAAGTAGCTCAGCGCCGTCTGCCTTCCGACCTTCAGCCCCTCGCCTGCGAGCCAGCGGGATATCGAACGGGCGGAAAGTGGGTGGCAGGCTGACCCGAGCGCCGCTGCGACGAAGGTCCGCAGCATGGACGGCTTTCTCGCCTTCAGCCTCTCTATCATGTCCCGCTGTATGACGGTGTCCAAAAGCTCCTGCAGTATCCTCGTCTTGAGCTGGGCTCCGTCGGCGAGCACGACGGCCGGGTACCCGCCATACTCGATGTATTATTCTGCGAAAGACGCCATCCTCCCTGTCTTCTCGGGGGTCAAGTACCCCGCAGCTTCGACTCCCCTTGTCCGGAGGAACTCTGCAAACGAGAAGGGGAGGACCAGGGTGTTGAGGGCCCTCCTCCTGAGCACCGAGTGGAGCCTGTCCGTCGAGAGCTCTGAAGTCGAGCCCGTGACCATGACCTTGTACCTTCCGGAGTCGTGGAGGGTCCTCACCCAGCGCGCTTAGCTGGGAAACCTCTGGACCTCGTCGATGAAGAGCCGCACTTCCTTCGTCGTGTCGGTCTGGGATCTGCTTCCCAAATCTGAGACGGTTTTGTCAAGGACACATGTCCGGGGATGAACCCTCGGACACCCACGCGGATCAGGCAGTCTAGCTTTCATTTTCCCGGCCGCTTTTCCATGAAGTGTGGGGCTCCGGGGCGGCGAAGGGTTTCCGTCCCATCGAAGCCGAGAAACGTTCGCCCGGAACAATTCGAGTGCTTCCGTCTGCTGGGGCCAAAGCCGTCATCAGAACACGAACTTGACCAAGCTTCTGTGCATTCGTGGGTTCTTCCACGCGTGGGCTACCTTGGGAACCACTCGATAGACAACTTGACCTGATTCCTCGGACCATGAGGGCGTGTAATCATATTTCTTTGAGTAGTGTGCCTGCAGCTTCTTCAGCTCCGACGCGGACCGCTCAATCGAGGCCGTGCCTTCGACGATTACTGTGTCGCCTCCGTCCTGTAAGTGTACGACGACGCTCGGGTTCCTGGAGAGGTTGACGCCCTTGACTGATCGAGGGTCGGTTTCAAAGTGGAAGATGCAGTCCGACCATGCCCCCCAGACAGGAGCGGCATGAGGCCGGCCGTCTGGGCGCGTAGTAGACACCCAATAGATCTTCTCCTGCTCCAGCTTCCCGTTCGCATGTTCCCAGGTAATCCATTTCTTCGGGTCGTTAGACACATGCCATTCGGGCGGGAACTCTGGCCGAATACGATGGGGCGGTCCATTCTTGCAGGAAGTCATGCCGATGCTCCAATCACTCTGAAGCCGATGTCGGCACCGTAATTAGACGTCCCATAACCCAGCTTGCCGTTCAAGACCCCGAGCGACTCTATCCAGCGGGAGTTCTTCAGGGGACCTGCGTCCACAGGCAGGAACCCTATGGCCCGACCAAGATTCATGACCCGCCGCTTCGCGTCGGGATCGTCCCCCGTTACGAAAAGGCTGATGGCTTCGCCGCCCACCTTCCCGGTTCTCATGTGCCTGGCGAAGACTGTGTTGAAGGCCTTCACCACCTTCGTATCGGGAGCATTCGCCTGTAGTTCTTCGGCTCGGCTCTTTACGGGAGGCTCGTCACCAAAGTCGTTGGTGACGTCGACTAATATCTTCCCTTTGGCGCTCTCGCCCATCTCCTTCACGACTTCGCCGACTGCGGAAAGTGGAACGGCGAGGATGATTACTTCTCCCCATGCGACGACATCCCTGACCAGCTTGCGGTCGTGCGGTGCAGCCTTTACTTCATACCCCGCCAACTTCTCGATTCCTGCCTTCAGGGCGCCCCCCACTTCGCCGAACCCGATTATGCCGATCCTTATCGCACGTCCTCCCCTCTCAGAGTCAACGGGTGCGCTCATGGGGGCCACGCTTTGCCGTCGAAGAGCTCACTGGGAGGAAGAAGCCAGACAAGCTCCCCTTTTCCCGGGCCGGGGAGAGATTTGCACTGGAAGCAGGCGACAGAGCCTTGATACAGCCCAACCTTCGACTTTCCGCCGATGAGATCTGCAATCAGATTGTCGATCAGGGGCTGAGTGGAGACAAGCAGCACGCTGCCGACCCTGTTCAGCTTACGGAGTCTTGCGTAAACCACCTTCGGTTCGCCCTCTGGAAGCAGGCAGTCGTCACTCGTGAGCGTGGACTCCTTGCCAAGGACCTTCGTGACGACCTCCGCCGTCTCCATCGCTCTGAGAAGCGGACTCGAGACTATCGCTTTCGGATTGAATCCAAGCTCTCTCCTTGCCACGTTCACGAGCGCTGTGGCCCACCTCCGCCCCTGAGGGGTGATGTGGCGCTCTTCCACCCTCGGCAGCCCTTCCCCGAAGGGGATTCGGGCGTGCCTCATGACGTAGACTATCATGACCGCGCCCCCAGCTTCCTGATTGGAACCTGGAGCTCAACCTGTGTCCTTGCTACAGGGTCGACCCATGGGTTCCCGACGAAGACTTCGCGCGTCGGGCCCGCCTCCTCAAACTCGCCCTGCTTCGTCCTCCAGTCGAGCCAGCATTCAAGCCCATGGAACACCAACCTGTCGGAAACAACCTCCGGGTTGAAAGTCACGCTTGCCACGAGTTCGGGCGACAGGAACTTTGCCTCCATTCTCGGAGGTAGGGTCAGAGTCCTCCCCCTGTATGCGATGCTGGCCCACCACCTGCGCTGATCCGAGGGTGATCCGACCGCGTATTTGTCAAGGTAGATCCTGAACCACTTGGAGGTTCTGATGCCGTTCTTCTTCGCCCATCTTTCGAGCTCCGTGAATTCCTCGCGAAGCATGTCGTCTCCGGTCCATGGACCCATGTACGATTTGACTATCACCTTGTGCCCAGGCTCCCTCTTCGTCACGATGTCGACGACCACTTCGAGACAAGAGGTATTAGCTAAGTTGGTAGTTAAGCGACCCTGTTTGCTATAAGTTCATATAAGCTCTTATAAGATCTTATGGTCGCTCAAGCCGAATGTCGCAAGAAGCTGAGGAGGGGACTTCGAGCTTCAGGCCTCGAATGACGACGATCGCCATCGCGGCCTACGACAAAGCCAGGCTCGACAGGCTGAAACTTCACAGGTCGGAACCTTATGGTGATGTCGTAAGCAGACTCATCGATCACGCGGAGAAGACCGGGAGCGTAGGGGGCCCACAATATCTTAGGGGATTAATCGACTCCCTCGCAGATCAAACTCGGACGAAGCCCTGAGTCGAGAAATCGGGAAAGCTCCGCCGAGGGTCTGGCCAACTTTGTTCCTCCGGACCTTACACATCCCTGTTGGAGAAACCAGGCTTGTCCGGTGCAGTTTGACACCCCAAGTGCCTTTCCAACTGAGTAGAAGGGGTTGCGCTTTGCTCGCGAAGAGACGCAGAGAGACGAGGGAATCCACTGGGAAGATTTCCTCGAAAAAAGCCCTGAAGTTCGCCTCAGAGCCCGACTCAAGGTCGGGGGTATTCCCGAAACACTTTCAGGTCAAGAATCCCCTAGTGTATCATCGCTAGCGGAAGATCACCGACACGAAGACCTCCTATTCCCTGTCCCTTCTAGTTGTGGAGGCGCATTTGGGAGAGAAGAGCCGTAATTGGATTTCAAAAAGGACACCCTTGAAGCGATGAGGAACACTCCGTATCATCAAAACGGCAACACCGAGTGTGCGGTTTACCCCAAGGACTTCGTTCTATCACCGTAGCCCTCCGCTAGACTGGGATTGACACGAAAACATTCACAAATCTGTATCAGAACCAATGTAGGCACGAAAAGTGTTACCCTAGCCGAGATGGCCCCGCCGTCCGGGAGAACCGTGGTATTTTTAGCGCCCAGATGGGTTAATCGCTGATATATTGGAACCCCGAATTGACGAAAAGATCCGGGGAACCGACCTCGGGTGAGTGCGGGCCAGACGGGAACCGGTGCATTTTCGCAGCCAGAAGCGGTATCGAAATGAACGAGTCCGATTCTCACGGGCCTGACTCGAGGCATGATAGTCTAGAATGTGGTCGCCGGGACTTCTGACCGGTTCCCGGTCGGAGATTCACTCGGTTTTCCTATTGCCGCCTACACGTTCAATCTTCAGGTCCTTTACTTGTTCGAACTCGACGTCGCTGCCTGTTACAAGCGTGCCCTTGTGCAGGAGTGCTGTCGAGGCTGCGAAGGCATCGGCAAGCGAGAGGGCGTTTCCGGCTTTAATGGCAGCAGCTTTCTTCCACAGTGGAGAATTATGAATTATAGGCACTATCCTCACTCCGAAGCTCAGCAGATTCCTCTCCTTCTCCTCAGCTACGCTTCCGTTCCTTCTCCGCAGAATGTAGTATAGTTCAGTGAGGTTGATGATGTTCATGTAGCCCCTCACCTTCAGTTCTGAGACACGTTCCAGATAGGCTTCGACCTCCCCAGATCCTGCTTCTCCCAGATACAGGACTAACAGGGCTTGAGTGTCGAATACAATACTGCGCAAACGCTACTTCGCTCGTCTTCGCGAGACCTTCTCTTCGTACATGGACTCCTCCCCCCTGACCTCGTCCATAATTTCTCCAGACCGCCTCCCCTTGAAAAGGGTCCGCAGAGAGCCCCTTTCCATCGAGGGGCTAGGAAGAGGCTTCAGCAGGACTCCTTCTTCGGTATCTTCAACAAGTGCCTTTCTGCCGATGCTATGCCTCTCGCGCATCTTCTTGGGTATCGTGGCCTGCCCCTTCTTCGTCACTGTAACGACAGCTTCGGCCATGGTGGCTTTCATGGCTTGGTAATACTTAAGCCTGTGGTATTACTACGTGGTCCAACGGAATGGAGTTGAGTGAAAGCGATCCTCCATGGCCGGGTTTGCACGAGTTGGCCCTCAACCAGATAACCTGATTCTTGCCGTTATTAGCAAACAGAACCCTAATCAAGCTCTGCGGGCCCGACGGGAATCGGTGCAAAATCGCAGCTAAGAATGGTATCGAAATGGATGGACCGATCACGCTGAGGGGACGAGCGCGTTAGCAGATGTCGCCTCCTGGTCAGATGAAGCTGCCGACTGAATCGGTCGTCATGGCGCTTTCATATTCTTGTAATCTGCATTCACCACAATGACTGGACAACGCGCGCACGCGGGTGCATCAACTAGGTTGGAAGTTGGTTAACTCTGGCGAAGTCGTTTCATCTTTCCCTTCTTGGGCAGGAGGGTTCAATTCGTCGGGCGGCATTGGAAGACTTAGGCCTTTGGCAGCCTGGCTTCGAGTTCCGCAACCTTGGTCTGTAGGACTCCCAAGTCCCTGGCGAAATCAAGCCGCTTTTCGATGCCTTCAAACCTTGTGAGGCTCTCGTTCCTGAGCGAGTCGACCTTCTCGTCGAGCCGCCTGGTCTCTGAGTGGACGGCCCTGAACTCGCCCCCCATCTCTCCCCTGAGGCCATTTAGTTCGCCCTTAAGCCCCTTCAACTCGCCCTCTATGGAGCTCAACCTGGGTAGAAGAAGCCTTTCTATCCAGCCAGGAACCTTCTCGGCCATTTGTGACCCGACAGCTGCGACTCCTATTTAATTCCCCACCCGAGGGAGCCCGACGCTTCGGGTAGCTGGGTCCTAAATCAATAGCCATCGGGACTTCCGCCCGGGTCCCCGAACTAGCTAATACCTTGATTCTGGCTTTTTCTGATAAACAGAGCTCAAATCAAGCTTTGCGGGCCCGACGGGAATCGAACCCGTTTAGGGGCGTCGGCTGACCCTCGGGTTAAAAGCCCGATGCTCTACCTGAGTTCTCTCCAGTTGTGGAACTAAGCTACGGGCCCGCGCCACCCTTCGCCTCGCGCCCCGTATTTTACTGTGAGCAGCCTAAGGCAGCAAGCTCCGGACTACTTTCATGGTCTTTCTCTCGGCTGCCACGTCCTTGTAGGGAGTCTCCATTATGACCGGCCTCTCCGTTATCCCAGGGTAATGCAGGAATTCCTTGATTCCCTGACGCCCTATCTTTCCCTCCCCTATGTTCTCGTGGCGGTCGAGCCTGCTCCCGAGCGCCCCCTTCGAGTCGTTGAGGTGGACCGCCTTCAGCCTGTCCATCCCCACAATCTCGTCAAAGAGGCCCATCGAGTGCTCCACCGCATCCTTGGTTGCGAGGTCGAAGCCTGACGCATACATGTGGCAGGTATCGAGGCAAACTCCTACCCTCCCGTCTACCCTGACTTTCGCGAGTATCATCTCGAGCTCTTCGAACCTCGCCCCCACACTGTTCTTCTGTCCCGCCATGTTCTCTAGGAGAATCGTCGTGTCCCCTTTGCTCCCGGCTATGGCTTCGTTGCACGCCTCAGCGACGTTGGCGACCCCCACCGCAGTCCCCTTCCCCAGATGACTCCCGAGGTGGATGACCAGATAGTCTATCCCGAGGGCATCGCAGCGCTTGACCTCCTCGTTGATGGAGTACCGGCTGATCTTCATGGTAGACCTCTCCGGGGATGCCAAATTGGGGAGATACGGCATGTGGTCTACCACCCTCTCGAACCCTGACTCCCTCCTCTTCTCGCGGAACGCCGTGATCGACTCGTCTGGGATGGGTTTGAACTTCCACTGGTTCGGGTTCCTAGTGAAAATCTGGAAGGTGGTGGCACCAATCTCCTTTGCGCGGTCGAAGGCGAGGTCAATGGAGCCTGCTATGGAGACGTGCAGCCCGAGCATGGGCTCTGAAGTCAATATGCGTCAAAAGAGGGAGAGTGTGGGTTTATGAACCCACGCTCACGCTTTGTTCTCTCGGTCTAGCGCTTCTTGGGCTTGGCGAGCGTCTTCTTGACACCGGTGGCACCCCTCACGGGGGCTGTCCTGCGCCTGTAGGTTCGGGTCGGCTTCTTCGCGAGCGAAGGCGCCGCGAATGATGTCGAAGACGGCGCGGAGTAGGTTATCGGCGCTGGCGCTGGCTGGACAGTCTCATAGCGCGCTGGAGCTGGAGAAGGCGCAGGCTCTGCCGCGGCTGGCGTCTCCGCAGCTGGGACCTCCTTGGCCTGCTCCGTCGCCGTGGTGAAAGTGCTCGTGGTTGTGGCTGATGACGGCGCTGTCCTCGTCTTCCGGTGTCCGAGATAGCCCTTAGACCCCGCGTAGACAACGGCTACCGCGCCCACGCAGGTACCAAGCAAGATGGCTGCTATTTCTGGGACCATGCTGATGATACGCCCTATCACGGCACTTCACCGCCTGAGTCAAACTGTATCAACAACTCCGTTATGTTGATTCGACCAAATCAACACGTCAGGGAGCGTCTAGAGTATGCCCAGCAGCGCGTCCAGTGACAACGCCCCGGACCCCAGCAGGAGGATCCCTAGGGAGAGTATCAGATAGACGTAGTCGAGTTCGAACCCTGGCTTCTCCCCGGCCGCCATGAACCCCGCCTTCATCTTGCTGCTCTTCATGACTATGATCGCGGCGAACTGTATGACGAAGAAGGCAGCGACCAGAGGGACAAGAAGCCCCACGATGAGCAGGATCCCGCCGAAGAACTCCAGAAGCGTGACGAGCCTCGCCGCAGCGGGAGGGACCCCCATTGTGGCCACCCACGCCCCTGACTGCTTCCCCCACCCCCCTTTCACCTTCTGCACCCCATGGGCTATCATGGCGGCACCCACGGCTACCCTGAGTATGAGCGACACATAATCCGGATTGATTAGAGCGGACATCGTGATCTGGTAAGCCGCTCAGACCTGGTTAAAGAACTTGACTGTGCCGCCTCCCGGGAGGCCAGGACCCTGTGCTGAGCGGCATGGGTGGTGGTGAGAACGCCTGCAGCGGCCATGGTCGAGAGTCCCCGCATGAGTAGCACTGGAATCGACGAAACGAAGGTGGCGTTAGTCGCCATCTACCTGGAGGAAGGCATCTCTCAATGGAGACGCAGCCCAACCCAGTCAAGATTGTGGTCGACAACGCGGCGCTGCTGTCGGGGACGACCTGGAGGGCGGCATAACAGTCTATCTGGTTCACGCGACGCGGCCCAGGGGACGTCCCTGGCGACGCTCACTGACACGTCGTTCCCGTCGTGAGAGGAGGAGCCCATTGCCTGGGCAGATATGGCCCCAGAGCTCGCCCCTGCCTCTTCCGATGCAGCGATGACGGAGCACCGATGGGGTGGGTCCTACGGCACTGACCCCGAGTTGAGGCTTGGGAGAGGGCTCCGACACGATAGTCCTCTGCGGCGTCGCCACCACCTACGGCGTCGAAAGCACCGCCAGGTTCGCGTAGGGGTACGGTTTCCAGCAGTGTCCGTAGAGGACGCGATGTCCGACCGGTCGGCCGAGGCCTGCAGGTGCGCGATGGAGTTCGTTTTCAATAGGATAGGCAGGGTGAGGCAGACCCAGGAAGTGATTGACGCCCTTCCCCGAACGTGATTGCCGGGGTTTCACTTATATCTCAGCGCGTGTCACTTGGAGGGCGATGCTGCAGATTCAGTGGGACAAGATTATCACGGAAATCTACAAGTTTGACCGCAGGATAAGGTCTGCCCAAATCCTCGACCAAAGCGGCAGGCAGATCGCCGGAGGCATGAGGAAGGGGATTCCCTCCCTGGAGCCACAGAGCGAGGACATCAGGCTCATCGCGGGGATCACAATCCAGATCAACACCGACAGGACGTGGGACCGCTACTTCGGAAAGAACCAGTACACCTTCAACAAGAGGGAGAGGTTGAACATCATGACATTCTATCTCGGGGATAAGCTCGTCCTCGTCTCAGCGGAGCCTGATTTCACCCTGCAACAGGCGCAGGATTTACGAAACCAGATAACAACGAACCACGCCGAGCTGGCGAGATAAAAACCGCCGAGAGAGTCTACGGCCTAGCTGAGGCCTAGCTCAGGGAACTTCGCCTTGACGAGACCAAGCTCGCCCTGGAGAGTCCTGATGCGCTCGGCATACTTCTTCATGTCTTCCGTGTTTTTCTGAACTTTGGCGACCTTGTACCCGCGCCAGGCCTTCTTCAAGGCGCCCCAGCTCTGACCTTTAGTATACTGAGACATGTGGAAGTACCCGCGGCCCAGACCATATAAGGCTTAACATCGTTTTTAGCGTGTCCCGCCCCGTCTGTCGCGATATCATCCCGCAGGAGCAGGCTCCGGCAGGCCTTCACTTCACTTCGAACGGAATCCTGTTCCCGTTGTGGTCATAGACACCGAGGTTGTCGACAGTGGCGAAGGGGTACCCCATTATCACCATGAGCTTCCCGCTGGCATGCAGCAGGTCCTGGTGGGAGGGGTTGTAGTTCCCGGATGGGTGAGAGTGTGCGACGCCTAGATAAGAGAAGTCGACCGGGAGCATCCACCAGCTGAATGAAGAGAACGCGGCCCCGTGGCTGGCGAGGGGAGGGATTACGACCCCCGTCACCTCCACCACCCCCTTCTTCGACTTCCCCCTGAGGAGGAGGATCCCTTCGTTGGGGTACGCCATGGCAGAGTAGCTGAAGAGGCTGTCTATGACCTGTTTGTGAAAGACGACCTTCTCTACGACCATCCCTTCCGCCTACTTCAGGAGCCCTATGAAGTTGGCCACAACCCTGTCCCCATCGGGATTGGCAGGGGTGAACCGCTCCGGATGGAACTGCACCCCGTAGAGGGTGCGGGCCTTGTGCTTCATGGCGGCGACGGCACTGGTGTCGCTCCTGGCCAAGAGGATGAACCCCTCCGGGACCTCCTTGACCACCTCGTACCTGGACTCGAAGAGTTTGAGCGACCGGGAGAGGCCCCCGAAGAGCGGGTCGTCTCGCAGGACGGCGGTGTTCACCATCTCGAGGACATGCTTCTTGTCCTCGACAACCTCAGCGCCGTAGGCGTGGGCCATGAGCTGGTGCCCGAAGCAGATGCCTAGTATGGGGGCGCGTGAATCTAAGATGGCCTGGGCCTCGGCCCTGTACTTGGCCCTGGTCCCGGTGTCAGTCATCATCTCCGGGGAGCCGCTGAGGACCACCCCGTCGAACGAGTCGAACTTGGCGGCGGAGGACTCGTGCCACTCGATGGTGGTCACAGTTGCGCCGTTCGTCTGGAAGCACTTCTCCAGAACCCCGGCGCGCCCTTCCGTCGGATAGTTACTCACTACCAGGACTTTGGTCAACCCAGGTCAGGGCCCTGTCTTACGATAATAACTTTCGTGGAAAAAATGAGAACCGCAGAACAGTTTAAATGGCCAAGGAATTAGTTGGGCAAAAAGGAGCAAGGCAAGAAAATGTTTGCACCTTCGGCAGGATATGACAGGGCGATCACGATCTTTTCGCCCGACGGCAGGCTGTACCAAGTGGAGTACGCCCTCGAGACGGTCAGGAGGGGCAACCTGGCTGTAGGTGTCCAGACGAGGCAGGGTGTGGTGCTGGCCGTAGAAGAGAAGCAGAGGAAGCTCCAGAGTGCCGAGTCGGTCATCAAGATGTTCCAGATCGACGACCACGTCGGAGCTGTCGGAGCCGGCTACATCCCGGACGCTCGGATACAGGTGGACAACGCGCGCGTCCTGGCGCAGAGCAACAGGCTGATCTATGACGAGCCGGTTGACATCGAAGCCATAGCCAAGCGCATCGCCGACATGAACCAGCAATATACGCAGTACGCAGGCGTCAGGCCATTCGGGGTCTCTCTCATCATAGCCGGCGTCGACGGAGCCGGGCCGGTGGTATACCTCGCCGACCCTACGGGGACTTACTCCGGGTTCCACGCCATAGCGATAGGGCAGGGGAGCGACCAGGTCAACGACTATCTCGAGAAGAACTATTCCTCAGACCTGGCACTCGACGAAGCCGTGACCCTGGCCATAGAATGCATCTATCTAGTCAGCGAGGACAAGAGCGGGACTTCGCACATCAAGGTCGCCGTGGTGGACGCGGAGAGCAAGAAGTGGAGGCGCCTAGCCGAAGCCGAGGTAAGCAAGAGCGCGGCAGGGGCCAAGACCAGGTCAGACAAGCCGCCGGCCAAGAGCTCCTGAGAAGCGTCGGCTCAGATGAGCGGGAACTTCGGTCGAGGCGGCGGGGGCTTCAAGCCGAGGACTCACGAATCGTCTAAGTTCACCACCGTCAGGCTGACCATAGCTGGGGAACACTATGAGATACTGGTCAACCCTGACTCGGCCCTGTCCTACAAGCAAGGGAGGAACGTCGAGCCTTCCGCAGTCATCGCCGTAGACGAGGTCTATTCTGACTCGCGGAAGGGGCTGAGGGCCGGCGGCGAGAAGCTGAAGCTCCACTTCGGGACCGACGACCCCGCCAAGGCTGCCCTTGAGGTACTGAAACGAGGGGAACTGAACCTCACCCAGGAGCAGAGGAAGAGGCTGACTGAAGAGAAGAGGCGTGCGATCATAGCTGCGATTTCGAAGAACTTCGTCGATCCGAAGACACTCCTCCCCCACCCGCCGATGAGGATAGACCAGGCCATGCTAGAGGCCAGGGTCTCGGTTGACCCGTTTCAGGACCCGAACGAGCAGATGAAGGCAGTGGTCGACGCCCTTAGGGCGATACTCCCGCTGAAGTCGGAGAAGGTCAGGCTGCAGGTGAAGGTGGCAGCCCAGTACACCGGTCAGGCCATAGGGACCCTGAAGGCCTTCGGCGAGATAGTCAAAGAGGACTGGCTGGCCGATGGGACGCTCTCTGCAATAGTAGAAATACCAGCTGGCGGACAGCCCGGCCTGCTAGACCGCCTCGGCTCGACCACGAAGGGGGCTGCGCAGGTCACAGTGGTGAAATAGAGATGCCAATGATACAGAGGAAACAGGTAATCCCGGGAGACGTCGTAGCCAAGGGGAACTACCGCTACGGGAGCTACATCGAGAAGCGCGGAGAGGAGTACGTGGCCCTCCGGGTGGGGTTAGCCGAGGTTGGGAGAGACGAGATCAAGCTCAACCCATTCACCGGGCCTTATCTCCCCCGGACAGACGACGAGGTGATCGGGAAGGTGATAGACATCAACGGCTTCGGCTGGGTCATAGACATCAACTCGTGCTTCGACGGCTTCCTCCCGGCCTCGTTCGTCTTCGGGAGGGACTTCTCCCCTGCCACCCACGACCTTTCGAGCAAGTTCAGGGTGGGGGACATCTTGGGGACCAGGATAGAGTCTTACGAGAGGTCCAGGGACCCGCAGCTTAGCATCAGGGGCGAGGGGTACGGGAAGATCTCGTCTGGGGAAATCGTTAAGATATCACCAACGAAGGTCCCCAGAGTAATCGGGAGAAGAGGTACGATGATCAACCTAATCAGCGAAAAGACTGGATGCGACATCAGGGTGGGCCAGAACGGAGTTATTGTCGTGGACGGGAGCCCTGATGGGATCGTGAAGGCTATCAAGGCCATCCGGCTCGTGGAAGAGGAGACTCACGCGCCGGACTTGATGTCCAAGGTAGAGGCAGCTCTGGGAGGGGGCGTCGTTGGCGGGAACTAAGAAGCTCATAGACGAGAACGGCATCAGGCTCGACGGCAGAAAGTGGAACGAGCTCAGGCCGATAAAGCTGCAGGTGGGCGTCATGAAGAACGCCGACGGGTCCGCCTACATCGAGTGGGGGAAGAACAAGATTATGGCCGCGGTTTACGGGCCGAAGGAGGTCCACCCCAAGCATCAGGTACTGCCGGACAGGGCCCTGCTCAGGTGCAGGTATCATATGGCGCCGTTCTCCGTGGACGAGAGGAAGAACCCGGCACCGTCCAGGAGGGAGATTGAGATCTCGAAGGTGATCAGGGAGGCGCTGGTCTCGGCGGTGATTGTGGAAGACTATCCAAGGACGGCCATAGAAGTCTGGGTCGAGGTACTCCAGTCTGACGGGGGCTCGAGGGTCGCCGGCATCACGGCGGCCTCGTTGGCCCTGGCCGATGCAGGGATCAACATGAGGGACCTCGTCGTCGGTTGCTCCTGCGGCCTAATCGGGGAGCAGGTGGTTTCAGACCTGGACGACACCGAGGACAAGGAGGGGAACGGAGACATGCCTGTGGCCATCATGCCTAACTTAGGACTCGTGTCCCTCCTCCAGGTGGACGGGGTGTACACCCGGGAGAACTTCCAGAAGGCGTTCGAGCTGGCCATCGAAAAGGGGAAGCAGATCTATCAGATGCAGAGGGAGGCCCTGACGACCAGGTTCTTCGGGGGCGAAGCGCAGTCGACTGAAGTTGAGGAGGCGGCCGAGTAAATGTCGATGATGAAGAAGAACCATGTGGTAGAGTCCATCACGAAGGAACGGATGGTCCAGCTGCTGGCGAGCGGGAAGCGCCTCGACGGGAGGGCCCTCGACCAGCCCAGGAACCTGAATATCGAGACCGGGGTCATCCCGAAGGCCAACGGCTCGGCCAGGGTGACCCTCGGGAACACCCTGGTGCTGGCAGGGGTGAAGATAGCCACGGGGATCCCATTCCCTGACACGCCTGACAAGGGGATATTGATGGTAAACGCCGAGATACTCCCGATGTCATCCCCCTACGCCGAGGCGGGGCCGCCTAGCGAAGATGCCATCGAGCTGGCAAGGGTGACTGACAGGGGGATACGCGAGTCCGAGATGGTCGACATGACCAAGCTGGGCCTCATCCCGGGGAAGTCGGTCATCGCCGTGTTCGTGGACTGCAACATCATGAACGTAGACGGCAACCTGTTCGACGCCACCAGCTACGCCGTTGTGTCCGCCCTCAGGACCGCCAAGATGAACAGATACGTGGTCAAGGACGACAAGGCTGTAGCCACCGACGAGCTGATCCCCGTCCCGGTCGAGAGGACACCGGTGTCTGTCACCATAGCCAGGATAGGCGACAAGCTCGTGGTCGACCCCAACTCGGAAGAGGAAGCGTCGATGGACATGAGGATCACCATCACCACGGACGACTACGGGAACATCTGCGCGAGCCAGAAGGGGGAGGCGAGCACCATCAGCCCGGAACAGGTGCTGCAGGCCGCGGACACCTCCATCAGCGTAGGCAAGGCCATAAGGGCGAAGATACTCGAGGCGACGAGTTAGTGCCGAAGGCGAAGGAGAACATCAGGGGGCTCGGAGCGAAATACGGCGGCACCCTCAGGAAGAGGTACGCCAGGGTCTTCAGGACGTTGAAGCAGACCAGGTCGTGCCCGTCTTGCGCTAGCAAAAAGCTCGGCCGTACTTCTTCAGGCATCTGGAAGTGCAAGTCCTGTGGCTACACCGTTGCCGGAGGGGCCTTTGACCTCGCCCAGGCGAAGTCAAGGTAGCCCCATCGAATCCGTCAGACTCACAGTCACGTTCCGTGCGGACAGACAGACGGCCGCGAAGATAGCCGAGAAGCTCCCATCCGCCGTGGTACGTGGGGGGAGGTGCGTCGTGAGCGTCGAAGGGAACAGCCCGGGAGAGATCGCCGAGAAGGCAAAGGCGTTGCTGGAGCAAGTGAGGTCCGTCGAGTCAGGCTTGAAAGGATTTAAGTAGAGACCGGAGCCGCTGTTCCGAAAGTTGAGTCAACCAGAACTTCCACCTCTCCTCAGAGAGCAGCTCGCGAGGTACGACCAGGCGCAGCAGAATCTGCAGGCGGTGCTGGCCCAGAAGCAGCAGGTGGAGCTCGAGCTCAGCGAGACGGAAAAGGCGCTGGAGGAGCTCGGAAAGGCAACAGACTCGGAACCGGTGTACAAGTTCGCCGGGAACCTGCTGATCAAGACCAAGAAGGAAGATGTGACGAAGGAGCTCATCGAGAAGAAGGAGCTGGCCAACACCAGGAAGATGGTCCTCGCGAAGCAAGAGTCGAGGTTCAGGGAGAGCCTCAAAGACCTCCAGGTCAAGATAGACGAGTCAATGAAGGCGAGGCCGTCGCAGACGCAGCAGCCGCCTGGGGACGCATAGACCGTGGCGACCCTTGGCTCTTGAATCGAAACCAGAGGAATTCCCTTTCATAGAGCCCTCGGCCCTCAGAAGAGCCGTCGTCGTGTGCCACAGGAACGCTGACGCCGACGCTTACCTCTCCGCCTACGCCCTCTCCAGACTCATCGAGTCCCTGGCCCCCAGGTGCCACGTCTCCATTGCCACGCCGGGAGGGATGACGACGCTCACCCAGAGGCTGAGTTCTCGATTCCCTCATGACATCGCCGACGGGAGTGTGGGGGAGTACGACCTATACGTCGCGGTGGATGTGGGGGACGAGGAACTCCTCAACGAGTGGAGGGGGAAGCTGATGGAGAGCAAGGGGGTGAAGGTCTTGGTGGACCACCACCCGCGAAGGGATGGAGGCCTGTACGACCACTCTGTGGTCGACGAGGGCGCGACTTCGGCTGCCGAGGTGGTCTACGGGATTTTTGAGCGCCTGAATGCTACCCCGGACCCTCAGACGGCTCAGGCACTCCTCGATGCTATCCTCTTCGACTCTTCCCACCTCACGATCGCTGGACGCTCCGGCCTCCAGGCGGCGGTCAGGCTGATGGACGCAGGGGCTGACATCGCCCAGGCCAGGCGGGAGCTCCGCAGCGAGCCGGACTACGGCGAGGTCATTGCGAAGCTGAAGGGGGCCCAGAGACTCTCGATATTCAAGGCAGGGGAGTGGGTGGTAGCGACCAGCCACATCGGCTCGTTCCAGGCACACGTCGCGAGGTCCATGGTCTACCTCGGGGCGGACCTGGCCATGGTGAGCGGTGGGACGGACGGGGAGACGAGGGTCAGCCTCAGGTCGACCCAGAGGTTCCAGGAGTCTACCAAGGTGAAGCTTGGGTCCCAGGTCGCAGAGGAGATGGCGAGGAGGCTCGGTGGCCACGGCGGCGGGCACGCCACCGCAGCTTCTTTCTCCGCCCCCGCAGGGGAAGAGGAGACCGTGGAGGCGACCATGAAGCTGTTCGGAGAGCTCATCGGAGAGCTGAAGAAGATGGACTAGGTGTACCTCGATGAGGCCCCGCTCTTCAGGAAGCCCTCGAAAGAGAGCTTGAACCACGGCGTGTATGAGCCCGGGTTCGCCGCCAGATCCTTCGCCACCTCGGCCACGCTCGCCCACCTTACCGAGGACATCTCGTCGCTGTTGGGGGTGATCGCCCCGTCGAAGTCGCCGACAAGTACCCGGCAGAACTCGTTCTCTGCGTTCTCCCCCTGTGGCGCGAAGTAGACGAAGGAGTGGACGTCCTCAAGCTCTCCTACCTTCGCGCCAAGCTCTTCATTCGCCCTGCGCGCGGCGGCCTGCTGGTAGGTCTCCCCGGGGTAGACATGACTCGTGAAAGAGACGTCCCAGGCGCCCGGCCAGAGCAGCTTCTTCCGGCTACGCTGCTGGAGCAGCATCTTGCCTCCGTGGAAGATGAGGGCGGTGTAGGCCCTGTGGCGCTTCCCCTTTCCTGCGTGACAGTTTTCGCGCGTGTCCGTCCCTATCTCCCTGTCGTTATCGTCCACGAGTATGAGTATCTCTTGCTTGCCCAACACCCCCCGTGGGCTGGCGGTTTCTAGATAAGCCAATCGGACTTTTTATCTCGGCGGCATCGGGGGCCGCTCATGCGCCTCTCGGTGGCAGGCACCGTGTTCAGCGGGATGGGGAAGGGGAAGTACTACGTGGGCCACCCCGAGTACCAGAGGCGATTCAGGGAGCGGCTGGGGTACCTCCCCTACCCCGGCACCCTCAACGTGAAGCTCGACGACAGAGAAGTGATACGGAGGCTCGGGGAGGTCAGGTCCGCCGACGGGTTGAAGATAGAGGGGTTCACCCTGGGCGGCGAGGCGTTCAGCTCGCTGACAAGCTTCGAAGGGGAACTGAGGGGGGAGAGGGTCACCCTTCTCTTCATCGACGTCACCTACTACAACGAGACGGTTGCCGAGCTGATCTCCCCGACCTACCTCCGGGGCAAGCTCGGTCTGAAGGACGGCGACCCGGTTACCTTCAGCGTCGACGTGCCCACCCGTCCCCAAGGTAGACCATGACGGCGCACTCGTCCCCGTCCTTCAGGCCGAGAGACCGCCTGAGGTTGATTGGAGAGATCACCTCGAGGACGGAACTGTCATGGTGCGTCCTTTCTATGGCGAGGACAGCCCCTGGATGTCTCCCTGCTACCTTGGCCCTGAAGCACTTCACGCCTCCATAGGACCTCGTCCCGTCGCTGAAGCCGGGGACCTCGATCCCCTTCAGCAGCCCGAGGCGCCGGCGCTGCCCTACCATCGCCTCGCTGGTGAGACGGAGGTTGAGAGTCCCCGGGTATGGCTCGAAACCGAGGGCCCTGGCGAAGCCGTCGGCGTACCCCTTCAGCGAGAGGTAGTATGCCCCCTCCTTCAGCCCTGTGAACACGGCTCCGCGGAACTGCATTGTGTCCCTCCCCCTCTCCAGGTTTGCGCCCACGTCGGCCAGAAAGGTCTCCACGGCGTCGAGGCCCTCCTCCGACAGCCTGACGGCGAGCCCACGCCCTGAGTGGGCCCTCTCGGCCAGGCCCGCCCTCTGGAGGTCTGAGAGCCTCAGCGAAGCCGCCTGCTGGCTGAGCCCCATCGATTCCCCCAGCATCCCCGTGGTGACGTTGACGAAGGAGTTGACTGCACCCAGCCTCACCAAGTGGAGGAGGGTGGTGAGCTGTTCCGCGCTCGCGCCGGCGCCCTTTCCTGACATCTACAAGAATGCTGGTAACTACTAAACCGTTATAAGAATAGTGGGTTCGGCGCCGAGCATGGGTACCGTCTCGAGGGGCCGCCTTGACACGGCCTCCATCGCAGGGAGCGCCATATTCAGCGCCCTCGCGATCATCCTCGCAGCCGGCTCCCAGGCGATGGGCCTGAACTTCCCCCTGGTGCCATACCTGCAGTTCGACATGGGGGAGGTCGCCATCATACTCGCGTTCTTCATCTTCGGGCCCGCCCCAGCGCTCGTAGCCTCCTTCGTGGAGTTCGGCGGTCTGATGGCCTTCGGCCAGAATATACCCGTCGGTCCTGTTCTGAAGCTGATAGCACTGGTGTCCACGGTAGCGGGTCTCTGGGCAGGTACGAGGATCGCCGCGCGCAGTGGCAGGACCAGCTTCCTCAGGCTCGCCGGGTGGACCACCGTGCTAGGGAGCGCGGTCCGGGCCGTGGCGATGACAGTCCCCAACTTCTACCTCGTCGTCTACATCTATGGCCTAGCGGCCATCGAAGGCTTCGTCAGGGCCCCATTCGCGGCCGTCGGGATCGGGCTGACCTCATCCAACGCCCTGCTGGTGATCCTCGCGTTCACGGCCGTGTTCAACGTCATTCAGCTTGTGGTCGTGATGGGGATCTCGTCCCTTGTCCTGAGAGTCCCGTCGGTCCCCAGGCTGAGGGTCGGAGGGAGGACCCCGTGGTTCGCCGACGTCGTACAGATGCCCGCCGTGACAGTCCAAAGGCAAAGGCCCTGAGCCCGGCCAGGTAGCGGCAGCCATGGCGGACATACTCAAGGTCGAGGGGTTGAGCTTCAGGTATCCGGACTCGCCGAAGAACGCGGTCTCCGACTTCGAGCTGTCGATACCCGAAGGCGAGATAGTGGTGCTCGCCGGCCCGTCGGGGTGTGGCAAATCCACGTTGCTCAGGACAGTGAACGGGCTGATCCCCCACATGTATGGCGGGGAGTACTCCGGAGACGTCCTCGTGGCAGGGTCGAGCGTCAAGAGGTCGAGCATGCGCGACCTCGCCCAGACGGTCGGGTTCCTCTTCCAGAACCCGGAGAACCAGATATTCATGTTCAGCGTCGAGAGGGACGTCGCCTTCGGACTGGAGAACCTCGGGGTCCCCCGGGAGGAGATGAGGGCCAGGGTGGACGAGGCCCTCCGGCTCCTGCGGATAGGCGACCTGGCGCAGCGGGCCCCCCACGAGCTTTCTGACGGGCAGAAGCAGAGGGTCGCCCTGGCGGGGGTCCTCGCGATGCGGCCGAAGCTGGTGATACTCGACGAGCCTACGTCCCTGCTCGACCCCAAGACGGCTTCCGAGCTTGTCGCACTGGTGGCGAGGCTCAGGAAAGAGCTAGGGACCACCTTCGTCGTGGTCGAGCACCGCTTGGACCTCCTCGTTGGGGTGGCAGACAGGCTCGTCGTGATGGACGGGGGGAGGAAGGTGCTCGAAGGGACCCCCAGGGACGTGCTCTTCCGCGACGAGGCCGAGGCCCACGGGGTGGCCGTCCCCGCGGTCACCAAGGTGCAGAAGCTGCTCGCAGAGAGGGAGACGGGGAGGGCGGCCGCAGGGAGGCTACTGACCCCGTCCGGGCTGGCCTCAGCCGTGGAGGGGAGGCAAGCATGATAGAGTTCAGGGACGTCTCCTTCGCCCACCAGAGCGGCGTCAGAGCCTTGGATGGGGTCAGCCTCAGGGTGGAGGCGGGCGAGTTCGTCGCCCTGGTGGGGGAGAACGGCGCAGGGAAGACGACCCTCGTCAAGCACGTGACGGGGCTCCTGAAGCCTGCGTCCGGGAGCGTCCTCGTCGACGGCGTCGACACCCGGGAGGCGAGCACGGCTCAGCTGTCCCGAAAGGTCGGAGTCGCCTTCCAGAATCCCGACCACCAGCTCTTCTCAGAGACCGTGGAGGAGGAGATGTCGTTCGCGCTCCGGAACTTCGGGTTTCCACCGGAGCTGGTGAGAGACCGCGTCTCCTGGGGGCTGGAGCTCTTCGGCCTGGGGGAGTACAGGAAGTCGTCTCCGCTGATCCTCAGCGGGGGGGAGAAGAAGAGGCTGACCCTGGCGTGCATCCTGGCGTGGGACCCGCAGGTGGTGATCCTCGACGAGCCCACTGTGGGACAGGATGCCATCCAGAAGGAGAAGCTGGCTGGGACGATACAGATGCTGAAGTCGGCCGGGAAGACCGTGGTGGTGGTCTCCCACGACATCGAGTTCCTCTGGCCGATACAGCCCAGGGTGGTGGTGATGAAGGGCGGGAGGGTCGTAGGGGACGGCCCTGCGACGGCCATCATGCAGGACAGGGACCTGCTCGGGTCGGCGCGGGTCGCCCAGCCGCAGCTGGTGGAGTTCTACCAGGAGCTCCACCGCAGGCCGGGGACCCCGTTCGTCCACCCTCTCGACGCCGCTCGATGGGCCGAGGAGGCAATGCGACCATGATGTGGCTGAGCGGGGGCTTCATCTTCAGGAGAGGGGACTCGTTCTACCACAGGCTGGACCCACGCGCGAAGCTCCTGAACTCTGTGCTGATGTTCGTGACGACGCTCCTCGCGAGGTCCATCTTCGAGATGGTCCTGGTGATCGTGTTCATGGTCGGGCTTTCGGCGGCGGCCACCGTCCTGAAGCGGGTGGCCAGGACCATGGCTTTCACGGCGCTCTTCTCTGGGTTCATCTTCGTTGTGAACGTGCTGTTCACCAGGGACCTGGAGACGTCCGTCCTCTACGCCATACGGTTCATCGCCATAGTGGTGTCGACCAGCATCTTCTTCATCACCACTTCGCCGGACGAGCTCGAGCAGGTCATGAAGATGTTCAGGCTCCCCAGAGACGTCGTCTTCGCCTTCGTCACCGCGGTCAGGTTCATACCTGTCATGATGCTCGACACCATCCAGATCATGGACGCCCAGAAGTCAAGAGGGCTGGAGCTCGAGAAGGGGAACCTCATCCGCAGGGTCAGGAACATGATTCCGATACTTATCCCCTTGGTGGTCAACTCGGTGGTGAGAAGCGGAGAGCTGGCCGAGGCCATGGAGGCGAGGGCATACGGCGCTGTCCCGAGGCCCACGTCCCTCCTGGTCTACAGGGCGAGGCGTGCGGACGTCGGGGTCGTGTGCGCCGCAGTCGCGCTCTTCGCGATAGCCGCCTACTCCTTTTATTTCGTCGTCCCGGTGCGGTTCCCGTGATCCCCGCCCGGGTCGTGGTCGACGAGAGGGAGAAGGCGAGCGGCGTCCCAGACGAGCTTACCAAGCTCAACGTCAGGGTGTACTTCAGCAGGCTCCCGGTAGCGGACTACGTCCTCAACCCAGAGATCGCCATAGAGAGGAAGTCGGTGACGGACCTGGTCTCATCGGTCTACGACTCGCGCCTGTTCGACCAAGCCGCTAGGATCTCTGCCGCCTATGCGAAGCCGTTCCTGCTGGTCGAAGGTGACTCCAAGGAGGTGGGCAGCCTGGCACGGAACCTGAAGTCGTACTACGGGGCCATCGCGAACGTATCCATCGCCTACGGGCTGAGGGTGCTCTACACGGCGAACCCGAAGGAGACAGCCCTGGCGATCTCCGAGCTCCTCGTCCACGCAAGGGCGAAGCCCCTCTCAAGGATGCCCTCCGAGGTCCCCCGCAAGGCGAAGAGCACCCCCCTACAGCAGGTCTACCTGGTGTCGTCCCTCCCGGGGGTCGGGAGGAGGCTGGCGGAGAGGCTCCTGTCGAAGTACGGCACCCCAAGGCGTGTCATGTCCCTCACCCCAGGGGAGCTGGCGATGACCGGGGGGATAGGCTGGAAGAGGGCGGAGAAGGTCAAGGAGGTGCTGGATTCGAAGTACTCGAGGTACGTCGAATCGTCCCCGCAGTCGAGGTTGGAAGGATGAAGGTCGCGGTCCTAGGAGGGACGGGGAGGATGGGCAGGGCCATCGCTAGGCAGCTTTCCCGGGACAATGAGGTCGTGATCGGGTCGCGGGACCCGGCGAGGGCCTCAGAGGCGGCCAGGCTGATCCATGGGGCGGCAGGAGCTAGCTACCTCGGGGCGTCCGAGGCCGCGGAGATAGCCGTCTTCGTGGTCCCCTACGAGGCCCTTGGCGGGGCTGCGGAGCTCGCCGCGGCTCTCGCTGGGAAAGTTGTGGTCTCCGCTGTCAACCCCCTGAGGCTGGAGGCTGGACGGCTGCAGTATGGGCTGGAAGAGGGGTCGGCGGCTGAAGAGCTGGCCGAGATGCTCCCGGGGAGCAGGGTGGCTACGGCGTTCAACCATGTATCTTCCCTCTTCTTCGAGAAGGACGAACCGGTCGCCATGGACATACTCGTGGCTGCGGAGGCCAGAGAGACGTTCGAGGTGGTCGGGAGGCTGGTGAAGTCCATCCCGAACCTGAGGCCGCTCTACGCCGGGCCCCTTTCCCAGGCCAGGGTCATCGAAAGGATGACGCCCCTGGTGCTCAGCCTCTCAAAGCTCAACAACACGGGGAGCCTGACGACGAAGTTTGTATCCGTAAGGGACAAGGGCCAGGCCTAGGCTTTCGGGGCCCGCGCCTAGTACCCCGGGTACTCGGCCAGCCTGTCCTGCCATCCTGCATAGAGGACCGGCCTATACCTGCGGTAGTCCCAGAACCCGCTGAAGGCGTCTGTCGCGCGGGCGGCTTCGACGCGTGCGACCAAGAGCTGGTGGTCGCCGATGCGGCGGGTCGCCTGCAACCTGCATTCCAGGGTCGCCAGCGCCGCCTCGAGGACCGGGACGCCCAGCCTCTTTCCTTCAGAGTGCCGCAGGCCTGCCTCGGCGAGTTTGTCCTTCACTCTCGCACCGCTGGCGGTGGCCAGCTTCGAGAGGGCGGAGGCGTTCTCTCTCCCAACGACGGAAAGCGAGAAGCAACGCGCTCTCCTGGCGAGCCTGTAGGTGAAGCCCCGAGGGGCGCACGCCACTGCCACCATGGGGGGGTCCTCGGAGACGGATAGGTAGGACACCACGGGCATGGCAGACACCCTCACCCCCGCCTTCGCGGCCATCACAAGAGGGACCTGCGGGTAGAAGAGGCGATGGATCAGGGAGGGAGGCACATCCACGAGCCGGGCACTGGCTCCTCGGTTAGTTAAGGGGGGCGCGGCCGCCGGCTGCTGGGCCTGCGGGGCTACCTTCGCGGTCTCTTCAGGAGGCGCTTGCGGACGCCGGAGTTGATCTCCAGACGTTCGAGGGCCCTGGTGAGGCTTGAACCGCCCAGCTTCATCCTCCTCCCTGCGAGGAACCTCTTCACCTCTGACTCCCTCCCCACCCCGCAGACCGGGAGTATGCGCATCATGTAGAGGTAGAACTGCTGCGACCCCCCGTACATGGCATAGATGGCGTCGTAGTGCCTGGTAAGCCACTTCCAATAGACGTCCCGGGCGTTTGTGTTGAAGGCGCCGAAGGCCATCGGATAGGCTGAGTCAGAGCGGCTGACCTCCCCGCTCAACCCCAGGTCCAGGGTCTTCTCGACCAGCTCGGGCTCCTTGAACGAGCAGAGGGCGCCGTAGATCTTGGCCCTGTCCACCTCCCCCTGCATCGTCTTCACCATCTCCACCAAAGGCCCCACGGCCTTCTCCCCGTAGGTTATGGCATAGGCCGAAGCGACGGCCCCCCTGAGGTTCGGGTCCAGGTCGTGGTAGTGGCCGAATCTCTGGGCGAGCTTAGCGGCGTAGGCGTCGTCGACGTCGACATACTGGGAGGTGAGCGCCTCCCTCGCGGCGCCTAGATACTCGGGTTCGCCAGGCTTCTGGTCCTCCCCTATGCTCTCTATGAGAGGCCTGTAGAACCTCGGATAGACGGAGCGGAGCCCCGGAGAGTCCCAGGCGATGGCGCTGAGATGCTGGAGCTGTTCGGCAGCCACTTGTATCGTGACGTTGTCTGGGGTCCCGCCGCATAGGGCTATGAACCTGAAGTACTCGTCTGGGTCGACCTCGCCCGCCTGCAGGAAGAGATACAGGTCGTTGATAAGGCCGGCCCTGTCGTAGGGGCTCAGGCGGGCGAACCCGGCTGCCAGCCTTTCATACCCCTCCCTGTCGTATCGGGTGACGTGGAAGCTCCCCCTCCCTGGGTTGAGGAGGACGTCGTCCCCCCCGACGTCGAGGGTCATGGTCTTCTTGTCGAAGAGTATCTTGGTCTCCTTCCCGCCCGCTCTGACCGCGGTCGTGATCGGCCATGGAGGGGCGGAGACGCTCCCGGTGATCATGAACCGCCTCTGGGTGAGCTTGACCTTCTTCCCTGCAGAGCTGACCTCCACCACGGGGAAGCCCGGCCTCGTGAGCCATGCCTTGGCGACCTTCGTCACCGGGAGGCTGGAGGCCCTGCCTAGCGAGTACCAGAGGTCCTTGCCCGAGGCGTTGGAGAAGCTGAACTTCTTGAGGTAGTCAGACACCCCCCTCCTGAAGGCGTCCTCCCCCACGTACGACTCGAGCATCCTCAGTATGCTCCCTCCTTTGTTGTAGCTCACCTGGTCGAATATGTGCATGGCATCCTCGACCCTCCTGACGTGGGCCTGGACGGGGTGCGTGTTCTTGACCGCGTCGAGGTTGAGCGCCAGGAGCGTCTCGTCCACGAGGAAGATGCTCATGGTGTCCCATTCTGGCCTGAGCCTGTCCAGCATCTTGTATCCCATGAATGTGGCGAAGCTCTCGTTCAGCCAGAGGTCGTCCCACCACTTCATGGTCACGAGGTCGCCGAACCACTGGTGCGCCACCTCATGGACGATAGACATCGCCCCCCTGTTCTTCTGGCGGAAGGCGGCGTCCTCTGTCACCAGGGCATAGCTCTCCCTGGAGGAGATCGCGCCCCAGTTCTCCATCGCCCCGGTGTGATACTCGGGGAGCGCGACGATGTGGAGCTTCTTCAGCGGATAGGGGACGCCGTAGTACTCTGCGAAGTCATGGACGGAGCCGGCAGCCACCTTGAGCGCAAGCTCGGAGTTCTTGGCCTGGCCAGGCCGGGTGGCGGTGATGACCTCTACTTCACCTGAGCGGGTCCGGGTCTCCTCCATTTCGCCGATGGCGAAGAAGAAGAGGTAGGTGGACATCCTGGGGGTCTCTTCGAACACGTGCCTCGTCCTCCCGCCTCCAACCTCCTCCGCACGGAGCTCCTGGGCGTTGGCGATCACCTTCAGCCCAGACTCTGTGGTTATCTCCAACCTGAACACGGCCTTGTACGAGGGCTCGTCGACGCATGGGAAGACGGTCCTGGCCTCTGCAGGCTCCAGGTCGGTCGCGAGGATGTAGTCCTTGCCGTACTTCGACTTGTAGAGCCCGAACATGACGTCGTCGCCCACCTGCTTGCTGTAGGATATCTCCACCTTCGACTGTCTCTTGGGGACACCCTGGATGACCAGCTTGGACCTCTTCTTGTCGTGGCGGAACCTCGCCGCCTTCCCGCCGACACTGACCGACGCGACCTCGAGCGCCGAGCAGTCCAGCGACAGCGGGGCCGGAGCTCCCCTCACCGCCAGGGTCTCCTCTCCTTTCACGTGGGCCTTCCGGAAGTCGACGTCGAGCCTGAGGTCGTAGGACAATATCTCCGTTCCTGACCACCGGCCGCTGGGCCTGCGGGAGCCCCCTTAAAGGATGCCTGACGCCCTACTCCTTGTCGATGAACTCTTCGGCCTTCGGCGGATCAGGCGGGAGCCCCTTGCGCTTCCTGATCTCCGTGACAAGCCCCCAGAGCATGTTCTGAGGGACGGCCTGCCAGGTCTTGAAGTGGGTGTTCCAGACTGCCTTGCCGGCCGTCGCCCCTCTCATCTTCTCGCTCAGGTCGAACGTCTCGGCCGCGGGGATCTCCCCCTCCACCACCGTCATGACCTCCTTCTGGTCTATCCTGACAAGCTTCCCCCTCTTCGCGCTGATGACCCCGGTCACCGCGCCTATGAGGTCTGACGGCCCCTTCACCTCTATCCCCAGTATGGGCTCCAGGAGAGTGGGGTTGGCTGACAGCATGGCCCCGAGTATGGCCCTCCGTGAAGCGGGCATGAGCTGGGCATAGGTCCGGTGGGCGGGGTCCTCGTGGGGGACGAAGTTGGTGAGCGCCACCTTGACCCCTCGGGTGAACTCGTAGGCGAGCGGCCCGTTCTTCATGATGTCGTCGAAGCCAGCCCTGATGGAGTCCATGGACTCCTGCAGGAACTGGACCCCCTTGGTGACCTCGGTCAGGATGTTGCCCCTCTCGTCGATGGCCTGGAAGTTGCGGGCCTGGTCGGGGTCCCATCCGTGGTCGCGGAGGGTCTTGATCACACCCTTCGTCTCCACGTTTTCGCTTATGGTCCCGTTGCGGATGAGCTCGACGACGTCGGGCTCAAGAGGCTCGACCTCGATGAAGATCTTGTTGTGCCTGTTAGGGGACCTGGCCATGATGGGGCCGGCGCGCGCGCGGATGGTCTCCCTGTAGTTGATTATAGGGGGTGAGGTGATGATCTCCAGCCCCGCCTGCTGGATCTGCGTGGTGGCTATCTCGAGGTGGAGGACCCCCATTCCTGCCATGAGGGTCTCCCCTGACTCCTGGTTGATCGTTATGACGAGGTTCGGATCCTCGATGTTGAGCCTCCGCATCACCTCGACGAGCTTGGGGAGGTCTCTCGGGTGCTTCGCCTCCACCGCCACGGTGACGACGGGCTCGCTGACATAGTGGATGGACTCGAACGTGGCGACCCCCTTCTGGTTCGAGATGGTCTCCCCCGACCTGATGTCCAGGCCGAGGAGGGCCGGGATGTTCCCCGCCGGGAGCGAGTCGACTATCTCCCTCTGGAACCCCATGAATATCTGCACCGACTGTATCTTCCCCTCCCTCTTCGAGTTGAGGAGGTAGACCTGGTCGCCGTTGCTTACGCTCCCCGAGAAGAGCCTCCCCGTGGCCACCAGCCCCGCCGCCGGGTCCACGACCACGTTGGTGACCATCATCACTGTGGGGCCGTTCTCGTCGCAGGCGAGGAGGGCCTTGCCTACGTCGCTGGTCAGGTCCCCCTGCGGCCATATCTTGGGGATGCGGTACGCCTGGGCGACGTGAGGGGGCGGGTGGTGCCTGACGACCATGCCGAGGAGGGCCTCGTGGAGCGGGAGCTTCTTGCCGAGCTCCTCCGGAGTCGAACTCTGATACGCGTTGATGATGTCCTTGAACGACATCCCCGCGGCCTTCGCCATGTCGAAGTTGAATCCCCACTTGTCCTTCGATGACCCGAACGCGACCTGGGCGTCCTGGACTGAGACCTTCCACTTCTGCTTGTACTCCGGTTCGGCGTATGTCTCGACGAGACGGTTGAAGTCTTTGACGATGCCGAACAGCCACTCCTGCATCCTCTCCGGGCTGAGACGGAGCTCCTTGATCAGCCGGTCGATCTTGTTGATGTACATGACAGGGCGGACGCGCTCTTCAAGCGCCTGGCGGGTGACAGTGTCGGTCTGCGTCATGATGCCCTCAACTGCATCAACGACAACAATCGCCCCATCGACAGCTCGCAAACTGCGTGTGACTTTACCAGTGAAATCTATGTGCCCCGGGGTGTCGATGAGGTTAATGACGTAGGGCTTGCCAGCCGATTCGTAGTAGAGCGTGACGTTGGCGGCCTTGATCGTCATTTGCCTCTGCTGCTCTAGCTCCATGTAGTCGAGAGCTAACGCTTGCCCTGCGACCGAAGGCGACAACATTCCCGTGGCTGCCAGGAGGCTGTCGCTCGTAGTAGTCTTCCCGTGGTCCACATGAGCGATGATCCCGATGTTCCGTATCTGCTCCTTGTTGTGGACAATCTTAAGAGCCTCTGCGGTAGTCTTGAATTTCGGCATGTCCCTGACGATCTTTGAAACGACCCTTTGGAATTGGGATATGAAGCTTTCCGTGATCCTTGGCGTTTAGACCCAAATCAAGAGAACAAGAACAAGCGGCAGCTACTGATGACGCCGCTCGCGAGGGAGGGTGAAGCGGCGGTCGAGGTAACCAAGGAAAAGTTCCGCCCTGGCGTGGCGAGCCGGTTCGTACCATAATCTCGGAGAGATGCAGCGGACTGGTTGCCCCAGCCAAGACCTGCGTCAGTTTGAACTAGAGCGAGGGACCGAAGACAGCCGCCATTGCATTGCGCGTCGTTTCCATGAAGTCTGCTCGAACAAGGACCTCGAGCATTCTGAACGCCCTCCCGAACCCAAGCGCAGAGCCGACTCCCGAATCACCCATAGACCCTCGCCACTGCCCTCAGCTGCGCCCTGGTGAGCTTCACCTCGGCCCCCTCCGGGGCCTCGACAGACACCTTCCCTTCCGCCTCCCCCCTGGCCACGACCCTGTCGGAGAACGGCTCCGCCCTCGAGGCGTCCAGGGCGGCGAGGAAGGGGGAGAACTCGTCGGGGCCGGGCCAGCCGTGCCTCTCCTGGATCTCCTCGACGAGCTCGGCGAAGAGGGGGCGCCTGGCGGGGGCGAGGTCGGAGTGGGGTATGAAGGGGGGGCCCGCGGGCTCGGAGACCCTGAACGCGCGGTGGGAGACGACCAGCCCCTCCTCGGTCCTCACAGCGAAGACGTCGAAGGGGAGGGACGACACGGCCTCCAGGTCCTGGGTCCCGACGTCGAGGCGTTCGAGGGTCAGGGAGAGCCTCTTGGCTGCGTCGCGGCTGTCCAGGGGGAGGAGGTGGGCCCCCCTCTGCGAGAGCGTCCGCGTCTCCCGCCGCAGGGCCCTGAGGACCTTCTCCTCGGCAGCACTGTAGCCGAGGGCGTAGACGCTCACGACCTGGAACGCGGAGGGCGACCTCCCCGCGAAGACGAGGAGCCGGCCGTCGAGCGCGGCGACCCCTCTCGGTTGGTCCTGGGCCTCGAGCTTCACCTCCGCGAGCGCGTGCCACCGCAGGGGGAAGAGCCTGCTCCTCAGGAGTATCGAGTCTGTCATCGGGACCACCCTCCCCCCCACCCCGCTCCTGCGCGCGAGGGGCCAGAGGAAGACCGCAAGCCAGCCCGCGGAGAAGGCGACAGGCGAAAGCGTCCCCCCTGCCGCCACGGCGGCGAGCGCCAGCAGGAGGAGGGCGCATCCGAGCGCACATCTCCCCCAGGGGCGCCCGGGCCTAGCCAAGACCTGCTGCTTGACTATGACCGCGCGCTTGGCCCGTGGCTTGCGGAAGGAGTAGGCCAGGTAGACCAGCCCGAGGAGGAAGATGGGCCAGGCGCCGAGGGCCAGGGCGACGAGCCCGGCCAGGACCACGAGCAGCCGCGCCCCCCACCCCATCAGTGGAACCCCTCCCCGTCCTGTCGGGCGTAGGCGAACCTGGTGTACTCCTCGAGCGCGGGGTGCCTTGCGGCCCAGAAGGCCTTGGTGCTCCCCTCCTTCTCGCCGGGGTTGAGGGCCTCCGGGTTCCTGTCCTTGTTCCTCGACGCGGTGGACTTCGTCAGCTCGAGGGAGAACTTCGCGTCGTGGCCGAGGATGACACCGCCGTATGGGATCCTGTCCCAGGGGTTGATGGGGTCGATGGAGACGTGGCTGGTGACGAGGACGGCTATGCCGAACTCGACGCAGAGACGCTGGGCGTGGGCGAGGAGCATGGCGAGCCCGGCGCTCCGGGCGGGGAGGTCTTGCGTGCTGGGGAAGGATGACTTGAAGGGGGCGGAGATCGAGTCGTAGACGAGCAGCCTTGCCCCGCTCTCGCGGATGATCTGGTGGAGGGCAGACTGGTAGGTGGGGGTCTGCCTCAGCCTCAGCTCGACCCGGCCGCCGCTGGAGACCTCCTTGGCGGCGTCGACGCCGTGGAGGTTCAGGAGGTCGACGACCTCGGGGGTCTGGAGGACCAGGACGGAGGGCCCCTTGGGGGGGAGCTCGACGTGGAAGTCAGGGGAGAAGATGTCTGCGACTGCGCTGAGATGCGCGTCGGTGTAGGAGACCCCCAGGTGGCTGAGGGCCGCGTCGACGGCGTTGATGAGCTGGCCCCTGGTGACGGGCTTCCGCTTCGGCGAGACTTTGGGCGCCCTCTCGAGCTTCACCTCTGCGACGCTGAACTCCCTCTCAAACCTCTTGGACATCCTGTCCCGCCAGTAGGGGACGAGGTAGCTCGAGTACGACTGCTCTGTGTCGAGGATCACCGAGCTCCCTCCGGCGGCGGCCACCGAGCATGCGGCCTGGAAGGAGATGATGCTCTTCCCCAGGGCCTTCTCCCCGAATATCTGGGTGACCGTCCCCGTGGCCAGGCCTCCGTCCGTCAGGGCGTCCACGGCGGAGCAGCCGGTGGCGAGGTGCTCCATCACCTGCTCAGCCCCTGCAGGAGCCGCCTCCCCGGCTCCGTCACAGTGTAGGCGAGCATCTTGGGGCCGGACCCGTTCTGCTTGGGCTCCAGGATGATGTACCCTTCAGAGTGGAGCCTGTCTATCTCGGCCGCGACGTCCGCCGGGAGGAACTGCGGTGAAAGATAAGAGACTATGGACTGCCTGTTGGCAGAGTCGAACCGTGAGACCTCCTCGAGGATCGTCCTCGTGAGCTCCGGGAGTGCTCGCCTGGCCGGGCCCGGCGGCAGGGCGCCTGGGGCGCGCTTCGGCCTGATGAACCGGGGGACGAACCCCAGGGATGCGCCGGAGCGGTCGTCGCAGACGACGTAGGAGCATGCGAGGGCGGCGGCCTGCCTCCAGTTCCTCCGGGCGTTCCACGCTTCGCTGGAGTAGACCCTGACCGGCACCGACTCGATTAGCTGTTCGCTCAGGAGGGCGGGGAGAGGGGTGGCGAGGACCAGGGGGAGACTGGACTCCAGGAGCCGCGCCAGGAGCCTCCCCGAGTGCTGGAAGCGGGTGAGGGCCCTGAAGAGGCGGTGGGCCCCGGTGATGAGGAGGGCGTGGGGGGACGAGCCGGGGTGGGAGACGAGGTGGAGGAGCTTGGCGACGTAGAGCCCTGCGGCGAGGTCTGCGGCCTGAGGGTAGGGGGCGGAGGAGAAGCTCACCATGGTCCCGCCTGAGGTCAAGGCGTCGAAGCCCTCCCCCCTGGCGGCGTCGAGGAGGCGGAGGGCCCCCACCCTCCCCCTCAGCTTGTCGACGTAGAAGCCCCTGAACCCTTCGACGGCACCAAGGGCGTCATAGAGGGCGGCGGGGGTGGCCAGGTCGTTCTGCTCGGACAGCCTCTGGAGGGCAGCGGAGAGGACGGCCTCCTCCTCTGAGGTGAGGTCGAGGGCAGCGGCATAGGCGGAGGCGACGAGCTGGCCGTGCATAGCGTCCTCCCCCTCGAGGTGGAACGCTTCGTAGAGGAGCGACCGGTAGTCGAAGCAGCTGAAGCGGCCGCGGACCTCGGGGGACACGGACCCGTCGACGTCGAGGACCGCGAGCCTCGACCCCGCCTCCGCGGCTGCGTAGGCGAAAAGGGTCGCCATGGCCCCCGCCTGCCTGCCCAGGAGGAGGACGCGCTCGCCGAGCTCCCGTATCCCGACGTGGCCCCTGGCCCTGTCGAGGGAGTACCCGAGCCAGCCTGCTGCTCCTTGTGCGCTCAACGGGGAGCTGCGCGCATGGTTCGCTTAAGGCGCTGACGCACGAGTAGGGAGCACGACTCGGGAGCACAACTTGTTCATATCAGGCAGGGTCGGTCCTCAGGGCGGTTGAGGAACCGGGACACGACCGTGATCTACTGGGAGCTCCTCAGGGCCATGGCCCCCGGCCCGCAGCTCCCCACCAGGCTGGCCCGTGCGACCAACATACCATACGATAGGCTCGGTCAATACCTGGATTTTCTCACTGCGGGTGCATTGGTCGAGGTCGAACCTTCGGAGGGCCACGAGAGGTATTCGCTTACGCCGAAGGGTATGGAGGCGCTCGGCCGCCTCGACGCCGGCCTGAGGTTGCTCTTCCCCGCCTTGGAGTGAACAAGTTGTGAGCGTGGATTATAAGGCAGACGAGGGCCTGGACCAGGCGTTGTCCGAGGACGAGGACCCGGGGGTCTCCATCATCGAGCTCCAGGAGGAGTTCATCCAGCACATGGAGCGTGGAGGGAGGAAGATTAGGATGCTCGCCCTCGTAGCCACGGTCGCTGGCGCTTACTTTGCGGCCAGCTACTTTGCGCAGCTGGTCGTCGTCCCTTACGGTCTGGGGGTCACGAGCCAGACCGTGGACCTGGTGGACCCGGGGGTGGTGGCGGCTGGGGTCCTGAGCCTGGCCGTCTCGATCCTCTGGTTTTACGCAGGGGCCAGGGACCTCTTGTTTGAGAGAAGGCTCGCTAGGAGGATAGGGGAAGTGAGGAGGCTCCAGTCTGATATCGCCAAGAGATACGGACTCGAGGGGCTGGCGCCGGCCCCCAGGCCCGCTCCGCAAGATTAATCTCGCAGGCTGCGGCCCCGCCTGCCTATGCGACTTTCAAGCCAGGCGAAGGAGCTCATAGACGGGAAGAACTTCGCGTGCGTCGCGACGGTCATGCCCGACGGCTCCCCCCAGGTGGCACCAGTCTGGATCGAGAGGGACGGGGACACGGTGGTGCTCAACGCCACCGAGTCGAGGCAGAGGACCAAGAACCTCAGGCGGGACCCCCGGGTGGCCATCGCGGTGTTCGACCTCAAGAACCCGTACAAGAAGGTGCTGTTACGCGGCAAGGCCGTCGAGATAACCAGGGACGGAGCCGAGGACCACATCGACAAGCTGTCGATGAAATACAATGGCAGGAGGTACCCGGACCACAACCCCGCTGACCCCAGGACGATCATCAAGATAGTCCCTGAACGCGTCACACACTAAGGGCGCCGGACAGGCGTCCCTTGCGGCTCGGAGGCGCCTGCCCGGCTAGCTCCGCGGTTGCTTCCTGAAGACGTAGTTCCTGGTAGCCAGAGAGAAGAGGATGGCCACGAACATCGCAACTATCCCTAAGTAGAACACGTAGTCGAAAGCGGTGGAGTCGGGGAAGGAGACAGGTATCAGGAACCCATCATGGAGGACGGGGACGGTAGCGGTGTAGGTCGCCATGATGGAAGTCGCGACCACCGGCCCGATGGCCCCTCCTATGTTCCTGAGCATCGTGTTGAGTCCCAGACCTGTGGCCACAGTCTCCCGCGGGAGAGAGACGCTGATCATGTTGACTATGGGTATGATTACAGCCACGGCCCCGACCATCGATACCGACGTCGCTATGACCACGTCGGTGGCCGTCGCCCTGTTGAAGATGAAGAGCGAGAAGCCGACTATCGCTACCGCGCCTCCAGTCACCAGGGCGGGCTTGGGCCCTGCTTTGGTGACGAGCCTGCCGATGAGTGGGCCTGCTATGAGCATGAGGACAGCGGCGGGCCCTATGGTGAGCCCTGCCGATATGGGGTCCAGGCCGAGTCCAAGCGGCTTCGGGTCCTCGGCGTAGAAGGTGACTGCGAAGAAGAGCATGAAGAGCCCGATCCCCGAGATTATGCCGATGCCGTTTGCCACCAGGACGTTCCTTATACGGAGGAGGCTGAGCTGGATCAGAGGGTTAGACCTCCTGCTCTCGGCGACGAAGAAGCCGGCGGTGAGGGCGATCCCCGCCGCCAGGGCCGCCAGGCCGTAGGTGGAATACCACCCCTCGTAGGGCCCCTCGGTCAGGTAGAGGAGGACGAGCGAGACCCCTGCCATGAGCAGGACCACCGTCTCATAACCCACCTTGAGGCCCGTCCCAGGGCTCCCCCGGGGGAGGAACTTGGCGACCGCCGCGAAGAGGATGAGGCTCAGGATGAAGGCCGAGTGGAAGGCCCACTGCCAGCCGAAGTCCTGGATGATGTACGCCCCTCCTATGAGCCCGGCGGCAGCGCCGATGGCGAAGGTCGCGCTGACCACTCCCTGGGCGGCTGCGATGCGCTCGTTGGGGAAGGTCTCCGCTATGATAGCCAGTGCCAGCGGGACTATGGCGAACCCTATGCCCTGGACCGCCCTGGCTGCTATGAGGAAGTAGATGGAAGGCGAGAAACCCCCCATCCCCACCCCGGCGGTGTAGAAGACGAGGGCGACCAGGAACATCCTCTTCTTGCCGTAGCTGTCCCCCCACTTCCCGAAGAGCGGAGACACGGCAGAGCCGACGATAAGGAACGCCGATGTCACCCAGGCCACGGTCCCTTCCGTGGTAGAGAAGAAAGTCTGGATGGTGAGAATCCCAGGGATTATCATGGTCTCGACGTAGTTCAGGAGCAGCGCCACCCCGACCATGGCTAGGAGCGCCCTGAGCTGATGGGAGGTGGTCCCCGAGGGGGCTCCTGATTGCGGCGCGTCGGCGGGCTGCGGCTGCATCTTTTCGCACCCCCTTTTCGGGTTCGTTATAAAACGCCCTGACCTTCCGCCCCTCCTGGCTGGGGGTGGCCGGGGGACGACTATCCGATTATCTTCTTGCCGAAGAGAGAGAGGGCGAGCTCGACCACGAGCTCGGCGGTCTGATTGGCAACGTCCAGGATCGGGTTCACTTCTACGAATTCGGCAGAGGTCACCTGGCCTGACTCGAAGAGCATCTCCATCGCGAGCTGCGCCTCGCGGTAGGTGAGCCCCCCCTTCACCTGGGTCCCTGTCCCCGGCGCCTCCCGCGGGTCCACGGAGTCCACGTCGAAACTGAGGTGGACCTGGTCCACGCCGGTCCCGGCTATCCTTATTGCATCCCTCATCACCGACCTCATGCCGAGCTCGTCGATCTCTTTCATGGTGAAGACAGCCATCTTCGAGCGGGCTATCGCCTTCGCCTCCTCCCGGTCGAAGTCGCGGCATCCGACGAGGACGGTGTTCTTCTCCACCGCCTTCGGGGAGACACCACCTAACCCCGTCAGTCGGGGGTCCCCATACCCTAGGATGGCCGCAAGCGCCATCCCGTGGATGTTCCCCGAGGGCGTCGTCTTCGGCGTGTTGAAGTCGCCGTGGGCGTCGAGCCAGACTATCCCCCTCTCTGCGCTCGTCCGGGCCAGCCCTGCCAGGGTGCCTACGGACACGCTCTGGTCCCCCCCGAGGACCAGCGGGAGGGACCCCTGCTTCAGGCAGGTCGAAACCTTGTCCGCCAGCGTGCCGCACTGCTTCAGGACGTCGGTGAGATAGCGCTCCCTCTGGTCCCCCACGCGCGCGGTGGCCATGTCAGCCACGGGGACGTTCCCATAATCCTTCACGGCGTGCCCCAGGGCTTCGAGCCGCGCCTCCAGGTTTGCTATCCTTATCGCACTCGGACCCATGTCTACCCCCCGCCGCTGCTGCCCGAGGTCGACAGGGGCGCCGATGATGCCTATGTTCAAGCCGCCCGCTTCCGTTTCCGCCATGTTATTAATCGGTCCGGCGGGATGCTCCACAGGATAAATAGCGCCCGATGCGCGCCATCATGTGCGCAGGTCTCAGGTGGCGGGGGTGCTGATGATCCTCCTCGGGGCGGCCATACTCGTCCTCCTGGCCGGCTTCGTGGTGAGCATCATCGTGGTCATCCTGCAGCTCCTCGCGGTGTTGATAGCCGTGGTCCTAGTGCTGGGGGGGATCGCGATGATCCTGTTCGGGAGGCGCCTCTTGGGCGGGGGCGCCTGGGGCTGGACGCACGTGGCAGACGGATAGGGCACCTACTCCATTTATACCCAAAGCGGGCCTCTGCCCTGAAGTGCCTGCCATCGAAGTGAGCGGTCTCAAGAAGAAGTACGGCGACATCCAGGCCGTGGACGGGACTTCGTTCTCGGTGGAGGAGGGGGAGGTCTTCTCCCTGCTGGGGCCCAACGGGGCGGGGAAGACCACCACCATCGAGATCCTCGAGGGGCTGAGGAACAAGGACTCGGGGACCGCCAAGGTCCTGGGGCTCGACCCATGGGCGTCGGGGTACGAGCTGCACAAGAGAATAGGCGTCATCCCCCAGGGGTTCAAGTTTCTGGACTACCCTACCCCCAGGGAGGCCATCTCCTACTACGGTGCGCTCTTCGGGAAAAAGGTGGACCCAGACGAGCTTCTGAGGAGGGTGATTCTTGACGACGCTTCCAACGTCTGGTTCCAGAACCTTTCGGGGGGGCAGAAGCAGAAGCTGGGCATGGCGCTCTCGCTTGTCAACGACCCACAGGTCATCTTCCTGGACGAGCCTACGACAGGCCTGGACCCGCAGGCGCGGAGGGCAGTCTGGGAGGTGGTCAGGAAGCTCAAGGACGAAGGGAGGACTGTGATGCTGACCACCCACTACCTCGAGGAGGCAGAGGAGCTTGCCGACAGGGTCGCGATAATGAAGCATGGGAAGATCGTGGCCATGGGGACCACTGAGGAGATAGAGTCAAGGTTCGGGTCGGGGCAGCGGATGGTGGTGAAGGGGGGCGACGACCTCTTGAAGTATCTCAGGGAGAACACGAGGCTGCGTGCGGAAGGCGGCGCGGGCGAAGTGACCATCTTCCTGAGGGACAAGGCCGACGCCATGGTGGCGCTCGGCGCCATCGAGGAGTCCGGGGCCGCCTGGGAAGACCTCACGGTCAGGAGGGACAGCCTGGAAGACGTCTTCCTCAAGCTGGTCGGCGAAAGCGAGGGCATCGGGGAGGGGGGAGAGTGATGAGGTTCAGCCTGAGCAGGACGATGTCCGACCTGAAGGTCTATGGCAGGTCGAGCCTCAGGAGCAGGGAGGGCTTCTTCTTCACGCTTGTCTTCCCGGTCATACTCATCCTGCTCTTCGGGGCGATCTTCTCCGGGGGAGGGGTCAGCCAGTCAACGGTCTATGTGCAGAACAATGACACGGGCCCGGTGGGGGCGGCCTTCGTTTCCGCCCTGAACAGCACGTCGAACTACTGCAGCAACGGCAGCAGCGCGGGCCTCTGCCTGAGACCCGTCCCGATGGACGTTAACTTCTCGCAGTACCTCTCTTCGAAGTCAGCCTCAGACGGCATAGTCATCCCTGCCAACTTCAGCCTTGCCTTCGAGTCGGGCCAGGAGGTGAACGTGACTGTCTTCGGCAATCCCTCGTCGACCACAAGCGCCGTGGTCTCAGGGGTAGTCGCAGAGGTGGTCAACGGGTTCAACGTGCGTGGCGCCGCCGGGGTGCATCATGTGGGCATAGCGTCGCGGACCGCCGTGTCTTCCAACTACAAGTACATCGACTTCCTCGTCCCCGGCCTCATAGGGTTCGCCGCCCTTACCAGCCCCATGTTTGCGATGGTCAACATGAGCTCCACCTACCGACGCGACAAGGTGTTCAAACTGCTGTCGCTCACGCCCCTCACCAAGACGGAGTGGCTGCTGTCGAAGATAATCTGGTACGTCTGCACCACCGTGGTCTCCTTCATCCTGATGACAGCGGTCGGGGTCTACGTGTTCGGCGCTCACATAGCGCTGAACTGGGGGATAGGCATATTCCTTCTGCTAGGGCCGTTCTTCTTCGTCTCCCTTGGGATGTTGGTGGGGACCGTCTCCAACACCCCTGAAGCGGCGTCGGTCGTAGGCAACCTCGTGACGTTCCCTATGATGTTTCTCTCGGGGACGTTCTTCCCCGTGAGCTCTATGCCCAAGTATCTCCAGGCGGTCGCCCACGTCCTGCCTCTCTATTACATGATCGACGGGTTGAACGAGGTGATGATCTACGGCAACTTCGAAGCCGCCTACATAGACATGGCGCTGCTGCTGGCTATCTCGGTGGTGGTCTTCGCCCTGGCTGTGAAGTTCTTCCGTTGGCGCGAGGACTGACAGGCTCTTCGCATCAGCCCACGTACGCTAGCGGATGCCTGGCGAGCTCCTCGTTGAGCTTCATGAAGGTCGAGACGGTGCCGACGTCGAACCACTCCTTCTCGGTGTAGAAGGCGCTCACCCTCCCGCCCCTGTGGATTATCTCAGGGACGAAGTCTGTCATGAGGTCTGGTCGCTTGCGGCCGGCCAATTTGTTCATCAGGGCCATCCCATTCGGGCCGACGACCATCGGTCCGGTTGTCACTGTCAGGTCGAGCCTCGGCTTCTCCCGGAATGACGTCACCTGCCCGTCATTGACATCGGCCACCCCCACGGGGAGGGAGTAGCCCCTGTCGAGGACGAGCGTGAGGTCCGCCTTGGTCCGGCGGTGGGTCGCGAGGAGCTGGGTGGCGTCAAGGTCCGTCAGGATGTCTCCATAGTAGACTAGGAGCTCGTCACAGCGTATGGCGCCGTCTCGCAGGGCGTGAGCCACCGCGTTCAGGCTCCCCTTCAGCCCCTTCGGGTCCTCAGAGTAGGACAACTTCACCCCATGCTGCGAGCCGTCGCCGAAGTACCGCCTTATGTCCTCAGACCTGTATCCTGTAAGCAGGGCGATGTTCGTGATCCCATGGCGCTTCAGGATCGCTATGGTGTAGGCTAGGAGCGGGAGCTTCTTTGGCCCGATGGGTATCATGACCTTCTGGAAGTAGTCTGTGAGGGGTTTCAGCCGTTCCCCCCTCCCGCCGCACAGTATGGCGGCCTGGGTGACGCGGCGCATGGCCCCCCCGCCGGGCTTTCGGTATAAACGGTTGGCGGGGGCCGGCCCTCGCTATGGGTGGCTCAGGGCTGGGCGCGAAGGCTGCCTGAGACGACGGCGTGGAACGCCAAGAGCGGGCGACGAGCCGCTTCGTCATGTGGACGGTCGGTCAGCCCAGTCTCCCCTGGGACTGCAGGAGAGGAGGCGCGTCCGTCGGGCTGACGTCAAACGGCCCGGTCCGCCCGAGCCTGTTGACCTCGAGCCTGATGCGGCCGCCTGCCTGGGACCTCGAGACCGCCAGCAGGAGGTCCTTGGTCTGCTTGACCTCGGCGCCGTCGGCGGCTACTATGACGTCTCCGTTTCGGAGCCCCGAGTAGTACGCTGGGCTCCTGGGGACAACCTCGGCCACGAGGAACCCTCGGTCGACCTGCAGGTTGTATCTGCGGGCCAGTTGAGGGGTCACATCGACCCCTGAGATTCCGATCCACCGCCGGCTGACCCTGCCGCTCTCGAGTATCTCCTTGGCGATCATCTTGACCGTGTTGATCGGGATGGCGAACCCCATCCCCTGGGCGTACGGGATCATCATGGTGGTCATCCCTATGATCTTTCCGCCGAGGTCCGCCAGGGGCCCTCCGCTGTTGCCAGGGTTGACCGCCGCGTCGGTCTGCAGGAGGCCTTCGAAGATGAAATCGGTCCCCGGGAGAGGCCTCCCCTTCGCGCTTAGTACGCCCATCGAGATGGTAGGTCCGCCGGGCAGAGCCAGGGCATTGCCGATGGCGAGGACGAACTGCCCCACCCGGACCGACTCAGAGTCGCCGAGATCTGCCGCCGGGAGCTGCGAGTCATCCACCCTGATGACGGCTACGTCCGTGGCCTCATCGGAGCCGACCACCGCCCCCGTGAAGGTCCGGCCGTCCTTGAGGGTGGCCTGGACCTGGCTCGCTCCGTCGATGACGTGGTTGTTCGTGACGATGAGCCCGCCCCTGTCTAGGACGATCCCTGACCCTTGCCCTTCGAACGGGACCAAGCCGAAGAACCGCCGTTCCAGCCTCGTGCTTGATATGCTGACGATGCTTTCGCTGACCTTCTCCACCGCTTCGGTCACCTGGTGCTCGAATCCTGAAAGCGCCATGGCGAGCCCGTCGCAGACCGCACTATTGTTGAGTGGCTTCACGCACATGTCGCTCACACCTTGGCGCAGGGACAAACGTGTCGGTCGCGTCCTCCGCCTTGCGCTCTGTATGGAGCGGGCCCAGGTACACTTTAAAGCAAGCGCGGCCCGCATGAGTCCAGCCATGGTCAGTCTAGCCAAGTCAGAACAGCTCGACCGGAAGGTTCTGGACTCTTGTGCGGTCGTACATCAGACATGGAACGAGATCACCAGGACCTGGACCTTGCCGACGATTCATATGCTGGGCCAGATAGAGCCAACCAGATTCAACGAGCTGAAACGGCACATAGTCGGGATAAGCGCCACCTCGCTTGCAGAGCGCCTCTCGCAGTTGGAGAAGTTCGGCGTTGTGCAGAGGAAGGTGTATGCGGAAGAGAAGCCTAGGATAGAGTATTCTCTCACCGTGAAGGGGCATGAAATCTACAAGATTCTACTGGAGCTGGCTTCGTGGTCGAAGCGCTGGGCTGGCAAGGAACCTAACAGCAGAGAGTTCCTGGTCCCCAAGTGAGAAGGTCCCCCAGACCGCCGGACCTGCCAGACCGGCACGGAGGCCTTGGGCTCGACATCACCCCCAGGAAGTGGCAAACCCCGACAGCCGTATTAACCGGGGAGGGAGCGAAGCCTCCATGGAGAAGTTCACAGTCATTCCAGTCGAAGTGATGAGGCAGTACAGGACAATAGCGGTTGTCGGGGCGTCGAAGAACCCGGAGAAAGAGGCGTTCACCGTCCCCGCGTACCTCCAGGCGCAGGGCTACACCATCATCCCCGTCAACCCTACCGCGGACGTGGTGAACGGGAACAAGGCGTATCCGACGCTCGCTGGGATCCCCAGAGAGGTGGCAGAGAAGGTGGAGGTGGTCGACGTGTTCAGGCCAGCGGAGGAGTTCCCCGAGATAGCCAGGCAGGTGGCGGAGATGAAGAAGAGCACGGGACGGCCTTTCGTCTTCTGGGGCCAGCTGGGGCTGGAGAACGAGGAGGCGAAGAGGATCCTATCGGACGCGAAGATAGACTACGTGATGGACAGGTGCATGCGAGTGGAGCACCGGGTCTTGGTTGGATGGAAGTGACCGAAAGGCGCGGCTCTCCATGCAACCCTGATAGGTAGCCGCTTCCCGTTCGAGGGTGCCCGCACCGCTGCGTCCAGCTGGCTGTGGCAGGTCTGGGCGGGCAGGGAAGGCTGGTCGCGCATTCTTGCCTGTAGGGGTTTGCCCTGTCCTTGCGAGAGCCCTGTCTGATACCTGGACGGATGGCCGGTCAGTTTGAGACGGGATCTGTCTTGACGTGCACGAGGCCCTCTGCCCGGCGCGGTCATGCTCCGACTTCGACCGTTCGCCGTCCTCAGCGCGACCGCTGAGGTGCAAAGGCAAGCCCATCTGGACCGGACGCATGCTGGACCTTCGTCCGCTTTCGAACACCCTGACGGCCCCTGAAGGCAGCCGTGAACTGGTCAGGTTGAGCTCGCCGGAGGACGACTCGCCGTTTTTGCGTCCCCATTGACCCTGAGCGCCAAGAAACAGGAGCGGATTAGCCCGTATTCATCTGCTCTATGGCAGTCTGTGTCCCTGGAAACACGGCGGCAGAGACAGACTGCGCCCCATAAGACACACTTATCCGAAACTCGTGTGAGGGACGCCAAACTTGGGTCTCCAGTACAAGTACGTGGTCCTCATCAACACCACCATAGGCGCGTTCATGGCGGTCCTCGACTCAAACATAGTGCTCATCGCCCTCCCGACCATCACCAAGGACCTCCACGCGACCCCCTTCGAAGCGGTCTGGATCATAATGGGGTACGTTCTGGTGACCGCTTCCCTCTTGATGACGTTCGGGAGGCTCTCGGACATCTTCGGGAGGGTGAAGCTCTACAACCTCGGCTTCGCCCTCTTCACCGTCGGCTCTGCCCTGTGCAGCGTCGCGCCGACCGGGCTGGCCCTCGTTGGGTTCAGGCTGGTGCAGGGGTCCGGCGGGGCGCTCATCTTCTCCAACGCCGCCGCCCTCCTCACCGACGCGTTCCCTGCCACAGAGCGTGGGAGGGCCCTGGGGCTCAACCAGGTCGCCGGGACCGTCGGGTCCGTCTTCGGCCTGGCGCTCGGCGGGATACTCGCGGGCTCGTTCCTGGGGTGGAGGTCGATATTCTGGATCAATATCCCCTTCGGGTCTTTCGCCACCGTCTGGGCTTACTTCAAGCTCAAGGAGCTTTCTGAGCCGCGCCGGGGCGAGAGGCTGGACATCCTGGGGAACGTTCTCTTTTCAGGGGGTCTGACGGCATTCCTTGTCGGTCTGATGCTCGGTGCCCTTGTCGGCTGGGCCCCTGCCTATCTGGGAGTGATGCTGGTGGGGGTAGTCATGGTGGCGGGCTTCGTGGTCGCTGAGACGAAGGTGCGGTATCCACTGATGGACCTGTCTCTGTTCAAGATCAAGGCATTCGCCACGGGGATGGCGAGCAACCTTCTCGCTTCAATCGCCAGGGGAGGGGTTTCACTGGTCCTCGTCTTCTATTTCCAGGGGGTGCTCCTCCTCGACGCCTTCACGGCGGGTCTCTGGCTCATCCCGTTTTCGGTCGCCTTCGTTACGCTCGGCCCCTTGAGCGGTTACCTTTCAGACAAGGCATGGTCCAGGGGGCTGACAACGGGGGGGCTGCTCGTCATTTCGGTGGCGCTGTTCTGGTTCGGGCTTTTCCCCTTCGGGAACTCGTCTGACTATCTTGAGCTGCTGGTGCCCATGGTGCTGGCGGGGGCCGGCGGCGGCATGTTCGTGGCACCCAACGTGGCTTCGGTGATGAATGCGACTCCTGCGGCTAGAAGGGGGATAGCGTCGGGGATGAACTCGACGCTGGTGAACACCGGCTTCCTGCTCAGCCTCGGGCTCGCGTTCGCCGTGATGGCGACCAGCGTCCCTACCTCGGTCCTCCAGGGGATCTTCGCCGGGACGGCCTCTTCGATCTGCCCGCCGGCCGGGCCCTGCGTCGTCCTGGAACGGTTCGTCGGGTCGCTGCACAGCGTATTCTTGATAATGGGCTTCATCAGCCTGTTCGCGGCGGTCCCGGCCTACATGACGAAGAGACAGAAGGTGGGATATACATCAGAACGTGGCGTTCCGCCCGAGTGACCCTCGGAGAGGCGACTGGGGCTCACTTCAGGTACTCGTCCAGGATTTCTTCGTTGTTCTCGGCGTGGAAGAACACGGGGATGTTCTGAGTGGCCGTCGCCTTGAAGCTGGTCAGGAGCCAGTCTCCGTTCTGGAAGGCGAGCGTCCGTTCCATGAAGGCGTCGTCAATGGCGAAGGTGTCCGAGACTAGTTGCCTGTCGTAGGGCCTCGGCATCGTCGACACGAAGTAGCTGTGAAGCTGCTGGAGGGCGTTGGTGTTCAGGTTGGCGACCCTCTGGGTCCCTATCCAGCAGTTGAGATGGTATTTCCTCCCGTGCCTGAGGAGTCGCTCCAAGGCTCTGCTCGACGCGTCCGTGCCGTCTTCTTTCCTGGTGCTCTGTGGGATGAACTCCTGCGCCTCGTCGACTATGAACAGCACTCTGGGGGAGAGGGTGAAGCTCCGCTTGCGCTTTCTGAAGACCTCGTTGATGACGTTGGCGGTCTCGAGCCTGGCGTCTTCGGCCTCTGGGAGATTGATGACGAACACCCTTGGTGAATCCTTGTCGGTGGAGAGTATCTCCTCTGAGAGTTTGCTCCAGCTGTAACCTTCCTCCTCCTCTTCTACCTCGGGGATTGACTCCACGATCCGCGCCAGGCTGTCGAAGGCCTTCTTCAGCGCGCTGTTCGCCGGGAGGTCTGCGAGCAACGGCTGGATCTTGCGGATGAGGTCCATGGTCCTGGCGCTGAACCTGGCCTCTATCTCGAGCTTGTTCTCGCGGAGGAACCCCTTGATTAGCTCGATCACCTGGGGGACGAGTATCTTCTGCTGGACGGGTCCGTACTTCTCGTTGAGTGTGTTCGACAGGACCTCGACGAGCCCCTCGTAGGTGCTGAACCTCGCTGCGTCCTCCTCCCCGGCCATCCGGGTCTGGAGGAACTCTACCTTCCCCGCCGCAAAGAGCTGGGCTATCTTGGGGCGGAAGTCCTTCTCTCTCCTGGCAAGCGCTTCGGGGGTGGCGTGGCGCTTGAAGTATTCAGCCTCTGGGCTCTTGCTGTCCTTGAACGAGTCGGTGAAGAGAACCCGGCTCGGGAGGCGGTTGAGGACGTCGAGGATGTGGATCCCGTATTCTGCCGATACGTCGAAGATCACCACCTTGAGGTCTGGGATGGCGTGAAGCGCCTTGCGTATGACTGTGGCAGTGAGATTGGACTTGCCGCTGCCGGTGAAGGCGAAGGTGCCGCTCATGTAGTGAATCAGCTGCTCTAAGTTGACCGAAAACGGTATGGAGCCGTCGGTGAAGCCTAGTAGCTTTCCCAGCGAGTAGTCGTTCGCATCGCCCCCCCGCGGCTTGAAGCAGATGAGCCCCTCTATCGCCTCCTTGCTCAGTAGCCTCACCTGGCTCCCTGTGAGGGGGGCCAACGCCCCCCTTTCGTAGGAGACGCCAGCTGCCGTCGTCTTCATCACGTACCCTATCGGCGCAGCGACTATCTCTATCCATGTGCTCTTTGAGCCCTTCTCCCATTCTTTCTGGATGAGGTCCATGAACTCTGTCCTGATCGCCGCAGGCTGAGAGCGGTCGAGGGTGAGCATCGAATAGTGCATGGGATAGACGTCGGCGATCTCATAGAGTGAATAGGAGCTGCTTCCCCCCAGCGCCTGGACATTGGGGATGGCTACCAGCTGCCCCATCGCGAGTCGCTTGACTACGTTGGGGGTGTATTCGGAGTCAATCCTTGCGGTGCGGAACGTGACGGTCGAGTTGTCCACCGTGGAGCGGGTGGTGGTCGCAATCTCTCTGAGCCGGGCCTTGAACTCGCCGTCCAGGTCATCAAATGGCTCCATCGTCAGCCCCCCCTCCGTCGTCCCTCTATTTGGCTGCGGTAGTCTCTGAACCTACGGGAGAACAGCACCTGCTGGTCCAGGTCCGATTTCGCCATTTCTACCGCCACGGCCCCGAGGTAAGCCTGGCGGGTCTCTTCCAGGATCGACTTCGCCTTCTTGTCGGCGAGGAAGAGCGGGTAGTTGTGCCCTAGGGCTTCGGGGATCACCTCTTCCGCCATCTCAGCCAGCATGGCCATCACCACGTTTGTGAGGTCGGAGCCCCTTTGGAAGTGGAGCACCGGGTGGATCCTGACGTCGGCCGGGCCATCCTTGTTGAACAAGGTGACCTCGTCCCAGTGGTCGTAGCCCGGGTACACGGGCCTGTCGTATGTGAAGACGTGGCTCCTCACGCTGGGGGTCGATTCGCTGCTCCACAGCTGGACATAGGATTTCAGGTAGACCCTCTCCTGGTAGATGACGTTCTCGAAGGCGCCGTTCACGCGGGCCTCTCCGCCGGCCAGACTGGGGTCGTCCCTGGGGGCCATCGTCCTGAAGGAAGCGTCGATCTCTGGGGTATACCAGGGGGTCGGGGTGGTTGCTGCGTTGACGACGCTGTTCGTCTGCAGGAGCATCTTGTCGCTGTTGAAGTTGGGGAACCTCTCTGATTCGATCAGCCCGGCACGACATAGGATGGGGACGACCGCTTTGACCAGCTCGAAGGCGTTGGTGTCCTTGATGAATCCAATCGGGAGGACTCTGTCCGACCAGGCTTTCCTGACAAGAGCCCTGACCAGGACAAGGACCATGAAGTCGAGGTCGTCAGCGGTGACCCAGCGCTCTGACCCCCCGTTCTTCACACGGAGCGGATGCCCTCCTTCTGGGGCGAACACGTGGCTTGCGACCGCGAGGGTGGCCGCGAGCACCCTGTCCCAGTAGTCCGAAGCTCCTGGCTTGAGCTTGAAGGCTGGAGAAGTCTGCTCGAAGCCCCCGAACTGGCCGTCGAGCTCGAGGAGGTCCCCGTTCAGCCTTTCGGTCCATTTGGGATCGGCCCCCAAGCGGGCGACAAGCTCGCTAGGGGTGAGCGCTTCGCCGCCAAAGAGCGCGAGGACGGCCGCGAACTTCAGGAGCTGGCTCCTCGGCGTTGGGGTGGCGAGTTGGTCATTGGGAAGGAGCATCCGGGCCAGCTCGAGGTCGAGTGCTGTGACCTTGCCATAGGGTGTGTCCAGCCCTTCCAGGATACATCGCCTGTCTTCTATGAGATCCCTGGTGCTCCAGACCAGGTGGGCGACGTCCCCTGCCATGGTCCTGTCTACCAGGACTATCTTCCTCGCCGGGTCTCCCAAGATGCCCCGGAAGGCGAGGTAATATTCGGCCATGTGCATCAGGGCGTTCGGCAGCCGTTCTGGGTCGACCTCCACGCCAGACTCGCGTTTCTGGCCGAACACCTGTGCGGCGTCCTCTTCCGACAGAGGGATCGCCGCAGAAGCCGAAAGGCCACCGTCCGTAGCACGTGGCGTCCCCACCTCGACCCCGCCTTCCCGGAAAGTCACCGTCCCTGAGTAGGCGAAGGCGCCCACGTAGAACACGATGAGGTCGAGCTGCTGGTCCATGGAGTTGGTCCCGTCGATGGCGATGTAGCCGACCGTATCGCTTCCGAAGAAACGCTCGGCAGTCGACGCGGCCCCCTTGAAGTCCACCCCGAACCTGAGCAGCGCCTTGATCTCCGGGGCGCAGTCCTCCAGCGCGCGCATCTTGGCCTTGAAGGAGTCAAGCAGGAAGCGGGTGGAGGCCTGCACCCCAGCGATGGTCCTGGACTCTGCACCCGCGGCGTCTGTCCCAGACAATGACTCAGCGTGAAGGGCAAAGAGTTTAAACTTTGGAGGAGGGCCGAAAGCGAGAGGAGGGACGCCGGCGAAAGTGATGAGACAACCCTTATTGGGGGTACGGGGACCGATCCACCGATGAAGTTCATGCTAGAGCACAAACTTCCCAGGCGGCTGAGGTACGCCAGGATATACTTCCAGGCGGGTGCTACCTCGGTCCTCTTTTCGCTTGATGGCGCGAGCGCTGACTGGCACGCGAGCATCGGGAAGAAGCGGAGCGTCGGCATGACCGACCCCGAGTATGCTAGGTTCAGGGCAGAAGTCCCAGCTGTGGAGCTCCTGGACTCTGATGGAGAGAGGGTGCTCATCAGAGACTCGGCGGGGTATGAAGAGCTCTGGGAGAAGCCGCACTGGACTCTCGAAGGCGCGCGAAAGAGGAAGGACTAGGGGGCCAGGAAGACGGGCCCGGTCTTGTGCTGGACCCCTGCGGAGCACTCGCCGAGAGGACTGCCCTGGCATTGCCGCCTGTCGAAGTTTCTCATTTCTGGTCTTGTTCAACACGATGATGCAAAAGACATCTTAAATCAGAAAGATGCCGGTTCGAATCTCGTATGGAGAGGCTAGTCTTGCTTCCGAATGACGCCCTGGAGGCTGCGACGCAGATCATCGACACTGCGGAGTCCAAGGGCGTCCGCCTCAGGCTCCTCGGGGGCCTTGCGTTCAAGAAACTCTGCGCAAGTTCTAGAGACCCGCGCTACTTCAGGGAGAACAAGGACATCGACCTCATGGGGAGGCGGGAGGACTCGCGTGCGATAATGAAAGTCTTGGAAGACCTCGGTTACAGGCCCAGAGAGCTGTTCAACAAGCTGAACATGGGACAGAGGCTGATCTACTACGACATGACGAACAAGAGGAGGGTGGATCTCTTTCTGGACGAGTTCGTCATGTGCCACAAGTTCAACTTCAAGGAGAACATCCTGGCCGGCACATACACCCTGCCGGTCACTCAGCTCCTGATGACCAAGCTCCAGGTCGTGGAGAAGACCGACAAAGAGTACAAGGACATGGTGGTCGCGTTCCGCGACTTCGACGTGACTTCCGGACCGGATGGCATCAGAGGGGACGAGATAGCCCAGCTGTGCTCCAAGGATTGGGGAATCTACACGACGTTCTGGAAGACCCTCGAGTCGGTGATGGCCAGAGCGCCGGAGCTGGCCGGAGAAGATGGCGACTTGGTCCGCTCGCGTGTCCAGAAGCTCATGGCGATGATGGAAGCCGCTCCGAAGAGTTTCGGGTGGAGGATGCGTGCGAGGGTAGGCGAGAGGACAAAGTGGTATGACCTCCCTGACTCCGACGGCGACGCCATGCTGAAGTAGGTTAGGCCTTCCTGAGGCGGAGGACCGCGCCCCCTTCCCTCCCAACGCCATAGTAGACCTTGGGGTCAGATACTCTCAACTTACTGCCCACGCCTGCGACCGTCAGATCCACAGCCTGGCTCGAAGCGCCCTCGAGCACCAGGGTCAACCTAGAGCCTTCGTTCACCCGCAGGCGGACTGCCATCTCAGATGTCAGAAAGATCCCGTCGCCCTTGTCGTCGAACTCCAGATTCACGCGGTCCCCCTGGTACCGCGTGGCGCCCACGAAGCCGTCTTCAGTGAACGAAGACACGTCGACGACGAAGACCAGCTCCGCCTCGGCCCCGCTCGGCTCCGGCGTGCTGCTAGGGCTCTTCTTCGGGCCCGCCGTCTTCCTCGAGCTCAATCGGTATCTCTTCCTCCACTATCTTCTCGCCGTTCTCGCCCGTGAGGTCCTCGATGGGGTACCAGTGGCTGCGACCGTCGAGTTTCTTCATCTCCACCTCGCAGAACCCGACAAGGGTGCGGCCGGTCATGACCCCGGCTCTGACGCCGTTCCCTATCGCGACCTTCCTGACATCGACTGACTCGTCCCCGAAGACCGCCTCGCGCTGGGCGTTGACCCAGACCTTGAGCCCCTTCGACGGCTTTTGCTCCATCAGTCGCGCGGGGAGCGGCGGTTACTTAAATCCTAAACGACTGGATTTCGCGGAGGATCTTCCTTGTTTCTGTCGCGATGTCTGCGATTTTCGTAGGCTCTTTTTTCTTTAAGGCGAACGAAGAAGCGAGGAGGGCCACCCCTGCCACGCCTGTCACAGGGTCGGGAGCGGCGATCAGCGCGATCCCCGCCTTCTTCATCGTCGATGAAGGGGACTTCGGCTTCGTGAGCCCTTCCATATGTCGGGCCAGGTTGGACGCCTCAGTCTTCTTCGCGACTTCAGACTTGGCCTCTGCGACACGCACGAGAGACTCTGCCGCGGTTTGCAGCACCTTTTTGTCTTGCAACGCTCCGCGTGTATTCGAGGCTGGGCGCGTTAACACGTTTTGTCAAATCGCGTTGCTGGTTCGCTAAATTAAAGACCAGGCCAGAGCGAAAGGGGCGCGTGCCAATTCTCCTGGGCCGGGCTGAGGTCGACGCCAAGCTGAAGAGGCTGGACGGATGGAAGAGAGATGGGAGTTTCATTACCAAGACGTACGAGTTCGAGGAGTTCATGGACGGGATCGAGTTCATCCGCGAGGTCGCGAGGGTGGCCGAGGAGCGGGAACACCATCCGGATATCCACTTGAGGTACACAAAGGTGACGCTGGCCCTTCAGACCCACTCCGCCGGTGGGGTCACCGCTTTGGACTTGGGGTTGGCAGGAGCGATTGAGAGGTCAGTCCGCGCCAAGCCGACGAAGCGGCGCGGGCGGGCAGGACCCCCCTCTTCGGGAGAGGAGCGCTCCAAGTAACACTAATATACCACCGGTTGTATACCGCCCCCAAGATTCAATATGTCGACGACCGCTATTCCAGCCGTTACCCAGTCGGGGCAGCCCGTCCTGATTCTTAAGGAGGGGTCTAGCCAGAGCAGAGGAAGAGACGCGCAGCGGAACAACATATCAGCCGCCAAGCTGATCTCCGAGATTGTAAGGACTTCCATCGGCCCGCGTGGCATGGACAAGATGCTCGTGGATTCGCTGGGCGACGTCACCATAACTAACGACGGCGCGACCATGCTGAAGGAGATAGACGTGCAGCACCCTGCGGCCAAGATGCTCGTAGAAGTCTCGAAGACCACCGACAACGAAGTAGGCGACGGCACGACCTCGGCCGTCGTACTTGCGGGGGCCCTCCTCGAGAAGGCGGAAGAGCTCTTGGACAAGGACGTCCATCCTACCGTGATCGTTGACGGGTACTCGAAGGCGTCGCGGAAGGCGATAGAGGCGCTAGAGGCCGTCGCAGAGAAGGTCGCGCCGGACAACAAGGAGTGGCTCACGAAGGTCGCACGGACAAGCATGCAGACCAAGCTGGTCTCCAAGGAAGCACAGGGCCTTGCCGAGATGGTTGTGGACGCCACTCTCTCAGTCGCAGAGAAGACGGAGAACGGATACCGCGTCGACATCGACAACATAAAGGTAGAGAAGAAGCCTGGAGGCTCTCTCAAAGACACAAGGCTGATCAAGGGGATCGTCCTCGACAAGGAGGTAGTCCATTCGGGGATGCCGAAAGTGGTGGAGAAGGCCAAGATTGCGCTGATCAGCGCGCCCTTCGAGATAGAGAAGACGGAGTTCGACGCGAAGCTCAACATCAACGACCCGTCCATGATGAAGAAGTTCCTGGACGAGGAGACGAAGATGCTGAAGGGAATGGTCGACAAGATAGCTTCGGTAGGCGCCAACGTAGTGGTCTGTCAGAAGGGCATCGACGACATCGCCCAGCACTACCTCGCAAAGGCAGGGATTCTTGCAGTGAGGAGAGCGAAGGAATCAGACATGACCAAGCTGGCCAAGGCCACCGGCGGGAGGGTTGTGAATAACTTCGAAGACCTCTCGGCGGCGGACTTGGGCTACGCGGGCCACGTCGAAGAAAGGAAGGTCGAGGAGGACAGGTGGGTCTTCATCGAAGAAGCGAAGAACCCGAAGGCTGTGACCATCCTCGTGAGAGGTGGGACCCAGCGCATAGTGGATGAAGGGGAAAGATCCCTCCATGACGCGCTGATGGTGACGAAGGACGTCATCGAGAGGCCTGCCATCGTCGCCGGCGGAGGCGCCGCCGAGGCGGAGGCTGCGTCGCAGGTTCTGAAGTGGGCGGACAAGCTGTCAGGTAGGGAGCAACTGGCTGCGCAGAAGTTCGCAGAAGCCCTTGAGGCAATCCCGCTCGCCCTCGCGCTCAACGCGGGGATGGACCCCATCGACGCGCAGGTGGAGTTCAGAGCCAAGCACGCCACGGAGAACGGCAAGTGGTACGGCGTAGAAGCTGCTGACGCGAAGATCAAGGACATGTACCAGCGACAGGTCTTCGAGCCTCTGGCGGTCAAGATCCAGATCATCAGGTCGGCCACAGAGGCCGCTTCGATGATACTCAGGATAGACGACGTCATCGCCGCAGGCAAGTCGAAGGCCCCTGCCACTCCTCCCGGCGGGGGAGGAGGGATGGGCGGCGAGGGCGGCGACTTCGACTAGGCCAGACCTCGCCAATCCTTAATAGTAGAACCTGCCCCGTCGGGAGACGATGCAGGCCGAGGAGCACCCCGCGACCGCCGAGAAGATACTACAGGCGGCCTCGCGGATGTTCGCGGCGAGGGGTTTCGCCAACGTCTCCGTCAGAGACATCTGCAAGGACGCCGAAACCACTGCCCCTGTGATCTATTACTACTACGGGAGCAAGAAGGGGCTCTTCGATGCGGTGGTCCGCAGGCAGATTTCCATGCAGGATTTCATCGGGAAGCTGTCGCACGCGTCGAAGGCCGCCGACCCCCGGGACGGGCTGGAGTCCTTCATATCGACGTACCTGACAACGTTCCCGGAGCACACCTTCGATATGGGGCTCTACATGCGCGACTCTGCGACGCTAGACAAGCAGAGCGCCGAGAGGGTGTCCGAGGACCTGGAGAAGATCAAAGGCATCGCTGCCATGATGGTCGAGAGGGCCATGACCAGGGGGTTCTTCCGCAGGACTGACTCGGTACTGGCTGTCGACTGCCTGCTGGGGATGCTCAACCGGGTGATCTTCCAGCATATCCACTTCGCCAAGAGCCAGGACAGGGGGGCATACAGCAGGTTCGTTACCGACTTCTTCTTCCGTGCGATGAAATGACTAGAGGTCTACAACCACCCGTTGCGGGGTTATCTCCACAGAGACGCGAGGCTCCTTCCAGAACCGCGTCCTGGCCGCCTTGGTCCCAGCCTCTTTGCCGGTGTATCTGACGGCCAGCCTCTCGATGTCCTTCATGGTGTCCCTCTCCTTGGCGACCCTCGCCGTCCCGAAGATGACCACGTAGGGATAGCCGTCGTCGACCAGGAAGCAAACCCTGCCGTCACGCTTCATGTTCCTATACTTCACCCTTGTAGTGGTGGTGTTGATCACGATCTTGTCTCCCTCTCTCATGTACCAGATGGGGGTGACTTGGGGAGAACCGTCTCCCATTATAGTGGCAAGTTTGCCGATGTGGACTCCGTCGAGGAACTTCCTGACCCGAGGTGTGAGTGAGCCCATGGAGCGTCTTCCGACCGCGGGCTATATCTAGTTCGCTATGTCGAGGGGCTTGAACCTCTCGACGGTCTCTCTGAGCTCGCCGACGAGGCGCCTCTGCCACTCCTCGAATCCCTGCGGGGTCGATGGATATGCCAGGTTGATCGCCACGAGCGCAGCGCTCTTCTTCACGGTGTACCTCAGGCCCCTTGCCAAGGACAGCTGCCCTAACACGCGGTACCACATGGCTGGGTTCATGAACCTGGCTTGGTTGAACTCGGGGTGCTTCCTCTCCGTGATCGCGGCCACATCCTCTTCCGAAAGGAAGTGCTTCATCCCGTAGTCGATCTGGTCGTTGGTGACGGTCTGAAGGTACCTCCTGAGGACCTCAAAGCTCGCCATCGGATAGCCGTGGGTGTTCATGTACTCCACGTTGTACTTCCAGAGGCCGGCCTCGCTGGTGTCCCCGGCCTCCAGAGCCTCCGCCACCACCTTCCCGAGTATGGTCCCGCCGTAGATTGACGGGCTGATCCCGCCGGCGTCGATGGGCCTCGGCATCCATGCGGCGTCGCCTACCACGGCGAACCCGTTGGCCACCATGCAGTCGTTGTGGCGCCTCACCGGGACCTGCCAGTTCCCCTTCGTGTTTCCTGCGTTCGCGTCGTCAGATGGCTGCACGTAGCCCTTGATCACGGGGTTCTCGGCGAGGTACTTGTCGATGAGCGTCTGGAGGTTGTCGTTGAGACCGAAGCGCCTGTTCCGCCTGGCGAGCCCCGAGTGGGACACCCCGAGGCCGATGTTGACCTTCTTCTTGCCCTTCGGGAAGACCCACGCGTACCCTGCAGGGGCGATGAACTGGTCCAGGTGTATGATGCAGTAATCGGGTGAGAAGAACGAGGGCTGGTCCGCTGCTGGCTCGAAGTCCAGGATGTACCTGCCTGTCCCCACCACGTCGTCCGGGTCGATCTCTTTTTCGATTTTCGAGGGGATGGGCATGAACCGCCTCAGCGTCGAGGATGAGCCGGTGGCGTCGATGACGACCTTGGCAGTCAGCGTGAAAGCGGAACCGTCAGCCCTCCTCCCAGAGACCCCTGTGATCTTCCCGTCCTCTCCAAGCAGACGCTCGGCGGTCGCCCCGAACATGAATTCGGCGCCGTTCTTCCTGGCGTCCCTGACCTGCCTCCTCGGCGCGAGCTTGCGGTTGAAGAGGTACCCTTCTCCTTCGAACAGGACCTTCGTCTGCCTGTCTGGGGAGTAGACATAGACCCCTTTGACGGGGTGCTCGAGCTCAGGGGGGCCGTATCGGATCCCGATGTGTTCCGCGAGGTAGTCCAACGAGCGCTTGCTTGTTGCGTCGCCGCAGGTCCATCCATTGTTGGTCTTCTTGCCCGGCTCGTCCTCCTTGTTCCTGTCGACGACGAGTATCCGCGCCTTCCCCTTTGAGTGGTGCCCGATGGAGGCGGCTGTTATCAGACCTGCCATCCCTCCGCCCGCTATGATGACGTCGTAGTCAATGTCCCCAGGCAATAGTAGTCGTGAATGCTACTAAAATGCTATATAAGAGCTTTGCCGTCCTTTCGCCCGGCCGTGCACAGGAACGACGTCATAAGCGAGCTGCAGGACCTGGGGCTCACAAGCTACGAGGCCAGGTGCTACGTCTCGTTGGCGTCTTTGGGGCCCGCCGACCCAGGGAAGGTAGCCGCGGACGCCGACATCCCTAAGCCGAGCGCATATACCGCGCTGAGGGTACTCGCATCGAAAGGGTGGGCAGACCTGGTGGTGAAGAAGCCCGCGACGTACAGGGCGAAGGAGCCGGCGAGCATCAAGGCGATGGTGGAGTCGAAGGCCGAGGAGACGTTCGACGCCCTGGAGAGGCTTTACAGCCCCCAACCTGCGCAGGAGGCCGAGCTGGTCTACACCGTCAGGGGGAGCGAGAGGGTCCGTGCCAAGGTGTACGAGCTTCTCAGGGGGGCGAAGGAGACGGTTGTCGTTGTGTCGCCCGCCATGGGGTTGCACGACGCGAAGACGATGGAGCTTCTCTCGGAGGCGGTGGACAGAGGTGTCAGAGTGAGGGCCATATGCGACGATGGAGGGGTGGGACTCCTCCCCCCCGGTGTGGGGATAAGGACAGGGAACCAGATAGCGTTCGACCTGCTCGTCGACGATAAGGTGGCGCTCATCGGCCTTCCAGACCATTCGGCCTGCGGGTGGATAGACAGCCCGGCCGTGGCTAGCCATTTCAGGCAGTTCATCGAGCTCCTCTGGAACACTTCCTCCCCTCCTTAGCGTCGCGCTCGGACGAGACGCCGATGCGGGGAGGACCCAGCCTATTCGCTTGTGAAGATCGACTGGTCTGCGCTGGTGGTCGGGACCTCAGGGAGGGAGTCAGCCATGCGCTTCTCCGCCACCGCAGACGCTTCGGCGAGGATCCTGTTGGCTTCCTCGCTGTTCTCAGCCTGGTAGAAGGTCGTGCCAGTTATCTGGCCGACGTCCACCATTATGGAGTTGAGCTGCGCGCCTATCTCGCCCAGGGTCCCCTGGGCGTCTGGCATCGCTTCGCCCAGCGTGGCGCGGACGTTCTTGATCACGCCGATGGCGGGGGCGATGGTGGATGCGAAGTCGCCTATCTCGGTGACTGTCTGGAGCCGGGTGTTGATCTGCTCCAGGGCTATCCTCGACTGGGTCACAATCTTCTCCATCTTGCGGACTTCTGCGAGCTCGTTGGAGTATGCTTTGCTCGATTCCTGGTCGTGCGCCTGGACGGCGGTGACCGTCTTCTTGAATATAGCACTCTCCCGCTGTTTGAGCCTGCCCATGGCCTGGTCCAGGCGGCCGACTTCCTTTGTAAGCTGGTCTGCGGCCTTCTGTATCTGTGGGCGCATTGGCGGGGATCCGCGGACCGTCTCGCGGACCATCTTCCCGAATGGCTCCTTCTCCTGCGTCGTCCAACCCTTCTCGAACTTGCTGCTCAACCTGAGTCCCGGGTCCGACGTCGCGGGCTGGGGACATGACCAACCCAGGCAATTAGCGTTGACACTGTGCTTAACGATTCGCACATGGCCCAAGCGAAAAAGCACGGGGGAGCTCGCTACTGTATCTTGTAGCGGTTGGCCACCTTCACGATGAGAAAGACCACGAAGGCGACGATGACGAAGGTGATGACGGCTATGAGGAAGCCGCCGATCTGGAAGTTCTGCCTTGCGTATTTCACAGAGTAGGTGGCTAGGTTGCCTATGCCGCTCAGGGGTATGCCTATGGCTGGAAGTATCAGGTCTGTGACCAGGGCCTGGACCAGGCTCCCGAGATAGACTCCGAGGATGAAGGCCACGGCGAGCCCGAGGACCTTGTAGTTGCTGAGGAAAGCCTTGAACTCCGCTGCCGTCCCCTTTGGGGGAGGCGGAGCTGGCGGAACTGGCTTGGGTGTTAGAAGCTCCCTTATCTTCTGAAGTTCTGCGATGATCTCCTTGTCGGAGGACATCGCGCGCTCTGCACTTTCCGCGGGCTTAAGGGTTGTCTGCCGACGCTAGTCGCTTCACCCCGTGGAGACCGCAGCGCGTAAGCTCGCTTACGGTTAATTCTAGAACACACCAGCCCTCGCACTGGGGCGCTGATGGGAGAGAACACCCGGCGGACGGAGACGAGGCAGGGTTACATCTATGCATTCTTGGGCTCTATCTGCGCAGGCTCGGTGTCGGCGCTGACCAAGATCTCTCTCGCAAGTAACGGGCCGCTCGTGGTCACCGGCGTCACGTTCCTCCTCTCCGGGCTCATCCTGCTGCTGTACCAGCCCAGGAGGACACCTCAGCCTGGGAGCTACAGATACCTCGTGTTCTTCGGGCTCGTGGGGGCGGGCCTCGCTCCGCTGATGTACACCCTGGGCCTGAGCCAGACCACCGTCGTGAACGCGTCACTTCTCGCCAACGGCGAGGTCCTGTTTACCACGGTGATCGCCTTCGCGATCTTTGGAGAGAGGCTGGGGCGCGGACAGGCCGCCCGCGGACTACTCATCGTGGCGGGGCTCCTGGTTGTCTCGACCAACCTTGACCTCTCCCACATCGCGTTCCTCCAGGGGCTGGCCGGGAACATGCTGATCCTCGGCTCCGGGGCCTGGTGGGCGATAGAGAACAACATAATCGTGCTCGCAACGAAGAAGTTCGACACGGCCCTTCTGAGCAAGTTCCGCAACCTCATCGGAGGATGCGTCCTAACCGCCGTGTTCCTCGTCGGAGGATTCCCCTTCGGGTTCTCTGCCTACTCCTCCGCCGTCATGCTCCTATTGGCGCTCGCGGTCTCTGGGGCGACGATTCTGTTCATCGCCGCGGTCAAGCGGCTCGGAGCGATTAGGATGCTTCTTGTGTGGTCTACGTCCACGCTGTTCGGCGCATTCTTCGGGCTCACCGTTCTAGGAGAGCAGATTACGGCTGTCCAGGTCTTCGGGGGGGCGCTGATATTGCTTGGCGTCTATCTCCTCAGGAGAGGCGAGAGATTCCCGGAGGCCGAGCCCTTCGTCGCGCCGGTTGGGGAGCTGTGACACCTGCCGCGCCGGGTCGCACCGCAGCGAAAGGACAGGGGGTCGGATGATACCTGCCAGGGGAAGCCCTCGCTCGCAGACCATGCACTGGGCGGCCTATCGGTCCGCTTCGACAGGCCAGTAGTTCAGGCTCCAATAGATTACCGGGATGTCGGCCACATGGACGTTCCTCAGCAGGTGCGGTAGGGCCCTGAGGTTCTTCGCCGAAGGGACTCCGATCTTCAGCCGATAGGGGCGCGGTGAGCCGTCGCTGACTATGTAGTATGACATCTCCCCTCTGGCGGCCTCTGTCCTGGAGTACGCCTCCCCCGCGGGGACCCTCGGCTGTGGGCCGAGCTTGAGGCGTACCGGGCCCTGAGGGAGTCTTTTGAGCGCCTGCCTGATTATCTTTACCGACTCGCGCATGTCGAGCAGCGCGACGTAGGCCCGAGCCCAGGAGTCACCCTGCGTGAGCACCGGCGTCTTGAACTCGAAGTCCTGATAAGAGCTGTAGGGTTCGTCCTTACGCACGTCGAGGGCGAGCCCGGACGCCCTTGCTACTGTCCCCGTCGCGCCGAAGGCGACGGCCTCTTCCCTGGACAGGACACCGACGCCGTCCGACCTCTGGTGGACCATGGGGTTGTCGTAGAATATCTTCTCATACTCGTCCATGCGCTTCTCGAACCAGTCGCAGGTTCTGAGGCCCTTCTCGATGGCGAACTCAGGGATGTCGTTCCTCACCCCGCCAGGTATGATGTAGGCGAAAGTCACCCTCGCCCCCGCTATTCTCTCGCCGAGGTCGATCCAAAAGTCCCTGTCGCCCATGCACCAGGTGATCATCGTGGTGTGGCCCAGGAAGAGCCCCTGGATGGCGATGAAGTACATGTGTGAGATGATGCGGTTGATTTCAGACATGATGACCCGGAGGTACTGCCCTCGGGAGGGGATCTTGCTGTTCATGAGCTCGTCGACCCCCAGGGAATATGCGAAAAGTATGTTCGAGCTGTCTAGTATCACCGGCCGCTCCAGGTGTGGGACGTTCTGGATGTAGTTCCTGTACTCGCCCATCTTCTCCTCGCCCCTGTGGACATAACCTGCGTCGGGGAGTGCCTTGACGACGTAGTCGCCGTCCAGCCAGAGCCTGATGCGGAAGTGGCCGGCCCCCGGATGCTGGGGGCCCAGAGAGACGGCCATGATCCGGTCGGCGTCGGGTGAGTACTCGGTCTCGAGGGCCATTTTCATCTACCCGGCGAAACGTAGTCCTTGCGGAGGGGCGGCAGGTCGTTCCAGTCCTCCGGGAGGAAGAGGTGGCTCTGGTCGGGGTGCCCCTGGAAGTTGAGCCCGAACATCTCGTGCGTCTCGCGCTCGTGGTACTCCGCGCCCATCCATACTTCGATCAGGGTCGGGACTACTGGGTTGTCTCTGGGCACCCTCTCGGAGAGCGCTAGGACGAACCCCTCCTGGCCCGGGGCCGTGGAACCGACGAAGTAGACTACTTCCAGAGCGCTCTTCGCAATCCAGTCGACCCCGCTCACCGTGCTGATGTGGTCGAACCCTAGCGAATCCCTGGCGAAGAGCGCGACGTCCTTTATCATGCCCGACGGGACGGATACTTTCAGCCGGCGCGGCTTCACCCACTCCAGCTTGGACCCAGGGTATTTCGACGTTATCCTGTCGGCGATGTCCTTTGCCCTGTCCAGATCAGGATTAGGCGCAGCCGGGGCTGCCGCCGAAGACTGGTTGGAGGGGACCTTGGCCTGCTGTGGAGGGGCAGTTACCTGTGGAGGGGCTGGGATGGCTGGCTCGCTGGCCTTGCTCGTGGGTTCCGTCACCTGCCGCTCAGGGTGGGCATCCTCCTGATCTTCTCCTGCAGGAGGACTATCCCTTGAATCAGCGCCTCCGCCCTCGGAGGGCAGCCCGGGACGTACACGTCTACCGGTATGATGTCGTCGATGCCCCTGAGGACGTTGTAGGAGTCGAAGTAGAGACCCCCCGTTATCGAGCACGCCCCCATGGCTATCACCCACTTCGGCTCCGCCATCTGGTCGTAGATTAGCTTCAGCCTGGGGGCCAGCTTCCTGGTCACTGTCCCCATCACTATTATGAGGTCGCAGGCTCGGAGGGAGCCGAAGGCCTCCAGGGTGCCGAATCGTTCTATGTCGAAGCGGGAGCCTGCAGCCGCCCCTACCTCGACGGAGCAGCAGGCCGTCTCGAGGTGGACAGGCCAGAGCGAGTAGAGACGCCCCCAGTTTGCCAGGTAGCGGAGTGGGTCCCCGATGGCGTACTGAAGGACTTCGTCTATCTTGCCCACTAGGACCTGGAAAGTCCCAGCCTTCTGCCGCTCGGCGACTACCATAGCTCTCTCTTCCCCGCTAGGACCAGGGCGAAGCCCATTGGGACGAAGAGCATCCCCATGAAGAGCGTCATCGTCCAATCGGAAGACGGCCCCAGGGCGAGCGGCGTGTAAGCCGACGCCCAGGCGTATAGGAACATTGAAAGGACGTCGAATACTATGAACATGAGGAGGTAGGCGTAGTACTGCATCATGAAGTGCATCTTGCCGGCTCCCTGGGGGACTTGACCTGCCTCGAAGGGCAGGTTCTTGATCGGGTTGGGTCGCCGTGGTGCGAACAGACGCGGGATTATCATGACAGCCCCCGTGAGCCCCACAGCGACGAGAGCCATCACGAAGATTGTCCCTATGTCGCCAAAGAGAGCCATTCTCGAAGTTCAGAGCCCCTTTACGTTATTTAAGATTGGTGGGGCAGCAACCACCCTTTCTCTTGGATGCATGGAAATACAGCCGATGGGGGCCTACACCGAAGCGCTTTGTATGCCATAGAGACCAGGTCCCTTGCGAAGAGTTAGGAGGGTGCGGAAGTTGCGGCGACCTGTCGCCGAGGGTAGAGAGAGGAAACGGCTCTGGCTCTCTCGGCGCACGCAAGGACCCACGGGCTAGATCGCGGCCTAATCGATGCCGTGGACCTCTTGGTCCTCTTCCCTGAGGAACGACCTGAGGAGCTTCCCCTCGCGGAAGAAGTCCTTGATCGAGAGGACCCCGAACAGGGTCCCGTCGTCGTTCTCCACTACCAGGTGCCGTATCCCGTTTTCCGCCATGAGCCTGACCGCAGTAGAGGGCCGGTCAGACCGCTTGACGCTGATCAGCTTCTTGGTCGACACGGCGTCCAGCCGCCCCGAGAGGGCCACGCCCTTGGCCACCGCCCTGACCACGTCCCTTTCAGAGAGCACTGCCTCCGCCCTTACAGGGCTTACAGAAGACGCGACCACGAGGAGGCCGATCTTCTCCCGGGCGAAGACCTCCGCTGCCTGCTTTATGGTGGCTCCAGGGCTTATGGTCACGGGCCTCCGCTTGACCAGGGCCTCGACCCTCAAGGCCTCGCCCCCTTGAAGACACGATTTTCCATGGGGACGTATGGGGTGAGCTGCGGGCCTACGTAGTCTGCGATAGGCCTGATTATCCTGTTGTCGGAATACTGTTCCATGACGTGGGCGAGCCATCCCGGAGCTCTGCCTATGGCGAACACAGGGGTGAATAGGTACGGAGGAACCCCTATGTGGTTGAAGGCCAGCCCGGAGAAGAGGTCTACGTTGGGGTAAAGGTTCTTCTCCTTCAGGAGGATGGCCTCGGTCCGCTGGATGATCTCCAGCGACTCCTTCTCCTTCGAAGTCTGTGCGAAGTGCTCTGCCATGTCGCTCAGGATCTTCGCCCGGGGGTCCATGGTCTTGTAGACCCTGTGGCCGAAGCCGTTGATCTTCGCCTTGCTGGCCAGCTTCCTGTGTATGTAGGCGTCCACCTTGGCAGGGGTGCCTATCTCGGCGGTCGTCTCGACCACCTTCTCGTTCGCACCGCCGTGGAGAGGGCCCTTCAGAGCTCCCACCGCGCCGGTGATGGCGGAGTAGACGTCCGAGAGGGTCGAAGCTATGACCCGGGCGGTGAAGGTCGAAGCGTTGAACTCGTGGTCTGCATGGAGTATCAACAGGACGTCCATCAGCTTCGAATCTTCTTCGGAAGGGGCCTTGCCTGACAGCATGTAGAGGAAGTTGGCCGCGAAGGAGAGGTCTTCGCGAGGGACGACCATCTCCTGGTCGTGTTTGTGCCTGTGGATCGCCGCCACTATCGTCCCCATCTTCGCCGCTATGGACATAGCCTTCTCCTGCTGCGAGTACATGGGGTCGTCGAAGACTCCGAGAGCGGCGACACCTACCCTAAGCGCGTCCATGGTGTCGCAGTTCTGAGGAAGGGTGGTGAGGATCGACGCCAGTTCACGAGGTATCGCGCGCTTCGTGCTGAGCTCTTCGGTGAAACCCTTGAGCTCGTTCACCGTCGGGAGATGGCCGTTCCAGAGGAGGAACGCAGTCTCCTCGAAATTTGAGTTGGCCGCGAGGTCTGCGATGTCATAGCCGCGGTAGAGCAGACGTCCTTCGCGCCCGTCGATGAAGGTGATGGAGCTCTTCCCGGCTACGACGTCTTGGAGCCCCTTCGCCTGGGTGGTCAGGCGCTGGATGATCTGGTCCATGGTTTCTGAATATTTGCCGAGGGCTGCGAGTTTGGAATAGGTGTCCCTCGACAGCTTCACAGTCGTGGATTCGGCTTCGGGATTCTTGGGCATCGGCAAGGCAGTGATATAATCAATATCTTCAGTATATTAGGCTTTGCCCTTCGCGGAAGTGAAAACGGTTATGGCCGACAGGTAAAAAGAGCACCCAAGTTGAGGAAGAGGTGGTGTCTTCTCTGACTAGAGTGGCCGTCGTGGGCACCGGGGTGGCAGGGGCATATCTGCTCAATCGACTCCCGGCCGACGTAGAGGCAGAGGGTTTCGAGATGCGGACGGAGAAGAACTGGTATACGGTGTGCGCCTGGGGGACCAGCCAGCCTTTCATCTCGGACCTGGTAAAGCAGGCGGGGTTCAACTTTGACGACTATATCCTGCACAGGGGGAAGAAGATGCGCGTGGACCTCGGAGACGAGGAGGTCTCCATACCGCTCAGGGGGCTCGTAACCTACGACAAGCACAAGCTCACGGAGGACATGCTGAAGGGGAAGAAGGTGCACTGGGGGGCGCAGGTCAAGGAGGCCAACGGGGACTTCGGGGGCTTCGACCACGTGGTGGACGCCACCGGCCTGCACAGATCTCTCCTCCCGAAGGTCCAGGGCGACATGATGATACCTACACTCGAGTACCAGGTGAAGTCCAAGGAACTCCCCTACGATGACTTCGTGATCAAGCCGTACCCAGGCCTCGCTGGCTACTGGTGGTATTTCCCTCTGGGGGACGGGATGGCCCACGTGGGGGGCGGCGATCTCCGCCGCAGGTATCAGGGCGACCTCGACGAGTTTGTGAAGAAGTATCACTGTGAGGTGGTGAGGAAGATAGGGAGGCCCGTCAGGGTGACCCCCCCTCAGTTCATGGAGCCGTTCTTCGACGGGAAGGTCACCGGGGTGGGCGAGTCCATCGGCACCGTCTACCCGATGCTAGGGGAGGGGATAATCCCAAGCATGCAGTGCGTCAACCTGTTCGTGGACCACCTGGACGACAGGGAGGGGTACAGGAGGGCCGTCCTGGACAAGTACTCGGAATATGCGAAGGTCTACCGGTTCATCAAGGCCAAGGTGGAGGACAGGTTCAGCCTGATGAAGATGTGGCCATCTCTCCTGTCCGTCTATCTGTACATGAGGAGGAACGAGAGGCGCTTCGGCCTTCAGACCAGGTTCAATGACTTCTTCAAGGTCATCACGAGGCTATAGTTGAGCGCCGAAGAGCTCAAGACCCACTCTGCAGTCCACGTTCTCAAGGGTGCCGTTCAGGAGGTACTGGGCGCGAAGTGGACTTCGTCGGTGCACGTCTCAGGGAGTCACGGGAGGCTGACCGTGAAGTTCGACAGGGAACCAGCGCCCGAGGAGCTGTCCAAGATAGAGCGGCTTGCCAACGATAAGATTTCAGAGGGGGCTGAGGTGCTGGAGTTCGAGATGGAGAGGCCGGAGGCCGAGGGGCACTTCGGGGACGCCATCTACGACCTGTTCCCGGTCCCCCCGGAAGTGACGCTGCTGAAGATCGTCAGGATCCCTGATTGGAACATCAACTGTTGCAACGAGCCACACGTCGACAACACCCTCCAGATAGGGGCGATCAGGCTCGGGGGGCCCCGTTTCAGGCGCGCCAAGGGGGAGCTCGAGCTGGAGTTCGACCTAGCTGAATGAGCAGGAACAGGTAATATCCTGGTTCTTTTCGGGCCATGGCTGGGCCCGTAGCGCAGATCCATGCTCGAGCGAAATACGGATAGCGCGGCAGCCTCCTACACCGCGTGGAGTGAGCTGTAGGTCGTGCGTTCAAATCGCACCGGGCCCGTGACTTCTTTCTACCGCTTCAGACGAAGCGCGGAGTTGCCGACGGCCATGCAGGCGGCATCTTCACGCACCGCGGACTGACTGTACAGAGAGGCGCTGCCATGGCAACATTTGGAGAACTGTTTGACCGATCTGCAGGCGCTCGAGGCGGGATCTGATCGGACGCCGCTTTGACCACCTTCGTCAGCAGGGGAGGGGGCGGACCGCGTGCACTGCGCCTGCGGCGGGACGCCGCGACTCTGCGTTACCTCAGAGGTGCGCAGGGCGACAGATTGGGCCGGTCCCGGACAGGCGCGTCGAGTTTGGAAGCGGCCGCAACGGAGTCGCGAGCTGTGCCAGGTCGAGACCTAACTCCCATGGAGCAGTATTCAAGAGGCTTTCCTCGTCGTTCAACGCCGTAGGATTAAGTCAGGGCGCAAAGACTCGTCCCATGAGAATGAACAAAATCGTAGCCGTTTCAGCACTTGTACTGCTGGCGACCCTCGGGTTTTCAGCTTACGCCTACACAATCTACTTCCCAAGCGTCTCCAACACCTCCCAGGCCGGACCTGGTTCCGGCTCGCTGAACATCTACCTCTCTGACCCGCCGCCCAGCAGCCCCAACCTCAGCTACCTACTCGTCAACGTGACGAGCGTCACCATCAAGTACTCGGCGAACGTCACGGCGGTCACCACCTCGGAGTCTTCCTCGAGTTCTTCCAGCTCCGAAGCTTCGAGCACGAACGCTACCAGCATCAGCACGAGCACCACGTCCTTTGCGTCGTCCTCGACGGTCTCCATCTCATCCACCGCCCTGCCTAGTTCCGTGAACCGGTACGTCTACAATGTGCCGGCCAGCGTGGGGGACAACGTGAACCTCACCAAGCTCCAGGGTAGTTCCATCCTTCTGGGTGCCACGAAGGTCCCGTCGGGGAACGTGACGGGCATCGTCCTCCAAATCACCGGGGCCAAGGCCTTCTGGACAGACGGGACGTCGACCCAGCTCAAAGTGGTGGCGGACGGGAAGCTGTTCGTCAACGTACACTTCACCATCCAGTCCGGCGGCTCCGCGGACCTGACATTCAACCTCTCGCCTGGGGACATACACATCAGCCCCGGGAAGGCGTCTGTGCTCACCCCTGTCATCCACGTGACCGAGGTCAGCACCGGAGCGAGAGGGACGCAGACAGTAGAGACCACAGTCAGCGAGTCGGAGAGTTCTTCCAGCACGACCTAGGCGTCGAGGACCGGGCGGTCCTCGACCTCCCGCTTTTTGTGAAGCCTGGATATGGGCCCTAGAACCCCGAAGGGATGCCGTCTCCGCGCACGTCGCACACTGCTTTCCTATAACCTTCTGATACTTCGACCGCCTGACAGACGCCGGTCCGTCCTGGGAGCGGGAGCCTCTGGATGTCGTAGTCAGCGTCTGAGGGTAGCTCGTAACCGTCCTCTACCAGCAGGCTCTTCCCCCCTCCCCACAGGAACCTGGGGTGAGCCACGTTCTCTTCGGCCGGCATGGAGTAGTCTACCGAGTTTGTCACGAACAGAGCATGCTGAAGCGGGCGATAATCTGCGCCGCTTGCCCCTATCGCGAGGTAGGGGCGTCCCTGGCGCTCCAGGATGAGCGAAGAGAGGGTGTGCAGAGGCCGTTTGCGTGGCTCCACCTTGTTCGGGCCTTCGGTTCGGAAGGCAGACGCCCTGTTGCTCAGAGCAATCCCGCACTCCTTTACGAACACGCGAGATCCGAAGTGATGGAACAGGCTCTGTATCCCCGACACGATGTTGCCCTCGGCGTCCGCGATGGAGAAAGCTGTAGTGTCACCCTTCCTGACGACCCCGGGCGCAGGAGGCGTGCCCTTCTTGGTTGACATGAACGCCTCCATGTCGATGGGGGCGAAGCGCGGGTCACCGAGCATCTCATCCCTGCGGCCGTAGGCGACTAGGACCGCCTTCATCGTCTTCTCAATCCGATCCCGAGAAAGAGGGCCTGCGGAGGAGAGGTCGGCATCGGCCAGTTGCTTCAGGATCAGCAGGCTGGTCGCGCCCATGCTGTTGGGAGGGACCTCATAGACGGTGGTCCCCCTGTAGTCGAGGGTCAGCGGCTCGACCCACTCGGGCTTGAACTCAGAGAAGTCGCTCTTGGTGCACGGGACCCCGAGGGACTCCAGCGTCGATGCGATCTTCTCTGCGGGCCACCCAGAGTAGAACGCTCCCGGACCGCCTTCGGCCACTTCAGATATCACCCTCCCCAGGGCTTCCTGCCTTATGCGCTCCCCCGGGACCGGGAGCTTTCCGTCGGGGGCGAAAACCTTCTTGGCGTCGTCGGAGAAATCCGAATATGCGCCCGCGATGGACCTGCACATCGCGGCGCCGGCCGGGAACCCTTCTGACGCTAGCCTGGCGGCTGGCTCCAGGAGCTCCTTGAATTCCAGGGCGCCGAACTTCCTGTGCATCTCCCACACCCCCGCCGTGAGCCCTGGCACGACGCAGGTCAATGCCCCATACAGGGGGAGCCTGCCGCCGGCTCGCCCCTTGACTAGGTCGAGTGTGAGTCCTGAAGGGGCCCAGCCGCTGGCGTTCAAGCAGTGCACCCGGCCCGTCTTCGCTTCGTAGAGCATGCCGAAGAAGTCCCCTCCCATCCCTCCGGCGGGGTGGAAGGTCACGGCAAGGGCGAAGCTCGTCGCGGCCGCCGCGTCGAACGCGTTCCCACCTCTCCGAAGGACGTCGTAGCCGACCATCGAAGCCAACGGCTGTTCGCTCGCCACGGCCGCGCGTTCGCCTATCAGCGTCCTGCTCAGTGCCATCCCGAACCCTCCACTTCCTCCAGGGAAACGGCCCAAAGACAGTCCAACGCGCGGGAGCGTTCGGGAACCTATTTATAGAACAAACGGAATGTATACAACCATTGGTCGATAACCAATGAGCGAAGCTGAACTCGACGCCGTTCTGGGGACCGTAGAGAATGCCACCCGGAGGATGATAATCTCCAGGCTCAGCGAAGAGCCCAACTATCAGCTTCAGCTGTCGAAGGAGCTGAAGATCAGCCAGCAACTCGTAGCGAAACACCTGATGGCCATGGAGAGGGCAGGACTGGTGAGCACCGTATCACAGGACAGTCCGCGGGGCCCCCAGCGGAAAGAGTACATGCTGAAGAGCAGCTTCTCCGTTACCGTTGACCTGGCTCCCAACCTCTTCAGGACGAGGATATTCTCGTTCGGTGCCCCTCCCGGGGTCGCGGAGACGGACGGGCATGCACAGGCGATGACCCAGATCAGCGAGGCCCTCAGGTACCCAGATGGCGCGTCGAGGATTCGCCCGCTCACCCATGTGGTGGCCGAAGTAGACAGGAAGCTGAAGGCGATGGAGGAGGAGAGGGCGGTCCTCCTCTACATCAGGAGCCTTGCTCTGAGGGAGGCCGCACGCATAGGGACGTCGCTCCCCATGGCCGACCGCAGGAGGATCCTCAGGTATCTCGTCAGAGAGGAGGAAGACGGCGTAGGAGCTATCTGCGCCTCTTTGGGCCTGAAGAAGCAGGTGGTCGGCGACATCCTGGAAGAGATCGAAAGGGAAATTGGAAGCTCCGAGTAAAAAAGGAAAGAGGAGCGCTGAGCTCCTCTATATTCCCAGGTTCGGGAAGCTGGCCTGAGGTACGCCCAGCTGGCCCTGGAGGGTCTTTATGCGCGTGGCATATTCCCTCATCCGGGCGTTGTCGCCCTGGACCTTAGCGATGCGGTAGCCCTTCCACGCCTTGCGGAGGGCGCCCCAGACTTGCCCTTTTTGGTATTCGGCCATTTTGTCTGACCTGATGAGTTCAGGCCTCACTTGGTATTTTGCGAGAGGGGTCTATGTTAATTGAGCCAGTTATCAACGGCGGCTACCGCCGGAGCCGGCCCTAGACCACCGAACGTAGGAGGAGCCAAACGTTGCTCGGGTGCTCGGCTATCCTCCGCTTCGAGTAAGCCCACCATTGGCTCCCATATGGGAGATACTCCGAGACGGCGTACCCCGATTTGACTAAATCGGTCTTCAGCTCGTCTCTGACCCCCTTGAGAAACTCGAACCTGAACTTCGCGTGGCTGGACTCGGCGAGAGCCTTCGCACGCTCTATCAGCGCCCCGTCATGGGTGGCGATGGCGAACCCTTCCCCCCTCTCGAAGAGGGACGCCATAAGACGTTCGTAGCTCTTGCTGATCTCGGCTCTGGTGGGGAAGGCGAAGTCTGGACCCTCTCTGTAAGCGCCTTTGACCAGTCTCACCATCCCCCCCTGGTCCAGAATCAGCTTCATGTCGGTCTCGCTGCGCCTGGCGTAGGCCTGGATCGCCACGCCGAGGCCCGGGTGGCTGCTGTGGGCGTCGAGGTAGGTGGACACGGTCTTTTCTGTGGACAAAGAGCTCTCCATGTCGATCCAGAGGAGCTGGGCGAGCCTTTCAGCGCCCTCCAGGACCTTGTCAAGCCTCCGCCCCATCGCTCCATCGTCAGAACCCATCCCCAACTGGGTCAGCTTCACCGACGCGAACCCCCTTACGCCGCCGTCGCAGAGAGCTTGCTGGAGTCTGAGATACTCGTCCACCTGAGCGTCTGCGGCAACCTGGTCGGTGATCTCTTCTCCGAGGAAGTTAACGACGACCCCCATCCCCCTCGAGTTCGCATCCTTCGCGTCCTCCATGGCAGCGTGCAGGTCTGCCCCTGAGATCCATCTTTTCGCCACAGGCAGGACGAGCTTTTCTTTGATGCCCAAGGCGTCGCTGCGCCGGAACAACTACATATTAACGGTGTGTGCTGGAATCGCCCCTTATGATGCTCCGCAGAGGACTCCATGCGACGAGGCTCAAGCGGCTGAGAGCAGGGCTCGCAAGTTCGGGGCTGAAAGGGGTAGTCGTAGTGCCTGGGCCGAACATGCGCTACCTGACAGGCGGGACATCGCTGATGCTCGAGCGCCCTTTCATGCTGCTCATCCCCTTGGCAGGCGAGTCTCAGCTGGTTGCCCCCGTCCTCGAGTCGGGGCCGTACCGCAACGCGCCGTTCCCTCTCGGAATCCATGCTTGGACCGACTCGGAAGGGCCTGGCGAGGCGGTCAGGGAGGCGGCGAAGAGAGCGGGGGCGGAAGGACAATGGGGCGTCGAAGGGAGGGCGCCTTTCCAGTACACGAACAAACTGGCGAAGGAGTGCCCCTTGCGGTTCGCCGACGCCGAGCCGATCCTCCAAGGACTGCGGGAATCGAAGGACGACTATGAAGTCGAGCTACTGAAGAAATCGGCACAGGCCCTGAGCAGGGCATTCAGCGAGTTCCCCGGGCTCATCAAAGAGGGGGCCACCGAGCTCGAGCTGGCCAGGGCCATGGCGGATGCGATATACGTCCAGGGCGCCGAAAAGGTCGACGACGTGCTCGTCCAGGCCGGTCAGATGGCTGCCGATCCGCACCACCTCCCTTCTGCCAGGAAGGTGAGGCGGGGTGAAAGCATAGTGGTAGACGTCGGGTCGACCTACGACGGCTACTACGCCGACATCACAAGGACGTTCTGCATCGGGCGGTCCCCTTCCGTTGAAAAGGTGTACTCCAAGGTCCTCGAGGCCCAGGAAGCTGCTGCAGCTGCGTCGAGGGCGGGGGCGAGAGTGGGAGAAGTCGACGCCGCTGCAAGGGGGGTTCTCGAGGGTGCGGGGCTGGGCAGGTATTTCTTCCACAGGACGGGCCATGGACTGGGGCTGGAAATCCACGAAGCCCCCTACATAGTGGGGGGCGGGGACGAGTTCCTGGGCTCGCACATGTGTTTCACCATAGAACCTGGGGCGTACATCAGAGGGAGGCTCGGGGTTAGAATCGAAGACGACATCTTGATCGAGGGCGGGAAGGGAGTGCAGATAACCGAAGTCCCCAAAGAGTTCGGCTGGTGGAGCTAGCCTACTTAACCCGGGAGAACTGCGACACCATGGTGTTGGTGTCTTCCACATACTTTACCTTCTGGACCTTGTTCATGACCAGCCTGTACACCTTCTCGTCACTGGGGACGAGAACTTCCTTCTGGGCACTGAGCACCACTATGACGTCCCAGTCGCCAGGGATAATGTGCGCCTCCACTACCTCGGGGATCTTCATCAGGTTGTCTATCACCTCCTCCTCGTGACCCGGAGAGACCTTGAGTAAGATGAAGGCCTTTTGATAGACTGGCAAGCGTTTTGCCTAGGCAGTCACACTGCTTTTAAAAACGAATCGCCCCCGTTTCACCGTATTGAGGAACTCCGAGGTCGCGGACGTCCTGGACAGCTTGGGAGACCTTGCGGAAATCAACGGGGAAGACAGGTTCAAGGTGATCGCATACCGTAGGGCGGCCACCAGCATCAGGAACCTGAACGACGACGTGGAAGAGCTCTGGAGGCGGAGGCGACTGGAAGACATCAGGTACGTAGGCGGCGGCATAGCTCGGAAGATCGACGAGTACTTCAGGACTGGAAGACTTGAAATCATGGAGAGGATGAAAGCGAAGACGCCTCCAGGCGTGCCGAAGCTCATGGCAGTCCAGGGGATAGGACCAAGGACAGCCTACCGCCTTTCCCACGACCTGGGGATTTCGAGCGTCGACGACCTGAAGTACGCTCTTGGGTCAGGGAGACTGGACTCGGAGTTCGGCCCCAAGGTCAGGGAGGCGTTCTTGGTGGGGATAGAAAGGCTCTCCAGTTTCGGGAAGCGGATGCTTGTCCCAGAGGCAGAGGCGGAGTTCCAGAAGCTGGCGTCTTATTTCTGCGCCCTGGGTATCGAGGTGAGGATGGCGGGTAGCCTGCGGCGCGGGAAGGACACCGTCGGGGACATCGACCTGCTCTCCACCGACCCAAGGGTCATCGACGCCACCTCAAGGTGCCCCGGCGTAGCGCAGGTCCTGGAGAGCGGCCCCAGGAGGGCGAGCGTGAAGCTGGGGAGCGGGGTGCAGGTAGACGTCAGGCTGTTCGCGCCGGAAGAGCTCGGGTCGGCACTGATCTATTTCACAGGCTCGAAGGACCACAACATAGCGCTGAGGAACCTGGCCATCGAGAAGGGGTGGAAGCTCAACGAATACGGCCTCTTCGGGAAGGGAGGGGAGAGGCTCGCCGGAGCGAGCGAAGAGGAGGTCTACCATAGGCTCGGCATGCAGTACATGCCCCCTGAGTTGAGGGAGGACAGAGGTGAGGTTGCTGCGTCGCTCAATGGCGAGCTCCCCGACCTCGTCACATTCGACGACATCAAAGGGGATTTGCAGATGCACTCGACGTGGAGCGATGGGGCCTTCGAGCTCGATGAGATGGCAAAAGCAGCCAAAGAGCGAGGATACGAGTACATCGCGTTCACCGACCACTCGGTGTCTGTGAGGGTGGCCAACGGGCTGTCCGAAGAACGGTTCAGGCGCCAGTGGAAGGAGATCGACAGGCTGAACGCAGAGCTGGCGCCGTTCAGGGTGCTGAAGGGTGTCGAGGTGGAGATTAAGAGCGACGGAACGCTCGACTTCAACGAGGATTTCCTCGGCGAGTTCGATATCGTCGGAGCGTCCCTTCATCAGAGCTTCAGGCAGAGTCCAGAGAAGCTGACGGAGAGGGCGCTGAGCGCCCTATCCCACCCCTCCGTGAACTTCCTGTGCCACCCCACCAACAGGCTGATCGGCAGGAGGGAGGGGAACCCCATAGACCTCTCGAAGGTGATCGAGACAGCGAAGAAGAAAGGCAAGATGCTCGAGATAGACGGGGAGCCGAAGAGGCTCGACCTCGACGACGTGTGGGCTCGGAAGGCCATGGAAGAGGGGGTGCCCTTGGTGGTAGACTCGGACGCACACTCAGTGGGTGAGCTGGACAACGTCGCCTACGGGGTGACGGTCGCAAGGAGGGCATGGCTGGATGCCAGTGGTGTAGCGAACACCAGGGCGCTCCATGACTTCCTGAAGCTCCTCGGCTAGCTGCTCTCCAACGTTAATAACGCAAGGCTGATGCGCCGCCACTGCGGGGGTAGCTAAGCCTGGCCAAAAGCGGGGGACTTAAGCGGCCGTTCGCAGAGATCCCCTCCCTTAGGGGTTCATGGGTTCGAATCCCATCCCCCGCATCCCTAGGACTCGTCCTTCATGGGGTTTGAGGCCGTACGTTAACCCAAGATGGATGGGGCAAGCGGCGCAGCTTGACGTCGCGTCCGGCAGATTGGGAGGGGCTGGTGATTCTGGGGAGTCTCGCGGCTGGCCCTGTGGTGCCTGAGGAGAGTTCCTCCACAGTCTGGCTTCTCCCATCTGACCACGGGATTCTCTCCTGACTGGAGCTCGCTACGAGGGCCACCTTCCACTCATGGTCGAGGCTGCGGGCGGGTCCTGAGCGAAGATGCGCCCACAGACGTGGATGCGAGGTAGGCCGGCCTTGTCTCTCGCGCTGCCCCGAGACCGCCTGCAGCCGTCCCTTCTCTTTGCATGCCAGGGTCCTCCCCCGCCCACGATTGAAGACGGCCGCGTTCGCCGCGCTACCCACCATCTAGCACCCCCGGCAGCCGAGGGATACGGCGTGACACAGAGGCTGGTTGATGGATGAAATGTTGTCGTCTGGGTCCGGAATGGCACAGTGACGCCCTACGCGTACTCCGACCGTTCCTGCGTCAAGCTGTCCTCAATGCCATCAAACTCGGTTCGGCTTGATACGGGACTCTCGACCAATCTTAAATCTCCGTAAAGACGAGAAGGTGCAGGATGGACGGGCCAGACTCAGAAGTAGCCGAGACTCAGATAGGGGTACACTGGAAGGAGGAGCCCCTCGTCGGCCTGCCGGCAGCCTTTGTCGCCCAGGCCAACATGTCGGACAGACGCATCTTCGAGCGTTTCTCTGAAGAGAACTTCCCCGAGTGCTTCAGGGAGTACGCGGACCTCCTTACATGGGATGAGAAATGGCACGCTATCCTCGATACATCGAACCCGCCCTTCTGGAAGTGGTTCGTCGGAGGTAGGCTGAACGCGGCGTACAACTGTGTCGACAGGCACCTAACGAAGTACAGGAACAAGGCCGCCATCATCTGGGTCCCCGAGCCTGAGGACGAGGCCCACACGGTGATCACCTATCAGGAGCTCTACAGGAGGGTCAACGAGTTCGCCCTTGTACTCCAGGACTTGGGGCTGAAGGCAGGGGACAGGGTCACGTTCCACCTCCCTATGACCCCCGAGCTCCCAATCTCCATGCTGGCCTGCGCCAGACTCGGCATCATCCATAACGAGGTCTTCGGCGGGTTCAGCGCCAGGGCTTGCGCCGAACGGATCGAAGACTCGAAGAGTGGCGTGCTGGTTACCATAGACGGATACTACAGGAACGGGAGGGTCATCGACAAGAAGAAGGAGGCCGACGTCGTAGTTGAGGAAGCTGGGAGGCTAGGGGCCCAGGTCGAGAAAGTTCTCGTGTGGAAGCGCCACCCTGGGAGGTATATTTCGACGGCGCCCATGGTCGAAGGTCGCGACTTCTTCGTAGACGACCTCGGGGCGCCGTTCCGGAGCGAGACAGTGGCCCCAGTCTCCATGGACTCGGAGGCGCCCCTGTTCCTGATGTACACCAGCGGATCCACGGGGAAGCCCAAGGGGGCTCAACATCGGACCGGTGGGTACCTGGCCTACGTCGCAGCCACTTCCAAGTATGTCCAGGACATACACCCCGAAGACGTCTACTGGTGCTTCGCTGACATAGGGTGGATCACTGGACACTCGTACATAGTGTACGGCCCCCTGGCGCTGGCTGCTACCACCGTGATGTACGAGGGGGTCCCCCTCTATCCGGACGCTGGGAGACCTTGGAGGATAGCTGAAAGGCTGGGGGTGAACATATTCCACACCGCGCCCACGACCATTAGGATGCTAAGGAAGTCAGGGCCTGGCGAGCCTCTGAAGTACGACTATCACTTCAAGGCAATGACCACTGTGGGCGAGCCCATAGAGCCCGAGACCTGGAGGTGGTTCTACGACGTGGTAGGGAAGAAGGAGGCGGTGATCACCGACACCTGGTGGCAGACTGAGACAGGCGGGTTCCTCTGCTCGACTCTACCTGCAATCAGCCCCATGAAGCCTGGGAGCGCCGGTCCCGGGATGCCTGGCATCTATCCGGTGATATATGACGAGGGCGGCGCCGTGATCTCCGCGGGAGAGAAGAGAGCCGGGAACCTGTGCATAAGGAACCCCTGGCCGGGGATCATGCAGACCATTTGGGGAGACCCCGATAGGTTCGTCAGGACGTATTACTCGAAGTACAACAGGGACAGAGGGAGCAAGGACTGGCATGACTGGCCGTATTTCTCCGGGGACGGCGCCGTACTGGCTTCGGACGGATACTTCCGTATCCTCGGCAGGATAGACGACGTGATCAAGGTAGCCGGCCACAGGCTGGGCACCAAGGAGTTGGAGAACGCGGTCCTGACCACCCCTGAAGTTGCCGAGGCTGCCGCTATAGCCATGTCTGATGAGGTCCGTGGCCACGTCCCTGTCGTGTACGCAGCGCTGAAACCAGGAGGGTCAGACGTTTCCCCGAAAGCTCTGGAAGAGGCCATAAAAGAGAACGTGGTGAAACAGCTAGGCCCCATCGCGAGACCGAGGAGCGTCTACATCGTCCCCGACCTCCCCAAGACGAGGTCAGGGAAGATAATGAGACGCGTCCTCATGGCGATCTCGGACAGGAAGGATGACTATGGGGACATCACCACCCTGGCAAACCCAGACGTCGTCCACGCCATTAGAAAGCTGGTACAATCCTCCTAGCCGACCCCCCGGGCGTGCGGTCTGCGCGGGTGGGCTCCCGGAACCTCCGCGTCTGGACCGGAGGGTCTGACGCGTTCTGGTGGCTATGGCCTCGCTGGGTCGTCGGTCGACATCATGTGCCCTCCAAACCCGAGCGACCAGATTAGGACGGGGTACACCACGATCCTCTCCATCCCTCCGGCGCCGAGGCCGAGGTACTCCTTCCCGACGAAGAGGACGAGGGCGGCGAGGGTGATCAGGCCGAGGGCAATCGAGAAGTACGACATCGGCCTCTTCTGGTAGCGGGAGGTCAGTACCGCCGCCAGCCCCGCGAAGAGGAAGACTATGAGAGAGAACACGCTGTGCCATATCCCCGTCGTCTCTGGGAAGAGGCCGACCCCCATGGCGCCTACTCCTGCAAGCGCGACAATGGCGGCTGTGGGGGTCGAACGGAAGGCACGCTGGAGGTAGTAGGCGCCTAGCAGTATCAGCAGCCCAAGGAGGATGATCGACCCGTTGAAGACGTCTGCGGAAGGTTCGATTACGCACGGCCCCGTGGAGGGGCAGAAGGCCCCCAGGTCACTGATGTAGTTGGTCGAGACGTTGTAGTTCGGGAACAGGATCTCTGCGAGCACCAGAAAGATGCTGAACTGGGCGGACCCCAGGAAGATGGATATCCCTGCCTTTGAGGCATTGGACAGTGCCAACGCCGCCGGAGTCCCATGGTGTGCTAAAAAGATGAGCCCTAAGGGCGGATATCCCCGGTGAAGGCATCTGACTTCCTTTTATCCGTCGCAGCGGCGAGTCCGCCGTGGATTTCCTAGCAGAGGCAAAGAAGATCGAGACCGAGCTGATCAGGACTAGGAGGACGCTGCACCGGCACCCGGAGCTTTCGTATCACGAGGAGTGGACTTCGAAGTTCGTAGCCGACAGGTTGGAGGCGCTAGGAGTCCAAGTGAAGAGAGGGGTCGGCGGCAACGGCGTGGTTGGCATCCTGAAGGGGTCCGCTGAAGGGAACGTCGTGGCTCTAAGGGCGGACATGGACGCCCTACCCGTCGCCGAGGCGGCCGACGTGGACTTCAAGTCGAAGGTCGACGGCGTGATGCACGCATGCGGGCACGACACCCACATGGCTATGCTGCTGGGAGCTGCTGAGATCCTGGCCCGGGCCAGGGGGGAGCTGCACGGCACGGTGAAGTTCCTCTTCCAACCTGCCGAAGAGCACGGGGGGAGAGGGGGCGCGCTCCCTATGATAGAGGACGGAGCGATGCTGGACCCGAAGGTCGACTACGTGTTTGGTCTGCACATCGACGGGGACAGGAAGGCAGGCGAGTTCGGGGTGAGGGAAGGGCCTGTGATGGCAGCCCCGGACTCGTTCAGGATCAGAATCGTGGGGAGGGGAGGGCATGGCTCCGCCCCCCACAAGACGGTGGATCCGGTCTATATCGCGGCCAACGTCATCCTAGGATTGCAGGGCATCTCTTCGAGGATGATGGACCCCGTCCGCCCCTTCGTGATCACGGTCGGCTCTGTACATTCCGGGACCAAGGAGAACATCATCCCGGACTACGCCGAGCTCCAGGGGACCATAAGGACCCTCGACGAGGCGACGAGGAAAATCGCCAAGAAGAAGGTGGCGAAGGTCGTCGAAGGGATCTGCAGGTCCTACGGTGGGTCAGCCGAGGTCGAGTTCGAGAGGGACGCCTATCCCGTGACTGTGAACGATCCCGAGGCGACGGAGCAGGCGGTGAAGCTGCTCCGAAGGATCCGCGGCGCCCGGGTGAGGAGGATGGAACCGATTCTAGGAGGGGAGGACTTTTCGAGGTTCTTGCAGATAGCTCCGGGCATGTTCTACTTTCTGGGGGCGGCGAACCCCGCCAAGGGGTGTGTGTATTCCAACCACAGCTCCAGGTTCAAGGTCGACGAAGACGCTTTGAAGTACGGCGTCGCGTCGCTAGCCTTGCTCGCCTTCGAGTTCTGCAAGAATGGCACGGGGGGGCGAACCTGAGTGTACGCGAATAAGGTCTCCGAGAAGGTATACCTGCTTGATACCTACGCCCTGGGAGTCCCTGGGACCGTTGGCGCGTACATTCTGAAGGGGTCGAAGCCGGCCCTAGTCGACTGCGGCTACGCCTCCTCCTACGAGACCGTGCTCAAGGGTCTGGCTGAGGTCGGCATCATGCCCTCGGAAGTGAGATACATCATCCCGACCCACGTCCACCTGGACCACGCGGGGGCCGCAGGTAGGCTCCTGAAGGAAATGCCAAACGCCGAAGTGGTGGCCCATGAGAGGGGGGTCCCGCACCTTGTCGATCCTGCAAAGCTGGTCGAGAGCTCGACGAGGGTGTTCGGAGAGTCAATCATGGCGCTGTACGGCCGTCCTGAACCGATAGCGGCGGAGAGGGTGACAGGGGTCGGGGCGGAGGCCCACCTCGACCTCGGGGACGGCCTGACCATCACAATGATGCACACCCCGGGGCACGCCCCCCATCAGATCTCCGTCCTCGTTGACGGCGCAGGGTTGCTGCTGACGGCCGACGCGGTGGGCATCGTCTACCCCGACCTGAAGGCACTGATTCCCACTACCCCACCCCCCAGCTTCCACCCGTCGCAGCTGGTGTCCACGATTGACATGCTGCGGCAGACTTCTCCTGGAATGCTGCTCCTCCCGCACTTCGCGGCCAGGAGAGACGTCGACTGGGTCTTCGACAGGACAGCTGAGCTGGTGGAGTCATGGGTGGAGCAGGTTAGCCGCATGAAGAAGCAGGGCATCGGCCTTGATCAGGCGGCCGTTTCAATGGAGAAGACGGTGGCGGCTGAGGCAGGGGTAGAAGACCTCCCCATCCATGCGAGGGTGTCTGTGAGGACTTCTGTAATGGGGATCATGCACTATATCGACAAGAACGCTTGAATAATGCGAAGTGCGTTCCGGAGACGTGCCCCTCGTCTTTGCGTGCATAGCCCCCCACGGAAGCGAGATAGTACCGGAGCTCGCAGGCGGGAGGCACAGGGCGTTCCAGCCTACCGGGGAAGGGATGCGTTCCCTGGCTTCGAGGATGGGATGGGCGAAGCCTGACACGATCGTGGTAGCCAGCCCTCACAGCCTAAGGCTTCACAGGCACATCGGGGTGGTGACGTCGGAGAACTCGTCGGGGTCCGTTGCGGAAGGGAACAAGAGCATCAGGCTCAGGGCCAAGTGCGACGTAGAGTTCGCCCGTGCGCTCGTCGAAGACGCTGATGCGACCGGGCTCCCGGTGGCCGGGGTCAACTACGGGGCAGACAAGGGGCCGCTGTCTGACCTGGCGATGGACTGGGGGACGCTGATCCCCCTGTGGTTCTTCTTGGACCGGACGAAGCCGAAGCCCAGGATAGCAATAGTCGCTCCGTCTAGAGGCGTGCCGCTTCGTCAGAACTTCGAGTTCGGTAAGGTGGTGGCGAGGGCAGCCGAGCGCGGAGCGAAGAGGATAGCATTCGTCGCCAGTGCCGACCAGGCCCATACTCACAGTAAGAGCGGACCCTATGGATACAGCCCCAGCGCCGCCAAGTATGACGAATTCGTGGCCAGAGCAGTCAACGAAGGGAGGCTGGGCTCTATTCTAGAACTTGCGCCAGGATTCATAGACGAAGCAAAGCCAGACAGCCCCTGGCAGATAGCTATGCTCGCTGGGGCTCTGTCGCTGGTTCCAATGAATGGTGAAGTGCTTTCCTATCAGGCCCCCACCTACTACGGGTTGCTCTGCGCGAGCTACTCTAGGAACCCGTAGACATCCCCGAGGCCTCTAATCTTGGGACAGTCGACCTCGCCATACCTGCCATCCCTGTCGATGAGCAAGCCTTCCACGCCAGCGTTCCTCGCGCCCTTCACGTCGGCCTCGTAGAAGTCTCCGACGTGGATCGCCTCGTCCGGTTCGGCCCCTGTTCCGCGCAGCGCAATCTTGAATATCTCTGGATTTGGTTTCGAGACACCGGCCACCCCTGAAACAACGATGACCTGGAAATACCTTCCGAGGCCGAGGTCAGACACTGTTTCAGCCACGTCGGGAGGGGCGTTCGAGACGAGGGCGAGCTTGTAGCCGTCGTCACTCAGGCGGCGGAGGGTCGGTTCCACGTCTGGATAGAGCTCCAAGGGTATGGACCGCTGGACTTCAGCCCACATTTTGCGCATCAGGTGGGAGAGCCGTTCAGACTCTGGAGAATCTGGAAAGAGGTGCCCGAAGACCGTGGCGTCGAGCACGCGGTAGGACTCCTCGGATTGTTCGGGGGTTAATTTCCTGTCCCCGTAGGCGAGCAGCCAGGCGGGCTCGACGGCGAAGTAAGCCGAACCCACCTCGTCCGGCGTAGCAGGGTAGCCGTTGCCTGTGAGTATCCTGCTTATGATCCGGTCCCGCCTCATGACGAGGAGTGTCCCTCCGAAGTCGAAGAAGATTGCGGTTTTCTTCAATTGGACGGACGGGACGCCAGGCGTCTAAATACTTTCAGGAGAGTGACCACGCTAGCCACCGAATACTGGGATATAGGGCGTAACAAGCATGCTGAACAGAAGGAGCGTGAGGACTGTCGCCGTGATGTAGACATATGTCCTGTTGTGCTCGGCCGCGAAGAGGAAGATGGAGAAGAGGACCCTCGAGACAGGGGTGGCGAGGAGGAGCAGCACCCCAAGCTCGATTATCGCAGCAGGCGAACCCGTGGCGAGGCCAGCGGCGAGGCTGCTGAAAGTGACCGGGAACGGGCCGTGGGGGATCTGGTTGGGGTCGTAGTGTAGGAGAGAGGCCGACTGTGAGAACGCGTCGCGTGCTGCGAGAAGGGCGGTCCCGAGCACTATGACCGCCGCGGAGAGCAATACCCCATACCTGAGGACCTTGCTTATCACGTTGTTCATAGAATCGGGGTTGCTCAGACTCATGGTCTCGGCCCCCACGAAGAGCCTTGAAGATCAGATGCCAAGGGCCCTCAACACCATCTCTGCGCCCGCTATGGCGAGGACAATCGCGAATATCTTCCTGACGGTAGGGTTCTTCGCCCTGGGGAGGGCCTTCGCCCCGAAGGATGCACCGATCAGTATCCCTAGTGCGACAGGAGCCACTATGATCGGGTCGACATCCCCCCTGACGAAGTAAATGCCTGCGCTGGCGGCGGCGGTCACGCCTATCATGAAGTTCGAAGTCGTGGTCGACACCTTCATCGGAAGCTTCATCGCCAGGTCCATTGAGAGGACCTTGAACGTCCCACTCCCTATCCCCAAGAGACCCGATATCAGCCCCGCTACTACCATGCCGGCGAGGCCCTCTGCAGGATGGGTGGCGTTGTAGTTCACAGTCGACCCGTCTGTTTCTACATACGAGCCAGTGAGCTTCAGCTTCTTGGACAACCCAACCAGCTCGGGCGTCACTGGGATGTCTTCGCCTATCTTGCGGACAAGGGGTATGAGTGATGCGAGGAGGATGACGCCGAAGACGAGCTCAAGGGCGATTGAACTGACGTAAGCGGCGATGAGGGCGCCGATAATGGCGCCGGTGGTGGTCGCGAGCTCGAGGAACATGCCGACCCGCAGATTGGTCATCTTGTCCTTGACGTACGTCGCCGCGGCACCGCTGGAGGTCGCTATAACCGACACGATGCTAGCACCTATGGCGTAGTGGATGTTCACCCCCAGCCCTATGGTCAGCATAGGGATGACGACGACGCCGCCGCCGAGCCCGACGAGAGAGCCGATCACGCCGGCGACGATGGAAGCCAGGAATATCACTACCATCAGCTCTAGCACGAGCAAGCTTGCCTCTCCCCTTTCGCCAAGGTAGTTACGCGTTTATCTTGTACGCGACGGCGCCGAGATACAGTCTAATGCTCGTCAAGGGCTGCGATGATTCTGTCGTGGCTGGCCTTAACCCCCTCGACCCCGGTGTTGAGGATTATGCACGGGACCTTCCAGGTCTCGAACATTAGCCTGAAGAAGCGGGCCTGCCGGTCGTGGTCCTCCTCGAGCAGGTACGGGTTGTACCAAGGCTCATACGACATCGACCCCCATTTCTCTTTCGGCCCGGCGCCTGGGAGTATCATGTACTCTCCTCTGCGGAGTATGTCGATGGCCTCTTCCGGCGCCAGCCTGACTTCGGCCGGACTGTGGTCGTCCCTGCGCAGGAGGACGACGAGGTTGACGGGGACCTCGTCGACTACCTTGCCCGGACCGAGCAGGTCCTCCCTCTTGACCAAGACCCTAGAGTTTCCGAAGGCGTAATAGCACCATTTCTTCCCGTCGTTGAAGACGCAGCGTTGGTGCGTTATGGAGCACACTGTGTCGCCCTCTGGGAACTCGCACTCTTCCTTGCTGGAAGTGATGTTTTCGCCCATCGACCGGTCGAAGACTTCGCGGAGCCACCCTTCTTCCCTCTGCGATTCCGACCTCATGTAGAGGGCCCTCTCAGGCTGCCTCGCCACCAGAGGCGTCGATGGGGTCTTTGGGACTGGGCTCGGGAAGCGCACATATGCCCAGTCGTCGCCGCAGATCTTTCCTACTGCATTCATGAATATTTGGAAAGCCTGGGTCGTCTTCCCGGTCCCAGTGGGCGCGATTATGACCACCCCCCTGTCCTTGTACAGCGCGGTGGCGCCATGGATAGAGAGCGTGTCCGACTCGCGCTCGAGGACGGCCGCTGCGATTCCTAGCGCCCATGACTTGCACTGGCCGTAGTACTCTGTGTTCAAGAACAGGGCCGACTTCAGGTCAGGGCAATAGTAGGCAGAAGGCTCGACTCCTTCGACGCCCATCGCGGAGTAGATTTTCGCTTTCGTAGGTGCGGAAGGGTCGGCTCTAACCCAGTTGCACTCCCAGAACTCGGCCTGGTGGTGGCTGTTGGTCTCCAGTTGTATCACCACCCCGTTCAGGTCTGCCTTCAGGGACCGGGCAGCGGGTCCGGAAAGGACCGGCCTAGCCAGAACGAGGAGGCGACTGAACTCTGAGGCGCTGGTCTTCTTATCCCCCTTGACCCTCGCTCGAGACTTGGTGGGGTAGTTGTTCAGTGCTCCGGGCGCCAAACGCAAATCAGAGCCGATTCTGACCGCTTAAAACCGTTGGTCATTGCACCGCTGAGTTATCCGAATGCCGAAGTCCGCCACCATGTGCGGGCCTCACTCGGCCGCGCTCAGCCAGAACGCGCCGCCTGTCAGCGTATGACGGCGACGGAGGGGATCGGGGGGCGCTCTGAAAGGCCGTACCTGGCAGCTTTCTCAAGGTCCAGCCCTCCCTTTCTGCATATGGACTTCACCTGGTGGAACATGGCCCAGCCGCCCAGCCCTACTAGGGTTCCGGTCACGTATCTTGCGGCAATGCTCTTGTCGCTCGACGCGCTGGTCGCATCCCTGGCGGCCATCTTCGCCAGGTGCCTATAGGACGCATAGTAGACCGCCAGCTGCGACTGGTCTAGCTTGACCGACGTGAAATCCCTGCTCTTGAGGAGCCCGAGCGGGACGTGCTGCATGGGGGTTACGGTGAACTCGAACGGAAGCCCATTGTCGAGGAACGAGTTGCTCATCCTGTTGATGAGTGCCACCGTGTCCCAGTTGTCTTCGGGCGTCTCTCCCGATTGTCCCACCTGGACGGTGAAGGCCGGCCTCCAATAGTGCTTGTTCATTACGTAGGTTCCCCTCCAGACGATGTCGGACCAAGACCCGTCTGGACCCACCTTGAGGGGGAGCGTCTTGTTAGGCATGTGGGTTGAAGCAAGTCGGTCGCTCCCCGTCTCTATACCCACCTGCAATCCGATCCAGTTGTCTCGTCCTGCTCTCATAATCGAGGACATCTTGCTCATCAGATCAGGATAGGCCGCCGGGATAGAGATCCTACCATGGGTGGGATTGGTGTGGGTGATGCCCGGCGTGCCCATGACTGCCTTCAACAGGTCGAGGAGTGCCTCTTCGCTGGGGACATAATTGCGCCCGTGCTGGTACGCGAAGATTTCGTCTGTGTGGAGCCAGGCGTTGCTCTGCCCGGACCTGACGTTTACCTCTATCTCGCGCCTCACCTTTTCCGGCGAGTAGTACCGAAGGGGCCTGAGCGTTACCTCACAGAAGTCGCAGCCTATCCCGCACCCACGCATGACCTCCACCATCCCCTTCACGGAAGGGTTGACGATGTCAGGGATTTCTTCGAGGGTCGGGAACTGCTTCGAGAACTGGTAGCGGCTTATGAACTTGGAGTTCGGCTCCCATTCCTTCCTGAAGTTGGCGTTGAATGTCTGATATCCCCTGAAGAACTCGGTCTTCTCCTCAGAGTCGTCTGAGACGTACCGGAAGAGGTCTTCGGCGATGTCGTCGGCTTCGCCCTGGAATGCGAAGTCGATCTCATTCCTGTCGAGCTCCTCGGGCCGGACGGTCAGTTCCCAGACCCCTGGCCCTCCGACAAGGAGCTTCGCCTTCTTCCCCGATCTCGCTTTGTTTATCCGCGTGAGCAGTGACTCGAACTCCCTCTGCACGTAGGCGCGTGCCCTGGTCTCGAAGAAGATTGCGTAGGACATGGTCAATGGCCCGAGCCCGAGCGGGTCCATGGTCGACACTCCGATCACTTCAGTATCTTCGTCAACGAACTCGGAGATGTGGTTCTCGTGGGCGACCACGACGTCATCCTTGGAGTAGTGCTTAAGGAGGGACGCTTCCAGTTTCCTGACTGCGTACGGGGCTAGCGCTGCCCTCCCCTCTGCTGCAGGCGGGGGGGGACCCTTCAGGAATGAGTAGATGGCGCCCGGCAGGGCGTCGGTGGGCGCGCTGGCTAGGAAGTCTAGCAGAGGGACGCTTCTGTAGTTGCGGGATAAGGTGGTATCCGACACAAGAACAAATCGGGCCATATCCTCACGTCTGGAATCCGCCGAGCCCGTTGCTTAAAAATACCATAGGTCGTCCAGACCTCGGGCAGGAGTCGGGAGGGCAGTCTCGGGCACGAAACCAGGGCTCCCGGCGGATAAGCCGTATCCGTTCGCGTCTCACCTGGCCCTGGAAAATGTGTCCCTGTTGCTGAGGGCGTGCCCTTTGGTCGCAAGAGTCGAAGGACCATCCAGCTCCTGAACGAGCAGGTCGGACTTCAGGATACCTTCGCTCCCTTGAGACGGCCGCTTCGTCCCTGTCCCCGAAGTTGCGACGCGTCCTGAAGGTTTCGATTTCAGGGGCGCAGGTACTCGGTCCCAGGTCTTGGAGCCCCGCCCCCCACAGCTACCCCTAGGACTCACGCTCCAGAGCGCCCGCATCCGAGTTCGCGGGGTCCGCTCAAGGCAGGTCTCCCCGCAAGGTGGTCAGTGGAGAGTCACGCGGGGCGGGACCAAGATGACATCTCCCCCCCGCCTCCTTGGTGAGGCACTGTGGAGTAACCTGGGCCTGCGGTGGTTCACGACGAGGCGTGATGGCCTTGGTCCGCTGTGTCCTTGCGCCGGTTCAGCCTGGTTTGTCTCGCCAGCTATGCTCGGGCTCGTAGCCGAGCACCCTCCTCGCCTTGTCTATGGAGAGCAGGGTCTCGTTCCTGCCGAGCCTCCTCTTCACGGGTACCCGTGGGAAGGCAGAGGCCAGGAGCTCTTCATCGCTCGCAGCCATGACTGTGTCTGCGTTTGCTATGATGAAAACCTCCGCCCCCTCGATTTTCACTTCGAGCGCCTTGCGCACCGCCTGGGCCGCGTCCCTGGCGTCGACGTACCCCCACAGGTTCCATTTGCGGATGTTCGGGTCGTCCTGAAACTTCCCGAACGCCTTGTAGTCGTCTAGTTCCATGATGTTAGAGAATCGCAACCCCAATATCTTCAGCTCGGGGTCCCATCTGCAGTACTGTTCAGCCATCCTCTCCCCGACTAGTTTGCTCAGCGAGTAGGCGCTCTCGGGCCGCCCAGCATACTCCTCGTCCACAGGGAGGTAAGGGGGCGGGACGTCAAAGGGGATACCGAGGACGGTCTCGCTTGAGGCCCACACCAGGCTCTTGATTCCGAGGCGGGCGGAGGCCTCGAACACGTTGTAGGTGCTCATGACGTTGTTCTCGAAGGTCACCGAGTTGGGGAACAGCCTTGAGTCGGGGATCGCTGCCAGGTGCACCACACCGTCGACGCCATGGGGGCCGCGCTCGACCCCTGCCAAGGAGTCTATGGCCTGGCCGTAGTCCGCGAGGTCTGCCTGAATGGTAGGGCAGAGCTCTTCGGCCGGCTTCGCTTTGTCCACGTTGAACACCTCGTAGCCGTGCTCCTTCAGTTCCTTGATGCAGGCCCTGCCCGCCTTCCCGCTCCCGCCGGTAACCACCACTCGGGCCATTTTCAACTCGGCCAAGTGGTCTCTGGGCGCGGGGGCGTGGGACCGGCCCTCCGGTACCTGTATCTTTCAAAGAACAGCTCCACCCCATGCTGGTCGAACCGGAATATGACCTCCACCCTGGCGGCCCCCTCGAGGGTGAAGAACCGCGCCTCTTCCCGTTCCTCACCATCCGGAACCAGTACGATATCGTTGCCTATGTCCTCCCCCGAGAGGATCAGGAAGCTCCCTATCTTCTTCACCTCTGCGACCAGCGTGCCCTTGTAGGTCCTATATTGGCCCTCGACCTTCTTCAGCAGCTTCTCCAGCTTGACCGCCCTCAACTCCTCCGGGTTGCCCCCCGCCAGGAGTGAGACCGCTGACATCCCGAGCAGCCCCATGCTGTAGCCAGTGCCGTTGGATAGCAGGACGACCCCCGACCTGATGTCGCGGACATACTCCATGTCTGATGTGTAGACGTCCACCGAGCCGCCATGGCGCACGACCTTGTGGCCGCGGAAGTCTGGTATTATCATCATGCCGTATCCATAGGAGTCTCCCCCGTAGTTTTCTACGGGCCACTTCGCGTAGGGCGTCTCCATCTTGGAAAGTATGTCCCCGGAAACCACTTTCTTCCCTTCGAACTCCCCGCCGTCGATGAGCATGGTCACGTAGCGTGAAAGGTCTGCGGCGCAGCTCATGATCCCCCCAGCGGCGCCGCTGCCGTAGGGGACGGGGGTGGGCGTCAACTTAGCGCCCCTTATGGCGTAGGGGGTGGCGACGTCTATGTCGGCGGAGATGTCTGTCTTCGCTATGAAAGTCCTCTTCATGGCCAGGGGCGCGAGGACCTCGGCTCTGAGATAGTCGAACCAGTGGCGGCCGCTCACCTTCGAGACTATCTCTCCAAGGAGGACGAACCCCTCGTTGAGGTAGTGGAGCCTCGTCCCCGGCTTAGATACGACCCAGTCGTCCACACCGTCCAGGAAGGAGGACATGTCGTCGAGGCTGGCTATGGGGAGCCAGTGGTGGTACTCTCTGAACGCGCTGAACAGGATTACCTCCAGCGAGCCCAGCCCGGGTATCCCGCTCGTGTGGGAGAGCAGGTGGTGTACCTCGACCCCTTCGAAGGCCTTCTGCTTGAGAGGGACGAACTTGGTGACCGGGTCGTGGAAATCCATCATTCCTGATTCGACGAGTTTGCCGACGGCGAGGGCGACGAAGGATTTCGTGATCGAGCCAATGCCATAGAGTGTCTGCGCGGTCGCAGGGCTGGCGCTACTCGCGTCCTTCCAGCCGAAGCCTCTCGTGTGCACCACCCTTCCGCCTTCGATGACCGCGGCAGATACGCTGGGGATCTTGGTCTCGCTCATCTTCGCGAAGACCAGGTCGTCGAACCTTTGGCTGTCGAAGGCTACCATAGCAGCGGTAGGCGACACCCTGCTAATAGAGATACCATCACTGCGTTTTCACCAGCGCGAGGAACGCTCGAGGATGAACCTGTAGGCGTTGCCATGCATGACATCGTCCGCCTGACCTGCAGGCACGCCAGCGTCGACCATGGCTCGTCGGAACTTCCCCACCTTCGAGACGTCGTCCATCCCTTCGGGGGAGCTCGACATCCCCAAGAAGTCTGTGCCGAGGGCTGGCGCTGCCGCGCCCCCCACTTTGATGAGGTGCTTCGCGTGGGCCGCGAGCCTGGTCGGAGTGAACGGGCTGCCGATGCAGCTCCGGATGAAGGTCAGCCCGACTATGCCTCCCCTCCTCCCTGTCTCGCGGATCAGGTCGTCCGAGACGTTCCTCTGGTTGGGTTGGATGCTGGCCGCGTCCGAATGACTGAAGAAGGGGGGGAGCTCCGAAGAACTCAGGGTCTCCCCCGACGCCCTGGGTGAAGCATGGGAGAGGTCTACCAGAACCCCGAGCTTGTCCGCTGCTGCGATAAGCGCTTCGCCTTCGCCGGTGAGCCCGTAGTCTTTAGTCGAGAGGCATGAAGCCGCGAACTTGTTGTCATAGTTCCAGGTGAGACCGATGGAGCGGACCCCGAGGTTGAAGAAGACTTCGAGGTCTTCAGGTTCCCCTAGCGCTTCACACCCCTCGATGTGTAGGATGATGCCGACCCGACGTCCGAGAGATTCGATGTCATCCAAGGTCCTGATTATCTTGAGGTCCTTCTGGTGCATCTTCTCCAGGGAGTAGTATATCTTGATGAGCTCGATGGCGACGTCTCTGGGGGATCCGAGGGAGGACGAAGAAGACCATCGCCCATACATCTTTTCCATGGCGGCCATCTTCCTCTGGTTGAGGCCCCCCAGGAGCGGGAAGACAGAGCCGAGGACCAATGACACTTTGGCCTCCCGCCACTTCGGGATGTCCGCCTGGCGGCCGCGTGCGTCTTCAGAAAACGGCACGGACCCGCCCATCAGGTAGTAGTAGCCGATGTCCTCGTGGAGGTCCACGACCATGCCTCCGACGGGTTTGAGAGTGGATTTAACTTTCTCTGGGACTCATCTTTCGGGACCCGTCCTCCTGAAGACCTGGCTGCAGGGGCAGGACGACCCCTGTGGCTACGAGAAAAAGGCGAAAGCGAGGCAGCTGCCAGAGTGGCGGCCTAGACTTCAGGGGGGCCTTGGCCCGACAGCTTGGATACAGCGAGTGTTTGAGTGTGCTTGCCAAGCAAGTCCCAGGCGGAGAGCGGATACGCTACACAGGCCGGCATCGTCGAGGTGGGAGCGTTTGGCGAAAACGCGAAACTCAGGACCGCCGCGGCTTTCCTGAAGGCGTTTATGGCTCCAGAGGCCACACCGCACTTCGCCGGAAGTTGGAGGAGCCGCGCCTGCCCCCTGGCTTGGCCACATTCAGGGCCTTATGCAAGCCCAAGCGACCCTGATGGGACTGGACCAGCCAGAGACGCGCGGGCCGGCCCATAGGATCAGTTGCTCTACCTCCGGCTGTGGCGGTGCCTTCGACGGGGCAAAGCGACTACGTCGAAGAGTATCTTTCTTGAGTTGATGGTCACTCCCCTGGCGTAGAATCTGTCTTCGACTAACAGGTTCCTGAGGTCGTACCCACCCCTTTCGTAAAAGTCGTACCTCTCAAAGGAGAGCGAGTCAGCAAGATAGGACTCGAGGTAAGCAAGGTCGGGGTCGGTGACGACCTCCGCCGGGATCGGCCCCTTCTTCGAGGCGAGGAGGTCGCTCAGGCCGTCTCTTGCGGCCTCGTAGTTCTTCCAGGCCTCCTCGACGAAGCGTGGGAATATGCCGTTGGCGGACATCTTGTCCTCGAACGAGCCGTCGGCGTCCTCTGAATACTGCTTCAAGAGATGCGCCTTTACATTGAGCTCGTTGGACCTGTCCATCCCGTATAGGAACTGCCTGGCGGAGTGTTCGAAGTCGACCCTGTAGGCGTGGTTGAGGGAGTCGCCGAAGGCTCCACAGGCCAGGAAGAACCTCGCCATGTCATAGTCGTTCGACAGGAGCGCGTCTGATATCATGTGGGCGAAGTCCGGGTCGTATGGGATTTCGCTCATCAGGAGGCCCTTCCTGGTGATGCCGCGCGGGCTGAGCGTTATTGCCCCGATGTCCGCCAGCCAGTCTTCGGCGAAGCCTATCTCCTTGTGGTTCAACCTCGACATGAACTCGAGGCTTGAGAGGTCGAGGCCGTATTTGGCCATCAGGAGGACCAGGTCGAAGGGGGTCTCTGTTTCCAGGTCCTTGTGGACGGGAGCCGGGTCAATCTTGTTAGGGAGGGGCGTGCTGGTGAGAACGACGGCCCGCCCGGGCTTGAACCGTCCGACCCGCCCCATCATCTGGAGGAGGGAGTTGTTGTCTAGCTTGCCGTATTTCAGCGTCTTCCTGCCCAGGCTGTCTTTGCTGCTTATGACGTCGTTGAATATCAGAACGTTGTCCACGTATATGTTCACTGACGAGGCGATGACGTTGGTGGCGAAGACCCGGAGGTCCCTGTCCTGCTCAGCCCTCCGCTGGATCTTGTTCACTTCGGACCCCTCCAGCCCTCCGTGGATGTATACCCCGCCATAGCTCGCCGCATACTTCTCTACGAGACGCCTTGTGGGGAGGAAGACCAGCCAAGACTGGCCCTTGGGCTGCGCGTACAGATATCTCGACAGGGTGTCGAACATCGCGTCCAGGTCGCGGACGAGCTCCACCTCGAGGCGGACCGGGTACCTCCTGCCGCTGATTGAATGGAGCTTAGCAATCCCCAGGAAGCGGAGGAACTCCCCCGGGTCGATGGTTGCGCTCATCACCCTGAACAGATTTTTCGCCTCCCGCTCTCCTTTCTTCGCGAGGGACATGCACAGCTCAAGCTGCGAGGTCATCTGGTGGCTCTCGTCGAAGTAGATCGAGGCCCCGGTGACGGACCGGTCCGCCAGCATCCTGATTAGGACGCCGTCGGTCACGATCTTGACCTTCCCTTCAATGTTGACCTTCGTATCCTTGGTTATGATAGCAAGATGCTCCTTGAACTCGGGATGCAGCGCCTCCAGAGAATAGTACAGAGCGTTGCACGAAGCCCTCGACGGCTCCCGGATGATGACCTGACGTTTCCTCCCCGACTTCTCAAACTCGTGTATTGGGACCACGGTGCTCTTCCCCGTCCCTACGTCCCCCAGGAGTACGAAGTGGTCGGAGAAGTCGATGGCGTCGAGAATGGCGTAGATCGGCAGGTCGGGCGCCGCCCTAGGCTTCGGAAGCGGCGCGCTTTCATCTGCCTCTTCGGGGATAACAGACTCGAAAGTGTCGTCTACTCCAGACTCGCTCATGCCGCCTCTGAAGCTCCGCCCGTTTTCGGGACGATTTGAACCTAGGGCAGGCCTCGCCTCGGCGACGAGCCGGAGGCTTGCTGGGGTCCCTCGGAAGGGGGCGGGCCACGGCCCAGGAAGTGCAGCTCTGGAACGCGAAACGGAGCGAAAGGAGACTACAGGAAAAGAAAAACGCGTATGAAAGCTGTCGACTCTATGGTACCAATCCACCTAGACTAAGAGCCGACAGGGTGGCGCCAGTACGGGTCCAAAGGAGAATCTCCCTGAATCGATAGCAACCCAAGACACAGCAGGGCCCGACAAGGCGATGGCGGCAGACTGTAGAAGATAACCTGCTTCAGCGTCAACGAGCGGCATCGTTGCCGGGGGCGAAAGCCGGGGTGCGCACCGCGGTCGACTCAGTCCGGAAGAGCTGGAGGTGGCAGGTCGAGGCCTGTCCGAGCCTGCAAGGAGAGGGGACGGCGGCGTAGTATGAGATGATGGCGACGCAAAAACGAAAGGTTTCGAACCTGTGACCCACCCCGGGAGGGACTTGGTTCTGATGCGACTGATGGCCAGCCCTGCCTGACTTTGCTCTACACGGCAGGCAGCCAGATGCTCTGAGCTCGGATGGAGCCTTCTCGCACTTCCAGAAAGGACTCCTGCGCCTCCTTCGCCACAAAGGCCAAGATAACGGCCGTGGCGAGGTAGTCAGCCCACCATAGCCCAAAGAGATATTCCGCAAGGAGGCCTGTGAGAAGAGCCAGCGACATGAAGAAACAAGTCGCTGACTCCAAAGCGTCGACGGAGAGGGGGAGGCACCTCATCTCCTTCCCTATCCTTCTCTTCTCCAGCCAGAAGTACGGCATGACAAAGACCGCCCCCGCGGCGACGGCCACCCCCGGCAGCGAGCCTTCCGGTCATAGGCCCGACACGTAGGAATAGACCGTCCCTATACCGATCGCTGGAATCAGGGAGAAGAGCATCAAGGTCGTCGCAAGGGCTGTCTTCCGTCCCATCCCGGCCGATCCCGCCACGTCCCTTCTGAGATGGTTCATCACCACGAACGCAGAGAAGAGCTCGACCACGCTGTCGCTCCCGAACGAGAGGAGGGCCGGGCTTCTTGACAGCGCACCTATTCCTATAGAGCCGGCAACCTCTACGATCATCCAGGCCGAACTGAGGATTTCGATTGAAAGGCCTCTGCGGAGCCTCCCAATTCGCCATTCCGTGTGCTTCGCAGCGCAACAGCATCCGACGCAGTTCTCACACTGGGCCGGGACGGTACAGCCTTCACAGGAGTTCTCTGTGCAGCCGCATGACTGGCAAGAGGGGGCAATTTCTGCCAAAGAAAAGCGCCTGCCGGCGGACCGCTCGGCGCGCCTTATCAAGATGGTACCCGACCGGGGGCGGAACCTGGACGACGAGTGGAGTTGGACCAGGTTCTGCCCTGGACCGCCTGCGTAATACTGCCGATTCCCAGGGGGGAGAGGAGGGCTAGACCACGCGCAGGCAGAGGAGGACTAGGACCCATGCGACGTACCAAAGGAGGCGAAAGCCCCACCCGAACCAGCGGGAAGCGCCGCGGATCCCTGGCGGAACCAAGATTGCGGGACTTGGACGGGAGCTGGATGCTTGATGCAGAGCCATGGCTTTGATGACCGCTCCCGCAGATGGTGGCAGGACCCCGAGAGTATCCTCAAGAGCGCGGGAGTCATGAGAGGGATGACGGTTGCGGACCTCGGTTGCGGGTCAGGATTCTTCACAATTCCGTTGGGGTCGATGGTAGGAGAGGCTGGGAAGGTGTTTGCCGTCGACAGCAGGCCGGCAGCGCTCGAGCGGCTCAGGGAGAACCTGAATTCTGTGACCCGAAGCGTGGTGAGGACGGTTCAGGCGGACGTTTCGAAGACCAGCATACCCTCGAGCTCGGTCGATGTGGCATTCGTCTCTAACCTCTTGCACGACATCGACGACAAGGCGGAGTTCATGCTGGAGGTGAGGCGGATGTTGAAGCCTACCGGGAGACTGGTTGTAGTCGACTGGCGTCGAATCGAGATGGAGTTCGGTCCCCCGCTCGAGATACGACTTGACGAGAAGTCAGTCAGAGAGATTCTGAAGGCCGGAGGATTCGAGATCACAGACACCCTTAAGCCTGACCCCTACCACTATGGGTTCGTAGCGACGCAGATGAATTCCTAACGCTTGCCTAGGTACGGTAGCCAATTGGACCCGCGAGCGCTCAGGAGACGTTGCGCCCATGGTAGAGCTCGACCCCGCCTACAACACATCCATCCCGGCGCGTTGGCTCTAGATGGATAGGCTCATCTCAGATTGTGGAGTGACGACAGCGGCTGGAGAACGTCTTGCTTATCAAACGGAGCTTAGAGCTGCCCCGGCCTGGACACGGGCCTGCTGATGCGGGTAAGCGTCTCCGAGACCGGGGGGCCGGCCGACGCGCTTGCCGCCCGCCGCTTTCTGGTCGCTCGTACCATCATCTGGTTGCTGTCACCGTAGCGGCCGACAGGAGCGGGAGAAGGCGCCATCCATTGGGCGGTCAACGGAGGCGAGGCTTCACCTTCACCGTCACGTAAAGGTCTCCCGGCTGGCCACCATGCTGCCCGTCATCACCTTGTTTCCGAACTACTAACTGGTCGCCGTTGCCAGTGCCAGGCGGCACCTTGACTTGAAGCTTCACACGCCTTTCCTCAGTTCCATTGCCACTACATGCCTTGCATTGCGCCTCGGCCACCTCTCCTCTTCCGCTGCACCTGTCGCACGTGACTACCACTTGCCCGAAGTTCGGAGCAACCTCATGCCCAATCCTCCCCGTACCCTTGCATTTTGGGCAGAGCAGCAGGCGACTACCGGGTTCGACCCCTGAGCCACCACACTTATTGCACCTGCTAATCCGGGGCAATGTGACTTCTAGCACTGTGCCGGAAGCTGCTTGCTCTCGCGTAATCTCTACTTGGGCTTCTAGGTCACGTCCGCGACGGGTCCCGGGCCGCTTCCGCACGAGCGTGAAACTCCCGCCGAACATTCGGCCGAAGACGTCATCCACATCGAAACCGAACTCTGTGGAGACATCGCGGAACGTTCCTCGATTGAAGATGTCTTCCTGCTTGTACTGTTTCGCGATTCCTTCGGAGCCTTGGGCATCGTACTTCCGCCTCTTCTCAGGGTCGGAAAGGATGGCGTACGCTTCCGCCGCTGCTTTGAATTTCCCTTCAGCGCCTGGGCTCTTGTTCCTGTCCGGGTGATACTTCAACGCGAGCTTGTGGAACGCGCGTTTGATCTCGTCTCCGGGCGCGTTCCGACCCACCCCTAAGACATCATAGTAATCCAGTCCACTTGACAAACTCAACCCCTCACCTGGGCCATATCACGACGGACGGCAAGAGAAAAGAGTTCGCTACTTCCTTTACGCTACGACTTTGTACTCCGCTTCCACGGGCCTCTTTTCTTGCCGTTCGTCTCCAGGCGGCGGAGCTTCCTGACTGGGTTGCTGCTGAGCTTTCTGTGCTGCCGCCTGCTGATAGACTGCTGCGCCAGCCTCCTGAACCAGCCTCTTCAGCTCCTCGACCTTGGCGCTCACCTCGGCTAGCCCCCCACTCTTCATCCCGTCCTTCAGGCCCTGGAGGGCTTCCTGAACCTTTGTCTTTTGCCCTTGTGGAAGCTTGTCACCAATCTCAGCGAGCGTCTTCTCGGTCGTGTAGACCAGGGAGTCGGCAGTGTTTCGCATCTCAGCCTCCTCTTTGGCGCGTTTGTCCTGCTCCCCGAACTGTTCTGCCTCTCTTATCATCCTGTCTTTTTCCGTCTTGCTGAGCTTGGTTGAAGCCGTTATCTGAATCCCCATCTGTTTGCCCGTCCCCAGGTCTTTTGCTGTGGCGTTGAGAACGCCGTCCGCGTTGATGTCGAACGACACCTCTATCTGCGGGACGCCTCGAGGCGCGGGAGGGATACCCATCAGATCGAACTGGCCAAGACTGACGTTGTCCTTCACCATTGCACGTTCGCCTTGGAAGACGTGTATGGTGACAGCCGGCTGGGAGTCGCTAGCCGTGGAGAAGGTCTGGCTCTGCTTGACTGGTATCGTGGTGTTCCCGTCGATGACCCGGGTGAAGACCCCTCCCAGAGTCTCAACTCCCAAGGAAAGAGGCGTGACATCGAGGAGCACGATGTCAGATATCTCCCCCGAAAGCACGGCACCCTGGATGGCTGCACCAATGGCAACGCACTCCATCGGATCGACTCCTCTCTCAGGCTTTTTCCCTATGACATCCTCGATGAATTGCTGAACGAACGGCATTTTGGTCTGCCCGCCTATCAGAATCACTTTATCGATTTGCGACTGCGTGAGTTTCGCATCCGCGAGTGTCTTCAGGATAGGCTCCCTTATTCTCTCCACTATCGGCCTGGTCAGTTGCTCAAGTTTCGCCCTTGTTAGTGTCATATGAAGGTTCTTCGGGCCGGAAGCGTCGGCGGCGATGTATGGGACGTTTATCTCTGTGGTTATCAGGGTCGATAGTTCTATCTTGACCTGTTCAGCCGCGTCCTTCAAGCGGACCATGGCCTTCAAATCTCCCGCGACGTCGATTCCTGTCTCATGCTTAAATTCAGAAATGATGTAACCGATCAACGCCTGGTCCAGATCAGTTCCTCCCGTCTTAGTGTCTCCGCTTGTTGCTAGCACTTGAAAGACGCCTCCGCCGAATTCCATGACTGTGGTGTCGTTCGTGCCGCCGCCAAAGCTGAAGACGAGGATTCTCAATTGTTGGCCAGTCTTGTCCAGACCATAGGCGAGGGCTGCCGCGGTCGGCTCATTGACTATTCTTGTTACCTTCAGCCCCGCTATCTCGCCAGCGTCTATTGTCGCTTGGCGTTGGTTGTCATTGAAATTTGCGGGAACCGTTATTACAGCCTTTGTGATCTTCTCTCCTAAGTTGGCCTCGGCATCGCGCAGGATTTTCTGTAGGATAAAAGCCGAGATTTGCTGCGGCGTGTATTCCTTCCCGAATACTCTGACCTTATAGTCAGTCCCCATCTGGCGCTTTATCTCGCGTATCGTCCCTTCTGGGTTAGTGATGGCCTGTCTCCTTGCGGGCTCGCCGACAAGCATCTGACCATCCCTGGTAAGGGCGACGACTGAGGGGAACATCTTCCCCGCTACGGTAGGTCCTTCGGCGCTCGGGATCATCGTCGGGTTCCCTCCCAGGACCACGGCGGCGGCTGAATTCGTAGTGCCGAGGTCGATTCCCAGTGTCAGCTCTCTCTTCTCGTTACTCACCCTGATTCACCATTACTCCATGCCTTCCATTCCGGCAGGACCGCGCGGTCCACCTGTAGGCAACGACGGACCCTTCCTGCTACTCGCGATTACGTCGTCGATTCGTAGTATCATGCATGTACATTCGGTAGCGGATTTGATGATCTGTTCCTTGACCCCTGCCGGTTCGATTATGCCCTTCTCGAACATGTCTCGGGCACCCTTTCCGAGGACATCCACTCCGACCCACATCTTGCCAGCACCGTGTTTTTCCCTGAGTTCGACCTGGATATCGATCGGATCAAACCCGGCGTTGACGGCCAACGCAAGAGGTATGGACTCCAGGGCTTCGGCGAATTTCTCCGCTGCAAACTGCTCCCTTCCTTGCAGCGTGGACGACCACTTCATCAGACGTTGCGATAGTTCTTCCTCGACCGCGCCGCCGCCAGCCACGATCGCAGGTTTCTCGAGAACGTCCTTGACGACCATGATGGCGTCGTGCATGGACCTTTCGACCTCGTCGACGACTTTCTGGCTTCCACCTCGGACGAAGATGGTCACAGCCTTCGGATTCTTGCAGTCTTCGATGAACGTCCACTTGTCGTCCTCGATCCTCCTTTCCTCGACCAGACCGGCTTGGCCTAAATCAGCCTCTGTCAGGCCCTCGAGACCGGTTACCACACTCGCACCGGTGGCTTTCGCCAGTTTGGCCATGTCTGACTCCTTCGCCCTCCTTACAGTCAAGATGCCGGCCTTAGCGAGGTAGTGCTGAGCCATATCGTCGATTCCCTTCTGACAGATGAGCACGTTCGCGCCGGATTCGACGACCCTGTCAACCATGCCCTTCAGCATGCGCGTCTCCTCGTCCATGAACTGCTGGATTTGTGCGGGGTTGCTGATGTTGATTTTGGCGTCGAATTCGGGCTTCTCTATCTCTAGAGCCGAGTTGACAAGCGCAATCCTTGCCTTCTCTATCCGCTTCGGCATCCCCGAGTGGACGACTTCCTTGTCCAGGATGATCCCCCGTATGAGTCTGGTCTCCCCGAGGGAACCTCCCACCTTCTTCTCGACCTTCAGGTTGTCGAGGTCGACTTTGAAGGCTCCTTCGGCAGTCTTTTCAGCGACCTGGAGGAGGCCGTCTACCACGAGGGCTGCGAGGCTGGCGCTCTCGTTCGAGATCATCTTCGAGGCCATGCTCGTTCTGGCGACTTTTGTCAACGTGGCCTGGTCTCTGGGTTCCACCTTGACTGAGATATCATCCAAGATCCTTTTCGCCTGACCCGCTGCCCTGTTGTAACCGTTGACGATGACCATAGGGTGGATGCCTTTTTCGATCAACTCTTCGGCGTAGCCCAAAAGGGCGCCAGCCAGGACGACAGACGAAGTGGTCCCGTCACCGACCTCGTTGTCAACCGCCTTCGCAATCTCGACAATCATTTTCGCGGCCGGGTGCTGGATGTCCATTTCCTTCAGCATCGTTGCTCCATCATTGGTTATGGTGACGTCTCCCATGGAATCCACGAGCATCTTGTCCATACCTCTGGGGCCCAGGGACGTCCTCACCGTTTCCGCGATCATCTTGGCTGCCGAAATGTTGTTGGTCTGTGCCCTCTTTCCTCGGCTCTGGGTACTGCCCTCTCGCAGGATGAGGACCTGCTGTCCTCCCGATGTCGTCACATACGAAGCTTCTGACATAATCATTCACCTGGGGTATTCAACACGTCATAGGGACGTCTCTAGTGGGATAATCTTCCCTTCATCCGCCGGAGATAGCCCCCTGATCCGACCGCCCGATTTCGTCTGTGCTTCTGGCGTCGTTCGTTGCTCGTTTATGCTCAACTCCAATCCTCCTAACGGTAGTAGGTGCCACGTGCTATATAGACGGAAGGTATTTTTTGCGTGCAGATGCAATCAAAAGACAGACCTCACCTCTGTGCCTCTGACAAGACGCAGTGACAAGCTAATAAAACTGCAAAATCCAAACGAATGCCGAATACGGCTTGAGAGCGAAGACGGCAACGGCTTCTTTCAGGTTGGACGAGTCTGCGCTCAACGCCCTCCAAGCAGACGCGAGGAGGCAAAACGTCAGCGTCAACACCTTGCTCAATCAAATCGTCCTCGCGTACGCCAATTACGATAGACCCATGAAGAGGTTTAACATGCTTAAGCTGCCAGCGTCGAGCTTCAAACACATATTGGAAGCAGCAACCAACGAGGCGATAATCGAAGCAGGTAACTCTGCTGGTAAGGACGTTCCGAACACGTACATCAGAGCTGAGTGGGGGAAGCTTACCGTAGAGAACGCACTGAGCTATCTCAAGACCACTGCCGACTACACGAACCTCTTCGAGTACAGCGAGGTCGTACGTGGAGGGAGGGTCAATGTCACCCTCACGCACGATTTCGGTGCCAAGGGAAGCCTGTTCCTGCAGCGCTACGTGCAGGCGATCTTCGAGCCGCTGCAGAAGCCGCTGAGGTTCCAGCCCGATGAAAACGCGGTTACCTTCGAGCTTCAGTGAAAGGTAGTCGAGCCGTCAATTCGTCTAACACTCCACCCCCCTCATGCAATCCATTGCAAAAAATACACCAGGTTCAATAGCATCAGTGTGCCGAGCATATTGAACAGCGATGGTAACTCAGAAGGGGCAAGCGATCGCCATCCTGAAGATACAGGGGATGGAAAATCTGGGACGAGCAAAGCAGCTCAGGCGCGCGGCTGAAAAGCTCGACGGAGTTCTCCGGGTCGACATCAACTACATTTCAGAGACGGCGACCATAAAGTACGATGCAGACAGGCTGACGCTCGCCGAGATCAAGTCCCTCCATCACGATGAACCCCATTCCGCGCCTCCTGGTGTAATCGTTGAACCAAGAGGTGTTAGCTCGAGGGGTCCAGTCAGGACGCACAAGTACATTCAGGGAAAGAGAAAGGAGGGAGAAATCAACAGGAGTTCGCGCCGACGAGGGAGGTACAGCCGAACCCAGAGAGGTAGGCTTGGGGAGTAAGCGTCCATCCACGATCTTTATGCGCAAACACGCGTAAATAAGAAATCTACTTCAACAACAATGATGAGCCGCGAGTAGAAGGGTGGAGTGCCTCAGAAGAATCTGATTAGGTGTCCATGTTGTCAGAGCCGCTAGGAAGAAAGCCGCTTCACCCATTTTCAGGCTAGTCTTGCTAGCGACGCGGAAAGAAAGGTTCGCTGCCCGTTTCGCTTACTAGAGCTCTTGGTTTGTACCTGCCGTGGAGTCGTCTTCGAGAGACGCGGCAAGCCGAAGTGACGCAATCGCTTCTTCTGACCGACCCTCTGATTCGCGATTGCCTTGCTCACAGAGTCCTCGCGACGGCCTTTCTGGAGCATGTTCAAGAATGTCAAGCAGGGTTCCCCTGAAGGCTCTCGGCAGGCTCCTTGGGTTCGAAGGTTCTGCTACCTCATCGGTTGACGCCGAGCTGCAGTCAAACGCGGGCAACCGAAGAGGTAACGGAGCCTGGATTTGCCATCGCAGCGATAGGTGCCCCGGCCAGGGTTCGGGCCCGCAGGTGCGGTCTTAAGCACTCTTTTGAAAGCGTCAGGTTCCTGCCTGAGCCTAGCCCATCGAACCCTCGCCGTTCAACTCTGTGGGTACAGAGTGAAAGAGCCGTCAGAGCTAGAGGCCAGGCACATTCCTCGTTACGCAAGGCCTGCCTGTGTCAAGAACATGGGAAAAGAATGGATGAATATACCCGAAGAATAGTGACAGTTGACAGGCTCGCTCTCGACCTTTGGGGGCGAAGGTGTTTCGTTGGTGGGTCGAAACGGCGCTGGAGGAATTGAACCACAGATAGATAAGCCTGGAATGACACAGATTAGGAAGTTCAGGAATGAAGGCAATTCAGGAATGGTGGCCAGAAAGGCTGGATCTTAGGATTCTTCGTCAGAATTCACCTAACTCCAGTCCCATGGGGAGGGATTTTGATTACAGAAAGGAGTTCAGCAGTTTGGATCTTGCAGCAGTAAAGAAGGACCTATCTGAGATTATGGTGAAATCTCAGGAGTGGTGGCCTGCTGATTTTGGTAATTATGGCCCTTTACTTATCAGGATGGCCTGGCACGCTGCTGGGACCTACAGAATAGGCGATGGTAGGGGTGGTGCTGGCACCGCACAGCAGCGATTTGCACCACTCAACAGCTGGCCTGATAACATACTTCTGGACAGAGCCAGAAGACTGCTCTGGCCGATCAAGCAGAAATACGGCAAGAAGATTTCATGGGGAGACTTGATGATCCTAGCTGGTAACGCAGCTCTGGAGAACATGGGGCTCAAGACTTTCGGGTTTGGCGGGGGCAGGGAAGACGTCTACGAACCTGATGAATCGATATACTGGGGGAGCGAAGAAAAATGGCTTGGCGACAAGCGATACTCAGGTGACAGGGAACTAGAGAATCCACTTGCTGCGGTTCAGATGGGGCTCATCTATGTCAATCCTGAAGGTCCCAATGGGAATCACGATCCTATTGCAGCGGCAAGGGACATCCGTGATACATTCTCCCGCATGGCAATGAATGACGTGGAGACTGTTGCACTCATTGCCGGGGGGCACACTTTCGGGAAAACCCATGGAGCAGGCCCGGCTTCACACGTGGGACCTGCGCCTGAAGCTGCACCGATTGAGAATCAGGGAATCGGATGGGCAAGCACATACAAGTCAGGTAAGGGTGACGACACTATAGGCGGTGGACCTGAGGTAATTTGGACAAAAACGCCAACAAAATGGAGCAATGGTTTCCTTGAGACGCTATTCGGATATGAATGGGAACTTACAAAGAGTCCTGCGGGTGCATATCAGTTTGTTGCCAAGGGCGGGGGAGGAGCAGGCACAATACCGGACCCCCATGATCCGAACAAACGGCGCTCACCCACCATGCTGGTTACAGACCTGTCTCTGCGGATGGATTCGGTGTACGAAAAGGTCTCGAGGCACTTTCTGGAACACCCAGATGAGTTCGCCGACACCTTCGCGAGAGCATGGTTTAAGCTGACACATCGCGACATGGGCCCAAGGGCAAGATATCTTGGCCCTGAAGTTCCTGAAGAGGGATTCATATGGCAGGATCCGATTCCACCGGTAGACCACAAGCTGGTTGATGAGAAGGACATATCACATCTGAAGACCGCTATCCTCAATTCATGTCTGAAGGTCAGCGAACTCGTATACACCGCATGGTCATCAGCTTCAACGTTCAGGGGTAGTGACAAGAGGGGAGGAGCGAATGGGTCACGTATTAGACTTGAACCACAGAGAAGCTGGGAGGTCAACGAACCTGAACAGTTGGATAGGGTCCTTGAAGTCCTGGAAGGCATCAGGAGTGAATTCGACTCTAAAGCGGGAGACGGGAAGAAGATATCATTGGCAGACCTTATAGTCCTGGCGGGGGACGCCGCTGTTGAAAAGGCCGCCAGAGATAGTGGAATCAGAACAGAGGTCCCATTTGTTCCAGGGAGAATGGACGCCTTGGAAGAGCAAACGGATGCGCAATCCTTTTCTGTGCTTGAGCCCAAAGCCGACGGTTTTCGTAACTACAGGTCAGGGTCCAGTGGTACGAGGGAGGAGTTCCAGCTTGTAGACAAAGCACAGCTGCTCACCCTTACAGTTCCTGAAACGGTGGTGCTGGTTGGAGGGATGAGGGCACTGGATGCGAATTATAGCCACTCCCAGGAAGGAGTATTGACAAAACGTCCAGGCGTCCTTACAAATGACTTCTTCGTAAACCTTCTAGACATGGGAACTACTTGGGAAGCGAAAGATGAATCATGCGCTTCGTTCGAAGGGAAGGACGCGAAAACAGGGGAAGTCGAATGGACCGCCAGCCGCGTGGACTTGGTACTTGGCGCTCACTCTGAGCTACGTGCAGTTGCCGAAGTTTATGGAAGTAGTGACGGAAAGGAAAAATTTGTGGAAGATTTTGTGGGGGCATGGGCCAAAGTAATGAACTTAGATAGATTCGATCTTAGGAGAGCGCGCGGCGATGGCTAGCCACTTTATGCACCCTGGCTAGCGATGGAGTAGAATCTTGCGCTGAGACGCTTGGCAGTCTGGTTCAACTCGCATGACGGTGGACCTCCTCCCTTACCAAAGCCGGCGCCTAAGGGGCATCCTCGCCACCTTCGGGCGCATCGTCCTCTGCGGTGCGTCATAGCCGAAGGCGTAAGTGCGGTGACTGAATCCAGCGTTTGGTTTCGAGCTCCCAGCTCACCTTCACCTGAGGCAGTGCACCCATCGGGGACCCGGAAGCGTGAATCAAGATGGCCAGGCCTGGACTCGAGCGTGCAGATGCGGGCCTAGGCACTTTCGTAACCGTCAGGCGCCTGCCCTGTCAAAGTCCGCGCTGGGGCATACCCCTACCCCATCTCTTCCCGTCTCTGCCACGCCTCCGCCATTCAATGCCGTGCGCATGTGGTGAGATGACCTGACGCGGGCGGTCGTCGGGACTTCCGAGGATATATGTAATCTGAGATTCTTTCTATCTTGGGAGCCATTCAATTTCCATATGAATCTCTAGTTTGTGGTTTTCCTTGGCGTAAAGGAACTTGAAGGTCACTGGCTCGGTAGGTCTGATCTTCAAAGGAGTCCTTCCAGGAAACAGTTCAGACACATCGAGAACGCCTTCGTGCAAAGAGGCGCCTAGCTTTGTTAGCACTGTTGCCAATTCATCCCTGCTGACTTGCACTTTATGCCTATCTATCGACTCGTGCACCTCACGGTAGTTCTCCAGCACCTCTGTCATTCTTGTCCAATAAGCCATCGACTGAGTGAGCTCATTCCTCCCCTTGTCAGTTAAGGCGTAGTGCTTCCGGTCGGGGACATCCTCCATGAATTCTATCCTACTCGTGACAAGCTTGTTCCCTTCGAGCTTCTCCAGGGCGGGATAGATAGTCCCCGTCTTGGGCTTCCAGAAACCCGAGAAGCGCTGCTCTAATTCCCTGATTATCTCATATCCATACATGGGCCTCTCAGCTAGGAGCAGAAGCAGCCACAACGACACGGCTCCTACCTTCATCCCTCTTGGCGATACTCCTGACATACCTGACTTCGATGACTCCTCGAACCTTTATATAAGTAGATTATCTACCTACGTAGTAGAACTACTATGAAGTGGGTAACGAGAGAGAAGGCGAAAGTGGACAGGATAGCATGCCCCTGGGTCATCAAGAGGTTCGTCGACCCCCAGGCCGAGTTCCTGTTCGTCCCCAAGGAGAAGGTGTTGGAGGTAGCGAAGAGCAAGAACGCAACGCCGTTCGACACCCCTGGCGCAGAGCTGACGCACTACGAGGAAAACGGGGAAGAGCGGGTCAGCTTCGACGCAGTCATCAGGAAGTACGGCCTCAAGGACCCCGCCCTCCTAGAGCTCGCGAAAATCGTCAGGGGCGCGGACGCCAGGATCCCGGACCGCCCGCACGAGTCGGCGGGGCTGGAAGCTGCTGCTTTGGGATTCAGGGCAATCGCCAAGGACGACTTTGAAAACATGAAGCTACAGTTCCCTTTCTATGACGCCATGTACGGCTACTGCCAGCAGAGGCTGAAGGAAGGGGCGAAGCTGGAGCACGCCGTCTAGACCGGGGTGGCTCTAGCGGCGGCATGCCTCGTCTGGTTGGCCACATCAGACTCCCGTCCCGTGCTGACGGGGAGTACGACCACGCTGACGTCCACATCCAGAGCGGCAAGATCTACATCGCCAATACCGCCGACGGTTCAGTGGAAGTCGTCGACGGAGAGTCTATGGTCTATGCCACCACCGTCGGGGGGTGTAGGAATGCGAGCGGCGTGCTCTGCGCCCAAGACGAAGGGACCGTCTTTGTTGCTGCCAGAGGCGCCGGGAAAATCCTTGCGATCGATGTGACGCATGACAAGGCGACCAAGGAGATCCCCGCAGGGTCGGCCCCGAACGGGCTCGCTTGGGACTCCCGGCGGAAGCATCTGCTTGTCGCCGACGTGAAGGACAACCATACGAGGCTCATAGACCCCGCCTCAGGGACGATGCTCTCCTCAGCCGTCCTCAAGGGGAGGCCGCGCTGGTGCCTCTACGACAAGGAGTTCGATGTCTTCCTCGTCAACGTCCGTGACCCAGCCGGGGTCTCGATAATCTCGCCGGAGACGATGAAGGAGGAGCGTTTCGTCAGGGTGTCAGCAGCCGGGCCTCACGGTCTGGGGACGGTAGACGGATCGGGACGTGCCTACGTGGCCTGCGACGACGGGAACATGGTGGTGCTCGACCTCAATCAAGAGCGCGAGGTGGCGCGCATTACTCTGTCAGGGCCGCCGGACGTAGTCTGGATGAACCTGCAGAAGGGACGCCTATACTGCGCGGCGGGGGAGCCCGGAGTCATAGACGCGATTGACACGTCCAAGCTGGCACACGTCGGGAAGATCCCCACCGAGGAGGGGGCTCACACCCTGGCCTTCGACGAGAAAAGGCAGAGACTTTACTCCCTACTCCCGAAGTCAAACAACGTTGGGGTTTACTCCGAGGACTAGGCCGGGCAGCCGGTTCTTCGCATACTCGCACATCCTTGCTGCCTCCTTACAGAGCTCGCTCTCCCGCCACTCCGCCTCGTAGGCCATGCAGGTTTGCTCTAATTGCGGCAACCTCGCACCAACGGCATTGATAGAATCTCGATGATGATTTAGGTTGTCATCTTCCTGCACCGACTCGGAATACCTCGGATTAGCCTCCTCTTACCAAACAGAGCTTAAAGCTGCCCCGGCCTGATATAGCCTGGAGCGATGGCCAATCCCAGGCTCGAAATGTATCCATCGTTAAAAGCCACCGGAACCACCTACCACATGACCCCGGACGGCATCCACGACTACCCCTACCAGCTTAGGAACGCGGAGCGCAAGCTGGAGCGCGACCTGAGAGTCCGTTCTCAGGACAAGAAACTGATACAGGCGTTCATAAAGCAGGTGAAGGCCTAGGGGCCTCCGGGGATGACGTACTGCCCGAAGTGCGTCACGCCGCTGGACCGGTCGGTGATGGCGAAGAGGTCGATACAGGAGGAGAGCACCAGGAGGGAGGTGACGGAACTCAGGGGACCACTAGAGAAGTACCTTAACGATTCTGCTGCCAAGGACGGTTCGGCGGTAGGAGTTCTGCCCACCGATAGGCCAGAAGTAGGAGAGATTCCAACCAAAGAGCGGTCAATTGACGAGCGTCTACGACGTCCTTCGTAACGAGGACTGCCTCAAGAGGAGCAAATCAACGACGCAGGGCAAAGCATGACCCTGTGTTCGAGTCCCCTCTCGGGTAAGGCTAGTCGGGGAGTCGTTCCTGGCTCTGATCTGAGCGGCGATGGAACATTCACACCGCCCGAGCGGAGGAATGTATTAGAGGTTCAGCGAGGCAGCGGAACCGTTGGGACGGCTTACGCTCGAAGTCAACGGAACAACCCGCTTTGCCTCCAAGTTGGCTTCGCTAGGTAAGAAGGACGAACTTTGGAAGTCCATAGACGCCTGGCTGGAGAAGTTGAAGGCCGACTCCCAAGCAGGAACAAAGATACCCAGAAACCTTTGGCCGGCGGATTACATTAGGAATTACGGCGCCACGAACCTCTACAAATGCAACTTGGCCGGGGCACACAGACTACTGTACACAATCTACGTTGAACTAGGGCAGGTGAAGGTGCTTGCCATCGACTTCATGACGCACAAAGAATACGAAAAAGTATTCGGCTACTAGCTGCTTCCTCTACTTCAGACGGACGCTCCCTTCAATCAACTTCTTCAGCTTCGGGTTATCAGGGAACACCCACACTATCGACCTACCATGAAAGAGTATCTTGTTCGAGCTCTCCAGGTAGTCGATGATTCGCAGGAAGGTCTGATATTGCATCTTCCTAGGCAGGCTCTTCCAGAGCTGCCTCTTGCTCGGGTAGGTTTCAGACTCCTTGATCGCACGCTCGACCATCAGAACAGTGTCGAGGCGCGGTTCGTGCAGCACTTGCGTCGTAGCCATCTACGCGTCAGGTGCGATTGATGGTATATAAATTTATACAACATTTGCCCTGCTTGGCCCACGCACTCGGACTACCATCCCTGCTGGCCACGAGCGCCGCAGAGGAGCTGCAGGAGGGGCCGAAGAGCCTAGACGAGCTGGTCCAGGCAATGAAGGGAAACTGTCTTGGCGCCAGCCATGTCTTCACGGGAGAGGTCCGGATGGCGCTGGAGTATCTCCAGAGGCGCGGGATTGTGACCGAGCAGCGGGATGACCTGACCGAACGGATTCTGGCCGAACTTAGGATCAGGCAGGCACAAAGGAGAGAGAGCGCATGTCTCCTTCACACACACCACCGTTAGTTCCTGTTCCTGCCTGCGCCCGCGTTCGTGTGTGTGGGCAATAGGTGCCCCGGCCGAGACTTCGGACCTGCAGATGCGGGCCTAAGCGTCGATGTCGACCCCTCGAACTTCCCTCCCCTTGACGACCGGACACTTTCGCGGAAAGCGCCGTCACAAGACGCTCCCTTTCAGGAAAGCTTATCTTCAATTACAAGACCCTCACAAGTGTTCCTTGAAAGCGCAGACTGAAATGACGTTCAATGTCGTGGTGGAGAAGGACGAGGATGGGTTCTACGTAGCGTCGGTTGTAGAGCTGCCAGGATGTCACACGCAAGCGAGGAAGCTGGACCAACTTGACGCCAGAGCAAGGGAGGCAATCGAAGGGTACTTTATGGTAACCCACCCGAAGCATGGGCCGAAGTTCGTGGGTACCCATCAGTTGAGGATCAAGCTGCCCCAGTGAATACGGCAGTTGTCTCTTGGTCCGACGAAGGTCCGCAAAGTAATCAAAGCCCTTACCAAGCTCGGGTTCAGGCTGGAACGAGTCCACGGGAGCCATCTCATATTCAAACACCCTGACGGCCGCCTCACAGTGGTTCCCCGCCATGGAAACGAAGAGATTGGAAGAGGTTTGTTGAGCAAGATTGCGCTCGACCTTAGAATGCCTCCCGATGAATTCGCCGAGCTGCTCAACTAGCTGTCTGATTCGGCCGGGATTCGGGCCTGCAGATGCGGGCCTAAGCACTTTCATAATCGTCAGGCACCTACTTGTCAATGTCCCCGCTGGGGCATAACCCTACACTATCACTTCCCCTCTCTGTCAAACCACTGCTGTTCAACTCTGTGCGTATAGTGTTTGATGACGATAAAGCACGTTGATGGCCATGAGGGATGCGCATGAGGACGCGAAGGGATTGAACGAAGCCCCAAGGGGCGCCAATCATACGTGTCGCGATAATGAAGGCAGTTACCCGCAGCGTCATTCTCGCCTCATTCATGGAATCGGGAGGATTGGAGAGAGTCGAGGCCTCGAGAGGGGATTGAGAATGCATTCCCATCAGGCCACATTCCCATGGGGTGTCGACGGAGGTTGCTACAACTTCACGCGCTTGATGGCCGAGGCCCATGGTTCAACATCTCCGTGGGTCGTGTCGGGGTTTGTACCGCGAGTTCGTGCGAGTTCTCCGACGAGCCTTTGCAGTGGAATTATCGAGACAAAAGGCATGGTGAGTGGATTTTCCCCGATGAATCTCAAGTCAGACTCGCTCTCATTTCCACAAGAGAAAACTTTCACCCCGACCTCTTCGAGTAAACCCCGCAGGGCCAAGTGCCGCCCACCATCATCTTCTCCGGGCGTGATCATTATTGCAGCCATTCCCTTTTGGAATGCTGCCGGAGTTCCGTGAAGAGCGAACTCAACGGACATCCCTTCAGCCCACACATACGTGCCCTCCTTTAGTTTCAGGGCAGCCTCTTCGGCTGTGATTTCGTCGAGGCCAAAGCCGGTGAGCAATATGTGAGTGCTAGACGTCAGGTTCTTCGCAATGCTAGGTGGAATTGGCAATGCCAGAGTTTTCTCCATTGCCTCTGGTATGTTGTATAGCGCTGCTTTGAATTCGCGACCGCCCTCGCCTGCGAGGGGGGCAACAAGAAGCCCGAGTGCGGCCAACGCCGTAACGTAGGAGACGCTATGCGTGCTAGCAGTTTCGTCACGACACGTTCTAAGCACCCAATCACCCATGGGGTGCTCAACTCCGAACCCCGTAACCAAGATGGTGAGGGCTCCAACACCCTTGGCACGCGACAATACCATGTTTGGGTAGATCTTGGTACCGCGGTGACTGACCACGACGACCTGATCTTCGGATCGTATCGGACCCCTCAGTCCAAGCTCATGCGCTTCTAGCGCAACCGGGCGAATCTTTCCGGCGGACAGTCTAGTAGCCCACGCGGCAGCAATTCGACAGGCGTGGAGTGATGTCCCTATTCCGGTGAAAAGAAGGGGTCGTTCCGGGTCCAACTCCGGAACCTCGATGCGTTCAATCAACTCTTTCACTGCTTGAGGCTCGGAAGCCACCTGATTGTCGAAATTGAAGCGAGTCATGACGGGCATCTAACACTAGGCACAAATTTAAGGTGGTTACTGGAACGCAGCGTGCCCATCACATGAGTGCATTCGGACTTCCTACGCATATGGTACTTCGGCGACGTCGGCCCGCAAACGACCCAAGACTTCAGGCTCCGGTAACTACAGCTAACCCCTGAAATACATCCGACTTATCCCCACGCATTAATCGATTCCTTGGGATCATGAGAGAAGTGACTATTCACCAATTTGCGTAACGAGCTTCGGCGTCCAACTGAAAGATTGTTTTCTTCGCGCGGCACTCGCTGGAAACTATCCCGGCCAGATTCTTAGCAGCTCTGTTGACATCATCCTTCGTAAGCGGTGGCAGCTACCTAAGAGGTGGGGTGTACATCGTACTCGGACTCGTGGCGACAACGACTTCGCGTTCAGAGGGTTAGTCTCTTAGAGCGCCCCATGCGGCTCTACGTCATCCTCATTCTCAGACTCGCAAAGGCGAATCACTATGCTCATACTGTCGAACAACGTTCCATGAAAGCGTCCCCAACAAGAAGTGTGGGGTCCACGTACACGCTTTTTCGTGGTTTTTCGACGTTTCTCCGATGAAACGGTATTCCGTCCGATGGGGGATACTTGATGTGGGATGTGGAACTCGAACCCACCAACCCCCGAGGGAGTGACTAGATACCCCCATCAGAAATGCCGGTCCTACATATGTGCAAAGTGGCCCGAAAAATCATGCCCCGGCCGGGATTTGGACCTGCAGGTGCGGGTCTAAGCGAAGTCATGGCCGTTTTACACTGGCCGAGACTCGAGCATGATCAGTCATGCCGCCGGCGCTCAACGCATCGTCGACGGAATAGTCTCAGAGTAACTCAAGCATCTCGTTCGGCGTTACGATTCTGATGCCTCTGTACTGGCCAAGGTCTAGCAGGTGCTTATCTCCGGAGACAACGTGCGACGCCTTGCCTTCGACAGCAGTCCCCAAGACAATGTCATCTGCAGGATCCTCGGCAATGACTGATATTGACCTTTTAGTCCTAACCAAGGCGGCTCTTCTTGCCAATAAAGCGAGGAACTGGCTACGCTGCCGCTCATCAGTCTCGTCGAACTTCTCCCTCGAAAGGACATCGGCCAATTCTGCTAGCATCTGTGGTGAGGAAATCAGCTGGTGACTTTGGAGCACCTTGCGGAAGAGACGCCTAGGCTTCCCGTGCCCCACGAATGCAGAAATCAGGACGTTCGTGTCAAAGACAATGCGCAGAGTCTCATGCGCCCTTCGCTGACCGCCTTACTATCCGGTATGCCTGAATCTCTCCTAGAATTTCACTTTCCGTGGGCCTCCTCTTACTCTTGTAGCGGCCATCGATTTCCCGGAAGAGGTTTTTCAATTCGTTCTCGACAGCGGGAGCTTCGACCTTTACAGCCACAAGCTTCCCCTCTCTGCTAAAGATTGCGAGTTTCGTCTTCGGCTTAATCCCTAGTTCCTTTCTTAACTGCTGGGGAATTACCACCTGCCCTTTTGTCCCTACTGTGGCCAATTCAGGTTCTTCCATGGAGTATGACTTTCATACTGACTATTAAATCATTCCTATCCCGCCGGGATTCGGGCCTTCATGTGCGGGCCCAAGCATTGTCATAATCGTCAGGCTCATGCATGCCAATGTCCCCGTTGGGGCATGACTTTTTCCTCTCCGTCAAGTCACCGTCTTTCAACTCGGTGCTCACAATGTCGAACGGGACGTGGCCATAGGACTCACGGTAAATCGAGAGATTCAGACTCTAATCTTCCTCGTCAGAGCCGCCACATACCGAGGAATCGTCAGTCCAAGAATTGTAGGGACGCCCGGACATCAGCGCCTCGAGGGAGTACAAGTACATGGCCTATCTCAGGAACGTCCGTGTCGGCATGCTCCAGAAGCCTTTCGTCGACACCACCAAGGTTGACATCAAGAGGATCTCGAAGGCCATCAAGGAGCTGAAGGTCGTGCGGGGGAACGGCACGGTCGAGAAGCCTGCAGAGGCATCTCAGTTTAGTAGCGACGGGGGCTTCCTCAAGGATCCGAACACGAATCCAGCGAAACCAGGGAAGAACGTAGCTAGGCCCAAGCCGATTCCACCAACGACCTCCTCGAACGAGAAGAGCAACAGGTCAGGGATTGATGCGCTGCTGGGACCAGTCCAAGTACCTCCGGCAATCAAGATAGGGCCCAGGAATGCCCCTACTTCTCCTCCGACTACTCCCCCCACAAAGAGGCCGATGGAAACACGATGATACTGGGCGCTTAGATCAACCGAGCGCCCCCATCGGTACATCACGATTGCCAGGACCGAGAATGGGACAGCGCTCAAGACCTGTAACGTCAGGGAGACATATACGAAAGCTGAAGGCGGCGATGCAGTCATCAAGTACACTGGCCAAAAATGGTACAAGAGTTGCGCGAGAAGCCCCATGGCCGCTGCCACCGCTGCGACCTTACCTGCACTTAACATATCCTCCTGTTCACCTGAATTTACTAGGAATTTTTCGTTCATTTCAGCAGTAGTTTACGTTTCCTGAATCCGAATTGAAGCTGGATCCGACTTGCACCGCAACGCTGGCTGATAATGTACACGAACTGACAGTGAAGGTTAAGCTCGTGGCAGTCACGCTGGCGTAGCATAACCCTACAAGGGCCCAGGACACGACGTCTCCCGTAATCTTTCCCACCCCACTCCCACTGCAATATCCGCTGGTCACAGATAGGTCGCCAGTGTTGGCGCTCTCTGGGGAGAAATTGACGTAGACTATTCTGTACTCGGTCACCTCCGCAGTGCCAGAGAAATAGAGATAAGCGCTCTGCCCTAGCTCGCAAAACTCGAGCTCGTAGCTGGTGAAGCTTCCACCTATTGCAGCGTCAGCAGTACCAGAGCTTGTGCCAGCCAACAGATTTCCCGAAGTCCCGCAGGCTACTGGCTGGTCGGGAACTATGTGGACTTGGAAGACGGCGCGGGGTATTCCTATGATATCATCGTAGTTCGTAGGCACGCTTTGGCGCATCGCGCTCAAAAGCGCCACCATTTGGGAATACGCAGAAGCGACGTTGGGATACCCTTCAGATCCGTATGTCCGTTCAAGGGCGCTGACGACTCTGATTAGGTTCGTGAGATGCTGGGTGAGGGTTTGAGGAGACGTCTGGTAGACCAGGTCCTGGGTGGTCACCACCGTTCCATGTGCTAGGGTTTCGTTTTGATAATAGACATCCGTCTCGGCGGACAAGTACTCACCCTCAGAGCCCAATATGATTATGGTTCCTCCCTGGAGGGCGTACTTCTGATTCATGCTTCCTCCGAGAAGGACCAGTTCGGTTAGTGATTGCTGGTTAGTCAAGGAGACAACGAGCTTCGCCATGGTGATTTGGAACGGCCCTGAAGTAGATTGATAAATTACCTCGGAACTCGAAGCTGCATCGCTTTGAGGTTCGCCAATTAGCTCGCCTGGATAGAATGCGATTGGCTGCGCTTGACTTATTTCTATTGACGAGCGGCTCTGCACAACCTTGTGCGAGAGGAGAGTCTGTGAAGAGGCCGAGGAAGTGCTGCCCTGCGTAGCCCCATATGTTGCTCCTAACGAGGAAAAATTGAGCACGAGTGTGAGCGCGATGGAGGTCATCAGAATCCTCTGGGTAGGTTTCATCTAGCCTCTGGCGATGATTGGCTTGAGATTATTTAAGATCGATAACCAAGGGGTTCTGTAGCAGTATATGTGAACGAGCGTCATCCATGGCCGTTCAGCCCCATGGGACGGCCCGATCGCGATGCCTCCAGCAACGTAAGGAGCATGGATATCTTCACCTCGAGGGCGACTATGTCCTCTTCGTCATCGCCCCCGCAGAGTGTGCGCGTTGAAGAGGCACCAGGCGTTGTAGATGTACATCGCGATGGCGTAGTAGAGTAGCCTCACGGTGTAGTTCTTCGAGGTCGTCTTCGCTAGGAAGACGTTGTGCTCCTTGTATGAGTTCTCGATGCCCCATCTCCTCTTGTAGCGCTCCAGCACCCTCTTCGGCCTGCAGGCCATGTTGGTGGCGAAGAGGTAGCTCTTCCATGTCTCAGGGTCGTCCGCCCTGACGATCCTGAACGGCCCCTCGCACGGGTAGAGAGCCTCCTCTCCGTCCCTGAGGCCCGTCCGCTTCGTGATCTCGTCAAGTGGCGCATGGGGGACGAATTAGGGCTTGTCTCCTTGCCGAGGCAGGCGCCTGCATTGGAACATCATACCCGCCTCATTGGAACCCTGGGAGGGGAAGTGATACCGCAAAGTTAATGCCCCGGCCGGGATTCGAACCCGGGTCGCCGACTCGAAAGGCCGGCATACTCTCGACACTATGTGTTTGACCGGGCTTTACGCCCTTGCGGACTCTGTACTACCGGGGCTGAGAAGGGCCGGACGGGTCTGCAATTAGAGCTTTCTCATTCTGGCCTGAGGAAGCACCACTCTCCTGCCTCCAAGGCTACTTCGGACGAGCAATCTATCGCGAGAGAAGGTCCGAAGTTCCTGAAGACGCCGTCTTGCGGGACATAACAGTTCCTGCGTTTCGTCTCGCCGACTTCCCTGAGAGCTGCCCCAGCCTCAGGACCAGATACAACGGATCGGTAATACATCCGACGTCCGATGACCATGGGGGACGACCCGTCGATCGGAAAGTCAGTCACCAGGGGTCCGACAATGTCAGCGGAGCTCACCAGTCTGGCAATCGCTACGCGCTCGTCCGGAGTCAAACCACAATCACCAGCGGCCCTGAGCTTCGCCCAGTTTGAGGCCGCCTCCAGCCTAAGGCGGGCTTTGACCGAAGGGACCCCGTCTACAAGGAAGGACGAGAAGTACATCTGGTTGAATGCCCTGGCAGAGACTCGCTCCTTCGGGAATGAGAGAAGGTCTGGGACGAGGGGGAGTACCAGGTCGGACGGGTCTGTCGAAGACCAGCAGTAGCCAGCCTGCTCCAGATGCACCGCTGGACCCTGAGACGTCGCCGTGACGGAACCCGCCTCCTGCCTTACAACGAAGCCTCTCTTCTCTATCTCTTCAACGAGGAACTGCAGCTGAGGCGAACTGAGCTTTGGCAGAGGCAGGATGTGCCTGTTCCCGACCAGCAGGTGATGCGCCTTGAATGGAAGCAACTGCCTGAGTGATTAAGAGAACTAATTATATAACCAGCCTAATCCATTTGCTATTGTCATGGAGAGGGTGGGAGAAGACAGGGCCGTGTCGCTCGAGTCGCTGGAAGAGCGGATGAAGTCCTATGCACTGCGGGCAGACTCTGCGCTGGTCCGCGAGTTCAAGCGCTACACCCACTCGAGGTTCTACGATCCGCTTGTCTATGCCATAGAGGGAGGGAAGCGGGTGAGACCCGTGATGCTCATGCTGTCTGCAGAGGCCCTCGGCTGCAAAGACGACAGGGTCCTCGGGGCAGCGGTGGCCGTGGAGCTGCTGCACACCGAGTCAATCATACATGACGATGTCATCGACGAAGAAAAGGCCAGGAGGAACAAGGTCCCGTTCCACCTGAAGTACGGTTACAGCGCGTCGCTCCTCAGCGCGGACTTCGTCTTCGCCATGATACTCGCCATCGCGGCGAGATACGACGACAAGAGGATCGCCGAAGAGGTCAGCAGCGCAGCACTCCAGATGTCGGAGGGAGAGTACTCTGAGCTCACCATCGACCCCCAGATCTACAAACTCACCTGGGACGAGTATATCAGGATAGTCACCGAGAAGACTGCGTCCCTCTTCGAGACCTCGGCGAAGCTCGGTGCCATGATCGCGGGCGGGGACGAGAAGGAGGTCCAAGCTCTGGCCGACTATGGCAGATGTATAGGGATCGCCTACCAGCTCAAGGACGACCTGCTTGACTGGAGGTCAAAGGACAAGGTGTCGCTAGGCCTGCTGAAGACACACAGCGAGAGCGAGGTAGTCGGGAAGATAACTGCCCAGGCCCAGTCCTATGCAGAAGAGGCCAAACGTGTGCTCATCCACATCCCCCGGAATGAGGCCACGGTACTGCTAGATGACCTGGCCGACTTCTCAATCAGGCGCCAGCGCTGAGCTCGTGACTGCTCGTGTGGATCGGCGGCAGAGCCCTCTCCGCAGGTTGACGACCGCGCAGTTTTGGCAGACTCAGGCAGGCACTCGCGCCGGTTCCGCTCGGACGGCCTGACCCTCAGCAGCCATCTCCAACCTGCCCATGGTGTAGGTCCGCCTCCCCCTGAAAGGGGTGAACATCCTTCCCTGGCCGTGATAGAACTTCGAGAAGAACTCTACGTAGATGAGCCTGGCCCCCTGGATGCCAGGCTCGAACAGGGCGAGCACCAGGTTGAACAGCTGCCCCGCCACGAGTATGACCACTCCCATGACAGCGTAGGCCGGTCCGCTGGCTACGTCACCTAGGAAGAGGGAGTCCACCACCAGAGCAAGGACGACAGAAGCAAGCAGGATCCCGACAAGCCTGGTGTAAGAGAGTATGTGGCTGACTATAGATGGGAGCTCGATGAGCGCCTGCCCCCCTTCACCGTAGGCGATGAGCGCTATCCCTGCCACCACGAGCCCGATGTACGCCCCTGCGAGCGGGTTTGAGGCGGGGTCGATGTCCCCGTGGTGGAGGACCGTCAGGCCGATGAGCACGATGCCCCAGGCCTCGAACAGCCAGCCGAGCTTGCCATAGATGTGGCGTCTCTCATCCTCCCAGTACTTGTTGACCATCCCCATCACCAGCCCCATAGAAACCTCGAAGAGACCGACGTAGCCGCTGATCAGGAGTAGCGTCTTGAGGCCTTGCGAAGATATCGGGTCGAGGATTGCGCCGTTGGTGGTGAGGCTCCTGGGGAGGTTGAGCTTGAGCGCAGAGTTCAGGTATGAGTAGAGGTATTGGTTGAAGTGGAACCCGAAATACGCGTTGAACATGAACCCGAATATGATCCCCATGATCGATCCTGGGACCATGGCCATCGCCAGCTTCCGGAACTGGGTCGGCTTGAAGATGTTCCGGGCAAAACTCCTCAGGCCGGCCGGGACTAGAGTCTTCCCCCCAGGGTGCTCGACGCGCTTGATTATCCAGAGCGACACCCCCAGGATCACCAAGCCGTATCCGACGTCGCCGAGCATCAGCCCGAAGAATATAGGGAAGGTGAACGCGAAGATTAGTGTGGGGTCGAACTCGTTGGACTGGGGGAGCGAATAGAACCTTACGAAGGACTCGAAGAATCTGAGCCTCTTCGGCGTCTCCATCAGCGTAGGGGGCCTGCTGTCGCTAGGGAGGTCGAAGACAAGGGTCGACCCGCTGTGGCGTGTGAGGGCGTCCCTGAGAGCTGGCTCGCTCTTCCGGGGGACCCACCCTTCCATCACGAAACTGCTCTCCGTGAACCCGAACTGGTTTATGACCTCGTAGATCCTCGCCTCGATCTGGAGCTGTTCTTCGACGGAGGAGAGGGTGCCGTAGTACCTCTCCGAGAGCTCCCGGAGGCCTTCCGCGACCTTCGCGAGCTCGGACTCTGCCTGGGACCCGGCCGCTTCGAGGGAGTTCAGCACCTGGGAGGCGGTGCCTGCCATCGGTGGGATGCGTTCCAGCCTGATGTTGGCTGCCTGGACTATCGAGCCGAACTTCTCGAGTGCAGCCCTGGGGACGACGACCACCACCCGCACGGGGTCGGTGCCGGCAGACTGGACCATCACGCCTTGGATAGAGGAGAGGCCGTTTGAGAGCCGGGTGAAGCCGTCCGCCGGAAGGCTGGCGAAGAATGAAGCCGCGCTCTCGAGGTCGAGGACCCCGAGGTCTGCGTCGATGAAGTCGAGGCTCCTGACAAGGGTAGCCCGGGCCTTGAGTTCGTCTATCTTTGACTGTAGGCGCTCCTCGCTCTGCTTGAGGGAGGCCACCTCGGCGTCTATCTTGATGGACTTCGAGACTTCCATCACTTCCTTAGTGGAGGAGAAACCCCTCTTCCCAGTCGCGGCTGCCCTTGGGAGGGCCGACATCAGCGACCGGACACGCAGCAGCTCTTCGGAGACCTCCTTTGAGGCCGCGGCTTCGGCGTCGGCGCGGAGGAGGGCGGCCGCTCCCTCTGAGAGGGGCTCGATCTGGACGACCCCTAGGTCGTGGAGGAGCGAGACCACGTGCTGCCTCTCCTCGCGCGACCCCACCACCCCTACCCTCTGCATCGCGGCCGGCTTCAGCAAATCTATTCGCCCTTGAAATCTGCGAACAGCACTTCGTCGACAATCTCGCGGAGCCGCTTCTCGCTCAGCGACTTCGCCGAGAGGGCGTCGGCTTCCCTCTTGGTGGCCGCGAGGATGGCGTCAGCCTTGTCCTGGGCTGCACGCCTGGCCTTTTCTGTCTCGGCGGCGACGTAGGCGTCAGCGGCATCCTTGGCGTCTGCGATGGCCTTGTCCGTCTCCTTCTCCAGGTTGAGGAGCTCCGCCTCCAGGGCCTTCCTCTTCTCGGATATCTCGCGGTTGCTTGCTTCCTCGGCCTCCTTGATCTTCTTCAGGAGGTCCGTGTAGTTCGTGGACGTCCTAGAGCACCCCTATTATCATCAGCGCGACGGCAGCGATGACCACGACCTTCGCCACCTTGAGCGCGGTCATGACGAAGTAGAAGCGCTTCTGCTGCCCGTTGACGAACTCCTTCCGGCGGGGCGTTGGGGGGACAGCCCAGTAGAAGGGCGGGATGCCCAGGAGCCTTTTTGGCTTCTTGGGTTCTTCACTCATGCGTTTGCTTCCTCCTCTTCCCTCTCCGCGAGCTTCCTCTTCACCGTCTTGAGCTTTGTGAAGCTCTCCCTCTCCATCTCGTCGAACCTGAACTTGATGTACCGCGCGTTGGCCTGGAGCCTGGGGATGAGGACGTTTTCGATGGCGTTCGACCTCCTCTTGACCTTCTCTATCTCCATCAGGAGCTTCCTCAGGGCGGTCTCCTTCTCCGCCACCTCGAGGACCATCTGGTGGAGGCTCTCGAATGACTTTATCGCCTGGCTCACCGCCGCTGGGATCTCGAGGAGATACTCCTGGCCGGCGCTCCCGGATACCTGCGAGGTGATCTCTGGAATCCTGACACCCATCACGTTCTTGCTCGTGAGGGTCAACTCGTGGATGCGCGGGATTCGCATGGATTCATACTCGAGTCTGAGCGGCCCCACGAACATCTCCGTCGCGTGGATTCCTTCGTATCCCTTGAGCAGCTTGGCCTGCAGGCCGCTCCTCATGTCCGCCAGGGTCTTGCTCAGGTTGAAAAACTCGAGTATCAGGGCGGACCTCTTGAGCTTGAGGAGCTTCAGCCCCTTGCGGGAGACGGCAATCCTCCGCATCGTCCGGAGGTACTCCATCCTCGTCGGCTTGATGTTGATCGCGACGGGCATCGTTCCCATCCACCAGGCCTATTGGGCCGTAGTTCTCTTCCGGTACTTTTCGACGAGCTCTGGTTTTATCCTCTTGATATCCGTGTCAGAGAGGGGCTCGATGACCTGCCAACCGATGTCGAGGGTCTGCTCGATGCTCCTGTCTTCGTAGACACCCTGCTTGACGAACATCTGCTCGAACCGCTCTGCGACCTTCAAGAACTTCCTGTCTGTCTCGCTGAGAGCCTCCTCGCCGACGATGGCCGAGAGTGCGCGCACGTCCTTCCCCTGGGCGTATGAAGCGTAGAGCTGGTCAGCCATCCCCCTGTGGTCCTCCCTTGTCCTATCGGGGCCTATCCCCTGGTTCATCAGCCTGGAGAGTGACTCGAGGACGTCGATGGGCGGGTAGACCCCAGACCTGTCCAGGTCCCTGCTGACGTAGATCTGCCCCTCGGTGATGTACCCGGTGAGGTCGGGGATAGGGTGAGTCTTGTCGTCCGCGGGCATGGTGAGGATGGGGATCTGCGTGATCGAACCCTTGCGGCCCTTGATCTTGCCCGCTCTCTCGTAGAGGGTGGCTAGGTCCGTGTAGGTGTAACCAGGGTAGCCTCGTCTGCCGGGGACCTCGCTCCGCGCCGCGGCGATCTCCCTGAGCGACTCGCAGTAGTTGGTCATGTCTGTGAGTATGACGAGGACGTGGCTCTCCCTCTCGTAAGCCAGATACTCTGCCGTCGTGAGTGCGAGCCTGGGCGTGAGGATCCGCTCCATCGAGGGGTCAGAAGAGAGGTTGAGGAACAGGACAGTCCTCTCCAGGGCGCCCGTTTCTTCGAACTGCCTGATGAAGAAGTTCGCCTCCTCGCTGGTGATCCCCATCGCCGCGAAGACCACGGAGAAATTCTCCGAGGAGTTGAGGACCTTGGCCTGCCTTGCGATCTGAGCCGCCAGTAGGTTGTGCGGGAGGCCTGCGGCCGAGAAGAGCGGCAGCTTCTGCCCTCTGACGAGCGTGTTCATGCCGTCTATGGTGGATATCCCCGTCTGGATGAACTCCGAAGGCTCTTCCCTGCTGTAGGGATTCATGGCAGAGCCGACGATCTCCACCTTGGTCTTCGAGACGATGGCTGGGCCAGAGTCGCGCGGGTTCCCGAGGCCGGAGAAGACCCTTCCGAGCATCTCGTCTGACACCGATATCCTTGCTGTCTCGCCGAGGAACCTGACCGAAGTGCCCGTGGTGCTCAGCCCGAGGGTCGAGCCGAAGACCTGGACGACGGCCAGGCCTGCGCCCGCGTCGAGCACCTGTCCGCGGACTCTCTCCCCGAGCGCGTTGGTGACCTCTACCATCTCGCCGTAGGCCGCGTGCTCTACCTTCTCCACGAAAAGCAGCGGGCCGGCGACCTGTGAGACCGTCTTGTATGAGACCAGGTCGGTCACCTCAGACCTTGACCTCCTGGGTTAGGGTTCCGAACTGCTGTTCCATCTCGGCCATCACCACTTTGACGAAGTCGTCCACCTGCTCCTCCGGGGTCCACTTTATTCTCCCTATCTTTACCTTGACGGGGAGAGAGGACACCTGTGATGCCCTGGCGCCGGTCTTTATGGCGTCCGCCTCCTTCCTTCCGAAGGTGAGGATGGTGTTCAACATCAGGTACTGCTTCTTCACGGATGTGTACGTGTCGACCGCGTCATAGGCGCTCTGCTGCAGGTAGTCTTCGCGGATGCTCTTCGCGACGTCCATGGCCCCCTTCTCTGACTCAGGGAGGGCGTCATAGCCCACGAGCTGGACGATGTCATTGAGCTCCGCCTCTTTCTGGAGGATGCCCAGCGCCTCGGCGCGCATCTCCGGCCACTCCTTGGCCACGTTCTCCTGGTACCAGCCCTTCAGGTCATCGGTGTAGAGCGAATAACTTGTGAGCCAGTTGATAGACGGGAAGTGCCTCCTCGAGGCAAGGCTCGCGTCGAGCGCCCAGAAGACCCTTGTCACCCTGAGCGTGTTTTGTGAGACAGGCTCAGAGAAGTCCCCACCGGGCGGGGAGACTGCACCCACCACTGTGACCGATCCGACCCTGCTGTCGGGCCCCAGCGCGACGACCTTGCCTGAACGCTCGTAGAACTCGGCTAGCCTGCTCCCGAGGTACGCCGGATACCCCTCCTCGCCCGGCATCTCTTCGAGCCTCCCTGAAATCTCCCTGAGGGCCTCGGCCCACCTTGACGTGCTGTCGGCCATGAGAGCGACGTCATACCCCATGTCCCTGTAGTACTCCGCGAGCGTAATCCCGGTGTAGATGCTCGCTTCCCTGGCGGCGACCGGCATGTTGGATGTGTTCGCTACGAGGATCGTCCTCTCCATGAGGGGCCTCTTGGACCTGGGATCCTCGAGCTCAGGGAATGTTGCCAGGACCTCGGTCATCTCGTTCCCTCGCTCGCCGCAGCCCACGTAGATGATTATCCTGCTGTCGCTCCACTTCGCGAGCTGCTGTTGAGAAACGGTCTTGCCGCTCCCGAAGGGGCCAGGGATGGCCGCGGTCCCCCCTTTGGCTACCGGGAAGAAGGTGTCAAAGACCCTCTGCCCGGTGAGGAGGGGGGTGTCTGGAGGGAGCTTCCTGGCTATCGGCCGTGGGGTCCTGACCCTCCACTTGGTGGCGAGGAAGACGTCTACGTCTTCAGTGGACGTCTTGACCCTGGCGACCACCTCTCTGATGGTGAACTTGCCTTCTTTGATCTCCTTGAGCTCGCCGGAGACCCCTGGCGGCACCATGATCTTGTGGGAGATGAGCTGCGTCTCCTGGACAGTTCCAATCACCTCGCCCGGGATGACCTTGTCCCCCTTCTTCTTCGAGGGGACGAACTCCCACTTCTTCTTCTCGTCCAGGGCGGGTATGACGAGCCCCCTGCTGATGAAGTCCCCGCTCTGCTCCCTGAGGACGTTGAGCGGCCTTTGGATGCCGTCGTAGATCGAGGTGAGGAGTCCGGGGCCGAGTTCCACGGAGAGCGCCTGCCCCGTGTTGACCACCTTGTCGCCGGGCCTTACCCCTGTGGTGTCCTCGTAAATCTGGAGTATGGCAGTCGTGCCCTTGAGTTTGATGACCTCGCCGACGAGCCCGAGCTCGCCGACCCGGACCACGTCGAACATCTTCGCACCCTCCAGCCCCTCCGCCGTGACCACGGGCCCCGTGACCCTGATGATGGTTCCGTTCTTCATTGCGCGCTCCCCCTGATGTCCACCCCTAGCACCCGCCTGGCTAGCTTCGAGAGGGACTCCTCCTGGGGTGCCGCAGACCCGACCGGGGGCATGAACACGACAAGCGGTATTATCGACGAGTCGAGTTTCTCCCTGGCCGCAGGAGAGAGAGCCTTCCTGACCTCGTTCCCGACCACGATGAGGACGTAGCCGTTGGAGTTGAAAAGATCCATGAGGGTCTTCTGGGCGTCCTCTTTGGTAGCGACGAAGGCGTCTTCCACCCCGAGTATGCGGTAGCCGAGGACAAGTTCTCGGTCCCCGACTACGGCTATCTTGCCAGGCTGGACAGTTTGCTTTCCACTCAACTTCTTCACCCGGAGAGAATTGTTGACTTTATGTATTCTTCGGTCATGCCGTACTGCTTGGCGTAAGTTATCCTCCTGATGTTCGACCTTTCGAACTCAGCCTGGAGCACGAAGGCGAAGACTGACGTGAGGGATATCGCAAAGCTCTTGAACTTGGGGATGTACCTCCTTACTATCAGGTGGTCCAATGCCACCTCGAACGCTGTAAGGTCGTGGTCCTGTGTGTACCTTTCGAGGGGCTCGCCGATGTCCAACCATGGCTCGAGTCTCTTGGCTATCTCGGTAGGTTCGGGGGAGGAGTAAGCGTCCAGCACTCCGGCCGCGGAGAGCAGCCCTCCCTCTATGATATGCTTAGAGAAGACATCTCGGCTGATCCCTGCTTCCTTGGCCCTCAGGAGGGTGAGGATGTTCCTCTTAGTCACCTCCGTCCGCATGTACTCCCTGAGGACGCCTTCGTCCCCCTGGAGGAACCTGAGCTCCTGGAACAGCCTGGAGTAGTAGAGATTCTGAAGCGCGACCGTGAATACGCCGAGGTCCCCGGCCTTGCGGAACTCTCCGAGCTGCTGTAAGAGGACGGCGCCGTATCCGTACTTCAGGAGAGAGTTGATCACGGCTTCGACGTCGGGTTGCTGCAGGAGAGAGTGGAGCTCGCTCAGAGCTATGGTGCTGGTCGAGATGCCAACCGGGACGTTTCGCGATGAGACCAAGAAGGCCTCAGTCTGCTCGAGCGTCCGCCCGAGGCTCTTCGCCGCTATTATCAGCTCGATGTTCTCTATGTCCCACTTTGCAAGATAGGCCGTCAGGGCTTTCTTTCCGAAGAGCGGCGCGGCCTGGAGGGCCGCCCTGTTCACATAGACCAGGTGTTTGTTGACGGCTATCTCGATTGACTCGGGAGCCTTGTAGGCGGCCTGCGCCGCCTCGATGTCGGGGCCGTACCAGGTCGACTCCAGCCGCTGAGCTATCTCGCCAATGTCCTTCGCCCTGGCGAGATCTTCGAGCTGCGCCTTTGTCAGGAGGCCGAGGGAGAGCACCTTGACCGTGCCGAAGCCCGCGCCGTATGAGGACTGCAAGGCGCGCTACCCCGTCCCCAAGATGGCTGCACGCACGTCCTCATCGTGGGTCCGGAGGAGCTCCTCGAAGGTCAAATCGAGGGCAAGGGTACCGTCCTTGTTCGTCGCAGTGAATCCACCAATCGAAGAGAGGTCAGAGGAGGTCACCTTGACGCCTAGCTTCTTGAGAGCGGCTGCGTCGGAGGGGCGGCACTCCACGCCTATCGGGGTGCCCAGCTTCTTCTCCGCGTAGGACGCCATCTTCGCGAGCATGTTCTGGTAGTCTTTTGATTCGGCGTAGTCTGCGAGGACCTGCCTGAGGGCGGCGAGGTTGGACTCGAGCTCCTTCTCGGTCGCTTCGAAGATCATCTTCTTGGCCTGGAGCTTTGCCGCGCCTTCAATCCTGGGTTTCTCTCTCTGGGCGGCCGCCTCGGCCTCCCTCCTCCCTGACTCTTGGATGTATGACTTCTGCTCCGCCGCTCTCCTGGCGACTTCTTCCTTCTTAGCCAGGTACTCCGAATCCAGCGCTTTGATTGTCTCCTTGCACTTCTCCTCGACCTCACCGAGCAACGCTTCGGCGGCCAATCCAGTCGCCTAGAGTATGTTGAGCATTAGGATGATCCCGAGGACGAACCCGACTATCCACAGCGTCTCAGGAATCACGAAGAAGAAGAGCACCTGCCCGAACTTTTCTGGTTTTTCGGCGATGATCCCCATCCCCGCGGCGCCTATCCCCTGCTGGGCGAGTCCCGTCCCGATGAGTCCCGCGGCCATCACTATGGCAGCCGCGATTGCGAGCTCAGGGCTGACTACCGCCATGTCTTGATTCTAGTTTTCGGTTCCCTTCGCGAACCGTATTTATGCGTATCTGATATCCGCCGAGTCAGGGACGGCACGGACCAGCGGATCCCCCACACCGAAAACGCGCTCTCTTCTATGTGAAGAGACTTGTGGCCGCTGCATGGGCGAAGGCGATGAACTGCTGGGGGAAGAGACCTATGCCAATCATCAACCCGACCAGCACCGCGAAGATGACGACGAAGCCGGAGGGCTCGTTCACCCTCTCCGTGCTCTCGCCCTGGTCGAGGTACATCCTCTTGATGACCCAGAAGTAGTAGCCGAGGCTGAAGGCGCTGTTCAGTATCGCAGCCACCGCGACCCAGGCGAGCGGGGTGTTGATGACAGACAGGAACAGGAGGAGCTTGCTCCAGAAGCCGCTTAGCGGGGGAATCCCCCCGAGAGCGAGGAAGGAGATGGCGAGGGTGAACGCCGTGATGGGCATCCTCTTCGCAAGGCCGTTGTAGATGTCTAGGTCGCTCCTCTTCAGTTGGATGAGCACCAGCGTCGCGGCCAGGAAGGCGGCCCCCTTCATTATCGCGTGGTTGACTATGTGGAAGAGGGAACCGGTCATTCCGAGCACCGCGTTGTAGGTGTACAGGCCCGTCTGCTGACTATAGGCGAAGATGGCGAAGCCCACGAGGATGTATCCTGCCTGGGCGATGCTCGAGTAGGCGAGAAGCCTGGTCATACTCTTCTGCGTCAGTGCGGCGACGTTCCCCAGGGTCATCGTGACGACGGCGAGCACCGCAAAGACGTTGGCCAACGTGAAGACCGAGTTAGGCGCAAGGACATAGACCGTAGCTACCGCCAGAACCACCCTGATGGCTGCCACGAACCCCGCCTTCTTGGTCGCCGACGCGAATAGCGTGGCGACTGCCGGGGGAGCCCCCTCGTAGGCGTCAGGGACCCACATGTGGAACGGAACTATCGACATCTTGAACCCGAACCCTACTATGAAGAGGATGATGGCGACGCTGACGAGCGGGTTGAAGGACTCGGAAGCGATCTTGGCCACGACCCCTGAGATCTGGGTGGTCCCGGTCACGCCATAGGTCAGGCTAATGGCGTAGAGTATTATGGCCGACGAGAGGGCGCCGAGGATGGCGTACTTCGCGGCTGCCTCGTTGGACTCCGCCCTCTTCTTGTCGAAGCCCGCCAGGACGTAGGTGGGTAGGCTCATCAGCTCCCAAGCGACGAAGAGCATCAGGAGGTCGGCCGAGTACGAGAGGAGGAGCATCCCCAGGGCGGAGAACGTGAGCAGGGAGTAGTATGAAGAGAGGCTCGGCCCGCCAGGAGACGTGTAGAGCGACGCCACAGCTACCGCCAGGGTCACGCAGAGGACGACGAGTGCGAACAGGTCTCCGAGTGGGTCGGACACCAGCAGGCTCCCGAACCCCGTGGAAGTGACTCCGGTGGCGGTGTTGGCCGCAATCAGGACGATGGACGCTGCGACGGCGGTGATGGAGACATAGGCTCCCAGCTTCACCCTGCGCCCGAGGAACTGGAGCAGAGGGGCGCCCAGCGCGGCGGCGCTGAGGATTATGACCGAGGCGAGTATGTAGTCCATTCTATCTTACCACGAGCTGGAGTATGTGCTGGACGACCGGGGCGGCAGGCCCCAAGACCAGGACGGAGAAGAACATCATGACGATGAGGGGGACGAGATAGAGCACCAGGACGCCGAAGTCCAACCCCTTGAGGTCTGACCCGGCTGAGTTGACCTCGGCGGGTGAGAGTACGACCTTCCTGATCATCCAGAGCATGTACCCTCCGATTATGACCGGGACCAGTATGGCTACGGCGGCGTAGGGGGTGGCGTCGATGCCCCCGACGATCACCAGCACTTCGGCGACGAAGCTCCCGAAGGGAGGGAGCGCCATGGCGCCCGCACATGCGAACACTAGGAATGTCCCCGCCCTGGGGATGACGTTCCTGAGACCCTTGAGGGCTGAGATCTCGGTGGTCCCCATGCCCTTCTGGATGTAGCCAGCCAGCATGAAGAGGGACCCTGCGGTGAACGCGTGGACGAACATTTCGAGGATCGACCCCTCCATGCCGAGGGCGCTGCCTGACGCCACCGAGGCGAAGGCCCCGAAGACGACGAAGCCCATCCCCGCGATGCTCGTGTATGCGAACATGGACTTCAGATCCTTGGAGAGTATGGCGACGAAGGCGCCATAGAACATGGTGACCAGGCCCACGGCCATGAACGCCAGGGCCCACTGGTGGGACGCCTGGGGGAAGAGGCCTATGCTTATCCTGATGAGGCCGTAGCCGCCCATGGCAGACTGCACTCCGGCGAGCAGCACCGTCACCGGCGCAGGCGCCTGGGTGTAGGCGTCGGGGAGCCAGCTGTGGAGCGGGAAGACTGGGAGCTTTATCCCGAACCCGATGAATGACGCGAGCAGCGGAAGGTACTGAATGGAAGCCGGGATCCTCCCCGCGAGGCTCGGTATGTCGAAAGTCGTGGGGTTGACCCCGAGATACGCGGCCATGAGGGCCAGCAGGAGGATCATGCTCCCGGTGAAGATGAAGATCATGAACTTCATGGCGGAGTACTTCCTCCGATCCCCTCCCCACAGGCCTATGAGGAAGAACATGGGGAGCATCACCAGGTCCCAGAATAAGTAGAACAGGACCAGGTTCAGTGAGACGAAGACGCCAATGATCGCCCCCTCGAAGAGGAGGATGAGCGCGTAGTAGCTGGGCTCGGAACGGTCAATCAGCGTCCTCGAGCCTATGACCGCGAACAAGGTGAGGAGTGCCGTGGCCAGGACCAGGGGGGAGCTGAGGCCGTCGACCCCGACGAGGTAGTTGACGCCGAATGAGGAGATACTCACCCAGGAGTACTGCTCGGAGAGTGCGTACTGCCCGATGCCAGAAGACACCAGGCCGGCGGATCCCGAGTAGACGTAGTAGAACACGTACAGGGCGAGTACGAGCACCACGGAGGTGACAGCCATGGTGAACCACTGCCCTGCCTTCCTGTCGCGCCTGAGGATGAGGTAAGCGGGGCCAGATGCTGCGATTGGGAGCAGGAGCAGGACCGAAAGGATAGGGATCATATCGAAGCGTACACCCTCGTCACCAGCAGGAAGAAGAGAAGCAACAGGATGAGGCCGATGGAGAAGATCAGAACGTATTCCTCGAGGATTCCAGTCTGCAGCTTCCGGAACACCCTCGACAGCCCCTGGCCGGCCCTGGCGAACCAGTCAGAGGCAACGTCCACGACGTGCCTGTCGAACCAGTTCCCGGCCGCCGATGCCCATATGGCCAGGTTCGCCCCGCCGCCGTGCACCCTCTGCAAGATGCCTATCTCGAAGTTGTCGAGCGTCCAATACGAAGCGCGCAGGGGCGCGTCGACGAACACCCTGTAGTAGATGGCATCGATATACCAGCGGTTCTCTAGGAAGCGGTAGATGCCGTGAGCCGGGCCGCAGGACGTGACCAGGCTCGAGGGAGCAGTCTTCCTGCGGATGTAGAGCTGGACGGCGAGGAGCAGACCGACCAGAGCGAACGCCAACGTGATCCCCGACGATACAAAGTCGAAGGGCGCCGCAGAGCTCAATCCGCTGAAGCTGGCGCCCTTGAAGAGGCTGTAGATGTAGACGATGGAGACCCCCTGCAGGTGCCCTTGCAGGTTGAATATCCCCAGGATCCCGACCAGGACGGTCCCGGCTGCTAGCACCGAGTAGGGGACCCAGCTGATGGGCGAAGGCTCCTTGAGCTCGTGGCCACCCGCCCCGGCGGCGTGCTGTTCCCTCGACCCGAAGAAGGCCAGGCCCACAAGCCTGAAGGCGTAGAACGCAGTCAGGCCTGCGGTCGCAGAGCCAACGAAGAAGAGGGCATACTGCCCCGAGCCCCAGGCCGTCGCGAGGACGGCGTCCTTGGCGAAGAAGCCGCTCAGGGGTGGGATGCCTGAGAGTGACGCGGCTGCGATGAGGAAGGCGGCGAAGGTGATCTTCAGCTTCTCCCTCATGCCGCCCATCTGGTTGACATATTTGGTCCCTGTGAGATGTATCAGCACACCGGCCATCAGGAAGAGGGCTGCCTTGAAGATGGCATGGCTCATGAGCTGGGAGAGACCGGCCGCCAGACCCTCCGCGAAGTTGGTCGACAGCCCTGCGAGGCCGAGGCCGAGCATCATGTAGCCTATCTGGGATATGGTGGAGTAGGCCAGGAGCTTCTTCAGCTCGAAGCCCACCATCGCCTGGGTGGCTGCAAGGAAGGCTGTGAAGGCTCCGATCCAGGCGACCACCATGAAGAAGGGCTGGATTAAGGCAGGGTTGGACTGCAGGGCGAAGTAGAATATGGGCCCGATGCGCGCGACCAGGACGACCCCCGCGTTGACCATGGTGGCCGCGTGGATCAGGGCTGACACCGGTGCCGGGCCGGCCATGGCGTCGGGGAGCCACTCTTGGAGAGGGAACTGGGCGGACTTCCCGACGGCGCCTCCGAATATCAGCAGGGCGACTGGGACCAGGAGGCCGCCCGAAGCTAGGGAGGTGGCCCAGCCGGTGGATGACGCCAGCTGCTGGTAGTTGAACGTCCCCGAATAGATGAAGAGGATCAGTATCCCTGCGAGCATCGCCATGTCGCCTATCCTGGTCATGAAGAACGCCTTCATTCCGGCGTGGGACGGCGGGTAGGCCTGCTCCATCCCCAGGGCCTTGGAACCGGGGGTCCCGACCCAGTTCTCCTTCTCGTCGTGGTAGTAGTAGCCGATCAACGCGTAGCTGCAGAGGCCGACCCCCTCCCAGCCTATGAATAGCGAGAGCAGGTTGTTGGAGAGGACGATGAGCTGCATGCTGCCGATGAAGAAGCTCATGAAGAACCAGTACCTCGTGAGCCCTCTGTCTCCTTTCATGTAGTCGACGCTGTACAGCATGACGAGGAAGCTGATCCATGCGACCAGGTTCGCTATGATCACGGTGTACGGGTCCGAGAGGACCCCGAAGCTGATTCCGAGCTCAGGAATCCATGGGACAGAAGCTGGGATCAGGGAGTTGACCAGGGAGATTGTGTTCCCCTCGACCACTGGGATGAGGAGGGCGAGCGCGAAGAGGGCTGAGAGGAGTGAGAAGAGCACTGCCACGACGTCCCTGATCCTTCCCCTGCCGGTTAGGGGCGCAGTCAACGTCCCCACGTAGGGGAGGATGAAGATGAGCCAGACGAAGTACGACGGGATCGGGATTGCTGCCATTTCCTATCTCCCTGACAACCCTATCGTGCTCGCGAAGTGGTAGAGGGACCTGAAGAAGAGGTCTGGGTAGATGCCTATGACTATGGAGAGGACTGCCAAGAAGATAAGCGGCGCAGTCATGATGAGTGGAGCCTCCTTCACGTCTTTCAGTTCGTCCGACAGGGGGCCGAAGAACATCTTGCGCACCGGCCAGAAGGTGTAGGCGACAGTGAGAGCGGTCGCAGCGAGGCCTGCTACCGCCACCACGAAGTTCCAGGCCAGCCCCCCGGCGATCCCGCGGGTGAAGACGCCCTCGAACAGGAGCCACTCTCCTTGGAAGCCCCCGGTCGGAGGGACTGCTGAGAGGATCATGGAGCCTATCAGGGCGACCGCGGCGGTCAGGGGCATCTTCCCGGCCAGCCCGCCCATCTTGCGCATGTCCCGGGTCCCCACCTGGGTGATCATTATGCCTGCCACGCAGAAGAGGATGGTCTTGCCTATGATGTGGTTCAAGAAGTAGAAGATGCCGCCCGACACCCCCAGTACGCTCAGGCTGCCGATGCCGAGGAGAGAATATGCGTTCTGACTGATGGTGGACCAGGCGTAGAGGTACTTCACGTCGTTCTGCACCATGGTCATGGCGCCTCCATAGACCATTGTAATCACCGCCATGACCATGAGCGGGAACGCGAAGGGGACGAAGGCCGAATACATCCCTTGCACCAGCAACCTCACCACGACGTAGTTCCCTACCCCGACTATGGTGACAATGAACGGCGCGAAGGAGGTCGGGTGCTCGGCGTGGGCAGTCGGGAGCCAGAGGTGGACCCCGAAGATGGCCATCTTGATGAGCCAGCCGACTAGGATTAGCCCTGCGGCCCAATAGGCTACTGTCCCCAGGGGAATCGACGAAAGGGAGGAGATCTGGAAGCTCCCCGTGACAGAGTAGGCCACCACGATGCCAGCCAGGAAGATGAAGGCTCCAAAGTGGTTCCAGAGGAAGTACATCATGGCGGTCCTCTCCCTGTTGGTGTACCCGAAGAGCGCGACCATGAACGTCGAAGGGATCAGCATGAGCTCCAGGAACATATAGAGCTCGAGGAGGTTGGTGGCCAGCGAGACGCCGATCAGCCCTGCGTCCAGGAGCATGAAGTTGAGGAAGTAGATGGCGTACTGGCCCTTCCTCTCCTCGCCATACATCACCTCGAGCCTGTGCTTCATGTATCCCATCGAGTAGACTGCCGTGGCCATCACGACGATGTTCATCATCAGCGCCACCGGGACGCTTAGGTTGTCGCCGAGGAAACCGAAGGTAAGCCCGGAGATTGGCGCCCAGGCGTAGGACTCGGTCACGCTGGCGCCCCCGTTGAAGAGTGAAGAGGCGAGGTAGGCGAGCAGGAGGGAGGTGTAGAGCAGGGCCGCGAACGCTATCCATCCTACGTGGCGGCCTAGCCTGCGGCCGAGAAGGAGGACGACCGGGGCGACGGCGAGTGGGACAGCCACTGTCTGAAGTAGTATGTAGTCCATGCCCAAACCCTGCTATCGAAGTTCGACGGACCGGAAGCCGAGGGCGAGGCTGTGGTGGTTCTGGTCCAACTCTATCCCTCCAGGGTCTTCATCTCGCTCACGTCGATGTCGTTGTGCAGCCTGTAGGCCACGACCACTATGGCCAGTATCACCGCGGCTTCGGCGGCGGCCAGGGCGATCGAGAAGAGCACGACCGTCTGCCCTACGGCGTTGCTCGCCTCCTGATAGGGCAGGTACTGGTTGAATGCAACGAAGTTGAGGTTCGCCGCGTTTATCATCAGCTCGACGGCGAAGAGGAGCCTCATGGCGTTCCGCTTGGTCACCAGACCGTAGACCCCTATGCCGAAGAGGAGGGCAGAGACGACCACGAAGTCTGAGAGGGAGTTCAACTGGCGTCCCCCTCCCTGTCGACCCTGGAGAGGGCCAGGGCGCCCACGATGGACGCGGCAAGGACCAGGGCGAGCACCTCCAGGACAGGCGCGTAGCCAGTCGAGATTAGCCTGCCCACGTCGACATAGGTCGCGGTGTTGGCGACTATGGTATACCTCGAGAGGTCGGTGGCCAGGACGGCGAAGGTAAGGGCGAGTATCACCGCCACTGCTGCGATCACCCCGGCCACGGTCGTCGTCGACTTCGGCCTCACCTCCTTGGCCCAGCCCTCCTGCCTCACCAGCATCACTGTGAACAGGATGAGGACCGCCACGGCCCCTATGTAGACCGCGAGCTGGAACGCAGCCACGTAGGGGGCGTTTAGTAGGAAGAAGAGCGTGGCTACCCCGAACAGCGAGCCAGCGAGGCCGATGGCGCCGTAGACGAGCTCCTTTGCTTCCAGAGATACTATCGCGCCGCCGACTGTGACGACCGCCATGGCCAGGAAGACCGCGTCAGTCGTAGGTGACGACCCCCTTTTCGGTGTCGAACTTCACCTTGTACTTCTTCCCCTCGAGCTTCGGTGGGACGGCGAGCATGTCCGGCGTGTACTTCAGCCCCATCTTGTCGTATGCGGCCAGCTCGTAGTCGTTGGTCATGTCGAGGGCATCAAAAGGACAGGCATCTACGCACAATCCGCAGAAGACACAGTTATGAATTGCGATATTTGCCGCGACGTAACTGTTGTCCTCTTCGACCTCGATGTTCTGCACAAGGCAATCCTTCACTTCCTGAACTTCGATCTTGGTCACAGGAGTGACGATCATGCCCTCCCTGAGATGGACGTAGCTGTGGAAAACTTCGTTGTCCTGCGCGGAGACTCCTACGAGTTCCCCCATCTTCTTGACGTACGGCGTGTGGACGGTCACGGAATAGCGCAACTTCCGGTCCTTCTGTTTCTGTGTGCTTATGGAGGAGACTATTCCTACTCTGCCGAGCATGAAGTGTGTTTGCAACGCTAGCGTCTTCGATGTTGTCCGGGCAGTGAAATAGTTGGGATGCATCGCCGTCTTGTACTGATAATTCTCGTCTGAATAATGACCGTCGCCTCGGAATTCTCCTTTGATGATTTCCTTGATGTTCTCTCTAGGCAGGAGAACCATCCACCAAGGAACTTGTTTGACGTCGCAATGGTGACCGAATTGAGAAAAGAATGAAGCGACGCGCACCGAGTCCACGACGAGCTTCGACCCCAGGGAGTCTGGGTCAGGCTTCAGGGAGACGTTCTCCCCGAAAACCTTCGAAATACAAGTGATGATGTCGTCTCTAAGACCTTCTTCGTCCTTATGGATGTCGAATGACACCCGGTAGCGGTCAGAAGCGCCTTCCGCAAGATAGTAACCAATTAGCCTCATCAATTCAGGAGTAGTCTGAAGCGTGACTAGTTCAGCTGTGATAGACCCCCCTCTGCCAGCAGGATGGTAGAGCTCGTATGTGAAGTGAATTTCGTTGAGCGGTATTTCCTCGGCGATGACCGGCCTAGTAAGATATGTTCGACACTCAATTTGGTTGGCGAAGACCCAGGAGATGCCATTCTCTCCGTATGTAAGTATGGGATGGTCTTCGGTCGTAGTCAGCGGCTCGTAATTGCCCAGCGTCTTGAACGTGTAGAGCTTCCCGGTATACGATCGGCTAAACAGCCTAGTGACCCTCCTGAATTTTCCGGTGTGGGTAAGCACCTTGTCGCCGACCCGAATTTCAGACATCGGCTTGACGCCATCCATGGTGAGGATTGGAGTGGAGGGCGGGACGCACCTCCCGTAGTCGACGGCCGGCCAGATCTCCTTCTTGTTCTGGGGCTTCCCCTTCTCGACCTTCTGCATGTCGATCGCAACGGCGACCCCGTCGCAGGCTATCGCGCAGAGCTGGCAGCCGGTGCACTTCTCGAACCTGAGCAGGTGCCTCCCTTTGAACCCGGGGAGCCCGACCCCCTGCCTGGCGTCGTACCTGTATCCTTGCCCCTCGAGATCCTGCTTCTGTTCGGGGTAGCGCAGGGTCATCCGGGGACGGAAGAAGTGCCTCACCCCAGACCACGTCGCCACTAACACCCCTTTGATGTAGCCCAAAGTCCCCACTAGTGGACCACCCCGAGGGAGACCAGGACCATCGTGAGGAAGATGTTGGCGAAGGAGACCGCGAGGAGCTTCACCCACCCCGCCCTGAGCAGCATGTCGATCCTGAGCCTGGGCATTATGCTGCGCGGGAGCATCAGGAAGATGTCGACGATGGTGACCTTGATCAAGAACCAGGCAACTGGAGGGACGGGGGCGGGCCCCAGCCAGCCGCCGAGGAAGAAGGTGGTGAAAAGGCCGGCCATGACGTACATCCTCGTGAAGTTGGCCAGCTGGAAGCTGCCGAAGAGCATGCTCGAGTACTCCGTCTGCCAACCCGCCACGAGCTCGCTGTCAGCCTCCGGCAGGTCGAAAGGTATCCGTTCCAGCTCCGCTAGGGCCCCGATGTAGAAGACCACCGCCGCCAGGAACTCCGGGATGATGTTCCAGAGCCCCTCCTGGGCGGTGACTATGTCCATGAGGTTCAGCGAGCCTGCGAGGACCACCACCCCGACCAGGGAGAGAATCATTGGGATCTCGTATGCTACAAGCTGGTGGAGCGCCCTCAGCCCGCCCAGGAAGGGGAACTTGCTGTTGCTGGCCCACCCAGCGACTAGCACCGCCAGCGGGGTGAACCCTAGGATGGCGAACGCCAGGACCGCCCCCACCGGGGGGTTGGCGATGAATATCGTGGGGGAAAGCGGAAGGAGGGATACGAGGGCGCCCGCCACCGCCATGAGAGCGAGCGGGACGGCCACGAAGGTCGCTTTGTCCACGCCGTTGGGGATCAGCATCTCCTTGAACGCGAGCTTGAGGAAGTCGGCCACGTTCTGGAGGATCCCTTCGACCTTCCCAGCATACATCGGTCCGGTCCTCAGCTGGATCTTTGCGGTCATCTTCCTTTCGACCCACCCCATGAAGATGGTACCGTAGATTGCGACGAACGAGAAGCCAGGGAAGACGACCAAGGCGAAGATGGTCTTGAAGGGCTCGATGGAGAGGAGGTGAAGGACGAAGGCGAAGACCAGGCCTGGGTTGCGGGCTATCCTGATGAAGTCGACGGGGAGGTGCAGGTAGGAGCCCACCACATAGTATACAGGAAGTCCGACGACGGCCAAGATCAGCAGCAGGAAGATTACTACGACGATAACCCGTCTTACGAAGCCTTCGAAGGTCACAATCGGCTTCGACATAGACTTCTAACTTCCGCGGCCAGGTTTACCCTTTAAAAGCTTGAACAGTCAGACAGGAGAGATATCAAATCACTTCGATGGAGCTTTCAGAGAATCCGTTCTCCTTGAGCATCTTCGCCGCGGTCTCTCTGTGGTCTCCCTGAAGTATCATTATGCCATCCTTCACAGTCCCCCCGGTCGCCAGCGCCTTCTTCATCTTTGAATTCAGCCCGTGGAGATCCTTCTCGCTCATTTTAATCCCCTCAATCACCGTCGTAGGCTTGCCGAAGCGTCTCATCTCCATCCTGATCTTCACGCGCGCCTCTTCACGGTCGAGTTCGGCTAGGATATCGTCGAAACCCTCGTCTTGGTCCTTGCTCACTGCTACGGGGTTTTAGACCTCCCCAGGGGTTATTTAGGTTTGGCCGCGGCGCTTAAAGGTGGCAGCCCAGGAGCCGCGAAAGTGGGCCCGTAGCTCAGAGCGTCTGCGAGGAGTTCGGTTAGAGCGACCGGCTCATAAGAGCCGCTCGGAGAGACCGGTCGGTCGCCAGTTCAAATCTGGCCGGGCCCATCCTTCTTCACCCCTACTCGTTCAGGAACCTCTTGATTGAGAAGCCGAAGTTCAGGACCATTAGCCAGAAGCCCAGCAGGAGCAAGACAATGGAGTAGGAGTCGTAGAGCCCCAGATAGGCCAGGGCCAGCCCGATGACGGTCGCCAGGACGAAGTTGGCGCCCCCCCACGCTACGTTGGTCTTCGGAGGCGAGCGCTGGCCGAAGGGGCTGCGGAAGATTTTGCCAGCCCTACCGAACACGAAGTGCGGCACGCCGTTAGCCATCAGGAAGCCCATCACGAAGTACCATAGGTCATACAGGTCGAGGGACAACTGTCAGGCAGGCCTGACGCCCGCTAGTTAACCCTTGGTCCGGGGTCGCTGGTCTGGTCCCGGCGCGACCCAGTCTGGGTACCGGCTCAGGTGCTCGTGGGCGATCCTCCACCCCCTGGCGGTCTTCACCAGCACCATGGTGACCCTGGCCCGGCCGCTGACGGGGGACCCTTCGAAGGCGTAGTCGTTGACGAACATCCCTCCGTAGGTCAGATAGAACGTCGTCACGGCTGCGGTGTCGAAGATGTCGACCCGGAGGTCGTCGATGGTGTAGCGGTAGTCGGATATGTTGGCGAAGGCAGCCTGCTCGTAGACGAAGGCCTCTTCGGAATTCTGGCGGGTGTATGGAGGGTTCTCGTCGAACTTGGTGAACGACTCCCTGGAGGAGTGGAAGTCGGCTAGGGCGGCGAGGTCCTTGTTCCTCCCCGCCTCGTAGAAGGCGCGGACGACCCCCTCGACCTCGTCCCTGTCCCGCCCCGGTCCCTGCGCTTTCATCCCTCCTATGGCCTGCAAGCAGGAGTAAACAACGTTTTTCAGGGCATCTTCTTGCCCGTCGAAACGCGGCGACGTAGCTCAGAAGTCCAGAGACTGGGCAGCGTGGTAGAGCAATTGGCTGTTAGCTCGCCAGGCAGAGACCAATTGGCCGTCGGTTCGAGTCCGACCGTCGCCGCCAATTAGTGACCGCAGAGCAGACTCTACTTCCAGTGACGACCTATCGGGCCTATATAGTCCATCCTCCACTACAGGTCAATCTAGGGCTGCGCCTGATGCGGACAGCCATACGAAAACCGTAAAATCGTACCGTGCAAGCCCAGACCCACGCAAGATCCCACCCCATACAGGCGCTCTGGTGCCAGAAAGGGCCGGAGGCACACCAGGACGCTCGGGTTCCTTTTCTATCAGTCGATGTACGCGCCCACATACCTCTTCAAGGCGCTCTACAGGCAGTTGATCATACTCGGAGGCATGTTCGGCCTCGGATCTGCCGTGTTCGCCTACTACAACGGGCTCCCGCCCTTGGGGGCGCTCCTCGCGTCCGTTTCGACCATCACCACCATCGGTATCTACGTCCCCAACAACGGCAACTTCTACACGATCAATCAGACCGAGGAGGTGCTATTGATTGTGATGATCGTTGTCTCCGTCGGAGCGGCTGCGTCGCTGTTGCAAGCGACCGTGAACGTGGTCGTCAACGGGGACCTCGCCAGAGGCGAGGCGGAGAAGAGCCTCATCAAGAGGATGAAGAGGCACGTCGTCATATTCGGGTACGCCCACGTTGGAAGATACGTTGGCGACAAGCTTGATGAAATCGGGGTAGACTACGTCGTGATAACCCACGACCCCGCCATCCGCGACGTCCTTGCGAAGAAGAAGGTGAGGGTGGTTCTGCAGCAGGAGAACAGGCAGATGGCCGCCCTCAAAGAGGCTGGGATCGATGAGGCATCGACGCTCATCGCGACCCATGACAGGGACTCGGAGAACATCCTCACGATGCTGAGCGCGCGGAGGCTGAGGCCAGACATAAGGATAGTCTCCGTTGTTCACGACGAGCAGCTGACTGAGACAGTCAAGAACGCCGGTGCCGACGTGATTATCCCTTCGTCCGTGTCAGTAGGGCACCTGCTCGCCCTCTCGGCGGTCACCAGAGACCTGGTGGGGATAGTGTTCTCAGAGAAGGTCGGGACAAAGGAGATCGCGCAGTTCTCGGTGTTCAAGGCGTCAAAGCTCATCGGAAAGAAGCTGCCAGACCTGACCAGGCTCGCCCACGTCATCGGCCTGGTGAGAGGCGGAGAGCTCATCCAGAACGTGTTCGACCCCGGGCTGACAATCAAGGAGGATGACACGCTCCTCCTATTCGGGGACCCAGCAGGGCTCCATGAGCTCGAGGCCGAGGCAGAGGCATTATAGCCTGGCGCCGAAGCGCTTCAGCGGACGTAGAGGGCGGCGAACTTCGTGAACGCTTCCTCGAAGCGCGTAGGCCGCGGCGGTGACTTGAACCCGTAGGCACAGATCTCCCCTACAGTCCCAAGCTTCCCCACCTTCATACACCTGTATGTCGCCCTTATGACGTCAAGGAGGACGTTCCCTCCGTTGGCCCCGTCCGAGGAGCGGAGGTACACGTCGACTGTCACACCGCTGTCCAAGAAGGTGTTTCCTGTGAACCAGAAGTAGCTGGTCCTGTCGTTGCCCATGTAGTCGACATAGTCGGTGGTGCCTGCAATCGTCTCGAACTTGTATGGGACCTCCTCGGCGACGGAGGAGGTCTTCACCCCCCTCTTGGCCATCTTTATTCCCTCGTCTATGGTGTTCATAGTCTCTGAGCCGCCGCCCACGTCAAGCTGGTAGCTCTTCGAGACTTTGATGCCCCGCTTCACCATGAGGCCTAGCAGGCCCTTGTGGAATATGGTCCCGCCGAACTGGCTCATGAGGTCGTCCCCCACGAGCGGGAGCTTGGCCTTCTGGAAGTCCGCGACCAGCTTGTTGTTCTTCAGGACCAGGGCCGGTGTGCAGTTGATGAACCCGCAACCTGCTCGCATGGCAGCCCTAGCGTATTCCTCGGTCGAGGCGGTGCACCCGGAAGATATCATGTTGACCAGGAGGTCCGCCCCCGAGTCTTCGAGCGCCTTGGACACGTCGTCCGAGCTCGTACGCTCTAGCTTTACCCCGCTGAGGTGCGGTGCGACGTCTCCCCTTGAAATCCCGCCCCTGACGGTGACCTTGCTCCGAGGGAGCGAGACGTACTTCTTGGCCACGCTGGGGGGCGCGAACACCGCCTTGGAGAGCTCCAGCCCCACCTTCCTGGAGTCGATGTCGAAGGCGGCGGTTATCTGTATGTCCTTGGGCTTGAACCCGGCTACGTTCGGGTGCCAGAGCCCCTTCTTTTCGTCTCCTGAATAGAACCTCAGGCCCTGGACCAGCACGGAAGCGGAGTTCCCTATCCCCGCTAGCGCCACCTTGATGGGCAAGCTATCTCACTTGAACTTCGCGAACGTCGTGATGACGCCCACCGCAGAGAGGACGAGGCCGAGAGAGTAGTTTATGGTGACTATCTCGGCGGCCTGGCCTGCCGCCCCTGCGTTGGCGTAGGTGTAGTAAAGCAGGAGGATGCCGAAAACTAACACGATGACGCCCATTAGCCTTACCAGTGCGTCCACCCTGGACTGTTCTGCTTCGAACGTCATTGGCCTTTTCAGGCGGAGGGGGAGGGTATTTTAGCGATTCTTCGTTCTTGAAGCAGGTCAGGTGCTCTTCATCGTCTCCAGCTTCTCAGGGAGATAGGTATCCACGATGTAGCTGAGGCCGTACCTGGCGAAAGCCTCTTGCTCGCTCTTCCGCTTGTACTTTAGGAAGGTCTCGAGCTCGTCGTGCCACATCTTCTCGGTGTACCTCGGGTCGGACTTCAGCTCGTAGAGCCGCTTGATGTCGACTTCTGTCAGCTTGTCAGAAGGGAGTTTGTACTTCTGGATGTCGCTCGCGTACACCCCGAGCCACTTCGAGTTGGGGGTGGTCAGCTCTCGGAGGTGGGCCGCGTTAGCTGAGTTGTGAAGGAGGATTCCAGAATGCCCTCCGATGAAGCGTTCCACTCCAGGGACTGAGACGTCATAGACGTATTCGTCCACCGGAGGAGTCTGTTCGATGCTGACAATGGGGTCGAAGCTGACGTCCGCTTTGACCAGCCCTAGCACGCTTGTCGCCAACTTACCCGCTTCCAGACCCAGGGGACTGGACTGGCATGAAAGCAGATGCGCCAGAACCGAAGACAGGTTATCCCTGTTCGTGCCGCCCTCCTTGCCAGACTGGGTTACTTCGCATATCCTCCCGTACAGGTTCCTGGACTTGGCGTCGTGCCGTACATGCTTTCCGACCTCACGCTTCAGATTGACAACCCCGCTGGAAACTATTGGGAAGGCCTTGGGCATGAGGTATGAGCTATGGCTGGTCGATGCTATGTGGGAAACGATGGTAGCCCTATCGTCGTCATGGAGTACAGTTGAAACCAGCTTTTGCACCTCAGAAACCCCCGATACGATTAGGGAAATCTTGTCGCTTCCTATGGAACAGGCAATGCCGTTCTGGGCCATGAGGTAGGCCAGGTCGGACATCAACTCTGGGTTCTTCATCTTCCAGATCAATCCCCCCGAATTTGTGATGTATCCGTCACCAAAGCAGCCCTTGAGGAACTCTAGGACAAGCGCCTTTCTGGCAGAAAGCATCACCATGGGAATCCGTTTAAGTGCGAAACCAGTTCCGCATAGTCTCAGGAAGAGCAATGCGGCGGGGGTGCCCCCAAACCGCAGGGTTACCCTGTTCCCCGGGGAATCGACAATCCTTTTGACGTTAGCGCGAGGAAACACCGCCCGGATACAGGCCTCAGCGTCGTCGACTACCTCAGGCTCGTGCGGTCCGAACGAGAGCTCGACTGCCCTCGGGACCCCGTTCGCCTTCACTATCCTTCCCTCTGAGACGTAGTATCCGAAAAGGCAGGCCAGCTCCTTGGTGAGCCATATCCGCGCTGGCAGCATGTCGGGCGCCCTGCGGCTCCTGGAGCTGACGAATAATCCGTGGAGATGCTTGCTCAGTTTAGGCTGCTGTCGCCCTTGCTCGAAGGTCTCGAGCCTTCTCCGGCTGTGGTATTTTGAACGCTCATCTTGGATGTGGATGAATAGCCGAGGAACCCGAACTTCCTTAGAGAGCGCCAGGAGTTCCTTGATGGAGTCTATGACTACCGGCCGGCTCCTTTGAATAGAATCGCCTCTTTCTATCACCAAAAGGTCTCCTGTGGTCAATTCGGTCGTGGGAACTGCCTTCAGCCGCCCCTCTCTCAGGACGAAGACGCTGTGGTTAGGCGTCACGACGACTGTCCTACCGCTTGAAGTGGAAAGCCGATAAAGCGGTCCGGCGTGGCGATGACGGATTGCCGCCGACATGGGCTTGAACCGCACCCTATGGTCAGAGTCGACGCTTAGCGTTTCGAACGGGATGGCACCACATACCTCGTTTCCATTGGAATCATAGTAGTATCCGTAGTTGGCGATGCATTCATCTACGAACTCCCCGATTTTGGTGATGCGGACCCCGCCTTTCGAATCCTTCACCACGATAGGTTCATCTCTTTGCACCGATCCTGATTTTATCACCATGGCTATGTGGGCCCCCCAGGGGTCAGCGTCGCAGAGGATTCCCACGGGGAGGCCGAGCTCCTGGTTCAGCCGCCTGATGAGGAAGCGCGTGGACCTTGGGGGCTGCCCTGCTGTATTGATGAGTATCGCTTTGTACTTTAGGTGCACCCTCTCCTCGATGAACCTCGTGAAAAGGCCGCCCTTCTCTATAGCCAGGACGACCTCCGCGTCTGTGTCCCTGAACTCAGCGGTGGTGAGCGCCGGTCCGATCATCACCCCATCGGGGTTCGCGGAGAGGTCAGCGGCCTTCCCCTCATAGCCTGGGACGGTATACTCTATTGTCATGTTCCCGAAGATCGCGCTCCTCTCTTCAGGGTAGATGTTCATCCCCTCCCTCGCCATCTGCATCAGGACCTCCAAGTCGGTGATCAGCTCGTCGGACTCGGCCTGGTCCTGGAACTCGACGTTGAACGCCTGGGCAGAATAGAACACGTCCCTGAGCGTGGAGGTGCGTTTCTCGTCCACCAGCTTCTTGGCGAAATAGGCAAGCCATACCAGCTGAGTGAACGGACGGATGTGCTTGATGTTCCCTGACGACTTCTTCACGGTGGTCGCGCCGAGCACGAACTGCTGCAGCTTCTTGTCGTAGACTATGTTCCGTACAGACCGGCTGGCCAGGGTCAGGCTTGGGAAGCGGCCTTCGTCCAGGTCGGCGTAGATGCTCGCTCCCAGCTCGTGGAGGAGCCCTTGGACGGCGTTCTGCCTCGTCTCAGCTGAACCTGTCGACTGCCTCTTTACTCTCTTCTTGGTTGACATTTTCTCCCTCCGCTTCTCCCGCCAGTGCCTCCTCTGGCGTGCCTGGTTCATTAGTCTCATCCGCGCCGGGCTCACTGCCTATGAGCTGCCTGTACCTCGGGGGCGATTTCTTCCCTGCCAGCTCGGTTGAGAACTCGGCGATCAGGGGGAGGTATTTCCCGTAGATGTTCATCTTCTTCTGGACCGCTTCCATGCTCCCCTTGCGGGACAGGAAGATCCCGAGCCTCCGCAGCGCCTCCCTCACCGCGTTCCTGATCTCCCTCTGAATCTCCGGCCTGTCCGCTATGTACTCCTTGCCGACTGTCTTGTACGGGATCCGGGTGCTCGCGATGTGTGTTATCACCCCGACCGGGGCTTCGGCCGGGACATGGTACCTTCTCCAGTCCACCTCTTCGTTGAGGACCTCGAAGCTAACGTCTGAGCTCTCGTCGTATAGGAGAGGAATCCTGTTCGCGAACCTGAAGAGCTTGACCCCGGGCTGAAGTATCTTCCCTCCGTATGCGACCCCGACCTCGACCAAGAATGGGAAGCCGGAGTACGACGAAGGGGGCCTCATGACCACCGTGGAGAACTCGGGCTGGAGCTCCTTGGCGATCCCGGCCATGAGGATCTCCTCGCCTATGGGCGAGAGCACCGCCGCGTCGGGCTGGAGGAAGTCTGGGAAGCGCTGTAGTGCGTCCACGACGGCGACTATCTGGTTTGTGCTGAGCCTTTTCGGAGGGAGTTTCGGGCTCACCCCCGCGAACTCAAGGAACTTCGTCGCTATTCTGTCTCCCACCCTGTGGAAGTGGGTGACCATGAACGTCTTCATGTCGTGCTCCTCCGACACCTTCACTATCCGCTTGAACGCCTCGACATCAACGCCGTAGGGATGCGGCAGCGTCTCCTTGGGAGCGGACGGCATCGAGGTGGTTGCCCTTTCGTAGTAGGTTATCTGGCCGGTGGGGTCGACGAACGTCAGGTTCGCGTAGCTGGCCACCAGCGCTGTCTGTTTGAAGTAGTCGCTTATCTTCTGGGACGCCCGGAGGTAGTCGCCTTCGAGGACAATGTCCACCCTGGTCCCCGTTGAGCCATTGGCCTCGCTGTTGAATCGCTTGAGGACTGTGGGCCTGTTCTCCCCTATGTCTATCATCATCTGGAAGCCGTACTTGCGCTTCCCGTCGGGGGAGGTCGTGATCGTCACAGGCTTGTTGGTGGTGATCTGGCCGTAGAGGATGGCCATGGTCCCACCTAGACCGAACATGCCTCGAGACTGCCTCAGGACGTACTTGGACCCGTAGAAGACCTTCCCGAAGGCGCTTGGGACGTGCTGTGGCGCCACCCCCGTGCCGTTGTCGATGACGGTGAGTTTGTAGGGCTTCGGGTCTGGGAGCGACAGATTGGGATCCTCGGCGGTTATCCTGACGTAGATGTCCGGCGGAATCCCAACTATCTCCGCGGAGTCCAGGGAGTTCTCGACGAGCTCCCTGATGGCCATGTAGAGGGCGCGCGCGGGGTTTGTGAACCCAGCCAGGTCGCGGTTACGATAGAAAGAACTCTGAGGGCGAAATCTCCGCGAATGTGGCCTTGCTACTCAGTAGTCATCACCCCCGTAATCTCTGCTCTGCTGCTTCTCCAGTCGTCGATTCGCAAGTGAAAGTTTCAATCTAGCTGGTCCTACCCCTTTTCAAAAGGGCCCGCCCGCAGGTATCGACCTGAACCGGATATATGCTAGTGCTCAAGCTTCCGGAGTTTTTCCTCCAGGGTCTCCGGCGAAGTGCCTTCCCAGAGGAACATCCTCTCCATCTTCTTCCTCGTTCTTGCCCTCTGGAGCGTGTTGTACACGGTCTTGTGCTGGCTCCCTGAGGCCAGGGACTTCACAGCGTCTGACGCCAGCTGGACCTCGCCGGCTTCGCCGATTATGGCCACTGTCCTGCCGTACACCGACAGGCTGCACGAAGTCAGCTCCTCGATCACCCGGCGAGACTTCCCCTTCAGGCCTATCACCCTCCCCCTTATCCTCTCGAGGGACTTTGCGCTCCCCCCTGCATAGCCGCGGAGGTCTATCACCTCCAGGGCAGTCCCCTCGTCTAACAGCCTGCGCGCCTTCTGAGGCGAGAACCCGCGCCCTATCGCTTCGATGACCCTGGTCGCCGAGAAAAGGTCTGCCCCCACGGCCGACCCTGACTTCAGAACGACCAGCCCCTCCTTGCTGTCCACCTGTAGGGTGACGCTCATCTCGCTCTCGAGGTACCTCTTCGTCGCCCCTTCCTTGCCTATGACAGCACCCACCCTGTCGACAGGTATCCGTATCACCTGCTCAAAGCTCACGATAAGATCACCCTCATCCACTCCTCTACTTCCTTCCCTCCTATCCCCCTCTTCCTAAAGAACCTGACCATGTTGTAGACGTCTCTCTTCAGGAACTCCTGTGCTTGTGGGTGCGACGAGAGGACCGCGGACCCCATGTCGAACAGGACAGGCCCCCCCTCAGCCCTGAACACGTTGAACTCGGAGAGATCGGCGTGGACCAGGCCGGCGCCGTCCCAGAGCGCGCGGACGGTCCTGAACGTCCATGTGTACTCCTCTTCACCGACCTCCGCCTCCGAGAAGGTGGGGGCTGGTTCGGGGGGGTTCCCGATGTACTCCATCACGAGTATGTTCTTCAAGAACGCGAGGGGCGCGGGGACACGGATCCCCGCTCGCTGGGCGAGCTGGAGGTTCTTGAACTCTTTCCTGGTCCAGAGGTATATGGTGTCCCTCGAGCCGGCTGGGAGTTTGCCGAATCGCCTGTCCCCTGCGATGTAGCCCATGCGCTTCCTGAAGTCAGAGGCAGATGTGAGATAGATTTTCACCGCGACTGCCGTGCCCGCCCTGTCTTCCCCAAGGTAGACCCTGGCCTCCTTGCCTGCGCTTACCACGCCGCGGAGCTCGCGAATGTCCTTCCTCGCTATCAGCTCCTCGACGGCCAGCATGGTAGACCTGTCGAAGACCTCCTCCAGCACCTTCCTATCGTCGGAGTCCCTCCTCAGGTACCTGTTCTCTCGCTCGAGCCGCAGGAGCCTCTCCCTCATCTTATCGCTTTCGTCTTCATTGGCCACGCCCATCCATGAATCAATCAAAATTTATACGTATGAATCGAAAAGCGCAGACTTCCCACCGGAGAGCTGAGCTGAAGTTGTCTGAGTTCGAAGAAACAGAGAAGGGCGCAGAGGACCAACTGGAGGCGCTCAAGAAGCAGCTCGCAGAAGAGAAGAAGCGGAGCGAAGAACTGATGACGCGCCTGAGATATTCCCAGGCAGACTTTGAGAACTATAGGAAGAGGGCAGAGAAGGAGATGAAGGAGGCAGGGGAGTCGCTCGCGAAGGGGCTGGCCTCGAAGCTCCTCGTGGTGTCCGACGAGCTGGAACTTGCCCTGAAGCACGCAGAAGGGTCGGCAAACAACGAGCTGCTTGAAGGGATAAGGATGGTCAGGCGGAACCTCCGCGCCGCCCTTCAGTCGGTGGGGGTCGAGCCCATCGACGCCCTGGGGAAGCCTTTCGACCCGGCCGTTCACGAAGCGGTGGAGAGGGCCCAGGGCGAGGGTGAAGGGCCTGATCGGGTGGTCGAGGAGCTGAGGACGGGATACACGTTCAGGGGGCAGCTTCTGAGACCGAGTATGGTAAAAGTTGAATTGGTGCGTAAAACAGCCCGAGAGGAGGAAGTCTGATGAGCAGCGCCAGGGAGAAGATCATAGGGATAGACCTAGGGACGACGAACTCCGCGGCAGCGGTGGTAGAAGCAGGGAGGCCGGTGGTGATTCCGAGCGCCGAAGGCGCGACCCCCGCAGGGAAGATGTTCCCTTCTGTGGTAGCCTACACCAAGGACGGGCAGCTCCTGGTAGGAGAGCCGGCAAGGCGCCAGGTGGTTACCAACCCCGACGGGACCGTCTTCGAGATCAAGAGGAAGATGGGGACAGACTACCGGGTCAACCTATCAGGGAAGGACTACTCACCAGAGCAGCTCAGCTCCTACATACTCCAGAAGATCAAACACGACGCAGAAGTGTTCCTGGGCTACCCCGTGAAGAAGGCGGTGATCACGGTACCGGCCCACTTCAACGATAACCAGCGTCAGGCGACCAAGGACGCAGGCGAGATAGCAGGCCTCGAGGTCGTCAGGATAATCAACGAGCCTACTGCCGCGTCGCTCGCCTACGGCCTCGACAAGTCCGAGAGGGAGATGAAGATCCTCGTCTTCAGCTTCGGGGGAGGGACCCACGACGCGACCATAATGGAGTTCGGGAAGGGGGTGTTCCAGGTTCTCGCCACCTCCGGGGACACGCAGACGGGAGGGACAGACGTGGACAAGGCCATCATCCAGGTCCTCCTCGACGACTTCCGTTCGAAGACAGGGATAGACCTCACCACCGACAAGACCGCCATGGCCAGGCTGAAGGAGGGGGCAGAGCAGGCGAAGATCCAGCTCTCTAACCTGATGTCGACCGATGTGGACCTCCCATTCATAGCCAGCGACGCCTCGGGCCCGAAGAACCTTCACTACACGCTGACCAGGACCAAGCTGGAGGAGGTCGCCAGGCCCATAGTCGCAAAGACGGAGGATACAATACGAAGGGTGATCAACGACGCCAAGCTCACCCCCGAGCAGGTGGACAAGGTGATACTGATAGGCGGCATGACAAGGATGCCGCTGGTCCGGAAGTTCGTCGAGGACGTTGCCAGGAAGCAGGCCGAGAGAGGGGTCGACCCAATGGAAGCCGTCGCCATAGGGGCGGCGATACAAGGGGCGGTCCTGGCTGGGGAGATAAAGGACATACTTCTGCTGGACGTGACGCCGCTCTCGCTGGGCGTCGAGACCCTCGGAGGGATCACCGAGCACCTGATAGAGAAGAATGCCACGATTCCGACCAAGAGGAGCAAGACGTTCACGACTGCAGCGGACTTCCAGACCGCTGTGACCATCCACGTCGTCCAGGGAGAGAGGAGCATGGCGGCAGACAACGTGTCCCTCGGCATGTTCAACCTGACAGGGATGCCACCTGCGCCCAGGGGGGTCCCGCAGATCGAAGTGACATTCGACATCGACGCCAACGGCATCCTCACCGTAGGGGCGAAGGACATCGGGACGGGGAAGGAGAACAAGATTACGATAACCGCGTCGACCAAGCTGTCAAAGGAGGAGAAAGAGAAGCTCATCAAGGAGGCTGAGTCCTTCGCCGACCAGGACAGGAAGAAGAGGGAAGATGCGGAGGTCAGGAACGACGCGGACTCGGTGCTCTACACGGCAGAGAGGACGAAGAAGGACCTGGAAGGCAAGGTCGACAGGGCGAGCATGGACAGGATAGACGCTGCCGCTCAGGACCTCAGGAAGGCGGTCGGTGGGCAGGACACCGGAGCGATCAGGGAGAAGAGCGAGGCGCTGAAGAAGGTCCTCCAGGAGGTAGGCGCCTCGGTCTATCAGCAGCAGGCTCAGAAACAGCCGCAGGGGCCCCCTCCCGGTGGCCAGAACGGCGACCAGAAAGTCGGCGACGCCGACTACAGAGTTGTGGACGAAGGAAAGTAGGGGATAGCCTCCGTGGCCACGAAGGACTACTACGAGGTGCTCGGCGTCCAGAGGGGGGCGACCAAGGACCAGATCAAGGACGCCTATAGGAAGCTCGCCCTCCAGTTCCACCCTGACAGGAACAAGTCCCCCGACGCAGAGGCGCGCTTCAAGGAGATTTCAGAGGCGTACGCCGTGCTCTCGGACGACGAGAAGCGCAAGCAGTACGACTCCTTCGGGCGGGAGGGCGTGTATCAGAGATACAGCCAGGAAGACATCTTCAGGGGCGCCGACTTCGGGGAGTTCTTCCGAGGTGGAGGGTTTGGAGGCTTCGATGACATCTTCGCACAGTTCTTCGGCGGAGGGACGGCGCGGCAGCCGAGCCGCGGCGAGGACCTGACCTATCATCTGGAGCTGAACATGGAAGACATAGTCGGCGACACCGAAAGGGAGATCGAGGTCCCCAGAAGCGAAGTGTGCGCTACCTGCGATGGGAGCGGCGCTAGGCCAGGGACGTCGCCCCGCCAGTGCGCTACCTGCGGCGGGACGGGCCAGGTCCAAAAGGTTCAATCGGCAGGCTTCGCGCGCCTAGTCAGGGTCACCACATGCAGCAAGTGCGGAGGGAGAGGATACACTGTGGACAGCCCTTGCAGGGACTGCAGAGGCCGCGGGACAACGGAGAGAACAAGGAGGATCCGCGTCAGGATCCCCGGTGGGATCGAAGACGGATACACCCTCCGACTCAGGGGCGAGGGGAACGCCGGGGAGAGGGGGAGCCCACCGGGAGACCTATACGTCGTGGTGAACGTCGCACCGCACAGGGTCTTCGAGAGGATGGAGGATGACCCCAGCAACGTCTTCATGCAGGTGAAGATAGGCGCAGTGGAGGCCATGCTTGGGACCGAGCTCACAGTCCCGACCCTGCATGGCGACGTCAAACTTACGATACCTCACGGCACCCAGCCCGGCGAGAGGTTCACTATCAAAGACAAGGGGCTCCCAAAGTTCGGGGGATGGAGAGGGGGTTATGGGAACCAGTATGTGGTCGTCCGCGTCGAAGTCCCGAGGAAGCTGACTGAGCAGCAGAGAGAGCAGCTGAGGAAGCTCGGAACCCTCAGCTAGCCCGAGAACTTGTAGATCATAAGGAAGGGCACGTCCTGGATTTCCCGTATGGCCTCCGGTGCGCCGAACTTGTTACTGACGGCCAGTGATACAGACCTGGAACCGGCGAGGTTCACAACGGAGCACGTCCTGATCAGCCTTAGTGCCTCGCCGCTGCTGACCACCTCGCCAGAATAGAAGTCCTTGGAGAGATGCACCGTCAGCTCCCCTTCTGAGACCGTCCTCCCCACCAACTCTTCGTCGCATATGTTGACAAGTATCGAACCCCTGTACTCCGCGGTCCTGACTGAGAACCCCTTTTCGGCCAAGCTCTACGCAACCTTGGCGACCGACCTGGCCCCGCACGCCTCGCAGACCATGAACCACATCCGCTTCTCCTTGTCCAGGTGCGTGTCTGGGCTGCCGCAGACTGGGCATATCACACCGTCTTTGAGGTAGCGCTGTAGGAGCTGGGTGAAGGAGTCGCGGTCCTTCCGCCCTATGAAGATGGCGCGGTCCCCGTCGAGGGAGGCCGCCGTGGCGAGCTCTTTTGCGAGGTACATCAGGACGCGGCTGGATTCCCTCCTCAGAAGCTTGGGGAACTCGGCGTAGTTGCGGAAAATCGTCTTGTTACCCACCCAGATGACGTCAGGCTCAGGGAGCTCGAGCCTCAGGGCGCCTGACCGCTTCGCGTCCTTGTCCAGGCCCGACCTGGCCCTGGATAAGAGTTCTTCGTACGACCTGGGCACTCTCCGAATCGTCAGACCAAGGTATTTCAAGTCTTCTGGGCCAAGAAGCCTTAGGGAGCCAAAGATTAAATCGGAAACCGGAAGGGGCGGGCTGTGAAGCCGGGGGCGGAGTTCGGCGTCTTTGGCGGCTCTGGGTTCTATAAGCTTGCAAAGGGCACCGGCAGCCTCTCTGTGACAACCCGCTACGGGAAGCCCAGCGGCAGGGTGACCCTGGCGGAAATCGAAGGGAGAAGGGTAGCCTTCATACCCAGACACGGGGTTCACCACGAGTACCCTCCTCACGCGGTCCCTTACAGGGCGAACGCCCTAGCCTTCAAGAAGCTCGGGGTGAAAAGGGTGATCGGCCCCAACGCGGTCGGAAGCCTGAAGAGCGACGTGGCCCCCGGAGAGCTCGTCTTCTGCGACCAGTTCGTCAACTTCACGTCTGGGAGGAAGGACACCTTCTACGACGGGCCTGAGACGACCCACGTCAGTACCGCGTCACCCTACTGCCCTCAGATGAGGAAGGCGGCAATCGAGGCCGCTGAGGGCCTGGGACTCGAGTACCACCCTGCGGGGACCGTGGTCGTGATTCAGGGGCCCCGGTTCTCGACCAAGGCAGAGAGCAAGTTCTTCTCACGGCAGGGGTGGGACGTAATCAACATGACTCAGTACCCTGAAGCTGTGCTCGCACGGGAGCAGGAGATGTGCTACCTCAACATATCTCTGGTGACCGACTACGACGCGGGCCTGGAGGGAGACCCTAGCGTCAAGCCGGTGTCCCACGAAGAGGTGATCAAGGTGTTCAACAAGAACCTGCAAAACCTGACGCGACTTATCGGAGAGATCGTGAAACGGGTGCCTGAGGAGCGCAGCTGCGAGTGCGGTTCCGCCCTAGAGCACGCGAGGTTGAACGCCTGATGGGGAAACTTGAGGCTGACGTCAAGAAAGCGATCAGGAACATACCCGACTACCCGAAGAAGGGAGTGGATTTCAAAGACCTCACCACCCTCTGGGAGGACGGCAAACTGACCAGGCGTGTCACAGACGCCCTGGAAAAGAGGTGGAAGAGGGCGAAGCTCGACAAAATAGTCGGCATTGAGGCCAGAGGGTTCATAGTAGGCGCCCCCCTTGCCGACCGGCTCGGGATAGGGTTCGTCCCCGCGAGGAAGGTGGGGAAGCTCCCCGCCAGGAAGGTGAGCGTGAACTACGAGCTCGAATATGGCCGCCAGGGGCTGGAGATGCATGCAGACTCCATCTCCAAGGGGGACAGGGTGCTCGTCGTGGACGACCTTCTGGCGACAGGGGGGACATCGAAGGCTGCGGCAGCCCTGGCCGAGAAGCTTGGAGGAGAGGTAATCGGATTCGCGTTCGTGACCGAGCTCAGCGCCCTGAAAGGGAGGGAGAAGCTCGCTGGGCATGAGGTCTACGCGCTCTCCAAATATGACTGACGGGAGGCCCGCGGCTGGGGTAATCGCGGGGACCGGGGTGACCCAGCACTTCGACCTGGGCCGCCCACGGAGCGTGAAGACAAGGTACGGCCGCGTGACGGTGTACGAGGACCGTTCTGGAGATTTCGTGGTCATCCCGAGGCACGGGCCAGGCCACAGGACGCCGCCCCACGCCGTCAACTACAGGGCGAACATAGCGGCGCTGGAGCGCCTGGGTGTGGAGGAGGTTATCGCGACCAGCGCCGTAGGCTCCATGAACGATGGATTCAGGGTGGGGGACCTCGGCCTGGCGGGGCAGTTCCTGGACTTCACGAAGAGCAGGGAGGGGACCTTCTTCGAAAGCGTGGCGGTCCACACGGACATGACCTACCCCTACAGCAGGAGGGTGAACGAGGCCCTGGTCAATGCCGCGAAGAAACTCAGGCTGGAGGTGCACGAGGGCCTCGTGTACGTCTGCGTGGAAGGCCCGAGGTTCGAGACCGCCGCTGAGATCAAGATGTACAGGACGCTCGGCGGCGATGTGGTGGGGATGACCGGGGTCCCGGAGGTCGTCCTTGCAAATGAGAAGCAGATGGAGTATTCGTCTGTGCTGGTTGCTACCAACTGGGCGGCGGGGCTGCAGCCAATCGTGAGCCATGAAGAGGTCTCGAGGGTGATGGAGGGGACCGGGAGGCTGGTGAAACAGTTGATAGAGGAGGCAATCGGGGGCCTGGGGGGACAATGACATGAAGGTCGCAGACCAGAAGCTGAGCGGTGGAGGAGAGAGGAACTTCCTTTGGGCCAAAGCCCACATGGGAGCCCTCACCAGTCTAGAGGAGAAGTACGCGAAGTCGAAGCCCCTGGAGGGGGTGAGGATAGGGGTCTGCCTGCACATAACCAAGGAGACGTCTGTGCTCATCGACGCCCTGCTCTCCGCCGGCGCGGAGGTGAAGCTGGCGGCGGCCAACCCGCTCTCGACCCAGGACGACATAGCAGCGTACCTGTCCACCAGGACCGATGTGTGGGCATGGAGGGGTGAGTCGGCCCAGGAGTACTCTTGGTGCATCGAAAAAGTTCTGGGGAGCCGGCCGCAGCAGATAATCGACGACGGATCTGACCTGCATGTAGCAGCCCACCGCTCGAAGGCGAGGGGGATCGTGGGCGGGTCCGAGGAGACCACGACAGGGGTGGTCAGGCTGAAGGCGCTGGAGGCTGAAGGCGGACTGGCCTATCCGGTCATCGCGGTCAACGACGCCAAGACCAAGTTCATGTTCGACAATAGATACGGGACCGGGCAGTCCACACTGGACGGCATCATGAGGGCCACGGCCCTCCTCCTCGCCGGGATTAGGACGGTCGTGGTGGGCTACGGGTGGGTCGGCAAGGGGGTCGCCATGAGAGCCCGGGGGATGGGCTGCAGAGTGACTGTGGTGGAGGTCGACCCGATCAAGGCGCTGGAGGCGCATCTGGACGGCTTCGACGTCTCGAGCATAGACGACGCGGCAGCCGGAGGCGACCTGTTCGTCACCGCCACCGGGATGAAGGGGGTGATACCCTACACAGCGATAGAGAAGATGAAGGAGGGGGCAATCCTGTCCAACGCAGGGCACTTCGACGTTGAAATCGACGTGAAGACGTTGCTGGCCAAGGCGAAGAAGGTGAAGGAGGTCAGGACGAATGTGGACGAGGTGACGCTCCAGTCAGGCAAGAGGGTGTACCTGGTCGCGAAGGGGAGGATAGCGAACCTGGTAGCAGCGGAAGGGCACCCTCCAGAAGTGATGCAGATGTCGTTTGCGAACCAGTTGATGGCGGCGATACGGATACACGCCGACCACTCGAAGATGGAGAAGAGGGTCTACGGGGTCCCGGCCGAGCTCGAGGAGGAGGTTGCGAGGGCTGCGCTGAAGTCCATGGGAATCTCGATAGGATCCATGACGAAGGAGCAGAAAGCGTACGCCCAGAGCTGGGAGACCTGAGCTAAGGTTTAAACTGAAAGCGAGGGCGCGGCTCCGAGCCGTGTCGAAGGATGTCAAACGGGAGAGGGTGCTCGTGCTCTGTGCGCTCCCATACACGAATGCGGTGCCTCATGTGGGCAACCTGGTCGGCTCCCACCTCCCTGCGGACATCTTCGCCCGCTATTGCAGGCTGAAAGGCATAGAGACCCTCTTCATAGGGGCGACCGACGAGAACGGGACGCCGACCGAGGTGGCAGCGCTGGAGCTCGGCGTCACCCCCCAGGAGCTGACCGACACCATGTACCACGTTCACAGGGAGATCTACAAGTGGTTCGAGATATCGTATGACAACTTCTCCAGGACATCCACGCCCACCCACCACAAGACGTCCCAGGAGTTCTTCCTGAAGATCTACGAGAATGGATACGTCAGCGAAGGAGTCCTCAGGCTCCCCTATTGCGAGAAGGACAAGCTCTTCCTCCCCGACAGATATGTCGAGGGGACCTGTCCTGTCTGCGGCTACGAGCTGGCCAGAGGGGACCAGTGCGAGAAGTGCTCCACCCTCCTCGACCCTATCCAACTGATCAACCCCAGGTGCAAGGTCGACGGGAGCGTCCCGGTCTTCAAAGACAGCAAACAGCTCTTCCTGGAGCTGGGAAAGGTGCAAGACAGGCTCCAGGCGTGGATCGGTTCAAACCAAGTCTGGAAGGGGCAGGTCACCTCGCTCGCCCTTGGCTGGCTGAAGGAAGGGCTCAAGAAGAGGTCCATCACCAGGGACCTCAGATGGGGGGTCCCGGTCCCCCTCGACGGGTACAGAGGCAAGGTGTTTTACGTATGGTTCGACGCGCCCATCGGATACATCTCGGCCACGAAAGAGTGGGGGGACGCGAGAGGGGACCCGGGGGCTTGGGAGAAGTTCTGGACTGATGAAAGGACGCGGATATACAACTTCCTGGGGAAGGACAACATACCATTCCACACCATATTCTGGCCTGGCATGCTCTTCGCCCACGGAGGGCTCAGCCTCCCCTACGACGTGGTCGGGCTGCAGTTCTGCAACTACGAAGGAGACAAGATCTCCAAGAGCAAGAACTGGGGGGTGTTCTGCGAGAGCATCCCGCAGGCCGGCCTGGACCCGGACATCTGGAGGTACTATCTGATCGGCATCATCCCAGAGACACGGGACACGGAGTTCAAATGGGACGACTTCAAGAACAAAGTGAACAACGAACTGGTGGCGAACCTCGGGAACTTCATCCATAGGACGACCACCTTCGCTTGGAACAACTTTGGGGGCGATGTGACCGTCGACGGGGTGGCTGGAGACGAACAAGAGCTCATCGCCGGCGTCGCCCGCCTGGGTGAGGAGTCCCTCGCGCTCCTCGGCGAGGTCAAGTTCAGGGAGGCGATGAGCAAGCTGCTGGCCATGGCGGACCTCGGCAACGAGTATTTTCAGAGCAAGCAGCCATGGAAGCTGGTGAAGACGGAGAGGGAGGAGTGCGGGCGTGTCATCCATGCGTGCCTGACGGCGTGCGAATCGATCGCCACCGTGCTTCAGCCGTTCCTACCCGCCTCTTCGGCGAGGATCCTCGACCTCCTAGGCACCCATGACAGGGGGGTGTCAGGGCTGGGGAAGCACCGGCCCCGTGTGCGGCTCAGCGCGAAACCCGAAGTCCCCTTCAGGAAGCTGGAGGACGACCAGCTCGAGGCGGCGAAGAAGCTGGCTACGAAGAGCAGGCCTGTGAAGGACTACTTTCAGCGTTAGCTGCTCAGCCGCAGGATGGGAGTGCCTCGAGGCCCCAGAGGAGAGAGGTGTCCATGTCGTCGTCCATGACCCGGCCCCCCAGTATCTTCGCTAGAGGGTCGTAGTCATCGTACTTCGTAGCGCCGAAACCTGAGGCCAAGACGCTTACCTGCAGCTGAGACGAGCCCGAGTAGTCGACGCCGTACTCCACGTCGACCGAATGGTTGTCGATCAGGGACCCGAACCTGCTGACCGCGAGCCCCACTTCCTGGGCCGAGAGGCTGGAGTCTGCGTTGAGGCTAACTACGGCCCTGCTCGCCTCTCTAGCATCAGCGATCCTCCCCAGGGACACCACGGCACCTGCCAGGGCATCCTCTGCTTTCTCCACCCCCCCGTTGCTCGATACGCCCAGCAAGGAATACCCGTCCCTGAGGACGGCGCCTAGGAGCTTGTTGAGGCCCACAGACTTCGAGGCCGCGGTCGACTTCGCCAACAGCGAACCTAGCGCCTTGACGGCGGCCTTGTTGGCTGAGTCGTAGAGGTTGGCCAGGGTCGACTCCTCCGGGGAGGAGTGCATCAGGGTCTCGTTGTCCACGACCACCACGCCCCTCGATGCGGCTCGGAGGCGCCTCAGAGAGACGCCGGCATAGAACTTCATCCTCTTCTCAAACTCGAACGGCATGACTGCCACCCCCACGGTCGTTGCACCGCACTCCTGGGCTATGGAGGCGACCATCGGGGCCAGCCCGCTCCCGGTCGCCCCGCCGAGGCCCGCTACCACGAAGACCACCTTGGAGCCTCCGACCGCCTCCCTAATCCTCCCGTGATAGGGCAGAGCGAGCCCGCGCACAAGAGACGGGGTGAGCTTCTGGTCTATGGGCGACTGGATGTGGATGGCGTCCCGAGGATCAACCGGTGAGAAGTCCTCAGCGTCGCAGGAGACATAGGCGTACCTGTCGACGAACAGAGGTTTCCTGCTGAGCAGAGAGACGATCCTGGTCCCTGCGCTACCTATTCCGATTACAGCGACTTCGTCCGTAGTCTTTTGGTCAAACATCCTCGAAGCGCAGACCTACACCGCACTTCGAATAAACAAGCCAATCACTGAATTTAGTTGACGACAATGTAGTTTTTGTTTACCCCCGTGCACGAAACCCTGGCGACGTGATGACGATCAGTCTTGGTTGACGAGCTTGTTGACCAGCTCGTCCATCATGTGCCCCGAGCATTCGACCGTCACCGTCTGGACCCCGTCCACCGAGAGCGTGGCGGCCCTGATGTCTCGTCCGATGTTCACGGCGATGGGACTGTAGGCGGAAAGCGGCTGGAACCTTATCCTTATGGTCCCCGTCGCCATCTCGGACACTTCGGTGACGATGTTGAGCTCTCCGAACTTCCGCTTCGTCTCCTCGTCGACCAGCTCGTTGAGCTTAGCCTCGACCCGCCTGGAAAGCTCGCTGGGCAAGCAGAACCACTCGGGTTTAGAGAGACTATAAGGCCTTTGGCTCACCAGTGGACTCGCAGGGTCAGCGGATGAGAGGCCTTGACTTCGTCTACCTTGCCTACGCTGGTGTTTTTGGGGACAGGGCCGAGGGTGCCATCCTTTATCTTCGCGTAGATACTGTTCAAAGCCTCCGCGTACTCGTCCAGCATCTCTTCGGGCTCGGACTCGGTAGGCTCGATCATCAGTGCCTCATGCACTATGAGGGGGAAGTAGACGGTCGGCGAGTGCATTCCGAGGTCGAGGATGGCCTTGGCAACGGTCATGGCAGACCCCGGGAGCTCGCCCTTGACGGAGACCACGGCCTCGTGCTTCCTGAAGAGCCCCGCCTCGTGGGACGCCGGGAATGCCTCGGGGTCAAGGCTCTTCCACAGGTAGTTCGCCGCCAGGACAGCCATGGAGGATACGTCCTTCAGGCCGGATGCGCCGAGGAGGCGGATGTAGATGTAGGCGCGGAGGAGGACCGCGGAGTTACCGACGAAGCCTTTGAGCGGACCTATCGAACGCCTTAGCCCGTAGTCCAACGAGTAACCGGTCTTCCCCTTCGCGACGACCGGGACCGGGAGGTAGTCCGCCAGCTTCCGCGTCACCCCCACCGGCCCTGCGCCGGGGCCTCCGCCCCCGTGGGGGGTCGCGAAGGTCTTGTGGAGGTTCAGGTGCACTACGTCGAACCCCATGTCCCCAGGCCGGGCCCTTCCCAGCAGGGCGTTCATGTTGGCGCCGTCGTAGTACATCAGTCCCCCGGCCGCATGGACCGCGTCGCACACCTCCTTCACCTCCCCCTCGAAGAGCCCGAGCGTGTTGGGGACGGTGAACATCATCCCGGCCGTCCTCTCGGATGAGAGCTCCTGCACCTTGCTGGCCTTCACCTGCCCATTGGCTCCTGACGGCACCTTCACCACTTTGAAGCCAGCCATCGCCGCGCTGGCTGGGTTCGTCCCGTGGGCCGAGTCAGGCACCAGTATCTCGTCCCTGGCGCCTCCTCCGTGTTCTGCCAAGTACTTGCGTATCATCAGGACCCCCGCCAGCTCCCCCTGTGCCCCAGCCGCGGTGGAGAGGGAGAAGCGGTGCATGCCTGTGATTTCGCAGAGCGCCCGTTCAAGGTCGTAGAAGATTGACAGTATCCCCTGGACGGTACCGGCGGGCTGGAGCGGGTGGGCCCCCTTCATAGCGTCGGATGATGCGATCATCTCGGAGACCTTGGGGTTGTACTTCATGGTGCAGCTCCCGAGAGGATACATGCCGAGCTCCACAGAGAAGTTCATCTGCGAGAGGCGATTGAAGTGCCTCAGGACCTGGAGCTCGGAGAGCTCAGGGAGGTTGAGCGAATCCCTCCTCATCGACTGCGGGATGAGGCTCTGCGGGTCCTTGAACCTCGAGCTGATGGTTGGGTCGGAAGGGACGCTGTTTCCGACCCTTCCTGGCCTGCTCAGTTCGTTGAGCAGCGGCTCGTCCCAGGAGGCCTGGACGTAATTCCTCAAGCTAGACTGCCTCCTCTAGGGCCGCTGCGAGCGCCTCGATGTCCTCCCTGGTATGGACCTCGGTCACGCAGTATAGCCCGGACTGGGAGCCCACCTCTTTGTGGGTGGGCGAACCCGCCAGGACCCCCCGCTTCGCGAGCTTGCCGAAGACTGACTCCGCCTTCGCCTTCTTGTATGAGACTACGAACTCCTTGAAGAAGGCGCCCTTGAAGTGGGGCGAGACCACTCCATCTATCCGCGACAGTCTCTTCGCCGCGAAGTGCGAGTTGGCAATGACGGTCTCTCCGAGCCTCCGGAACCCGTCCTTGCCCAGGAGAGACAGGTAGCTGGCCGCCGCTATGGCCATCAACGACTGGTTGGTGCAGACGTTCGACATGGCCCCTTCCCTCCTTATGTGCTGCTCGCGAGCCTGCAGGACCATGGCGAACGCCTTCCTTTGCTGGTCTGCCACGGAGGTCGTGAGCCCTATCAGCCTCCCTGGCATGCTCCTGGCCAACTTGATGTCCTTGACCGCGAAGATTCCCAAGTGCGGGCCACCGTAGTTCATCGGTATCCCCAGAGGCTGACCCTCTCCGACCGCTATGTCGGCTCCGTAGGCCCCTGGCTCCCTGATGAGGGACAGGGAGATGGGGTCTACCCCGGCTACGACGAGTGCACCGGAGCCATGGACCAGGGAGGTCACCTCTGGCGCTTCGTCCTCGATGACTCCGAAGTAATTGGGGTTCTCGAAGTAGAGGCAGGCGACGCCGTCAGAGAGCTTCTTCTTCAGGTCCTCGCTGTCCATCCTCCCTGTGGCGCGGTCGAAATCCACAGTTTCCAATGTCATCCCCATCGGCTCGGTGTATGTCCGTATCACCCCCCTCCTCTGCGGGCCGATGTTCCCTCCCAGGAGAACCTTGTTGCGCCCGGTCACCCTCCCGGCCATCCTGACAGCTTCCCCGGCTGCGGAAGCCCAATCGTAGAGTGATCCGTTACACGCCTCCATCCCAAGGAGGTCGCACATGAGGCTCTGGTACTCGAAGAGGGCCTGCAGGACGCCCTGGCTCGCCTCTGCCTGGTATGGGGTGTAACTGGTGTAGAACTCCTGCCTCGAGGTGATGGACTCCACGGCGGCGGGGACATAGTGAGGCCAGACCCCACCCCCCAGGAAGCACAGCGTCTCCGGGGGTGTCTTGTTCTGGCGGAGCCTGGCTTGGACCTCGCGCCTTACCGCGTACTCCGAGCCCCCCTCGGGGAGCCTGAGGGGCCGGCCCAGCTTCACCCCCTCAGGTATGTCAGAGAAGAGGTCTTCGACGGTGGCTGCACCCACCTTCCGGAGCATCCTGCGCACAAAGTCGTCGTCGAGGTTCGGGAGCAAGGGATGCCGCCGGCGGGCGCCGCTCATTCCTTGACGGCCGAAAAACGCTTAAAATAAGAACGTAGCGCCGCTGGCGAAGGTCTCTTGAGGAAATCCGCATCGCTGGTGTTTCTGCTCTTGCTCGTCGCAGCCTTCATCCCTCTGCAGGGGGCGGTCCACGCCCAAGGCGCCGCGAGGGTCGAGGTGAAGAGCGTCTACTCGCTGAACAGATACGGTTTCGCGACGATAAGCGAGAACGTGACGTTCACGAACAATGGGACGTCAGCCATCCAGGTGCCGACCATCGCCATAGGTTTCGGGGCCCTGTCGTCGGACATCGTTGACGCGAACCTTACGGCCGGATTCTCGATGGGAACGCCCCCGTCGACAGGAGGGCCGTTCACAGTGAGCGGTGGCAAGCCAATCCCGGCAGGAGGGAACTCGAGCTACGTCCTTGAAGCGCTACTGAACAACATAGTCTCTACCGCGAAGAACGGCAGCCTTTCGGTGGATGTCCTGTCTTCGCCTTCGATCAGCACCAGGGTAGCGTCCTTGGTGAACGTGGTCCAGATGCCTACGCAGGCCTCGTTCACGTCGGCGCCGGCAGGGCTGAAGGCCAGTATACTGGGGACCAACAACACGTACTATTCCGTGCTCACCAACGTCCTCCCCACCGAGGCGAACACGTCGGTGAGGACCATGTCGTCCAACTCGGCCCAGGACTTCAATCCCCTCAGGGTCGTCGACGCCCTGCGGACGATATCCATCGCGCCAAATGGGACCCCGGAAGTGACAGACAAGATTGAGTTCGAGAACCTGGGGACCGTGGCCCTGGCCAGGCTCTACGTCTCGCTCCTCGCGCCTAATTCGACTCAAGTGACGATACTAACAGGGACACCCAACGAGCCAGTCCTAGAGAACCCGTTCCAGATGTCTCTGACGGGCGGCGCCATAGACCTCAGGTCGTTCGTGGTAGGCTATCCGAGCGACGGCGTTCAGACGGGGACAGACTTCACCCTCACCTACAGATATCAACTGGGGACGAGCTATTACTCCACCTCCGGTGGGAAGGTGACCATCAACATCCCAGAGACGCCCCCGGTGCAGGCTTTCGTCGACTCCTACTCGATCAACTTCTCGCTGCGCCAGGGCGCCAACGGCATCGAGGTGAGCCCTGTGAACCTCGGAGCGGTCACGCCCTGGCATACCGGGACGGCATCCTTCTCCTACGGCGTCTCCCTCGGATGGTTCCTGGACGGGGGGCTACCTTTCGCCTCGGTCACGTTTCTCTTCCTGCTGATCGGCCTGTTCGTCGTCAGGTCGTCGGCCCTCCCAGGGAAGGAGGCCGAGGAGGAAGAGGAGACCTCGTCCGAACTCACATCGGCCATGATAGCTGCCTTCGACGAAAAGACCAACGTGATCAACGGACTCTGGCCGGAGATCGCGACCAAGGGAGCGAACGAACTGGACAAGGCATACTTCGACGAGGTCCGCGCCCGCCTGGATTCCTTCCGGAACAAGGCGCTGCAGAGGCTCAACGAAGTCAAGCAGAAGTCCACCAGCCAGAGGTTCGCCGACGTGGTGGGCCAGATACAGACCACGGAGAGGGAGGTGGACAGGGCAGCGAAGGACAAACTGAACCTCTACCAGCAGTACTACCTCCGCCAGATGAGGAAGGAGGTGTACGACAGGCTGCTCCCGCAGTACACCAAGAGACTCGAGAGGGCGCTCAACCAGCTCTCCGACGAGCTCCACACGGTCCAGAGGGAAGCGAAGCTGATCTAGCGCCGGCGCCCGCCGGGGGTAGATTTATGAAGCCGTGCCGCCCCGAAAGCCTCGGACATGGAGAAGACAGAGAAGCTAGTGATAATTGGGTCTGGGCCCGCTGGCCTCACAGCGGCCATCTACGGGTGCAGGGCAGACCTCGAGCCCTTGGTATTCATGGGGACCAAGTATGGCGGCCAGCTGATGCTGACGAGCGAAGTGGAGAACTTCCCCGGGTTCCCTGATCCGGTCCTCGGGCCTGACCTGATATCAAAGATGAAGTCCCAGGCGGAGAGGCTCGGGGCCAGGCTTGTCCAGGAAGACGTCGTCAAGGTCAATTTCAGAAGCTACCCGTTTGAAGTCTACACCGGCGCAGGCGTGACGAAGGCCCTCGCGGTCATCATAGCCACCGGCGCCAACCCCAGGAGGCTGGACCTTCAGTCCGAGATGAGACTGATGGGCAAGGGGGTATCCAACTGCGCCGTGTGCGACGGGTTCTTCTTCAGAGGGAAGAGGGTGGCCGTGGTCGGAGGCGGTGACACTGCGATGGAGGAGGCGACGTTCTTGACAAAATTTGCCTCGTCGGTGCAGGTGATCCACAGGAGGGGCGAGCTCAGGGCGAGCGCAGCCCTGAAGAAGGAGGCGTTCGAGAACCCGAAGATCAGTTTCATCTGGGACTCTGCCGTCACGGAGGTGATTGGGGAGAAGAAGGTGGAGGGAGCCAGGGTCAAGAACCTGAAGACCGGGAGCGAGAGCGAGATACCCGTGGATGGCCTCTTCGTCGCCATCGGCTATGAGCCGAACACGGAGATATTCAGGGGACAGTTGGAGCTTGACCCCAAGGGATATCTGGCGGTCCGCAATGGGACGGAGAGCAGCGTCCTCGGCGTCTTCGTAGCGGGTGACGTCCACGACTTCAGGTACAGGCAGGCGATAACCGCGGCGGCAGACGGATGCAAGGCTCTCCTGGATGCTGAGAAGTTCTTGAAGAACAAACTGGAAGTCAAAGCCGCTAGCTGATCACAGTGACGAACCTGTCCCCGGATGCTGACTTGCTTAGCGGACCGACTATGGGGGTCTTGTAGCCGCAGGATATGCACCTGCTCCGGCTGTCCAGGTTGTACTCCAAAATCTCGTAGCTGTAGCGCCTTATCAGTACTGCGCCGCACCCGGGGCAGTAGGTGCTCTCGTCTCTGTGGCCGGGGACGTTGCCGATGTAGACGTAGTTCAGGCCCGCCTTCCTGCCTACAGCCACGTGCCTCTCGAGGGTCTCCACCGGGGTCGGAGGGAGGTCCATCATCTTGTAGTCTGGGTGGAAGCGGAGGAAATGGATTGGGACGTCGGGGCCGAGGTTGTCGTAGACCCAGGCGCAGAGATTCTCGGCGCTGGAGAGGGAGTCCCCGACTTCGGGGATGACCAGGTCGGTTATCTCGATGTGGACCTTTCCCCTGCGCTTCGTCTCAAGCAGGCTCTGGAATATGGGGTCGGCGTTCGGGATTCCGATGTAGCTTCTGACGAACTTCGTCTCTCCGCTCCCCTTGAAGTCGACGGTTACGCAATCCAGGAAGTCGTCCATCATGGCGACGGTTTCAGGGGTGTCGTACCCGTTTGATACGAAGATGTTGAAGAGCCCCTTCGACCTGGCGATCCTTCCCACGTCCCGCGCGTACTCCATGAAGATGGTGGGCTGGTTGTAGGTGTACGCCATCCCCTCGCAGCCGTAGGCCAGGGCCTTGGAGACCATGTCCTCCGGAGCGGCTTCCACCCCCTCGATCTTCCTCCGCTGGCTGATGTCATAGTTCTGACAGTTGCTTACGGCCACGAAGCAGGCGGTGTAGGTGTGGTCTTCCTCGACCTCCAGATTGTAGACGTCCCCTTCGTAATCCTCGGAACGAATGGTCCGTATCGGCACCAGCCAGCCGTTCTCGGTCTCGATGATTTTCGTAGCGCGACCAACGTTCTCAGAGTCGCTTGCCGTCAGGACTCTGGTCATGTAGTCATTGTGCCGGTTGACCACACGACCTTCAATTTCGTAGGCCGGTGGATTGTTCGAGACGTAGAAGCGTGGGGCCAGCCCTTGCCGGAACATCAAATACCACACACCCAGCGTCAGCCCTTGGGAGACTGACGTCGTACCAATCCAGCTCTGTTTCCCGTTCTTGGTCTTGAAGCCGTCACCGCGCATGTAGCCTCGTAGAAACCCGCTGCGGATGGGCGTGGAAGTATTCAGGAGGACGAAGTCAGGCACCTTCTTGGAGTAGCAATCAGACCCCATGGTGTAGGCAAAAAGAGCCCCCAATTCGCCACTCCCCACTGTAACCCGCGTCACTGGGCCCTGGGTCACCCGGCGGGGATGGACCCCGAAGATTCGCACGAGGAGTTCCTCCGCTCTGCCTATCAGGTCTGCTTCGTGAGTACCGAAGGATAGACACAACGTCCAGCTGTTGGGACGGTTTGACGCCCGAATGCTAGATCCCTCTGCGGCGTAGAGACCTAATAACTCCCCGAAGTCTTCGTTCAATTCTAACGTTCTGGGCAGTCCGGTTCCCTTGGATCGTGAGAAACGGACGTGGCGATTATCGAAATCCAGCCTGGCATAATGGGCGTCCCCCATCAATTCGTCCATTACCGAGGTGAGGACCATTGCGACGTCCAAATTGGGAGAGACTAGCGTGGCCTTGGCCCTAGGGACCATAAGGTAGTCTCCAGCACGCGCCTGGTCCGCCCTCCGCTTGACTGGCTCGCCCGACTTCTTGTCCGCCACTAGCAAGCCATGGTTGGGAGTGCAGCGCAGTTCAGGCAGATAGAACGGCCTGACTCTGAGCATCTTGCCGCGATACCTGTGTCTGAACGCCTTGTCCACGAACCTCCAGTGCCCCGTGTGGGAGAGGACTCTGATCGAGTCTGGAAACACGATTTCATCCGAGGACCCCGAGGATGAATAGATCTGGTCAATTGACATGACTCCTCGGTCGGTAAGAACAGGTGTTCCAGGAGCAATGCAGTAGCGGCAGAGCCAATTGCACCCTGAGGTGGCCATGGAGAAGATCTTCGAGCCAGGTTTGAAGTGGACGACGGGCTTCTTTTCGATGGGGTCGATGTGACCGGCCATGACCCTGCCGTAGACCAGGAGGTAGAGCTTCCCGCCTACGACCCCCCTGACCCCGCACAGGCCCACCTGGCCTTCCCCCAGCTGGCAGAGCCTCGCGCAGGCGGTGCACTGGACCTTCCCGGCAGGCAGGTCGCGGAACAGCTCGGCGGCCTTGCCCGAGGGTTCTGTGAGACGAGGCTGTGAGGACACGTCGTTCTGCAGACGGCCCTCCTGCCATTAAGTTTTGCAGGGGCAAGCCTCAGATTGGTAGACAAAGGCAAATTGTTATAACATATGTTATTTTTTCAGACCGCCGATGGTAGGGTTCTTGGACGCGATGGCTCTCTCTGCGGTCATCGGGTTCTCGATCTTCCTCTCTCTCCCCCTCGTCATGCAGAGGAACCAGGACAGAAGGAGGTTGAGCTTCCTCAACGCTGTGGCCGTAGGCATCCTCATCTTCTTGATCGGAGACGTATTCCTCGATGCCGCCAGCTCCCTGTACAACGGGTCGCTCTACGGCTACGGCTCGTCCCCTGTCTACGACCTCGTGTTCGCCGTCTCCCTGACCGCAGGGTTCCTCCTGCTGTTCGCGGCTGGTAACAGGAGGAAGATGGCCCTTACCCCCACACAACTGGCGCTGGTGATTGCCCTGGGGATAGCCTTTCAGAACCTCACCGAGGGGCTCCTCTTCGGCGCCCTGAGCGTGGGGATTGGGCTGACGGGCGCGGCCCTGGTGGTGCTGGTGGGATTCGTCTTCCAGAACTCTACTGAAGGGTTCCCCATAGCATCACCGTTCCTGGGCTCGACCGAAGGGAAAGGAGGGATAATCGCCGGCGCCCTGTTCATCGGAGGGGTCCCGACCATACTCGGGGGGGCGATGGGTTACTTCTACAACGCGACCATACTCGACCAGGTGTTCTATGGCCTAGCAGTCGGGACGATGCTCTACGTCATCCTTCCGATGCTGAGGCACCTTTTGTCCGAGTCGGACTCTGGGAGGCTGGGGATAGCATACGCCGGAGTCTTCGTGGGGTTCATCCTCGGATTCGCGGTAAACCTTCTGTGAGTCAGATGGTCGGATGGGACGTGGTTTCGGGTCTTCTGGCGATACCAGACCTAGCCCTCCCTGAGCTCGCCTACGAGCACCTCCTCTTCGGAGGACGCGCTGTGCAGAAGGACGGCCACGAATATGACACGCAGCGTCAGGGTGCTGAGGGGACGAGTGCAGCCGAGTGGCTGGAGGTGAGGAACAAGACTGGGAGAAGGGCATCCGACATGGTCGAGGGGCCCGAGCCCTTGGCGCCGTTGCAAGCCGGATGCGATATCCAAAGGCATCAGGGCTGGAGTGGCCCGGCTAGGATTTGCCCTCATATGGGTTCGAATCCAGACCGCGAGGGCTTGCATCATATTGGACCCGGGCGACAGCCGAACAGTTTCGACCGGGTCCCAAGAGCCGGCCAGCTCTGATCGCATCACCCTTATATCGTGGCATTAACATGACATTAATATGGTCAAGGCCATAGTGGAGATAGACAAAGAAGCGAACGAAGTGATCAACCTCCTGAAGGCGCAGTATGGTCTCAATGACAAATCGGAGGCGATTAACGAGATGGCGAAGCAGTACAAAGCTCTAATCCTCGAGTCCCCAATCAGGCCGGAATATCTTGCGCGGCTCGAGAAGATCAAGGCAGAGCCGATAATTAGGATTGGAAGTATCTCGGATTTCAAGGCAAGGTACGGGCTGAAATGATTGTATTCCCTTGAAACAAGGGAGCACGTGGACAGAGCATTCCGGAAGCTTGCGAAGAAGAATCCACGCCAGATGGAGATCCTGGGCAGGAAGATCCAGGAGATATTGGAGGACCCGCACAGGTTCAAACCGATGCATTTTCCCTTGTCTGGGATGAGGAGGGTCCACTTCGGCAGCTTCGTCCTCCTGTATTCCATTGACGAGCAGAGGAAGACTGTCGTTCTCGAAGACTATGAGCATCACGACAGAGTGTACACTGGGTAGGTCTCGCCACGATGGCGAGTACGTCGGTTTCCAAGGTCCGGCGGGGTCTGTTCTAAGTTTCTTCAGAGTTAGCCCGGCTAGGACCCGGTACCAGACGGGTTCTTTCCGATCTCGATGTGTTACTCATCTACTCGGGTTGAAGTCCCGGCGACCGCAAGTTTCAACCTCTCTCTCCAGTAGGCTGAGAGGTTAACTGCTGCAGAATTTTTCAGAAAAAATAACGGCAGTTAACAGGAGAGACAGGTTGCCTACTGGCGCTACTACGTGTGGGAGAGCGTGCCTGTGTGTATGCAGGGTTCATTGCGCCTCCGCCGGGAATGCCCCATCCTAGAGCCGGGCCGAGGCCATTCCACCAAGACAGTGGGACTGCGGGAGGGGGCGGATCTGGGAGACTGAAGCTCAGGCGGGTTGTGGCGTCAGCCGCAAGTGTCACCATAGAGTTGGCGCTGTAGCCGTTGAAGGACGCGGTGATGATATAGGTCCCAGGCATCAAGGTGTAGCCTGAGCTGTATCCGCCGGTGCTGTTCGTCTTGAACTCCCTGAAGAACCCGCTCTGCTGTGTGATTGTTACGTTGGCGAAGGGCGCCGGGGACCCATTGTAGGACACTTCGATGGTGAGCGCGGCCATGAAGGTGAGGGTCACCTTGGTCTGGCTGCAAGCACTGACGCTCACCAGCTCGCTGTGGTAGACCTTCCCTGTATACCCGCTGTACGCGGTGACGTTGTAGGTTCCTGGCTGCAGGATGTAGCCCGTGCTGAACAGGCCGGTGGTCGTATTCGCAGAATACATCTTCGCCCCGTTGCCGTAGACAGTGATGTTGGCGTCCATGGGGAGGCCTCCGTCTGGGTTGAGCACTTCGCCTGTTATCTCCCCTGTCCCGTTGGTGCAGCTCTCAATCTTCAGGGTGAACGATGTGGTGTTGGTTACCGGCGGGAGGTAGTAGCCCGGCGGGGGTGCGCCTGACTCGTTCACCGTCACAGTGTAGGTCCCCGGAGCGACGCCGGACGGGATGGTGATGTTGAAGTTCGACAGGCGAGCGGCAGGGTTCGGGGTGAACGTGGAGCCCGCCCCTGGGGGCAAGCCGGTGACCGACAATGTCGTGTGGAGGGGTTGGAAGGGGTCGCACTCGAAGGCATAGCGGCCGGTGTTGGGATAGACGAGGGTGCAGCTCGAGAGTGTCACCGGGACGACGATGGTGGAGTTCTGCAGGGCGATGTACGGTCCGGTGGGCACGCTGGCGTTCAGTCTGAAGAGGGAATACGAGTTCGGGAATACTGCGACGGGCATGGAGTAGAAGAGGGGCCTGGTCCCGAGGCCCTGGGTGCTGAAGGAGGCATTGAAATCGCCAGGTGTGGTACCCCCGGTCCACTTGAAGGTGGCGACGCCGTTGGCGTCGGTCAACGCCTGGAAGGTTACGCTCCCAGAGTTCACACTTCCAGTTATAGGCCAGTTGGCTACCGGGGAGCCGTCTGGCCAGAAAATCTCGAAATACAACTGCACGCTGCTCCCTGCGGTAATCCCCTGGCCGAACCCTGCGGGCCCGTATGCCTGGGCCCAGAAGAAGTAGCGCTCGTAGACGTTGTCCACCTCGTTCCCGTCGATGCAGACCGGGTTGGATTCGGGCTGCAGATTGTACCCCTGCCTGTAGGCGGTGATGTTGTAGCACCCGGGCTGGAGGATGAATGGAGATGCGTACGTCCCATCCACTCCGCTCGTCGCTCTGAAGACGCTCTTTCCGTTCTGGGAGACCACGACCGTCGCTCCCTGAATCGGGAGCCCGGTGATGTTGTTCCCGTAGGTATGGTAGAACTCGATCTTTCCTGTCAGGAGCCCGGGCTTCGGGGGGTTATACGGTGTGTAGACCGCCTCTGCTTGGGTGGGCCCAACTATCTCGAGGGTTGAGTTCGCCGAGTCGAAGGTCTGCTGGTAGGTATTGTTACCGACCTGGGAGTTGACGACCCACTGCACGAAGGCGTAGGTGCCTGTCTTGTTCGTGTACAGCGCCGGGGTGCTGAGGGTGAGGGGTTCGAAGAGGGCCGTGTAGTTGTAACGGGCGCCGAAGGTGGCGTCGAGACCCTCGATGTTCGAGTAGGCGGTGACCAGCGGGTAGATCCCAATCGGGAAGTCTATCAGCGAAGAACAACTCGAGTAGCTGCAGGCTGCCTCGCTCGGGAGAGCCGTCGAGTAAGTAACTACTCCTGCTTCGAGCAGCTGCTTGATTGTGGTCAGGTTGGTGGGGACGTTGTACTGCTGCAGCAGCTGGGCGTAGAACCTCTCTCCTGCAAGGTAGCCAGGGCCGTAGGTCGTGCTGTAGCCGGAGAGCACCGTACCCTTGTTCCCTATGCAGTGATAGAATAGCACTGAGCAATCCTGGGTATCGAGCTCAATCTTAGGCTGCTGCGTGACCCCCTGGGCGAAGCTGAATATCGGGACCGCGGAGTAGATTCCCCAGCAGATAGAAGGGCGCGCGAAGTCGAAACAGAGCTGAGAGCCGTGCGGGAGCTGGAACCCCGAGCCGTTCCATGAAAAGACGTACTCCTCCGTCACCTTAGTGCCGCCGTGCTCGACCTCAATCTCCCACGGAGCCTGGTAGAAGACGCTGGCGAAGTTCAGGTAGTATGAGTATGCGGAGGACGAGTTGAAGTACGGGTCGGATGGGTCGAGCAAGTAGCCCCCGTAGTTCGCCTCCAGCATCGGGTCGGAGGCGGTCCCGTTGACAAGCGTCACATTGACTAAAGACTCCCGCGGGAGAGCGACCGGGCGCCTTACGAAGAAGGCGTTCAGCGCCGCTGGGAGGCCCGACCTTGAGTATCCAGCGAGAACGAAGACAGTCTGGTTGCGCCTCCCGACACCGCGGTACGAGTAGGTGGAACCGCCCGCCTTGAGGGCGTAGGCGAGCCTGGAGCCGTTCAGGTAGGGGCTCGCGATGCTCCTGTAGGCTGCGGAGAGGGGCGTGGTCAGGGCGATGGCCATGAAGGAGGCGGACTCGACGGCCGAGAAGTTTGCGGCGTCGGCGTAGACGAACTTGTAGTACTCTTCCGCGAGCTTCGGGAAGCCGGGGTCGGCTGCCAAGACAGAGCTGGGAGCGACGAGAGCAATGGTCGCCCTCCCGATGTGAGCATAGGGGCTCGTCTGGCTGGCCGGTGTTGCCTGGAAGGCGTACAACGTGACGGTAGCTGCCACCCCGACAGCTAGAAGACCGACAACCAGGAGCGCCCAAGCCCGGGACACGGCGGACCTCCGTACCAACCCCAAGGCGTGCAATCCCGGCGATTCTTAAGACTTCGTCGCACCGAGCAAATGGGTCGAGGAAAGGGCAAAGCAGAAGGCTGTGGATTACTTGGGGATCGATAAGACGGGGAAGATTACGAAGATTAACCGGAACACAGGGAAGCCGCTGACGTGGGGCTCTCTCGGGCGCTGTCTCGGTCTCGGTCTCTCGCGCGCGCACACACACGCAAAGGGCAGGCAAGGAAAGGAGCAGGCGCAGGCGCAGACGAGAGAGAGCGCAAGTTTCAACACTGTTCGCTGGGTTCAAACTCATCTGACAACCTAACATGCCGGGCGGAGTCCTTGCAGCCTTAACTATCACGTGGTGCTGGCGTGAGCCATGCCACAGATCATCGTACACCTGAAGACGATCCAAGGGAAGTCTGCTGCCGTGGGTTGGTCAGGCCCTCACACAGTGATGATCGACCGTTCAGAACAGGCAGGTGGCCGGGTATTGGATTCAACGGAGGAGAGATGCTGTTGCTAGCGATTGGCGGATGCTACCTTAACGATCTGTATAGGGAGGCTGCCAAGCGAAATATAGATGTCAAGAGCGTCCAAGTGATAGTCAAGGGAGATTGGGGAGGGGAACCAGTCAGGGCACAGGGTGTCTCTTTCTCCGTGAGGGCGGAAGCCGCCGCATCTAAGGAGGAAATCACGGATTTGATCGAACACACAGACGACGTATCTGAAATCCCGAATTCCCTTAGACTTGGGACTCCGGTTTCGCTAAGCGAGCGGGAAGCTGTTCCCGTCTAAAGACTGCACTGATTACTTGCTCTGGCGAAGTTTCCGCCCAGCATGCTGGGTTCAAATCCCGGCGACCTCAGAATTGGTTCTTGTAGATTAACCAGAATAAGACTCCTTTGGGCAATTAGAGTTTATTTTGGCTTATTACCGAATAGCCCGGCTAGGATTCGAACCTAGGTCGCCGGCTCCAAAGGCCAGCATCCTTGACCAACTAGACGACCGGGCTGCGGCCGGACGCACTCGAGCGCCGTGTTTTAGGCTTGCTCGGCCGTCTTCTCTATCTGTCTCGCTATCGGAGGGACTGGGTCCTCCATCGAGCCCAGGACTTGCCGAGCCTTCCTGGCTATCCTGGCCCTGGTCGAGCCCGAGAGGAGGCGTCTGGCCTTGGAGACGACCGAAGAGGGCGTCCTGGCCTTCTCGAGCAGACCGACCTTCATCAGGTACCTGTCGGTGTAGAGTGAACCTTGGAAAGCCGAGATGGTCGGCACCCCCATCAGGGCCGCCTCCGCGCTCATGGTCCCGCCCATCCCGACGAAGAGACTGGTGACCGCCAGCAGGTCGTGCCCTCCGACAACCTCCTCCGGCACGATGACCCTCGACCCGAATCTCCTCTTCACCTCCTCGACCTGGTAGTCATACCTGCACAGCGCCACTATGTTGGCGCCGGAGAACTCATCGGCAAGCAAGGCGAGGACCTTGTCAGACCAGCCGAGGTCCGCCCCGGCGAGATAGGGCGCGTCGCTCTCCTGGAACCTGACTGTGACGGTGTCCTTCGAAAGGTCCAGCTTCGGGACAGGCCCTGAGACAGGCGGCCTCTTCAGCCATGCGGCAGGGTCCAGCGCCCGGTAGGTGATGACCTGGTCCCTCCGAAGGCCGTAGGGTGCCCAGGCCCCGTATGGTATGACCCATGGGCAGAGGAGGCGATGGCTCAGGGGGAGGGAGAGCCGACCAGCGACTTCGGAGTGGGGAGAGTCGTTCACGGCTACGTGCTTGATCCCGAGGCCGTAGGCGACTCTGGCGCAGACCGCCGACGCTGTGGAGACGGCTACGCCCGGCCCGAACTTCTTCACCAGCGGTACCATCTCCTCCTGCCTCCTGGTAGCTGCGAGGAGCTGGTCCTCCCTCCCTTTCCGGCCCCTCTCTCCCACTAGGGTCATCTCCAGGCCCGCCCGGTCGGCGAGAGGCCCGACCTCCCTGTATCTCCGCGAAGTTACCAGGACATCCGCCCCCATGGACCTGAGCTCGGCGACGATGGGACCGAAGAAAAGGACCTGTTTTGGGGTCAAGACGTCGAACCAGACTCTCATGGGGCACTCGCGTTTCTCGACCCCACGGCTGCATACTAATCCGTTTGCCTGGCTCCGTGCAGAGGGGACCCTTCAAAGTATAATACCAAACCGTTGCTTGGCGATGGGAGTCTTTGCCAAAGATCAAGGTCGCGATGTACGGGCTCACCAGCGAAGCGTACAGGCTGGCAGCTGATCTTGTCGACAAGGCTCAGGTGACCATCATAGACGAGACGCTCCAGATGGCCATGGACCTGGACCCGAGCTTCCTGAAGAAGAACCCGGACCTGCAGGCGGTGATGGCAGAGGAGCCTCTCCTCAGCTTCAAGCCCCTTGAACAGGTCCTGGGGGAGGCGCAGGTCGTCTTCTTCACCCCGAAGCTGAGGCGGCCGTCAGAGGAGACGCTCATCGAAGCGGGGTCCAAGCTGCGGGACCTTGCGAAGTATCTGTCCAGGGAGGTGTGCCTGGTCAATGCGATCCCTTCAGGCCCTGGAGGTAATTCGGACAACATCATGCTGGTGGAGAAGCAGACGGGGCTGCAGGTCGGCGCCACCCTCACCTATGCCTATATGCCCCTCAGACCGAGTGAGCAGAAGCCAGCCGTCGTCGCCTTCGCCGGCGTCAGGGAGAAGGGGCCGCTGCAGGCGCTGGGGTTCTCCCAGAGCTCGCAGAACGTGTTCTCAGCCGAGCTCGAGTACGCCGAGGCGGTGATGAAGTCAGCGGTCGCCTCGGTGACTGAGATCGAGATGGCACGGAAGGCCCGGGAGGCGAAGGTCTCGCTTCAGGGCCCCTCGGGCGTCTACCTGGACGAGTTCACGAGGTACCTCTATGAGCTGAAGGCCATCCAAGCGAGCGAAGAGGCGGGCGAAGCCGTAGCGTACCTGGCTGGGGCCGCCCTGAAGAGCTTCGACAACTATGTCAGGTACGTAGTTGACGAGACCAGGGAAGCCCTCAAGGAGAAGCAGCTGAAGGCCAGCAGGACGAAGATCTCGCTGATCTGGACGCTAGACAGATATGAGATGCGCGGCGAGAGGCTGCAGGTAGCCGAGAGCATACAGCAGAGGCTGAGGGACTACGTGACAGACGTCGAGCTTCTCGCGGGGAGGGCCAAAGGAGGGAAGGAGCCCTTCGACCCGCTCAAGCACAATGTGGTGATCGCGTGCTCCAAAGACGACTTCGAGTCTCTGAAGTCGGCCAGGAGGGGCCTGGGGGGGGAAGAGACCACACTCATTTCGGCGACCCCCGACCTGAGGAGAGAGCGGGCGACATAACCCTAAATCATGTTTCCTGGTGGCGGCAGAGGTAGTTGGCGCGCATAGCCGTCGTGGGGACCGGAGGTTGGGGGAAGAACCACGTGAGGGTGCTGAACGAGCTCCAGTGCCTGGCCGCCGTATGCGACGTGAACGTGGACAGGGCCGGGGCGTTCTCCAAGAAGTACCGCGTCCCCGCGTATCCTTCGCTTGAGGAGATGCTCAAGAGGGAGCGGCTGGACGGCGTCACGATATGCACCCCCGCCACTACCCACTACCATGTCGCCACAAAGGCGCTGGCGGCGGGGCTCCACACCTTCGTAGAGAAGCCTCTATCGACTACGCTGAAAGACGGAGAAGCCCTGATCGACGCGGCGAAGAAGGCAGACAGGATCCTGACGGTAGGCTTCATAGAGCGCTTCAACCCACCCATCACCGCCCTGAGACAGATGATATCAGAGAAGGAGCTCGGGGACCTCATCTTGCTGGAGTTCCATAGGGAGAACAGAAGAGGGGCGGGGATCAGCGACGTGGGTATCGTGCAGGACGCGTCGGTCCACGACATCGATACAGCCTGCTGGCTGTTCGGAGGAGTGCCGAAGGTGGTCTACTCGAGGGTCGGGTCCATGCGGGACCCCCCGGAACACGAAGACTTCGCGACCATCCTACTTGGATTCTCTGGCCAGAGGACCGCGTTCCTCGTCACCAACTGGATCACCCCTCACCGCGTGAGGACACTGAGCGCAGTATTCTCCGGAGGTGTGGTAGACGTCGACTTCGTGACGCAGCAGACCAGCATCCACGAGGGCGAGGCGACCACAATCCCGACGAGGCCGGTGCAGGAGCCCCTGACCCTCGAGCTGAAGGAGTTCGTCTCAGCGATCGAGGAGGGGAGGCAGCCTCTGGTCACGGGGAGGGACGGGCTGAACGTGCTCAGGGTGGCGGAGGCGGTGCTGGCGTCGAGCGCGTCGGGGGCGCCCATCTATCTCGGGTGAGAGGATGGCTGTAGTCAACTTCATCGCGCCGGATGCGAAGCTCGGGAAGAACGTGCGCGTGTGGCACTTCGCCTACGTAGGATCCAAGAGTGAGATAGGGGACGACGTGAAGATCGGCTCGCTGGCCCACGTCGACTACGACGTGAAAGTGGGGAGCGGGACCATGATCGAAGGGAGCGCGTACATCCCCCCGAAGTCCAGGATAGGCAGGGGCGTATTCATAGGCCCTGCGGCGGTTCTGACCAACGACCCGTACCCTCCGAGCAAGAAGATGGTCGGCGTCACGATAGAAGACGGAGCTGTCATCGGAGCGAGGGCGGTCATAAAGGCCGGCGTCACGGTCGGGCGACGCGCGGTGGTCGCAATGGGCGCGGTGGTGACGCGAGACGTCCCGGCGGAGAAGGTTGTGATGGGAGTCCCCGCCAAGGTCGTGTACAGCAGGAAGGGGTTCGACGCTAAGATGGCGGCCTGGGAGCGTTCCTGACCCTGGTCCGCACGTAGAGGCTGGTCAGGCCGTCTAGGACGACGAACCAGAGGACGCCAAGTACGAGGATGAGGAACATCTTGAGGAGCGCAAGGGCCGTGTAGTCGGTGAGGGAGTGCGGGATAGGCCCCAGGGGGACGACGAATATGAAGAAAACATAGGTCTCCAGGATGATGAGCAGGAAAGCTGCGAGCTCGATTATGAAGAGAGGAAAGAGCCTCAACCTAGATCGCCCAGGTCATTAGAGAGATGACGATAGAGAAGATGCAGGCAACCGCGGTCAGCGACACTATGTTCGCCACCAGCTCGTGTTCGGACATCGGAGACGTCAGGAGGACGAGCCTGACCAGGGTGTTTGGCGCGTCCTTCTCCATCGAAGCGTGGAGGAGGCCATCATCGCCGATGTAAGTCGGCCTGGACGTCATCTTCCTCCTTTCGACGAACCCCCTGACGCTGGAGAGCGTATAGAAGGAGTTCAGGATGGCAGGGACGATGGCGATCATTGCCGCTATCTCGACCCCTCCAACGACGGCAAGGCCCGCGAAGGCGGCCCCGAACATGAGGCTGCCGCTGTCGCCGTCGAAGGCCTTTGAGGGGTAGCGGTTGTAGACCAGGAACGCCGCCGCGACCGCCACCAGGGGGAGAGAAGCAGCGGCCCTGGAGGGCGACGAGCCGCTCTGGAACAGGACGCGGAGGGTGACCCCGACCAGCAGGGCTAGCGAAGTGAGCAGAGTGAACCACGATATCTCGCCGTTGAACGCGTCCATCATGTTGAACGCATTGGCGACCACAGGGAAGGCGACCACCGCCAGGACGGTGTAGATGATGAAGTGAGGAGCGGTGTCCCCCAGGAATGGGAAGAAGATGTCTGCCCGGTAGAGCGTGGGCTGCAGGACGGACACGGAGACGAAGGCTATGCCCGCGAGGAGGAGCAGAGCCGGCTTTGTCTTCCCCCCCAGGACATAGAGGTCGTCGACGAGCCCGACGACGAAGGCCACCCCGGCCCCGGCCGCCACCGCCACCGGGACGAAGGTCCGGAAGCCGATGGCCACGGCCAACTCGCCGACCGCCAGGCCGGCGAAGAGCAGGGGCCCGGCGGGCATGGGGACCTTGGTCGGGGGGTTCTTGTGGGCGTCGTCGGCCACCCGCCCCAGCCTGGTGAGGGCCCTGAGATAGGATGGGAACAGAGCCATTAGGAGGAGGAAAGGCGCGGCGAACGCCAGGATGAGGAGACCGGCTTCTGCGGGACCTGCTGTCAACTGGTGGGGCAGCCTAACTCTTTCTCATTAAACGGTTTCCGGAGGCGCCACTGGCACTTCAATGTTAAATAATGCTGTCCTGCGCCCGTCTATTCGTATGAACATACACGATCTGCGCGACGGCATGAGGAGGGTCGACGCAGAGGGCGAGATAGTCGAGATGGCAGAGCCACGAAACGTCAACTTGAGGACCGGGGGCGAGGCGAGGGTGGCCGACTGCATGCTGAAGGACGACACGGGCCAGATCAAGCTCTCACTCTGGGACGACCAAATCGACATGGTGAAGCAGGGGTCCAAGGTAAGGATAACCAACGGCTACACGAACAGCTTCCGCGGGGAGCTGAGGCTCAACGTCGGACGCTACGGGCGCCTCGAAGTAGTCGAAGCCTAAAGGTTCTAGAGCGGGGGGGACAGGGAAGGCCCGATTTGGGCGCCGGAGGGGTCTTCCTAAGGAGGCTCAGAGCTGTTGTGGCTGACAAACCAACTGGTTTCGTCTGGGCCGAAGACACTTCACTCGCGGGGTCTGGGTACCCCGCGTCCAGAGAGCAGATAGGATGGCTGGTGAGGAACGGCGTAGACAGCGTCCTCACGCTCACGGAGCAACCGCTCCCGGCGGCGTGGACAGCTGGGTTCCCCCTGGACATGGGGCACGTATCGATGCGCGACCACCTCCCCCCGACCGTCGAGTCCATGAAGAGGGCGGTAGGGTTCATCCTAGACCGCAGGAAGGAAGGGAAGACGGTCTTGGTGCACTGCCTCGCAGGGGAAGGGAGGACTGGGTGCGTGCTGGCCGCGTATCTCATTAGGACACGCCACATGGGGGCCGACGAGGCTATAGCCGCCCTGCGGTCGTTGAAACCTGAGTTTGTCGAGCGTAGGCAGGAGAGCTCGGTGAGGGAGTTCGAGGCAGCTGAAAGATCTGCGACCGGGCCGACAAAAACAGCTGCCCCGCCCTGATGCACCGCCGTAAGTACCCCTGATGGCTGCAGTGAAGAGCACGACGAGCAGGGCTTCTGAAGGCCGCGGGACGTCAGGCGCCGTGCGAGCGTAGGAAGCGAAGGACTCTCTTCATGAACGCGCTTCGCTCTTCCCAGAAGGCCATGTGGGAGCTTTTCGGGAAGATGGTCAATTCTGAGTCCTTCACGTGTTTGTGGATCTCACGGGCGACCACGGGAGACACCTCGTCGTACTTCCCTCCGAGGACCAGGGTCGGGACCCTTATGGTGCGGAGCTGATCGGTTACGTCCCAGTAACGTATGTCGCCTATTATGGTGAACTCGTTCGGGCCGTTCATCGTTCCATACACGGGCTTGCTGATGTGTTCCATGGAGTAGCTCACTTCGGCAGGCCAGGGGTCCAGCCTGCACAGGTGCTTCCTGTAATAGACCATGACCGCGTCGGCGTACTCCTGGTTGTCGTATTGCCCAAGCGATTCGTGCTTCGCCATCGTAGCCTGGACCCCGGCGGGGAGTCTCCTCCTCATCCGCTGCATTTCTCTTATTGTGAGAGGGACGTTGTGAAGGCCGCCCACGGTTGTCAGCGTCGACATGTTCCTCTGGTACTTCAGCGCATGTGCTATCGCGAGCATCCCGCCCCAGCTGGAGCCTATGAAGTGAGGCCTGCCCAGCTTCATCTCCTTCCTGAATGCGTCGACCTCCTCCACGTAGCGCTCCGGCACGAACAGGGCAGGGTCATTCGGGACCTGCGACCGCCCGCAGCCGAGCTGGTCGTAGAGGGTCACCCTGTAGCCGTGCTCCGCCAGGTCCGACAGAGGGAGCAGGTAGTCGTGGGTAGCCCCGGGGCCTCCATGGAGGCCGAGGACGTCCCCCTTCACGGGGTCGCCGAACTGCCGGTAGAAGAGGTCGAACCCTAGAACGGACACGTATCCCTCCCTGCTCTTCACGCGGCTGTCGCCGTCAGGCTGTGGATTAAACCTTGGCTGGGCCGCTGGCCAATCTTACCCCGCAGGGAGCCCGACACGAAGTCGGAGGTTCATACTCGGCACGACCACCTGTCTTGAAACAAGGTCTTGTCAGGCGGCATCTGGTGCGGGGGGAGGGATTCGAACCCTCGAACCCCTAAGGGATGGGAGCCTCAGTCCCACGCCGTTGACCATGCTGGGCGACCCCCGCGCGAGCGTCGCCTTCGACCAACGTTCTAAAAAGCCTGCGAAGGGTTAATGACCAGAACAGACGCGCGCGTGGATGATGAGCAGCAGGGAACGAGCTGCTGGGGCATCCACCATCCTGGAGGTCAGATGCGTCTCCTGCGGAAAGGGATTCTCCCAAGACAGGACGCTCGGCACGTGCCCTGATTGCGGTTCGATTCTGAGCTGCCTGTATGACTATGAGAAGGCCAAAGAGACGCTCACCCGTCAGAGCCTCAGAGGGAGAGAGAAGACCCTCTGGAGATACCTCGAAGTCCTCCCAGATATCAACCCCCAGAACGTGGTGACGCTGGGGGAAGGCATGACCCCGGTGGTGAGGCTGAAATCTGGGCTGCTCCTCAAGGACGACGGGCTCATCCCCACGGGCACCTTCAAGGCGAGAGGGATGGCGGTGGCCGTGTCGAAGGCGAAGGATCTCGGCCTGACGAAACTGGCAGTCCCCTCCGCGGGGAACGCTGGCTCGGCCCTGGCCTGCTACGCCGCGCGTGGAGGGTTGGCAGCCCGGGTCTTCATGCCCACAGAGACACCGCAGTCGATAGTGAAAGAGTGCATCCAATACGGCGCGGAAGTGGTACAGGTAGAAGGGAACATAGGGGACGCCGGGGCGAGGATGAGGACGGAGATGGATGGTTACTTCGACATGTCCACCCTCAAGGAACCCTACAGACTGGAGGGGAAGAAGACGATGGGCTACGAGATCGCCGAGCAGACGGACTTTGAGCTCCCAGGGGCGATAGTCTACCCCACCGGTGGCGGGACGGGCTTGATGGGTATGTGGAAAGCGTTCGATGAGATGGAAAAGCTTGGGCTCCTGGGGAGCGGGAGGCCCAGGATGTTCTCCGTCCAGCCAGAAGCTTGCGCGCCGATTGTAGACGCCTTGGCTTCTGGGAGAGAGGCCCCCGACCCTGGTTTCCATGACGGTACGACGGTCGCGGTAGGACTCAGGGTGCCGAGACCGTTCGCGGGGAAGCAGATGGTGGCCGTGCTTCGCAAGAGCGGGGGAGGCGCAGTCGCCGTCCCCGACCCCGAGATAGTCGAGGCGATGAAGTCGCTCGCGAGGGAGGGCGTGTTTGCGAGCCCAGAGGGTGCAGCCACGCTCGCGGGATATCGCAGGCTCCTCGAGACAGGCGCGGTCGCCAGGGACGAAGGGGCGCTCCTGTACAATACGGGCACGGGCCTGAAGTACCTCCACCTGGTCAGATGAGCCTTGCATCCGGGTCAAGGCTTTATTGCATGACAAGCGGGGCCGAACTCGAGCCAGCGTAGCTCAGCCTGGTAGAGCGTTCGCCTCGTAAGCGAAAGGTCGCGAGATCGATGCTCGCCGCTGGCTCTCTTCTGTCGTGCCGAGATGCTGGCCTGCAGGCCTTCCCTAGGCGGTCCCGAAGGACAGGCCCAGGCTGCGGAGCCACTTCCTGTACGCCACGGCGATCCTGTCGGACCTGAGATGGAGCTCTGATTGGAGGTCGAGCGGGAGCCGCTCGGGGCGCTGCGACTCGACAACAGGTATGTCCTGCCCGGTGATCTCGTCCTGGCGCGCGATGATCTCGCCTTCAGGGATTTCCTGGCCGTAGTCCATGGCGATCCAGAACCAGGCGACAGACTCGAACTCGTCGGCGGGACAGACAGCCGCGAATATCGAGAAGTTCCCTTCGACGGACGCCTTGGTGAGGTACATGGTGAGGGGGCGTAGCACCTTGTAGGTGTAGTTGACGTCCTTCCCCACACCCGTGCCATCGGGGTCAGGCTGCCAGATTCTCACGTCCCGGGCTACGATACCCTCCTCCGACACCGTGACCTCGTAGTCCTGGATCTCAGCGTGGGCCCTTTCGCCGAGGATTCCCCCGTGCACGAACGGCAGGTGGGCGACGTCGAGGAAGTTCTCCACTGCCCTGGGACCGCTGGCGCGGTAGCGGTAGGGGCCGCAGGGGACCTTCCTGAAGGAGTCGGCCCCCCACTCCTCGAATTCTGGGACGTCGCGCCCCGGCTTTCCTAGGCACGCCCATACCAGGCCATAGCGCTCTGTGGAAGAGTATGTCCTCACCCTCGCCTTCTGGGGCGGCTTCTGCTCCGGGTGGGCGGGCATCTTCACGCACCCTCCGCTCTGGTCGTAGGTCCAGCCGTGGTAGGCGCATTCCAGCAGGTCGCCCTGGAGGCGGCCTAGGGAAAGCTTGGTCCCCCTGTGGATGCAGAGGTCCTGCCAGACTTTCACGGCGCCGTGGACTCGCCAGGCGATCAGGTCTTCGCCGAGCAGTCGGACGGGGAGGATCGCGCCTTCAGGGACGTCGATCGACCTGGCGATGGGGTGCCAGTCGTTGAGGAGAACCGGGTCCTCTATCATTGTGGTCGGGTTACTCTGGAGGGAGTTCCTTGTAGTTGATAGAGATGTCCATCCCTCTCTTCTTGTGGTACCAGCTGGAGGCCAGGTAGATGAGGGCGCCGGCGACCAGGGTGCCTATGGAATATGCGTATGTGATGTTGTTGAGGCCGGTGAAGCCGGGATTGGAGAGGAACTGGTATGCGACGAAGCCGAACACCAATACGTTGAGGGACCCTGCCAGGGCGAGGAGCCCCCTGGACGAACCCGACTCCTTCCTGACGGCGTGCGCGACCGCAGCGAGGCCTACGAACATGAAGTAGATCATCGAGGCTATTATCGCTCCGAATATCCCTGCTATAGTCCCGTAGTAGTAGGCCGTGATGCCTATCAGAGAGACTGTGATGACCCAGTCGATGAGCATCGCTACGACGGGCGACCCGAACCTGGAACTGACATAGGACAGCCTGGCCGGGAGGAACCTGTCCAGAGACTGGGCCAGGATATACCTCGAGAAGATTATCACCGCGTAGGCTATGACGGCGAACTGCAGAGCTACCCATCCAAGCCCGATGACCCAGGCGACCCACTGGTTGTTCGCGATGCCCATGGCGATGGAGAAGAAGTTCGGGCCGATGGTTGACTGATAGGCGTAGTCGTGGAAGAGGCCGTTGATGTACGGCATGCCTCCTACGTAGTATAGCACTGCGAAAGTCGAGGTAGCGAAGATGAACGTGATTACCGCCGAAGCTGGGACGTTCCACTTCAGCGCGCGGGAGCCCTTCATCTCAGAAGCGACCGCGGGACCCGCGTTGAGCCAAGGATAGATGAAAGCGAACATCACGGGCATCATGTAGATCATGTTGCCGAAGTTAAGGTCGAATGGGAGGCCGGATGGCTGGTAGGTCGAAGCGACCGCGCTGTAGGAACCGGTGCCGTTGAGGGCGACGTTGTTGTTGCCTGCGTAGGCGCCCGTGCCGTCGGCATAGTTCACGAGCGCGGAGTGCCCGCCTGCGAGGATGACAGCCATGGCTACGACGAGCGTTACTGCACCGAAGGCCGCCAGGACGGTGACGAGCTTGTACCCCGCCTTCGGCTTCACGATGTTAATGGCTATCACGATGGTGAATGCGATGGCACCTACCGCGAACTGCCAGAAGCCTGGACTGAAGAGCACCGTCCACGAAGTGGTGGGGAAGCCGTAGGCGAAGCCCATCTCCGCGCCAACCCCACCAATCGAGTAGTCCAGCAGGATGGCTACAAGAGCTATGAAAGCCAGGGTCTCCATCGTGTATCCCCAAAATGAGAGGGTGCTTCCGGCGAACCCGCCGAAGTTCCTGGACAGCCAGACGTAGTCGCCCCCGGCCCTCGGATACCGGCGGGACATCATGGTGTAGACGATTATCTGTGGTATGGACAGCCCGAAGGCGATCATGGAGGCGACCACCAGGTTTAGCCCCGCCACGTTGACGAACAGCAGCGTCGCCGCCGCAGAACCGGCCACGGTGGTGAGCAGTGGCCCTACGGACATGTTGCTGAAGTTGAGCGCGATGCTGTCGAGGAAGGAGACGTTCTTCACTAGGCCCGTGCTCTCTCTGACGAATACTGTCTGTTTCTTTTCGTCAGGCTGGGTGCTGCCCATCGGAACATGCCAAAAAGATGCGTGTATATAACAAGGTCTTAGCACATAGTTGTGAATCCAGCTACAGGGTGTGAAAATCAGTACCCTATCTCTGAACTGGGACGAAGGTGGCGCATGGACTTTACCCTGCCGCACTTCTTGCATCTGTAGAGACCTCTCCCCCTGGGGTTGTAGTCCCTTGTGTCGACCACAGCATCGTGCTCTGTCCTCGTCCCGCACCTTTCGCACCACCGATATTCTGCCAAGGGCCTTGTTCTCAGTCCCGACCCCCGCAAAAACCTTTAGCGGCAGGGGCGCAAAAGAGCGCCCGTGGCGGAGCTCGTCATCGCTGGGGTGTTTCTCATCGTGGCAGGGCTGGTGTTCGTGTTCGCTTCGTCGCTCTTTGGCGCCCGGGGTGAGAGAGGAAGGGTTAGAGGGGGCGCAGTCGTCATGCTAGGGCCGGTTCCAATCGTCTTCGGCTCTGACGCGAGGTGGGCCAGCATCGCTATCGCCCTGGCTCTGGTCCTGATGTTGGTCTACATCCTGGGGGCTCTCAGGTGAGAGGGGCGTTGCTCGCGGCGGGCTTACTGATGGTTGCCGTCGGGTTTGGGATGGTGTTCGCCGCCACACTGGGTGATGGGAGCACCTCGGTGGGAGGGGCTGTGTTCATAGGGCCGTTCCCGATCGTGTTCGGGTCGGGGAGCGACGGATGGCCGCTGGCCCTGGGGTCGCTGCTGGTCGGGGCGGTGATGGTGGGTCTCATCCTGATCTGGGGATATCACTTTGCGGCGAAGGGCGAAGAGTGAGCCAAGTGGATGAGGGGCGCGGAGTTCAGGAGAGCCGTCTTTGCCGTCGGCGCAGTGTCCTTCGTGGCTGCTAGATAGACATCGTCCAGCCATGTCAATCTAGTCTGACGTACGAACCAAGAAGCACATAGTGACGAAGAGCCCTCAGCCGCCGATGGGGCAGTGTCCTACAGGGGTGCGACTGCGGCTACAGCCTTCATTACTATGGGTCTACACTTCGGCAGCCGAGGGGCGCATCGCCGACTCCATCTTCATGACTCCTGATTTTCAGAAGTCAATGTGGAGCGTGGTGCGTCTTTGTCTTTTCATCAGGCAACCGCCTGAGTCGTCAGCCGCGAGTCGACAGGGAGGAAAGTCTGTGAAGCCAACCGCCGACCCGTCCGTGGCCTGCGAGGGAAGCATTAAATAGAAAGCCGTGCGCAAGCGTTCTTTAAGATGCAGCAGGTACAACCACTTGTAGTGATGACACCCGTCGCCAGGCAGAAGATTGGCGAGGTTCTGGAACAGGAGAAGGCGACGGATGCATATCTGAAGATAGAAGTCTACCAGGGGGGCGGATGTGCCTGCAGCGGCGGGTACAGGTACGCGCTGAGCCTGGAAAGGCAGCCCGGGACCACAGACGTCGTGGAAGAGGTCGACGGGCTCAAGGTGATGGCCGCCAAGGGCGACGCAGAGGTTCTCAGGGGGTCGAAGATCGATTACATCGATGGGCTGCAAAGGACAGGATTCAAGATAGACAACCCGAATATTCGTTCGGATTCCTGCGGCTGCGGCGGGCACTAGTCGGAATCAGTTCCGTCAGTCTTGGCGCGTTCATTGCACATACTGCAAGGGACGCGATATTTATGCCCCAACCTTGGATTTGCTGGCACTTCGCTAGTGCTTGACTGGCACATTCAGCGCCGTTTTTGGTACTAGATTAGCCGCTGGTACTCGATTGGGAATTTACCGCATATGCCACCTCGACTGGAGGTTCGGACATTAGAGGCCAAGGGTTCGAGTCGGCCCAGATACCAACCCTTGGCCTCCCGTTGGGCATTCTCTCTTGAGTGATATGGTCTGGTCGGTATTTATCCGCCACTGAAAAAGTCGTGACAGAAACGCACTCCAACGGGTTCGATTCCGACGGGAATCGGTAGGAAAACCGTGTCAGAACCGGTATCGATCTTTGAACCCGATACGAGGCATTCCTGGCGAGGCTATCCAAGGAGAGAAATCAGTCCGTTCTTGACTTTGGCAAGCTTCTGGGGAGAAACCTTTCCGAGCCCTTTCAGGACCAAACCCTTCTCCAATGTGAAGATTTTGTCATACTTTATCCGACTTCGAACCGGAATGGAACCTTCAGTCATCTCTGAAGGGTCGAGAAGCACAGAGTTTCTGCGGTTCTCGAGATTCGAGGTAATGCCGCAGGAGATGAAATCCTTGGAGGTTCTGTTATGCTTCTGACTCGACAAGACAAGAACCGGACGGCGCTTGATTTGTGAGAGGTCGGTGAAAGGAAATGGGACCAGCACCACTTCCCCGCTTTCAAGCATGGTCCCAAATGGCATCCTGTTCGTTCTCCCATAGCGCCTTAGCGCCTTTCTCCGAAAGCGCAAGCAGGTGTTTGAAGTCGTCATTCATCAGCCGAGAAACGTCTTCGGATTTGGCAATCAACAGTTTCTCATCGCTCACCTGAAGCACCAATGTCTGACCCTTCCGTATGTTCAACCGCCTTCGAATATCGACGGGTATAGCCACCTGCCCCTTTTCGGATACGGTAACTGTTCTGAGTTGTGAGGGACTTCCGGCCATGCGTGGTTTGTAGGAAATTTCTTACATATAAATGTTCACCATGCAATCACCTGAAAGGAGCCCTGGGGTGGCTGAAACTACTTCCCTTCCTGAATCAAGGCCGCCGCGTTCTACCAAGATCGCTGGTATAGGCATTCCATGTCCCCCTGAGAGCGGGACAAAATCCCATAAGCTAGTCCAGCGTGTACTCGCCGTGACGGGTATGAATAGACGTCAGCGTTGAGCACGTCGATTGACAATCTGCACCAGGTTTCCATCAGGATCTCCAACCCATGCGCCGCGCAGAATGCCGCCAAAGTTGTGAGGTAGGCTGAGGGAAGGAACACCCTTGGCGGTCAGCCACGAGTACGCCGCGTCGACATCGTCCACCCAAAGAACTACTTCCGCACGCGGAGGTCCTCCACCCCCGGAAATGCCGTGGTCGCGCTTCAGGGCCTCGACTGTCACAACGCCCAACTTGAGGGGGCCCAGTTGCAATTCGACGTGAACTGGGGGCCCATCTTTTGGTGTTCGGAAGGTCTCGATGAATCCCAAGAGGTCGCGGTAGAATCGGAGCGATCTCTCGATGTCGCTCACGTAGAGGTTAATCTGGGGTTCCTTGAACGCAGGGGGAAGGATTGGCGCCGCCGTTTCCGACATTGAATTCGGAAGTCTAAGGACCCACATTACTTAAGCGATACCGCGTGAATCGTCGTGTTCCGGTGGCTGTCAACTGGGCCAGTACTGCGGCTTCACGCCGAATGCCGCTATCGAGAGAGCGCGACGGATGGACCGCATGGCCGGCGAGGCTCATTGCACCTTCGTCAGCAATACCCTCATCCTATCGACGGAGTGAGGGCTATTCAACACTATGCGTGCAGTGATGTATGAATATGTGCTTGGTATCGAACCCCGGGGCATTCGATTCCGGCCCTTTTCCGGTGCTCCGGCAGCCAATGTAGCATCCTCATCGGCTGTGCAGGATAAAAGCACCACGGAGGATTCCCACGCCCCGGTCCTTGAATGGCGCGTTTAGCGCCGTTTTTGGTACTGGATTGGCCGCTGGTACTCGATTGGGAATTTACCGCACATGCACGATCGGGGGAGTCCCTCGGGACATGGGGAGGCCGAGGAAGTCTTCTCTCATGGAACGCCAAAGTATCAGGGTTTAGGTCTTCTGCTTCTTTTGCGCAGCTCCTACTTTCCTGGCATCGTACTCTAACATCTTCCAAATAGCAAGACCTAGCACCACTACCAGGGCAAATGCTATGACACCCAGACCATACAATGCAGCTGGCGATTGGACGCTTGGGACTGCGAAGGCGATGGCCAGAGCGGCAATGACGAGCCCAAAGGCAACGCCGATAACAGCGGCAGAATCCCGATGAAATGTCGCCTTCGCGTCATTGAAATCCGGAGGATTCTCCTTCGCCACATAGCCACATTTCGCTCTCTCTCATCAGATAAAAGGCCTTGTCCCGGTGAGCCCGATTCAGCCAAAGCCTTGACGAGAAGCCGATACTATGGGTTCAGACTGATGCCGTGAGCCAGGGGACCAGGTCAATCTTGGTCTCCCTACCTATCACAGAGACTCCAGCCGCGGGTTCCTTCTCCAGAACCCAAACGTCCCCGTAGGAGAATCCTGCGGCTGCGGCGGGCGCTGATTCGGACAAGAACTTAAGAGCAGACGCCTCTTCCTCCCACCCCACATTGAAATATGTGGAGGGTTCGAAGCGGGTGTTTCTCAGCACGGGCACGAGGTTCCCGCGCGAGGTAATCTGGGCCGTAGGCGCGATCAAGCTCGCAGCTGCAAAGTCCAACATGGCGCTCGGGCTCCTGAACGATGACATAGGGAAGGCCATCCATTCGAAGGCGAGGGAGCTGATGGAAGGAGCGCACGACCAGTCCATCGTCGTGGACGTGTTCCAGACGGGCTCGGGGACTGGATTGAACATGAACGCCAACGAAGTGCTCGCAGAGCTCGCGTCCGCTCAGCTTGGCAAGAAAGTCCATCCGAACGACCATGTCAACATGGGGCAGTCGTCCAACGACGTCGGGCCGAGCGCAGTGAGGGTCGCAGCTGCCGTGGCGGTGGAACGCGAACTTATCCCCGCACTCAGAGACATGAGCCGGAGCCTGGAGAAGGCATCCAGGAAGACCGCAAAGGTGTACAAGGCTGGGAGGACTCACCTCAGGGACGCCCTTCCGGTGACCATGGGGCAGGAGTTTGGGGCCTACGCGGACGAATTCTCAAGGGACACCCGGCTGGTACGCGAGACAATGCGCCACCTGCTCGAGCTCCCAATTGGGGGGACCGCGGTAGGGACCGGAATCAACACGGACCCCAAGTTCGGAGGAATGGTGGCCTCAGAGATAGCCCGACTATCAGGGCTCCGGTTCAGGAGCGCGAGGAATAAGTTTAGACCCACCCGCCTGCTGACCGACATGTCCTCGCTGAGCGGAGCTATGAGGACGGTGAGCATAGGCCTCTACAGACTCTGTCAGGACCTCAGGCTCATGTTCTCCGGCCCGCTTACCGGCCTGGGGGAGATCGACATACCGACCCAGGAAGAGGTAGCTGGGAGCAGCATCATGCCCGGGAAGACGAACCCGGTAACTGTGGAGAGCGCACTGTTGGCGTCGGCTGAGGTCGCAGGGCTGGACAGCGCGAACGCCGTGGCGGCGTCCCTCGGGGAGTTCGAGCTTGCCATGGGGGTCCCCCTGATGGGCTACAACCTGGTCCTACAGGCGAAGCTGCTCTCTGAGGCGCTGCGCAAGGTCGCGAGCCTTGTGATAGACCACGTCGTACCGATGAAGGCAAGAGCGCAAAACTACGCGGAGACGAGCCAGGCACTAGTCACCCTGATTTCACCGAAGATAGGATACGACAAGGCGTCGGCCCTCGGGAAGAAGATTGCGAAGGGGGCGGCGATCAGGCCCGCGCTAAAGGAACTGGGACTCACCCCCAAGGAGATAGAGTCGGTCCTAGACATGAAGAACCTGGTCAAGCCAGGAATACCTGCAAAGAAGATCTAGCGGGGTTTTCAGCCGCAAACGTGCGTATTCAGCGGCGAGCCCTGACGCCGATCTTCTCCATCAGCTTCCCCAGCTCTGAGTCGTCGACGGCGTCCATCCTCAAGTACCTCAGGATTTCGTCCTCCTCCATGCCCACACGCCTCGCCTCGGCTACCGTCGTCCTATACGCTTCCAGTTCAGTCGGCCTTTCCACGTACTCGAAGGCCTGGTCGTAGAGTTCCTTCCCCTCGAGGAACTGCCTGACGTGCACGAGGACGTGAATGGCATCCAGGTACAGGAAGTCTGCCTTGGCTGTAGCGAGGTGTTTGGAGCCTATGCATATCGTGCCCGTGTCCCTATCCAGCCAGAGCCCCGAGTCGCTGCGCTCCACCCTCGTCTTCAGGTGCCTCAGAATCTTGGTCATCTGGGCTTTGGAGCCGAACACTTTCGAGAGGGCAGGGGAGGACTCGAGCCCCGAAAAGACCTCCGATAGCTTGTATTCCCCCACGGCTGCGCCCCTCCTTACCTTAAATGACGTCACTCTCACGCTGGATTCTGAAAGGGCCGACGGCCAATCAAAAGTTCCGAACTCAAAAAGTCATATTGTCACGGTGAAGATTGGTTCACACGAGCGCGCAGAGGAACCCCAGGGATACGCTTACGTTGTGCCGCCCATGACAGACTAGGGGGGACTCGGGTGATCGCCTCTCTAAGCGGCATCAGAGGGATTCTGAACCAGGACTTCTCGCTGGCGGACGTTGCTAGGTACGCCTCCAACTTCGCCGCGGCCACCGGAGGGAAGGAGTTCCTCCTTGCAAGGGACACGAGGAAGACGGGGCCGGCGATCTGCAGGGCGGTCGCCGCTGGCGTCATGTCTTCGGGCGGGACGGTCATTGATTATGGGGTGATTTCCACGCCGGCTCTCTTCAGGGAGAGCAGGACGAGGGGGGTCGCGGCCGTGATGGTCACCGCCTCGCACAACGAGCCCGAGTACAACGGCTTGAAGTTCATAACGGGAGGCGCCGGAATCGGCAAAGAGACTTTCGAGAAAGTAATCGGGAGCGAGCTGGCTGGAGGGAGATGGTCCGTCGGGGGGCGGTGGGGGCGGCCGGTGAAACCGGGCTATGTCGACAGCCTGGCCGCGAGGTACGGGGAGGGGTCCTGCGAAGGGGTGAGGGTGGTGGTAGACCTTGGAGGGGGGGCGGCCATCGCCCACGCTGTCCCCCTTCTGCGGCGGCTGGGGTGCGAGGTCGTCTCGCTCAATGACACCTACTCCGTCTTCACGCGTACCGTGGACCCCGTCGCAGATGACCTCGTCCTTCTCCGCCGGACGGTTAAGGAGAAAGGGCGCGCCATAGGGTTGGGCTTCGATTGCGACGGGGACAGGCTCGTCATAGTGGACTCGTCAGGGAAGAAGAGGAGCGGAGACTACATGCTGACCCTCGCGCTCCAGCGACTCATCCTAGAGACGCGGGAGAGGCAGGTGGTCGTATCGACGGACACCACCCAGGCGGTAGATGACATCGCCGCGAAGGCTGGCTGCAGGGTGCTCCGGTCCAAGGTGGGGGAGGCCAACGTCGTGCGGGCTATGAAAGAGGCGGGAGCCCGTCTCGGAGGGGAAGGGAGCAGCGGGGGGCTGATCGACGGCGACTTCAACTTCTGCAGGGACTCCCTGCTGGCGGCCCTGACAATCATCAAGGCCCTGCGAGAGGAGGGGGACGCCCTGTACTCATCGGTCCCGTCATACCACCAGGAGAGGGTCGCCCTCCGCATCCCCAGGCAGAAGGCGGAGAAGGCGTTCAAGGCCTTGGCTCGCAAATATGATCACGCTGACCTCATCGACGGACTAAAAATCGCCCTCCCCGGTCGAGCTTGGGTCCTGATGCGTCCCTCGGGGACCGAGGACGTGGTCAGGGTCTCGGCGGAGGCTCCGTCGGTCGCCAGGGCGAAGAGCATCGCCGAGGACTTCGCCAGGGAACTGGACGGGCGGGGGTCATAGCATGCCCGACGAGTTCGAGGTGATAGCGGCTATGTCGAAGGCCGCTGGGACGCCCCCGAAAGGATACAGCCAGATAGGCGACGACGTCGCGGTCGTTCCTCCCAAGAGAGGCCGGGTGGTCCTGAAGACAGACATGCTGGTGGAGCACACCGACGTGCCTGCCGGGATGACGTACAGGCAGGCCGCGAGGAAAGCCGTGGCTATGTGCGTCAGCGACTTCGCGTCCAAAGGCGTGAGGCCAGACTCGTTCATGATTTCCCTAGGCCTCCGAAGGGGGGTGGACAAAGAGGACGTGGAGATGGTGGCGCTGGGGCTGAGGGACGCAGCGGAAAGGTGGGGGGTTCACCTCGTCGGAGGGGATACCAACGAAGCGGAGGAACTGATAGTCGGGTGCTCCATGGTGGGGTTCGCGAAGAGGGTGGTCGACAGGAGCGGGGCCTCACCGGGGGACGCGCTGGTGGTCACGGGAGCATTCGGGCTCCCCCCAGCCGGGCTCAGCATCATGTTGGGCGGCGCCAAAGCGAAAGCGAGGTTCGAACAGGAGGCGAGGAGGAGCGTCCTCGAACCTGAGCCAAGCCTCGAGGTCGGCGCCGCCCTGGCGCCTTACCTCACATCTGCCATGGACTCGAGCGACGGACTGGCCAGGAGCATCCACACGCTGGCCCGAGCGAGCGGCGTGGGCTTCGTGGTCGAACGGCTCCCCGCCGCAGCGGGGGTGAGGGATTTCGCTGACACCAACGGGCTGGACGGCGACAGGCTGATACTCGAGGGAGGAGAGGAGTATGTGATAGTAGGGACCGTCAGAGCACAAGAGGTTCAGGCAGCCCAGAGGGCCGTGAAGAAGGCGGGGGGAGAGCTGACAGTCGTGGGACGCACGACGAAGCAGAAAGAGGTGGCGCTGGAGGTAGAGGGGAGGCTCAAAGCAATCAGGGACGTGGGATGGACCCATCTAGGCCGTCGCTGACTTCACGACCTTCGCGAACCTGTTGACCAGGTGCTCCGCGTCCTCCTGGGAATCCGACTCGGCGAAAATCCTTACTATCGGTTCGGTCCCGCTCGGCCTGACTAGTACCCAGGAGTGGATGCCAGTCCATAGCTTGAGGCCATCGACCTTCTCGACCTCCCCGTTTGCATGCTTCTCGACCGCCTTCATTACCGCGTCGACCCTTTTCGGGTTCACTTCGACCTTGGTCTTGGCTTGGAAGTACTTCGGAACCATGAACGACAGCACCTTGGACATTGCCATCCCCTTCCTTGCGAGACATTCGAGCATCAGAGCTGTGGTCATACCTCCGTCGCGGACTGCGATGTGAGGCTGATAGAGGCACCCTCCGTTCTCCTCGAAGCCGAAGACGGCGTTCCGCTCGATGATGGTCCTCGCGATCTCCACAGCCCCTACCTTGGTCCGGAGCACCCTTGCCCCGTGCTTCTTGGCCACAGCCTCGACCGCCTGGCTGGACGCGACTGACGTGACCAGTGTCCCTCCCGGGTGCCTGTCAAGGACGAAGTCTGCGATCAAGCAGCCGCTCTGGTCCCCCCAGAGTACCCTTCCCCCTTCGTCACAGAATATGGACCGGTCCCCGTCCCCGTCGTAGGCCACACCTAGGTCTGCTCCTGTAGCCTTCACAGCCGCAGAGAGGTCGTTCAGGGTGTCAGGGGTTGGCTCAGGGCCCCTCCCCGGAAAGCTCCCGTCGACCGTCGAGTTCAGGGTGATCACCTTGCATCCGAGGGACTCGGCGATGTAAGGCGCTGCCACCGACTGCGCGCCATTGCCTGGGTCCATGACAACGGTGAACTTCCTGGCGGCTATCACCTTCGCGTCGACCTTTGAGAGGACGCCCCTCTGGTAGGCCCTTACCACTGAGCCCTCCTGTCTCGCCACCCCGATCGACTTCCAGTCGGCCTTGGTCTGCGACTTGTCGAAGTAGATCTTCTCTATCCGCTGTTCGTCCAGCCTGGGGACCTCGACCCCGTCTGGCCCGGACACCTTCAGGCCGTTGTACTGTGGAGGGTTGTGTGACGCTGTGATCATCACCCCGCCCCTGAAACCGAGGGCCTTCACCGCGTACTGGAGCGCAGGGGTAGGCACCAGCCCCGCCTCGGCGACGTCGCGCCCTGAGCTGAGGAGGCCTGACGCGACCGCGTTCGCCAGGGCAGGTCCGGACAGTCGGCCGTCCCTCCCCAGCAGCACTTCCCCGCTTCCGAAGTAGGTCCCGACAGCCTCGGCCAGGCCGATAGCGAAGTCGAGGTCGTGAGACACCCCTGGCACGAACCGGACCCCGTTTGTCCCGAACAGCCTCTGCTGGAGCGCGGTCAACGGCCGAAGAGCGGCTCCGGACATGATAAAACCTTCCGATTCTGGGCCTTTGCGGAAGGCTTGCCGCCGTGGCAAAGCTTATGTCGAAACCTGAGGCGGTGCAGGTTGGGCCCGTAGCGCAGATCCAAGCCGGGAGCGGAGTACGGATAGCGTGGCAGCCTTCTAAGCTGTAGGGAGCTTAGGCTCGCAGAGGTCGTGGGTTCAAATCCCACCGGGCCCGTTAAACATCTTCCGTTGTATTCGGGGCCCAAATGTACGTCTTTTGAGCGCCACAAATTGAGGGTGCCGCACCGGTACTACGTCAAGGAGCCGATCTACCTGCCCGAGGCGGTCGCCTGGGAGGCGTTCACCCAACCCCACCCTGGACGCGAAGATGGTGAAGGTCTTGAGGGAGAACCCGGGGCTGACGGAGAAGGAGATCGCGGCGAACCTGGGGAGGCAGCACCGTTACGTCGACTCCATGCTCTGGAGGCTCAGGGAGCACGCCGGGGCTGGGGGGTCGAAGAATACCACAGGGGCATCAAACAGCGCTGCGGGATGAAGAAGTCTCAGGTGAGGGAGGCGATCAAGCAGCTCGCCCACATAGCCCTCTCGCTCAGGGCCTTCCTGCGCCTCGAACTCGAGAGGATCACGAACGACACAAGCTGGTACGAGCCGAAGATACCGGTGGTGAGAGGAGCGATCAGCGCCTGCCTCGTTAGCCCAGTCCTCGCTCTGGCAAGCGCGTGACTCCTACGAATATCGGATCAAATGACAGGCCGGGTACCGACAGAAACTCAGGATGCGCGCGATGGAACTCTGTGGTGGTGCTCGTCATGTACGATGTGGCTGCACCGGTGTGCGAACATTAGAGATTGATCATAAGAACGGTGGCGGTAAGAAAGAGGTTGAAGGTAAAGGTATTGCGTTCTACAACGCGATTGCGAGTGGTAGGAGAAGCACCGAAGACCTCGATGTCCGTTGTCGCGTATGTAATATCGCAGACTTGATCGAACGAACGCTCGGAACAACCTACGAAATAAAACAACTTTCGAGCCATAGACCGCATTGTAATTCTACTATGCTATCTGTTCCCTGACCAGTTGGGCTCTGACCTTCTACAAAGAAAAAACGGAGCCTAGGCCCAGATGGGCTTGTAGGCTAACAGCGTCTCGCTTGACTCTACGCCCTGCACTTCGGCAATCTTTGAAACTGAGGAAAGGATCTCTTCGTGGTTCTTTCCGTATACAGTCGCTAGGATGTCGAATTCGCCCGGTACGACGGATGCATTGCGGATTTGTGGGTGCTGTTCCAGTGACTGGAGGACCTTCTGCACATTCTCGTTGACTTGCAATAGGACCAGCGCCAGAGCGTCAGTTGCCTGAACGTTCTTGCCGTTGGTGAAGCCTTCGAATGGCGAGTAGGTTCTTGTGCTCGTGATCCCGGATATGGACCGGATCTTGTTGACCAGGTCGTAGGTCTGCTTCTGGTCCGCGGCCTTTAGCTCGATCGCGAGATCGAACCGGCCGGCGAGTGGTGAAAAGTAGGTTATTCCCTGAGTGTGCTTTAGCTGCTCAGTCACTTGACCGAGCATCTTCGGCTGAACAGAGGCGGTGATGGTTGTTGGATTCATGTTTGTTGTTATCATGGTATTTCAATTCTGGTATACTTGTGACAGTATATATGTGTATCTAATTACGATGGTATGTTTATTACACGCCACTCGTGGTCGTCGACTCTGTGGGTAGAGTTTCGGCGCCGCCATCCAAAGTAAGCGGGGTTCCGGTTAGTGAAGCCGTCTCAACGGTCATCTCAAGGAATTACATCGTTCTCGAATCCTTGAAACTCAAAATAGTCAATTATCACCGGCTCGCGTCCAGGATTTCACCAGAGGTGGAGGAGTTGACGGGGAGGAAGGCCAAAGCGGCAACCATCGTGGTCGCAATCAAGAGGTTCTCGGACGGGCTGGGTGAAGGGAGGATTGAAGAAATGTCTGCTAGCCTGAAGGGGTCCAAGCTGGACCTCGCCGGACGGATGGTCGAAGTGAGAGTCGAGGCGAAGTCTGCCCAGCATCGTCAGATATTGCAAGACTTCCTGAAGCTGGAGGAAAGATTCAACGCCATTCCCTACATCTTCCAGTTGTCCAACTCCGTCAAGCTAATCGCCGAGGAGGAAGACGCGGAACTTCTTGAGGAGGCACTGGGAGGGGACCACGAGACTACGGTTGTTAGGGATTTGGCCAAGATCACGATCCAGCTGTCTGTCTCGGCCAAGAAACTGCCTGGAATCGCATCCTTCATTACGGAATTGCTGTACCGGAATGGAGTGAGCGTCCTCGACGCGTTCTTGAGCTACGATGATGTCATATTGGTCTTGCAGGAACGGCTCGGGCCTAGAGCCTACCAGGTGCTGAGCGAAGAGATTTCAAGGTAACGCCATCCGAGGCATTCCGTTCTAGCCTGCGGTCGCCGAGGCACCATCCTGACAGCTCCGCGGAATCCATTCTTCGAGCGCTCTAGGCCAGGTCCTCGGTGCTCGGGCCTGAATCGAAGTTGCTCTCGACTGCTGGCAAATTCAAGCTCAAATCAGACCCGCAGACTTGGACAGTCTAAACTCATGTTCGCAGAAGAATCCGAGCCTGCAGGTAAAACGCCTGCCCCAGGACCAGTTTCCGCATGCAAAAAGCCCTGGGTTCATACCTAAAGGTGCTTGAAACCACGTCTCGTGCTACCGGGGCCGGATGAGTGTCAAAGACGGTTGACCTTTACTACCAGTCCCGTTTAGTCCTTGTACCTGCGGGCCATCCACCCTGCGCACTGTTTTTGAGCAAGCAGTGTGCCCCTGGGAACCCTAAGTTGTCAGGAGAAGAGCGCCGCCTGGCTGCCATAATGTTCACTGACATGGTAGGGTTCACCGCTCTTACCCAGTCTGACGAGTCGCAGTCTCTGGCTGTCCTAGAAAGACACAACAGGCTCCTCCGGCCGTTCTTCGCGAAGTTCAGAGGAAGAGAAATCAAGACGATGGGAGACTCATTCCTGGTGGAGTTCGACAGCGCCCTAGACGCTGTCGACTGCGCCATCGAGGTGCAGCGCTTCCTCCATGACTACAACATCTCGTCCAGGGACGGGTGGAAGATAGCACTCAGGATAGGGGTGCACCTCGGAGACGTTGTCCGTGCGGGGAGCGACATCCTTGGAGACGCTGTGAACATCGCCTCCAGGCTACAGCCCCTGGCTGAGCCGGAAGGGGTGTGCGTCTCTCAGCAGGTCTACGACCAGGTGAGGAACAAGATAGCACAGGAACTCGTGAAGCTGGAAACCCACGACCTCAAGGGGGTCAAGTTCGCCGTGGACGCCTATAGGGTGGTGATGCCGTGGGAAGAGAGCAGACAGGAGGAGACACAGCAAGGAGTCCCGCTGCTTGACCCGAGGAGGATTGCGGTCCTTCCCCTGGTCAGCATGAGCCCTGACCCCAACGACGAATACTTCGCCGATGGGTTGACCGAGGAGCTCATCACCAGGATTTCATTCGTCAAAGGACTGGAAGTGATTTCGAGGACCTCCGTGATGAACTACAAGAAGAAGGAGAAGAACGCCTTGCAGATCGGTCAGGAGTTGAAGGTCGGGACCCTCCTTGAGGGGAGTGTCAGGAAGGCAGGGAACAGGATCAGGGTCACGGCGCAGCTCATCAACTCGAATGCCGAGGGGCATCTCTGGGCGGAGAGCTATGACAGGGACCTGGACGACGTCTTCGGGATACAGAGCGAGATAGCAGAGAAGGTGGCAGCGGAGCTCAGGATACAGCTCCTACAGTCGGAGAAGAAGACGCTGGAAAGGAAACCCACAGAAAACACCGAAGCATACAGCATCTTCCTGCGCGGGCGGGAGCTGCTGAGGGCGTTCACCGAGCCTTCTGTCCGGCAGGCGCTGGCGCTCTTCGAAAGGGCGGTGGAGCTGGACCCGTCATTCGCGAGGGCACATGTGGGGATCGCGGAGTGCCACCAGTTCCTGGTGAATACCGGGTACGAGTCGTTCGACATCTCCCTTCCGAGGGTGAAGGCATCCCTCGAAGAGGCGCTCAGGCTGGACTCCGGCCTGGCAGAGGCCCACGCGGCACTTTCCGAGATGTACTTCAACATAGACGACAGCGCGCGCGCCGAGTCAGAGGCAAGGGAGGCGGTGAAGCTCAACCCTAACCTCCCCGACCCGTACTCCGTGCTCTCAGAGATTACAGGGATCAGAGGCGCAGTCGAGGAAGCAGTGAAGCTGATCGAGACAGCCTATCGCCTCGACCCGTTCAGCCCCGAGTACATCTGGCGGGTAGGCGACGCTTACGCCTGGACCGGAAGGGAGCAGGAAGCATTGGAACACTGGGCTAAGACCGAGAGGCTGGCTCCCGCAGAGGTCTTCAGGTCAATGACCGATCACTACCTTTCGAAAGGGGACCTCGCGAGGGCGAGAGAACTCCATTCGAAGTTCCAGCGGTTGCAGCCCACCCATCCCTGGGTCACTTACATGGGAGGGTTCATCGCTGCTCGCGCCGGGGACAAGGAAGGTGCCCTCCTCGCGATCAGGAGACTCGAAGAGGCGAATATGGGCCCGGCCGTCTACAACTACATAGCCTACGTCTATCATGCCCTCGGAGACCTGGACGCGTACTTCGACTTCATGAACAGAGCCCTTGACGCCCGCGCAGTCATCGCATCGTTCGTGATGTACTCACCTCTCCTGTCAGATGCAAGGAGAGACCCGAGGTATCTGAGACTGCTGGAGAGGATGAGGAGCCAGGGGGGCATCGCAAAATAGGGCATCCGGGTCCGGCGGCCGAAGAGTCCCCCAGCGCCCTGCACGAGCAGTCTCCCGGAGCCCCGGAGGCTATTTCACGACGAATTCGAGCGACGCGGCCGCTCCGTAGAGCTTGTTCTCCCCCTGCTGCCAGGCGACGGACTGCGCTCCTTCGAGGACGTCGTCGGTTATCTCGAGGCCACGGTGGGCTGGGAGGCAGTGCATGACGACTGCGCCCTTCGGAGCCGCCCTCAGCAGGGCAGAGTTGACCTGGTATCTCTTGAACGCCCTGACCCTCGTATCATGTTCTTTTTCTTCCCCCATGCTCACCCAGACATCGGTGTAGACCGCGTCGGCTGCTGCGACGGCATCTTTGGGGTCCCGGACCACATCGATGCTCCCGCCTGTGCTCTTGGCCAAGGACTTCGCCTTCCGGACAAGAGCGCCGCCGGGCTCGTACCCTTCGGGGGAGGCTACGACCACGTTCATCCCTGTGAGGGCCCCTGCAAGCAGCAGGGAGTTGCAGACGTTGTTTCCGTCACCGATGTATGCCAGCGTGGTCCCCCGCAGCCTCCCCTTCACCTCCTTGATGGTCAGCAGGTCGCTGACGGCCTGGGTGGGATGCTCTGTGTCGCTGAGAGCGTTGATCACTGGCCTCCCCGAGTAGGCGGCAAATTGGACCAGCGTCCTCTGAAAGAAGACCCTCGCCACTATCACATCGAGGTAGCCCCCCAGTATCCTCGCCGTGTCCTTGACCGGTTCTCCGCGGCTGAGCTGGAGCTCGTTGGCGGCGAGGTAGACCGGCGAACCTCCTAGTCTAAGCGTCGCAACCTCGAAGCTTGTCCTTGTCCTGGTCGAGGGCTTCTCGAACAGGAGCCCCACGGCAGCCCCCGAGAGGACCCCCCACGGCTGCCTCAGCTTGAACTGCTTCTTCAGCGTCCCCGCCCGGGATACGAGGGACTCCATCTCTCCAGGAGAGAGGTCGGCGACGGAAAGTAAGCTCCTTGGCCTTGATGCCACCACGATCCCGCCGGTCGCTCAGGCATAGATGAAGTTATGCGCGAGAAAGCTCTCCACGCGTGGTCCTCGGCCGTACCTAGTCGCCCGCTCCGGATGCATTCCGACCTGTCCATGTATGCAGGGCAGAGGTTCCTTTCGCGACGCTCCACGCAGGGGGCGGTCGACGGTCGTGCCCCGCGAGATGACAGGCTTCAGACCCTGCTCTGGCCTTCGGCAAGGTCCAGCTCACTCGAGAGGAGGGCCTCCTTCCTCCCGACACCCATGCCGTAGCCGCCCAGGCTCCCGTCTTTCCGGATCACCCTGTGGCATGGGATTATCAACGGGACGGGGTTGGAGCCGCAGGCGTTCGCCACGGCCCTGACCGCCCTGGGCTCGCCGACCATCTCGGCCACCTCCTGATAGGATCTCGTCTCGCCAAGAGGGATACGCTGTAATGCGGTCCAGACCCGCATCTGGAAGTCAGTGCCTTGGATGTCCAGAGGGAGGCGTGTTTCCTGCCCGCGAAGATGTCTCTGCAGGGAGTGGAGGTAGCGCGCCGCCTTTGGCGACTTGACGAGCCTCGCACTTGGGAATTCCACGGCCAGGGCTTTCAGCAGCTCGCCGTCACTCCGCCCCACCTTCACCGAGCAGACGCCGTAATCTGTGCTGGCCAACAGGAGCCGGCCCAGGGCCGACCTTCCGGTCGCATAGCCGACCTGCACCCCTGCGCCGCCTTTCTTGTATGTCGCGGGGGTCATCCCGAGCTTCTTCCGAGAGTCCCCGTATAGCCAGCTCTGGGTAGAGTAGCCTGTCCCTCTCAGGGCACGGACCACAGGCTCGGCAGCGGTGAGCTTGGACCTGAGGACGCTCAGCCTGAATCCTTCGAGATATTCGCGCGGGGACATTCCCATCACCTCGGTGAAGGTCCTCTGCAGGCGGGACGGGCTTAGCCCGAACCTCTCCCCGAGGCACCCGAGCGTCACAGGGGAGGCTGAGTTAGCCTTCAGATATTCGCAGACCCTCTTGGCCAGCTCGGCCTTCGAGGTCGCGGTCGGCGCTGAAGTGGCGCTCTGCAACTCCTGGATATGCCACAGAACCCGGTTTGGTAATAAAATGTTTGTCTGGTTCTTGCGGGGCGCTCGGAGCTCCGTGCCCTAGCTGACCTGGATGCCCGGGAGCACGCCGTGTATCACATACCCGAAGAGGTACAGGGCGATCGTGGCCCCGAACAGGATCAGCAGTATCTCCAAGAAGTCCCTTAAGAAAGTCTTCTGCTGGATGACCACGCTGTACCAGGTGGTTACGGCGAGTATCGCCACGGCGAGGGAGAGGGAAGAGGACAGCGCGACGACCATGTTCTTGGTCAGGAAGTATGGGGTAGCGAGAGTTATGGCCGTCAAGAAATAGGACACCCCGGTGTAGATAGCGCTCAACCTGGCAGAACCTTCGAACCCCCCTTGCTTCGCCTGCGCGTAGGCGGCCGAAGCCATCGCGAGCGAGGCGGCGGCTCCCGCTATCACCCCTGCGAGGCCGGCGATCTCCGTCTTGTCGTAGAACCCGAGAGACCCGGCGTGGATGCCCGAGATTTCCACGAGAGAGTCGGCCAGCCCTAGGACGATGAAGGAGATGTATCTGACAGCCGAGCTCTCGACCTTCATCTCCAGTGACTTTTCGTGGTCCTTCTCGTCTGCCACCACCTCGTCGAAGACGGCCTTGTCCCCCTCGGGGATGAGGTGTGCCAAGCCTTTGTAGGTCTGCACGACGTTCTCCTCGTGCCTGTCGAGGTACCTCGTGGCGAAAGTCAATCCTAGGAACCTCCTCAGGAAGAGGACCCAGTAGAGCTTCAGCTTGGCAAGCCGCGGCTCCTCCCCTGGGACGTACTTCCTCCAGAATTCGTAGTGCCTGTGCTCAGTGGCCGAGAGAGTCATGAGGACATCAGCAAAAGGGCTGCCTTGCTTCACGGTCTTCGAGAGCTTCCCGTAGAGAGTGTAGTCGGACCACTCGTCTGACATCCGGGTTCGGGCCACCTCCTTGAGCTCCTCATCCCCAGGTGGCATTTGGTTCCCGTCGCCGACGACAGCCGTATTTGAACCCTGAGAGTCCCCCGTGTGCGAAACACCACAATGGAGCGGTTTATAGCGGAAGGCACTGCAAGGAAGGCGGCAACACATGGTGTCAGCATACTGCATGAAATGCAAGGCCGCACGGGAGATGAAGAGCCCGCAGAGCGTGACCATGAAGAATGGGAGGCACGCGACTGCCGGGACCTGCCCTGTCTGTGGCACGAAGATGTTCAAGATAGGCTGATAGGGCAGCGACGCAGCCTCCGTCTTCTGGGAGCCTCACTCCAGGAAGAACGCTGGCTTTGTGGGTAGCGCGTCCTTCGCCCTGTTGGCCGGGTCGTGAGTCTGCTTCCCACTCTTTTGGACCACCACATCGATGCCGAGCTCTTTCGCCATGAACTCGGAGGCCTCGGAGAGGGACTTGAACTCGTCGAACCCCCTGCTTGAGACGACCTCGCTGAGGAGGTCGTCCCCCAGCTCGTAGGCCAGTTTGAAGACCCTGTCGGGTTGGATCTTCGTCGAGGCGTACTTCTTCAGCACCTGGCCGATGTTCCCCTTGTTCTGCTTGGCCGCCGTCAGCTCCACGAAGAGGGCCTTCGCTTCGTCGGAGCAGACGTAGACGTTGAGCTTCGACCGGGACCCCTTGACCACCTTCAACACGTTGCGCGCGTCTTCGATGACCCTCCCGAGGACCGCTTCGGCCAGGACAGCTTCGTCGTCCACTGGGAAGTCGCTCTGGGACGGCCAGTCCGCCTGGCAGACCAGCCCCTTCCCTCCCAGCTCCCGGTTCAGCTCCTCTGCCATGAACGGCGTGAATGGGGACATCATCCTCGCCCAGGCGTTGAACACTTCGGTGAGCGTCTGGCGCCGCGGTCTTCCTGCCCTTCGTAGGTAGTACCGCAGGTCGTTCCAGACGTCCAGGAAGACGGTGGCGGATGCGCGCCGCATCCTGAGCTCCTCCATCGCCTCGGAGGCGACGGCGATCCGTCCACTGAACGAAGAGACCAACCACGAGTCCAGCCTTTCCTCCTTGCGGTCTGTCGCCAACCTCAGGGTCTTCCTGACGAAGGGGATCACGGACTCCACCTTGTCTTTCGCATCCATGGCCGCCCTGTCCCTCCAGTCTGCGTCATCCATGCCGTCCGCGGTCAGCGCCAGGGCCAGGCGGAACGCGTCGGCGCCGTACTTCTCCTTGGCCCCTTCCCATGTGACGAAGTTCCCCTTGGTCTTGCTCATCCTCTTGCCTTCGATGGTTATCATGCCGTTGATGCCGAACCCTCGGGGCCAATCTTTCTCTGGGAAGAGGGCAGCGTGGTGGAAGGCGAAGAAAGTCAGATGGTTCGGGATGAGGTCCTTCCCTGAGTTGCGCAGGTCAACCGGGTACCAGTAGACGAACTCGGCCCTCATATCCCTCAAGACCCTCTCCGAGACACGGACAGCCTTGGCAAGGCTAGCGGGGTTCCCCTTGCCCAGGAGGACGTAGTCCAGTACCTCGGGGGTGAGGCTGTCGGGCGCGACCTTCTCCAGGTTGACGAACTTGCTTATGCAGTAGTAGGCCATATAGATGGTGGAGTCGCTCAAGGTCTCGACCAGCCAGTCCTTGTCCCAGGGGAGCCTCGTCCCCATCCCGGAGCGCCTCGCACACGGCCAATCCTTCAGCCACTCGATGGTGGAGTAGAACAGCTGCCTGGCTTCTTCTGGATAGACGTCCGCCCGATCTATGACCAGCTTCGCCTTGGCCTTCCACTCCGGGTTGGAGTAGTTCAGGAACCACTGGTTCTCGAGGATTTTGACATAGCACCTGGTACCGCAGCGGCAGACGACCTTCTCAGGGAGCTCGAACATCTTTGCGAGCCTCTCTGTCTTGGCGATGAGTTCCACGGCCTTGTCCTTCGCCTCGGGGACCGTCAGGTGGGCGAGGGGGCCGGAGCTCTGGCTGAGCACCCCCCTGTGGAACTCGGCGCTGTAAATCTCCTGGGTTGCAGCGTCCAGATTCGGATCCACCGAGTCCCTTATGTTCAGTTTCCTGATCACGTCTTCGGCGGGAATCTTAGAGTATCCCGGCAGGGAGAGGATAGGTATAGGGGCGATCTTGTCGGCTTCTTCTTTGACCTGTCGCCCCACGTGGACCCTTCCTTCCTGGATGTCCCTGAGCGCCATCAGGTCGTAGGGGGCGTGGGCCGGGACGCTGTAGACCACCCCGGTGGCCAGCGACGGGTCGACGAACCTGCCCGGGAAGACTGGGAGCGACTTCCCGGTGAGCGGAGCCATCGCGTATCTTCCCACCAAATCTGAGCCCTTGAACTCGCGGATTGGGACGACGCTGTGCTTCTGCTCGGAGAGCTTGGACAGGGACGCGGAGCTGACTATCCAGAGCTCCCCGTCGACGCGGGCCTCGCTGTAATCGGCGTCAGGGTTGACCCAGACGTTGGTCGCCCCGTAGATTGTCTCCGGCCGCAACGTCGCGGCGACCAGGGCGAACTCGCCGAGGTGGAACTTGATCAGGTTGAACTCTGCGGGGGAGACCCCTTCCCCCTCCATCCTGTCGTGGTCCCCGGTAGGGCTCTTGTCGAAGGGGCACCAGACCACCGGATGGGTCCCCTGGACGACATAGCCCAGCTCCCTCAGATGGAAGTATTGCCACTCCACGAACTTCCTGAAGGCCGGGTCGACGGTCCTGAACTCCCTTCTCCAGTCGATCGAGAAGCCTGTCTCCTTCATCACCCTTCGGCTCTGCTTCGTGTAGTAGGAGGCCAGATACTCCGGGTCGACGAACTTCGCGACCTCCTGTTCTGGGACGCGGTCGAGCTCCAAGAACGCCCTCTTGACGGCAGGGTCTCCCTCCCTGAGCCTCTTGCTCATCCCGACGATGGGCTGCCCTGTCCAGTGCCAGGCCCAGGGGAAGAGGACGTTGTACCCTTGGAGCCGCTTGAACCGCGAGTAGAACTCCAGGTGGCTCGCCGTGAAAGCGGTCCCCACGTGGACTGCGGCGTTCATGTATGGGAACGGGAAGGTCACGAAGACCTTCTTCTTCCCCGCCACGGGGTCCGGCTCGAAGGCGTGCTTCTCCTCCCATACCTTCAGCCAGTGCTTCTCTCGCGCCGACATGCCACTCAACTCGTCGTGGGCGGAAGCAGCCCCTGGGCCAGGGATGCTGCCTCGTCCACCTTGCCTACGAGGGGGCCGCCACCCTGGGCGAACGACGGGGTGCCCCCTCCAGAGCCCCCGAGGGTCGGGGCCAGGCGCTTCACTATCTCAACGGCTGAGAAACCCGCCTTTGTGGCCGCATGGCCGGCGAAGCAGACGATCCGGGCGGACTTGCCTGTGGAGAAGACTGCCACATAGATCAGAGACGGCTCGGACGAGACGCTCCTTTGTCCCTGCGCAATTATCTGTTCCTCTCCCATGGGCGGGTTCTTGGAGACGTAAAGCTTTGCCCCCCCCACTTCCTTCGCTTTGTCGGCCACCCCGGCGGAGGACATGTCGACTATGGTCTGTCCGAGGGCCTTCTCTCGGGCCCGGGACTCTTCGAGGTCCCGCAGGATGCCCCTCGCCGCCTTGGGGAGGTTTTCCCTCTGGGTGTTCAGCACCGCGGAGAGTTCGCTCAGCTCCGAGTCCATCCTGTGCATGTACTCGATGGCTGCCTCCCCGGCGACGAACTCGAGCCGCTCCACCCCGTCCTGGACCCTCTCGGCCTTTGTGACCTTGATGAGCCCCACCTCGCCGGTGGAGCTTACGTGCGTCCCGCCGCACGCCTCTATGTCCCAGCCTCCTATGTCGACCACCCTGACGAGCTTGCCTGGGACCACGCCACCCTGGTATAGCCTGAAGCCATACTTCGACTCCGCTTCCTGCCTTGGCATGAATGTGTTGGTCACCTTCAGGTCCTTCCTCACTATGTCGTTGGCGAGGTCTTCGATCTTATGCACCTGGGCGTCCGTCAGGTGCGCGAAGTGGGTAATGTCGATCCTGCCGTAGTCCTCCTCTTTGAACGCCGAGTGCTGCCACACCCAGGGACCAAGGACCTCCCTCGAGGAGCCGTTCAGTATGTGGGTGGCGGTGTGGATCTGGGTGACCCGCCTCCTGCGCCTCTGGTCGACGTGGCAATCTATCCTGGACCCGGCGCGGGGCGCCTTCCCTTCGACCCTGTGGATGACGACGTCCCCGTACTTCTCGATGTCGACCACCTTCGCCCCCGCGATGGTCCCGCGGTCGGGCTCCTGGCCTCCGCCTCGGGGGTAGAATGCGGTCCGGTCCAGGACCACGTACTTTCCCTCGAACACCCTGACCACCTTTGCTGTGAAGTCGAATGGGACGTCGTCCTCGTAGTACCAGAGCTTAGTCGCCTTCAGCCCCCCGGTGTCGAACTGCATCTCAGGCTGCTCGAGCTGCCTGGCGAGGTGCCTGGCCTGCACCTTCTCATAGAACCCCTCGGGGGGGCTGACCTTGGCGCCCGCCTCCAGCAGCTGCTCGGGGGTGACGCCGTCCGAGTCGTAGAGCTTCACCAGGTCGTCAGTGGTGAGCTCCCTGGCATCGGCGGACAGCGAGGAGACGATTTTGGAGACCCTCTCCGACGAAGAGACGAACCTGGACTCTTCGACATCGAGGACCTCCTTGACGTCGGGGCCGTGGCCCTCGAGCTCCGGGTACATCCCCTTGAGTTGGGCGATGTGCCAGTCTATCAGGTCTGGGATCTGGAGCTTGAACCTGTAGTAGTTGATGAAGTTCCTCGCGCGCCTGTAGATCATCCTCAGGTTGTAGCCGCCCCCCGAGTTGCTCGGGAGCATCCCATCTGCCACTGCGAAGAGGAGTGTCCTCGTGTGGTCTGCGATCGCATACATGGCCTCCAGGGCGCCGAACTGCCCGGAAAGGGTCGAAGGCTCCACCCCCAGGGCCCTGGCAATCTTCGACTTCGCTTCGCCCAGGTTGCGGTAGTCGTCTAGGTTGATCTCCCCTGCCAGCGGAGCATAACGCCTGAACAGCTCTTCGTCATAGTCGACCCTGTTCTCCTCCTTCATCCTCTTGAGCACAGGCGAGAGGTACGCGTCGTAGGCCGTCGGAGTCCCCTGTGTCAGCCAGGTGAACCGCTCCAGGCCCGCCCCCATGTCTACTATGGGCTCCTTCAGGGGGACGTACTTCTCGGGGCTCCCTTCGAAGGCTGTGAAGACGGCGTTCCCTGTCTCTAGGCCTCGGACCTGGTACTCCAAGGAGTACCCGAAGGCCCCATAGCCCAGCCAGACCTGTTCGTTGAATGAAATCTCTTCCCTGGGGATGCCGAAGACCTCGGTCAGGAGCTCGAAGTCGAGGTCGATGGTCCTGTCCTTCCAGTAGCCCTGCTTGTTCGCTATGGCTGTCTGGCCTACCATGCAGAAGGAGGTCCCGTGCCTGCCGCTGAGCCCCACTATCGGGACGTCGTTGAACCTCAGGCACATCTGGGGGACCACCAGGGGGTTGGCAGGAAGGGAAAAGACTACCTTGCCTCCCTCGACCCTCTGGAAGTCGATGATCGAGGCGACGGTGAAGTAGAGGTCGGGGCGCCAGCGGCTGACGACAGGATAGCGCTTCACTATGGCGTGCCCGTTCTTCTTGAAGAACGACTCGACGGCCTTCCAAGCATCGACGTAGCTCAGCTTCCTCGTGGTGGGGGGACGCCCGATGAAGGCGTAGGGGGAGCAGGGCTGGTCGTCGCACCTGGTCCTTTCCGGGCGCAGGGTCCAGAAGTGCTTGCCGCAGCTCTCGCACTTCTTCCTGACGAACCCTTCCCTCTTGAACAGGTCTACGACATAGTACTTCTTGTAGTCTGAGGAGAACTTGGCCTTCAGGGCCTGCTTCTTGTCGTTCAAGGGTGGTGCTCCACTGTCTTTTCACAAGTCCCCATCCCTGAGTAGATAAACTATGGACGCGGAATCGGGAGAAGGCTCGACGAAGAGGCGGGCGGCTTCCTTCCATGGGCCCTGAGGCCACCGTGAGGGAGGCGAGGGGAGACGAGATCGCCCTGGCGGGGCGGCTTTCCGTGGAAGAGCTCCCCGACGAGCTGAAGGAGTACGAGTGGGCCGGGACGGAGGAGGCCGAGGAGGCGTCCGCCAGGTCGATGGAAGGGCGCTTCAGGAGGGATGGGAACGCGGCGTACGTACCAGAGGTCGCGGGGGGGCGGGGGGTCTCCAGGTACGTCTGGTTCGAAGGGTCCGACAGGCCGTTCAGCCAGATGAAGGTCGGCTTGATCTACGGCATCCAGGTCATCCCTTCGCACAGGAGGAAGGGACGGGGGCGCTCCTGAGGCAGGCCCTCGGAGCGAGCAGGAGGATGAGGTCCGGGCTCGCGGGGCTCATGGTGAGGTCGAAGAACAGGGCAGCGTATTCGCTCTACGAGAAGCTCGGGCTCTACCCAGAGTATGTGGTGATGACCGGGGAAGAGTCGGGTCTCCTTACAGATTCAAACTCTTAAATACGGAACCAAGGTCGCCTGTCCGCGAACTAAAGATGGAGTACGTTTACGCAGCTCTCCTGCTTCACAAGCTGGGGAAGCCGGTCAACGAAGAGAACCTGACAAGCGTGGTAAAGGCTACCGGTGCGACCCCCGACGAAGTGAAGATCAAGGCACTGGCTTCTGCCCTCGGCGAGGTGAACATCGACGAAGCGCTGAAGAACGCGTCGACGATGGCTGCAGCCCCTGTGGCCGCCCCAGCGCCGGGCACACCAGCAGCGAAGGCGGAAGAGAAGCCGAAGGAAGAGGAGAAGAAGGAAGAAGAGGCTCTACAGGGTCTCGCTTCACTCTTCGGGTGAGTCGGATACCATTCCTGTCCTATCTGTCTCAGCGATAGCTGTGCCGCAGCACGGACGCGACACGTCTGTCTGAGGTCTGTCCCAGCCTGCGCGATGGGAGGATACGTGACAGTGGCTTTGGGTAGCGCTGCCAGGTGAAGCAACTGTCCGCGGAGGATGTTTGGTCCGCGAACTAAAGGCGACCTGCCACAGGAAAGGGTAGACCTACTTCAGCCCCTTTTCCTTGGCCATGGCTTCCAAGGCCGCAGCTTCCGCCTCCGCCCGCCCGAATATAATCGGGGCGGTCTCCTTGTCGAGGAGACATGCCTCTACCTGGACGCTCAGGGCCTCTCTGTAGGCCTTCGTGAGTATGTCCGGCGCGGTCTCCTTGGTGACGTAGCCGATGACGATTGCCAAGCCCTTGGAGGAGGCGTAGGCGTCGAGGATGCTTTTCCTGTACTCGTCTAGGTTGATCGCGACCACGTCCCCCTCGTATATCAGCCCATTCTCATAGGCGAGTGCGATGGCAAGGCCTGCACGTATCGGTTTGATGTTCAGCTTGGAGAGGAGGCTGGCGAGTTTGGGGGTGATCTCAGCCCCCTTCTTCACCGCAACAGAGTCCTTGTTGACCCAGATGCTCCCCCCTTCGATCTTGGTTTGGATGCCCGCTTCTCGGAACTCGCTCAGGACCGGGCCTGCGGGGAGGCTGGTGTTCCCCGCGGGGACGATGATATCGTCGGGGGCCTTGTCGCCGGCCCTGGCCGCGAGGTAGACCTTGTTCTTGTCGAGGACGAGGAAGAGCTTGAAGGGGTCGTGGGTCGAAAAGATGAGCGCGTTCTGCCCCGTGAGGTGAGACAGGAGTTGGTCCGCGTTCTTGATCCCTGCCTTCTGGAGGCCTCGTATGGCCAGCTTGTTCTTGACGACAAAGACCTCGGCGTTCTGCCTCAGAGCCTTGCGCACGGCCATGAGCTGGCTAGCCCTCACCTTCGAGAGGCTTGTCACAGCCAAGACAGGGTACTTCCTGGCGAGCGTGGCCACGTGTTCGACGGCCTCCACCTTCTTGGGGTTGGGTCGATGGACCTGAACTGTCTCGCTCAACTAGTCCACCGCCTGTTTCGCTGGCTTCCCCATGGTCGTCTTTACCATGACCGTCTTGATGTTCCTATCGCCGTTGGGGAGCTTCTTGGACACCACGTTGACTACAGCAAGTATGTTCTCCGTCAGGTCTGCCTCCGAGAGCTGGCTGTCCCCCACCTTGGCCATCACCCCCAGCGAGCCTCTGCTCCTGACCCTTATCGCCGTCCTCATCCTCTTGATCATGTCCTCGATCGGGGAGTTCGGGGGGACCGGCGACGGTATCTTCCCCTTGGGGCCTAGCGCCTGCCCCAGGACCTTGCCGACCCTCGGCATGAGGGCCGTGTCCGCTAGGAAGAAGTCATAGGACCTGGCGAGCTTCTTGGCGTCCCTCTTGCTCCCTCCGTAGTTTTCCAGCTGGGCCGCGTCCAGTACGAGGTTCGCTTTGGAGTTCTTGGCCCTGACCGCTAGGTCCCCCGAGCCTATGAAACAGACTCTGGCCTGCTTCGTGGTCGGGTGTGGGAGGTAGACAATCTCGTTTATGTTCAGGTCGGTCTTCTTCGGGTCTACTTCCTTCAGCGAAATCAGTACTTCGACAGACTGGGTGAACTTCGTCTCCTTGGACTGGCCTTTACCCTTCTTGACCAGTTCCGCGAGCTGCTGGTTCGAGAGCACGCACTATTCACGAATTCCTTGCCGAGCCCCCGAACACCGGATAAAAGCCTTCTGCCCGTCACTGGAACTTTGAGTCCCACTTGCCATCGTCGATCTCTTTCATGAACTCCCTGGGGTCCTTCCCTTCTATCTTGACCCCCATGCTTACGCAGCTCCCCACCACCTCCTTCGCCGCGGACCTGACCGTCGCCGCGTAGGACCCGGCGATCTTGCTCCGGGCGATCGTGACGACCTTGTCGATGGTGAGCTCCCCGACGAACTCCAGGTTGGGCTTGCCTGACCCCTTTGGGATCCCCGACTCTTTGGCCACGAGGGCAGATGTTGTAGGCGTCCCTACGGATATGGTGAACTGCTTGGTCTCCTTGTCTACCTCCACCTTCACTGGGACCCTCATCCCCTTGAAGTCTCCTGTCTGCTTGTTGATCTCGTTGACTATGCCCAGGACGTTTACCCCCAGGGGACCCAGCGCAGGGCCGAGCGGGGGGCCGGCGCTCGCCTCCCCTCCTGTTACCAGGACGTTGATGACCTGTTTTTCACTCAATCAGACTCACTTCTGCTCCGGTTTGGCCCTAGCGACGAGCTTGGCATAAGCTGCGTCGATCGTGATGGGCATCGCGAAGGCCGTATCCAGCAGAGCGACGGTGATCTCCTGCTTTTCCTTCTCCACCCTCGAAATCTTCGCTCTCATCCCCTTGAACGGCCCTGCGACAATTTCGATGGTGTCCTCGTTGTTCAGCTCCGCCACCATCGACTTCGTGACCAGGAACTTTTCGATGTCGGAGTACTGCATCATTCCTGGGATCTTGCTCCTGACGTGCTTGAACCCCTGTATGCTCTCGTCGACCACCTGGCTGTTTGGCGCCTCGAAGAGGACATACCCCTTCCAGGTGTCGAGCGCCAACACAGAGTAGATGGGCTTCCCCTTCTGGACAGCCCTGTTGGCCACGAAGGTCGCCACTGTCCTTTCCTGACCCCCGGTGGTCTTGACCGGGAAGATGGAGCTGTTCCTCTCGTGCTCGCTCGTATCCGACAAGATGAAAAAAGCCCGAGTTTCGTTGGCTAAATAACCTTTAGCCGAAGAAGATCGTACCCACCAGTTTGATGAGGAATCCTATCGTCCCGACCACGGCGATGCCGAGCGCTACCAGTTTGAGATATAGGGTGAACTCGTCCGTGTCGCTTTTGTGTGCCAGCCTGAATATGGCCTCTGACGACTTCAGGAAGTCACGGAACCCCATTGTGTTGCGTAGTGCGGCGGCCCCGGTCGGCTTATATGTCTAATCCCTCCGGAGAGCCGTGTCGGAGCCCCGCGCCGCCCCAGCGTTAATACCGGGTCCTACGGCCGGGGAGCCATGGACCCCCAGGGGGAGCCCGCCACGGTGATTCTGGCATCCACCACCGATTTGGCGTCGCAGACGCTCTCTTCAGCTCTGGTCGAGGGCCAGGGTTTTACGTCTACGGGGGTGAAGCTCCTTGGGAACATGGTCTACCAGAGGGGGTCATACCTCCTTGCCAGGTTCGGGGGGATGATTGTCACCCCGCCGAGCCTCGACGAGTACTTCAACCCTCAGGCCTACATCTTCCTGTCGAGGCACAGCGCGGGGTCGCGGATAGCGTCCCTGACCGCGCACACCACGGGGAACTTCTCCGACGACGCGAAGTTCGGGGGCGCAGGGAGGGAGCTCGGGAGAGCGGACCCTGGACTCCTCAAGAACTACCTGATGGCTCTCTGGGGCCACAGGGAGGAAGTCGGCGGGTACGAGATCACGATGGAGGCGACGCATCACGGCCCCACCTCGCTGCAGAAGCCTGTCCTCTTCGTCGAACTTGGATCGAGCGAGGAGCAATGGGGAGACGCGAAGGCAGCGAGGGTGGTGGCCGAGGCGCTGATGGAAAGCCTTTCGCAGAAGCGCATCTGGGACAAGACCGCGCTCGGGTTCGGCGGGACCCATTACTCAGAGAAGTTCACCAAGCTCCTCCTCGAGGAGGACATGGCCATGTCCTACGTGGCGCCCAAGTATGCCCTGGAGCAGATAGACGACCGTATGTTGGGGCAGATGCTGCAGAAGACCACCTCTCCAGTCAGGTACGCCGTCCTGGACTGGAAGGGTCTTGGTCCCCACAAGGAGAAAATCGTGGGGCTGGTGAAGCAGTTCGGGCTGGAAGAGGTCAGGGTCTGAGGTCAGCTGCCGCTGATGGTGACGAGCTGCCCTATGGCTTCCCTCGCCACCTCGATGCCGTCTAGGTAGTCCCTGATGTGGACGGCCTCGCCTTCCGTGTGGCTGGTCCCCGACAGCCCCGGGCCGTAGGTCACGCATGAAGCGCCCTTCCTTAGGGCGAAAGTGTTCATGTCCCCGGTCCCGGTCTTCCTGACGAGGGAGGGCTTCTTTCTGAGCTGGAGCAGGATGGCCCTCTGGAACGCTCTGACAAGCCGCGAGCCGACGTCCACTTCGTATGCCTCGGTGGGAGGGCCAGGTATCAACTCCGTTCGGACCACCCCTGAGCCGGGTTCGACCATCGGCCTGATCTCGCCGAGGACCTTGGCCGAAGAGACCCCCGGAGGGAGACGGACGTCAAGGGTAGCGTCGCAGAGGCTGGGTACCACGTTCTGGTAGGAGCCTGCGCTCACAAGTGTAGGCGAGATGGACAAGGACCTGAAGTGGTCCCCCTGGACCTGGTGGCCGTCCTCGTACTCCTTCAGCCTGCTTAGGATAGAGGCGAACTCATCGAATGCGCTTCTATGGGCCCAGGGCGACCCCGCGTGCCCCCCCGGGGTACGCACCACGAGCCGCAGGCTCATCCTGCCCCGGTACCCTACGGTTATCCTGTCTGCCCCACTGGGCTCGCCGAACACGGCGTAATCGTAGCGGGTCGCCTCCTTGGCGAGCTGCTCCACCCCGGCACCGTCCCCCTCCTCTTCGGTCGCCCCCGCGAAGGTCACCCTCACCCCCGAGTCCGCTGCCCTGGCACCAGCGAGAAGGAGGGCGCAGAGGGGGGACTTGGCGTCGGCGGCGCCCCTCCCGTAGACAGTGTCTCTTGTCTTCCTGACAGGGAGGCGCCCCGGGACTGTGTCCATGTGGCCGCAGAGGAGAAGCCGAGCCCTCCCTTTCCCCAGCTCCCCGACCACGTTCCCTGCGCGGTCAATCCTCACCCCCGAGTATCCGAGGCGCCTCATGCTGTCAGCGAGGAAGCCGGCCAGCTCCCCTTCTTCCTTAGTGGGAGAGTAGATCTTCAGGGAGTCGACGAGGAGCTTGACAGCCTCCCCGTCAGGGCCGTTCATCTCTCTTCGGCGGCTGCCTGCCCGCCGGAGCCGGATTCGGATGCGTCGCTTGCTGTCAGAACCTGCCCGCCTCCGCCTCGCCCATGACGCGGTCGACGGCCTCGAGCCCCTTGGCCATCTGTGCGCCCTCTATCACGAGGGGTGGGAGGAACCTAAAGGTGTCCCTCCCGGAGTAGGCGACGATGACACCCCTAGCCTGGGCTGAGAGGAGCATGGAATGGATGTCCACCCTGGTCTGCAGGGCTAGCATCAGCCCGAGCCCGCGCACCTCCTTCGCCAACCTGTGGGCCGACGCGACCTTGGAGAGCCCCGCCTTCAAGACCTCGCCCTTCTCTTTCGCCTTGGATGGGAGGTCGTTTCTGGCGATGTAGTCGAGGGTGGCGGAGCCTGCGGCGCAGGAGAGCGGGTTGCCTGCGAAGGTGCTGGTGTGCTCCCCCCCCTTCAAGCTCCCCGCTACCGCTTCGGTGGCGAGTGCCGCGCCTATGGGGAGGCCCCCTCCGAGCCCCTTGGACACCGTCATTATGTCCGGGACGACCCCCCAGTGCTCCGAGGCCCACATCTTCCCTGTCCGCCCTAGCCCGGATTGGATCTCGTCGAAGATCAGCAGGGTCCCCTTACTGTCGCATATCTCCCTCACCTCCTTGAAGTAGCCATCCGGAGGGACGACAACCCCGCTCTCTCCTTGGATGGGCTCTGCTATCACAGCCGCGGTGTCCCCGTCGACCATGGACTCCAACGACTTCGCGTCCCCGTACTCGGCGAAAGCGAACCCCTCGAGGAGCGGGCCGAATGGGTCCCGGTACTTCTTGTTCCAGGTGGCCGAAAGGGCGCCGTAGGTCTTGCCGTGGAAGGCGCCCTTCATGGCGACGACCTTCCTCCTCGAAGTGTGCCGCCTCGCCAGCTTGATGGCCGCCTCCACGGACTCGGTGCCTGTGTTGGTGAGGAGGACCTTCCCCAACCCCCTGGGCGCCGCCTTCGCCAGGCGCTCCACGAAGCCTGCCCTGGCGTCGTTGTAGTACGAGCCGTGGCACGTGAGCAGCCTCCCTGACTGCTCCCTCACCGCGTCTATCACAGAGTCGTTGCAGTGGCCGACCAGGGCGACCCCGATGCCTGACATGAAGTCGACGTACTCCTTCCCTTCCGAGTCCCAGACCAGCGACCCCTTCCCCCTCACTATGGCAATGGGGAACTTGTTGAAGGCGCGGGCCTCGTAGGCGTCCTCCAGGCTGCGGATCTGTTCGTTCATCGCGTGACCACCGTGCACCCTTCGTGGGAGATGGCCCTGGTGATTGGGCCCTCCCTCGTCCCCGAGCAAATCACAGCCTCCCTGACCCCCGCTCTCACGGCCTCCACCGCGGCGATGACCTTCTTCTGCATGCCGAACCCGATCTTAGGGAGGCTGGCCGAAGCCTCTTCGGCGGAGAGGCGCCCGACGAGGGCGCCGTCTAGGCTCAGCCCGTCGACGTTGGTCGCGAACACAACCACGTCGGCCCCTGCCCCCGCCGCGATTGAGGCGGCCGCCCTGTCGCCGTCTATGTTGAGAGGCTCCCCTCCCTCCCCCTGAGCCAGCGGCGAGATGATCGGGAGGTAGCCCCGCCCGAGGAGTAGGTCCAAGAGCGAAGGGTCCACGTCGCGGACCCTCCCTGTGTAGCCCCCCTCGATGGCGACCTTCCTCCCTCTTTCGTCGACGATCACCAGCCTCGACTTCCGTGTGGCGGAGATCATAGACCCGTCCACCCCCGCGAGGGAGACCCCCTTCACCCCGACCCCGTAGAGAGCCTGCACCAGGCGCTTGGCCAGGTAGCCGCTCATGACCATCTGGTAGATCTCTGCCGTCTCCCTGTCGGTGTATCTGCTCCTGATCCCGTCGGGGGAGACCACGAAGCGCTGCTCCTTCCCCAGCCTGGTCGCGTACTCTGTCACCACGTCCCCCCCGCCGTGCACCAAGACGAGCTGATTGGAGGGAAACAGTCTGGCTGCGTCCCTTACCAGGGAATCAGGTGCGCCGGCCTTCATGAGGCTCCCTCCGACCTTGACTACCACTCTCATCGCGCTACACCGGATGGAGGGGCGCCATCGCCAGCCCTGTCTTCTCGTCGAAACCCAGCATGAGGTTCATCGATTGGACGGCGTTCCCTGCGGCCCCCTTGACCAGGTTGTCCGTTGCGCCGAGGGCGACTATCCGCCCTGTCCTCTCTTCTATCTCGAACCCCACGTCGCAGAAGTTGGAGCCTATGACCAGCTTCGGGTCCGGGAGCCTGAAAGGCCCCTGCCTGTCCTTGACTATCCTGACGAAGTAGCTCCCGGAGTACGTCTCGCGGTAGGCCTTCCACAGGTCGACGGGCCTGAACTCGCCTGAGGCGAACAGGTGCGAGGTGCTCAGGATGCCTCTCACCATGTTCACGCCGTGGGCCGACATAGATACCTTGACCTGGGTCCCGGCGATGGACGAGAGGACCTGCTCTATCTCGGCGGCGTGCCTGTGGCCGGCGGGCTTGTAGGGCCTTACCACGCCGAAGCGCTCCGAGAAGTGGGTCGCCATAGAGGGCTTGCCCCCGGACCCTGACGAGCCGACCTTCGCGTCAACCACCACGTGCGCGGGGTCCACCCCCAGTGACTTGGTCCTGAGGAGGGGGGCGAGGGCCAGGATGGTCGTGATCGCCATGCAGCCGGGCGAGGCTATGAGCGTGGCCCCCTTCACCTGGTCCCGGTTCAGCTCGGGGATGGATAGGACGAACTTTCCGAGGAGGTCAGGGCGGGGGTGTTCGTATCCGTACCAGAACGGATACTGCGCCCTGTCGCTGAGCCTGAAGTCAGCGCTCAGGTCGACGACCCTGAGTCCGGCGTCGACCAGCTGGGGGACCGCCTTCACAGATTCGCCGTGCGGCAGGGCGGCAAACACGACTTCCGCCGAGTCAGCATGCTTCGATAGGTCGAAGGCCTCGAACTTCATCTCGGTGACCCCGCGGAGGTTGGGGTGGACCTTGAAGATATACTCCCCTGCGTACCTCCTCGACGTGGCGAAGGACACCTCGGCCCTGGGGTGCTGGAGAAGCAGCCGGAGCAGCTCACCGCCTATGTACCCGGAGCCTGCGAGGATGCCCACCCGGACCATGCTATCTCCTCGCCGTCCCTGCCACATAGCTGATCAGCTTGGAAGGGATGTCGAAGCCCACCGCGGACTGAGCCCCCCTGAACTCGACGGTGTTGTTGACCTCGTGTACCAGATAGCCTGAGGCAGGCTCCATTGCGTCCACCCCCAGGATGCCTCCCCCCACCGCCTGGGCGGCCTTCAGTATGATTTCCGTGAGCTCAGCGTCGGGCTTGAACGCTTCGGAAGTCGCGCCACGGGCGACGTTGGTCCTCCACTCCCCTGGAGGGGCGACCCTGTGGACGCAGGCGATTATGCTGTCCCCGGCCACTATCGCCCTGACGTCCCGCGGGGGCCTGTTCACGTACTCCTGCAGATAGTACATGTGCTGCTCCTGTGGGTTCGCGAGCTCTTCCTTGTACTCGATGAGCGACTGGAGGGTGCCCCTGTCCCGGACGACGGTCACCATCCGCCCCCAGCTCCCGGTGAACGGCTTCAGGACCAGGGGGTAGCCGAGGGCCTCGGCCGCTTCTTCGGCCGCCTCTGAGGTGAGGGCGAGGAAGGTGCGAGGGGTAGGGACCCCCGCCTTCGAGAGAGCGATGGTCGTTGCGAGCTTGTTGCTGCAGACCTCGGCCACCGCCTGGCTGTTGACGACCTGTATCCCGGCCCCCTCGAGTACCCGTGTGAGGTTTGACGACCTATAGTGGCTGATGCACCGCTGGAGGACGATGTCACCGAACTCAGGGCGCCTCCTAGGGACATCGAAGACCAGGCCCTTGACGTCGACCAGCGAAGCCTCTATCCCGGCGGCTCCGGCCGCCTCGCCGAGCGCCTTCTCCTCCCATCTCAGCCTGTCGAAGGTGATGGTGAGCCTCACTATTCTCCCCAGTCCTCTCCGACCTTCTCGGCCGCCTTGAGCAGGGCGGTGCCGTTCGATATCTCCGCCACCTCGTACTCTGACGAGCAGTCCTTGCACGAGACCAGCTCCCCGACTATGGCGTCGTCGGGTACGGCCAGATCGGCTCCGCACTCGTTGCAGCTTGTGTTCAATCTCTTGGTTTCACCTCCCGGGCCAGGCCCACGGAAGTCGTATGCAGTTTCCGTTCGGCGGCCGCCAGCGCGGCTTTCCGATCGGTGAGCGACGACCTCGTGGAGGTGACGTCGTCCTCGCGTGCCTTGAGCTCTTTCGCTATCAGTCGCGGGTTGGCGCCGCCCTCGGTCGCGACCTCCCCGAGGAAGCGGGCGGGGTCGAGGATCCCTTCGATCGCCTCGCTTTCCATGGCGACCTTCTTCCCTAGACTCGCGGAGACGTCCGCCAACTTGGACGCCGCCACCTCCTGGAGGGGGGCGCCTGTTTCCGCGGAGATGCGCACGAGCTCCCCCACCACGGCGTGAGCCTGGCGGAAGGAGACGCCGTGCCCCTTGACAAGGTGGTTGGCGAGGCCCACGGCCGTCGACCCGTCTCCGCGAACCGCCAAGGCGAGGCGCTCCTTCTTGGGCGAGGCAGAAGCGACCATCCCTGCAAGGACCCTGACGGTGCTCGTCACGTCGTCCATGGCTCGCCAGAGGTGCGGGGTGACCTCCTGGAGGTCGAGGTTGTACGCGTAAGGGAGCGCCTTCAGGATGGCGCAGGCGGCTACCAGCCCTCCCAGGACCGACCCAGCCTTGGCCCGGGCCATCTCCGCGGCCACGGCGTTCTTCTTCTGAGGCATTATGCTGCTCGACGCTGCGTAGGCGTCGGATAGCTCGATGTACCCGAACTCAGACGAGCTCCACAGTATCAGCTCCTCGGCCAGCCTGCTGGCGTCTAGTGCCGTGATTGTGGCGCAGGAGAGGGACTCGACCGCGACGTCCCTGGAAGAGACGCCGTCCATGGCGTTCCTGACCAGGCCGGAGAACCCGAGGAGGCCTGCGACGTACCTCCTGTCAACATTCACGGACGTCCCTGCCATGGCTGCCGACCCCATGGGGGACTGGTTGACGCGCTGGTAGAGCTGCAGAGCCCTCTCGACGTCGCGCTGGAGCGCGTCGAAGTGGGCGAAGAGGTGGTGGGCGAATGTCGTCGGCTGCGCCCTCTGGAGGTGGGTGTATCCTGGCACCAGCATTGCGCCGTTCCTCTTCGCCTGCCCAAGCAGGGCCACCTGCAGCTCCAGGATGGAACCGACCAGGACAAGGATCGACCCCCTCAGCTCCATGCGTATGGCAGTGGCGACCTGGTCGTTCCTGCTCTTCCCGTAGTTGAGGAACCCAGCGGTCTCCACCCCGAGAAGGTCGACCGCCTCCTGCTCAAGCTGCTGGTGGAAGTCCTCGGACTTCGCGCGTGGCGGAATCTCCGGAGACGCGCCGGCCAGGAAACTCATACACTTCGCACCGACCCGGCGGTCCACCTCCCCCGCCCTGACCAGGGCTGCCATGTGGGCCATGTTCACCAAGATGACCTGGCGGGCGATGCGCCCGTCGTCGGCCATAGAGGAGGTGAAGGCGAGGGCCTCGTCACTGGGCTTCCTTAGCCTTGTTCCTCTGATGTCCATTCTCTTCTTTTTCCCCGGATTGGGCGCCTAGCCCGGAGGCGACCCTCGACTGGAGCCCCCACAGCTCTATGAACCCGACCGCGCTCATCTGGTCGAAGGTCGAGCCTCGGCCGTAGGTCGCCAGGCCGACGTCGTAGATGGAGTAGTCAGACGACCTGCCGACGACCCGGGCGGCTCCTTTGTAGAGCTTCACCTTCACAGAGCCAGTCACCCTGTGCTGGGTGGCAGCGATGAAGCGGTCCAGCGCCGGGCGGAGAGGCTCCAGCCAGAGCCCTGAATAGACCAGCCAGGCCCACTCCCTCTCGACCTGAGCCTTGAACGCGAGCTCGTGGCGGGTGAGGACGAGCTTCTCGAGGTCCCGGTGGGCCTCTATGATCACCGAGGCGGCCGGGCACTCGTAGACTTCGCGTGACTTTATCCCAACCAGCCTGTCTTCGATATGGTCGATCCTCCCCACGCCGTGGGCGCCGGCGATTTCGTTGACCCGGCTGACCAGCTCGAGGGGCTCCATCGCCCTCCCGTCCACCCTGACGGGCACCCCTTCCTGGAATCCGAGCTCTAGGTACCCGGGCTCGTCCGGCGCCTCCTCTGGGGAGGCGGTCCATTCGAACGCGTCCTCTGGGGGCTCGGTGTCAGGGTTCTCGAGGGGGCCGCTCTCCACGGACCTCCCCCATATGTTCTGGTCGACGCTGAAGATCGACTTGGATGGCTTGACAGGGAGGCCGCGTTCCTGGGCGTAGGCTATCTCCTCGTCCCTGCTCATGTTCCACTCGCGGACGGGGGCTATGACCTGCAGGGCTGGGTTCATCGCCCTCACGGTGACGTCGATTCTCACCTGGTCGTTCCCCTTGCCCGTGCATCCGTGGGCTACGGCGGTAGCCCCTTCCTTCTCGGCTACCTCGACCAGCTTCTTCCCGATGAGAGGCCTGCCCAGGGCGGTGCTGAGCGGATATTTCCCTTCGTAGAGGGCGTTTGCCTTGACAGACGGGAAGACGTAGTCGCGGACGAACTCCTCCCTGGCGTCTATGGTGTAATGATTCCTGGCGCCGATCTGCCTCGAGCGCCTCTCTATCTCGCCCATGTCGTCCTTCTGGCCTAAATCGAGGGTCACTGTGATGACATCGGCGTCGTACTTCTCCTGGAGCCACTTGACGCACACCGAGGTGTCAAGGCCGCCGGAGAAGGCGAGAGCGACGGTTCGGCGCAAACTTGCGAGCCGACGGCCCGGAGAACGCTTTTATAGATTTTGGACAGGAAAGTGCTGTTTTGGTCAAACGTGACCCGAAACTGGCCAAAGCCGCGTCAGTCATGAAAGCGGTCAGGGACGAGGTGGACGCGGACCTCTCCGTCCAGGACGCCCTCGCCGGGGGCTACGCAAACCTCAGCGCGCTGGCCAGGATCCTTGCCCCCAGGGTCGCAGCCAGGACGGGGAAGACGCCCAGGAGGGTGAGCGAAGTAGGGGTGGCGACGGCCCTCAAGCGGCTCCGCGGCGCCTATTCCCCGGCCCCGCCCAAGGTGAGCAGGGTGATCGCAGGGAGCGTGGTCAACGTCAGGACCCACGTCTCCAGGGTGTCCGTCGAGAAGACCAAGAGGACCCTCCAGGTCGTGGGGACGCTGCTCGCGGCCAACCACGAGGATTTCATCCAGGTGTCGGAGTCGCTCTCGTCCATCACCCTCATCTTCGACCAGAAGCTTCACCGGATGGTCAGGCGAGCCCTGGGGAGCGCCGAGATATTGGACGAGGGCGAGGAGGGCGCGGCCATAACGGTCCACAGCCCCGAGGAGATAGTCACCACCCCAGGGTGCGTCAGCACCCTCTACAACCAGCTGTTCAGGAAGAAGGTCAACGTCGAGGACACCGTCAGCTGCTACACGGACACCATCATGGTGGTTGGGATGAAGGACGCCAGCCGGGCGTTCGAGGCGATGACCGAGCTAGTGAGCGAGGAGCGGAGGAGGCTGGGCGAAGACGCGGCCTGACAGAGCGCGAGGCGAGCGGGGTGGTCCTCCTCCCGGAGATGCCGTTCGCACGCTGGATTTTCGCAGGCCGCTGGTTCAGCCAAGCGGTCTGGGACGGGTCGATGGAGAGGCACAGGCGCTGGAGGCGAAGAGGACATACCCCAGGGCTCCTTCGGACCTGCCTAGGCGAGCAAGGACCCTAGGAACGCCTTTGGGTCGAAGGGGGCGAGGTCGTCGTACCCCTGCCCTACCCCCAGGAAGAGGACAGGCTTCCCCGTGACGTAAACTATCGAAAGGGCGGCCCCGCCTCTGACGTCGGCGTCGGCCTTGGTCAGGATGGCTCCATCGAAGCCGACGTGCTGGTTGAAGAGCTGGGCCTGCGAGACGGCGTCGTTCCCGGTCAGCGCGTCCGCCACGAATATACGGAGATCAGGCTTGACCACCCTGCAGATCTTCGCCATCTCCTCCATCAGGTTCTGGTTGGTCTGCATACGCCCTGCGGTGTCGATCAGGAGGCAGTCCACGTGGTGCGCCTTCGCGTAGAGGACGCCGTCCCGGCCCACCGCGGCAGGGTCCGCCCCGTATCGCTGCGAGACGACCTTTAGGGAGAGCCTCTCGGCGTGCTCAGACAGCTGCTCGATGGCGCCGGGCCTGTGGGTGTCCCCCGCCGCACAGACGACGGAGAGGCCTTCCTTCTTCAGGAGGTTGGCGAACTTTGCCACGGTCGTCGTCTTGCCTGTGCCGTTGATCCCCAGGAACAGGATGACGTAAGGGTCCCCCGCCTTCGCCTTCTCCCTGATGTTTGACACGATGTCGACGGACCCGGCCTTGGCGAAGGCCGCCTCCAGGGAGGCGGTGAGCCGCTCCCCGACCACCTCCGCAGGGTCGACGGAGCGCTCGACCTTGATTCCTGCCAGGCTCTTCTGGACCTCCTCGGTGAGGGCCTCGGCGACGGTCTGGGCCACGTCGCTCTCGATCAACGAAATCTGAAAGTCGAAGACGGCCTTGTCGAGGTCCTGGCCGCCGAGCTGCTTCTCCTTTACCGCGCTGGCTATCGAAGAGAAAGCCTGCTTCAGCCGGTCGAACAAGGGGCTACCCTTGCTGGCTTCGGGCCATGAGGCTGTTCAGGGCTTCCCTGTCCGAGTTCAACCTCTGCGCTATCTCGTTCCTCTGGTTCACCAGCGAGATGAGCGTCTTTTCTATCTCCCTCCCCCTCTCTTCGAGGATAGCCACCGCCTCGTCCCGGGGCTTTTCGACCACCAGATTGGCTCCGATGCTGACCAGGACCCGCTCCGTCTCCGGGGGGCTGGACCTGAGCATGATCCCTCCGCCGACCTGTGTGAGCACCTCGCCGGGAGACTGGCCGGACAGCCCCTTTATTGCGTCTAGGGCTGCCCTGCCTTCGAGCATCGCCCGTTCGAGGAGATTCTGCCTCGCCGAGAGTTCGTTGTAGGTCCCTTCGAGGACCCTCAGCTCGACCACGAGGGCGTTGACCGCGTCTTCGGCAGTGGACTGTTCGCTCATCTCAGTTGTTTTCAAACGCTCAGCGCCCGCGTTATAAACACAAGCTCGGGCCCCGTCGTCTGGCTCCCGGCTATGGCGTTACCCGAGTTGGCCACCAGTCCGGAGGAGACATATGGGACCCCGCTGTTGACAGACGTAGGATAGGCGTCCACCCCCAGCGCAGACCCGAGACGGGCGACCTCTGCCTCGTCGAGGCCCGGGTACACGGCCGCACCGCGGTTGGTGGCCACCGCGAGGGAGCCCACCTGGTAGTATTCGCCTATGGCGCCCTGCGTCACCTCGGTCCCCAGGACGTCCCTGACCTGGGCCAGCGCCCTCGAGTCCAGGGCCGGGGAGGCGAACGCCCTTCTGTCGTTGGCGACGACCAGGTTGCCCACCGCGGTCAGCTTGGAATCTAGGCGGGAGACGTTCAGGCCTGTGCCGTCCCTGATCTCCTTGACCTCGAAGTCTTCCGCAAGCCTGGACACAAGGACGCCGTTGCCGTTCATGGAGGCGAGGGCCCCCAGCAGCCTTGACTCCCCGATCGAGGCGGGGACTGCAGAGACGTGGAGGTTCTCGCAGAGCTTGTCCGTCTTCGTCTGCGCCAGCCCCTTGGGGACGAGCAGGAACCTGTCGTTCGCCCGCAGGAAGATCCCTATGTTGGGGCTACGGTATATGTCCATCAGGTGGAGACCCATCGGGTCACACTTGTTCTGACTCTGGGAGGCTGACCGTGACTACGCCGTCCTCGTCCCTCTCCATCTCCAGGGTGATGCGCCGCGGAGGGTGCTTGATCCCCCTGGCCCAGATCAGTTCGTTGACCTCGGAGTCTATGCTGACTTGGTTGGCCTTCATGTGGCGGGTCACGAACTCCCTTATGACAGCTATCGCCTTCTTCGCCCGCCTGTAGGGAGGGGCTTCGTAGACGACCCCCAGCGGGACGACATAGGTCCGGGTCAGCTCTTCCATTCGCTCTTCAGACACTCATGATCACCTGAGCTTCAGCTTGCGCTGCCTCCAGTACCTCCGCTTGGGGTTTGACCTGACCTTCCGGTTGGTCCTGACTATCACCCAGGTGGGGACCGAGCGTGCCTGCTTCCCGGCCTTCGTGAGCCTGTTCTTCTTCGAGGTGTCTTTCACTCTTGCCAACTCAGATCCTCCTTATCTTGATTTCACGCTTCTTCTCCTGCAGAGCGCCGAGCATCTGCTTGACCTGCTCGTCGTCGACTGGCTTTCTGAGCTTCCCAGACGAAGCCAGCTGGATGACGTACTCCTCGATCGAGCCTGCGAGGTCGGGCCTGACCATCTTCACGTTGGCCAGGCGCTGCCTGGCGTCGGAGGTCAGGGCCATCCTCAGGGCCGCTTCCCTCATCATCTTCCGCTCCGCGGCTTCCTTGTCAGGCTGCTTCTGCTGCTCGGACATCTCTAGGCGTACCTCTCGAGCGTTTTGTTCTCCTTGCTGAGAGCCGTGAAGAGCTCGTTGCTGACCTTGTCGAGCATGGCGCGCCCCTTGGAGGTGAGGACCCTCCCCTTGGGGGTCTTGGAGACCAGCTCTGCCTGCTCCAGCTGCCTCAATATGACCCTGATGGAGGAACCTCCGGCGTCCCTGTGGTGCTTGGGGAAGTAGTGCAGCGCCTTGCTCCCGCCGTAGGCGCGCTCCAGGTCGCTCAGCCCGACCGGGCCGTGGAGGTATACTTTCCGAAGCAGCGAAGCGGCCCTAGAGAACCACCAGTCAGAGTTGGTCGGGGGGCGCTCGGCGTGGGAGCCTGTCTTGACGAACTTCGCCCAGTCGGGCTCCTGGACTGACGAGAGCGACTTCATCTGCTCCGCTAGGGCGGAGATGAGCTTCCCTGATGGGACGTCGTGGGCACTGACCATAACGTTTCACGCGGTGAATTTCGAGCCCTGCTAGATGGTATTTAAGCTTCCTTCACTACTTTGCGATTTACGTGGCCGCAGTCGAGGCAGGTCACCCGGATCACTGTCAGCTTCCCGTGGCCGAGGCGGACCCTGGCGTTTACCCCGGGGACGAGGAGGCCCTTGCACCCGTGGCACGTGAAGGAGCGGAGGTGCGGCTCGAGGCGTACGTTGAACTTGAGCTTCACCTTCCGGGCGAGGGTCGCCTGGGCCTTGGCCATGGCAGGGTCGGTGTGGGACAGGCTGACCGCGGACTCCGTCAGCGCCTTCACCACGGAGGCCGCCTCCATCTTCGCGCCGCGCCGCTTCACGCCCGCCGGGGGCCGCAGAAGGTCTTAACCGTGCGCCCAGGGGCGTGGAAGGGGTTGCTGAGCTTCGTCCTGGCGGAGTCTGGGCTGGAGCTGGTCCCAAATGAGCTTTGGAGAAAGCCCGCTGTGGCGGCCGACGCCAGACGCAGAGGGAAGGAGCCTGGAGGGATACTCCTAGACAGGAGCTTTCACCACTCTGCGATGGCGGGTCTGAGAGAAGCCGAGAAGAGGGGGAGGCCCGATCTGGTGCACGCCGCCCTCCTCAGTGTGACGGGGGCGCCGCTGTACCTGGAGGGGAGGGCGGAGGTGCTGGTCCACACAAGCACAGGGATGGTTGTGGAGATCGCCGAGAAGACCAGAGTCCCAAAGAACTACATCAGGTTCAGGGGGTTGATGGAGGAGGCGCTCGGAGGAAGGTCGGAGGGGGGGCTGGTGCGGGCGCGTCCCATGGGGATGAGGGAGCTGGTCGGGGACCTGCGGCCAGACAGGGTCTTTGGGCTGTCGGTCCTGGGGAGGCAGGAGACTGCGGAGGGACTCGCGAGGGAGGTGGCTTCACTGAAAGCCCCGGCCGTCGTCGTGGGGGGGTTCCCAAGGGGGCACTTCTCCAAGGAGACGATGGCCATCATAAACGAGCTGGTGAGGATCGATCTCAGGCCCCTGGAAGCCCACGTGGTCGCGGCGAGGGTGGTCTACGAGGTCGAGAAGGCAGAGGGCGAATTCAAGGATTAAAAACTCATGCTGGCGCTCGCCCGGTCGTGCGGTCGTCGTCCAGTTCTCTCTGAGAGGACAGTCTGGTCTAGGACATCAGCCCTCCAAGCTGGTAACCCGGGTTCAAATCCCGGCGACCGCATGCCTCCTTCTCTCTCTTTGTTGAGTTTCATTGTTATCAGGAGTGTGTCAGGGTTAGTTATATTACGGTCAGAGCTCGTTAAAGTAGAAGCGTTGGCATGGTTTATGCGAGCAAGCTCCTCAGTGCTGGGGGGAAGTCGAACATCGCGGAAGCCTTCCTGAAGGCCCGGCGGTTGTCTGTTACTGCTTTTTCAAGGGCGCCGGAATCGTGGAGAAGTCGCCAGGCTTCACGCAGCAGTTGGCGACTCGAACGCGAATTCCAAAGCTCCGTTGTCGATTGTGTCCCAGAGAATTGTCCCTTCCTCACATATCTCAGTATCTTTACCATGCTAATCAGTGTGGTACAAGGGCTATTTGGGGCACAGATGAACTGAATGGTGCAAGGAAGCCATTGATTTATCTTGAATAGGCTTTAAATGACAAGTGGCTACTCCTCAATCTATGACCGCCTTGTCAAAGCGTGACGCAGAAATAGTCAAGGACCTCCTTGCTACTCGCGCTGAAATCGCCGCTCGTCTATTATCGGAGAAACTGGGAATCGTTCCGAGCACCGTTCCGCCCACATCTCGAGAATGGGGAAAGGGGTACTTGTCAATACTATACTCATCGACCTTGGAGAAATATGGCTGGAGACAGATAGAATTACTTATTTCCACGGCAGGCGGAACAACAATAAGCTTAGGGAAGGAGTTGCTAAAACGTGAAGATGTCGCTTACGTTGCAAGGACCATAGGACAGTTTAACATTGACCTGAAGGTCGAGGTATTCGTCCGAAGTAATGACGATCTTATCAGTCTAATCGAAGAGGTGAAGGCTATGGATGGGGTCAGGGAATTGGTTTGGAGCGAGATTATTGAAATCGTGGGTAGAACGAACCATATACCCGCGCAAGTGCTCGAAGCGCTGAAGGCAAAAGCGGCAGTAAAACCGCTGAGGTAGAAAGGAGCGAATGGCAGACCTTCCAGACGGTATGTCTTCTTACGTGGTCTGATGGGCCTGTCCTTCGGGCCCCTCTGGTGCCATTCTCAAAACAACGAATTATGCCTTGGTTGCCAGGGGATACCGCTCATCTAGGCGGGTTCGCTTTCCAGACATACTTGATAGAGATCACGTATGCGACCGGATAGGTTGCCACTGCCCCTACGATTGTCCCCGAGAGTGGTGAAACCTCGAAAGTCGCCAATGGGAGGAGCTGGACCACTACAATGCCCTTGTTTCCGGTCCCGCTCACGGTCTGAAACTTCAGGAGTCTTCTGAATTTACTTGTCCGCCTTTTCGCCTTCTAGGGTCTTCAGCACGTGAACCGTAATTCGCTCGTTGATGAAGAAAGAGGCCTAGACGCCAATCAGGAGCGAGAGGATATCCAACCCGAGGAGCCCGGGCGAGGCGAAGCTTGCGTACGAGAGACTCACCATCCCATAAAAGCCGAGGAGACCGATGGTCAGAACCATTTCGGTGACCCCGAAGCCTACTACGCCCGCTATCGCGAACCTGAATGTCTTCACGACTGGATAGCGCTCCTCAAGCTTCACTAACCCCTTCCTGAATGAGGCCGCAAACGATTCCGGGGCCCTACCTGTGCTTGCGTCAGAACCTGCTTCCCGGGGTGTCTGACTGGAACCTCTGGTGGCTTTGCGCACAAAGAATATGAAAAGGATGACGGTTATCCCCAGAAGGACCCGATACATGGCTACTCGCCACAGGACAATGGGCGCCCATGAAGAGAATCCGTAGGCATTGGTGAGGTAAGACTGCATCGCGGGTTCGATAATCCCAGCGCCACCTATCGACATCTGGATCTGGCCGATGGCGACCACGCCTTAGGCTGCAAGGGTTGCGGAGATCGGGTCGATCTTCGGCCCTGAGGCGTTCAAGACAATCCAGAGAGCCGCACCGCCCAAGTCCTCGACAACGGTCAGGCCGACAGCCTTGACCACGACGGGCAGAGTGCTTCTGCTGACGATTGCGCAGGCTGCGAGCGCAAAATTCAGGGATCCGACGACGGCACGGGGATAGGACCCTCTGCTCTTGCCCCCCCTATCGGATAGGGCGAAAAAGTGAAGACGGAACGGGAACCCTGATGCCTTTTAGGGCCGGGATTATGAAAATGACGGTGTACCTGACGGCCAAAATCGTGGCAACCAGGAGTATCAGTAACCCAATCGCAACTACACCTCTCGAGAGGGCGTAGACCGCAGCCATTAGGGCGGAGACCGGCACCGGAAAGCATCTTGCCCCCGTCCATCCCCTTTCCCTTCAGCCAGGCGGTACGTAAGAAGGCGTCCATGCCCGTCGCCAGTGGCCATGTCCACGACAAAGCGATCCGCATACGGCAGGCCCCAATCCGCGGAGGTCGTGTCTGGAGGCACCTTGGCCGCGATTGGGATTTTCATCAACGGGCTCGCATACTCTTCAGGTCAGGGAGTAGGCTCCAGCCTTTCGGGGAGCGTGCTCGCACTGGTCAGAATCGCAACAACCATCTCGACCGGATTTTCGATCTACTTCGCTAGGCATGCCATAACTGATGAAAAAGTGATTCGCTAATCGCAGGATTCTGGATACTTCGCATCTTTCGGCGTCTTAGCATTTGGTCTTCTGATCGACCTTCATTCCCTTGCGGCGATCCCGCTGCCACCCAGCCAGCTATACCCAGTCGGCGCGGGCATCCTCGTATCTGTCGGTGAGATATTCTCGCACCTTGCCTTCGGTGGGATACGAGATAGTCCGCCTGTTGTGCGGGACGCCACGGTCGCCGTGCTTTCCTTGTTTGGCCTCAGAGAGTATGATCTCCTAGCTATGCTAGGAATCGCTCTGCTGGCAGTCGGTCTTCTCGTCTTGAACTATTCCGAACAACCCGGTTGTGCGCGCGCAGCCAAGAACTCGTCACAGATTTGAACCCGCAGGTTCAAATTTCAGGCGACCACATGCCTCCTTTTGGCAAGGGGCTTGGGAGTTCGAATCCTCGCAAAAAGATCGGCCGGGCCGAGGTTGCGGGCGCACTTGTAAAACCGTCAAATCGGCGGCTTCGGTGGAAAAACCAACCCTACGATACGGTTCTTAAGTTGGTGGAGTCCGTCTCCTCGTTTGGCTGAGATTGTAATCGAGGCGAAGTCACTGAAGATTGGCTCCTGCTCAATTCGGCGCTTGCGCTCATCCTCAATACGATCAATCTTGTTGAGCACCAAAAGTGTCTTCTTCGGGTCGACTTCCAACCCGAACAGAGTCTCCCTGCAACTTTCTAGCTTTATCCTGATGCTTTCCACCGGCTCACCTGCGTCTATCAAAAGAAGGATGAGGTCCGCGTATCTGAGCTCGTCCAGCGTAGATTTGAACGACTCGAACATATACGGCGGAAGCCTCGAAATGAAGCCCACGGTATCGGACAGCATTATCTTCTTTCTCGAATCTGCGAAGGCGACGGCTCTCGTCGTCGTGCTGAGAGTCGTGAAGAGTTTAGGCGACTCTTCCTTCGACTCGGAAGCAAGCCTGTTGAAGAGCGTCGTTTTTCCACTACTGGTGTAACCCGCGAGCGAGACGAACGGCATGTTGAGTTTTCGTCGTTCGACGGTGTAAAGCTCCCTGTTAGTGCGGCTCTTCTCTAGCTTCTGTCCTATCAGGACCATCTGGCGCTTCAGGGCCCTGATCTTGACGTCGACCGCCGACTCGCCCATCCCGGAGAAGCCTGCCCTCTCACCCTTCACGGAAAATCTAACTGCGTCTTTCGCGCGGGGCATCTCGTATCGAAGCTCCGCCAGTCGGACCTGCAGCTTCGCCTCCGTCGTGTTCGCCCTCCTTGCGAAGATGTTCAAGACTAGCCTCTCCCGGTCAACGACCTCAGCCTGCGTCACTTTAGAGAGGTTGTTCGCCTGAGACGACGTGACGCTTTCGTCTATGATGATTGTCTTGGACCCGTTTTCTGCGACGATTTCCTGCAGCTCTTGGGCCTTGCCTACGCCGATTCCGTATTCGGACCTGATTATCTGCTTCTGCGTGATCACTTCTTGGACCCTATAGCCCGCGGCCTCGGCTAGTTCCAGGATCTCCTGCCGGCTGAATCGGTCTGGGTATGTGATTACGGTTGCCTTTTCGTCTGACCCTCTCCTTCCAAGGAGAGCGTTTTCGGCTGTATGGTGCACCGTGGTTGCCTCCTGCTCAGCGGCCGTAGTACTGGCCCGTGCATCTATGGTGAGACCCGACGGGGTTGTATGGAGTCCACCGAGTTCCGGTCCTCATCCAGATAATCTCCTGGCCGCATCTGTTGCAATGATGACTTTCCGACCGTGGCATTTTCACTCTACCTTCGAACCCTCGCCAGGGTCAGCCTGGCGCGTGACAGAGGTGTGGATGCTCGAGGCCAGCATCTCCTTGACCTGGGCAGATGTCAGCTTATCTGCATCGTACTCGACGGTCACGGAACCCAGGATGTAGTTGATGTCGACCCTGATGATTCCGTCGAGTTTGGCTGACGCACGTCTGAGCCGCCGAGCCTGCCCCGGTTCGCTCAGGCCTCGTGTCTTCAGGATGGCTGTTGCGCCCCTCTCTCCACTTGTCATCTCAATCCAGTCCTTCGTGGGACGCGAAAGCTATTGAACCCGGCGTATTTTCTGCAGTCAACTGCAATGGAGAACGAATCTCCTTGACGGCCAGGGGGCTAGTTTTCACTGAATCTCGAATGACACCGCGTTCTCGTCTTGCAAGAACCTCGGTGGCCTTCCCAGCGGGTCGAAGATTGCCTGGACGTAACGTTGCAAAAACAAGCTTCCCTTAGGCCCGAAATCATGCGAGAGGGTGACATTGACCTTTCCCCCCCGCACCACCTCGCTGAATTCAAACAGGTTTGTGTAATCAGCAGTGGTTCTCAGATAATCTAGTGCGGTGTCTACAGTGAGCTCTCCCCATTTGGCTCTGATGTACGTCTTCGGAACGTCCTTGCCCGCAGAATTGCCGGCTTCGACTATCGCCTCGTCCGTTGCTGCCTGCAAGAGGTGCATGAAGCTCGACGCCGGGAGCTTCAGCATGTGGAACCTCTTCATCGGCCGATCATAGTTGGCGTACGTGAGAAGGAGCTGATTGAACATGGTGTTGACGCTGACATTCTGCTTTCTCGAGTCTTCTTGGAGGACCTTGAGGGCAGATTCGTCCAGCCTGAACGAGACTGTCGTAGTCTTAGGTCTCAAGTGCCGCTCGCAGTTTGTCCTGGTTCGCCGTTTTATTAGCTTGTAATCATGCCCTGGAGGGACTCCGAAGGAGATTCGCCAGTCGATTGCATCCGGGTGCAAAAAATACCTTGTCTCTATATGCAAGGCGCGCCCACTGCTGCTCGTGAGTGAAGATGCAAACGAACCAGGAAGCGAAGAAGCCAGAAACATCAGCCAAATCGGACGGCCGGATCAGGGACTATCTCCGGCGGATCAAGGGCAGGTTACACCGCTAGAGACGTCCCGTGAAGTTGTTTTTGGGCATGATAGGTGAGCAATGATGGCAGAGGCTTCGTTCGTGACGACATCGGCAGGGCAGCAGGTCCTGATTCTGCGAGAGGGCAGCACTGAAAGCCGAGGGAGGAGGGCGCAGAGCAACAACATATCCGCAGCCAAGCTGATCGCGGGGGTAGTGAAGACATCCCTTGGACCCAGGGGGATGGACAAGATGCTAGTCGATTCCTTGGGAGACGTCACAATAACCAACGACGGCGCGACGATGCTGAAGGAGATGGACGTACAGCATCCGGCTGGGAAGATGATAGTTGAGATAGCGAAGACGGTGGACAACGCTGTCGGTGATGGAACTACCTCGTCGGTGGTCCTAGCAGGAGCCCTCCTAGAGAATGCTGGAGAGCTGATAGAGAAGGGCGTCCATCCAATGGTCATCGCCAACGGTTACAGGACAGCCGCGGACAAGGCCCGAAGGATTCTGGACGAGATTTCCATCGGCGTGAGACCAGAGGACAGGACCACGTTGACAAAGATCGCCCGGACCAGCATGGGGTCCAAGCTGATCTCGAACGACAGCGCGGCCCTCGGGGCCATGGTGGTCGACGCCATTCTCCAGGTTGCAGTGAAGACGCCCGAGGGAACATACAGAGTCGACGTTGACGATCTGAAGGTCGAGAAGAAGCCGGGAGGCTCTCTCAAAGATACGAGCTTCACGAGGGGAGTCATTCTGGATAAGGAAGTGGTTCACTCAGGGATGCCGAAGCGGATAGAGAAGGCGCGGATAGCGCTGGTCAGTTCTGCTCTCGAGATAGAGAAGACCGAGTTTGATGCTAAGATCAACATCGACAAGCCGGCACAGATTCAGCAGTTTCTCGACGAGGAGACGCGCATGCTGAGGAGCATGGTTGACAAGGTCTCGGAGTCTGGGGCCAACGTCCTCATATGCCAGAAGGGGATCGACGAGATGGCCCAGCACTATCTGGCGAAGGCCGGCATCCTGTCGGTGAGGAGGGTGAAGGAGTCTGACATGACCAAACTTGCGAAGGCGACGGGCGCGAGGATGGTGACGGGCCTCGACGGCTTGACGAAAGCAGACCTGGGCCAGGCCGGCCTGGTCGAAGAAAGAAAGCTAGAAGACGACAAGTGGGTGTTCGTGGTGGACTGCAAGAACCCGAAGTCAGTGTCGATGCTCATCAGGGGCGGTAGCCAGAGGGTCGTGGACGAGGCTGAAAGGTCCGTCCATGACGCCGTCATGGTCGTCAAGGACGTTCTCGAGAATCCTGCGATAGTAGCTGGCGGTGGCGCCGTAGAGGAGGAACTCTCCTATCGCCTGATGAAGTGGTCGGCCACCGTTCGGGGGAGGGAGCAGCTTGCCGTGGAGAAGTTCGCTGAAGCCCTGGAGTCCATACCCATCGCTCTGGCAGTGAACGCTGGGTTTGACCCGATCGACATCCAGGTAGAGCTCAGGGAAAGCCATGGGGCGGGCAGGACGTGGGCAGGGGTGGACGTTCTAGGGAACGGCGTCAGGGACATGTTCGACAAGGACGTCGTCGAGCCTGCTTCAGTCAAAGAACAGATCATCAAATCAGCCACTGAGTGTACCTGCATGATCCTGAGGATAGACGACGTGATTGCCGGCGGCAGGCAAGATCATTCGCCTCCTCGGGGCGGTCCAGATGAGATGGGAGGCGCGGACTAGACCATGACGTTCGCACGCAGGAAGAAGTGGGCGGTTATTCGGAAGCGCAGGCACTCTTCTCATCAGCACACTATTGAACAGCGTGGCCTGCATCCCACGAAACCCAGCTAGCACGAAACGTCTGTCTCCAGCTGGCCGTGTCGGTCTTCGACTATCGGTCAGCGCTCGATTCGATAGAGTCTGAGAAGCACTCTCGCCTCGGCGTCGGATGGAGAGGCGTGGCGATTGAGGCCATGATGAGCAGGGCTGGCCTGAGGGAGGCGACGACCCGTGATGAAGCGCTCAAAGAGGTCTACTGGATATAGCCTGTAGATCCAGCGGCATGAGGGAGAGCGCGCCGGGTTCGCGGTGCCGCTGATTGGAGCACCTGAGCCACCTGCAGCATGGTGGTCCCGACGCCGGAGCTCTCGTCAGATTCCGAGCGCTTCTCGTAGTCCCTTGTACCTGTTCCGAATGGTGACCTCTGTCACCTTGGCGGCTTCTGCCACGTCCTTCTGCGTCTTCATGTCCCCCTCGAGCGTGCAGGCCACGTACAGAGCAGAAGCGGCGAGCCCCATGGGGTCCTTGCCTGCCGTAATCCCGGTCTCCTTCGCCCTGAAAAGGATCTCGCGCGCCCTCCTCTGCGTCCTTTCAGAGACATTCGCCCTAGAAGCTATCCCTGACACGCACCTGGCCGCGTCGGCCACCGGCATCTGGAAGTCCATCTCCCTGTGCAAGAGCCTATACGACCTTGCGAGATCCTTCTTCTTGACGTTGCTCACCGCGGCCACGTCTTTGAGCGTCCTTGGTACCTGGCAGTCCCTGCACGCGGCGTAGAGTGAAGCGGCCATGATCGTGGTTATCGACCTTCCCCTGACAAGGTTCCTCTCCAGCGCCTTCCTATAGAAATAGGCGGCCTTCTCTGTGACTGCTTCCGACACCGTGAGCTTGTCGGCGTATCTCCCGAGCTCGCTGAACGCCTGGCGGAGGTTCCTGTCAGCCGACTCGTGGACCTGGCTCCTCCTGTCCCAGGTCCTCATCCTCTCGACCGTCGACTTCATTGACCCTGACAGCGACCTCCCCGCAGCGTCCTTGTTCTGTCCGCCGATCACGGTAGCCAGTCCCATGTCGTGTATCGCGATTGACGTCGGGACCCCTACCCTCCTGCGGTCCCCTTTTTCGTCTCCCGAGAAGGACCTCCACTCCGGACCCGTGTCCGTAATCTTCTCCTTGATGACCAGCCCGCAGTCTGCGCAGTAATACTCTGACCCCGTGCCGTCAAGGACGAGACTGCTCTTGCCGCATCGAGGGCATTTATCCGAACTCCTCTCCATCTTCAGGAGCCGCGAGAAATTGGTGCTTGTTTCTAATTCAGGTCACGAACAGAAGTATCCTGTACTTCGAAGTCTGGGACGCCATCGCTCTATATAAAGGGCAGGTCGTCCGCTCCCGATTTGGGAGCCTGCAGCGTCTACCTGAAACCCAAACCTGCGGAATCCATCGTCCTGACGCAGTCTTCGCACATGAGCCCTCGGGGCGTCCTGTAGAGACGTTCGACCCTGCCGCACCTGGGGCAGGCCCTGGGGAGCTTCCGAGGCTGCTGGACTGCTCCCGCTTGCCTCATGGGCCCATCGCCTTCTGGAGCGCCTGGAGTGGCTTTTGGTCGGCAGTCTGGGAAACTACCTGGCAGACGAGATGGACGGCGAGGCCCGCCTGTAGCCTCATCCGAAGCGTTTCGTACAACCATAACTGGGTTTGGCTGGCCACGATGAGTCAGGGTCCGCGCCTCTATTAAAGGCGGGCGACGTCATGTCCAAACCCTATTAGTGAGACCTGTTAGGTCCCGTGTATTGGAGTCCGATGAGAAGGGTCACGAAGCGAGATTGAAAGAGATTCTGACCGCATACAACGAGGCTTGGACAAAGTACTGGGATTCATACATAAAGCTCCAAGACCAGCTCTATGAGAGCCTCCGGGCAGGGAGGGAGGTCTCCTGGCTAGCCGCGACCGATGAAAAGAAGCTCAGCGAAATCAACCAGGTGCAGCGATACCTCTTCGAGAGCATGCCTCGGAGGCTGGACTACTCCCCCCTGGGGCAGATAATCCACGACATGAGCAGCGCACCGAACAAGATCAAGAACCTCGAGGCCGCCTTAGTCAAGGCGGATGATGGGTGCAGGAACCTGGAAGCTGCGATAGCCCTGATTAAGGAGAAGGTAGAGGCCATGAAAGAGGCCATCAGCGTTGCCGGTTCGTGAGCAAAGCGACCTCAGGACGCGTGAGAACGACTCAGTCCTGGCTTCTTTCTAGGAAAGAACTTCTCCTCGGAGTCGACGAGAAGCATCCTGGAGGTCATTACGCTTTGGATTTGGCGCTCTCTCGCTCTGCAGACTTGCGGAGCCGGTTCAGTTCGGCGATCTTCTCCTTGTACTCCCGCTTCTTCTTTTTGTTTCCTTGAGTCCGTGCCTGGTCGTATAGCTTCCTGAGCTTCTCTTCTTCTACGGCGTAGTCTGACAACCGTGGAGACAGAGAGGAATCGTCTAGTTATGTCTTTCAGACCCCCCCTGCAACGCTTTCCGCTCCGACGCGTCACAGTCGCATCCTTTGCCGGCATCCGGGCAAAAAGCTGATATCTCCAAAGGGTGGAGGCGAAAGCGGAAAGCCGGGCGCTGAGTGTTCGCAAGGCTAAAAGAAGAGACTGAATCGGAACAGAGTGAGGTTGAGACAGCCTCTGCGCGGCTCGAACGCGTCCGCAAGCAAGACGGCAAAGCAGCGCTGTGTTCGTCGACTGAGCCGCCGAGCCAAGAGCCTGGGTAGGGGCTCGCGCTGTTTGAGCGCCTGAGGGAGTTGACGGCGGGATTGAATGCGACATGCAGGACCTATGCCGAAATGTCAAAGGATAGGATCGGTTTCTGATACGGCTATCCGCTGCCATCTCGATCTGGTACTAGCGTCTTACAATAGGCGGTCCAACAGTGCAGCCCTGCTTAGGAGCTGGGTCATAGCGGGACGGGAAGGCAGATGTACGCCATCGGGTTACGACGGGGTGCCGGAGCCTATGACGTATACAAGGACCCTTTGATTGCGGCGGCCTTCTTTGAAAACGTGATATCCCGTAGGGCGCCAGCCGGGAATCCCGAAGTCGTGGGAAACCACTCTGGCGCCTTCCCGAAGTTCGTCGACCAGTTTCAGCTTCAGCCTCGCGTTTTCGCTCGCGCTTTGGTACAGGGTGACGACGTCAGCCTCTGAGATGTCTATGTCGTCATAGTTCGCGTTGACTATCGCGACATTCCTGAGATGCCTTGTCTTCCTGAGCGCAATGGAACAGAGCCTCTGCCTCTGCTCGATCCCTACCACCTTTGTCGCATTGTAATCGCGGGCCGCTGCGACGACGATTGCGCCATCCCCGCATCCAAGGTCATAGACGATGGACCCAGGCCTTACGCCGGCCAGGGAGAGCATTTTCTCGACTACAAATGCTGACGTCGGATAGAAGGGGGCGCCCAACCGCCCATGAACGCCTTCGCTGTCGCATTAAGCATGTCGCCTCCTGTCCGCATAATTGATACGGCCCAGGCGTTCCGGATGTTGGAGCGTGCTATCTGTCTCGCTTAGACGTAGGGGCAGGACATGTAGGAACCGCTCCCACGAGCGCGCGAACAGACCTACCAGGATCCGGCGAAAGGCCACGCACCGAAGGGACCGGGTGGGCCGCCAGCCCTGGTGATAGAGGAAGGCTTCAAGAGGACAAACTCGTCGAGGATCCGAAAAGAAATGAGAACTGGAGCTGGGACGAGACCCTCGAACACCAGCCATCTTTTGTTGAAGTTGGCACGCTAGCTTAGGATGGGCTGACTCGGCTGCAGCGCCTCACTGGAAGAAGTCGCGCATTTCCTTCAGGATTTCCCTCACGACTGCCTCTCTGAGGTCGAGATCCTGCGAAAGCCGCTCCACGTCCATGTCGTGCTCTTCTAGGATGTGATAGATCACCCGCTTCTTCGTCCTGCTTTCTACTTTGTCGATCGCCTTCGTGGCAGAACCCATGGCTTTGTTCCTGATGTACAGAAGCGCAGCCCGCTCCTCCTCGAGCTCCTCCAGCCTACGGTCGAGGCGCTCAAGAAGCCCGGAGATGATCGACACGTCACCAGGCTCTTCTCCTGAGACCCTCGAAGCCTCGGCCATGATTTTGGTGCCCTCGGGGGAGAATCTCTTCCCGCTGATCGACCCGAACGACAGCCCCTTTTGGATGAAGAGGTTGGGCGCCAGGTCGAGGGTGATTGACACGCTTTTGGCGAGAGAGTAGGTCCTCCTCTGGGGGCCGCTGTCGCTGGGCTCCTGTGAGGAGGCGACCAGGCCCGCCTGCTCCATCGTCGCAAGGTGCTTTGCGACAAGCGCCTGGCCCAAGCCCAGCTCCTTCGCCAACTGCAGGGCATAGCCAGGGCTCTGGCTCAGCCTCTTTACGATCTTCCTCCTGATTGGGTTTTCCAGCACTCCGAGGAAGGCGTCGAGTTCCTCCTCCTCCATGCTCATGTTGCTAGGAGCATCTCCACCTTCGTTTCAGTGGTAATGGAGCCTGATGAGCGTGATCGCCCTGCGTCACGATTCAGCCCCACGCAGCGCCGAGCGCTACTTCTTGCCGTCATCCACCACTTTGTAGTCTGCGTCGCTGACGTTCGGCCCGACCCCCTGTCCTCCTGGGGAGGAAGTCTGCTTTTGAGCCTGCTGGTAGACCGATGCCCCAGCCTCCTGGAGGACTTCCCTGAGGTCCTCCAGCTCCGACTTCACCTTGCTGGACTCCTTCCCGTCGACCGCCTCCTTCAGACGCTGGACGGCGGCATCAATCTTGCTCTCCGTGGCCTTGTCCAGCTTCCCTGCGAGCCGTTTTCTCGTCGCTTCTGCAGTGTAGATCATGGAGTCGGCTTCGTTCCTCAGCTCGGCCTCTTCTTTCTTCCTCCTATCCTCCTCGGCGTATTTTTCAGCCTCCCTCGCGAGCCTCTCCTTCTCCTCCTTCGAAAGCTTGGTCGAGGCTGTGATGGTAATCCTGTTCTCCTTGCCGGTCCCGAGGTCCTTAGCCGCGACGTTGATTATGCCGTTCGCGTCGATGTCGAAACTCACTTCTATCTGCGGGACACCCCTTGGCGACGGGGGGATCCCAGTAAGGTTGAAGATGCCCAACGAGACGTTGTCAGCGGCCATCGGCCTCTCCCCCTGGACCACGTGGATTGTGACCGAGGTCTGAAAGTCAGCGGCGGTCGTGAAGACCTTGCTGGCCTTCGTGGGAATCGTCGTGTTCTTCTCGACAAGTTTCTCTGTCAGGCCTCCGAGAACCTCGACCCCGAGCGAGAGCGGTGTGACATCCAGCAGCAATATGTCCCCGATCTCCCCAGCCAGCGCGGCCCCCTGCACGGCGGCCCCGATAGCCACGGCCTCCATGGGATCCACGCCCCTTTCGGCAGGTTTCCCGATCACGTCCTCCACGGTCCTTCTGACCAGAGGCATCCGAGTCATCCCACCGATGAGCACCACCTTGTCGATGTCTTTCGGCTCCAGTTTGGCGTCTTCTAGGACCTTCCTGATCGGCCGCTCGATCTTCGTCACTATGGGATCTGCCAGCTCTTCCAGTTTGGCTCTCGTGAGCACAAAGTGGAGGTTCTTCGGCCCGCTGGGACCGCTTGCGAGGAATGGGAGGTCTATCTCAGTGGAGACGATGTTGGAAAGCTCTATCTTGGCCCTCTCAGCCGCCTCCTTCAGCCTTGCCATCGCGGTCCTGTCGTTCCTGATGTCGAGGCCTGTCTTGCTCCTGAAGTCCTCAACTAGCAGATTGATTACGGCATTGTCGATGTCAGCACCCCCGGTCTGAGTGTCCCCGCTTGTGGCCAGTACCTGGAAGACCCCCTGGCCGAACTCCATCACGGTAACGTCGTGGGTCCCTCCGCCGAAGCTGAAGACCAGCACTTTCATAGTCTTGTCCAGCTTGTCGAGGCCGTAAGCGAGGCATGCCGCTGTAGGCTCGTTGATGATTCTTACGACCTCGAGGCCCGCGATTTCTCCAGCGTCCTTCGTTGCCTGCCTCTGATTGTCGTTGAAGTGCGCTGGCACGGTTATCACCGCCTTCTTTACAGGGTAGCCAAGGAAGGTTTCAGCGTCCGTCTTGATCTTCTGAAGGATGAACGAGCTGATCTGTTGGGGGGTATACTCCTTCCCGTAGAGCCTGACCTTGTAGTCTGTCCCCATCTTCCGCTTGATCTCGAACACGGTCCCGTCAGGGTTTGTGACCATCTGCCTCTTCGCTGGTTCTCCTACCAAGAGCTGCCCGTCCGACGTGAAGGCGACCACTGACGGGAACATCTTGCCGGCTGCCGTTGGGCCTTCGGCGCTGGGTATGACAGCAGGTCTGCCGCCTTCATAGAGAGCGGCGGCGGAGTTAGTCGTCCCCAGGTCGATGCCTATTATCTTCTTTTCTGGCTGGCTGCTCACTCGCATTCACCTGATCGCAAAAAACTGGGAAGGGCTCACTTCAGGGAGACCTTCTTCAACTTGCTCGAAGTGGGCTCCTTCTTCGGAATCCTCATGCTGAGGATGCCGTCCTTCATGGTCCCTTCGACGTTCGCACCGAGGATAGGCTCGGGGAACTGGATGACCCTGTTAAATGCAGAATAGGTCCTCTCTCGGCTGACGTACTTGGCGTTCTGCCCCTTGTTCTCCGATTGCACCTGCGCAGTGAGCTGAATCACGTCGTCGCCCACTTGGACGTCTATGTTGTCCTTGTTGAAACCTGGGAACTCCGCTGTCAACTCGTAGTAGTCGCCTCGATCCAATACGTCGATGACAGGGTAGCGAGTAGCGAGAGTCTCAGGGAGTGCAGGCGTCATTCCCCATGGCTGGAGAAGAGGCGAACCGAAGGGCTGTTCCCATGTCCACGGAGCGGAAAGGAACGGAGACATGAGGTCGTTGAAGGAGCTCCTGAAGCTCTCGACTATCTGGTCTAGACTGTTGGCGAGGTTTGCCTGAGCCAAAGTTGGGATTTGGGGTCTGGTCTTCGAAGGGACCACGTCGTTGTTCCTCCTCGAATTTGTTCTTGCGCTCATGTTTTCATACCTCCAGTATACTACCTTCAGTAGTATAGTGTAAATAAATCTTTCTGCAGACAGGGTTCACCTCCTTCTCTCTGCTTCGGCTGGACAAGACGAGCCTCCCTTTAGCGGGAGGCAGCGCCCCCTGCAGTGGCTACCTCGAGAAACAGAAGCGACCACCCCGAGTCGCCATTGTCGCATCGAGATTTGACCTCGGTCAGGTCCAAATCTCGGCGACAGCGAGCCCTTCACCTCTTTCTTCTGCCCTCCCGGTAGTCCTTTGGGTCCTACCGTGCCTGCATCCTCTTGCGCGCCTGTGTCCGTGTGTGCCCGCACGTGAGCGCGAGGACGGGCAGCGCAAAGGTGGGACAGGCGGCGGCTCGTTTCAGCCCTTAGCTCTCTCCAACGCGCTGACACGCTCTTTCAATAGGGCCGCCGCCTCGGATTCCCCGCAGGTACCCTCCTCACTCGAAAGCGTGCCGAGAAGATTGGCCAACTTGAAAGGACAGCTTATCGCGCCATGCACGATCTCGCCCGGCGAGGCATAGCCCAATCGCCTCGGCGCCCCCGAAAACAGCTCCCCTTCAGCCCGTGGCTCTTCTTTAGCGGCCCGACGGCTCACTGTTATGCTCCTAGCACTTCGTCCATGCATCGTTGAAAGGGGCGAAGCTCCATGCAAACTTCGCAAGGTTTGCCTTATTCGTATCCAAATAATGGCACAAGGAGTGGTTCGGCTAACAGTACTTGTTTAATAGGCCCTGGAAAACGTGAAAACCGTGAATCAAACCCAACCGGAGGTATGCGTGACTCACCGGGTCAGGCTTCAGTCTGATGGAGGGTCCTCCGAGCCCATCTGTCCAGTCTGCGCTCAGATAAGCAACCAAGAATCGCTTCGAAGGCGCTCCAGGAGACGCTAGTCTCGGCGGAGTGCCCCAGTGCAGGCCGGCACCCAGTCCCCGTCCTCTCTCCGTGATTCGGCCTTCGCCCCTTTATTAAGGGGCCCGCGGGCACTAATCCATCGGACGGAATAACGGTAGGACAGGTGATTTCTATTGAGTTTCGGTCAACGAGGAGGGTATGGCAACAGGGGAGGGTTCGGAAGAGGTTCCGGGTCCTTCAACAAGCCGGTTGAGGTCGGGAAGGAGTATAACGTAACCATCTCCGACACCAGCAGGCGAGGGGAAGGGATTGCCAAAGTCGAGGGATTCATCGTCTTCGTCCCTGGCACGAAGGTCGGCCAGAATGTCAGGGTGAAGGTGACACAGGTCTCCCAGCGGTTCGCATCTGGACAGGTCGTGGAGGGTTCAGCGGCACCTGCCTCCGAATCCAGCGGCGCGCCGGCGAACTAGGTCGACGGCTCAGGCCGCCGAGTTGTTGGTTGACTTTTGAGTCAACCACTTCCTCCCTTATCTTATTGCGCATCCTAGAGGTTGGTGCCATAGGCATCGCGTCTTCAGCGTATCAGAATCGCTCATGAAAGCCAGTTGTAGAGTGGAGTCTGAGACGCCGCTCTGGTCCCGTCGCGGAGGTGGAAGTCAGGTGCAAAATCCCCGCCCTCAGCGGATGCTAAAGGGGCCACACTCTATCTTGAGGATGTCGGGGAAATGCGTCGCTGTGGCCCCTCGGTGGGACGAGAGAAGCGGTTTTGTAACACTCACTTTCTGAAGTCAGCCTGACCCGGCGCTTCCTGTGCAGTAGAAGACCTGGAAGGCGAGACGGGTCAGGGAGAAGCTATAACGGGCTGCCCCAGGCTGAAGCGACATGCCTTTCCATCAGGTCGACATATCAGAGAAGCCTGTCGTGTACCGGGAGGCAGTCGCCACGGGACGAATCAAGCTCAAGCGGTCCACCATAGAGCTGATCGAGCAGAGGAAGCTGGAGAAGGGGGACGCCGTCTCCCTCGCCGAGGTGGCTGCGATTTCAGGGTCCAAGAGGACGCCTGAGCTGGTGGCTCTCTGCCACCCGCTGAAGATAGAGGAGGTCAAGCCCAGTGTGAGGCTCGGGGATGGGTGGGTGGAGGTGACGGTGAAGGTCGCGACCCACGAAAAGACGGGCGTCGAGATGGAAGCGCTGACGGCCGTGTCGGCTGCACTGCTCAACATATGGGACGTGACGAAAGCGTACGAGAAAGACGCCGACGGCCAGTATCCTGGGACCGCCATCGAGTCGGTTAGGGTCGTGAAGAAAGTGAAGGGGTGTGTAGCAGCTAGCGAATAACGTACACTAATGTGTATTTAGATATCAAAACAGGTTGGAGCGCAGCTACAGCCCGAAAGAAGCAGGGAAGATCCTCGGGGTGACCACCCACACGATACAGGTCTGGGACAGGCAGGGGAGAATCAGGTGCCCCAGGCTCCCGACTGGAAGGAGGAGGGTGCCCGAGTCGGAGATCAGACGCCTAATGAACATCGCCGAACAAAGAAAGGAAGCGGCTTACGCCACGGTTTCCTCGCATGACCAAAGATCGGACCTGGACAGTCAGGTCAAGGTATTGAAGGCAAGAGCGCCGGGAGCAGAGGTGTATTCGGACATCAGGTCTGGGCTGAACTTCAAGAGGAAGGACCTCTTGAGACTGCTCGATGACGTGCTCGGCAGGAAGGTCTCCAGGATCTACGTGACCTATGAGGACAGGCTAGCCAGTCTGGCGATTCTCTGCCGCGGCCTGCGCCTTTGCGGCCTGACGCCGTTTGCTGTGAGTGCGGACGCCTCCTGGCAGCAGATGAGGGATGAATACCTGTACCCTGGGAGCAGACCTGATGTTCTCAGAACAGGTTGGACCGATGCTGCCAGCGTGCTGAATCTGGACGTGTACACGAAAATACATGTTTAGAGAAACGGAGCGAGGCAACACCGCGTGTGACCAAGGCGGAGCGAGGCAACTCCATGGCTCAGGTCGTCGTACGAAGGCGTACCCCCTTCACCATTCATGGCCGGCGGATTGCGATCCCGTTGCTCATAATGTAGGTCTGGTCGGCCAGTCTCCCGTCCTCTTCGTTCTGGGTGGTGAAGAGCATGTCGATGCCTGCGTCCGACACCAGCTTTCCGTATGATGCGACGAAGCCCTCCTTGTCATGTAGCAGGGAGAAGACCTCGTCCACGAGGATGACCTTGGGGGATGCGAAGAGGGCTGTCGCCAATGACACCCTCCCCCTCATGCCGAGGCTGAGGCTCCTGACGGGTCCCGCGAAGTTTATGCCAAGCTCTGCCTTCGCCTTCGCTATCGCTTCCTGAGGCACCCACCTGCCCTTGAGCTTCGCCCCCCATCTGAGGTGGGCTTCGACATCGAGGTGAGGGATGCATGACGACGGCGTCACCATCACTATCCCCCTCCTCTCCACCGGGAATTCGGAAACGTCCGTTCCGTCCACCCTGACCGGGCCCTCCGATGGTATTAAGCCCGCCAGGGCCCTGAACAGAGTGGTCTTCCCCGACCCGTTCTTTCCCGCCAGGCATGTGGTCCCGCTGCACTGGATGTCGGCCGACAGCTGGAAGTCACCCAGCCTCGACTTCACGCTCGCCTCTATCAGCGGCGGCCCCTCCTGCCGAAGAGATGCCCTGCCACGGCAATCGGCAGGGAGACCAGTATCATCACCGCCGACGCGGTCACGGCAGCCTCCAGGCCGCCGGGGATGGCCCCGTTGAAGAGCTGGAACACCGTGACCGAGGCGGGGCTCACGCCGTAGAACGGATACTGCAGCACGTAGAACGCGATTATCGAAATCGAACCGAACTCACCCAGCGCCCTGCTCATCGCAACAAGGGAGGCGCTCGTCACACCTGCCGCGGAGTCAGGGAGGACCACCGAGGCCAGCGTCTTCAGCCTCGAAGCGCCCATCCCCATGGCGAACTGCTCGGCGGAGATGTCCCTGGCCTCGAAGTACGGCTGAATCGACTTCACATAGATGGGCGCAGACATGATGACCAGGGCGATGACGAGGCCGAGGATGGTGTCGAAGAAGTTGATCCCCAGGTGCAGCAGGAACTGGCCGGTGGGGGTCAGCGGGCTGTCCAAAATGAGCAGGGCGACCCCTATGACCGGGTGGGGGACTCCTACCGGTATGTCCACGAGCGCCTCCAGTAGCGTGTCGCCAGACCTAGCCAGGTGATAAGCGAGCGGGGTGAAGAGCACGAAGTCTACCAACGCGGCCACAGCAGATGAGACGAGGGAGAGTTCTATTGAACGGAAGATGACAGGGGCGAAGCCCGCAGGCGAACGGAGCGGTCCCAGCCCATAGTAGAGCAGGACCAGGATGGGGACCAGGAGGAGGAAGACGACTGCGAAAGACAGGCCCCTGAGCCAGTTCATGTTCAGACCAGGCTTCTATGGCAGCGGACCGGAGTCCTTCAAGAGCCCCTGTGAGACCATCTGGGTGATGGGACCCGGAGGAGTGACGTTGCTGTAAAGCTGGGCAGGGACCAGCGGGAGGAGCCCGTAGGACGAGAGGCTCTGCGCGTTCTCCACTACGTATTCGACGAACTTGAGTGCCGATGCCTGTCGAGAGCCGTCCAGCGGGACGGTGACGCTGATCACTATGGCGGAGCCGACGGTGGTCCCGGCGGAGTCGTGGAAGGAGAACCTCGAATAGAACGACCCGAGCGAGGGGTTGCCGAAGTTGACCTGGGGCTCCAGCTGGACGTACCGGAGATGGTCCGTGATTGCTGCGGACTTGTAGATGAAGAGGAACTGTATCTGCCCTGACTGGAGTGGAGCCACCAGGGCGGCTGCGGAAGCCCCGGTGACGTTCCCGCCGTCCTCCGCCAGGCGCGCGGTGTAGGCACTCGTGTTACCTCCCGAGTAGATGTAGCCCGCAGCCTCCAAGGCGAGCCAGCCTCTGAGGCCCGCGGGGTCCGAGACAGGGTCAGAGATCCCCACCTTCACGCTCCCTGAGGTGAGCGAGGTGAAGAACGCGTTCCATCCCGAGGTTGTGTTAGTCTGGGCGGCACCGTTCCCCTCTGCAACCACGGTAGGGGCGGTCGTGTTAGAATATGCCAAGACGAGCTGGTCGGAAGCGAAGCCAACGGCCCAGCCCGGCGATTCGCTCTTGAGATATTCCGGACCGGTGGCCGACAGCGCCACGGAGACAAAGATGTCGGCAGGAGACCCGGCCGCTATCTGGCTTGCGATGGCGAAAGAGCCCCCTGACTTCACTGGCGCGACAGGGATTCCGGTACTATGCGAGAACGAGTTCAGGAGGTCGGCGGTCTCAGTTGCGTAGGCGTCCGCCGAATAGGACAAGAGGGGCGACCGTGGACCCGAGTTGACGTAGTATGTGTACGCCACGCCACCCACCACTACAACAGCTACGACTATCAGGGCGAGCACGATGTTGGAGTAACGCCTTTTCTCGGCATTGGACAAGCTGTTATGCAATTGGCTGCATAACGGGTCATAAATAGGTTTCCAAGCCAAGACTTAAGACGAGCGGGGGGGGCAAGAGAGTGTGGCACGCAGCGAGGTCGAGCCGGTCCCGCACCTGTCCCTCCAGAGCGAGAAGGAGACGGTACTGGACGAGGTCGACGCCATGCTGCTCCAGGCCTTGTCGGAGAAGAACTCCCTGACAGAAGCGGCCCGCGAAGCCGGGGTCTCCTACAGGAACGCGTGGGACAGGATAAGAAGGGCCGAGGCGAGGTCGGGGATGAAGATACTCGAGACAAGCACGGGCGGCCGGGAAGGCGGCAGCTCGCGGCTGACGAAGGAAGGCCAGGCGTTGCTAAGAGAGTTCAGGAGGGTCAAAGACTACCTGTCCTACGCACTGGACGACAGGGAGGCAGCGGGGAACGTGCGCTACAAGCTCAGCGCCAGGAACGCCTTCGACGCGAAGGTCACCAAGATCGAGGGCGGAGAAGTGACCTGCATGGTAAGGATGTTATCCGTCTCGCCTTTCCGCCTGACGTCGATAATCTCCAGAGATGCGGTGGAAGACCTTGGGCTCAGAGAGGGTGACATTGTAAAGGCAGTAGTGAAGGCGACCGAGGTCATGGTTGCGAAGAGGCTTCCCACCAAGGCGAAGGGTGCGAACGGTGGCAGGACAGATAGCGGGAGGCGATTTGGGAAACAGCTGGACTCCCAGGCCCGTTCGCACACCCATGCTGGATCGGAGCCAGAAGGTTAGCTCACGTATGCGCAGTCGCCCCTCTGTTATCCTGAAATTAGTTCACCCCCTAGCCAAGAGTGCAGGGGCTAGGTGGGTATGGAGCAAGGGAAGACGCTATCGGGTCTACATGAAGCTGGACCCCGTGAAGGTGGAGTGGATAGTCA
>JAKASL010000001.1 GCA_021819035.1 archaeon
GCCTGACTATCCACTCCACCTTCACGGGGTCCAGCTTCATGTAGACCCGATAGCGTCTTCCCTTGCTCCATACCCACCTAGCCCCTGCACTCTTGGCTAGGGGGTGAACTAATTTCAGGATAACAGACGGACGGCAGCAATAGAAAACGCAATCAGAAACCTAGAGCGCCTGATGGTCTACAACGACGTCATCTGCTGCAGCAACGGCCACAGGTACAACATACTCGACCCCCTCCACAACTTTGTGTCCGTCGGAGTGGCCTACAACAGCACCTACGTCTTCTTCGACGAAGAGTTTCAGAACGAGTACCTCAACCTGAGCCTCAAGGTCACAAGTGCTTCCTCCGCGAGTCCATACCAAGTCACAATGCTTGGTAATCCTATTTCAGGAACGCCGGTCCCGACAGCAATCTACGTGGCGTTCGACACCATGCCCGCCCCTGAAACCCGGACCCAGCTCGACAGTGGACCCCGTGAATACGGACCTGGTGCTCTGTTGGGCGGCGTTCTCCCTCCGACGGGGTTGTTTGGGGGCTGCGGCCAGTTCGCAACCGGAATCACTCAATGCGCCAGCAGATGGGCATTCAATCCAACTACCCTTTACATCGCATTCTCCTTGAGTCAGTTCGTCAAGGAGGACGGGCCGGGGGTCTATACCATCTATCTGGTCACAGGCCCGAGCACCGACACGGCCATAACCACCATATCTGTCTTCGTGCCTTAGGCCTGACCCATCTTCGCCCTGATAATCTTGGCTGTTTCATCCATCTCTGGTTTGGAGAGCCTCTTTCTGTCTCCGAATCTGCCTTTGTCTTCCATCTTCACAGGAATGACATGCACATGAACATGGGCGACCACCTGATTGGCAGCCTCGCCGTTGTTCTGGACGAATCTGAACCCGTCAGCCCCTGCTGCTGAGACTACTGCCCTGGACACTTTGGACGCGACTCGAAAGAGGCCCGCGACGTCCGTTTCTTTCATGTCCCAGATGGTCTCTCCGTGCTCCTTCGGACAGACCAAAGTGTGGCCCCTCGAGAAGGGGAAGGTGTCCAAGAATGCGACGTACTTTTCGTCTTCGTACACTATGTTCGAAGGGGCCGTCTTCGACACAATCTGGCAGAATATACAGTCCCCAGCCCCCTTGAGGGGAGAACCGCGTCCTATCCGTCGGTATGGGCCCGCCACTTGCCCGTTGGTTCTCACCATCGTTCCCCTCTTCCCAGCCGTCCTTAATACGTGCTCAGGGTAGACTCCCAGACGATTGCCATGCGAGAGATGCCATGTCGGGGAGCTGACAGATTATGAACGCAGAATAGAAGGCGAGGAAAAGGTCACTATCAGAGGCGTGCGGTGTAGTCTGTGCGGTTACATGGAGCTGGCAGACGACGAGGCGATTTGGACTCCGGTCGAGCTCTAGGTCTACTCCAGAGCGGTCCGTTGGTATGCGGATATGAACTCGAGCGCGAATTTGTCTGCCTGTTTTTCAGTTCCACGATGCTTTCCGCTCACTGACCTCAGGTGGTGATAGAACTCATGAACCATCACGAAGGGGTTGTAGAGGAACTCACGGCGCGCAGCGAGTATCTCCTTTCTCCTCTGCGAGTAGACGGCGGCGACGCCCTTGGTCTTCCCTTCGACCACCCCTATCCCTAGCTTGGGTTCTGAAACTTTGTACCACTTCGAAAGGACTTTGATGGCCTCCTCGGGTTTGGAGTCAAAGATCAAGGCGACCACATATGCCTGCATCTGTTCTTGCGAGAGCTCCATTGGAAACTCAGGTGCTCCAGCCCCACTTAAGCAATTGAGCCTGTCGTTGCCAGTTGAGCCGTTGGTCAGCAATCATTGATTCCTCCGTTCAACTGGCAATCGGGCCGGAAGGAGGTACATGAACAGGCGAAGGCATATAAAACTCGACGGTCCGAAAGGAACCAGGTTCAGGGGACCCCCCTCTCTCTTTTCCATCGGCTGAGCGTCACCAGGCTCATGCGCGGCTAGGTGCAGAGTGGCTTCTGCCTCAGCGAATCATGTCTCTGGCTGATGACTTGTCGAGCATGTGATTCACGCGGAGAACTGAGAGGTTTAATCACTAAGCGCACCAGAGAGATAGGTTTGCCGAGGACCAACGCAATTCTCTCATGGAGCGGGGGAAAGGACAGCTCGCTGGCTTTGCAGGAGGCGTCGGAGTCTCCGGACCTCGAGGTCGTATCTCTCCTGACCACTCTGACGAGAGACTTCAACAGGGTCAGCATGCACGGAGTGAGGAGGACTTTATTGCATATCCAAGCGAGGAATTTGCGGCTCCCACTCGACGAAGTCTGGATCGGGAAGGGGGCCTCGAATGACGAGTATTCCTCGGCGATGCGCGAGGCCATGCTCAAGCACCGTGCTCGCGGTGTGCGCTGCGTCGTCTTCGGCGACATATTCCTTGAAGATATACGCCGATTTCGGGAGGACGAGCTTTCGAAGATGGCAATGGAAGGGGTGTTCCCTCTGTGGATGAAGGACACGACGAGGCTGGCCACCCGGTTCGTCAAGGATGGGTTCAAGGCGGTAGTGTGCACAGTAGATCCGAAGGCGCTTAACGAGAGCTATTGCGGCAGAGAGTTCGATGAATCGTTCATCTCTGACCTCCCACCTTCGGTGGACCCGTGTGGAGAGAACGGGGAGTTCCATACCTTCGTGTACGATGGGCCGATGTTCGAGAAGGAGGTTCCGATTCGGAAGGGCGAAATCGTACTCAGGGACGGGTTCTACTTCGCAGACATTCTTCCAAGGTGACTACAGCAGCGAGAGGGAGTCGATAGGCTGCGTCGTTGCCGCGATAGACCAAAGCGAAAGCCATTCCGTTGATCACACGAATCTGGTCGGCTGGGACTAGGCCACCCTCCAAGAACCTGTCTGGTTGGTAACGAGGGCAAATCAGAATTCATCCCGTGTATTCGACACGCCCCTCACTCATGTCACATGGTGTTCTCCACACTGGACACCACGAGCACGACAGCAACAAAGACAGGCATGCCTTTGAGCTTGACGTTGGAGAGAATAGAGGGCGAAATTGGAGCCGATTTCAAGAACCACGAAAGTGGCAACCGAAGCGGTGTCCCGTGCTCCACGGTTGGACATATCATCCAACCAGTCAGGGTTAAGAGCGTTGGTCCTCGAAAACCAGATAGCGAAGAACAGATTATAGAGAGCTAAAGGCAGAGTACCGTACGATGGCTGCCGTCTCGACGCTGCTCGAGCTCGTAGAGAGAAGAGGCCAGGGGCCTTCGCCCGGTTTCAGCAGGGAGCACGCCCTGCTGGCTTTCCTGACCATCGGTGCTTCCGGGGAGATTGGAAGGCAGGCACTAGCGAGAAGTTTGAACCTAGGTGAGGGGTCGATGCGGACAGTCCTCAGAAAGTTCACCCACGCCGGCTACGTGCAGACAGACACCCTAGGGTGTCATCTCACGCCTTCTGGCAGACGACTGCATGCTTCTATCCTGAGAAGCATCCCGAAGATGGCGGCAATCAAAGACTCTCAGGTCGAGCTCGGGAAGTCCCAGGTTGCTATCCTGGTGCGGCCTATAACCAATATGGCCGCCAACGGTCTAGTCCAGCGTGACTCTGCGGTCAAAGTAGGAGCCACCGGAGCCGCCACCTATTTGATCAAGGAAGGGAAGTTTGCCATCCCAGGAAGCTCGCCTGATTGCGAGAAAGACTTTCCCGGATCTATCTGGCGCGCCCTAAGGTCTGAACTGTCGCCAAAAGACGGGGACGTGGTGATTCTTTGCGGCGCGGCCGATGAGACCACGGCCAAGATGGGTGCCCTCTCAGCGGCTTTCACGCTTCTGTGACTATTATTTGGTCGCCTGCTCAGCAGGAGCATCCTGAGAGCCTGATTGTTTGTTCACCTGTCGATTTATGGCGTCCGCGAAGTAATGTCCGGTCACAATCACTTTCACAGACTTCACGCCCTTAACCTGAGCAAGGTTGTCCTTCAGGTCTTGAGATATCTTCAGCGCGAAAACAGGAGGGCAGAACTGCGTGGTTGCATGATACTCGACGTCTACGTTCCCGTCTTTGACGTCTAGCTTGTCGATAAGGTTCATCTCCACGATCGGCATCCCTATCTCGGGATCCACTATCTTCGAGACCTGTTTCTGAACCTCCCTCACGTCCACCTCTTCTGACGACATAGAACCACTGAAAAGCGCCCCTTCCGCTAAAAAAAGCTTGTCCCGGGACAAGCTCAGGCAGGTTTACAACCGACCACCGCATGTGTCATCCCACGAAGCCAGAAGACGTACTCGCATCAATAGAGGCTGCCGCCCCCCACAAAGGATGGCCAATCATCGGACCCAAGAGGGGGATCATATTGGATGAGGTTGTGGGGAGACACAAGCCATCGTCGATACTCGAAGTCGGGACCAACGTAGGCTACAGCGCCATAAGGATGGCGCGGCACCTGAAGGCAGGCCAGCGACTCACATGCGTCGAGGTCAGCGGGGACATGGCACTGGCAGCCAGAGTGAACTTCGAGAAGGCCGGACTTTCGGACCTGATTGAAGTAATCGTAGGGGACGCACTGTCTGTGCTTCCTACGCTCACAACCCGTTTCGATATGGTCTTTCTAGATGCGGCGAAAGACGATTATCTGGACTACCTGAGGTCAGTCGAGAAGCTCATTCATGCCGGGAGCGTGGTAGTGGCGGACAACGTGAAGTCCTTCTACCCCGTGGTCAAACCATATCTCGACTATGTACGCAACTCGGGGAGGTACGCGAGCTCCTACAGAGATGCTCCGTCGAACTGGGGGACGGACGAGGGGGACGCTGTCGAAGTGAGCGTCAGGCTCTGAACCCCTCCACCAGATTCTGCCACACGGGGCTTCCGTCGAATGGTAGGTACACTCGCACTCTGTCCAAGAGTCCTTGGTACTTGTTCTCAATCTCCCCGCCAACCTCTTTCCAAGTCCCTCCTACTACGAACTCTTCTAGCATCGCGTCATCCACCTCAGATGCCATCCTGCGCCACTCCCCCTTTGTAGATAGTGCATGCAGCCGTTCAGCCACGTCCTCCCAATGATGAAGCTCCATCACCCTCCTATACGTACGGGTCGAGGCGTAGAACGCTATCTGTTCCCTGTATGCTTCTTTGACCGCAGAGATCTCATGTTCATTGTCTCCCACGGCAGCGAACACCGACGCGACCACTTGCACCTCTGACCTGCTCCTCCCGGACCTCGCTGCGCCCTTTGACAGCGCAGGCTCTATGACTTCACGGAGGTATCTGAGCGTGTGGAGAGGGTGGACATGGAGGCCATCTGCAACGCCCCCTGCCAACATGCACATCGCCTCGTTGACTCCGGCAATCAGGATTGGAATTGAAGGGTGCCCGATCGGACTCGGCGTGAAGAAGGGGGTCATGAGGTCAAGCGTGTAGAATCGTCCCCTGAAGTCCAACTTTGAGCCCTCCTGCCAGCTCTTCCATACAGACCTCAGTGCCGACACATATTCCCTCATTTTCGGAGCCGGCGGCTCCCATTTCATCCCGAATCTCCGCTCGATATGACCCTTGACCTGGCTCCCCAAACCCAGCATGAATCTGCCCCTGGAAACGCTCTGAATGTCCCAGGAGGTATATGCCATCGTCGTGGGGCTTCTGGTGAACGCTAGTGCTATCGACGTCCCCAGCCCCACGCGCTTAGTGGCAGCAGCAGCCAGAGCTAGCTGCACGAATGGGTCGTGCTTCGTCTCGTTCGCCCAGAAGGCGTCGAAGCCGTACTCCTCCGCCTTCTTCGCGAGCCCGCCTGCCTCACTCGGCTCGCCCAACGCCACCTCTGCGTCTATTTTCAACCGAAGGCACCGCCGTACGCGTGCTTCTTAAAGCCGGACCAGCGGGGACAGGCTCAATCCCTTGCCGAATCTTTCGGTCATCGCCGGCTTGACAACAGCGCTGTGCTGGGGGACTGGGGACTATCTGTCCAGGAGCCAGTCGGAGAGGATGGGGTACTACAAGACTCTCATATATTCAATGATGGTTACCTTCCTAGTTCTCGTCGCCCTCACTCCGGTTGTCAGCCCCGAGCTTAGCGCTCCGCTCATACCATTGGCTGTCCTCCTCGTCGCAGGGGTCTTGAATTTTGTCGCCTTCAATTTCCTCTACCAGGCCTTCCACAGAGGAGTCGTCTCAGTCGTCGCGCCGGTTGCATACACATATCCTGCTATCACTACGCTCCTCTCCATCTTCATTTTAGGCACTGTTCTGCAGTCTGCCGAGATTCTCGCAATCGCAGGGATTATCATCGGCGTGGTCCTTACGTCAACAAGATTTTCCGAGATAAAGCGGTCCACCATTGGCAAGGGCTCCGCAGGTCTTACCGCTGGGTTCATTCCTGCCGCCGCCGCTTCGCTCTTCTTCGGGTTCGTCTATGTAGGGGTCGGATACGCCGCGCCGTTGGTGAGCCTGGTAATCCCAGTCATGATTCTCCGGATAGTGGGAATTGCGATGGGGTTAGCGCTGGCTCCGGCCCTCAAGCAGAGCGCCAGGCCTACCAAGGGGGTCTTCTCGAATGGGATTATCACCATGGGTATCTTGGAGGCCGTGGGCTTCCTTTCCTTGACCTATGGTATCTCTGTCCCTGGAGGATCTCTCCCAGTCGTAACGGCGATATCTGGCATGGGAGGAGCTGTGGCCGCGGGCTATGGGCTAGTCCTGCTGAAGGAGCGGCTCGAGCCGAATCAGATAATCGGAGTGGTCATGTCCCTCTTGGGCGTATTCGCCTTGTTGTACCTGGGGGCCTAGGCGGTGGATTACTTCACCGCGGTCCAAGAAGGAAGAAGCAGGGTCAATCGGGCGCTCGCGGTGCTTCAAAACACAGCCGGCCCGTCATATCCGATGCTTATCCTGAAGCTCGGTGTCGCAGAGTGGACCCCCGTAGGAGATGAGATGCTGTACAAGGTGGTCCCTGGGAGGAACTCTACAGCCGCCCTGGTGATTTGCGACGCCGAAGGCAATTCTAAAGCGATGAGCGCCTGGCTGCGCGCAGAGAAGGCGGACGAGATTTCCCAGAGATTGGATGCAGAAGGGATTCCCGTCTTTCTTGGAGATGTCAAACTCCCAATCTGAGCATCCTATTTATTAACCAGTCTGGAGTCGGAACACCTTGCGCCTGGCCTGTGCCGCCCCTAGGCTTCGAAGAGGCTTTCTGTTTTGAAGCTCGGGTCGAGCAGGTTGGACGCAGAAAAATTGGGGGTGAACGAATGGCAAGATGTTCGGTCTGCAAGGGTCACGCAGTGGCGTCGTGCGCAGAATGCGAAGCCTTAGTGTGTATGTCGCATTCCACTACAATCTTCGACGAAGGGAGCAGGGCTATGAAGACTTACTGCGGCAACTGTACGGCTAAGCGGATGCCTGTGTGGGTAGCACGGCGAAGGTAGAGGTAGGAAACGCCCTTGAGTGGGCATAACCTACTTTGAAGTCTAGATGCGCTCTATTCTATAGGCCCAACTACATTCCTGAGGGTTCGAGACTGCGCTGACTGCAACTGGGTTGTTCAAAAGATAGGCTAGAGCGCGTCCATCGCGGCCATGTCTTCGTCAACGTATTCTCGAACTGTCCCTTGGCGGGTCCCTTCGCGAAGAGGCCTAGCCTTCCCAGCTCCAAGCTCGCGGAGTATTTCACTTTAGTTCCGTCAGCGACCTGCTTGAGGGCCATGGTCACCTTGCTCCCCTTGCCGTCTTCCTCCAGAGTATCAACATGGAGGGTCTGGGTGGCTTCGTCAAAGGTCAACGTGTTGATTGAGCTGATCTTCTTGCCCATCATGGCAGCATGCTGTTCGATCCTGATAACTCCACCCCCCGTTGCCAAGGACTTCCGCCTCTTTCACGAAGTTGGTGTGCACTTTAGGTAGGTTCTCAGGGTGCATGTAAAACTCTATGGCTTTTGAAATAGGCGCCTTCGTCTTCCCCACCTTTTCCCAACCTGTGGGCATGGCGTGGATGTTGATGGTGGGATTACTCAGGTGTGCCCCGACTGAGACGCCATAGCCTCGGGCACCAGAGCGGGTGTTCAGTCGTATATCTGTACCACCGCATTGACGTACCCGGTGGCACCGTTGGGGAATGTTCCCTCTTTATTGGAAGTCTGCACCTTCCCAGCCGCATCGACGGCCCTTGCCAAGATCGAATACTCTCCTGCTGACTGCAGCTTCCACTCGTACGCCCAGAGCGCCCAAGTGAGGTTGGAAATCGGTGGTTTGACCTGGGCTTCTTCCCACGTCTTGCCATTGTCAAAGCTCACTTCTACGGTGGAAATCCCCCTGTCTCCCGCGAACGCATATCCAGACAGGATTATCGTGCCTCCATACTTTGAAAGGCTCGCCTGGTCTGGGGCGAGTGGGACTATGAAAGCCTGGGTGTGCACCCTGGCTGTGTTTGTCCACCCTCTGGTCTGCCAGTATCCATCATAGACAACCCCAACTACCGAGATTTTGTTAATCCACTTCGCGCTCATCATGCCATACAGCCCTGGAATCAATCCTCTGAGAGGGTAGCCGTGCCTAACTGGAAGGTCTTGGCCGTTCATACCGTAGGCGACCATGCTGTCGGGCATCAGAGCCTTTGCCAAGGGGATTCCGACGCTATATCCATCTACTGAGTAGAAGACGACATACACCGCTCCTGGGCTCGTGCCCCCTGCGTCCGCCAGCAGATCAGAGAGCTTAACCCCAGTCCATTTCGCGTTACCTATGAGATCCCCGTTCAGCACGTTGCTCACGCATTCGAGCGTGGTATACTGGCTCGCCTGCGGAAGGGAACTGAGTTCCTGCAGCATGTAAGACTTCGGGGTTCCCACGAGTCCGTCCACCGTCAGAGCCCATGCAGAGACGTCCACGGCGGGGTCTATGACATCTATGGCTACCCTGTAGAAGCCACTGTCAGTCGTCACCTCAGAGTCTACTAGGGAAGCGAGTCTCGGGTCTCTGAAGATAGAGGGCGCCTCTTGAAGGTTAACAGGCTGGCTCGTCCCTGTTGGTTGCGCACTGGAGGCGAAGAGCTGGTCCAGGCCCATGAGCCCAGCAATCCCCGCGATGACCGCGAACACCATTATGGTCCCCTTTTCAATGAACTCCCTCCTCCCCTTATCTTCGATGCCTGACCCTCCAAGCAGCCCTTGCCTAGTCACCTGCGGCCGATACACCGACGAGAGCACGAGGGCGAACACCGCCTGGACCAGTAGCAGCCCAAGGGGGAAGACCCAGATTGCGTTCGAAGGGGCGTAAGGAGAGACAGTCCCGAAGATGGCATCTCCGGCCGCGGGGAAAAGGAGAAGGCCGAAGACCATCCAAGGGATGAGGCTGAGCACCAACAACCCCTCGAACCTCTTCAGTGCTCCGAAAACCCTCTCCGCAAGGAGAAGGTCGAAGAGAACGACAACCAGGCCGTAGACAACGGCCGCGATCAGTGTGGCAATCACAAGTCCAATCTGCCCAGCTAGGTCTCCGAAACGTTGAACCATCGGCTCCTCAATCGACGCAGGAACCACCCTGAGGAATGCGGCCAGGGCTGACTCAGGAGGGAAAGGGGCGACCCCACCCAGCCTGAGGAGGAAGTTGAAGCAGAGCCCTCCCAGGCCGGCCAACGTCCCTATCAGTAGCAGGGAGGAGGCGCGTCTCAGGCTCAACGGAGATTAGGCCCCCCCAATAGAAGCTTGGCGTAAGCCTGCCTCATCGCTTCATACCTGCGGGTCCCCGCCGGGGTTGCCCAATGACAAGGTGGACGCGAGGCTCCGAGCTCCGGCGGATTGCTCCAACTACGACCGAATGCTTCGAGTGGAGGACCTCGGTGGGTGGATACTCAAGGCCATCGCGAGGGGCGGGGAACGACGCTGGATAGGCCGAGCCTCTTCACTTCGTCTGCGCCGGGGGAGTGGCCCCGCCTGCCTTCCCCCTCGACGCCAGCACGAATCCGAGGGCAGCCATCAGTACACCGACCAGAGCTATGATTGAACCTGCATAAATCCAGAATGACACACCGGTCATGGATGAGCCCCCAATCATTCCATCCCCCTGAAGCGCGAACACCGTCCCGAGGAGTAGTAGGATGATGCCGAAGACACCCAGACCTAGGAATGAACCCCGCAACGCTCCTCTGAAAGAGGTCTACGTGGCTTAAATAGTTTCTACTGCTTATTCCACTGTGAAGTAAAGCCGTCTGTTGCTCTTACCCTTGTTCTCGGTCTTCTCTCCAACGACCCTCCCTATCTCTCTGGTGTTCTTCACATGGACTCCACCGTCAGCTTGGATGTCCACATCTCCTATCTGGACGATTCTTAGCATTTCCAACGAAGGCGGCATCGCGTTGGCTAGCTTGACGAATCCCTGGTTGGCCAGGGCATCCTCCCTCTTCATGAAGAACGATTTGACCTCAAGTCCACGCTCCGCCGCCTCATTCACCTTGTCGATGTAGTAGGACATCTTCTCCTTGTCAAAGTTCTCCAGATTGAAGTCGACCCGCGAGCCGTCCGGGCTAATCTGGTTCCCTGTGATGAGCGCGCCTGTCTCTCGGTTGACCACCGAACTGAGTATGTGGGCGGTTGTATGCATCCTCATGATTCGGAGGCGCCTCTCCCAGTCCAGGACTCCGTGGATTCGGTCCCCGGGGGCCACCCCGGACGCCGTGTCCAGGACATGGAATATCTCCTCGCCTTCCTTCACTACTTCGACCACCCTCGACCCCCCAAGAGTCCCGGTATCAGACACCAGTCCTCCTCCCCGGGGGTTGAACGCGGTCTGGTCCAGCACAACCCTGTTCCCGTCTGCGGCCACAACTTCTGCATCGAATTCTCTCACGTAGGCGTCGTCCCAGAAAATCCGCCTTGTCAACCCCATCCTCCTCCACCGCTCCCGGATTTAACATTCTACGGGCATCAATACGCGCTGATTTTCGTCTGAGTCAGTTCCCTCGAAATCAGTACGCTCTCCCTCTTCCATCCAGCCTTTGAAATCCGCATTTTCGACAGGGCGGAGTCCATCGCATCCGCGAACGTGTCGTACTTCTGGAACTGCTGCCTGAAGAGAGTCCGTATGCTCTCTCTAACGTTCCATACCCCCAGCGGCATGATAAACCCTGGGTACGTCTCCCGCAGGACGATGGCCGCCGCCTGCCGCCTCTCCCTCTCCAGCGCTTCCCCCACGGCCAGCCTGGTGGAGTAGTAGCAGCCTCCCACTCGGGCGTACTTCGTCCTCCCGAAATGCTCTTCATAGTCGCCTATCATGTACGGCTCACTAGTGTACTGGTTCCACGTGGTGTTTGGGAACCAGGCTTCAATCCATTCGAATCTCCAGGGCTCTGGCATCAGCATGGCGACGTACTGGTTGTCGTAGACCGCGAAGTCGTACACCCGGTACTCGTCGATGGTCGGGTACCGCTTTAGCTTCTCGACGAGCTCGAGGCTGATGGAGTCGTCGACCGCCGTGATGCTCCATCGGGTGGGCACAATCCTCCTCCGCCCACCGACACCGAACATGCCCAGAGAGAACGCCTTCTGAATCTTGGTGACCAGCACCCCCTTCCTGTACAGCTCACTTATTGCACTGGCCGCTCCCAGGTCTCTATCGTAGTACGCTGTCTGTATCCTCCTGTCTACAGATGGGTTGTCAATCCTGAACTTGTCGAGGGGGCCAGAAGGCCCGTAGGGCTGCGTATCTTCGTTCAGGGTCAAAATCCGCCTCGGCGCCTTCGTGAGTTTCAGCTCTGTGTCCACTGGTTTCGCTGCCATCGCAAGCTCCTGCAGGGAAGAGAGGATTCGCCCAGGATCGCGTGCGTCCTCGACGCTCGCCTTGGAGTTCCCCCTGACCAGGGAGCACCTATAGTCGACTATCTGGTCGATCGGTCTGCCCAGCCACTCCTCCGGCGTGTCCAGGATGGAAGTGTCTCCAAAACTTGGTGGGACCATGGGACCTATGGACACCTTTGGGTATCCGAGCCTCCCAACAAACACCCCGGGAGGGGAGGATCCTGCGATTTCATTCGTCGACATAGACGGGCTCAGTTTCGCCATCGCCTGGGCTTTCACTATGATGGGACACCTCGGCTTGCCGCACAGGAGCTTGGCCCCTCGACACGCCAGACACATCCAGGCTGGAGGGCTCTCCACCACCTCGATGGACCTGGCCATCTCCTCCTCGAGCCCGGTGACCGAGACGGCCATCACGTTAGAGAGCCAGGTGATACGCCAGGGCACAGTTTGACCAGGGATATTCTCTTCTTAAACTCGGTGCAGTCTCAGTGGACGGCTATGAGACCCTGACCGCTGACTCGCTTCCGGCCTTTTCCACTATGAAGATCTGGTCGGCAAGGCTCTCGAGTTCCTTGTCATGCGACACGATTATGGTCTGTGGGCAACCCACATCGTCGAGGACCTCTCTCACCATCCCCAGTTGCTCCTTGCTGAAACCGTCAGTTGGCTCATCAAGTATCAAGAGGTTGGGCTTCATTCCGACCGATACTCTCTGGGCAAGAACGTTCAACGCGAGGCGATAGGCGAACGCAACGCTTGTCCTCTCACCCCCACTCAGGTATCTCACATCCTGTTCGTACCCCCCCTGGGTAACCACCGGAGTGAAGCCTTCATCCACGCCGACCTCCTTGTCCGGGTCGTTCACTAGAATGCCAAACCACCTCTTGAACAACGAATCGAACTCCTGGTTGATGGTGGCCAGTACAGACTTCTCGATGACCCTGACGGTGGGGACGAAGTAGTCCTCCAGCCAAATCTCATGCTCTCTGAGCCTCTTGCTTTTGTTGGACGCTTCTTCTTTGGCGATTATCTCTATGGCGATCTCCGTCTGCCTCTTTTGGACCGACTCGAGGAGACCCCTTGTCCTGGCAAGCCTCTCTCTACTTGCCCTCAGAGTCTCCTCCGCTCTAGCCAGCCTCTTGTCGGTCTCCCCCTTCTCTTTCGCCAGTCCGTTCAGCTCATCCAGCTGCTTCCCGAGCTGCTGGAGGGCGTTATTTGCGAACGCTGCCCTCTTCTCGAACTTGCGTTTCGACTGTTCCTTCTTCTCGATTTCGGCTTTCAGCTTCGACCTTTCGGCCCGCTGCCGGGCCGCTTCTTTTACCGCATCCTTGTACGATTCCCCAAGCTCGATCTTCACCTTCAGAGATTCGACCTCTTCATCGAGAGAAGCCAGCGCCTCGACCAGGTGGTTCCTCTCAGCATCCTTCCTCTCTCTTTTGCTCTCGAAGTCGTGCGCCTCCGCCGCCCGATCGCATACTGGACAGACGCCGTTTTTGATTATGGACTCGTAATCCACGAGCTTGGCCTCGGTGGCAGCTTTGAGCTCGATGAGCTTCTTCGCCTTCGCCTCGAGGGCTCTCTCTCGCCGCTTCAGTTCGGCAAGGGAATCGATCGGGGAGGGTCGCTCGATATCGGCCCGGGCCATAGCGGCTTCCAAGTCTCTGAGGCTCCCGTTCAGCGCGGCGATTTCGTCGCCTAACTCGTTCGCGTCCTTCGTGGCATCCGCCATGAGCCGCTCGTAGTATTCCGTCTCCGCCTTGATGCTCTGAAGGCTGACTTCGCGTTTCTGCAAATCTTCCTTCTCTGCCTTCAGGAGGCGTACCTGCTCTTCCTCAGCTGTCTCAGCGTCCTCCAGCCTGGTCAGCTCGGTCTTGTGCTTTTCCTCATCTGCCTGAAGCTTCTGCACATCCGAGCGAAGTTCCTCCATGCCGGTGGCGATGCCATCTTGTTTCTGCGCTTCTCCTCTGATGCTCCTCACGGCTTCATCCGCGTTGGTTGCGGCGATTTTGTAGTCCTCGACCCTGAATGCCCGTCTTAGTATCTGGAGCCTCTGTTCCGGGACGAGCGCCAATATGCTCTTCATTTCCTCCTGGGGGGTGTAGACCGCGTAACGATAGATCCAGCTCTGGGCCTTGGGGTCAGGGGCCTCGTTGAACTCCAATGCCTCGAGCACTTTCTCCTTCAGTTCGCTTGGCGACAACAGGAGTGCCTCGCTAGGGGTTTTCAGTTCCCCATCGGTCTGCTGGATTCTCCCTCCCTTCCTCTGGAGTTTCCTCGTGACCTGGTATTCCGACCCGTTGACCTCGAAGGTCATCCTCACTTCACCACTGTCCGTCCCTATCTTCAGGAGCGAACTACCAGAATCCGATCCCAAGCCGAAAAGGGCAAACTCGATTCCTATCAAGACGCTGGATTTTCCCGAGCCTATGTCGCCTTCCAACAAAGTCTTGCCGAGCGGGAACTTGACCAGCGAGTGGGTGTGGCTCCTGATGTTCGTGAGCTCAAGCTCTTTGACTATCACGTCGACTCTTTCTTCTCCAGCGCATGCGTCCCGTCTCTTACCATCCTCGTCGTGTAGTCTTTCTTTGTCTCTCCAAGCTTGGGTGGCTGCCTCCAGAGCCTGAGGAGTTCGACCGCAACTTCCGCGCCCCGCTCCCCCTTCAAGTGCTCTTCAGTCACCTCGACCTTCGCAACCTCGCCTTCGAACAGTTTCCTCTCGATGGAAGAGGGCTCTTCTCCGGAGAAGATAGGGTCTGTGGTCTCCTTAGACTTCAACCCGTTCCTGTTAAGGTAGACATGGATGGCACCTCGCTCGAAAAGACTAGAGCGCAGGCTAGCCAATCCCAACTCAGAGGCTTTCCCTCCAGCAATCTCACCGAACGCCTTGATGACCACGAGCTTGCCCGCTACGTCTACTGTCGTGAAGTCATCCTTGATCATAGACCCTGCATCGGGGGCGTTTCGCCCTGTCAGGTCATACTCCCTGAAGACGCCTTCGAACGAATTCATTGGTATGAACGTCTTGTTCCTGACGCGTTCGTCGAACTCGACGATGTAGAATCCGCGTTTCTCACCTTTTGCCGTGGCTTCGAGGTCATGCCCGTAGCCGGTGAACAACGGGCCGGGGAATACGACATTCTCCATCCCCGCTAGACTGTATTCACCTCTTTCATGGATGTGCCCCCCTGCATAATAGTCGAATCCTTTCGGGAACATGGACGCGTCCACCGTTTCCATAGAGCCGAGGTGGCTTGGTTTCAGCTCGGTCAGTCCGCTGTGGAACACGAATATTTTGAACCCACGCTCTCCCTCCAACGCCGCTCTGTCAAGCGCCTGAAAGTACGTGCTCTCGAGGCCTATCTTCCGCGCCGAGATGCCGGCTATCTTCGCTCCTGTTCTCTCGTCGACAGTGACCCCCAGTCTGAGGCTGTCTCCGTCGAAGGTTGGTTTGAACACATTGGTGAGTACTCCAGCGGTGTTGAGGATGTCAATGACAGAAGTCCCGTTGGGGGTATAGTCGTGGCTCCCATAGATGGCATAGATAGGAACTCCATGTCGCCGTACCTCGACCATGCTCCTTAACGCGGTGTCTACGACCCGCAAGTCTGGGATGCCCACATGGAACAGGTCGCCAGACACGAGGACGAAGTCCACGCCGAGTTCAACGCATTTCTTCATCGTCGCGTCGAAGGTCTCCAGCTCGAGCCTCTGCAGGCTAGGTTCTCTGTGAGCTCCGAGGTGAGCGTCTGCCAGGTGGGCGAACTTGTGCAACCCACGACCATGGGCCGACATCAGTTTAAGCGCTTTTTGGAGTCAGGGAAGCTTGAGCCTGAACTCACAGTCGTTGTCTCCTGTCGCTCGGAACTTGGCCTCTTCGCAGTTCGGTTTGAAGCAGATCCCCGGCCTGCAGCGACTGGTCGCCAAAGTTCTTGACCAGTCGATTCTCTCCTGGGGACGCTGAATTCAATCCTGCAATCTAGTTCGGCGACCATCTCCCATTTCGCCTCCCTGGGCGAGTCAGACGGCATTACGTAAACCTCTGCGGGCCCGGTCCTTCCGGTGTTCCTATAGGAGTCGGTTCGCTCCACGATGTCTTCTGAGACTCGCTGATTCGGAAAGAAGCAGGTAGGTGGATGATCGCTTAGTCTACATGCTTTCTCTGAGTCGCATTCATCCTGGCCACTCCCGTTAAGCGACTCGCCAGTCCGCATCCCACATCTTCTGCTTTAGCGAGAGACGCTTTGACTGTTGCTTCTTGAACCTCTGCTCCTATCTGCATTGTTCTACCATGAGCTGGTCGCGTCCCTGGCCCCACTTATTGGTCCAGCAACAGCGTCGAGGTCCCCTCGCAGACGTTCATGATTTTGTCGCGAATAGAACGGCCAGAAGGAAGCTTCACAGGCCGTCGGTCGTCCTTTCAGGCACTCACACTTCAGGCGGCGGTCGGGATTCCTCCGTCCGAACACACGCCTTGCTCGTGGCGCTCGATTCTGGCTTGACTGTTAGGGGCGCGCGAACCTCAGAAGGATTTAATTGTTGAACAGTTCCCACAGAGGAAGACGACATGTCTGACATGATTGGCCAAGAAGCGATAGTGCGGAGGCTGATGATGCTCGAGAAGCGCATCAGTGACCTCGAAGTGTCTTTGAAGCTAGGCGCAGACGCATTTTCAGGCTCACCAACGGCCGGAGCACCTGGTTACTGGTTCGACGATCTCCCCACATCGCTCACCAGGACTTTACGAGCCATGCATGCGCTCGGAGAGGGAGACGCCACTGCAGTAAGCAAGAAGACAGGGAAGAGCAGGAGTGTAGCGACAATCTACCTCAATCAGCTCGTGAGGCTAGGCGCCTTAACCCGTGCCAGGGCCGGGAAGAAAGTGCTGTTCAGGATAGACAGATTCTGTTAGCCTCTTGCTCGGACGCCGATGCGTATGACTCCCGCATCAGATTACCCATTCCATAGATTGTCTTCCTTACAATATGCGGTCTCCGTGATTCCCTTTGCATTGACCCTGCGACTTGGCCTTCGTCAGCGTGGTTCAGCCAAGTAGCTCCTTGCTACGGTGCCCACCTCCTCAGATCGATTCATGGGGTCCTATCTGTTCGATATCAATAGACTGACGTGTTCCTGACGCGGGAGCCTCTGGACCAGCCTGAGCAGACCCCGACTGACCACGAACTCATCCTGTCACCGCATTTTTACCATAACGAGCGAATCAATGACCACTCTCTTCGCATGGGCGCGCTCTATCTTGTCGGGAGTACCCTTCGCAACAACACTGAATGGTTTCCTCACCCTTGAAAGCGTTTAGGCGACGGGTGATCAGCTCCGATTCAGTTGCGACAATCGGCTACGTATCGACGACTCCCCTCTTTCCGTTGGATGGAGCCAAAGCTCCATAAATCCTTGAATCTCTTCCCTCACCAGAAGTGAGACGGTCAGATCCGGCCGGCCCCATCGAATTCACCGGTTCAGTCTCTTTCGCCTCTGCTATTTCAATTCCAATTCTTAGTCTCTGCCCCCAGACTCTTTACTTCGTACCGCATTTGACGTCAAAAGCCAAGTGTCAAAAGCCCAGTCCCTGCCGGAGTCTCGCAAGCGCATTCGAAAGCAGACTTCAACAGTGATGCTCCACCTGAGGCTGCCAACAGATTCGACATCAGTATCTGGCTGTCCTAAGCTCACGGAACGCAAGATAGCCCATGGCCGAGGCCGACAGGGCGATGAATCCAAAGGCAACGAACAGGTCACCAATTGAGAAGACAGTGGCTGCGTCTCCAGAGATTACCGCGGACAGAGGTTGAGCTACGCTCAGCAGGGCAACGATGACCGTTATCACCCTGCCGAACACTTCTTGAGGTATCTTCGCCTGGTAAAGCGCCTGCAGGGGGACGTTCAGGACTGACAGAACGAACCCGAAGATGAAGAAGAGCGTAACCGAAACGAGTTGCTCGATTGACAAACCAAGGAGGACGAGCAGCGCACCCATGGCGAACACTCCAACGAACTGAAGTCTCCCCACGTACTCTCTAACGCTTCGCAGCTTTCCGACGAAGTACGCCCCCGAAAACAGCCCCAGCGAATATGCGGCGAGAATGAACCCGTAGGTCGACGCGTTGCCGCTTACCCAGAACCTGGCATAGGGCGCCAGAAGAGCAAACGCGCCGCCCAGTGCAAAGTTGACCACCGCCGCGAGGATTGCCAGCTCAATCAACAGCCTGGAAGAGACGAAGTACCGCAGTCCCTCTCTGAGGTCGGCTCCAAAGCTCCCCTTGGGTGGAAGCGCATTCAAGCCGGTGTCTCTCGATACTTCACCGAGATGCTTAGGTATGAACATGAACATTAAAGCCGCAAAGAAGAAGGTTACGCTGTCGTATGTGATTGGGAGGACGACCCCCACCAACGCAACAATCAGACCTCCGAACGCATAGGATGCGAACTGATTGAACGAAGCGGTGAGCGAGAAGAGGCTGTTGGCCGCAGTGAGGTTGCCCCTGTCCTCCACCAGCCTCGGGATTGTAGCCCTTGTAGCAGCATAGAAGAATCGGCTAAACGAATAGAGGGCAAAGATCAAGACGAGCAGCACTCCAAAGGGGAGTTCGTCGATGACATAGAGAAACGAAATCGTGGCCACGACCGCCCCTTGGACGACATTGCTCACCACCATCGCGATCTGCCGGTTGAACCGGTCGACATACACCCCGGCAATCGGAGCGACGATTACGGTCGGCAGATAGATTACTGCCTGCGTTATGCCTACGAGAAAGACCGAGCCCGTGGTTGTTAGCACCAACCAAAGCAATGCGACATCGAATATTGCGTCTCCCGAAACCGACACTACCTGCCCGAACCACAAGGAGAAGAAAGAACGGTTTGAGAGTATCTTGAGGTAACTGGGCCGGTTCCCAATTCCGCTTTCCTCACCTGCAGGTGTCAAGCTTGTACTCTCGATGCTCTTGGGCCCGTCAGACTCGTACCATGAGTGTGCCGGTCACCAATCCATATCCCTGTTGTTGTCGCTGAGTAAGAGAGCCCGAATCAGACGCAAAGTCTTCGATTGACCACGATTTCCGCGGATTAAAGAGAACAAGACAGGTATCAGGCTGGGCTTGAAGAGGTGAAAGCGCTTTCGGTGTTAATGCCGCTTCCTCTTCCTACGAAGCAGCCGCACCCGGCGCGCTCGAACTCTTGGAGGCTGGACCTCGTCCCAAGTGACACAGAGATTGATTCCGATTTTCTTCTCCATTTTATCCAGCACCTCTTGAATTCAATTGGTATCTATCGGCTCTTTCACCCAAGATAGAGCCATGATATACGTGCCCAAACCATCCATGGGGTCTGGTCAAACGGCCCCCGTGAGGCTCCCGAAGTCTCGAATCAACTCCTCTGAAGGAAAGGGCTTCCTGACCTGGCTGTATGAGGTCAGAACTGCGACGTGGATGTGTCCACTGTCGGCGTGGCGGGGGAGCGGCCCCCAGATCTTGGCGGGGAGCCCCATCCCCTCGTTCGTGCGGACCTCCCTCATGCTTACCTCATCACGGACTTCCTGGTCCTGAACTCCGGGTAGCGTTGCTTCCTCCCCAGCCGGCCGAAGTAGGTCTCCTAGCCCGGGTCGTATGACACGCACCCCACCATGACCCACCTCCGCGGCTAGAGAACCTCACTTTGGTCTCAGTGGCGGATAAATACATCAGGCACGTTATGTATGGCATGCCCCGGATCAATCCCCATGAAGCGCACCTGGAGGGAGAAAACACCAGGTGCAGCGTCTCATCGGGGGTTCTAATCGGCAACCCCGGGGAGGTTTCCCCCACCCGGGGTTACGTTCGACTCGTGCCGGCCGTAGTCCTCCTTCTGTTCTAGACGGGATTCCGCTCAGCGGCCTACCCTGGCCTGTCGCAGGCACTTCATCGGCCACGTTTGGCCTTGCTCCGCACGGGTCAGCCGTTTCATCCCGCGTCCCACCGACCTCAAGGTCGCCCTATCACTGCTCGAGGTGGGGCGGGTCTCGTTTCTGTTCTGGAGCCGACCGTCTCCGATCGCGCCTCTTGGCGCCATGCGTCCTGCAGCGAGGGAGGAACTTCCCCAGGAGATCCCCGTGGCCCGTCCACCGGCTCGCGTCGGTCATGCATCATGGACCACATCCAGTTAACCATTACTGAAAGGCGAAATGTGGTTCAGTATGGACAGCGGCCGCGCCGTATTGCTCAACTGGAAGGAGTCCGCCCATGAGGTCGCCCAATCCGGCGCCGAGCGCACGGCCTGGAATGGGATATATCTCGGCACGGCGAGAGAGGGTGTCAACCCGAATCCGCCCCTTCACGCGGTTCATTGCAGGAGGACGCCTATACAAGTTCATGGAACCAACCTCTCCCGCGGAGCACTAGCTTAGGAGAGACGGCACCTACACAACCCACTCTCTGGTGAATGACCATAATACCCGAGCGGGCAGCTCTCCATGACCGGAAAGACAAGGGCCGTCACGCTGAGACGTGGGGAGTTGATTGAAGGGCGTCCCTACGCCCCTGACGACCACGCGCTCTTGGGCTCCTGGTGGAAGGTGCTCGCATGAACCACTACCATGGTGGCGTGCGTCAATGCTCGTGCTGGAGCGAGTCGGGAGCGAACAGATGAGGAAAATACTCTCTCTCAGCCTGCCGCACTTTCCCTTCCGTTCTCGCCCGGCGATAGGCCTCTAGAGGTTCATGGTTGAGAGTGAGGAAGGTCGGACCCCACTTGTATAAGCTGAGATATCTCTCTGCCTCTTCGACTTCGCCGAGTATGTACATCGTAGCCGAGACCGCCTCCAAAGAGCTGAGCACCCCTGCTCTTGAGTAGTTGGTGGGGTTAGCCGCCAATAGGACAGGGAGCCTCCTATGCTTCCCCCCCAGCTTCCTGAAGAACACTTCTTGCGCCTGGTTCCACGAAGCGTCGACGACGAGGACTGCCTTCGCCCCCTTGTCTGGCGGAGAGAGGATTCTGTGCGCCCATGGATTCAGGACTACCACCTTGTCAGAGGCATGGAACTTCCTGTTCACTCCCTTTGCCAGGTCCATGTTGACCATCTTCCTGGCGGTGCACTTGGTTGGGTCATCCTGTCCCATCTCGAGGGCGAAAACTCCTAGCATGCGAACTCAATTCGCGGCTTGCTCGGGGTCACTTAAGGTGGTGTCGGTTCTGCCGATGAGGCTGGCCCGGATGACACACACGGTTCTGGCCGCTTAGTCTGAGCGACCACAAGACGCGACGGGCTCGGTTCGAAAGGAGGGTTAAACTGCCAGAAGACCTCCTGCGCGCCACAGCCTCGGTCATGCAACCCTTCGCGGCTTGGCCGCCGCGCTAGAACTCGGCGAAGCTGGCGCAAGGATTAATACTCGTCGTAAACATGGCATTGGTGACAGGGGGCTATTAGGTGGCAATGCCACAGGCGTTCGTGCTCGTCAATGCTGACCTCGGCGCTGAAGAGGATCTTCTGAAGAAGCTGAGAGAGATTCCCAACGTCAAGGAGGTCTACGTAGTCTATGGCGTCTATGATATCGTGGCAAGGGTGGAAGCCGACACCATGGAGAAAGTCAAGGAGACTATCACTTGGAATATCAGGCGCCTCGACAAGGTGAGGAGCACCCTCACCATGATTGTGGTCGACGCGTAGTTCATCCCATTCTTAAAACGACCTGCTGCAGCATCTCTCCCCATGCGCTTCCTCGTAGGGATTGACGATACAGATTCTTCTCTGGGCTACTGCACAACCTACCTCGCCTACCGCATCGCTTCTGACCTCGCCCCGGAAATCAGGGTTTGCGCCTACCCTCGCCTAGTCCGGCTCAACCCAAACATCCCGTTCAAGACGCGAGGGAACGCAGCCGTGTGCTTGATGCTTGAAGGAGACAGCGTGGACACTGTCTTCCAGTCTGTCTCGGAGAAGGTCAAGGAACTGTCAGACGTCAGTGGTGGAGCGAACTCAGGGGTGGTCTTCCTTGAAGACCCTACCAGAGCAGAGGGTTTCAAAGACCTATATCAAGACGCGCTTGCCGCCGTGGTCAGTCCTCACAGGGTCCGAAAGCTCATCAAGGCACTCGGGGGGAGGACAATCGAGCTCGGGAACGGTATGGGTGTCGTCGGGGCGGCCGCATCCCTGGGCTTTGACTGCCGCTCAGATCACACCTACGAGCTGATAGGTTACAGGAGGAGGGAGTACTGGGGGAACAGGCGTTTCGTAGACAGTACTTCGGTCAAGGAGATGGACGCAAGGCTGTTCCCTCACACCTTCAACAGTTACGACTATCAGAAGAGGAAGGTCTTGGTCGCCCCCCATGGGCCTGACCCGGTATTCGTCGGAATCAGGGGAGATTCTCCGTCGAGCGTAATCAAGGGCTTTGGCATGCTGAGATATGGCGAACCGCTGGATGGGTACATGGTGTACCTGTCCAACCAGTACACCGATGCCCACGTCCAGAGGGAGCTGGATTGGAAAGTCTACTCGTCGGGCTGGGTCGACGGGACCGTAGACCAGGTGAGGGTGGGAGAAGGCGGACACGTCTACATCACAATCATCGCCGGGGGACGAAAGCGGGCGGTAGCTGCCTACGAACCCACAGGAGACCTCAGACGTTCGGCCAAGCTGCTGACCAAGGGCGACACTGTTCGCGCATTCGGAGGAGTTAGGAGGGCCACGGTCCGCCACTCGAAAATCCTCAACCTAGAGAAACTGGAGGTGAAACACGTCCAGCGCGGGCTGGAAGCGGGGACATACGCACCGTCCCCGCGGGCCAACAGGCATCTGACCAAGCCTCTTATCAGGTACGGCCGCGAGGTCTATGAGGAAGCGAAGCCGGTCGACGGCTGGCTCGAACCTGCTATGCAGCAGAGAGTCCGCGCCTGAAGTCTTCTATGAGGTCATCCACATCCTCTATCCCTACCGAGACCCTCACAAGCGTTTCAGGGATACCTGCCTTCTCCCTATCTTCCGCCGACATCTGAGTGTGGGTCATGTTGTAGGGTTGTGACACCAGCGTCTCGACCCCGCCTAAACTCGCGGCCAGCGTCGCGACCTTCACATTCTCAGTGAATCTCATGGCGTTCCTCGCGGTCCCCTTGATCTCGAAGCTGAGCATCCCTCCGAACCCCCGCATCTGCTTCCTTGCGAGCTCGTGCTGGGGATGAGTCTTGAGGCCGGGGTAGTGAACCGCTGTCACCTTCTTATGCGAAGACAGAAATTCAGCCAGGGCCATAGCGTTGGCATTCTGCTGTCTCACCCTGATCGCCATCGTCTTCATCCCGCGTAAGACGAGCCAGGCAGGAAGGGGGTCGAGTGTCCCGCCCAACTCCCTCCTCGTCATCTTAATTTTCCGTATCCTCTCCTCGCTGGCCATCGCCGCCCCTGCTATCAGGTCAGCATGTCCGTTGAGGTACTTGGTCGCGCTGTGCAGGACGACATCAGCCCCGAGATCCAGGGGGTTCTGGTTGACAGGCGACGCGAAGGTGTTGTCCACCATGAGCAGCGCTCCGTTGGCGTGGGCGAGCTTGGCCACCTTCCCTATGTCGACCAACTTCAGGGTCGGGTTAGTTGGGCTCTCGACGTAGACTACGCGTGTGTTCTGTCGCAATCCGCTCTCCAAGGCAGCAGTGTCGCCGGTGTCTACTAGGTCCGTACCGAATCCGAGCCCCGGGAGCATGTCATGGAGCAAGCCGAAAGTTCCTCCATAGAGGTCTCGTATCGCCAGGACGTGCGACCCTCTCTTCAGGAAAGCGAAGACTGCGGTGGATATCGCTGCCATGCCTGACGAGAACGCGGCCCCTGCTTCTGCATGCTCGAAGGCCCCGAACTTCTTTTCGAGCCTGACAACCGTAGGGTTGTCCCATCTGGAGTAGGTGTAGCCCTTCTCGCCGAATCCTGCCACTGCCAACGGGACGTCTGCAGCCCTGGTGAACCCGAAGGTCGAGGTCTCATATATGGGAGCGATCAGCGAGCCGGTCTCCTCGTCGAAGGGCTCTGCTTCATGGACGGACCTCGTCGAGTCACCGGGCAAGTAAGTGTCCAAAAGGCTCTCTAATGGCGCCTAAATACATGGCGGGCGCAGCACCCACTGACTCGGGCAGGCTAACGGTTGTAGAAGTATTGCATCTCGGGAGGCTCTATGTCTTTCTGCCAGAGCAGGGCGATGAGCTCTCCCATATGGTAAAGCTGTTCGGTGAACGACTGGAACAGGGCCTCCTCGACCGAAAGGTCGAAAGAAGCGCCCGACGAGAGTAGGACGAAGTCCACGCGCCTCCGTAACTCGTCCTCGCCTGCGCCGTCCAAGTACGCTTTCGTCCTCCCTTCCACGTCTTCGAGATGACTCTTGATCATCTGGATGCTAGTGTATTCATCGGCCTTCTTTCTCTTGTACTCTCTTGACTTCCCATGGATGACCCAGTTCACAATCCAGTCCTCGTTGTCTATCATGTGGATCAGTATGTTCCTCATGCTATAGAAGCTGGCCTCGCGGTTCTTGGTCACTTCATCCCACGACAGCGATTCGAGTTTCTCCAGGAACCGCCTCCTAACCGAGGACGAGTAGCGGCATAGCTCCCTTATGTCGAACATGGCACAATCAAGCGATTGGTGCTACGCGATATATTCCCTAAGACGTCCTGCATCTGTCGCAGAGTCTTTCGCCGTCCTTTAGCGGCTGAACGAAGAACGAGTCTCCGTTGGCGCAGAAGAAGAGAGCCATCCTGTCAGGGTCTTCGCTCTTTGTCCTGCGATAGTTCTGTGTCCAGTACATCTCTTTTAGAACAACGTTGTTGCTCTTTCTCGCGAGCCCAAGGTCCCAGGCATAGCGGCTCGCTACCCTGACATCCCCTGCCTCGACTTCCTGCGTCCCTCGGGCGGCCCCGCGCACATACCCCAAGAAGCGGTCTGTGTCGAGTTCGTTTCCGTACATGATTATCCTCGAGACATACCTCCCTGGGCAGACGTGCAACCCGACTGAGCCGCCCTCTGCGTATTCGATAGCCGCCTGGCCGCCACAGTGTTGGCACTTCGCCGTGGTCGCCAGGAGCGAGCGCGCTATCTCAGTCACATTATCCTGCAGGCGCATCACCTTCAAAGTAGGGGCTCTTCAGCAGGTTCTCGACCCCACGTTTGGTGAGTTCCACTCCTTCGGAATAGCCACTCAGGACGTGACGTAACGTCCCGTCTTCCATCTCCAAGAACACCTGGGGTATCAAATAGTCTTCGGCCCAGTCACCGTAGCCCCTCACAAGTTCGTCCGCTTTCTTCACTTGCTCAGGATTGTCAATGTCGTAGTCGTAGAAGCCAACCCCAAGCTCGGTGGCCTTCGCCTTCATCGGCTCTACCGTGGTCGGGTGACAATGCGGGCACCACGTTGCATGCACCACATGAATTGCCTTTATCCCCTTCAAAACGCGCCCCCCGTTCGTCTTGAAGTCAGGGCCAGTTATAAAACTCGCCCCGTCAGCTGGCGCCACCAGTCGAAGCACGAATCAGTCATAGGTGAGGCTCCGAGGGTGTGACTCACGCCAGCCTCCGCCCGGAGTCGTGCATCCCGGAGCGGTAGCGAGGAGAGCGATCTATCCGTTCAAATCTCCACACAAAGTTCTCGAGCACGGCTACGAGCATGCGCTTCTTCCAGCTGATCAGCCAGGAGGATTGACCTACCATCCTGAGGTGTGATTGACGCCACACTCGCGGGCCTCTTGTTCGTCCTCTACTCGCACTGACTTGTCAGATTTAGGCCAATTCGTGGAAGTTCTCGCCCGCCATCGAGAGCGCCTTGCCGCTGTCCATTCTGTTTGCGTCAAATAGCCAGATGCACCAGCGGTCGTCAAAGAGACCCGCTCAACGTCACAGCTACCCGATCGGGTTCATTAGACGGAAAGCGACGGCTTCTGCAATCTGCCTCTGAATGCATGTCTCCGAAGGCGTACCTGTGGTGGACGTGAGAATGGGGATTGCGATTCAACCCCCAACTCTTAGCGCTAGTACCCAAACCTCTCTGTAATCTTGATTCGACTTTGCATGCGATTCTGACCTCCAGTATCTTCGTGGCAGGATACCGGTTTCTATAGTATCTATGTGCTCTATGAGAGCATATGTATTCTATTTGCGAGTGATATTTGTAGCTCTCCATAGCAGCGTAGTATCAAGGAAAAGTGCAATGGCTGCCATGGTAAGCGACGAGCTCCCGATTTCAAACGATTCCGGCTCCAGGCGTGGAGCTTTCGTAGACACGGGCAGAAGTGCCCTGCTCGACACGATAAACAACGCAAAGACTAGCGGCTTTCATTTCAGGACTTGGGTTCTATCGGGGTTGGGCTTCTTTACTGACGCTTACGACTTGTTCGTGATAGGTGTCGTCTTGAGCCTGTTGCCTCTTGCAGGCTGGAGCCCGCTTTCACCCACTAGCACCGCGCTGCTCGGCTCTACCGCCCTCCTTTCTGCTGTTATTGGAGCCTTGACGTTCGGCAGGGCGCTCGACTACATGGGGCGAAAAGCTGTTTATGGGTTAGAGCTGATAATCCTTGTCGCCGGTGCCCTAGGAAGCGCGTTCTTGACGCCAGTGAACGGCGTCTACATACTGATGGCTTGGAGGTTTCTCCTTGGGATAGGAATTGGAGGTGATTACGCCACAAGCTCGACTATCATGGCAGAGTACTCCAACACCAAGAGGAGAGGAATGCTTGTAGGAATGGTCTTTTCGATGCAGAGCCTCGGACTGCTCGCAGGGCCGCTCGTCACGTTGGGGCTTCTTTTCAGTGGAGTCAGTCCTGCTCTTGCCTGGAAGCTTCTGTTCGCCTTTGGGGCCATTCCAGCAGCTGCTGTAATCTACGGCAGGAGAAGGATGCCGGAGCCTCCGAAATTCACGATTGGGGTCAAGGGTAACTTGGACAAGGCGTCGTCTGATCTTTCGAAGTATACCGACTTGAACATAGGCGCCAATGGAAACGGTGGACGAACAAAGACAGTCGTGAAAGCGGAATGGTATAAACTGTTCACTGACAAGAGGCTCCTACTCCTCGTAATCGGGACTGCGGGAAGTTGGTTCCTGATGGACTGGGCGCTATATGGCAACTCGATAATGTCTAGCTCGATGCTTTCTTTCCTAATCCCGTCAAGCATCAAAGGAATCCATAGGATAATTCTCTCGACCGAGTACTCCGCGCTAATCTTCGGTGTTGCCGCTCTGCCTGGCTACTGGTTGGCGACCTTCGTCACGGACAGGATTGGAAGGAAGCCTATACAACTTTCGGGATTCGCGATGATGGCTCTCACGTTCGGAGCGCTCGGCATATTTCACCAGCTGACCACTGCAGCATACGTGGTGGACTTCCTTCTCATATACGGGTTGAGCTACTTCTTCATAGAGTTCGGTCCGAATGTCACGACGTTCATCTATCCGCCAGAGGTATTCCCAGTGTCAGTCAGAGGTTTTGGAAGCGGCACTGCAGCAGCAGGAGGAAAGACAGGGGCATTTATTGGAACAGTTGCAAATGTCTTCATAGTCGCGTCCTTAGGGCTCGGGCCGCTCTTCATCGTGCTGGCACTCCTCTCAACAGTCGGTCTCTTTCTGACACTGTTTGCTCTCCCCGAGCCAAAGCGCAGAGACATTGAAGTGGTCTCTGGCGAGGAGCGATTCCTGGTCAAGGCGGAGTGACGCCGGCCCCGTTGCTCTCCTGCTCCAAGCAATATGTCGGAACATGGTGGTCGGTGTCCCTAGAAAGAATGCGGTTGGCTGTAGTAGGCTAAGATTCGCGCGGGAAGAAGAGCGGTGGCTTACTCAGCAAGGTATCATCTTTGTGCACCGGCGATGTTGTGTCCATAAAATGCGGATGGTTGTTTGAGACTCCTGAAATGATAGGATGGACCTACTGCTAGACACTCCCAGCGACTCCAATGGGTTGGTAGGTCTCGCCACGAGCGAGGGTCCAGCCAGCAGCTTCATCCTTTCTACAGGTTGGATGAGAATTGCGGCGTCAAGTCTCTTTAACATGATTCTCAGGGACATGAGGCTTCAGATTAGACGAAAGGTCGCTGTTCCGTCGCTGGATGACTAACCTGCAGTAAGAAGGTAGCGAGGGGAGGATTTGAACGCACGGTCGGGTTTTTGCCCGATCTCCGCTCTGCGGGTTATGAGCCCGCCGGGATGATCCTTACCCCCACGGGGGGTCTGGCTTCCCCACCTCGCTTCGATGGGCTCGGATAAGTTGGCTCTTATATGCTTCGGGGGTCTCCTCATCCTAGCCATCTAGGACCTTTGACGCTCCTGACGTCATCGCCGAGTAATCTGCATGCATGCAGCCCGCTGGTATCTGCAACAGGTGCAGCTGGAGCAGCTTTCGTAGTCTTTGTGCCTGCAGATCTTGCAGACGCAGGAAGCCATGGCTAGGTCGCTTGGTCGTCGTTATTTCACATTATCGAAGACGACTTTTTCAGGGTCTTCCCCCAGCTCTTCTCGGAGCCTCTCCCTAAGGCGTAGGAGGCGCCCCACTTCATGCTTCTTGATCGTGAACCTGCGCACCTCCTCTTCGAAGGGCCGAATCTTGTCTCCGTCGACCATCTTATCTGCGAAGCAGACTATCCTTTCTTCCAGAGTCCGTGGTATGTAATCCAAATCTGGCAACTCGAGCGACTTCGCCTCTTCGGGAGAGATCCCAGCACCTACATGCTTCTGGATTATCTCAGCGACCTTCTTCCCGGCCCCCTCCCTCTCTGCGATCACTGCACCTTCCACGCCATGCCTGACAGTCTGGACTCTGGACCTCCCTACGTCGTGGAGCATGGCCGCGACACCCACCGCTTTGTCGTCTATCTCGTATCCATGTCTCCTGAACTCTTCTGCCAGCGCCAACGCGACCTTGGTCACAGTCCTGCAGTGTGAGACGATCCTTTCGTCGCTGCCATACTTTCGATGGAGCGCCTCTGCCTCCCCTTCAGAACCGATCACTTAGCGAGTTCCTCTTCCAGTTGCTTGATTTTCCAATTCAGGGCGTCCTTCAGCTCTGCATTGTCAAGGCGGTTCAGGGACTTGCCGCAGACCGGGCACTTGAAGAAGTTCTCCATCGCGTCCTCGAATGTCCTAGTCAGGCACGTGGGGGTTCCGCAGTGGTAGAACTCGTGCATCTCTTCATATTCAAGGCGCTGCCTCAGCCTGTTCAGGACCTTCTTGCGCTGCGTCTGGATGAACCCATCCGTCTGGTCTCGCTGGGCCTTCCACCTGTAGACGAACCAGCCTCTCTTGGGGTCCCTGACCCTAACTCCGGTTATGAGGCTCCGACCAAACAGATCGTAGAGGGCCTTCCTGACTGTCTTGATCTTGAGTCCCGTGGCGGAGGCAATCTCTTCGTCAGTAGCGTTCTCATTGTTTAAAAGCGCCCTTGCTACCCTGACATAGTCCGGTCCGCCTATGAGTCCGGCGACCTTCACAAACGTGTCTTCGTATTCAATCTTCAATTTTCTACAACTCTCTTGCCCCGGACCGAAGGCAAGATTCTAAGCCTACTTTGGCTGAACGTCCTCTTAAGCTCTTCTCCGCCCTGGACCTCGTGGAGCATTATGGCAAGGGCTGCCACCTCCGAGTGAGGCTGAGAGGTGACCGCGACGTTGAAATCCGCTTCATGATAGACCTTTCCGGGAACCTTCGGTCCTCCTACGACGATAAGGCCCTTCTCTAGGTTGCGAAGGTCTTGAATCACATCCTGGATAGGCATCCCGTACATGGTAAGGTGGATTACACTCCTTCCTTCCTTCTTTGCCTCTCTTATCACCCCCCTCCATGGCGCGCCTAGCACGGCGCGGAAGTCCCCGCCCCAGGTCTTGTTCACCTCTTCGAGCGTAGCCATGACGTCATTCTCGGCGTCTTCGAGATAGATGCACTCGGCCCCCAACGCCCGGGAGACCAGGCAGAGGTGTGTGAGCGTCCTTTCGTCCCTCACGTATCTCTGCCCTAGCCTAAGCACCTTGATGCTCTTCACCCTGCCTCCTCTCGTCCTCCCTCTTCAGCCCCGGTAGATGAACAGTGGCATCGGGCCATGACGCAGCTTTATCGCCCTCAAAGTGGCGCCTCTCGGCGATGGACACTATACCGGACCGCAGGCAAGTTGCCCTGATGATAGACTACCTGTTCGGGAAAGGCGTGAGCAGGGCTCTTCCGAGAGGCGTCTACAAGCTCTTTCGGTCCAGGAGATCCGGAAGGGTCAGGCAGATCAATCTCGACGGGAAGCTCTTCGCCGTCGTAAAACCGAACGGGGCCATCGCCCTCTCCATCTTCGGAGCCCAAACCCTTTCCCGGAGCCCCAGGTTCAAGGACAACTGTGTGCAGGTGTCCGACGACGTTGCCCAGTTTGTACGAGGCGGGAGGTCTGTTTTCTGCAAGTTTGTCACTTGGTCGGGGAAGAAAATCTATCCCAAGAGCGAGGTGGCAATCGTGGACGGGAGGTGGAAAATTCTGGGTGTGGGAATGGCCATGCTCAATGGGGCGCACATGAAACAATTTAAGTCTGGGACCGCAGTGAAGGTCAGATCAGGCATAGCGGCATGAAAATGGACAACAGGAACGCGAGAAGGATGATGGACCGCCTTGGGATAAACATGAAGGAGATCCCCAACGTCCAGGAGGTCGTGATTAAGACGCCCGAAATAGAGATGCACATCACCAACGCGTCAGTCTCAGAAGTCAACGCCCAGGGGCAGAGGATGTTCCAGGTCGTGGGAGAAGTCGAGGAGGTGGAAGTGGAGCGGAAGACATTCAGCGAAGAGGACATCCTCCTTGTGCGGCAACAGACCGGGGCCCCCCGGGAGAAAGTTGTGGCGGCCCTCGAACAGTCTGACGGCGAGGTTGCCCGCGCAATCCTGAAGCTCACATCCTGACCAAACCAACGAGTTCGACTGCTGCCGGAGGCCCAAAGATCTTCTTCAGGGGGCTCGCCCCCTCGCTATTCCTTCCCTTGGGCGCAGTTTCAGCGCGGCACTTCGCGAGAAAGTGCATCCATTGGAGGGCCAATTAGGCGGTCAGGATTGCACCGTCGAGCGCCTGAGCGCTTCGACTTCAGCTTTGCGGGGGAGGGCTGGGATGACTTCCTCTTTGGTGACCGTGAGGGCCCCCGCGGCGTTGGCGAGCCGGACCGCCTCTTCCATGCCCTCTCCTTCTGAAAGCGCCATTGCGAGGGCCCCATTGAACGCGTCACCTGCCCCCGTCTCGTCCACCGCTTTCACGCGAGGGGCAGGTACGGCGTATGACCCACTTTCGGTGGCCACGTACGCCCCTCTTTCACCGAGTGTGACGATCACCGTCCGGGGTCCCCTCTTCAGTATGGCTGCCGAACCGCCTTCGAGGCTGTCGGTTCCTGCAAGCAGCCGGAACTCTTGTTCGTTGGGTGTGATAACATCCACCTGCGACAGGTCGAGTTCTGATGCAGGTACCGCAGGAGCCGGGTTCAGAATCACCAATGCTCCCTCTTCCCTACCGACCTTGGCCGCTGCCGTGGCTGTCTCGACTGAAATCTCAAGCTGAGTAAGCACCACCCCACAGCCAGCGATGGCCCCCCTGGACTCTGTGATGTCAGCCGGGGAGAGGTCGAGGTTAGCCCCTGGGGCAATGGTGATGACGTTAGCGCCGGTGCCTTCGCTAACGACTATCAGCGCGGTGCCAGTGTGCTTCGCGACCCGCCTGACCCGTTCTGATGCGATTCCCTCTGACTTCCACAGCAGGAAGGCCTCGTCTCCACTTCCGTCCCTTCCCACACAGCCTATGAATCGCACTTCACCGTTCAGCCGTCGGGCGGCGACGGCCTGGTTAGACCCCTTCCCTCCAGGCCCTTTGGAGTAGCCTGTGCCCATGACAGTCTCGCCCGGTCTGGGGAGGCGTAGCACCCGTATCGTCTCGCTGGCATTGTAACTCCCGATGACGGTGATGGGCCTCATTTGTGCCATCGCCTTCCGTGCCCAATGGTCACGAGTCGAACGCCCCAGACCTGGATACGAAGCGAGGGCCGGACGACGCTCCGCCCTGGCCTCCTACTCGCACTTCGAGTAGCCGCACGTATTACAGTGGTAGCACCCGTTCTCGAACACCAGAGTGTTCTCATGGCAGTCAGGACAGGTGCCTGTCCCTCCCTTGGACGCCTGTTTCCCCTTGGCTTCATCCACGAAGCCTGATTCCTTGACCACGCGGTTGAGGGTCAAGAGTTCCAGGGCTTTCGCGATGGCGTCCGGGATGGACTGCAGCTGGGTCCCCTCGTCCCAAGACACGTACTTCCCCTTGATCCCTTTCAGGGTGGAGATGACGTTCTTGATGTCCCCTCCATGCTGGAGGTACAGGCTGATCAGCCTGCCGAGCGCGGCTGCGTCTGCGTTCTCATCAGCCCCGGACTTCCCCAGCGTAACGAAGACCTCCTTGATCGCACCTCCGACGAGGTTCGCTGTAAGGTAGATGCTCCCCTGGGGAAGTTTGAGTTTGAGGGTCCTCCCCTCCATCACCTTGGGTCGCTCGAAGGCTGCGGCAGGCTTCGGAGCCTCGGATTTCTTGGCGGCCTTCTCGGTCTCAAGGATTCCTTCTCTGCTCCCTTCTCTGTAGACTGTGATGCCCTTGCATCCCATACGCCATGCGAGCAGGTAGATCTTCTCGACCTCCTCAGGCGTTATCTCCTCCGGGAGGTTCACTGTGCTGGATATGGCGGTGTCGATATGTTTCTGAATCGTCGCCTGCATCTTCACCCTCATCTCCGGTTTAATCTGGTGGGCGGTGACGAAGTAGTTGGGGAGTTGGCCCTCGTCTCTTGTTCCCGTTGCTGCCATGTATTCCTTCACGAGAAGATGGAAGACTTTGAACTCCCCTTCACTCAGCGACTTGCTCCTCCGCGTGTAGTAGAGCGCGAAGACAGGCTCGACGCCGCTGCTGGTCCCAGCGAGGATCGATCCGGAACCCACAGGCGGGATTGTGGTGACGGCGGCATTCCTGATCCCCTGGGCCTTGATCTTTTCCTTCACCTTCTCCTCAAGTCTTGAGATGAACGGCTGGGCCAGGTGTTTGTCGGCATCGAATGCAGGGAAGCTCCCTTTCTCCTTCGCAAGTTCGGACGAGTAGTCATAGATCACATTCTTGATCCTCTCGAACAAATGGTCTACGAACCCGATCGTCGAATCCTCGTCGTATTTCAGCCCTAGCTTGATGAGCATGTCCCCTAGACCAGTAATCCCCATTCCGATTCTCCTGCTCCACAGGGATGCCTCTTTCTGCTGCGGGAGGGGGTGCCTCTCCGCATTGTAGTCAAGGACGTTGTCCAAGAACCTGACGCCGTATTGGGCGGCTCTGGTGAGCTGGTCCCAGTCGATGCTCGCTCGCTCGGTAAACGGGTCCTTCACGAAGGCGCTCAGGTTTACCGAGCCCAGGCAGCAGCACCCATAGCTTTCGAGAGTCTGCTCGCTGCAAGGGTTGACTCCCTGTACCTCCATGCCGTTGTATTCAGTGGTTGACTCGCGCTTGATGGCGTCCCAGAAGAGTACCCCGGGTTCCGCAGACTGCCAGGCTCCATTGACGAGAGACTTCCAAATCTCCCTGGCCCTCACCATGCGGTTCACTTCGACCTTCTCATTCTTGAAGTGGAGCAGGAAGTCTCCGTCGGTCTCAACAGCTTTCATGAAGTCATCGGTGATCTTTACCGATATGTTGGCATAGTTGACCTTCTTGAGATCCCGTTTTACGCCGATGAAGTCAATCACGTCAGGATGGTCTACCCTAATAGTGATCATGAGGGCCCCCCGCCTCCCTGCCTGGCCGATAGTCCCGGTCGTAGTCGAGAGGAGCTCCATGAACGAAACCGAACCAGAGCTGTAGATGGCGGAGTTATTCACCGGTGCACCCCTTGGCCTCAGGACCGAGATGTCCGTCCCAACTCCCCCGCCGAAGCTGTACGTCCGAGCGGCTTCCTTGCACCAGTCGAATATGGACTCAATCGAGTCTTCTTTGATTTTGAAGAAGTAACAATTCAGAAGCGTGGACTTCCTCGCCTGCCCCGCGCCGAACAGGACCCGTCCTCCTGGGACAAACCGATAGTTCTCAAGAAGCCAGTAGAACTTGTTGGCCCATTCTCTTCTCTTCTCCTCGTCCTTCTCGGGGGAAGCGAGCTCCTTTGCGACCCGGCGCCACATGTCCGTCGGGACGCTCTCAATCTGCCGCCCTGCCGCGTCTCTCAGCGCGTACTTCTCATAGAAGACCCGGGCGCGCAGCTCGTCTCCTCCGAACGCCGCCAGAGTCTCCACTGGGATTCTGACTTCTCCTCTCGTAGCCTCTCCCAAGTCCGGAGAGTCGTGTGGTTGTTCAACTATCGACGTCATAACCTTAGCCTTCACCCCGGTGCTTGTGATATATAATTCCGAGTAGGCTTATCCGGAGTTAACCATCTCACCGGAGCCCGCGCTTTTCTCCGCGACATGAGACGTTCAGCTGTGAAATGATATTGACAAAGGAGCTCCAGCCAGATGTCTAGCCGGCGGTTGAATACTGAGACGTCGCCACAGACTTGCACCTAGGGCACCTGGCCGCGCTCTGTGGCAACTTCGCTCCGCAGTTTCTGCAGACAGAGATGGTCCTGTCCACCTTGAAGTAGGCAAGCTTGGGCGTCGCGTTAAGAATGAGGTTGTATATTCCCCTGACCTCGTCGGCAGACCCGTCCAGGGTGACAGAAATCCCTCCGCGTAACCCTGCGGAGAGTTTCGCCATGTAGTCCATCTTCTCCGGGTTCTCTAGGTCGCCCAGAAGGAGCCTGGGTGCCTGAGTGTATGCCCCTCTCATGAGGGGTTGGAGGTTTGCCTTCCCGTATTTCTCAGAATCAAGGTTTGCGAGCCTGAGCGCGCCGTCCAGGTCTAACATCGCCATGCCTAGCCTGTCAATCTTGGTCGACTTGTCGTCAGCCACTTGGGTGGCCGTGCCCGCTATCTTGTCGGCAAGCTCGTAACGGGAGGCCGTAGTCGGGTCCCTTATCAGGCTGGCAAGGGTCTCTTCGAGGCCGACCAGGTTCATGATGAGAGGCATAGTGTCTGAAGTCACGGCGTCAGAACCAGACGCCAAGGACGGAAGCAGGCCCCTCTTCAATGCCCTCTCAATCAGCCTCCTCCTCGTTGATAGCGCATCCGCTGCTACCCCGATAAGGAGGGCTAACTTCGCCCTAAAGTAAGTCTCGTCCTGGTTGGAGTCGTAGGCTAGCCTGGGGAGGTTCAGGCTAAGACCATGGAGGACGCTTATGTTGTCCGCCTGGGACTCCTGAGCGAGGACGTTGGCGTTGAGCCCGAGGAAGCTCCTCCGCTGATCTGAGGAGAAGAATGCAATTCTCCCGCCGTTGAATATAATCGATGCTGCGTCCTTCAATGTCTTGGTCTCATCCACTCTGTTGGGCTTCGCCAGGAGGAGTCGGACGTCAGGCCTGGGCGTCTCCTCGACGTAGCTTCTATAGGCGCCGAGGGCGGCGTCCAGTGTCTTGTCCAAGACTTCTCGGCCGACGTCGTCATGCTTGTATGGGTTGAGATCGATCGTGATTGCCGGCCCGGTCGCTCCAGCTACGGGCGAGCCGATGACCTCATAGAACCTAAGGAACAAAGACTCAAGTTCCCTCTTCCCCTTTGACCTGCAGTATGGGCCGATATATTGGAGGAAGTTGCGTAAGGTCACCTCGTCAGAGACCTCCCTAGTAAGCATGGACGTCATGTTGAGGACTATATTCAACGCCCTTTCGGCGTTCTCAGGGCTCGGTATCATCGAGGTGTTGAGTATCTTCCCCTTTGGGTTGAGCCCTGCGGATCTTACTGAGAGCAGATCGACGAACACAGTGTCAGGGGAGAGCCCCCACGAGCCCGCGTTGGTGATGTGGATCTCGCCCGAGAGGTGGGCGTCTGCAACGTCCCTTGGCAGCTGCTCCAAGAGGAGGTACTCAGAGAACACCTGTTTCCCGGTCTGGTGAATCAGCGACTCGACGTTCCCCCCCTCGTCCCCAGCCCTTCCCAAAAGCTGAGTGACGTCGTATATTGGCATGCCCAATCTGGTGAGCTTGTGCCTGTATTCTTCCATGCTGTGCTCCACAAGGAGCGCATTGACTATCTCGCGTATGAGTGGGGCGGTCAGGTACTGGGTTTGAAATTTGTACAGTCTGGATTCGGTTTCGCTAGTGATCTTCTGAGCCAGCTCCACGGGCATCCCTGCCTCCTTCACCAGAGACTGGAGTATCTTGTTGGCGTTGAACTCCTCCATCGTCTGATGCGAAGTCCGCACATACAGCTTCCCGCTCTCCACGAGGGACTGCTCTTCTATCTGCCTGGTCAGATTTAGCACAAGCCGACCGAGGTTGGTGACCGTGTATTTCCTCTCCTGCCTGTTGAGCTGAATGAGGAGCTGTTTCACGAGTTTACGGAGGTGGTAGGCGAATTTCCCAGATTCCTTCTTAGACTTGAAACCAGCCAGGGTCTTCAGGGCGCTGTAGGTCAGAGGACCTTTGATGTTCAGTATCCTCAATATTTCGAGTCGCTGCGGAGACGCAATCACACTGTAGATTGTCTTGACCCTGCGAGGAGCTGCCTGCAACCCGACCTGGCGTCGAGGTCAAAAGTATTTAACGCTATGACGACCCGATTTTATCATCGGTGCGGAAGCTGGGTCGAGCAGATCCGGTTCGCTGCCACCATAGCATGGCGAGAGCGTTTCAGCGGCCTGCCAACAGTGGTAAGGGCATGGACGTGACTGAAGTAATGGTGAAGGTCTCTGTCAAAGACTTGCAGAGAGCACGTCGATGGCACGAACAGCTTCTGGGAGAGATACAGGCGCTCGAGCCGCCCATGACAAGCTTGGAGTCACTGGACCCAACAGCGTCACCCTCCAGGTTCTTCGATGACTACCAGAGGGCATTGGACCTTGCCCGTTCGGCCACCGGAAACGCCGACGACTAATCTGGAACGGCTACGCGATTCATGAGAAGGACGAAGCCGTCGCACTATTTTTACTTCGAGCTCTTTCAGAACCTCGTCCACAAACTCCGCAACCCTCCTTTGCGATAGTCTCAAAAATCATCTTCGTCATCATGAGCTTGACTCTCGGGCTCTCTTCGGCGTAGTAGTTCCATCATCGTTCTTCCCTCGCCTCTAGGTCATCTCTCGATCAAGGCGACAGATTGTCGGTGGAGACGAACGAAAAGTGTCAGTGGCGATAGTCATGCAAACCGTGTGATTCTGCCTAATCACGGCAAGAAGCCCATTTTGAGCTTGTTTAATATGGAGTCGGTCAGGCTCACATCAATTCTGTAATCAAGATTGGACATGGACCGAAGAGTCAAGGTCTCGGACCGGAAAAACCCGCCCTAAGCTGACAAGAGAAAGTTCGACATCGAGCCTTGACTATTACAGCGCGAACTTGGTGGGACTGCCCCCGAATGGGTCCGAAACGAATCAAATGTCGCGAGATTGGCGGATCCCCCCGGCCCCTATCAGACTAGCGTATAGCCGAAGGTCGCCAGATAGGGGGGAGAGAAACCACACGGGTCTGGAGTGGCTGTGCTGGCGGAGGGCTCAATTCTTTGCTGTGTTGTCTCAACGCTGATTACAGTGTTTCGCCAATCAGGCCGCAATCGGGTGCAAGAGCGGTCTTAGGTCCTCATTATTCTTCTACCCGCTCGACGTTTTTTGACCGGGCCTTGCCCGCCGGGAGACTTCGCTGCACGAACCTTCGCAGCTGTCATTCTGCCCCCTCTACTCTTTTTTGCCAGTTCGAACTCACCTCCTGGTCTCTCTTTTCCGGAATCACTACGTTGCTTTCCCTGTGACTACGTTTCTCCCAGTGAAGAACCTGTACAGTACCACGATGACCGCGACAATCAGGAGTAGGTTGATTAGCTCTCCGCCTATGCCGCCGATGAACCCGAACAGCCACAGAACAACTAGGACTATGGCTACGGCCCAGAACAGGTCTACCGTGGTCTATCTACCACCTGGCGTCGAAACTGTACGATTGTTCGTTTGCGTTGAGATTCAGGGTTCCCGCCGGCGAAAAGCCGGTCTTGGTTCCAGGGACCGCGGTCCAGCATACGTTTGCCTGATATGTTTCACGGTTGGGCAGCTGAATCGAGTATTGGCCATTGGTGACAACGGCAGAGAACTTCTGACCTGTCGCGCCTGTCGTGAACTCGACGCTCGTTGGATAGATGTCCGCCTTGTTTATGGGCGAAAACTTGCCCGAGACCGTGACTGTTGGATATACCTCTTTCAGTGTCTTCACTGTGATTGTTCCGAACTTCTCCATCAGTACGGACCTATCTCCATCTCGCACTTCTACCAGAGCGTCGTTGTCCACGTTGACAGTCTCTGGAATCCGGAAAGCGAGCACTCCATCTCGTGGTAGTGCCAGCTCGGTTCTTGCGACGCCAGTCGGATCAAGAGCACTGAGTTGCTTTCCATCATAGAAGGTCCTGCATCTCGTCACGTACATGTTTCCACTGACCATTATCGCGAAGTTACTGGGAAATGGCGAACTGACTCTTTCCTTGAGTGTCTCTAGGTAGACTTCTGGTTGCAGCTTGTCCAAGACGATGATCATCACTCGATTGCCCACCTCTACATCCACCTGGTCTCGAACGGGGGCTACAACGAACTTCCCTGCCCCCGTCAGTCTCTCAACTGCGCCTTCAACGACAAGAACGCCTTCAACCACCACCACGCCTTCAACCACCACCACGCCTTCAACCACCACCACCACCTGCAACAGCGGACTATACAGCGGCTACTACACGAATTCCACCACCAACCAGGTTGTCTACTTCTACGACCTTCCCCACTCAGTCGCGCTTAACTTGGTGGACAACAATGGGCCAGCAGGCATTTGGGAGTCATGTGTGCCACCGCCTACTACCACTACCACTACCACCTCGGCTCAATCCTGCGTCTATCTGACCGTCGTGACTGAGCTTTCGAACGGCACGACAGTGAACGCCTCCACTGACATCTGGAACAACCAGTCGCAAAGCCAGCCCATAACAACTTGCGTCCCTTCCAACACCGTCGAGACGGTCGGAGTGTTCGACAGCGGCAACTACATGTTCAGCCACTGGCTCGATACAGGGTCGGCGCTGAGGTTCAGGACGTTCTCGATTTCATCCAACACGACGTTTGTAGCAATCTACAAGGACATCAACGTGCCCACTCCATCAACCGACTCTGTCATCAAGGTCAATACGATCCTCAATGGGTCAGGCGCTCCTGTGGTCGGACTCTACTCTACCCTTTGGGTGGGCAACGTTCTGAATCAAAGTTGCTTCTCTCCATGCTCGTTCACAGTCGGCAACGGACAGTCCTATGTGGTAGCAGTCGCGGACTTCGGGAGCTACGCCTTCAGCCACTGGACAGATGGTTCGACCGGCAGGTTCCACACGGTGGTTGTGAGTAACTCCTCCTCGACCATCCCATTGACGGCCGTATACACAGGAACTGGCGTGGTGGCGGCAACCGCGGGACGGTTGTCTCAGGAGCTGGCCATCCAGGTCCTCCCTCCGTCGATGGCCCACCATAGCACCCCAGTGGCGCTCGTTGAGTTTGGGGTGGCCTTCGTGGCCGTTGCAATCCTCGCTCTGGCCGCCTTCACGACGCTGTCCATCCGTAGGCCTCGGAATCAGCAACCAACCCGGTGATCCATGTGGTAGCAACCGCGCCAGACGACATAAATGACGTACTCGGCCCCAACGAAAAGGTCGAGCTGTACATCAAGGAGAAAATCTATGCTCCCCAGGTCAACATCGATTCGTTGATTCTCACCAACGAAAGAATAATCCTGAGACACCCGCACGCGCTCAGGCTTAAGAAAGACTACAGGGACTACGGCTACTCAGACATCGTAAGTGTACAGTTGAAGAAGGGACTAACCAGATCAACAATCAAACTCACCCTGAAACACGATGAAAGACCTCTAGAGTTGGGCAAATTGCCAAACTCCATTGCGGGAAAGGGATACCGTATCATCAGGGAAAACATAGGCAAGTCAAACGCGTCAGTTCCAACCGAACAATCCAAGGTTCCCGAAATCCCGGCTGTTCTCAAGTAATCTGATCCCTCTCGGATCGTTTGTCCCTTCGTTTCTCGAGATCGAGGCCTGCACACCAATGCTGGCAAAGACACGTGCGAAGCCGAAGCCGGGGGGTCTGCTCATGAATGCCGCTGGCCTTCTGGCGCCTTTCACCCAAACCCTCCGAGTTTCCATATGGACTAAGGGCGTCAGGACAGGAAACTTTGTCCCAGTCGAGTTCTCAGCTAAGCCTTTAGGTATAGACAGGTATGAGCTACGATGACAGCAAAAACGCCAAGGCGAAGGCAAACAGCACATACGGGAGCGCGACACGTACCGGCGCGCAAAACGAGAATCGAAGCGGATTATGAACTCCCGGGGAGCCATGAGATGAAAGCGAAAGCGATGGAGACAGCGCTTAGTCTGAAGCGGGGTGCGAAGAGGGTCATCAACTCCCAGGATGTGAAGGAGAAGGGAGTCGACCTAATGAAAAGCACCAAAGAGCTCGTGGGCGCGATATACAGTGCTACGCGTGGGAATGACTCCAGAACTCGACTTGGGCAGGGAAAGCAAGACGGCAAATCCAAATAGAGAGAAAGGGGTTCTACATTTGCCCAAAGCGAACCAACTACGCGAAATCGAAGATTTCGAGTTCACAAAACAAGTAAAGGTAACCTACGGGAAGCTTTGTCCGATATGTAACTCAAGGATTGATAGCACCGGGCTCTGCGGTTGCGGCGCCGGCGGGGCCTAGCCTGGAACGAACAAACTGTAACGACGGAGTCGTACTCTCAGCCCACGCGGGCAGGGTGAGGCAAGAGAGAACTGCGAATCCCCAGGCGACCCCAACCGTTGCGATCAACATACCACCGCACAGCGACTTCAAGAGGAAGGCAGCTACATCTTTGTACACGACAGCGTAGGCGTAACGCACTGGCTTCCCCATATATGCAGGAGCTGCGATGACTAAACAGACAAGCCACTTCGAAGAGGAGGTTGAGTCTTGGGAGGGCTTCCCTTGGGCGCTTTTGAAGGGAGATAAGCGGAGTACACAAAACGGCCGCTGACTCTGAACTCAAACTGAGATGGGGTCGCCCGGATTTGAACCGGGGATCTCAAGCGGACTCGGCCCTTCGGTGACGGCTGGAAGGGCACCCAAGGCTTGAAGCCTAGACCAGACTAGCCGACGACCCCTACGTTACTCGGTCCAACTCAGAGATAGTTATGGGTTCTGGGGTGAAGACGGCTTCCCTCTCGACACAAAGCGGTTCCCCCACTCGAAGAACCTCCATCTGTTAGACCGCCCGGCAGACACCCCTACCCTAGTGCTAGTCGAAATCTCTCTCGCTTTGCGCCCACATTCTAAGTAGAGCCTCTCGGATGTCACGAGGTCTTCTTCGTCTAACCTGTTGTCTATGCCCAGGGCCTTGGTCAGGTTGCCTGGCCCTGAGGCGAGCTTGACGAAGGGGGCTCCCTCCCGGTTCTTCGACATGACATTGACTCCTTCGCATGGCTCGATTGCCCTTAGCAGAACCGCCCCGGGTGTCCCCCTTGGTTCTGTGGTGACATTCAGGCAGTAGTGTAGGCCCATCGTGAAGTAGATGTAAGCATGTCCCGGCGGACCGAACATGACACGGTTTCGCGGAGTCATCCCCTTGTGAGCGTGGCTCGCAGGGTCTTTCGGGCCCCTGTACGCTTCTGTCTCGACGATGGTTCCAGACAACCTCTCCCCTCCTATCACCCGGACGATGCGGCATCCAATCAAGTCCCTTGCCACTGTTGGGGTATACCTGTTGTAGAACTCCCGCGGCACGCGGCCAAGCAAAATCATCCGATTGGACTCGCAAGGCCCATTTAATTAAACAGCCAGTCAGCCCTCCACCCCAATGAATGTCTTGGTTGACCTACCGTTCCACTAGCTGTTCGCGATGGCCGCCGGCAGAGACATAGAGCCGGAGCGCCTTGCCCAGGATGGCAAGACCAAAGGTCTCAGCCTCCCGGGATTGGTGACCTTCACCCCACCTGATTCGAGCCGGTGCCTAAACTTCAGCAGGTCTCAGGACCCGACCTTTTTCAATGCTTAAGAGATGGCTTTGCTTTTGGGAGGTGTCTTACCATCTACCGCAAGGGTAGGTGAAGGAGGAGTGTGCATCATCTTCTGCACGCACCAGATTTTGACAATCCCACAGGTTGAGGGCTTTCTTTCCAGACTCGTAGAACTCTCTTCCGAGAATCGGCGCGTACTCACCGGCATCGACCCGCCTTCTCTTGGAGGGTCCCAAGGGGTCTCGAGGTCGATTTTGGTGATTCCTGTCCACGCGTGGACCATGCGGCCCAGTGTGTTCGGGGCGAAACTTGTTTGTGTTCCATCGAAGACTCCTATAAATGGCCTCGAGAATACCCGCGATGGAGATTGGACCCACTAGCGACCCGCAAACGAACTGAAGGACTTCTGTTGTTGACCGCGTCGCCCCGCTATGTTGCCCCATCTAAGGTCGTCAGCGTCGTGATCGCATCGCGAGAGGGGAAGGTAAAGGTGATACCTGGCTACGACGGCGTGTATGTGGTTCCAGAGCTGGAATAACCAGCAATGCCTTTCCTTCCCATCTTGGAATAGACCGTGAGCGCTGCAAGGTAGAATCCAAGAAATATCGCGTATCCTATCCAGTTGTGGACCTCCCAGAATGCCGAGGCCCCATCGACGTAACCCACCCACATCAGGAGCAGTATCCTGAGCGAGTTAAGCAATGTCAATATCGCTACCCCCGCGACCGCTACGACAGCCGTCGACCGAATGTCCTTCTTCATGTCCAAGTGCATGAGACCAAGCAGACCGACGAAGGTGGTAATCGAAATGATACTCGAGCATCCTGGTGCAACGAAGCCGTTGACTACGTCGCCTGTCCTGGAAAACAGCTCGAACTGGGTGCCCTGCCAAGCCACCGGCAGTCGGGCTAGGCCGACGAACCTTGAAGCCATGACCGATGATGCGTAGGCCAGCGGCTCACCGAAAGCCCACTGGAGCGCAAACGGCGCACCTACCCCGACAGTATAGATGGCGGCATAGGGGAGCAGGAATCCCTTCGTCAGAGGGTTAATGACCAGCGAAGCGGCATACATGGTGAAGATGACTGAAATGCCAGCTGTCTCCACCGTCTTGCCTGTGTAAGGCTCAGACAGCCACAGCGCCACCAAGATACCTGCGCCGAGAGCCCGTATCCAGAGCTCGGACGCCAGCCCACCTTCGGCATCAAGGAGGCCGCGTAGCTCCTTCCACTTCAGTGCGAAGATGAGGGTCAACAGGGCAGCGAAGGGGACGGCTGGGAAGACGCTGCCGAACGTGTCCCCCAGTGACTGGCCCAGAAGACTAAGGAAGCTCGGCGCGGTGGCTAGTGATAGGGCTGCTCCTGCTCCGACCCAAACGGCGAACCTGACTGCAGCTTTCAATGGCTGGCCACATTCACTATGGATGCAGGCGCATCCCCGATGGGGTCCTTTTCATCATTAGGTAGGCCGAGACTATCACGAAGACGGTGATGCCTACCATCGCAGCCTGGAACGGGAACTCAGGTATCCCACTGCTGCCCTTGGTGGAACTGGAAACCGGAATTGTGGTGCTGGAAACCGAGGTTGTGGAGTTGAGGACCGAGTTGGTTGAACTGGAAGATGTCGTGGTGGCAGTCGTGGTGCTCTGGTTGCCCGTTGTGCTCGCGCCGCTAGATGTGCTCGAACTGGTAGATGTGACCACGGACGGCGCGTATTCGAAAGTGGCTGTGGCGTTTACCTGTGGAGGATATGCTCCCCAGGTTGCGTTCACAGTGTATGTCCCGGCAACCCATGCTGAAGTCCCGCCTGCGACGAAGGTGTAGTTGTAGAGACCAGTGGCGACACCAACTGGTGCTTCTCCCGGAGCAACTATGGTGCCGTGCGGGTTGATTATCTCTAAGAAGACTGCAGTGTTCGGGCCTGGGGGTGGCGCCACCTTGCCTGCTACATGAATTGCCTGTCCGCTCACATACGAAGACCTGTCCGTTGAGACAGTTAGTGTGTATGACGTCTGGGCAACTGCGCCCTGGGCAGCCAAGGAGATGGCCAAGACAAGCAGCAGAGCCGATGCTGCGTAGTCCCTATGTGTCACGACTGGGTTCAATCGCCATCTCTGTATATAATCCTAACAGCTTGACGACCAATTCAGAAGTTGGTGTGTGTGGGGGTAGTCGGATTTGAACCGACGGTCTACAGGTTTCTTAGGCAGCTCCAATGTCAAGTCATCCACGTTTCCGTGTCAGCCATTGGTGTCACTGGAGCCTGTCGCCCTGCCTGGCTGGGCTATACCCCCAACACGGCCTCCAGGCCGACCATCAGCTGCCTTTAGAGTTTCCCAGGTCACCCGGCGAGGTTCCATGGCTTCCCCCCATGGACCACGCTCTCCGGCAGCCTTGAGCCCCACCTCTCGAGGAAACCAATATCCTCCTTCCTGTTCCTCAGGCTGTCTGGGAGCATCACCGGAATCTCGTCAACTATGGGGTAGTATCTCCCGCACTGAGAGCAAAGGAGGACACCGTCGACCACTACGTCCGTCTCTCTGACGTTGAACTCAATCATCTCCAAAGGGTAGTGCTTGTCTATGGGGCAGGCGAGTATGTCCAGGAGCTTCCTCTGCATGCTTATGGACGCTTGAAGTCCTGTAAAAAACTCTTGGTGAGCCGGGAAACGTTAATCTACCTCTGGAGGGCCCCTCCGCCTCAGCCGGCCATAGCGCGTGGGTCCGACCCAGACTCGTTCCGATCCTGGCAGTCAAACCGCGCGTCGCCCCGGTGCTACTGACTTCCGAAAGGAGTCGGGAAGCCGAGGTGCCGGCGCCTTCTCCTAAAACGCCTGCTTACACCGAAGGCATCCCACAGAACATTTAAGTCCGGGTTTACGACGTCGAATCAGATAATCTCATGTCTATACTTGAGGGTGGAATCCTCCAGGTGTTCGCAGGGATCAACACCTCAGACCTTGTCACCGTCGTGTGGATTGGCTTCTTCGCCCTTACCTTCCTTTACCAGACCAGGATACAATCATACATGGCTCTTAGCGAAATCAGCAGGGGCCTCAACAAGCTCAAGGTAATGAAGGACAAGGCAAGAAAGGACGCCATAGACTACCTTGTCAACGTCGGTAAGGCGCCAGGCGACCCCTCCCAGAGGGTAGACCAATTCCTCGACTACGTCGCAATCATGCCCGTAGACATGGATCCAGCTGGCATCGTGGGGAAGGTTGACCACATCGTAACGACCAACAACGACAGGGTAAGAGCGGAAGTCGGCGCCTTGCTCAAACAGAACAACCCAGTCACAGTGTCCATCAGCGAGAACCTGCTAGAGGTAGCCACATCGCTAAACCAGATCCACAAAATCGTCCGCCACTACTATCTCCTTGGAAAGAAGACTAATTCGTACTTCACTCTCGTACAGTTACAGATGCTCATGCCGATGATAATCCAGGAGGCGGACGCCCTCCTAAACGCCGTCGACTCCTTCAAGCTGGGGCAGCCAGTCGGAGACGGGATTGGCCCTATCGTGGTTTCCAGGTTCATGGCCGGGAAAGAGAAGCGCGTCATAGCCAAAGACACCGTGATGACCATCACGGAGTACAAGGGTCGAAAACTCTACGTCCTGAAGGCTGATGGGCCGATGGCCTACGTGGGGCAGCCCGGCGTAGCCATCCAAAAGATCGTCGGGGAGATGGGCGTCAAACCCAGTGCCATCGTGATGATCGATGCGGCGCTGAAGCTCGAGGGGGAGAAGACAGGGGAGATAGCTGAGGGTGTCGGCGCCGCGATTGGGGGAATCGGCGTCGAGAAGTTCCAGATAGAGGAGGCTGCAACCAGAGTCAAGGTCCCGCTCTATGCCATACTAGTGAAGCAGAGCATCCTCGAAGCGATTACAGTGATGAGAAAGGAGATTGCAGAGGCTGCGGACAAGGTCACGCAGGTCCTGAACAGGGTCATCGAAGAGAAGACGAAGGAAGGAGACGACGTAGTGGTGGCCGGAATAGGTAACACACTGGGTGTAGCGCAATGATGAGCTCTGTCCCAGGCCCAGACAAAAAGTCGAAACTGCTCGTCTACACAATCGAGGAGTGCCCCGTCTGTGGGCAAAAGACAAAGCGGGCGTTTGCCGTTGGGGACTACGTGACGAAGGAGGCTGCGAAGTGCTCGAAGTGCGGGAACCCTACACGGATAGGCCTGGTTTACGCCGAAAGCATGAAGCAGTCAGGTTAGGACCACGAGGCCGTCCTCGTCGAGGGCCATCGTGTGCTCGAACTGCGCCACCGGGCTGCCTGAAGCCTCCACCAATGTTGGATACGCCCTTGCGATTTTCTTGGCCACCAGCCTATCGACCAAATCGGAGACCTTCCTTGCGCCTAACTCTGCGGCGTACCACCGCGGGGTGAACGGGAGGGTCTTGCGCTCATCCCATACCATGTCGGCGAACGAGTCCACCTCGGGAGTCCCGGTCTTCTTCCTCGCTACAATGGAGAATATGGTCCTCGATGAACCGTCGACTACATAGCCCGCCGCAGTCCCGAGCGTGAGGAACGGCTCGATGGCGAAAACTTCACCTTTCCTCAGCGTCTGCATACCAGGCATATACAGATTGGGTATGCTCTTCCCGGCGTGTACTATGTATCTGTCCACAGTATGCCCGGTGAGGTTCTCAATGGTCTTGAACCCAAAGCGCGCCGCTTCCCGGTGAATCTCTCTCCCAATCTCGCCCGCCCTCGGGTCCTTCCTTGCAGCGGCTATCGCCGCCTCTAGAGACCTCTCTGTCGCTTCGAGGAGGAGGTTGTAGTCCGGGTTGTATGTGACGCTCACCGAAGTGTCGGTGATATACCCGTCTACATGGACACCGAAGTCAACCTTCACGAGATCGTCTTCGCGAAAGACCGAATCGACGCCGTCCTGAGGAGCGTAGTGAGCAGTCACCTCGTTGACCCCGATTCCGGTGGGGAATGCCAGTTTACCTCCGCGTGACTCTACCTCTCTCTTTACCAGGTCAGAAATCGCGAGGTACGCGACGCCAGGCTTGACCGCCGACCTCACGACCGACTTCACTTCGCTGGTGATCTTACCAGATTTCCGATATCCTTCAGGAAGCAGTCCCAACTCTCTCACAAATCCTTTATGCAGTTACTGAGTCAGTGGGTGCGCACGTGGTATTTCAATTGATTTACAGGGTGTCTCCCCAGTGAGATACAAGACCGTAGCGACGGGGGGAACGTTCGACCACATCCACAGAGGCCACATCGCGCTCCTCTCCAAGAGCTTCGAGGTCGGGGACCGCGTGGTGATAGGCGTCACTTCTGACGAGTTCGCGCTGAAGGAAGGCAAGAACCCTGATCAGAGCTACGAAAAGCGCACCGTAGCCTTGAGCGCACTCATCGAGAAGAGATATCCCGGCAGAGACTACATCGTCGCCAAACTCGACGACTACTTCGGTCCGGGCATCGCATCTCCCGAGGTAGAGGCGATAGTGGTGACCCAGGAGACAGCAAAGCGTGTCCCTATAGCCAACAGGCTCAGGAAGGCCAACGGCTACCCTCCGCTAGAGGTCGTCGTCGTGGATTACGTCCTTGCTGACGACTCGAAGCCTATCTCTTCTACCAGAATAAGGCTAGGAGAGATAGACGCCGAAGGGAGGCTCACAAGACGGTCGGGGTTCAAGGGGAGAAATCCTCCTCCCGAGTAGTTAAATCAGAACGCCTGCAGGCGAGTCAGTGTGGAGAAGGACAGGCTCGATCCGTGGGGGACGACCGTGGTCAAGGACTACGGCCGTTTGCAGTCTGAGTTCGGTATCGAAGCGCTCGCCCCCCTTGTTCCTCGTTTCAAGGCTCCGAGCCATCACATAAGCCGGGGGATTGACTTCGGACAGAGAGACCTGGCCAGGGTCCTCGACGCAATAGACAGCCGCAAGCCTTACGCTGTGATGAGCGGCATCAAGCCTGACGGGGTCTTCCACCTGGGAAACAAGTTGACTGCCGACGACATGGTCTACTTCCAGTCCCTCTCTAAGAAAGGGGTCGTCTACTACTCCATCGCCGACGTGGAAGCTTACACAGACAACGGCCTTTCGTTCAACGAATCATCCAAGACGGCGGTAAGAAACGTGGCCGACATCCTCGCCCTGGGGCTCGATCCCGACCGTGCCGTCGTGTACAAGCAGAGCGAAGAGATGAGAGTGATGAGGATGTCGACAATCTTCTCACGTGCAGTAACCAACAACATGATGAAGGCGATTTACGGAGAACGACAGCTAGGACTCTACATCTCCGCGCTCATACAGGCAGGGGACATCCTCATGCCACAGCTCCCGGAGTTTGGTGGGCCGAAGCCGGTCCTGGTCCCAGTGGGGGCCGACCAAGACCCACACATCAGGTTATCCAGGGATCTTGCCAACCGCTATCATTCAGAGTTCGGGTTCATACCTCCGTCTGCCATCTACCATCGGCTTGAACTGGCGCTCACGGGAGGACAGAAGATGTCAAAGCGGGACCCTGAGTCTGGCTTCGCTCTGGACGACACGTCAGCTGACGCGTCGAAGAGGATCAGGTCAGCCTACACCGGAGGGAGGGACACCGTGGAAGAGCAGCGCAGATTCGGAGGTAGACCTGACATCTGCCCCATCTACGACCTCTATCGTTTCCACTTCGCCAAGGACGACGAGCACGTCCAGAGGGTGAACTACGAGTGTACGAAGGGGATACGCCTTTGCGGCGAATGCAAACAGGAAGTCATAGGAACTGTAAAGACGTTCTTGGAAGAGCACCACAGGAAACGTGATGCATTGATGAAAGATGCGGCCGAGCTCCTGGCTAAGAACAGAGCCTACCTCTCGTCAGGGGGAAAGTAAACCAGAAATGTCGAGCGCACTCCATCCGCTCGAACGCAAGATTCTCTCGGCGCTCGCCCCGCTGGGGTCGGCCCCCTTCGAGGCGCTGGTCGCGGCCGCTTCGTTGAACGAGGACCAGGTCAGGCGAGCCCTCCAGTGGCTCGCATCGAAAGGGCTTGTCTCCATAGGCAGCTCAGTTGAGAGCAGGCTAGAGCTAGTCAGGGAGCCACCTGAGCTGGACCTGGTACGCCAAGTTAGCCAGGCGCCCGCGCCGCTCACAGTAGGAGGGCTGAGGGGCAAGTTCGAGTCCCCCGACGAGTTCTCCGCCGCCTTTGGGAGGGCGAGGGGCTCTGGCTGGATAAGGGTAGAAGAGGGACCGGCACAGGTCGTACGGGTTGCCGACGCAGCTGGGATAGAGTCTCTCCGCTCTGTCGTACAGTCGATTGCCTCCGGCAAAGCAGAGGATGATATGACCAGCGAAGATGCGGGTATCATCTCAGACCTGCTGAAACGGGGGTTGGTCAGACGCGTCGAGACTCGCACGACCACCGTCGCCATCACTGACAAAGGCAGAAGCTCTTCCTCACTGGCGGCGGCCGCAGGTCTCATCGACAGGCTCACTCCGGATATCCTGGCTTCCGGGACCTGGAGGGACAGAAAACTACGCCCCATCGACGTCGAAGCGAAAGCCCCGAGCTTCTTCCCCGGAAGGCGCCACCCTGTCCGAGATTTCATCCGAGAAGTGCGGGAGGTGTATCTCTCTATGGGCTTCATCGAACTCCAGGGCGACAGCGTCCACCCTGCCTTCTGGAACTTCGATGCACTGTTCATCCCCCAGAATCACCCCGGACGGGAGATGCAGGACACCTTCTATCTGGACGGGCTGTCGGACACAGCGCTCAAACGTTCCGGTGTAGTGGCGAAGGTGGCCTCGGTCCACGAAGATGGTTGGAAGACTGGGAGCAGGGGGTGGGGATATCGCTGGCGCATAGAGGAGGCCAGGCGGCTGGTACTCAGGACTCACAACACCGTCCTCTCTGTGAAGGCGCTGTCTGAGACAGGGGAACGGGAAACCAGGGTCTTCGCGGTATCGAAGGTCTACAGGAATGAAAACCTCGATTATAAGCATCTGGCAGAATTCTACCAGATGGACGGGATAATGGTAGGCGCGGGCCTCAACGTCAGGCACCTCATGGGGTTCCTCACCGAGTTCTACAAGAAGCTAGGGATGGCTGGCGTAAAACTGTGGCCAACCTACTTCCCCTACACGGAACCTTCCTTGCAGGTAGTCGGTTACTCAAAGGCGTTCAAGAGCTGGATAGAGCTTGGCGGGTCAGGGGTGTTCAGACCAGAGGTCACGCAACCGCTCGGCGTCAGAGTCCCTGTCCTTGCCTGGGGCCCCGGTATCGAGAGGTTGATGCTGATGCGGTTTGGCCTGGAGGACATGCGCGCGTTGTACGGCTCAGACTTATCCTGGCTCAGGAACAGGGGAGAGCTTGCCGGTAGTTAGACTCGAGCTCTCGCGCTTCGCCGAGATGGTCGGGGCTGGTAAGGAGAAGATACTTGACCGGCTCCCCTACATCGGCCTCGACATAGAGGGTACAGATAGCAGGTCAGTTCGCGTAGAGTATAGTCCCAACAGGCCCGACCTCGGAACAGACTATGGAATCGCGCGCGCCCTCAGAGGGCTTCTCGGGAAAGAGACAGGGCTCCCGGAATTCCAGACCAAACCCACGGGAGTCGCCGTGACTGTGGACCGCAGGCTCGCCAAAGTCAGGCCTTACATAGCCTGCTGCGTGGCGACCGGGCTCGACCTCGACGACGAAGATGTTAGACAGATAATCTCGCTCCAGGAGGACCTGCACAATGGTTTGGGACGCAAGCGGAAGGCAGTCGCAGTCGGCCTCCATGACCTCGACCGAATCTCCCCTCCGTTGTCCTACAGGGCGGTCCCATCCACCTTCGAGTTCATACCGTTGGATGGGGAGAAGCCATCATCCATCCGTTCCATCCTGTCTGACTCTTACGAGGGAAGGACCTATGGCCATGTCTTCAACAGAAGCAAGGTCTTCCCTGTCATCTCGGACTCAAAGGGGACGGTCCTCTCGTTCCCTCCGATAATCAACGGGAACGCCACCAAGGTCACGACTAGGACTAGGCGGATGTTCGTCGACGTCACGAGCACCAGCCAGAAGGATGGGGACGACGTGCTTGCCATCTTGGCTACCACCCTTTCTGAGGCGGGGGGGAAGCTGGGGACGGTCGCAATAAAATACCCAAACAAAGCTAGGGTCACACCTGACCTCGCACCAACCGCGCTTCCTTTCGACCTCGACCTTGTGAGGTCGGTTATCGGACTCGACCTCTCACGGAGGGAGATGCTTGCTTGCCTAGCAAGGAGTCGGATGGGCGTCAGGGGGAACATGGTCTTGGGTCCCAGGTATAGGATTGACCTTTTGCATCCGGTGGACGTCGCCGAGGAAGTCGCCTTGGGCTACGGGATAGAACGCATCAAGCCCGTGTACCCGCCGAGCAATACTCCTGGGGCGCTCAACGAGTTCGAGAAGTTCCTCGACTCTGCGTCGACGGTGATGGCAGGAGCTGGGATGATAGAGATGATGACCTACGAGCTGACTGACAGAGGGTCCCTCTACGACTCCTTCGAGCGGTCGTCTTCTGAGAAGGTGACGGTCCAGAACCCGAAGAGCCTCGACCACTCGATGCTCAGGGATGCCCTCCTCCCGTCCTTGCTGGCGGCTCTGTCAGGAAACGTGAAGTCTGACTATCCACAGCGTGTCTTCGAGATTGGCAGGGTTTACACCCGTGCACTCGACGGCGTCAAGGAATTCTGGCACCTGGGCTGCCTCGTCGCCCACTCACAGGCTTCCTACACCGAGGCGAAAATGTACCTAGAAGCGGCTTGCAGACTCCTGGCTGGGCTTGAGGTAGTAACCAAGGCGGCTGAGCACTGGGCGTTCTCACCCGGTCGCTGCGCGTCCGTCACCGCGAAAGAGGAGGGGCTGGGATACATAGGCGAGCTGAGGCCTGGCACCATCGACGCCTTCGGGGTGGGAGTCCCTGTGTCGGGATTCGAAATTGACCTCTCGAAACTCTACGAACTGCTAAAATAGAACGACACCGCCTCCGCGGCAGACGGCTTTCGTTCTAAAGCGCGCCAAACGGCCACCTGCGAAGGCGGAAACGCTTTGATGAGCGGATGGTTTACCCAGGCGTGCGACAGACGGAGGCCGTTTGCCCGTTGAAGAGGCTCGGTGACGTTCCCCGCTTAAAGCTGGGACATGATCCGAGCTCGTCAGAGACGGGCAACATTCCATAACGAGGTGAAATGCGGCCTGCACAAAAGGCACGAAAGAATCTACGGTGACTTTGAGCGGTTTCTGTCCTGCTTCGTCAGCGACCTCAACGACAAGTCCGAAGACGGGTGGTCAGTTCTTGTTGAAGGGAAGCGTGATTCCATCGCTCTGAGGACGCTAGGCTACAAGGGGCGAATCCTGACGGTCTCAGTTCTAGGTAAGAGTGGTTCCGCTGCCCTTGGCGGGGTGGAAAAGATGGTCATCCTCACAGATATGGACAGAGAAGGCGCGCTACTCGCGTCGAAATACTCCAGGTCCCTCATCCATGAAGGGTTCGTGACGTCGCTTGGCGAACGAAGTAAGCTCAGGCTAGCGTCTCGGGGGGTTTTCCTCCAGATTGAGAACTTGGGGAAGTTCGCGAAAGTAGAGGCTAGCAGCCTGGAGCCCGACGGGCCTCCTGGCGTGGCAGAGGGCTTGCATAGACCAGTCACTCCTAATCTTCGAAGACGGGTCGGGAAGGACGTCCGCCCCTCCCAATGAGAGCAGAAAAACACGAAGTTTATATCCCCGATAAATTCGGTGGGAACCAATTAACGATTAACACCGTTAAGGACGAGTGAACCAGAGATTGGTCGGAGAGAAAGAAATTGCCAGATTCGGGTATAGTAAAGTATCTAGTCAGACTGAGGTTTGAAGTAGACGGGGTCGTTGAAAGGGCCGACGTGATCGGGGCGATTTTCGGCCAGACCGAGGGTCTCTTCGGCCCTGAGATGAACCTGAACGAGCTTCAGAAGAGCTGGAAGGTCGGTAGGATAGAGATCAACCTGGAGTCGAAGAACGACCGGACAAGGGGAGAGGTGATCATACCGATGTCAACTGATATCGGCACAGCAGCACTGATCGCCGCGGCTGTCGAGAGCGTGGACAAGGTCGGTCCATGCAGCGCGCACTTCAGCGTGGGCAACATCGAAGACGTGAGGGCGGTCAAGCGCAAGCAGATAGTCGACAGGGCGAAGCTGATTGTAAGGGACTGGAGCTCAAAGACTTCCAGCGAAGGCGAGAACCTTCTCAAGGACGTCACGGAGTCTACCAGGAGGGCCAAAGTAATCAGCTACGGGATAGAGAATATTCCGGCAGGCCCAGGCGTGCACTCATCTGACTTGGTCTACCTGGTCGAGGGGCGGGCCGACGTAGTGCTCTTCCTGAGGGCAGGTATCGAAAACGTGGTCGCGCTCGAAGGGACCAGCATCCCGGATTCGATAATAGAACTCGGCAAGAAGAAGAGACTGATAGCAGTCCTGGATGGTGACAGGGGCGGGGAGCTCATCGAGAAGGAGCTAAATCAAGTGATGCATGTCGAGAAGATAATCCACGCGCCCCAGGGGAAGGAGGTAGAGGACCTCACTCCGATAGACGTGATCAACTTGCTGAAGGCAGAGAGGGTCGACGCGGCCCAGTTAGTCTCGAGGAGGCAGAAGGCCGCCGAGAGCGTACCTCCCCCTCAGCATGAGGAAGCGGACGAACCTGTGGTTGTGAAGACCAGGGAACTCTTTCCGGCCCTCAATGGCACGCTGGAGGCGATACTGCTCGACCAGGGGCTCCAGGAAGTCGGGAGGTTTCCTATCAGCGAGCTGGTGCAGAAGATGGAAGGGACCAACGGCGCCCAGTATCTCATCTTCGACGGGATAGTGACCCAGCGGCTTGTCGAATCCGCGGCGAGGGTCGGCGTCAAAGGCATCATCGGGCACCGCACGGGCGAGCTCGGACAGATCCCAGAAGACGTCAGGATAGGGACTTTCAGGGACCTGGGGCTCGAGTAGCCGGGTCAGTTGAAAGTCAACGACTTCAATCCCAAGCACGGCTACTGTTCTCTGACCATCGAGTCGTCAGAGGATCTCTGGACCCTACGGAGGCTCATCGCAAAAGGGGACGTAGTTGTCACCAGTGGATCGAGAGTGGTCAAAAGGGAAGAAGAGTACTCCAGGCCAGACAAAGGAGAGCGGGTGAAAGTCACCCTGGCGCTGGTGGTAGACGAGGTGCACCTGGACAGCAGCATCGAACGGATTAGGGTGAGAGGGACCATCACCGAAGCCAGCGACGAGAGCGTGACGAAGGCGGGTTCACACTCGGTGACCTTGTCACCGGGGCACGCGCTGACGCTAAGGAAACACCGCTGGTCGCAGCTTGACATACGGTTGGTCCGTCCCGTCGAGCAGGACACTAGGTTCATCCTGGTGGCTGTCGACAGGCGCGAGGCCGGGATAGGCTTCCTAGCCGGCTCACACCTCTCTGTCGCCACGACCATCGAGTCTGGCCTCGGTGGGAAGATGGGCGAGGAGCGAAGTCCTCGCCCCTATCTCTCCAAGGTGGCTGGGACCATCTCCCAACTTTTCCAGCACGGAGACAGGATCGTCGTGGCCGGCCCCGGCAACTTCAAGAACTCAGTGGCGAACCAAATCAGAGAGGTTCTGAAGTCCGTGGAAGTGAACGTGGTTGAAGGTCCCGACCTGACGGGGGGAGACGGGGTTCGGGCCATGATAAAGTCGCCACCCTTCCAAGCGCTTGCCGAGGGGTCAGTGGTCGTGGAAATGCAGCGGCTGGTGGGGGAGATAGTGGCGAGGGTTTCCAGAGGTGACCCAAAAGTGGCCTATGCCCTGCCGCGGGTGGCCGAGGCCACATCAGCGGGAGCCGTGGAGTCGTGCGCGGTGTCAGACGACGTCTTCTCACGGGGAGTAGACGAGTCTCAGCTTGTCGGCATCCTAAACGAGATAGAGGAGAAGGGAGGGCGGGTTTTCCTGGTCGACTCTTCGATGGAGTTCGGCAAGCAAGTCTCTTCGTTCGGGGGCATCGCGGCTCTCCTCAGATATGCCCTCAGAGCTTGACTAACCATGGGACCACAAACTCTGAGATGATGGCGAGCGCCAAGCCTCCTTTGATCAGATCCTTCCCGAGCCTCTGGGCGACATGCGAATAGTAGAGGAGGATACCGACTATCAGGAGGGAGACGTAAACAATTCTCATCAGGTCTATTACTGTGGTGTCGACGATTGAAAGGAGAAAGGTCATCGACGACACGAACTGCTGGGCGAACTGCTGAATCTGAGGCTCGACCCCGCCCAGGGGCTGCAGGCTCGACATCAAATGACAGCCTGAGTTCCATATTTAACGCGCCCTCCGCACCTTCTCGCAAGGTGCCCTGAGCTCTCTCTGCGTGCCTTCAGCCGAACAAGTAGACGTAGAAGTATGGTCCCGCGATTATCGCGAGCAGGAAGATCAACATAGCCATCGTCGCACCCATGGTGATTCTCATGGTGCCAGCTTCGGACAGGCGGCCCCTTCCCAGCGCCTCGACCCCGACGCCGAACGCCTGGCCACCGTCGAGCGGAAAGATTGGGAGCGAGTTAAAAATAGCGAGATTGAAGTTGAGGAAGAAAAGCCAATAGAGCACGTTGGCTATAGGGACCAAGGCGCTCCCTAGCGGAGAGACATAGAACACCGAGTCCGAGTTCGAAAACGGCACCGCCTGCTGGCAGTTCCCGATCTCTAACGTTGGGATGCACCCGATGTATAGCAGAGGGTCTCCGAGGACGTTGGTGTAGCTCGAGACGGCAGAACGGAGGTTCGCCTCTGAGACCGAGTCCACTCCGATGTAGGGGTAGCTAGCCAGTGTCTGGTTGGTTCTCGTGTCTATAATCTTCATGCAGCAGACGAGCTTGATGTTGTCGATTTCTATGGTCTGGCCGTGTCGGTAGACTGTAAAATTGATCGTCTGACCTGCTGTCAGGTTCGTGCTCGGACCGAGTATCGCGTCGAGGTTGGTTATTGGCTTCCCGTCGACCGCTGTCACTATGTCCCCGGGATGCACCCCCTGGGCGTACGCCGGGGTCCCTTGGCCGACCGCTGTTATCGCGGCCCCATTGACTACTGGAGACATGGTGCTGACAACGCCAACGAGAAGGAGCAGGCAGAGCACTGCCAGCACCAGGTTGGTCCCCGCCCCTGCCGCTAAGACTCTGGCCGAGTGCCTCTTGGGAGCCTGCTTGATCGCCGATTCTTCGATGTCGACAAAAGCGCCGATTGGTATCACGAAGAAGAGCAGGATAAGCCCGGAGTTCTTCACCGGGATGCCGAGACTTCGAGCTATCACCCCATGGGCGCCTTCGTGGACAATCATGCCGATGACCAATGCAATCCATCCGTACAGGATGGGAATGTATGGGTTCAGCCCAGGTATCCCGAGGTTGACCAGGGGACCGAGGCTCACGATGCCTTGGGCTATCTGGGGACCCCTCGAAGAAATCAGCCCCCTAAATACGCTGATAAAAATGAAGAAGGCGACCCCCGCCGAGACGGGCATCAGATAGAGCAAAAGCCAGCTCATCGGCTTTGCGATGCGGCTGCGCCCCATCCAGTCCATCGCAGTGAGGAACCTCCTGGTCCTGAGCATCAGCACAACACCATAATGTAGCTCGAACCGCTTGAAGTTCTCCTGCCCCATTTTGAGGGCACCGAGGGCGTTCTCGCTTTAAGCATTGATACCTTAAATCGACCCGGTCTCTGTTTCCGCCGAATGGCCGGGTGCTCAATCTGCGGAGGGAAGCCGTTCTATACAAGGCGCTACTCCGGCGAGGTCCTCTGCGTCTCTTGCTTCGATGTCTCTGTTGTCGAGAAGACCCGCAGAACCATCTCGAAGTACAAGATGATAGGACCACGGGAGAAGGTGGCAGTCGCAGTCTCCGGGGGGAAAGACAGTCTTTCGTTACTCAAAGTGCTCGTCGGACTCTACGCTTCCAGAGGGAACAGCATTGTGGCGGTCTCTGTTGACGAAGGGGTTGCTGGATATAGAGACGAAGCGCTGTCCCACGCTCGTTCGCTCGCGAGCGAGCTTGGGGTCAAACACCTTGTCGTCTCCTACAAAGAGATGTTTGGGTTCTCTCTCGACGAGGCCCTGGATTGGAAGGAAGAGCGCGAAGCGTCTTCCTGTAGCTTCTGTGGAGTCTTCAGGCGCAGGGCAATAGACGAGGCGGCCCGGATGGCCGGGGCATCGGTCGTGGCGACGGCCCATAACCTCGACGACTTCGTTCAAACGTTCATGATGAACCTTATGCATGGAGACGTTACTAGACTCGGATGGCTCGACCCACGCCACACCGACGTCTCGTTCCCTTTGAGGAGAGTCAAGCCATTCATGGAGCTCTATGAGGAAGAGGTAGCCCTCTACGCCCACCAGGCAGGGGTCCCCCTTCAAAGCGTGAGCTGTCCCTATATGCACGAGGGGCTCAGGAGCGAAGTCAGGGACTATCTCAACATCATGGAGGCGAACCACCCGGGCCTCAAGAACGTCCTCCTCCGCAGCAGCCTTGACGTGATTTCTCATTACGCAGTCAACAGCGAGAAACACTCTGTCCCCTGCACGAAGTGCGGAAGGCCTTCGTCCAGCGGCCTTTGCAGCGTGTGCAGGATGAAGGCGACCGTGGAGGAACACGTTAAAAGCCGAGCTGAGCCTAGTGCCCTCGGCGGTGGGTAGGGTCCGGGGGATAGCCGTCCTCGCTAAGCTGAAACCGGCTTTACGCAGCGGCCAGCAACCCTCGGGTAAAACCATCTTCCTCGTCACCCGCGTCGGGCTGGGGAGACGAACTCACGCCGGGGTGGGCGGTCATGAGGGGCAGCCCTCTCGAAGGAGAGGGTCTGACTCTTGATTGCCGAACCGGGCGAGGTCCGGGAGGGAGCAGCCCTATGGCGACGTGGCCACGCTGCCCCGTCTACGTGGGGGATTCCCGACTCGGCGAGAAGGGATCGGAGAGCGATGGTGAACTCCGAGGGAACCGCCGCCGCTCACTTTTTTAACACTCTGGATTCGCTGGTCACCTTGCGCAGGGGTAGCCTAGAGTCCTGGACGGGGAGCCTGGTAAGGCGCAGCCTGATGGGCGCAAGCTTGCTAAGCCTGTGTCTCTAACGGGACTCGTGGGTTCGAATCCCGGAAGGGCGGAATTCCCACCCCCTGCGCCTCACTCTGGAACTATGGCAATCAGTGGCTCCTGAGTATAAGTCTACGACTTTCGAAGCGCCCCGACGGGTCAGCCGAGGTCTTTGCCCGCATAGCGAACCTTAGACTCCAGCTCTTCTTCGATCCGAAGTAGCTCGTTGTACTTCGCCACCCTCTCGCCCCTTGCGGGGGCGCCCGTCTTGATGAAGTCCGTCGCGAACGCCGTCGCGAGGTGCGCGATGAAAGAGTCTTCGGTGTCGCCCGACCGGTGCGAGACGATAGCAGTCCATCCTGCCTTGCGGGCGAGTCCGATGGCGTCCTCGGTCTCGGAAACGGTGCCTATCTGGTTAAGCTTGATCAGGACTGCATTGGTCGCCTTTTCCTCGATACCCAATTTCATCCTCGCCACGTTTGTCACGTAGATGTCGTCGCCGATCACCTTGGTCTTCCCCCCCAGCCTCTTGGTTATCGACGCGAACGCTTCGAACGCTTCTTCCTGGAATGGGTCCTCAATCGTGAGGAGGGCGAACTCGTCCCTCAACCGCGCATAGTAGTCTTCCAGTGCGCCTTCGCTCATCGTTTTGCCGTCCATCTTATAGCTCCTGTCCTTCTCATCATAGAAGGTAGAAGACGCAGCGTCAACGCCTAACCTGACGTCCTCTTCGCCGTAGCCTGAAGCCGAAACCGCCTTCTTTATGGACACAAGCGCATCGCGGGTCAGCCTAAGCGGCGGGGCGAACCCTCCTTCGTCGCCTACGTTGATGGCACTCCTCCCGTGCTCCGACAAGAGAATCGACTTCAGCGATTGGTAAACTTCAGATCCCATGCGGATTGCCTCGGCGCAAGACGACGCCCCTACGGGCTCGATGAGGAATTCCTGAATCGCCAGGTTGTTCCCCGCATGTTCTCCTCCATTGATAACGTTCATCATCGGCACAGGGAGGGTGTACCGGTCTGACTTTCTGAGCTGGGCAAAGAGGCTAGCCATGTTTGAATTGGCTGCAGCCCTCGCCGAGGCCATGGAGACGGCGAGTATCGCGTTGGCTCCCAGTCTGCTCTTGTCTTGTGTGCCGTCCAAGGAAATCATCTTCTGGTCCAGGCCGCGCTGGTCATCCACTCTGAGGCCCAGGAGCCCGCGTCGGAGCACCCCGTTGACGTTGGCCACAGCCTTCATGACTCCCTTGCCATGGAACTCTTCGCCACCATCCCTGAGCTCGAGTGCCTCGTGCTTCCCCTTAGAGGCCCCGGAGGGGACGCTGGCCCTCCCCATGGCTCTACTCGTTGTGACCTCTGCCTCCACGGTCGGATTTCCGCGCGAGTCCAGAACCTGTCTCGCTCTGATTTCTAAGATGGTTGTCCTGCTCGCCATGAGTCCTCCCCATAGGCGCCACCGAGGTGCGTTAAAACCTGCTCCCGATTTTGGTCTCCAAGGCTTATTACACGTCGAAATCCCGGTTGAAAACGGGCCGGTCGTCTAGCCTGGTCAGGACGTCGCCCTTACACGGCGAAACGCACAGCGCGCCATGGTCGGTGGTTCGAATCCGCCCCGGCCCATCTCAGCGAATGCCACTGAAGCTACCCTCGAACGGTTATCTATCCTAGGGCTCCAGCCCCGCTAGAGATGCCTAATTTCAGGTACATCAGCTGGTCTGAGTACGGCAACCTGGCCGAGGCACTAGCAGAGAAGGTCAGAGCCAACGGAAAACACTATGACCTCGTGGTGGGCATCGCTCGGGGAGGCATCCCGGTGGCTATGGTCGTGTCAGACCACCTGAACGTAAAGATAGATTTCGTGAACGTCAAGTCGTATAACAACATCGGCCAACGGACCGCTCCTCGGATCCTCTCCACCCTAGTGGAGGGGGTCGAGGGGAAGGACGTTCTGCTGGTAGACGACCTTGTGGACCAGGGAGACACCATCGTTTTCCTCAGGAAATACCTTGAAGATCAGCTACCCAGGTCTCTAGAGACCGCTGTGATGTTCAAGAAGCCCTGGAGCAGGGCGGAGCCCGACTACTTCTTGGAAGTCGTCAGCGAGTGGATAGTCTTCCCCTTTGAGCTGGGTGAGGTCGGCCGGCAGAGGACCGAAATGGAGGATAAGGGAAGTAGGGGCCAGCTGCCTAGAAAAGAGTAGTCAGTAGCAGGCCGTTAAAGGAAAGTATGAGTGTTACTGTCACCAGGGCCAAGGCAACCGTGAACCTCTTGTTGACCAAATCTCCCATGAACTTCGTCTTCGATGTGTAGTATACCAGAGGAATCATAGGCAGCGGAATCATCAGGCTCAGAATCACCTGGCTGTAAATCAGCAAGACCAGCGGGCTCAGTCCGAGTAGAATGGCTATCGTTGTGGGGAAAACGTTGACAGCTCTCGTGATGATTCTTCTCGCCCAAATGTTCACGCGCTTTCCAATCAAGCCCTCCATGATGACCTGCCCTGCTATGGTGCCAAGCGCGGATGAAGAAAGTCCAGATGCGAGCAGGGTCAAGGCGAAGAGGATGCCAATGGCGGGCCCATAAATCTGGCTCATCCCTGCGACGAAAGTTTGCACCGTCAGGCTGGCATTCACTCCATTGCCGTGGTAGAGAGGAATGGCGACAAGGAGTATTCCAGCGTTCACCACCCCTGCTATCGTGAGGGCGATGATGGTTTCATTTCGATGGAGTCTGTTCGTTCTATGCATTTGCTCGGGGGTGTACGTGTGACGTACCTCGGTCGCCGCAATCGGCATGTCCTTGATCGATGGCGCCTCCGTCCTTCCGCTGACTGGGGCACCAAGGAGGTCCATTTTGTTCTTCGAAAGCCAAGAGTGGACAAAGAGAGCGTGGGGCATCACAGTCGCCCCAATCATTCCTACCGCGATGAAAAGCGCTGTATTGCCTGGAGCAAGCGGGACCACTGAACCAAATGCGACCTGTGCGACGTCGAAGTGTCCTATGACAAGCAGGTCGTAAAATATACCTATCACAAGAACGCTGATGAGGACCGCGAAATACTGCTCGATCAGACGGAATCTCCTCGTCATCATGGTCAGCAGTATGATGACGTCGAGGGCGCCGAATATGGCGCAGTAAATAAGCGGGATGTGAAACAGTATGTTGAGCCCCAGCACTGTCCCCAGATATTCTGCCAGGTCAGTGGCTGCCGCTGCTGCCTCTGCCGCGAGCCAGTAGGGGATCACATACCGTTTCTTCCCGCCGAACGACTGTCTCACTAACTCCGCCACATGATGGCCCGAGGCAATGCCGAGTTTACCTGAAAGGTATTGAAGCAGCATCGCCATTCCAGAAGCGAGCCAGCCTGCCCACAGGAGTGTGTACTTGTAGCCTGCCCCTGCCGCAAGGTCTGTGCCGTAGTTGCCAGGGTCCATGTATGCTATCGACACCATCAGCGCGGGACCGACCCACAGAAGGAACTGCTTCAGCGATAGGAGAAGAGGACTCGATGGCCTCAGCTGCTGCCCTGAATTGTCCCCATCGTCCCCCTGAGGCATATTCATAGACGGGGTCGGAGTCCTTCTGAACGGCCACCTCATGTATGACAAGGTCGAATCTCCGCTGGTTGATATATAAATTAGACATGCCTAACATCTCGAGGCGCCTCTCACATTTGGTTGCCCGCCGAACTTGGCCGGCGGGGAACGCTTTTTATCCGAAGGCCATCCCCCTGAAGGGAGGAGTTTTGGCTACCATCGCGCAGTCCGGGAGGGACTTATCGAGGCTCGAGGACTATCTGGAGGCGATATACAACCTGCATGAGGAGAAGGGATACGTGAGCGCCTCCGACATCTCGGACCGGCTGGGCGTCAAACCGCCTACGGTCTCGAGCATGGTAGCCAACCTTGCCAAGAAGGGGTATCTAGAGCACGAGCGGTATCGAGGGATGCGGCTCACCCCCTCTGGTGAGAAGGTGGCCAGATCAGTCATCAAGCGGCACCAGGTCATTTCTGACCTCATCACCATGCTCGGGGTGGACCCCCAGACGGCTTATGTCGACACCGAAGGAATCGAACACCATGTGCACCCGAGCACCCTACGACGGATGGAGAAGCTGGCCGAGTACTTCCATGAGAACCCACACGTCCTAGAGAAGATAATGGATTACCTTAACCGGGACTAGGCAACCTTCAGGCTCCCGTAAGCAGGGAGGTGAGAATCCCATGCGTCAGGCCCCAGACCGTGTAGTCCCCCACTTTCAGGGCGGGGAACTCCATCTGGTTCCCCTCAAACGTCATCATGAAGCTCGATCTGGCTCCCGGCGAGGCCAGGTCACCAAGGCCGACCCACCTGAATGAGGCGACCTCCTCGTTCGGCACCACGGTGACCTCCTTCTTGAGATGGAAGACCGTCGGGACCACGTCCATGGTCCCGGTGTGGGTCGTGGTGAGCCTCCCATAACCGAGGAAGTCTGAAGATGAAGTCAGGTCGAGCCCCACTTCCTCCATGGTCTCCCTGACCGCCGTGCCCCTGGCGGTCCTGTCTCCATCCTGCATCTTCCCGCCGGGGAAGGCGATCTGCCCCGACCACGGGTCCCCGCTCCTTTCTGCCCTCCTGATCAGGAGCACGCTCGGCGTTTCCCTGTCATTGATTATGATGGAGACCGCTGCCAGCCGCTGCCCCCTGGTGGCCGGCTCCTGGAGGACCAGGCTCCTCGATATCCTCGCCACCAACTCGCTGCCCAAGTCAAATCTTCTCGACGCTCCCCCAATTTTAAATATGCATCGAGCTTCGCGCAGCCGAGGCTGATGGCATAATGTCACAGGAGCGCAACCAATCAGAAGCTGCGATGAAGCTTACCGAAGAGAACTTCGACAGGGTCGTGTCAGGGCCGAAACCGGTTTTCGTCGACTACTGGGCGGTCTGGTGCGGCCCCTGCAGGATAATGGACCCAGTGGTGGACAGGCTCGCGAGGAAGTACTCCGACAAGGTCACTTTCGCGAAGGTGAACGTGGACGAGGAGATGGGAATCTCTTCCCGCTACCAGGTGTTCTCGATCCCGACCTTCATGATCTTCAGGAACGGCCAGCCCATGGACGCGGTCATCGGGGCCGTCGGCGAATCATCCCTGGAGAAGCTCGTCATAAGCGCCATCGGCGGCTGACCGAGCTAGGTCACCCTCGTCCCGTCCGTGAGGAATATGTCCGCCCTCTCTAGGCTCAGCGACCTCGACGAGAGCACTGGCCCGAACTGGAAAGCCTTGCTCCGGTTGATGGGCTGACCCCCCACCAGCCTGTTGAACGGGGGCATCACAGTCAGCTTTCCCTTGCCCTTCAACTTCGACCTGTAGCCCGCCCCCTCCATCAGCTCGGCTACGTCGAATTCCGCGGTGACCCAGACAGACTCCCTCGTCCTCGACCCGAACGAGTCGCGCATCTCGTAGGTGAAGTGCGAGTGGCCGATTACCAGGTTCCTCGTCGCAATCGCTGCCTCCGACGGCCAGGCGTGGCCGTGCGCCACCCCGACCCTGTCCTTCCCCTCCCCCAGCACCGTCCCCTGCGACGGATCCAGCTTGACCCGGGGCGGGAGCACCGTCTTGATGTTGCCGTCGTGGTTTCCGGGGACCACCTCCACTGCCTCGAACAGGTCCAGCATGGTGTCGAAGAACCAGGGTATCACCCCCCAGTCTATGTCTTCCACCTTCCCGACCGTGTGCTTGACGTCCCCAAGCACGGCGAGCCGCTTCGCGCCGTAGGTCTCCGCTATTCGCTTCACCCGTTCCACCATCTTCACCGAATAGGCCGGGAGGCGGAACCCCTTCTTCGCCATCTCCTTCTCGAGCCCAAGATGCAGGTCTGAGACCAGAAGGGTCTTCGACTCGGCGGTCGAGAAGATGAGTGCCGCGTCGCCGGGGACTATCTTGAGCAAGCTAGGCGACGAGCGGGAGCACCTGGGCGTCGACGAAGCCCTTGAACTCGGACAGCTCCATCTTGCTGAAGCCGGTGAGTATGCAGTTCCTGGTCAGCCCGAACACGTAGCCGTAAGCCTTGCTCTTGAAGACTATGTACCACAGTTTCCCATGGGTCAAATAGTCACTGTAAAGGCTGGTGTTGCCGAGCTCGGCGCCGTAGAGCGAAAGCTTGGTGATGTTCGGCAGGTCCACTTCCGAATAGAATATCACCTTGGTGTCCTCGAAGTTGGCTTCGTGGAACTTCCTCAGGGTCTCGGGGTCGATCCTGGCTTCCACCACTTGCCCGAGGCTCATGAACACCGCCTTGCTCATCTCGTTCGCGATGTTGTTCGCCCTGCTCTTCTTGTCGTAGACCGTCAGGAACATCCTGTCCTTGTGCATGCTGAAGGTGAAGGGGGCTTCGTATGTCCGCGGGACCGGGACAGGCTCCCCTCGGTGCGGGACCACGAAGACCGAGTCGAAGGAGAACTTGCCCTCCAGGGACCCCTTCCCCACGCTCAGGTCGGTGATTTCAGATACAAGCTTGAACTCCTTGTCTTCGACGCTCGTCTCAGTCTCTATCCTGAACGACTTCAGCTTGTCAGCCAGCGTGTCGAGCTCGTAGTTCTCCCTCACGAGGAAGACCTTCCCTGCTAGAACCAATCTGGCCTGACCCCGGTGTCTCCTGTTAATGGCTTTTCAGTTGCCCCAGTACTGCCTGGTGGTGACGAAGCGTATCTTTGCCTCGAGCAGGTCCCCGTAGAACGCCTCTTCGTCGTCGTGCATCTCAGCCAGAATCCTGGATGCGGTCTGGGGCCCTATCCCGTAGACCGTCTGTGCAACCACGGCTTTCTTCCCATATGAGAGGACGAGGTCAGCCCCCCTCCTGGCCCTGGCCAGCTCGGACCTCTCTTCGTCGTTGAGCTGCGCCTTCATCTCTCTCTTTTTTACGAGGTCGGTCAGCTTGGCTGTCCCCCAGTAGCAGGGCACCAGCAACCCCGAGCCGCAGGCGCGGCATCGCGGCTCCTCCGGGATGTCTCCGACCGTGGTCTGCCCCTGGTCCGCGCCGCACTTCACACATAGGAGGCTCACCTCGGTGCCGAATATGCTCGTCTTCATCCTCTGGTATGACGACCTGCCGAGGGAGTCGGGGGCGACCGCCTCCGGGACCTCAAGGTACCTGTAGAGGAGGTTGTACGCGATGGGGGTCGGCCTGTCTCCCGCCTGATAGGTCTCCACCGCTATCCCCCCGTTGGCGACCTCCACCAGGATCTGCTTCCCCCTTTCAATGTCGATGAGGTCTCTCCCTGTCTCATGCAACGCCTCCTCGAAGATGGGGGTCTTCTCGAACCTCGTCGGGAGCGAGCACAGGTTCGGGTGTGCGATGAGCTTCCCCCGTTTCAGGGCGCCGAACCGCTCTGCCACGAACTTTACCCTGGCCGGGAACGGGAAGTTCCTCTGGGCGGCCACCGCGTAGGTCCTTTCCAGCTGTTCCGGAGTCAGCCCCATCAGCTCCTTCGCCATCTCCTTGATGTCGAGCTCCTCGGTGTCCGTCGTGAGCTCCATCAGCAGCCGATAGCCGTCGAGCCACCAGACCCTGACCAGCCCCCGCCTCGAAAGCACTTCCTCGAACACGTAGGCGAACGTCCGGTTCACCGACTCTCCGAAGCAGAGGTGGACGATTAGGTACTTCCCGAACCCTTCGAAGAGTATCAGCTTGTCCGACGGTACCGGTGCTCCCATCTTCTTGTGTTCGGCGATCTGGTCGACCACCAGCGCCCGAGCAGCCGCCTCTCCGGGAATCTTCTTCTCGACCGACTCCATGGCCTCGTTCCCCCGGTCGAGGGCTTCTGAAATCTCCCTCCTCAACCGCCCTGTCTCGGCCGCAAGTTCGTATGGTATCGGCAGCATCTCCCCGTCCCACCCCGGCACGGCAGCAAGGGGGTCCTCGACGGGGGTGACGTAGATCTTCCTGTCGTCAGCTATCTGCTCTATCTGCCAGACCTTGCCCTTGATGATGAAATGGACTCCCACCTTCGCCCTGAGGAGAACGAACTCCTCGCCGAGTATCCCGACGGTCTGGTTGGTGGAGACGTCGACCACCAGGTAACGGGTCTCGTCCGGGATCATGGATAGGTTCTCGTAGTAGTATTCCCGGGTGAGCCTCGTCCTCACGAGTGTCTTGCCGCCGAATCTAATCTTCCTGAGCTCGGAGAGATAGCTCGCCGTGCGGAGGAACGCGTCCTCAGTCAGGCCCTTGAACGGGGCTGCCTTCCTGATCTCGGCCAGCATCCTGCCTGGCTCCATGGCCTCGAAGTCCATGAGGTAGCCTGCGATCTGGTGCGCTAGCACGTCCAGGGAGTTCACGTAGGGACGGGTCGGTTCAATCCTCCCCCTGCTCGCCGAGTTTATGCCGGCCGACGACTCCAGTATGTCGTCCGCCGACACGGTCACCAGGACCCCCTTCGACACCTTTCCGAGCCTGTGGCCGCTCCTGCCGACGCGCTGGACCAGGCTTGTCACCTGCCTCGGAGACATGTACTGCACCACCAGGTCGACCGAGCCGACGTCTATGCCAAGTTCCAGGGTGCTGGTGCAGACGAGCGCCTTCAGTTCGCCAGACTTGAATGCCTGTTCGACCCTTTCTCGCTCCTCCCTTGGAAGTGAGCCGTGGTGTACCCCTACGTCGCTCCTCAGCCTCGCGAACTTCTCGCCCATCATCTCGGCCAGGGTCCTGCTGTTGACGAAAATCAGGGTCGATGTGTGCCCGTCGATCAGGGAGTTCATCCTGGAGAGCCTTGCCGCGAGGTCGGGAGCGGAGTACGTCTCCTTCGCGGCTGACTGGCTCGACGGACCAGGGACAGGGTATTCGATGGCGTATGAGAACTCCTTGGGGGCGTCCGCCTTTACCAGAGTCCTAGGCCGGTCCCCGAAGAGGAAGGCGGCTGCTACATCGGGGGTCCCAATCGTAGCAGAGAGCGCGACGAGCTGGAAGTCAGGCGAGACCTTCCTGAGCCGCTGAAGACCCACACAGAGCTGGACCCCACGTTTGCTCTCTACAAGGTTATGCAGCTCGTCGACGACGACGGCCTTCAGGTGGGAGAGGTTCTCCCTCATCCTTCTTCCGGGGAGGACGGCCTGAAGGGTCTCGGGCGTCGTTACCAACACATCAGGAGGGTGCGCCGATTGCCTCGTCCTCTGCGCCTGGGGGGTGTCGCCGTGCCTTATGTCCACCGTCAGCCCGAGCTTCGTGCACCATCCCTGGAGCCTCTTCAGTATGTCCCTGTTCAGGGCTCTCATCGGCGTGATATAGAGGAGAGAGATGCCCTCCCCGTGCCCTTCGCGCACCAGCCTGCTCAGCAGCGGGAGGAGGGCCGCTTCGGTCTTCCCCGACCCGGTCGGGGCCACCACCAGTACATCCTCCCCTCTGGCGATGAGTGGCCACGCCTTCACCTGCGGGGGGGTCGGGTCCCTAATGTCGGTGTCAGCCAGAAACCCCCTCACAGCCGGCGCAAGTGACTCGAACGCTGTCTCGTTGGGCAAACACCTTCCGGAGGGCTCCCGCCGATTTAAGGAGTAGCGAGAGAGAGGTGGCCGAAAGTGAATATCGACTTCGCGGTCAGCAATGTCTAAATGCGCCCAGGGTTCGCGCAGCCTGTAAGCTTGTCCAGCGGCGTCAAAGAGGTCTCCCAGGAGAGGCCGTCCCATCTCACGACCGTCAAGGAGATCATCCTTGAGAACTTCATGAGTTACGAATATGCCAGGATCCCCCTCCGTGAAGGGCTGAACCTGATAGTCGGTCCCAACGGGGCAGGCAAGTCCTCGGTGCTCCTGGCGATTTCAGTCGCCTTGGGCCAGGCATACACCGAGCGCTCCCGGAAGCTCTCGGACCTCATCCGAAGGGGCAAAGAGATAGCCCGGGTCTCCCTCGTCTTTGACAACTCCGCGAAGGCAGGCCACAGACCGATACCATATTCGAAGTCCGACACCTTCATGCTGAGCCGCTACCTCAGGCGTGACGGTTCCTACTGGTTCGAGGCAGATTACAAGGAGATCGATAAGAGCGAAGTGGTCAGGCTGCTCCGCGAGTTCGGCATCAACCCCGACAACCTGCTGATCATAATGCACCAGGGGATGATCGAAGAGCTGGGCGCCGTCACCCCCCAGGAAAGGCTGAGGATGGTCGAGGAAGCGGTCGGATTCTCGGCGTACAGGCAAAGGATTCTGCTCGCCGAACAGGAGCTAAGCGGCCTCGTCGGGGAGGAGAGCTCACTCCTTCAGCTGATTGACAACGCCAACCAGGCGCTGGAATACTGGAAGCAGGTGTACGACCGCTATCAGGAGAAGAGGAAGCAGGTCGAGCACAGAGACCTCCTTTCTAAGGAGCTCCTGTGGAGCACTGAAGCCAAGCTGAGCAAAGCGCTCCAGGGAGCGGAGGAGAAGATCACGTCGAAGACTAGGGCGCTGGAGGATCTGAAGTCCCAGCAGGCCGAGGTGACGGCCGACGCCGAGCAGACGCACCAGACCCTGCTCGACAAACAGGTCGAGCTCAGGAAGCTGTACTACGCGCTCATAAGGGCGGAGTCAGAGAAGGCAAAGGACGAATCGGCAAGGGATGCCTATCGTTCTATAAAGGATGACATGGCGGGGCTCTCGAGCACCATAGACGAGCTCTTGGCCAGGGGCGGGGACAAGAGCGGGAAGAGGCTGAAGGACCTGGCCGAATACGTCGAAAAAAAGGGGGAGGCCGCAGAAGAAGACGCGAAGCGCAGGAAGGGGGAGCTCGACAGGGAAGTGTCTTCGCTTCAGCCGGAGATCACCAGGACCGAGGAGCTGATTAAACGGGCCATTGACAGCTACATCTCGTTCAGGGTGAAGGCGGAGGTACTGACATACAGGATCAGGGTGACCGAGTCAGACCTTCACGACCTCGAGCGGAGCGCCAAGGAATACAGGTCCGAGCTGGACAAGCTCGTGCCCGACCTGGAGAACGCAGGTGCAAGGATGGAGACCGTCAGGCAGCCCTACGAAGTGTCAGAGGAACTGAAGCTGGTCTCGGCCCACATCCAGAAGATGCAGGACGTCCCGGACGACGCTGAGAAGATCTACAACGACTACTCCGGGAACATCGAGGAGCTCAAGGTCAAGCTTGCCAAACTCCAGGAAAACAAGAAGTCGATGCTCGTGGAGCTCGGGTCGCGCAAGGAAGTCTGGAAGAAGGCGATGGAGGACCTTGTAGAGGCGGTGGACCCAGCTTACCAGGCGGTGCTCTCGGCCGCCGACGCCAGCGGGTTCATCAAGCTCGAGCAGGCCGACGCCATAGAAGATGCCGGGTTCGACCTCTACGTGGGGTTCCGAGGCGGCGCGCCCTCCACTCTCGACCCGTTCACACAGAGCGGAGGCGAACGGTCGGTGGCGCTGATGGCGTTCCTCCTGTCGCTGCAGGCGAGGATCGTCTCTCCCCTGCGGGCGCTCGACGAGTTCGACATACACATGGACCCCAAGAACAGGGAGGCCATGTTCAAGATGATACTCTCTCAGATGAAGCAGAGGGAGGCGTCACAGTACATCGTGATAACCCCCTCCATCCTCACCGTCTTCGACAAGAGCGCCCACGTCATAACTGTCCAGGCAGTGCACGGCGGGTCAGAGGTCAAGGAGCTGAAGTGAGTGGAACAGACGAAGCTCGACGACTATCTGAGGGTGATAGAGCTCTGCCGTGACGTGGAGACGAGCAGCGCCAACCCCTTCGACGTAGACATCAGGGAGAAGATACTGCTCCTGAAGCAGCGCCTTCCCGAGCTGAAGTTCCTCGATGAGTTGCTCGTCGACTCGGAAGCGATGCTCGAGCTCGCCCAGATAGTGAAGCTCCAGGACCAGTGGCTTAAGCAGAGGGCCAGCGCCCTCTACATAGACCCGCTGCTCATCCAACTGAAGCTGAAGCTACTCCACAAGGAGACCCTTTCGGAGGCGTTCGTGAAGAGCTGGCACCCGATCGCCCAGGTGGACCAGCTGTCCTCCCGCGGGCTCGAGAAGGCCTTCGTCTACTGGCGCGAGCTGACCCCCATGTCGGAGCGCTTCAAGAACCAGTTCGGCACATACGGGATCATCCCCGGGGTCGTGGAATATTCGGACCTGGTCAGCCTCGGCGTCTTCACCGCGGAAGAGTTTGAACTCGGCCTGAGCCGCCTCTACGACGAGCTTCTTCAAAAGTCAAACGGCGAATGGTTGGACTACCGCCAGTTCATAGAGGGCGAAAGCTATGGGACCAAGGTCAGGAGGGCGTACCTGCTCGCCTTCCTCATAAGCGAGGGGAGGGCGCTGCTGAAGACGGAGCCCCTCACCGGGAAGATCTGGACGATGGCGCTTGCCGAGAGGGTAAAGGGGACCCCGAAGTCGGTGGCCATCTCGATAACGGGGGACAGCTGATGGAGCCAGAGACCGCAGACAGGGCGCTGCTGGAGAGGAAGGTGAGGAGGGCATTCCAAGTACTCGTCCTTCAGCGCGGGCGGAATCCGGGGGTCAAGGGGTGGGAGATGAGGAGGCACCTGGGCCGCGAGTACCGGAAGATAATCGGAGTCCTCTCTGAAGACGTGGCGCCGATGGGGCTAGAGGTGTTCGAGGTAAAGGGGCCGGACGGCACCGACGACTCGTCGCGGTTCCTTCTGAGGTTCAAAGAGCCGCCGACGATCAGCGAAGCGGAGACGTCGGGGATACGCATCGATGACCTTGCCGTCCTCGCGGCCAGCATCGCCTTCGTCAACTCAAAGTCAGGGCGCGTCTCCCGGCGCGAGGTCGAGCAGTTCCTCCGCGAAAAGTTCCCGAAGTGGCGCGTAGACTACTCCCTGGACAGGTACGTCAAGAGGGGGTACCTCGACCAAGACGACAAGGGGATGCTGCACATAGGGTGGAGGACCCGGGCCGAAGTCGACGAGAAGACCCTGATGACCCTGATTCTTTCGCGCGCTCAGGAAGCAGCGAAGAAGTAGCGCCTGCGGAGCGCTTCCCTCTCGCCCTCTATCGCCAGCTCGATCACGTCCCTCCCTTCCTTCCTCATCTTCGCGGCCAGGGCCGAGGCGTCGGCCAGCCTGATGCCCCTCCCGGCGACCAGTATGTCAACGGCGTGGCCGTACTCGGCCCTAAGTTCGGCCGACTTCCTGAGCGACTCCACCAGCTTCTGCTTGCTTCCACGGAGGTCCGACCTGCTCCTCGCTTTCATCGCGAGGGAGAAGACGTTCTCGTAGGAGTCGGTCGAGAGCCCGATGGCGGCCTTGCCGCATGCGAGACATCTGTTGAGCCCCTCCAGGTCGACGACCTTCCTGAGTTCGAGGAAGTTCCAGCAGTTGGTGCAGACTACGACCAAGAACGTCTCGTTGATCCTGGCCCTCGTGGACTGCTTGAGAAGAGCCCTGAGCCTCTCGGGAGAGACGATCTCCCCCCTCCTGCTGATCTCTTCGACCCCGATGCGCGCTATGGGGGTGAGTGCTTCGTACTCCACCAGCTTGACCTCGATGGCCCCGGCATGGATCTTTTCGACCACGTCAGACGCCCCTGCCAGGTCGAAGTCGTCGTGGAAGATCACGCTCATCGCCTCTTCGTAGACCGGGGTGTCTCTGAGCGCCTCGATGATCCCTGAAATCGAGACGCTGGCGTAGTCCGCATCTTTGGCTATGGCACCGCATTTTTTCCCTGCGTGTATCAGCCTCCGCTTGAAGATCCCGCTCCTCTCTACAGCCTTTTCGGTCGCCACTATCAGATCGAGCTTGTGGAGTTCCTCGATGACCGAGAGCGCCATGGCGGGCGAAACGTCGGCTTCTATGACTATCCGATAGGGGTCCTGGTGCACCGCCACCGACTGTCCAATCCTCTCCGAGACGATGTGCCCGATGACCCTGGCGAGCAGCCTATTCACCCGATGACCAAAGGCGGCCTGAATCACCAGGAACCTGTCCCACTTCTCGATGGTGATCAGCCTCTCAGAAGGTATGGGTAGCTTCGCCTCGTACTGCTCGGCCACTTCTTTCAGTGACTCTTCGAGGACCGCCCGGGAGACCGGGTATGTACGTACCAGCTCGTCTAGGTACTTTGATTCGGTCCCCTTTGAGAGCTCCTCGGCGTACCTCCTCCTCACTGCGCCAACTTCGGCGGCGACCTCCCTTGGGACGGGTATCTCGTCCCCGACCCAGTTCGGGACGGCTCCGGTGGGGTCTTCTTCAGCCTTAACGTAGACCTTGTTTCCATAGATCTGCTCCACCTTCCAGCACCTCCCCGCCTCGACGAACTTCACTCCGACCTCCCCGTATTCCGAGACGAAGGCCTCGTCCAGGGTGCCGACGAAGTTGTCACCTTCGATGACCAGATACTGCTTCTCGTCAGGGATCATCGAAAGGTTGTCGAAGTAGTAGGAGAAGAGAGGCTTGACGTCCCGGGCCCGGAACACCTTCCCGTCAGACTCGCTGTAAAATGCGAGCCTCGGATACCTTTCCCTCATGTACACGAGGACCTTCTTCAGTCTCTCGGCGTCCAGGTCTGCGTAGGCGTAGCTCCGCCTGAAGAGCGCTATCAGGTCGTCGAAGTTCCAGCTCGTCTGCTCGATGAGGAGCCCGGCCACCTGGTGTATCGCGACGTCGTAGGGGTTGAAGACCGGCTCGAGGGGCTCAAGCTCTCCCATGACAGACTTGCGGCAAAGGACCGCCGCTTCGAGAGTGTCGTCCGAGTCCTGGGTGATGACGAGACCGTTGGAGACCTGCCCGATCCTGTGTCCGCTCCTCCCTACCCGCTGGATCAGCCTCGTGACCTGCCTGGGGGAGTTGTACTGCACCACGTATTCCAGAAACCCGATGTCTATGCCGAGCTCGAGGCTGCTCGTGCAGATCACCCCGAGCAGTTTGCCTTCCTTGAGGCCCTTCTCGACCGCCTCCCGGGTCGCCTTCGAAAGGGAGCTGTGGTGCACCGCGATGGGGAAGCTGGGGTCCCATACCCTGAAGCGGCTCGACAGGGCCTCTGCCTCCGACCTCGTGTTGGTGAAGACTAGCACCGACCTGTACTTCTCAACAAGCTCCCTCACCGTCCTGAGCCTCGCAGCGACCTCCGGATAGGAGTAGATCGAGTCCGCGAGTATCTTGTCGTCCCCGGTCGCTCTGGGGGCGTCTACCCTCAGGGAGAGGCTCTTCTCTACCGGGACCCGCACCACCTCGCACTTTCTCCCGCTCCCCACCAAGAACTGTGCCACCTTCTCAGGGGACCCGACCGTCGCGGACAGGCCGACCACCTGGAGTTCCTTCTCCGCCACGTCCCGGAGCCTTTCGAGTCCCACACTGAGCTGGCTCCCTCTCTTGTCTTCTGACAGCTCGTGGGCCTCGTCCACCACGACCCATCTCAGCTTTGCCAGGTTCTGCCTTATCCTCCTGCCGACCAGCAGGATTTGTAGCGTCTCAGGGGTAGTGATGAGTATGTCCGGCGGAGCTAAGCTCAGATTGGTCCTCTCAGCCTGGGAGCTGTCTCCATGCCTGACCCCGAGCCTGATGTCGAAGCGCTTGCACCACCACTGCATCCTGTCAAGCATGTCCCTGTTCAGCGCCCTGAGCGGGGTGATGTAGAGCAACTTGGTCCCCTTCTCTCTCGGTTCGCCCTCCCTGACCATGGCGTCCAGGATCGGTAAGAGGGCGGCTTCGGTCTTGCCGGTCCCGGTCGGAGCCATCAGGAGGGCATTCTTCCCCTCCCTCACGATGGGGAGGAGCATTTCCTGAGGGTCGGTGGGGGAGTCGAAGCCGCGCTCTTTCAGCGCAGCCACCAGCGGCGGCGAAAGGAGCTGGAAGGCGTTCTGGTTCGGAATCATCCCTCATACCTCAGGGTGGGGACTCGGGCAAATCTCAAGAATGTGACGAAACGACTGAAGCTCCTCCAATAAGTTTACGGTAGGACGTCGTCCAGAACGTCGAGACCAAAATGAAACTGTCTGTGATGAGAGCAAGGACAAGAGTTCAGAAAACTGAAGGTCACGCAAAGCACCGGGGGGTTTGGTCAACACAGAGACAGCCGATGAAGCATCCTTCCCCAGTCAAGTTACCAGTCCCCAGAATATGGCTCTGGTAACTCAACTGGCGATGCCTCCATCCTTGGCTCCCTCCCTGTTAACCGCGTGGAGATGGGAGAACTCGGCCTTGCAAGATTTGCAAGGTTTGGAGTTAAGTTACCAGAGCCCAGAATATCGCCTTAAATATCAGACTATAACATAAGTTATTGAAAACTGGATGTCGCGCCTCATCAGCCCCTATGAGATAGTCGCAAAATCTGCTCTGCCTGCACTCAGGGCCATGGTGGCCAGGAGACTGCAGGATGAATATCATCTCACGCAGCAAGAGGTCGCCAAACGGCTCGGGGTCACCCAGGCTTCGATAAGCAACTATGCGAGGAAGACGAGGGGAATCATGGTCAACTTGGAAGGGGACTCCACAGTTGCAAAGGCAGCGGACGGGATTGCCAAGGAACTTTCCTTGGACAATCCTGACACCAGGGAGGCGCTCCGGTCAATGACCGAAGTCCTCGACTACATCCGCTTCAACAAGATGATGTGCATACTTCACGGCGACTTGGAGCCCGGCTTCAAAGTGGAGGGGTGTTACGCCTGCGAGGGTACCTTCTCCGTAAAGGATTTTGACAGGCTGAAGTTGTTAGTCGGCAACTTAACTTGCTAGCCGGACCAAAGCCCAGTTGGCTCACTGTCAAACCTCCTGAAGGAGAGAGCTACACTGACCTGAAGAGCCTCTTCGCCAGCCTGAACCTTCACACCGTCTGCGAGGAGGCTCACTGTCCGAATGTCCAGGAATGTTGGGGGGGCGGGACGGCCACGCTGATGCTGATGGGTGATGTCTGTTCGCGTGCGTGCCGGTTCTGCATGGTCACGCCGGGGAAGCCACGAGGCGCCTTGGACGAGCTCGAGCCCGAGAACGTGGCGTTCGCGCTCTCTCAGATGGGCCTGACTTACGTAGTACTGACTTCTGTGGACAGAGACGACCTCCATGACGGCGGCGCATCCCACATCGCACGGACAATCAGACTCGTCAAGGAGAGGAACCCAAGGACACTCGTCGAGGTTCTAATCCCCGACTTCCAAGGAGATCTCGAAGGGCTGAGGGAGGTGGTCAAAGCCCAACCCGACGTGGTGGCCCACAATATCGAGACCACCCTCTCCCTCACCGCCCGGGTCAGGGATCCCCGCGCTGACTACTGGCAGTCGCTTTCCGTGCTGAGAAATGTAAAGAAGCTGGACGCGCACGTCTCCACGAAGTCGTCGATAATGGTCGGCCTTGGAGAATCGGAGGAGGAGGTGTTTCAGGCGATGACGCACCTGCGACGCGCCGATGTGGACTTCCTCACTGTGGGTCAATACCTCCGCCCCTCACACCGCCACCTGAAGGTCGCGGAGTACGTCGACCCGGCACAGTTCGGGCGGTACCGGGCTTTGGGTGAACGGCTCGGGTTCCGCTACGTCGCCTCAGGCCCTCTCGTCAGGAGCAGCTACCGCGCGGGCGAGTTCTTCATCAGGACAGCCATCAAAAAGGCCCAAGAGCAAACCACTCTTATATGGGCGCCGCGTCCCAAAAGCAACCTTGACCGAAGTGGACTCCATGAAGAGACCCGGGTCCGACATGGGCCCCAGGATCTTCAGTGAGTCAGAGTTCAACTACGCCACACCTGAGGACTTCCTCTTCCAGAGGCTGTCTCTCGACGGGACCATCCGTGGGAAGGACCCCAACCTCTCGCCGGAGGCCTTGAGACGTATTTACGAGCAGTTAATCTTCGGCCGTCTTTTCGACGACAAGGCGACCAACCTCTCGACTCTCAGGGAAATTGGGACCTACGCCCCAGGAAAGGGACAGGAGGCGGCGCAGATCGGGCCGGTCAATGCCCTGGAGCAAGGCGACTGGTATGTCCCCATGTACAGGGACTCGGCGGGGATGCTCGCCTTCGGGATGTCCCCGGTCAAACTGTTGCAATACTGGGGAGGGGACGAGAGGGGGATGCAGTTGCCAGAGAGCCTGAACATGCTCCCCATCGCAGTGCCAGTGGCCACACAGCTCCCTCACGCGGCGGGACTCGCGATGGCAAAGCGCCTGCAAGGGGAAAAATCTGTGGTGTTCGTGGCCACGGGGGACGGAGGCACCTCCAAGGCTGACTTCCACGAGTCACTGAACATAGCCGGCGTCTACGACCTGCCCGTTGTCTTCGGGGTCGAGAACAACCAGTGGGCGCTTTCCGTCAAGAGAACCGCCCAGACCGCGTCGAAGACCATCGCCCAGAAGGCCGTAGCCTACGGTTTCGAGGGCATCCTCGTCGACGGCAACGACATGATCGCCTCCTACGAGGCCACCAAATACGCGGTCGACAAAGCAAGGCGAGGCGGGGGTCCTACCTTGATAGAGTACTCTACCTACCGGCTCGGGCCGCACACCACAGCTGAGCTGGTCTCAAACAAGCTCAAAGCACCAGACGAGGTCGTGGAGTGGGAACGGAGGAGCCCCATCGTCAGATTCGAGAAGTACCTGACGTCTCGCGGCCTGCTGGACGACAGAGCGAAGGAAGCCGTCGCTGTCGCCGCACAAGCGAAGATGAACGAGGCCGTAGCTGCCTACAGGGGGTCTCCTCCAGTCGACCCCGCGGCAATCTTCGACTACACCTACTCCTCACTCACCTCTGTCCTAGCTCGCGAGAAGGCGGAGTTCCTAGGGGAACGGGCCCCCCCTGCCCTTCCAAAGCCTGAGCCGACGGCTGCCGGAGGAAAGCCTGGCGTCAACATCAGAAACGCAGTCAACATGGCCCTCAGGGAAGGACTGCAGCGGGACAGGAAGATGGTGATATTCGGGGAAGACGTGGCCAAGAACGGCGGCGTCTTCCAAGTGACGCGCGGGCTTTTTGACGAATTTGGCCCAAGCAGGGTGTTCGACACCCCACTAGCCGAGCTCTCCATCGCTGGCATATTCGTCGGCCTGTCCATCGGTGGCATGGTTCCAGTCGCCGAGTTCCAATTCGACGGGTTCATCGTCCCTGCCTTCGACCAGATTTTCAACCACATAGCCCGAATGAGGAACAGGACCAGGGGGAGGTTCGCCCTCAGGGGTGTGATGCGCTTCCCATATGGCGCCGGGATAAGGCCTCCCGAGCTACACTCGGAATCCCCCGAAGCCTACTTCGCCCACACGCCTGGCCTGAAGGTCGTAGTCCCTTCGACCCCCTACGACGCCAAAGGGCTCCTCGCGTCAGCGCTGACCGACCCAGACCCCGTGGTGTTCATGGAGCCAAAGAAGATCTACGACTCCCCCAAAACCGAAGTCCCGGAGGAGGATTATCGCATCCCAATCGGCAAAGCAAAAGTGGTAAGAGAGGGGAATGACGTCACGCTAGTCTCCTACGGCGCGATGATGATCCCCACGAACCAGGCGGCAGAAACGCTCCAGAATGAGCGGTCGGTCTCGGCCGAGGTCGTGGACCTGCGAACCGTCTCGCCCATCGACTTTGAGACCGTAATCGGGTCAGTCCAGAAAACGGGGAGGCTGATAATCATTCACGAAGCGCCTCGCAATGTCGGTGTAGGGGCGGAGGTCGCAGCTACGGTGGCTGAGAGAGCTCTGGACTACCTGAAGGCTCCGATCAAGAGAGTTACTGGCTACGACATCCCCATTCCATTGGCAAAACTCGAGGACAACTACATCCCTAGCAGGGAAAGGATAGCGAAGACAGCGCTAGAGCTGGTCAGCTACTGAGCCCTACCGAGGGACAGGTGGTCAGCGGGCCCCAGACGGCAGTTCTATCAGTAGCATGAGGGCGGGCCATTGGCATCGGTCCCCCCAGACGACGCCGCGCGCGAGTGACGCTACATAGTTTTTAACCCCCGTCGCTCCTCTGAAGCTGGATGGACTTCAAGCTGCCTGACCTAGGCGAAGGAATCACCGAGGGGGAGGTCCTCAAGTGGCTGGTGAAGGAGGGGGACCAGATCAATGAGGACCAGCCTATCGTCGAGGTGATGACGGACAAGGTGAACGTCCAGATTCCTTCCCCCAGGGGCGGTAGAGTCACCATGATCTTGGTGAAAGAAGGAGACATCGCGAAGGTAGGCCAGACGATACTTGTAATCGACGATGGGACCGGGGGAGCTCCCACGGCTACTTCGGTAGCGCCCCCCGAACAGGCTCCCGCCAAGGCAGCAGCCAAAGTCCAACAAGCCGCTCCATTGCCCGTCCCATCAGTCCTCGCCACCCCCGCCACGAGGAAGCTTGCGAGGGAGCTTGGTGTGGACATCACCAAAGTCCATGGGTCAGGACCCCAGGGAAGGGTGACCGACGACGACATCAAGTCTGCTTCGAGGCCGGCTCTCAAAGCTGTGGCAATCCAGGAGCCACGCCTCGCCGGCGGGGGGCAAAAGGAAGAAGTCGTCCCTCTGAGGGGATTGAGGCGGACAATATCTGACAGGATGGCGAAGTCCTTGAGGACGACCGCTCAGGTCACCCATGTCGACGAAGCGGACGTGACTGAACTCGTGCTCCTGAGGGAGGCGCTCAAAGGGAGCGCCGAGAAGAGAGGAGTGCGCCTCACCTACCTTCCGTTCATTATCAAGGCGTTGGTCCCTGCCCTCAAGGAGTTTCCATACGTCAACTCGTCGCTGGACGAGCAGGCTGGGAACATAGCCCTGAAGAAGTACTATAACATCGGCGTTGCGACCGACACCGAACAGGGCCTCGTCGTCCCCGTGGTGAAGGACGTGGACAGGAAAGACATTTTCGAACTTGCCGGGGAGATAACGAAGCTCTCCGAGAAGGCGAGGATCGGCCAGCTCAGCCTCGACGACGTCCGAGGCGCAACTTTCACCATCACCAACGTAGGTGCGATAGGAGGGCTATTCGCCACGCCTATCATCAACCTCCCCGAAGTCGCCATCCTAGGGCTGCACAAGATAGCAAAGCGGCCGGTTGTCCGCGATGGCAACATAGAGATCAGAGACACCACCTACCTTTCTCTCTCGTTCGACCACAGGGTGATGGATGGCGCCTACGCGGCGCGGTTCACCTCCAGGCTGATAGAGACAATACAAGATACAAAGAAGCTGCTAGCCGAAGTCCTTTAGGCTTTAACTGTCCCAGCAACGTTTAAGCCCGCGGGCTGGTTCGACCCGCCTGCCCATGCTGGAAGCAGACGTAGCCATAATCGGGGGAGGGCCCGGAGGCTATGTATGTGGAATCAGGTCTGCCCAACTCGGCCTGAAGACCGTCGTCATAGAGGCAGACAAGCTCGGAGGAGAGTGCCTGAACTATGGGTGCATCCCGTCGAAGTCCCTCATAACAGTTTCAAAGCTGGTCGACAAGGTCAAGGAAGCCGAGAGTTTCGGTCTGAAGGCGACCGGGGTGTCGGTGGACTTCGCCCAGCTGCAGAAGTGGAAGTCCGAGGTAGTTTCAAAACTCGTCAGCGGGGTGGAGGGGTTGCTCCGCGGCTATCACGCCACAGTCGTTTTTGGGATGGCCGAGGTGGTGTCCAAAGACCGGCTGGAGGTCGCTACTTCCCAGGGGAAGGAGGATGTCTCGTTCAAGAACCTTGTGATTGCTACAGGCACACGGACGTCGGCCCTGCCGGGCCTCGAGTTTGACGGCGACCTGGTGGTAAGCTCGAAGGAAGGGCTCGAACTGAAGGGCGCCCCTAGCCGACTGGTGATAGTTGGGGGAGGCGCCATAGGGCTGGAGTTCGCCTCGATGTTCCAGAAGCTTGGAAGCCACGTCACGGTTGTAGAGATAATGGATCAACTCCTCCCGGGGAGCGACCCAGAGGTCGTCAGAGTGGTCCAAAGAAGGCTTGAAGCGAGAGGGGCGAAGGTCCACCTGAAGTCGAAAGTCGTTCGCATCGTAAAGAAGGGCTCTGAAGCCGAGGTAGAGGTGGAGACCCCTGGGGGGAGAACCACCATCGCTGCAGACAAGGTCCTCGTGAGCGTCGGGAGGAAGCCTAGGACGGAAAAGCTCAACCTCGCTGCCCTCGGAGTTCAGACCGACCCGAGGGGATACGTCATCACGAACGAAAGGATGGAGACGAACGTCCCTGGGATCTTTGCTATCGGGGACGTTAGAGGCCCCCCTCTCTTGGCTCACAAGGCTTCCAAGGAAGGGATAGTTGCGGCGGAGTGCATCGCTGGTCTCCCTTCTGCCGCGGACTGGAAAGTCGTTCCGGAGGCGGTCTTCTGCGACCCCGAAGTGGCGAGCGCCGGCCTAAGCGAGGCGAAGGCCATTGAAGCAGGGTACAAGGTGAAACGGAGCCGGTTCCAATTCGCGGCGTTAGGGAGGGCGCTCGCGGCAGGGGAGCCTGAGGGATTCGTCAAGGTAATCGCAAACGAAGAGGGAGGGCTCGTCCTGGGGGTCCAGATAGTCGGCCCAGAGGCCTCGAATCTGATAAGCGAGGTGGCCCTCGCGATTGAGATGGGGGCTACCGTAGAGGACATCGCCATGACAATCCATCCCCATCCCACGCTGCCGGAGGCGATTATGGAAGCTTCCGAATCCGCGGCTGGCCACCCTGTCCACCAGCTCAGGACATGAGCTGCTTCCTCTTCGACCTCGGTACCATGGAGTACGGCCAGGCTCTGGAGTTCCAGAAGAGGCTCACCGCCAGGAGAGCCAAAGGCAAGATCCCTGACTCCCTGATACTGGTCGAGCATCCACATGTGGTCACCCTGGGTCGGAAGACGAGTCCTGATAACTTCAAGCCACAGAGTATACCCGTCTTCCAGGTAGAGCGCGGCGGCGACGCCACCTACCACGGCCCAGGCCAGTTGGTCGGCTATCCAGTGTTTCTCCTGAATGACCATGATGTCCGCCGCCATGTCCGAAGCATAGAGGAAGCGGTCATCAGGTCTGCCGCCGCCTACGGAGTCGACGGGGGACGGCTCGAAGGGCACCCAGGCGTCTGGGTCCGCGGGAAGAAGCTCGCCTCCATAGGCGTGGCGGTCGCAGACTGGGTCTCCTACCACGGGTTCGCACTCAACGTCAACACAGACCTGAGCTACTTCGACCTCATCAGGCCCTGCGGCCTCGACCCATCCACGATGACTTCGATGCAGAAGATACTTGGAGGACCCCTCCCGTTCGAAGAGGTCAAAGCGCGCTTCGTCAAGGAATATTCGGCCGTCACCGGAATGGAGTTCTCGCGCCAGCGTCTGGATTACAACCTTTAGGCGACAAGATTTTAGCACACGGTCCGGCGCCTGTTCCCATGTCCAAGAGGCCTTCCACTTCCAGGCGCAAGGTTGCCCGCAAGGTCACCTACGTCACGCTCTTCGCCGACGAAAGCCTCAATCCGAAATACGAGGCTGCTCTGAAACGCCTCGAAGAGAACCTCGGTCAGAGCCACCCGATGCACATCGGCGGCAAAGAGGTGTGGTCGGAGGCGGGGGAGTTCGAGGTTCGGACCCCCATAGACACGTCCATAGTAGTCGGTAGGTTCCAAACAGGGACCAGGGAGCACGCGAAGGCTTCAATCGCCGCGGCAAAGAAGGGGTTCGAGGTCTGGAGCGCGAGGCCTTGGCAGGACAGGGTGCGCGCCTTCGATAAGTACGCGAAGCTTGTGGACGAGAGAAAGTTCGACATCGCGGCCGTGATAACCTATGAGGTAGGGAAGAACAGGCTCGAGGCATTGGCCGAGTGCTGGGAGGCCATGGACGCTGTGAAGTATTATGCCAGGATGATGAGGAAGGAAGATGGTTACGCCCTAGCCATGGCGCGAGGAGGCCCGGGCGAACGCAACATGGATGTCCTGAAACCCCATGGGGTGTGGCCCATCATATCACCGTTCAACTTCCCGTTCATGCTCGCGAATGGGATGGCCATGGGGGCCCTGATGACTGGGAACTCGGTGATACTGAAGCCGACGAGCGCGGCGCCGCTCACCGGCCTTACGTTGTATCACCTCTATGTAGATTCCGGCATCCCTCCGGGAGCGGTCAACTATGTGACAGGCCCGGGCGGGAACTTCGAGGACGAATTCGTCTCCAGCCCAGACGTGGACGGGATAGCGTTTACCGGCTCAAGGGATGTCGGGATGAGGCTCTTCAGGCGCTTCCACACGGAGCAGGCCTACCCCAAGCCCATTCTCTTGGAGATGGGGAGCAAGAACCCGACCATCGTCACCGCGAAGGCAGACATTGCCAAGGCAGTAGAAGGCACCGTCCGAGCAGCCTTCGGCTACAGCGGCCAGAAGTGCAGCGCGACTTCGCGGGTCTACGTGCAGAGTGGGGTGAAGGACAAGTTCCTCGCCGCGCTGAAAGAAATGGTCGATAGAGTGGCTGTGGGCGACCCTAGGGAGAAGGATACGTTCATGGGACCCGTAATCAACGCCAAGGCGGTAGATACATTCAGGAAGGCGGTCGAAGACGCAAAGCTGTCTGGGGCGCACATTGTCGCTGGTGGAACGGTCCTCGATGGGAAGATGGAGAAGAGCGGTTTCTATGTCTCCCCAACAGTGGTGGCAGACCTCCCTGAGGGGAGTCGGCTTGTCAAGGACGAGCTGTTCGTCCCATTCGTGGTCGTGAACGGGTTCTCGGATCTTGGCGAAGCGCTCTATATGGCGAACTCGACGGACTACGGCCTCACCGCCGGGATATTCACCAAAGACAAGAAAGAGATCAAGAGGTTCTTCGATGGCATAAAGTTCGGCGTGACCTACGCGAACAGGAGCGGCGGTTCGACCACCGGGGCCTGGCCCGGTGCGCAGTCGTTCACCGGTTGGAAGGCGAGCGGCGCGACGGGGAAGGGCGTTGGTAGTCCCTTCTACCTGCTGACTTTTCTCAGGGACCAGTCACAGACCGACGTGGTATAACTACAGCGGGAGCACGAAGAGCACCACGGCCGCAGCGACGTCTATGGGCCACCAGACGGGGACTTCCATCCTCCCCACCCTGAAGCTCCCCATCAGCGTGGTTGTCCAGTCGTTCTTGGAGACAAGACTCCCCCTCCAGACGAAGTAAACCATGTCTTCTAGGACTGCCAAGAAGAGCGTATCCCCTGCCCATGCAGTAAGCGAGGACGCATACGAGGCGATTACGAACAGGGGGAGCAGCAGGTAGAGGTGGTAGGGGGATATCTTCCAGAAGACCGGCTTCTCCACGAAGCCCTCGGCGGTCTTCGTCCAGTCACGTTCATACCTGTTGACGTACCTGTACTCTATCCCGGCATAGACTACACCGAAAGCTATGACCCTGATGAAAGCCACAGGGTCGAACAATTCACTTTAGCGGCACGTAAAGACTGGAGCGACTTGCACCGATCCCAGGGGTACCATGTACGACTTTCTTGTTAGTTATTACGTACTCCCCAAGATATCTTCCGATCATCTCAGGTTTGATTTCCAGTGGAACGAATTCCCTCCCATTGTGGACCGCTATGGTGAGCCCCACCATTGTCGGGAGGATGATCATGTCTCTGGCGTGGGTCTTTATCTGATTCTGGAGTTTCCCTTCCTTAGTGGCTCTGGCGTCTTCGAGGAGTTTCCGTTTGTCCTCGGACACCCCACGGTTAAGGGAGCGCCGCGCTCTCGACGGCAGGAGCTCCAGAAGTGCCTCGGTAGACATGGAGTTGAGCTCCTCGATGGTCTTCCCTCTGTATCTGAACTCCTTGGGCATCTACTCAGAAACCTCGGCACTGGCTCTGGCCAATCTCTTCCTTCCCGTCTTCCTAGGCGCTATTAACCCTACTTTCCTCCCAGGTGGGGCGTTCCTGGAGGTGCTGGTCGACTTGCCCGGATGCTGATGCCTACCGCCTCCGAACGGGTGGTACACCACCGCCATCGCTATGCCCCTCATTCGTGGGTAGACGCGTCCTGACGCCCTCATGGCATGATGCCTCGCCCCCGCAATCAGGAAAGGCTTCTCTCTCCTTCCGCCCCCGGCCACCTCGCCGACTGTAGCCCTGCACATGTCGCTGACCAAGATGTTCTTACCCGAGGGCAGCTTGATGATTACCCTGCCGTTCGCCTTCGAGAATAGGACGGCTGAGGTCCCAGAGGCCCTGACAAGCCTCCCTCCATCCCCGGGTCGGATCTCGACGTTGCAGACTCTGGTCCCCTCTGGGATGCGAGACAGCGGCATGATGTTCCCGCCGTCGACCTGCGAAGTCGGCCCGAGGGACACCTGCTGCCCCACTGACATCCCGGCGACAGCAGGGACATAGGTATACCTGTCCCCTTCGAGCTTGAGCTGAGCCAAGGGCGCGCTCCTGCCGCGTTCGTCCAGTATCGCGGTCACGGTCGCCTGCCCTCCGGACCCAGGCTTCGGGTAGCGGACAGGCGCGATCTTCCCCTTTATGGGTGCCCTGAATTGTATCCCTGCCTTCCCGCGCCTACGCTGAAGTATCCTCTTGCCCACTTCTTACACCAGCCCCATCTTGGTCGCCAATTCGGCGGCCTTGCCAGCTTCGGTCAACCTAACGAACGCTTTCTTCCCCCTGGTCGTCCTTGAAGTGTTCACAGAGTCCACCTCGACCTCATAGAGGGCCTGCACGGCACTCGCTATCTGGGTCTTGGTAACCCTGTCTTCAACGACGAAGCATAGTTTGTTCTCGCGCTCGATCTGGTCGAAGGTCCGCTCTGTAACGTAGGGTCTCTTCAGAATCTTCTGGGCGTCTTCAAGCCGCATCTACGACGCCACACCCCTGGCTCTAGAGCCTAGCGCGCTGAGCGCCGATTCAGTCCAAATCGTGAGCCTTCCAGGGACCCCCCCTGGCGCCAATTCCAAGACGCTCAGGCTCTCAACCCTTGTGACCGCGACACCGGGTATCCCTCCGGCGGCCTTCCCGACACCCCTGTCATTGGTCACAACAATCAGCGGTCCCACACCCGTCCGGTACACCCTCCCCCTAAGGCGTCCCTTCCCTGAGTTGCGCTTGACGTGAGAGTCGACCCTTTGGAGCTCTTCCTTCAGTTCGACCTTCTCTAGGAAGGAGACGAGATCGCCGGTCTTTTCTACAGTCTCTATGTCGTCCGCGACCACCAATGGAAGAGCGATTTTTGCTACCCTGTGCCCCCTGGCTCTGACGGCGTCGACGTTGGCGGTGTAGGCGATTGCAGAGTCGGTGGCTAACCTGCTCTCCTTCTTGTTCACACCCAGGTGAATCACCTTCTCAGATCTTGGGGGATGGGGGAGGCGACCCTTCACCACGCTTGCTACCCCGGCGGCGACGCCACTCTTCGAGTACCTCTCTCCCTTGACCCTCGGAATTCTTGATTGCCCGGTCCCCGTAGGTGGGCTGTGGGTCTCCGCGGTAGTCCTCTCGCCGGCCATAGGGTCCCTCCCCTTCGGCTGGATGCTGTGTGACCCCACCAACCAGAACATCCTCTTCACCAGGTCAGGCCTGAGCGCGGTGGAAAACACAGTAGGGACCTCAACCTCGCCCGCCGGCTTGCCGTTCAGGTCTATGACTTCCGCCTTCATCTGCTCCTCGCCACCGTGCTAACTTCTATCACTTGGGGAGGGTTCTGGTTCTTCGAGAACCCCCTCGCCCTCATCCTGACCATGACGAATCTTCTCGCCGGCCCAGGAACCGAGCCCCTCACTACCGCATAGTCCGCCGTCACGTTGCCGAAGTGCTCAAACCCGCCGCTGGGTGTCACCGGGTTCGCCGAGGCGTTTCCGACTAGCAGGATTCTCTTCCCAGTTTCAGTCCTTTGATGGAAGCCCATCTGCCCTGCCCTTGCGATGGTGTACATCACTGCCGCAGGGTGCCACGGCCCTATGACTCCGACAGCCCTGACGCTCTTCCTGGACTTGTGCTGCTTCCTCTTGACTCCAAACCTCGTAATCGGGCCCTCGTACCCCTTTCCTTTGGTGATGCCGAGGACATCCACATACATCCCAGCTTTGAACATGTCAGTGAACTTTACCTTCTTGCCAATCAGGCCTAGCACAAACTCTGTCTGTCCTTTGATGTCCCCCCCGGACACCCCCACCTCCATCACTATGGGTTTCTTTTGCGAGAGACCGACGTCACGGGGAATTGAAGACACCAGCGCTGCCACCCTGCTGGCCTTGTCGACTGGTAACTTGTCCAAGCCGGTCTGGTTCCCTTGCTTCACGTCAGCTATGGCCATGTCCTGACCGTTTTCGTGTTTGTATAGCCTCAGGCCAATTATCTGTGAGTCTGGGAGGGCGAGGACACTGGATAGGTTGAACAGGGGCTTGCCAAAATTGGGGGTCTTCGCCCTATCGTCCACAGTGATCACGTGGGCGGTCCCGGCCTTATAACCGGGAAAACCCACAAGCGTCGGCTTTTCCGACTCTACCTTAGGCCATGTCCTGATTCGGGGGATGAGGCTCTTGGCGCGGCCTCTCGGCCTGTACGCGAGACTGCCTCTGCGGGGCGCAGAATGCTTCCTATGTCCCAATTCACGCTAAACCTTCCTTTTCCTAGGGCCCGTTTTACGGTTCGCACTTAAGCTTTCCCGGTTAGGACGGCGCTGACAAGTCCCAGACCTGCGAATATCGCTTCCTCTGTCCGCACCGTCTCGACGTGCTGCTCTGGGTAGAGGTTCACGACGAAGTCTGCTCCCTCCGTCAGCCTCCGCCCGAAGATCTCGTAGAGCCCCCTCGATGGAGGGCCGAAGATCAACTTGACCCCGCTCACGCCTCGCATGGCCACACTGAGTGTCCCGAGGACGCTCTTCAACGGTTTCCCCATGCGTGAGGTAGCTATCTTGACCTCGAACCTCCTGTCTTCTAGCACCTCCGCGTATGCCTTCTCTTCGACCTCGTACCCCCAGTATGCTCCCGCGGCCTCCCTAGGTATCGCCACTGCGGTCGGGGGACTGACGTCGACGATCTTCACAGTGACGCGCCTCCCTGCTGGCGATTTTCCCTCCAGCCTGAGGCTGGCGTCCAGACCGACGTCGACCGTCCCATCTCCGTTGGTCAACCCCTCTCTGACGTCTCCGACGGCCACCTGGTCTAAGCGTACCTTGGCCTTGTGGGAAGGAATCCGGAGGGGCGGCAGGATACCGGCGTACTTCAGAGATTCATCGATGGGGTAGATCCTGCGCCTCAGGTACTGCGGCGTTTCGAGATATTCGAGCACCTTCCTGACCCACGGCCCTTCCCCTCGCCCTCTCGGGTCGCGAAAAATCTCTATGGTGTCCACACCATAGATGGCGCACGCTCTGGCGATGGTTCCCACTTTCGCCGTCTTCTCTCTGGGCGACTCTTTCTCCTCAAGGACTGTGTCCGGGATCGAGACGGCTAACCTCTTGCCGAGCAAGGTCAAGCACTGGCGGCCACGGCGCCTGATAATTCAGTCTTGCCCGCGTGCGGTCTGTGTAAGACAGATGAACCGATTCGCACCGGGGATTGGACTCGTGGCAGCAGGTTCAGGCTCCAAGAAGGACAGGTGGCTCTACAGCACCTTCCCTGTCTCGGTGGCCACCGGCCCTCTGGGGACCATGGTCCTGCTCTATCTGATCACGCTGAACGGGCAGGCGTTAGGGACCATCTACGGCGGCCTGGCTTCCGCCGTCTACAATGGAATCAGCATACCTGCGGCCCTGTTCTGGGGGGTCACCATCGACAGGCTGCACAAGCGTAGGGGCCTGATAGCCTTGAGCTATGCCCTGACGGCGGTGGCGCTCGTTTCCTTCTTCTTTGGAGGATCGGCCGGCGGCACAATCGTGCGATACGGAATCATCTCTTTCGTCTCCTTCGCATCAGCGACACCTCTGAGCCTCCTGATAATGGAGACGGAGCACAAAGGCAGGTGGGCCAACGCGTTCGCGAAGCTTTCGATGGTTTCGAGCGTCGGCAACGTCGTTGGCTTGGTGGTCAGCACTCTTTGGACCGACCTCCTGCCTGGTCAGCTCGTCCTTCTATTCGTCCCCATGGGCGCCCTGTCCTTGACCTCGTCTGTAATGGCCCTGTTGATGATCAAGGAGCCAGAATTCGTGCTAGAGAGGGAGACTGTAGTGGCGAGGAGACCCAGCTTCTTCAGCCGGCTCTTGGCCAACCCGGTCTTCTTCGTTGTTATCCCCACCCTTTCCGACTTCAAGCGCGCCTTCCGAGGGGTGCGCTCTACCCTGACCAGGAGCGTCCCGCTGTTCTACATATCTACCATCCTCTTCTACGCGTCGAGCGGGCTGTTCAACACGTCGTTCGTGCCAGCGATGCACCTCTTCTCGCTCCCAGACCAGGATGTCTTTGCGGTGATTCTAGTAGGGATGGTCGTCCAGACAGTGGCATTCAGGGTGGCCGGGCGCTACGTCAGCTCGCGAAGCCTAGTGACCTCCCTTGTCCAGGGAATACTCCTCAGGGGGTGGATGTACCTCGCCCTGGGCGTCGCGGCTCTGCTGATTACAGGACCATTGTTCCTGATACCTGCAATGATACTTTACCCCGTGGCGGGCGGAATCGCCTTCGCCGTCTACTATACATCCGCAAACACCATGATTTTCACGACTGTGCAGAGCAGGACAGCAGGGGCCGCCCTGGGAGTCTACTCAGCGGTGGTGGGGCTAGCCTCGATGGCGGGCTCCTTCTTCTCCGGGTTCGTCTCGGTGTACGACGGCTACTACACTACTTTCATCCTAGCTGCACTGCTCCTATTCGCAGCGGTAGGGGTGATGGGACGGTTCCCCGCCCCCTCGAGTCCCTACGAGGGCGCCCTCCAGTAGCTCGTGGAGTCGACCAGGCGCCTGCCGGCAAGCCTTAAGTTAGGTATTGCCTAGCCTCATTAGGTGAAACCTAAGACAACCCCTGGGGTCAGCAGGAGGGAGTTGGATTGTATCGAGGCAGTCTACTCTCTCTCTTTGAGCGGCTGGCCTGCGAGGGTCAAGGACGTCGCATGCAGGATGAACGTGACCTCGCCCACGGCCCTGCAGTTCTTGGGCAAGCTGATGGAGACAGACTTGATCGAGAAGGGTCCCAGCGGGTACAAGCTTACGGGGAGCGGGTTGGAGTATCTCAACGGAGCCACCAGAGAACATAGAATCTTCGAGACGCTGCTCGTAAGGAACGGCTTCCCGCTGGAGGACGCGTGCAAAGTCTCATCCTCCCTCACAGGCACAGTAAGCGAAACCGCTCTGGAGAACCTCTGCGCCCGTATGAGCCACCCAGACAAGTGCCCCCACGGAAGACCGATACCTGGAGGAACCATACATGTTTGACCTTAACTCCATCCTGCACCCTACCTCAGGCCTAGCCATTCCGGTAGTCCTGGGGATCGCCTTGATCCTGGGGATGCTGCACGGGTTGACCCCTGACGAGCACACCTGGCCGATCACCTTCAGCTACTCCATAGGGAGCTACAGCACAAGGGGAGGGATGCGTGCAGGGTTCATGTTCTCAGGCGGATTCACGGTCCAGCGGACCATACTAGCGGCACTCGGCTTCGCGGGCCTGGCAACCGTCTACAAAGCCTACAATCTTGACGGTTACGTCTACGTACTGGTAGGGATAGGCATGCTCCTCGCAGGGTACTATCTGCTGAAGGGGACGGATGTGCACATCCCCCTCGACAGGTTCCTTGGCGGCAAAGAACACCATACGACCAAGGCGGAGAGGCTCCCAATGCACGAATCAGAGGACAAACCCAAGCCGGTGCCATTGAAGTTGGCCACCGCTCACGGTTTCATCGCCGGATGGGGGATAGGCGCCTACGCTAGCATAATCGTGTTCATACTTGCGCCGCAGATGCCCAACATATTCTATGCGGCCCTGGTGGGCACGGCCTTCGGCATAGGGACCATGTTCATGCAAATCATCATAGGATCCGTCTTCGCAAATATAATGAAAGTGAAGAAGCTGACAATCGAGCAGATAAAGTACGTCGGAAGGTCTGCCGCTGCACGAACCCTCTACCTCGGCGGGCTCGCTTTCGCTGCCATCGGCGCGCTGATAGTGGCTTTCCCATTCATCGACTCTCTGGCGATAGGCACGGGGAACCCCATCCCCAACCTGTCTTCGATAGGCGTCTCTTCCGTTCTGGTCCTCCTCACCGTGGGTGTAATCGGGTTCGGGAACCTGTACATGGGGTATAAGGAAATCACGGGTACGCATCAGGCTAGCTAAGCACAAAGGTGGACCGGGGGGACTCGCATGATTATTCATATTGAACTAGAGCCTTCGACGCCCAAAGTCCCTTTTGCTCGCGTATCTTTTGGTGGGCTTTCGTTAAAAGCTCCACGGTTCGTTTCTTGGGATACGCCGTCCCGGGCGAATCCCTTCTGGCCCAGACCTGAGGTATTCCAGAGCAAGCTTCGTTTGCTCGACTCAGGTCAGTTTCGAGCTCTTCTGGGCCCCTTCTAAACTGGGGATTCGGACCCTTGGCCGCAGGCAGATTTCCTGGTCCTCTGAGCCACACCTGGGATAGAGGTCTCTGAACTACCACCTGCGACTTTGCGTGGCCATGATTCCCGAAGGTTCTCGTTTTCGGGGCGTTGAAAACGACGTGGCGCGTCTTTTCTTCGCTGTGCGACTACGACATGACTTTCTCGTCGACAAGGCTGAAGTCGAGCGCGTCGAGTTCGATGTTCCTCTTGTCCCTCGGGTATTCTGGGCTCGAGATTTCTTTCACGTATTCGTGCTGGATGATAAGCTTCATGATCTCGTTCGTACCGGTCCAGATCATGCCGAGGCGCGAGTCCCGCAGGAGCCTCTCCACGGGATACACGGTCGTGTAGCCAATCCCGCCGAGGACCTGCATCGCGCTATTGACCGCGTTCCACATGACCTCTGTGGAGTTCAGCTTGGCCATGGACACCAGCTTCCGGACGTAGCTCGGGGACGCCTTCCCCGCGTCTAGGGCGTCGGCGGCCCGGCTCGCAGTATACACCAGGGCCGAGGCATGCGCGATGCCTGTGAGGCTTTCCGCAATCCGGAAGCTCACCCCTTCGTGCTCCATCAGCTTCGCACCAAAAGCCTCCCTGTGCATCGCGTACTGGGCCGCGACCTCTATGGCTGCGTTCGCCACTCCGAGGGATCCGGATGCCGTCGTGAGGCGCTCGGGCACCATCATCCGGTTGAAGACGTCGTATCCCTGGTTGACTTCGCCGATCAGGTGATTCTCAGGGACCACGGCGTCCTTGAACACGATTCTCGCAGTGCCGCCCCCTTTGTTCCCCATCAACCCGTACATCGTCTCCACGCGGAGGCCCGGGGTGTCCCGGTCCACGATGAATGCGCTCACCCCTCTGGTGCGGGGAGTGGCGGAGGGATCGGTCACCGCATAGGTGACGAAGAAGTCAGCTCCCTGGCCCCCGACGATGAACCTCTTCTGGCCGTTAAGCACGAACGTGTCCCCCTCCCTCCTCGCGGCGGTCTTCATCATACCGAAAAGGTCCGAGCCGCCAGACGGTTCCGTGATGGCCTCGGCCCCGTAGCGCTTCCCGCTTGTGATCCCGCGGAGGTACGTCTCTTTCTGCTCCGGCGTTCCGAAGCGGTTGATGGCCTCGCCCACGATGGTCCCAAGGGAGTACATGCAGCTCAGCGTGAAGCCGAGCCTGCCCATTTCCTCCACCGCCGACATGTCAGCGACCCACGACGCGTCTCGGCCTCCGTACTTCTTGGGGTACCGCAGCCCCACAATGCCGGCCCCTGCAACGAGGTCAAGAAACTCCCTCGGGAACTTGACCTTCTCCGACTCGATGTCCCGGATGAGCTCGGGCGGCACGTCTTTCACGATATTCCGCACTTCGTACTTGACCTTCCTCTCTTCTTCCGTTAGCAGGAGGTCTTCCATGCCTTATCGTCCCGCAGCCTTGTCCCGCAGGACCTTTTTGTCCATCTTTCCCGTTCCGGTCATGGGCATATCGTCAATCTGACGGAACTCATCGGGAATCCACCATCGGTTCAACTTCCCCTGGGACACGTAGCCTTCGAGATGCTCCTTCGCTCTCTGTCCGTCAAAGGCGACATTGGGTCGCGTCTTGATGAACGCCACTGGCCTTTCGCCCCACTTCTCGTCCGGTTTCCCGACGACGGCGACCGAGTCAACCCATGGGAGCTCCGAGAGATAGCTCTCGACCTTGGCGCTCGGGATGAACTCGGCCCCGCTCTTGATCAGGTCCTTCAGCCGGTCGAAGACCCGCAAGTTGCCGAACCCATCGAGCTCGCCCGCGTCACCAGGGTGGAACCAGCCGTCAGCGTCGAACGATTCCCTGGTCTTCTCTGCAGAAGTGAAGTATCCTGGCGGCAGCCATGGGGACCGGAAGAGAATCTCTCCCGGACGGTTACCCTCGGGCTTCTCGATCCGGACCTCTGACAATGGGGCAGGCGTGGTCGACGAGACGGAGATTTGGTCCCTGGCCTCCTGGGAGAGCGGCCCGTACCCTTCGTTGATCGAGGATATAGAGGCGATGAGGCCGTCGGTGAAGCCGTAGATCATACACAACTCGATTCCCCTCGCCTCCGCGGCCTTCACGAGGCCGGAGGGGATTGGGGAGCCGCCGGCGAGAACCTTGAGGCCCTTCAGTTTCTCCGATTGCGGATGGGCGAGGAGGGCGTAGAACATGGTCGGTACCATGCTCATCCAGGTCACCCCCTCCGTCTCAATCGCGCGCAGGGTGCTGTCGGGGTCGAAGCGTCCGTCCATGACGTACCTGTTGCCGAGCATGGTCGAGAAGAATAGCGTGCCCCAAGACCACAGGTGGTAGAAGGGGATAGGCGACAGGACGATGTCGGCCGCGGAAAGCCGTGAGTTTCCTTGGTAGGCAGAGAGGAGCGTGGCAATCGTCCAGCAGGCCAGGAGCGTCTTCTTGTGGGAGTACGAAACCCCTTTCGGGCCTCCCGTCGTCCCGGAGGTGAAGAGGACGGACGCCTCGTCGTCTTCCCGTACACGCAACACGAACTTGTCGGACCCGGATGCGCGGAGGTCCGCATACGTCGGGTAGCCGCCAGAGTCGCCCTCCCCCAGGAAGAAGAGGCGGTCCTTCGGAATCCAGCCGAGAGTCTCTATCTTCTTCACAATCGGGAGGAAATCGGAGGAGAAGAACACGCACCGGTCATCCGCGAGCTTCACCGTCTTCAACATCTCCTCCGGCGGCAGACGCACGTTGACGGGGTGGATTGTCGACCCGGAAAGGGGTATGCCGTAGAGAAGCTCTGCGAACGCCGGGGTGTTCCAGTCGAGGACCGCAACCCGGTGGCCCTTCAGTTCCGAGCTGTGGACTGCGTCCGAAACTCGCGACACATTCTGGAACAGCGTTCGGTAGGGCAGTCTGGACCCCTTGTAAACCAGGCCTTCGTCGAGCCTCCTTGACAGGGTCTGATAGAATAGCCGGTCAAGGGTGAGTTCAACCTCCTGCACTTCTCCCATGCGAGTAGTCTCTGTGAAAAGTAATCGAATGCTCGATATATACACATATTCGTCTCATGGTGTGGGATAAGATTACTCTCTCAATTCCTCGCGATGACCTGGGTCGAACCTTTGCCGAAGTCAAGGTCGCGAGTTCTCTCTCGGTCAACACGTCTAGAACGGACCGCTTCCGACCCACCACCTCGAACTGAGCATGGCGAGTTTCTTCGTCGCCGCGGCTACGTTCATGCGCCGTAGACGTCTATCTCCGGCAGGTCTGTCAGGTTGAGGCCGTCGTCTCCGACAAGGGTCCCTGGACCTCGGGCCTGAAGCCGAAGGCCATGAGCGATATGGAGGCCTTGGACCTGATGCCTGCAACGTCGAGGATCCTGCGGGGCTCCTCCCTGGTGGGAGGGATCTCCTTCTCGTACTTGTTGTAGTCGGACGCGCCGTATATCTTTATGCTCTTCGGGGTCTCGATGTCGTTCCAGACCATCCAGCTCTTGACCGCCTTCACGTAGCTCTCTATCCACGAGCCCTTCACCCCCTTCATCTCGAGGTGGCCTATCAGGTCGTGGAGGAAGAACTTGGCCTCCCTGGTGTCCATCTTCGCCACATCCTAGGGCGCGGTGCTGAGTTGCTCGCAGGCCGAGGCACCTTCCTGAAGTAGTTCGCCGCCGTCTGAATCGAGCCCCTCTCGAGCGCCTCGACCCACCTCCTGAAGTTCTCGTCGTCCACGAGGAAGTGGCAGTACGGTGAGTTCGCCAGGCTCAGTTTTCTCATCTTTCCATGCACATCATTCAATCTGAGCTGCGGGACTTTTAACGCGAGGCGGGGTTCCACATTGAATAATTATGTGGACCGGGGGGGATTTGGACCCCCGACCTCTCCCAGTCTGGATTTCTTTGCCAAGGGACTGGACGGAGACCCTGTATCCTACCAGACTAGACGACCGGCCCGCAATTCCAGGCCCGGGAGCGCCCATTAAAAGAGTTGGAGGCGTCAGAATGGCCGGCCCCGGCCTTCAGCCCCGAAGTTCTCTCAAGACTTGCCCGTATCTGTACCAGGCGCTCTTGGGGCCATTCTTCTCGTCGACGAGCCCGAAATGGTTTTCCTGAGGAGGGAATGACCTCCAGGAGGTGTCAAGGTATCGCCATATCCCGATACCTGTCGCCTCATCCAGGGAGTATGCTTCCTTCACCGCCTGGGCTAAGTAGGCCGCTTGGTTCTCCTGGCTGTATCCTAAAATGGAGGGCCCGCTGGGGTATCCTGTCTCTGCTATCAGTACTGGTTTGCCAGTCGCCTTCGAGACGTCTTTCGACCTCCTCACCACCGAGGCATCAACTGGCTCTGCCGACTTATAATTCGGATAGAAGTCCAAGCCGAGCACGTCACAGAATCTCACATACTCGGCAGCATCCAACTGGCTCTCGTCAGCTTCGAGGTTCACCATCGTGGTGGCGCCCTGGTCTTCCTCGTGGACAGCGCCGTTCAGAGTCCTTAGGAGCGCGTCTCTGAACCTCCTGCCCTCCAACCAGGATGCTCCAGAGCGCCATCCCCCTGCCTCGTGCATCTTCCACCAGTTCGGTTCGTTCTCCAACTGCCAAGACCCAACGTCCGTATTGTAGTGCCTCACCAGCAGCCTGACATGGATGTATGCCCTCTCCAGGTATTCGTCCGTCCCAATGTCAGGGGTCAACCCGGACGGGAGCATTCTGTTGTAGCCGCAGGCGAGGACAGGGAGGATGGATATCCCCTGCTCCTTCAGGGCCCTCACAAGGCCGTCCATCGGCCACCTCTCATACCCATTATCCAAGACTGAACTCAAATCCTCGACAGGGAGTGGACGTGGTTCGAAGTACCTCCAGGGGAACCAACATCTGACGAAATCCACCCCGATCGACTTCAAGCTATCCGCGAGGGAGAGAGACGCCCTGTCTGCCTCGTCCTCGGGGATGGGCTGCTGACGCAGTGCGATGGTCGCCTCTTCCGCCCTCTCAAAGCTCCCCCTGTCTCTCAGGCTCAGGGAGAGCAGGTGTGGGAATATGATCGACTTCGGCTCCTGTGTACCGGCATACCTCCAGGGGTCGTCCAGGTTTATCCCGAAAGAGAACCTCTGGTCAAGGTTCACGGCGGCGGGTGAGGGGCCTTCCACTTACGGATTTCCGCTGACGTGCCATGTGGGGATGATTCTCCATTGTCGACACGATGTCGCTAATTTGAATGGTGCACCACGCCGACTCAACTTGCGAAGTTTAGACGACACGGGCGATGCCCACACGCAGTGCGCCGTCGAAAAGGCGTATTACACATAGGCCCAGCGGTGCAACCATGGGTATCCCTATCAGAGCCGGAACGGCCGTCGACCTCACCCACACAATCAAGAACGGGATGACCGTCTACGTGGGCGACGCCGTCCCACGGGTGGCGAAGTTCAAGACACTAGCGAAGGACGGAGTGAATCTTTCGGTCATCACGCTGGGGTCGCACACCGGGACGCACGTGGACGCCCCAGCCCATTTCGTCAGAGGAGGGAGGCCATTGGACGACCTCGCGGTGGAGACATTCATCGGAGAGGCCGCCGTGCTCGACCTCTCCGGCGTGAAGGCAGGATCGGCCATTCGCGCTTCGCACCTCGAAGCGCATGAGGACGAGGTGAAGAAGGGGGATATAGTCCTCATCAACACCGGCTTCGCGAAGAGGTGGAACGACCCACGCGCGAGAAGAATGTACACCTACCTGGGCGGCGACGCCGCTGAGTGGTTCGTACGGAAGAAAGTCAAGGCGGTGGGAATCGACTATCTCTCCGTAGAAGAGTTCGGCGCGCGCGCGCCAGTCGCACACGTCACCCTCCTCTCCCATGGCATACCGATCATCGAGTCCCTGAACGAGAACATAGGCACCCTCGGACGGCGGGTCTTCTTCGTCTGCCTCCCGATAAAGGTGGGAGGATGCGACGGAGCACCCGCCCGGGCCATGGCCTATCCACTGGAGGATGAGCGTTGACACTGGGCCTCCGTGGCATAGTCTCTCCGATGCCTACACCGTTCGACGGGGACGGGAACGTCGATGAGAAGAGGCTGGCGGAGCTCACAGACTTCCTCATCCAGAAGGGCATAGACGGGCTCTTCCCCCTTGGGACGACAGGTGAGTTCGCTTTCCTGGATAAGGGCGAGCGGAAACGAGTGCTTGAAGTCGTCGTCGACAGGGCGAACTCGAAGGTCCCGGTCCTGGCAGGTGTCGCTGATCCTTCTCCCAAGAACGTCATCGCATTCGCAAAAGACGCAGAAGACGCCGGAGTTGACGCGGTCGTGGCCACGCCTCCATACTACTACCGCGTGAGCGAGGAGGGGTTGTATCTGCACTTCAAGGCGATTCACGAGGGGGTCAACCTCCCACTCATCTTGTACAACATCCCGGAGTGGACCCACAACTACGTCCCGCCTTCCATAGTCTCTCGCCTGGCCGAGGAGGGGGCTATTATCGCGGTGAAGTACACCGAATACAACATGCTCAACCTGACCGAATTCATAGAATCGGTCGGACGCAAGATAGCCGTGTTGACCGGCTCCGATGCGATGGCCTTCGCGTGCCTGGAGGCTGGAGGCGCCGGCGCGGTCATAAGCGTGTCCAACGTCGCTCCGAGGCTCGCAGCGAGCATCTTCGACCTGGTAGAGGCTTCGAAGTTCAAGGAGGCCCTGTCAGTCCAGAAGTCTCTGCTACCTGCCATACAAGCTGTGGGGATGGGCTACTTCCCAGCGGGGCTAAAGGAGGCTATGAAAGTCGCAGGTTTCCCAGTGGGTGACGTGAGGAAGCCACAGACTCCTCTCTCCACTGAAGAGAAAGAGGAGGTCGCCAGGTTGATGGGGAGGGCGAGGTTGAAATATGCGAGGCCGTTAAAGCACGCCAGACGGAGCGCCAGATGAAAATCTCAAGTTTCGACATATTCACCCTCGGCGAACCGGCTAAAGCTGGGGGCGCCACCTGGGCCGGGATATCCATCATCCTAAAGCTCACTACCTCGAACGGGCTCGTCGGGTATGGGGAGGCAGTCCCGACCCTCAGAGTGAGGCCAGTTGTGGAGTCGCTGCGCGAGGTGGGGCGTCTGTACAAGGGCAGGGACCCGGCTGACCTCGAGCTCAACCAGCACGAATGGCACAAACATGACTTCTATCTCCCGGTCTCCTTCGAGTCGACCACGGCTCTCAGCGCCTTCGATATCGCCTGCTGGGATATCCTCGGGAAGCACCACGGTGTGCCGGTTCACAGGCTCCTGGGTGGCGCATTCAGGGAATCAGTGAGGATGTATTCCAACGGCTGGTATTCTGACTGCGTGACCCCAGAGCAATTCGCAAGCCGCGCGAAGAGATACGCAGCCATGGGTTACACAGGATTGAAATTCGACCCATTCGGGAGATACTATGACTGGATTGATTCGTCAGGGCTCGAGCTAGCCTACGAAAGAGTGAAGGCAGTGAAGGACGCGACCGGGGGAAAGGTCGACCTCCTCATCGAGCATCACGGCAGGTTCAACCCCAACTCAGCGATCATGGCTGCAAGGAAACTAGAGCCGCTCGACCCTCTCTTCGCCGAAGAGCCAATACACCCAGACAACGTGGAAGGGCTCAGGAAGTACAGGTCGTCCACCAAGATCCGCGTCGCACTCGGAGAGAGGATTCTGACCAAGGAGCACGCCGCCTATGTCTGTTCAAACCATCTGACCGACTTCCTGCAGGCTGACATCACCAACATAGGTGGAATCACCCAGGCGAAGAAGGTGAGCGTCATAGCAGAGGCCTACGGGGTGGAGATGGCCTTCCACAACGCCTTCGGTCCCATACAGAACGCGGCTACCCTCCAGGTGGATGCCACGATACCCAACTTCCTCATCCAGGAGTCGTTCTACGACGTCTTCCCAGAATGGAAGAGGAAACTAGTGAAAGGCGGGAATCCTGTACTGAAAGGATACTCCAGGGTGCCGGACAAGCCTGGTCTCGGGGTGGAGGTCGACGAGCGCATATTGAAGGAGCACGCCTTCGACGGCCAAGAGTCCTTCGATCCAGACGAGCCTGTCTGGGTAGTGAAGAACACCTGGAAGAAGTCCTAGAGGGTGCCGCGTATCGCTATCATGACATCATTGACGTTGGTCCCGGTAGGGCCGGTCATGATGAGGTCGCCGAGAGCCTTAAAGAACGTGTTCGAGTCGTTGTCGTCTAGGTACCGCTGAGAGTCGAGCCCCATCGCCAGAGCCCTCTCGACCGTCGTGGAATCTGCGTATGCTCCGGCCGCAGCCGTTGACCCATCGATTCCGTCTGTTCCGAAAGACACCACCGCAGTTTCGCGCGCGTGTTTAAGGCCGACGGCAGCGGCAAGGGCCAGTTCTTGGTTCCTCCCTCCGATTCCATCCCCTCTGACCGTGACAGTCGTCTCGCCTCCCCAGACCACCGCGATGCGCCTCCCTGGAGTAGACATCGCCTTACGAACCAATCGCGCGCCAACATCCTTGGCCTCACCGGCGACCCCTCCAGCCGCTCGAACCTTGTATCCCAGGCGTTGCAGGGAGTCCTTGGCAGCCGCGGTGGCGGTGGCATTGGTGCCTATCAGGGCATTCGTGACCCTATCGAACGCAGGGTCGCCTGGCTTTGGCGTCTCCCTGACTCGTCCCTGGGTGCCTGAAGCGATAACCTCCCTGACAGACGATGGAATCTTTCCCCATACTCCCCTGGCCCTAAGGACTCCTTCCGCTTCCGCGAAGGTGGTCGGATCCGCCACAGTGGGGCCAGACGCCACCGAACTCAGGTCGTCTCCTACGACATCAGAGATTATCAGGCCAAGGACCTGGGCCCCCCCCGCCTTCTCGACCAGGCGGCCACCCGCTATCTGAGACAGATGCTTCCTCACGCAGTTCATCTCTCTTATCTCCGCGCCGGACTTCAAGAGGAGGTTAGTGGTGATATCAAGCTCTTCAACGGTCAAACCTTCAAGCGGCGCCGGCATCAGCGCTGACCCTCCACCGGACAGCAGGGCAATCACCAAGTCGTCTTCCGATACCCCCCTCAGCGCGCCAAGCATTTGCCTGACCCCCTTCACCCCCTTCTTAGAGGGGAGCGGATGGGTCGAAGCCACGAACCTTATCTTCTCCAGCTTCGGGAGAAACGTCTGATAGTCTGGGACAACCACGACCCCTCGGTCAAGCTTCCGTCCAAGCAGATGTTCAAGCTCGACGGCCATAAGCCCTGATGCCTTCCCTCCTCCCACGACCACAATCTTGCGGAGGTCCGCCAGTCGACGGGCGACGCCATTCACCTCAAGTTCTCCCTCATGTACCATGACGGCCCTCCTCACGAGCAGGGCCGGGTCTGCAGCCTCTAGAGCGGCTTTGACAGCCAAGAGGGCGTCCCTTCTGATTCCCTTTGACTTCTCGATGGCTGCCTCCAAATCTCCAGTGGCCACAAACCATGGCATCGCACCCCAACATGTAAATACGATGCCCGGTCAATTATCCTTGAGTTTGACTCTCGTAGCCGAGATGATGTACATCGATGGCGAGTGGGTACGCGGCTCGCGCGAAGAGACGATTGACGTGGTCAATCCGGCGACGGAGCAGGTCTTCGCCACTGTCCCCCGAGGATCTAGGGAGGACGCCAAACGGGCCTTGGATTCGGCCGCTGAAGCGCAGAGGGGGTGGGAAAGACTAGCTCCTCTCGAGCGAGCGTCTTACCTGAAGACCATTGCTCGGCTCATCAGGGAAAACAGCGAGGACCTCGCAAAGGTGCTCACATCGGAGCAGGGCAAGCCCCTCTTCGAGGCGAGGCTCGAGGTAGAAGGCTCAGCAGAGCACTTCGAATACTACGCGGAGTTCGCACGCAGGATTGAGGGGGACATCCTCCCCAGCGACAATCCGAGGCAGACAGTCATGATACTCAGGCTCCCGATAGGCGTAGTGGCCGCGATCACGCCGTGGAACTTCCCGTCGGCCATGGTGGCGAGGAAGCTGGCACCTGCGCTCATCACGGGCAACGCTGTCGTGGTAAAGCCATCGAGCAACACCCCGCTCAGCGCCGTCGAAATAGTCAAGATCGCGCAGCGAGCCGGAGTACCAAAGGGGGTCGTAAACCTAGTGACCGGGGACGGGTCAGAAGCAGGAGATGAGCTCTGCGGGAACAAGAAGACAGGTCTAGTGACCATGACCGGGAGCACGGACGCAGGGAGGAAGATAATGCAGCGGGCATCGGCGCAGATCGGAAAGCTCATCCTCGAGCTCGGCGGGAAAGCCCCCCTGATTGTATGGCGGGACGCAGACCTGGAGTGGGCGTTGAAGTGCGCATTATGGGCAAGGTATTGGAACTGCGGTCAGACCTGCATAAGTGCAGAGAGGATGTATCTCGACAGAGAGGTCAAGGAGAAATTCATGTCGAAGTTCGTCGAGATGTCGAGGATGCTCAGGATAGGCGACCCCGTATCCCCCGGGACGGACCTCGGCCCGATGGTGAGCGCCCGTGAGCGGGAGACCAGCGAGAAGTTCATCGACCTCGCTCGAGACGTAGGGTCGACTCTAGTACTCGGAGGGGCGCGCCCTCCTTCGATGCCCAAGGGATGGTATCTCGAGCCGACCATAATCGATGACGTCGACCAGAGCTCGCCACTCGTGCAGAAAGAAATCTTCGGACCGGTCGTACCGGTGCTGGAGGTGGAGTCGTTCGACCGTGCCGTCGAAATGGCCAACGACTCCGACTACGGCCTGGCCTCCTATGTCTTCACCAAAGACAACCGCAATGTCATGAAGGCGATGCACGAAATCAAGTTTGGTGAGACGTACTTCAACCAGGTGGGGCCCGAGCAACTCCAGGGGGCTCATACAGGCTTCAGGATGTCCGGACTCGGAGCGGAAGGCTCAAGGCACGGCCTCGACCTCTACACCCAACTGAAAACTTGCTACATTGACTGGAGCGACAATCCTTCCCTCCCGTACTTGTTTCCCTACAGCTGAGCTGCTATGAAAGCTGTAACTGTCACGCCAGGGACTGTGGGCTCTGTTTCGCTGAAAGAGGTTCCGGTTCCTGCCCCGAAATTTCGGCAGCTTCTCCTCAGGGTCCTGAAGGTTGGAATCTGTGGCACCGACATGGACATCGTGAACGGGTTCTACGGGGAAGCCCCAGCGGGGTCCCCATATCTGATCCTTGGTCACGAATCCCTGTCCAGAGTAGAGGGCATCGGCCCGGGCTGCAGGGGTTTCAAGAAAGGGGACCTGGTGGTCCCCACGGTACGGAGGGGTTGCCCTGAGAACTGTCTTAATTGCAGAAGCGGGGAGTCTGACATGTGCCTCACAGGGCACTACAAGGAGCATGGGATAAAGGGCCTCCATGGGTTCGCAAGCGAGTTGACAGTCAGCGACTCACGGTTCGTCGTCAAGCTCCCTGAACCCCTATCGGAGGTGGGTGTTCTCCTCGAACCGCTTACAATAGTGGAGAAAGGAATCGAACAGGCCTTCCATATCCAGAATGCGCGGATGAAGTGGAAGCCGAGTACAGCGCTGGTACTAGGGTCTGGGCCAGTCGGACTCCTCGCTACTGCGCTCCTACGGCAGATGGGGCTGGCTGTGACCACCGTCGCCAGGAAGCCCGCAGACACCCGAAAGGCAAGGTTGGCCTCTTCTACCGGTGCTGTTTACGTCGATGTCCAGGACAGGCCGTTGTCGTCCATGGAAGACAAGTTCGACCTGGTCTTCGAAGCGACTGGCTCGACATCGGTGGCGCTGGAGGCGCAGAATCTCTGCAGCACCAATGGAGTGGTCTCATTCGTAGGGATTTACAAGTCGCACGCAGAAACGGAAGATGCAGGGAAGGTGTTCACCAATCTGGTGCTGGGGAACCGCGTCTACTTCGGGTCTGTCAACGCCAACATCTCATACTTCCGCAAGGGGGCATCTGACTTGGTCAAGATCAGGAGGAAATGGAATGGTTTCCTCGAAGGGATCCTGACCAACCATGTACCTCTGACGAAGGCGGGGTCAGCTTACGTCCCCAAGGGAGAAGACGATGTCAAAACCGTCTTGGAAATGGAATGACTCTCAAGGTCGCGCTTCCGATGCTGGCAGCGCACGCGCGATTCCTGAACCGTGGGTCGTGAAACGTAAATACCGGTCCGCGGCGCTACATCGAGACCGCCTGTGCTTGCATCAAAATACCTGTCGGAGACGCTGTTTGTCGTCAAGAAGCAGCGCCGGATGTAGTCGATTCGCCAATATGACCATCATCTGCTGGTCCGTCAGAGTTCACCATGGTTTCTCAACACACGACTGACGCTGGAGAGATGCAGGCGGGAGGCAGTCCGAAGCCATTCTCCTTGCCCCCGCCGGACGGCTACAAGCCGATCTCCGGGTACGGAATCATAGGGAATACAAGGACGGCCGCGCTGGTCGGATACGACGGTTCCATAGACTGGTGTTGCATGCCCAAGTTCAACTCTCCGAGCATCTTCGCCGCCATTCTAGACCGCTGGAAGGGAGGGCGATGGGTGATACAGCCGACCGCCGGGGCGATTTCGACCCAGTCCTACCTTGAGGACACGAACATACTTAGGACCGAGTTTCGTAGCGTGACCTCACGCGTCATCCTGACCGACTTCATGCCCTGTTCCCTCACCCAACAAGCGTGGTCTGCGCCGCCAGAGATCCACAGGGTGGCGCAGTGCTTGAGCGGGAGGATGCAACTCAAGCTCGAATTCAATCCAGTCTTCAACTATGGCTACTTGACCCCCAAGTTCGCCGCGACCACCTTCGGGGTCAAGGTGACGAGCAGGAAGGAGGAGATCGCCCTTTCGAGTTCCATCCCGTTCCACGTATCCGAGTCAGGAGCGTCAGCAGAGTTCACCCTGACCCAGGGGGAGAAGAAGACCTTCGTACTCAGCTATGGTGAAGACGAGCCGCGGAAAGTGGATGAGTACCACACCGAGAGGCAGCGTGCCAAGGCCGAAGTGTTCTGGATGGACTGGGTAGCACTTTTGAGATACAGGGGTAGGTGGAGAGATGCGGTGGTACGGTCTGCCCTCACACTGAAACTTCTCATCTACTCGCCGACTGGAGCCATGGTCGCCGCGCCGACCACCTCACTGCCAGAATCGATAGGAAACGGGCGGAACTGGGACTACAGATATTCATGGCTCCGAGACTCGGCTAGCGCCCTCTGGGCGTTTCACAGCATAGGCTACAAGAGCGAAAGTGAAGCGTACCTTCACTGGTTGATCGACAACAATCCATCTTTGGACATGGACCTCAGACTGATGTATGACATTGACGGGAGCAGCAGGATACAGGAAAAGGTCCTCGACCAACTCGAGGGATACAGAAGGTCGTACCCGGTCAGGGTAGGGAACCAGGCCGTCAGACAGGTGCAGTATGACGCCTACGGATACATGCTGGACGCTCTCTACTTCTCAACTAGGCACGGCCGTCAGGTGGACAACGAAATGTATTACAGGTTCGTCAAGCCCCTTGCCAACTTCATAGTCGAGCACTGGTCAGAACCGGGGAACGGAATCTGGGAAATCAGGGGCGAACAGAAACACTACGTATACACCAAGGCGTGGTGCCACGTGGGCCTGAAGAGAGCAGTCAAGATAGCCGAGACGGCGGGGCATGAAGACGACGTACCCCCATGGAAGGCCGCGATGAGGCAGATCAAGGAGGAAATACTCCGCGATGGCTGGAACGCCAAGAGAGGCTCCTTCGTCATGCACTATGGGTCAGAGTTCCTGGATGCGGCGACGCTGATGCTCCCGCTCATCGGCTTCCTACCGGCGAACGACGAGAAGATGCGAGCGACCATCGAGGCCGTCAGAAGGGAGCTCTCGGAGGGGGCCCTCGTCTACAGGTACAAGGCTGAAGATGGCCTTGAGGGGGAAGAAGGCGCGTTCGTGCTATGCGGCTTCTGGTTGGTCGCCTGTCTTGCAAGGCTCGGCATGGTAGAGGAGGCTATGAAGAATTTCGATGAGCTCCTGGAGCACGCGAACCACCTGGGCCTCTATCCTGAGGAAGTCGACCCTAAGACAGGGGAGGCACTAGGGAACTTCCCTCAGGCCTTCAGCCACATGGGGCTCATACTCGCGGCCAAGGAAATCGAAGACGCCATGATGAGGACCAAGTAGTCTATCGAACTGACTGGTTCAGCGGTACCCGGCCGCGGTCTCCTCAAGAACCGCTTTTATTCCCTTTGCTGCGCCGCCAACCAGGCACCCCTTCACAGTCGCAGCTCCGTTGTCCCCAAGATGCTCACCGTTGGGACCGATGGCCTTGAGGGCTCTTTCTGCGAGCCCCGCGTCATCGCCGGGTTTGAAGGTGTACCCGTTGGACCCTTCGATTACCAGCTCCGACACCCCTGCCCCCTCGCTGACCACTGCCGGCTTCTTGTTCAGCCACCCTTCGAGTACCGTGATCCCGAACCCCTCGATTCTCGACGGCAGTAAAACTGCTGAAGCCAGAGCGTAGGCGGCCTTGACCTCTTCCACTGGGGCATACCCCAGGAACGTCGTCCTGTCGCTCACCTTGAGCCGCTTCGCCGTCCTGATGAGGTGTTCCTTCCAGACGGTCCCCTTGTCCCTCCCCAGGCCGCCCGTCCTGCTCGACGAGAAGCTCCCGTTGCCCACAAGCAGTAGCCTGACCTTTGCCCTGTTTTTCATCCTCGCAATGGCTCGGATTGCAACATCCTGAGACTTCACAGGGTCCATCCGCGCAACAGTGAGCAGCAGCTTCTCGTCTGCTTTCAGGCCAATTTTCTCCCTGAGCGCCTGCTTCGCAGCGGAGGATGGAGCCTTCCATCCCTTCTCGTCTATGTATGGGTAGAGCTGGTGGGCATGTCCTCTGTATCCAGACTTTAACAGGCCTTCAAGGTCCTTCTTCGTACTGACTATGACCGAGTCGAAACCCTCGAGCGCCCTACGCACGAAACCTCCAAGGCGGCCGAGGTTCTCGGGCCTGAATGGGACGTGCCACCGAAGCACGGCGGGTGCGGATATCCCAATCAGCTGCCCGGTCTGTATCAGTTGGAAGTCATGGATGTAGAAGATATCGACGTCTCCGACGTAGTGGAAGAGCTTCTCCGTGTTCGCCCAGTTATAGTGTACGTAACCTAGGTACTCCTTCCTGTTGAACGGGCGGGCTCCCAGACCATGTATGATAGACCAGAATTCTTCTTTGAAGGATCCGTAGTCCTTGAGATGCCGGTCTCCGAGTTCCACATGAGAGACCACGACGTCATTTAGCTTGACCCGCGGCGGGTATTTGATCCCCAGGCTGATCCAGACAGAATCCTCGGCAAATCCTGTCTTGGTAAAGTGTGATATCAGGGGGAGGACCATCGCCGTGACCCCTCCAGGCGCATACACGTAGTCGACTCCCTGCCGCAGAGACTTCAGGTCGACTGGGTCATCCAGTTTGCCGTACTTCCGTTGCAGCTCCGCATAGTCAACCTTGAACCTCACCGGGGGGGTCTGAGTGTTGATGCAGATTCTCATAGTGTCGGATCCGCGCTCCCTTGAAACAGATTCCTAATCGCTTCCATGGTCCCCTCTCCATCGCTGTTACCAGCGACGTAATCAGCCCTATGTTTGAGTTCATCTATTGAGTTGGCAAGCGCGACCTTGAGTCCAGATACCTCGAACATGGGCACGTCGTTCTCCCCGTCCCCTACGCAGGCAGTCCGCTCAGCGGAAAGGCTGAGCATCTTCAGGACGGAAGCGAGTCCAGAACCCTTGTCCACTCCCAGGGGCACAATCATCAGCCTGTCTTTGTTGACTTGTATTCTGGCCAGTCGCGAGACCAGTCTTTGCGCTAGGGGCAGGTTCTCGATTGAGGAAGAAATTATCACCTCCTCGCACCCCTTCTCGAATTGAGGGAGCAACCTTCTTCTCTCGTCAATCCATCCGTCAGGAATCTCCAGCCTTCTGGTTGACCCCGTGGTGAGCACTGCTCCATTTTCTGCGACAATCGCATCAAACAGTCCTTCTCCTGCGATCTCGATGGCTTCCTCGGAGCACCGGCCAGTCACAAGGATCAGCTTGACACCATTCGCCCTAATCCTCTTCATCGCGTGCACCAGACCAGGTTTCAGGGGCTGTCCTCCTGATGTGAGGGTGCCATCCAAATCCGTCGCGAGGGCATCTATCTGTAACCTTGCGGCCGGATTCTTCATGCAACAGGAGACGACTGCTTACCTGCACTTATATATTTCGCATATCGAATCGTTATGATATGTCGAACTCTTAAATAGGCGCGCCCTTTGATGGCTTTTGGGATTCCTCTGACAACAGGCGAAATCGTGTTCAACGGGAGGCTAGGTGCCAAAAACGGTCGATATCGGTCAATCAGCTATGATCTTGCTGGCCGGGTAGCATCGCTGAATGAGCTGAAGACAGGACAAGGAGCGCGCGGGTACGTGCGCCGCTCAAACGAAGTCTATTTCCCTGGTGGAAGGACGGGTTTGAAGATTGTCGATGGGAAGGCCGACATCGAAGACGGCGCCGTCCTCATACCCAAAGGTGATCCTCACAGGGTGCCTAACCTAGCCGAAGACCAAGAGCTCAGATTCGTGCCTGTTTTCCCCGGGGAATGAAAGGAATCGAACGTGTAACACTCACAGAGAGCGTGGGCAAGTGGTGCAATCAAGAGCAATCCCCTCAGCAACAGCGAACCCTTAGAGGTCACTTGGGATGAAGAGAACGGCTTGTCTCCCATCTTGAAGACCGTCTCACGCACCCCCCTCCCAGCGCCGAATCGGGAGTAGCATAGGTGGCCCATGCTTTGACCAGCGCGCTTGGAAGTAGGCGAAGAATGACTAATCGTCGGTCGCAACCCAAAATCAAGCTGGTCCAGATAATCAGAGACAGCGAGGCTGCAAAGCTGATTTCAGACCCCATGCGTAGAGCCATTTTGAACCTCCTTCGTCGTAGGTCCATGTCCCAGTCCGAGTTGGCGCAGAGCCTGGGGCTTACCGATGGGACGGTCAACTACCACCTGGGGCTTCTCAGGAAGTCCGGTTTCCTGAAAGTGGCCCGAGTAGAGACGGAAGAGCATGGTATATTGCAGAAGTTCTATGCTCCGACAGCGTACCTCATACTCCCCGACGTAGAGTCGCTCCCCCTAGAGGCAGCCAGATACTACTACCCTGTGAACGTCGAAAGAGTCAGAGGCGTCCTCAGTGCCGCAAGAAATCAGCTCCCCGCGCTGCTCTCAAGAGGTGACGTTGACGCGCTTGCAGAGGAATTGGCGAAAGAGATAGTGAAGGTCGCGGAGGAGTACGTCGAGGAGGAGGTTTCCCAGGGGGGAGGCGAAGAACAGGCGAATGAAATCTACTCCAGGGCACTCTCGAAGCTTGTACGTCGAACTGGTCCCATATGAAGAAGCAGCCAAGGAGCGGCTGCCCATCGTTCCTGCCCCCGAAGGGCTAGTTGTCAGTCTGGGGGTGTCTCTTCTTCTCTCCCACTCAACATGTCTTGGTAGGCGTCTTCGGTAGTGTGTTTGGTATAGTACTGCTCGTAAAGCGACACATGTCTGTCTTCGAGTCCTGCTAGGTATTCATGAACCCTTTGTGCCGCGTCTCTCCCGTGCCCCATGGCCTTGACCACCAATGTCTCTCCCGTCGTCGCGTCGCCCGTAGCGAAGACTCTGGCCATCGAGGTCGTATAGCGAACGTCTACCGCAATCGCCCCTTTGGGCCCTGTTCTGAGACCTTCTTTCTTCGCCAAGAAAGAGTCTGGTCCCCTCCCCACAGCAAGTATCACGCTGTCGCATCTCACTGTAGCAGTCTGCCCGGGGATAGGTTCAGGGTGCTTCCTCCCCGTCGAGTCAGGGGCACCCAACCGCATGGCTTGCACTATCGCCCCGGTGAGCTTCCCGTTCTTGCCCAGGTACTCTGAGGGGTCCGACAGAAACTTGAACTCGACCCCCTCCTCCTGGGCCTCTTTCACCATTATCGGGTCCGCGGGCATCTCCTTCTCGTCTCTCCGGTATAGGACCGAAACGTGTCCCTGTGTGAGCCTGAGGGCAGTCCGCGCACAATCGAGTGCGGTGTCTCCCCCGCCGACCACTAAGATTTCGCTGCCCAGGTCTTTGCGATTTCCGTTGAGGTATGATTCAAGCCCGGCCCCATACACCTCGCGAAGGAACTCGTAACCATCCAGCACGCCATCGAGGTCCGAGCCTGGCGTATTGAGCTTCTTCACGTCCCTCGAACCCGTGGCGACCAGGACGGCGTCAGACTCAGAGAGAAGGGAAGATATGGATATGTCCCGACCGACCTTGACTCCTCTAATGACCTTCGCGCCCTGGGCGACTATTCGCTCAGCTTCATAGGTCAGGACATCTTTGGGCAGGTGGTAGTCAGGTATGCCGTACCATGCAGTCCCTCCGAGACTCTGTGCTTCTTCGTATATCGTCACGCTATGCCCATAGCGGAGGAGAAGCTCAGCAGCTGCCAGGCCCGCAGGCCCTGCGCCGACAACTACGACCCTCTTCCCTGTAGGGGCCTCCGATTTGGGGTCGGGTTGTCTCGACCCTCCCTGTTCCCAATCCGCAACGAATCTCTGGACCATGCCGATAGAGAGCGGCTGTCCCCCCCACCTGACCACACATGCGTCTTCACAGAGGCCCTGGAGCTGAGGGCAGCATCTTGCAGTCACGCCGAGCAGAGGGTTGGTCTCCCTGATGCGATGGTAAGCCCTCTGAAAGTCACCGTTGGCGACCGCGTCCATCATCCCTCTTACGTCCAGCTGGACAGGACATGCGTCGATACAGACGGGGGTTCCGCATCGGAGGCAGCGGTCCGCTTCCAGCATCACCTGTTCCTTGGTGTAGGGCTGCTCGACCTCCGAGAAGCCTTTCTTCCTCTCTTCGGGGTCCGACTTCGGAAAGGGGAAAGGGCCGACTCGGTTGGGCTTGATCACTACCAACCGCGCGCACCCTGACCTGAGTTGTAGAGCAGATATAGCGCTGCTGACAGCGGGAGTCCGATTTCGCTAAGCTCATCGGAGAGTGTGACCCTGAACTCCTGTGGGCTTGCTCCATCGACCTCCCCGACTGAGCTGCCCCTATGGAGCCTCAGACGGCCCCAGGTTTCACGGTCCACCTCATCTAGTCCCGCGAAGGGGAACGAGTCAAGCCTGCTGACATGGCGCTTGCCTAGGACGTGGTCCGCCGGCCTGACTTCTTCGGGTATGCCGGTCAGAAGGTAGGCGGCCCCCTTGTAGAAGAACAGGTGGTTCCTTATCTTGAGTGCGAGTTCGCTCTTACCTTCGCAAGTAATCTCTGCCGAGAACGGCCTGATCTCCCCGTCGTCACGGAGCTCGACCTTCCAGTCTCCAAATGATTCCGAACGGACGCTGAACATCGCCTTCCCGCGAGGGCCTATCGTCGCAACCTCCTTCCCTTCGACGAACACTCTCGCTGACCTCCCTTCTGTCGCCTTAACGACGAACTCCAATGTCGGGTCAGATTCGATTGTTCGTCCGGGCCTAAATGACTTTCGGATTCGTCGATTGCCAAATGCTGCCGGTCCACGCGTCGCAGCTAGGTGCAAAAGATACCTCTAGGACTTGCGATGGCGAGCCCTTAAACTCCTTGAAACTGCTCCTATGGTTCGTATCCTCAAAACTGTTCCGACAGCAGCGATCATATTCGCGAGGATGATCATATACGTGATCACGTTTAAGGACGAATCTGCGTGAAAGGCCGTCGTTTGTTGCGATGATGGCGAGAGTTGCTGTAAGAGCTCTTGGGGACAAAGTCAATCCAGCATCGATAAATGCATCCCTCGCTTCGCTCCGTCCTGATTACTCCTCTTCTTCGCTTCCCATTGGGCAAGGCACAGGTTGGGTGCGTGGCCAACGCTTAACTCCCCGCCGCCAGGTTCGAATGGACGATGCCAATCTCAATCTCAGACTTCGCCAAGGTCGAGATGATGGTAGGAAAGATTGCTTCAGTCGAGGAAATCCCGGAGGCCCGCAAGCCGATGTACAAGCTGAAGCTGGAGTTCGGGGAGGGGGTGACCAAGCAGTGTGTGGCGGGGATCAAAGACGCCTACTCTGAAGAGGATCTATTGGGGAAATCAGTGGTGGCGGTCGTGAACCTGGAGCCCAAGTCGGTGGCTGGAGTGGTGTCGGAGTGCATGTTGCTCGCCGCCTTCAACGAGAGCGAGCTCTCCCTCCTGGCGCCGGAAAGACAGGTCAAAATCGGCTCGAAGGTCAGCTGAGCAGACTCCCGCAACCTTTTAACATCCACAAACCTGCGACCTGAAACGAGCGGTGGTCGTCTAGCCTGGTCCAGGACAGTAGCCTGCCACGCTACTAACTCGGGAAGTCATGAAAGTGACTCGAGAATTCAAATCCCGGCCACCGCACCTACACCTCTAGCAAATGTTCCACCCAGCCGACCGTGATTTGCGTGAAAGAGTCGCATGCCCCGCAGGAAGGGGGGACAGCCTAGCATAGGGTGGATCCGACGCCCCTGTCGGTCCTCTTGGAACGCACGTCGTCGACCGCCCTGCATGCGGAGACAAGCGTATTCATGTTATGGCCGGTCTTGCGACGGCGTCCGCACCAAAAACATAAATCGCGAAGCCAGACGAACGGACCAATTGAACAACGGAAACGCCTCTCTCTTATCAAGACTCGCAGGGGCAGTCGTAGTCCTGGTGGCTGCTGCGGTCCTGCTCTCCTTCATCTTCTACTTCGCCAGCGAAATACCGATTAGCGTCCTTCTCTTGATTAAGCTTGCAGTAGCGCTGGTAGCGGGATATCTCGCGATAGGCATCGTGGCTAACCAGATCAAGAGGGGGATCTCTCGGACTTCTGGGCTGGAGAGGGGGGCCACGGTCGCCACCGCCTTCAGGTACATCGGGTACATCGGCCTTGCCTTCGTGGCACTTGGATTGGTCGGTGTCACGGGGACCCAACTGCTCGCTGGAGGGGCATTCACCGGGCTCGTGCTCGGACTTGCCAGCCAGCAGACGCTTTCAAACGTGTTTGCGGGGTTGATGATCCTCACGTCAAGGCCATTTCTGGTTGGGAACAGGATAACGGTCTCGACGTGGCAGTGGGGGTTCGCACTCCCGTCATACCCGCCGAAGTTCTTCTCCGACAATCTCTTGATTCCAGGTTACACAGGGGTGGTCGAAGACATACGGCTCAACTACACCACCATAAGGTTGGACGAGGGGATTCGGGTCAAGGTCCCAAACAGCATAGTGATCCAGGCTTCGGTCGTGGACCACAACGTGAGCGAAAGGGTCGTGAGGGTGAGGTATGACATCGCGAAGCCAGTCGACACCGCCGCGCTGGCCAGCACGTTGCACGACGTCGTCGCAAAGAACGCGAATGTCTCGAAGCCTGAGACCGTCGCAGTTTACTTCGAGAACATCACGCCCACTGATGTCATCGTCGTGGTTGAAGCCCTCTGCAAGGGGGCTTATGAGGCTCCGGCCAGGAGTTCTATACTCCTCGACATCGAGAAGGCTACAACTGAGTTGAAGGAAAGCCAGAAGAAGCAGTGACTCTACACCCATCATGGCAGGTGTCTGCCTGCGTTGGTTTCGATTCCTTTATACGAAACGCACAGACAGGTACAGCGCCGCGGTGACCTCAGTCGCCTGGCACGTGCTCCGAGGAAAGGTCTAATCTCGTCATGTCATCTGCGGGGCGCGTAGTCCCGTGCTTTCTGTGGGATTGGACATCCCCCACTGAACGCGCGCGCTAGGCTGCGCAAGACAAGGAAGAGCGTCAGTAGCAGCGCCGGAAGACTCGCCGCAATGAACTCAGGCTGGTAATATGAGAGGACCGAAGCGAAAGCGACGGCTCCTGTCCCGCCTATCGAGCCGGCGAGGAAGAGCCCCGCGCACGCGGGGCAGCCGGTGAATAGTCCCACCACAGCCCCTAAGCCGCCTAGCCCGTACTTCGAGGCCCCTCCGGCGCTGCTATCGTGGGCGAATAGCGCGAAAGCGACGTTGAGCCCGACCAAAGGCGCAACTGTGAGCAGCAGGAGGACATCTAGGGGGACGATGAAGAGACCAACGTGGTTCACGAGATACGCTGTCACAGTGGGGATCGACAGAGGGGGTCCACAGCAGACTGAGACGAAGGCGGAAGGGAACGTGGCGTTGTACGACTGGACGAAGTTCACCGTAGGCTGATAGACAATCATGCTCGTCGCGAAAGCATAGAGCGCGCCGTACAGGATTGTGGATATCGAGAAGATGCGCCTATAGCGCTTCGTTGAGAGCAGGTAAGGGATTAACGAGCCTGGGGTGAGAGGGATTGTGGAGGACCATGCTTGCCCGCGGGCCTTGCCGCGGACGTACAATATTAAGCCGGCGAGGACGGCCACGATGCCTGCCAAGAAAATCGCTGCGAAGGCGTATGACCCCCATACCATGCTCCTCACTTCGGCAGGGCTTATGGCAGGGACGCTGTCAACCACGACGGCGTAGACCGTCGACGCGCCTCCTACCACACCGATGCCTCCCAGCACTAGAGCCGTCACCCTCGGTTGCAGCGCCATCCCCAAGGCCTTTCCGATGACCGCGACGCGACTCCGCGTATTAATCATTCGCCGGAGCGGGAAGAGGGACATCCGCACGGTGGCTGTAAATACCGCAAGGATTCGCCGCACTTAGACTCTGATGGTCGAAGAGAGGAGCGCGAGGCCACGACATCATCGGGTGGCCCTTGTCCCCCTGTCCGCAGCCCTCATCCTCGGTCTGGCTCTGTCATATTACGGCTACATCTGGGCCGCCCCATCGGTGAACCCAGCAGAATTGGCGGGCGCCCTAGCCTTCTGGACGGGTTTCGTTTTCATGGTGCTAGCCTTCCCTTTGCGCGCCGTCCTGCTCGACTTCGTACGCTCCCTAAAGACAGCCCTCGGTCCTGCCGTCTTCGGGGCCTATCTCGCGACCCACCTGCTGCTCTACGGGTTCATCCTTGAGGGCATCGTGACTGCCATCCAAGGGCCCCAGCTCCTCGGCGTCTCGACACCCGCGCTTCTGGTGTACACAGACACCTTCGTGCCACCATCACTGCTCAGCGCGCTGTTAGACCTGTCCTACAATCCAGCCATAATTTTCGCATTCCCTCCAGAGTTCTCTGTGGTCCTCAGCTTCTACAGTATCTCGTTGGCAGTCGTCATCGCTGTCCTTGTCGTGGCGAACGTTGTGAAGACGAGAGAGCTGGGGAAACTCTGCACGGCTACCAAGATGGCGAGGTCATTTGTCCTATTGCCTGTAGTGGGAGTCGTCCTTGGCTCGTCATGCTGCGTGTCAGTCGCAGGCCTGGTGAGCCTGTATCTTCTTCCGGTAGCCCTTGCCGATGCTCTCGCTTCAAACCTCATACTGTATTATTTCACCTACTTCGTCCTGCCAGCTTTCGCGGCGGTCGTGCTCTACCTCAACTACGTGTCTGTCGCGAAGTTCTCCTTGACTCTCCGTGGTCACACAGGTGGACTATCTCTTTCATAGACGGACACCGCTCGTCACTTCACGCTGCTTGGTCTGAGACTAGGGCTTGGAGGTCCCCTCCGGTCTGCTCCGGACCTAGGGACGGACGACGTTCTCCCTCGACCTGGACGCGGTCGCTGTTTTCCAGATCTAGTTCCGAGCAGCCTGGCTGCTCCTCGCCACATAGCCTGCGATGATGTATGTGACCGCAGCCGCGGCAACCCTCGCCGACCGCCCCGAGGGATCAAGCAGTGGGGCGAGTTCCACCACGTCGGCGCACTTCACCTTATCCTTCCGCGAAATCTCGTACACCATCCTGAACAACTGGTCAGCAGATATTCCGCCTGCGCTGGGCGCGCTCACCCCAGAGACGTACGCGAGGTCAACCGCGTCCAGGTCGACGCTAAGATACACCGCTTCTGCGCCACGGGAAGCCTTCGCATACGCCAACTGCGCCACAGCTTCCGGTCCCTTCTCCCAGACCTCTCTCGCCGTGACGACCGTTATGCCAAGCCGCTTCGCCTTTTCGTAGTAGTCCTTAGAGTTCAGAAAGCCATGCATGCCTACTTCCACTACCCTATGCGGGTCGAGGCCCTTCAGTGTCTTGACCGCCAGCCCGTAGGACGACCCGCTCGTCGGCTTTCCATCGATTTCCCCCCGAAGATCTAAGTGCGAATCGATGACCACCAGCCCCAACTCCCCGAGTCCCTTCGAGGCAGCACGGATGCACGGGAGTGACACGCTGTTGTCCCCTCCGAGGACCAACAGGAGAGACTCCGGGTCGATATCCTCCGCGACCTCCGACTCGATTCGCATGTGAGAAGCGATGGTATTTGATTGGTCAACGACAAGGTCGCCCAGATCGAAGACATGTGCTCCCTTGAGACTGACACCAAGCTCCACGTTGTAATTGGAGAAGGCAGACATGGCTTCACGTATCGCGGTTGGACCGCCCGCGGCTCCCCTCCTTCCAAGGACTGCCCCGTCGAACGGGAACCCAACAACGTTCACCCCCCCTCGCCGTGCTTTCGTTGAACGCTTGATGATTCGTGTCAGCCTCAGATCTTCGTGGTCGGTGTACCTCGGGGCTGGATATCGTGCCGGGGTCCGCAACGAGCCGAGTATGAAGCCAATCCAGTTAAAGATATGTGGCGTGCTTTTCGCCCTGCGTTCGATGGCAGCAAGATTGGCAGTAGTGGTAGACGGGAGTTCCCTAACGCTTCGCTCAGCCATGAGCGTAGCCGAGGGCGGTGCAACCGTGAGGGCAAGCCCGGCCAGTCTGAAGCGACTGGCGAAGTTCCGTGCTCTCCTCGAAGGGAAGCTGGCAGGCGGAGAGGTTGTCTATGGGGTCAATACCGGTTTCGGTTCACTCGCCGACAAGGTTGTGGACTCGGAGCACTTGGAAGAGCTCCAGCTCAACTTGATTAGGAGCCACTCATCTGGAGTCGGTTCACCTCTCCCCATACCTGTGGTGCGGGCTGCCATGCTGATTCGCCTCAACAGCCTCCTGAACGGGAACAGCGCAGTGAGGAAAGAAGTCGCTGGCCTCATCATGGGGATGCTAAACAGGGGGGTGACGCCTCTTGTCCCCGAGTTCGGTTCGCTCGGGGCGTCCGGGGACCTGACGCCCTCGGCACACATGGCATTGACCCTCGTGGGGGAGGGGAAGGCGTATCATGATGGGAGGCTGACAGATTCGAACAAAGCCCTCTCGGCCGCAGGGCTGAAGCCGGTGCATCTGATGGCGAAGGAAGGCCTGTCGTTGATAAATGGGACCGCGTTCACGACGGCGCTCGGGTGCGTGGCGGTCCAGAGAGGGCGCACCCTGCTGAGGGCGTCCAACTCGGCGCTTGCAATGACCGCGGAAGCGCTTGGCGCATGCTCACAGCCATTTCAGGAACAGCTGGTCGGGATGAAGTTAGACCCTGGCCAGAACTCCGTGGCGAGGGAGCTCCGCGGCTTCCTGAAGGGGAGCAGAAGGATGCGGCCTGAACCTGTCCCCCAGGACCCCTATTCGATTCGGTGCGCCCCTCAGGTACATGGCTCGCTGAGCGACGCGCTGGATTTCGCAGAGAAAATCGTAGTAGACGAGATGAACTCTGTGTCAGACAACCCTGTCCTCCTGGAAGACGGGGAGGTGCTGCATGGGGGGAACTTTCACGCACAGCCTGTGGCGATGTCCCTCGACCTGATGTCCCTCGCCCTGTCTTATCTCGGGGTCATATCGCTCTCCAGGACCCACTTCCTGCTTTCGAAGACCCCTCCTGACAGGAAGTACATGGCCGCCAAACCCGGCTTGGAGTCTGGGCTGATGCTCCTTGAGTACACCGCCACCGCACTGAACGCAGACAACGCTAAGAACATCTACCCTGAATCGTCCTACCCTTCAAATGTCTCTGGGGGGATCGAAGACCACGCCAGCCACGGGGTCAACGCTGGTGTGAAAGCATTGCAGGTGGCCGCCAACGTGTCCCGGATCCTTGCAGTCGAACTGATTTGCTCTTCCAACACGATCGGCGAAGCCGAAGGCGGTTTGTCAGAACATACGAAGGTGTTGTCGGAGTTCGTCAGGTCCATCTCTCCTCTCTTGAAGGGAGACCGGTCCCAAAGCGAGGAGGTCGAGTCCTTGGCTGGAGCGACGCTCGCTGGGAAGCTCCCCTAGTCCTCTCCCGCATGGTATGCTTGCCTTCCCCGCTTAAACACCTTCCTGACATACGAACCGCCCACTCTGTATGGAAGGAACCTGTAGCTCGACACTTCGTGCACTACGAAGTCTGCCTGGGACCCGACGGCGAGCACGCCCAGGTCGTCTCTCGCGACCGCCCGTGCAGCGTACTTCGTGAAACCCAGGAGCGCGTGGGCGGGGCTCATCTTCATCTCCATGCACCCCAGACTCATCACGAGCTGAGGAGACTCCACCCAGGAATTCGGGCTAAGGTCTGTTCCCAGGGCCACCTTGCACCCTGCCGCCGATATTCCACGAGCGTCCGCGTACGGGATTGAAGAAAAGAACGAAGTCCCCGGGAGTAGAACAGCGGTTACCCCTCTTTCGGCCATGGCTCTGATGCCATTTCTGCTACTTCTACCAAGGTGATCTGCAGAGACGCATCCAACCTCGGCGGCCAGGGCGGCTCCCCCCGACTCGGCAAACTCGTCTGCATGTATCTTGAGGGCGAATCCGAGATCTCTCGAAGCTCTGAGATACCTCGAGCACTCGGTTGCAGTGAAAACCCCCTCTTCACAGAAGGAGTCGGAGAACACCGGCCGGTCCTTCATCTCAGCTATGGCAGGGAGGACGTTACGTATCACAGAGTCCACGTACCCGTGCGAGCCCCCCGCCCCTGGCGGCCTTGCGTGGAGCCCTAGAAACGTGGGGACAAGCTCCACCGCAGTCTCAGCCTTCAGCCTACGAATCGCTGCGAGCATGTGGCTCTCTCCCGCGAGGTCCAACCCATACCCTGTCTTCACTTCCATCGTGGTGACCCCGTTCATCAGCAGCTGGTCAAGGCGCCTTTTCGACTCCCCAACCAATCCTGCGATGGTCGACGCCCTGGTCTCGCGTACCGTCCGCAGTATCCCACCACCTCGCGCAAGAATTGACATGTAGTTCTCTCCGGAAATCTTCCTCTCGAGCTCGTCCTCCCTGCTCCCCGCGAATATCGCATGGGTGTGCGGGTCGACCAAACCAGGGGTCACGAGATTTCCCAGCGCGTCGACCGTCCGCTCCACCTTGCCAATAGACTTCTGACGCAACTGCTTGGTTGTCCCAATCCAGGCAATTTTCCCGCCTGATACCAGAAGCGCCCCATCCTCCACGACGCTTAGCTCCTCTTCGGCCGTCTCACTCTCTCCGGCACATGTCACAAGCTCGCCTGCGTGGACCAAAGCGAGGTCGAACAAACGAACACCCTCTCCCCAAGGAACACCCATGCGTGATAAGGCTTGCCGCTCGTGGGCCTGAAGTCTTAAATCGCGTCAGAGGCCCAGACCCTCATGCAGCGACACGAGGTCCGAGCGCCGAGGGGTGGAGCCATCTCCTGCAAGGGTTGGCACCAGGAGGCCGCCCTCAGGATGCTGATGAACAACCTCGACCCCGAGGTCGCCAAGGACCCTGAGCATCTGATAGTCTACGGGGGTACGGGGAAGGCGGCGAGGTCATGGAAAGCATTCGACGCCATTGTGCGGTCGCTGAAGTCTCTCGAGAACGACGAGACCCTCCTCATCCAGTCGGGCAAGCCGGTCGGGATTTTCAGGACGAGCCCCGAGTCCCCGCGGGTGCTCATCTCAAATGCGATGCTCGTCCCGAAGTGGGCAGACTGGGCCTACTTCAGGGAGCTGGAAGAACGAGGACTCACCATGTTCGGCCAGATGACCGCCGGGAGTTGGATGTACATCGGAACCCAGGGGATACTCCAGGGGACCTATGAAACTCTCGCGGCTGTGGCCCACAGGCACTTCGGTGGCTCCCTCAAAGGCAAGGTCACGCTGACGTCTGGGCTGGGAGAGATGGGTGGGGCTCAGCCTCTGGCCGTGACCATGAACGACGGGGTGGCCCTGGTGGTAGAAGCGGACAGGAGGGCGATAGAGCGCCGTCTCGACAAGGAATACTGCGACGTCATGACAGAAAACGTGAAGGAGGCGCTCGGGCTAGTCCGAGGGGCAGCCGAACACGGAGAGCCTCTCTCGGTTGCCTTGCTTGGTAACGCTGCGGAGGTGCTCCCTGAGCTGCTTCGGTCGAGCTTCAAGCCTGATATCCTCACGGACCAGACGGCAGCCCACGATCCGCTGGCCGGGTACATACCGGAGGGCCTGGGGGTGAATGAGGCGGAGTCGTTGAGGGTATCAGACCCCACGGCATACCTGGACCGCTCAATGAAGTCCATCGCCAAGCATGTCAGGGCGATGCTGAAGTTCCAGGAGAATGGCACAATAGCGTTCGAGTATGGAAACAACATCAGGAAGATGGCGCAGGACGCAGGGGTCGAAGGCGCGTTCAGGATACCCGGCTTCGTCCCCGAATACATCAGGCCTCTCTTCTGCGAGGGGAGAGGGCCATTCCGTTGGGCCGCATTGTCAGGCGACCCGGAAGACATCTATGCCACCGACGAAGCTATAATCAGAGAGTTCTCCGACAACCAATCGCTTGTAAGATGGATACGGAAAGCCCACTCCAGGGTCCGTTTCCAGGGCCTCCCAGCCCGGGTATGCTGGCTGGGGTACGGCGAGAGGGCGAGGTTCGGCAAGATAATCAACGGTATGGTGAGGGACGGTAAAATCTCAGCCCCTGTGATCATAGGGCGGGACCACCTCGATTCAGGTTCCGTAGCGTCACCCTATCGCGAGACCGAGGGTATGAAAGACGGATCCGACGCCATCGCAGATTGGCCTATCCTCAACGCGCTGCTCAACGCCGTGTCGGGCTCGTCCTGGGTGTCCGTCCACCACGGCGGCGGCGTCGGGATAGGGTATTCGATTCACGCGGGCCTGGCGGTCCTGTGCGACGGTACTCGTGAAGCAGATGCCAGAATCGAGAGGGCACTCACAAACGACCCAGGCTTAGGGGTGGCAAGGCATGTGGACGCAGGGTACGAAGAGGCGGTGAAGACAGCGAAGGCCAAGGGCGTCAGGGTCCCGATGATGGACCTGCAACCCCTTCCTTGATGTGGAGTCCGGAGTAGAAGTAGAAACCTATGTAGACCGCGGAAATGGCTGCGAGGATCCCCGAAAGCCCGTCCACCACAGCAGACGACGACGCGAAGGTGCTCCCTGTGACGGCCCCCGCTAGGTAACCGGCGTAGATCAGGACGACAGACCACAGGAAGCACCCTGCGACCGTCATCACAACGAAGCGGGACAGCTTCATCTCGAACAGTCCCGCTGGCAGAGAGATGACTGTCCGCAGACCTGGTATGAACCTGGCAGCGAAGACCGTCCATTGGGCCGAACGTCCGAACCATGCCTCCGCCCTGTCTAGGATGTCCCTGTGCAACCTGAAGAGCCTCAGCAGTCCGACCACGAAAGGCCTTCCCAGCCAGATGGCCAGGAAGTAATCTAGGAGCGCCCCCGCCAGGCTCGCTACAGTGCTGACGCCCACCGCCACCCAGAAGTTCAGCACGCCTGTCCGAACGAAGTAGCCTGCCAGGGGAAGGACTACCTCGCTGGGGACAGGGAGGGACGCGCTCTCTAGCGCCATGAGGCCGAACAGGCTGGCGTAACCGTACTTTGTCATGAAAGTGGTCAGGGTCGCAGAAGAGAGGATTGAGCTCGTGACGAAAGAGAACCAAGGGCCGAAGGGTATGTTGACGAAGTCCGCCGCCTCCAGGAACCCTACGACGAAGACCACGGTTGCAACAGCTAGAAGATATTTACTTCGCGGCAGCACCGATTCAAGGCGCCTGGGTGAACCCCGCAACTCCGGCGCCGCCGAGCCGTTCCGCTTATAGGACTTTCCGGACTCTTTCACAGTTCAGTCTGTCAGACTCTTGGAGCTTCTCCAAAACATGTTGATCTAGTGCAGACGCGTTCAGCGCTTCTTCTCCCGGGGCGGATTCGCAAACTTGTGAGGCTAGATTCACCTAAGCCGAAGGCCATTCGAGAGATTCACAGAGGTGATTTGTGTGAGCCCTGAAGTTAAGCGCTCTTCTTTCTGTACTCCTCGACCAGCTCCTTTGCTCTGTCGAATCTGACTCTCCTCTCTTCGACCAGCTTCGCAGCCACGAGGTCAATCAGGTCTCCTGTAGCACCGGCAGAGGAGGCGACGTTGTGTGCGTGTAACTTCATGTGTCCCCTCTGGATTCCTTCGCTGGCCAAGGCGCGCAGGGCGGCGAAGTTCTGGGCGAGGCCGACGGCCCCAAGGACCTCGGCTAACTCGGTAGCAGTCTTCACGCCAAGTATCTTGATGTTCACCCTTGCAGTCGGATGTGTCTTCGCCGCACCACCCACCAGTCCCACGGCCATCGGCATCTCGAGAGTCCCGACGAGGTCCCCGTCGGTGTTCTTCTCCCACGTCGTAATCGGCTTGTACTTGCCCGTCCTTGAGGCGTAGCTGTGAGCTCCGGCTTCCAGCGCCCTGATGTCCTGCCCGCAGGCTATCCCAACCGCTACTACCCCGTTCATTACCCCCTTGTTATGTGTGGCGCACCTGTAGGGGTCTGCGTCTGCGAAAGCGTACGCATAGACCACACCGTCTACCACGTCTTCCCCTCCGATTGCCTCCTTGTCGAAGACGGCAGTTGCCCTGACCAACCTTCTGTCGGCCAAGTTCGAGATGATTCTGAGGAACACTCTCCCGCCGGTGATTTCTTCCACCATGGGGGCTACCGCTTCCGCCATGGTGTTGACGGCATTTGCACCCATAGCGTCCCCGGTGTTCACTATGAGTTCAGCTACAACCATTGGCCCCTTGATGCTGGAAAGCACCTTGACATTGAGGTCCTTGGCCCCCCCGCCGAGGGAGACGAGCATCGGGTCCTGCTCGTTCGCCTTCTTCAAGACGTCGGCCTTCCTCAAGAGCAAACGCGATTTGGCCTCTTCTGGCTTCGGGACTTTGACCACCTGCACCTGGCCGATCATCACCGGGCCGGTGTTCGTCACCTTGAACCCCCCCTTCACCCTTGCCATCTTGGCGGCGTTGCTAGCCGCAGCCACGACTGAAGGTTCTTCGAGAGCCATGGGGATTAAGTAATCCTTGCCATTGATGCGGAAGTTGGTGGCTATCCCGAGGGGATACGTGTATCCGCCAACTACGTTCTCAATCATGTGGTCCGCGGTCTCAGGCGGGAGCGATCCTGTCCCGGCTACCACGTCGACTTCTTCATCGGTGAGCCCGACAACCTTCTTCAGCAGCTCTCTCCTCTCACCCATGGAGAGCTTGTGGAATCCCTGGAGTTCGGAATTTACTGTCATCTTCAGGCCTCGTCCTTCCGCGTGGCTATTTAATTGATTGAATGCTGGCTGAGCCACTCTCGTCAATCGGCGAACGGCGCGCAGTTTCAGCTGCCTGGCCAAGCATGCTAAGGATAAAAGGCAGGTTCGAAGGCGGTCTAACCAAGGGCCGGTCGTCTAGCATGGTTAGGACGTCAGGCTGAAGCCCGTAAAGCTCTGACACTTGCTAGCAGAAGACGGCGAATCAGAAGGAGCGCCAAGGTCGGCGGTTCAACTCCGCCCCGGCCCACTTCAATCCTTAAAGCACACCCGTCACTCTTACCTCTGCCATGAACAGGAATCTGCTGATATTCGGCCTGTTCCTCATTATCGCAGGGATCTTCGCAGGCTTCTACCTGCTGTCGGTCTTCGGGTTCCTCATGGTGATCCCCGCGCTTCTGGCTTCTTCGCGCCCCAGCCAGCGGCCATCCCCGGGGCCGCCGAGGGAGGCACCCAGGAGGATCATGCAAAATGCACAGCCGCCGCCTACTTTAAGCAGGGATGCTGCCACAGTTCAGGCCTCGACGGCTGCAGCGCTGACTCCGCCGCCCCCATCCCAGTCACAGCAGTTCAGCTACTCCCCTCCTCTCTTCCCAACCGTGCTTCTTCCGTCTCTTTCCATTTCTATGGGTGTCCCCCAGACTCCCTCCGAGCAGGCCCCCAAGAGCCAGGCGAGGGAGGACGACGTGCTGGAGATGGGCGCCGTCCTAGCCCTGGCGCGACTCCTGCTTGGCTAGGGGACGTAGACGTTCATTTGTCGGCCGACCTTCCTAAGCCTTTCTACCCTGTGAGGCAGAGAAGGATGGGTAGAGAACATCTCAGCGAGCGAGTTCCCGCGGAACGGGTTGACGATCCAGAGCGAGGCAGTCGCTGGTGAGGGCGCCTTCGAGGCGCGTGTGGCGATGGGCCTCGTCTGCGCCTTGGCAGTGATCTTCTCCAGCGCCGTCACCAGCCCGGCAGGGTTCTTAGTGAGTTTCGCGCCATATTCGTCGGCGCTATACTCATCGTTCCTGCTGATGCCGAGCTGTACGAATGTGGCCCCCAGCGGTACCAGGATGATGGCCAACAGGGCGAGTGGGGACCCGCCGTTCCTGTTCCTCCCTCCGCCGCCGAAGATCATGGAGAACATCGCGATTTGCCCTATGTACGAGATTGCCCCGGCCATAGTAGCCGCCACGCTCGACATCAGGACATCGCGGTGTACCACGTGCCCTATCTCGTGACCGATGACTGCCTCCAGCTCATCAGGGGTGAGCGTCTGGAGGATGCTGGATGTGGTGCATACCACGGCCCTATTTGGCCCTCTCCCCGTCGCGAAGGCGTTAGGCTGAGGCGAGTCGACTACGCCTACCCTTGGCATGGGGATGTTCGCCTTCTGCGCGACATTCTTCACAATCCTGAACAGGGTCGGATATTCGTTTTCCTGAACAATCTTGACCTTGCTCATCCTGAGTACGAGAGAGTCGCTGTAGTAGTATGAAACGAAGTTGACTACAGCAGCAAGCGCCAGCGCGAGACCTACAAATGCAACAGGGTCGCCGAAGAAGTACCATCCTACGAGGTACCCGATAACCATCAGCAATGCTGTGAGTACGAAGAAGAGCGCCGTTATCTTCGCATACAACGCAACCGACATTCTGATTTCTTCAAACACGATGCAGCTGTTAAAGTCTTTCCGCAGCTGCCGCCCTCTGGCCCGTCGGGACTATGCTCTATGAAAGGATTAAATCCATCCATGGGTCGCTCGAAAGAAGCATGGAAGGCAGCGATGAAGACGACTGGGGCTTCCGAAGGAGGCGGAGGTCTCCCTTCGTTCCGTGGGGTCTTCCTGATATTGACGAGATGATGAGGGAGATGGAGAGGGCTTTCTCAGTCGAGTTCAAGGACCTCGAGAAAGAGCTTCCAAAGAACCTCGTGAGGGAGTCGAAGACACCCGAAGGGGGTGTAAGGAAGGAGATTGGTCCATTTGTCTACGGATATTCAGTGACAATCGGACCAGACGGGAAGCCGGTGGTGAGGGAGTTCGGGAACGTGAGCCGCAAGGAAGGAAAAGCCTGGAAGTCCATCCAAGATAAGCGCGAACCCCTCGTAGACATCGTCACCTCAGACAGGGATGTCAGGGTCATAGCTGAGATGCCAGGGGTACGGAAAGAAGACATCAACGTCACGGTGGACGAAAACTCAGTCGTTATTTCCGTAGAAAGCGAGAACAGGGGTTACTACAAGAAGCTCGACCTCCCAGGCTCAGTAGACCCAAAGGGCGCCAAATCGACCTACAACAACGGAATCCTCGAAGTGACTATCCCTCTGCGGACGACGCGGTCCGGAGGGGTCAGGCTCCGGGTCGAGTAGCGCTACTGGTAAGGACCATTTTCCAGCCCCCCCTCGCTGAACCGAGCCATGGCGTTGAGGGTTGCTTCGCGATACCCCTGCTTCTCGGCGAGCGACCTGGCGATGTCGCCCGTCGTGATTATCCCGACCAGAGTCCCAACTTGATCGACGACAACGAGTCGTCTCACGCGATACCTGGCCATCAATTCGGCCGCACCGGTCAGGGAAGAACTGGGACTGATGGTGATCAGCGGCGTAGACATGATATCGCGCACGAGCACTTTCTTCCCATCTATCGATTCTGCGAGCACCTTGGAAACGAGGTCTCGTTCGGTCACAATCCCGATGGCCGAGCCGCTCTGCGTGATGACAGCGCAGCTGACCCCCTTCTTCGCCATCGCCTTGGCGCAGTCAGTAGCGCTGACGTTTAGCTCGATCGCCATCACCGTCTGCGACATCGCCTTCGCGACAGTAGGTTCTTCCATGGTCATGCTCTGGCTGCACACATTGGGATGATATAGAGATTAGGAGTAGGTGGACCGGGGGGGAATTGAACCCCCGACCTTGGAGCCCTTTCGGGGTTCTTCCGCGTGCAAGGCGGACGTTCGTACCGCTGAACTACCGGCCCACACTCCGACGGCTCTTCTGGGCATTTTAAACTAGGAGGGATGGTCTCCGGAAAGAATGGTCCGTTAGAGCCGCCGTGGTTCGCACGCTTATAGAGGATGTCACGCGCCCCGGGGCCTGGGCTGGTAGCTCAGTCCCACATGGGGAGCAGCTTGGCTAGAGCACCCGACTGATAATCGGGAGGCCAAGGGTTCGAATCCCTTCCGGCCCATTTTGAAAGTAGCCCAGAATAAGCTGTGTTCAGTAAAAGAGGCTCTATTCAAGCTGATTACGGAGGTTTGACGGTGGCGAGTTGACTTGTTCTCTCCATTGGACAGTCTAAGCATGGTGTTTGACAGGGCAGCAGAGAACCCAGCCGCTGATAGCACGCCATCTAGGATGTCAGTAGTACCGTCTTGAACACCGCTTCCTTCCCACCCATTAATCGTCCATCACTCTGCCCGGCAAAGACTACCACTTCATCGCTTCCTCAACAGCTTCGTCGAACGCTTTTGGGGCTGTAAGATTCAGCAAGTGGTCTGCGCCTGAGACCACCCGCATCTTGGCGCCGGGGACATAATTCGCCAAGTAGCGAGCTATGTGCGGCTGAGCAGGGTTGTCACGGTCTCCGACGAGGATTAGTATGGGTATGTTGAGGTTGGACAGCTGGGTCGCGGCTTTGGGTTCCACGGGGAGTTCGTGCTGGCCGGAGCGGTCCAGGAAGACTTCGTCCGAGTTCTTGCGCACCATGGCCCGAAAGAGTTCGAGGTCCTTCCCTTCGAGTGCGGCTCCCCACAGCCCGCGGAGATGTTCGATCGCTTCGTCGACCTTCCCTGCCTTGTACGCCTCGTAGGCCGCCTTGGACGCCCTCTCGTCGACGTTGAAAACCCCTTCTGGGAACATCGGGTAGTCCATCCCCGAGAAGCCGGGGGAGACTAAGAGAAGCCCCCGTACCAAGCCAGGGTGAGCGATCACGAAATCCAGGGCTATCCTTCCTCCAATGCTCGGCCCTACGATGAGGGGGCGTTCGAGCTTCAGGTGGTCCAAGATCGCTTTGAGATCATCGATTGATGAGAACGTCAGTTCCGCGGGAGTGGACCCGCCGTACCCCCGAAGGTCATAGCGTACCACGCGGTGGCTTTTGGCAAGGGCGGGGAACTCCCGGTCCCACAGTCTTCGGTCGGTTATCCCTTCGTGGATTAGAACGATTGAGGACACTCCCTCGGGCCCGGCGACGTCGTAGGCAATCTTTCCGCCAGGGACTTCTAGGAACTCTGCCATCGCCACGTGACCTCGTTTTGGAGGCGAACCCAGCTATATATGCAAGCCCTTCAACGCGGAGACGATGGCTCTCACGTCGAAGCCGCTCACGGCCAAGACATGGCCCGCCTTTGCCCGACTCGTGGAGAAGCACAATGGGATTTTCGGCGGGTGCTGGTGCATCTCCTATCATCTTAAGCCAGGGGAGAAGAGACATGGTTACGCGGCATACAAAGCGATGAAGAAGGTCCTAGTCCGGCAAGGGCAGGCGCACGCCGCGCTCGTCTTTGACGGCCAGAACGCAATTGGGTGGTGCCAGTTCGGCCCCACCGCGGAACTCCCCAACATTCGGAGCAAGAAGGTCTACGAGGAGGGACTGCGCAAGCTTCCAGACTGGCGCATTACCTGCTTCTTCATCGACCGGGAACGTCGAGGAGATGGCATTGCCACTTTCGCTCTCCGCGAAGCGCTTCGATTTATCGCTCAATCCGGCGGCGGAACGGTCGAGGCTTATCCAGAGGACTACACCGGGGAGAAGACTTCCAATTCGTTCTTATGCAGTGGCACCTTGGGCATGTTTGAGAAGATCGGGTTCAAGAAGGTGCGTAAGATTGCGACGCGTAGGTGGGTCGTAGCACGCAGGATTTCCCCCGCTCTGCCGAACGGGAACGGTGCTTAACTCACGCTTCGTCGTAGGCTGAACGAATCATGGTCCGGCACAATTCCCGTCCTATTGAACATAGCTTCGAATGCGTTGGCGCGTAAATAGCGAAAAAAGAGAATGTGGAGAGGCTGTAATGTGACGATGCTGCACTGTGCCAAGGCTCCGGACCCACCCGCCCCGAATCCTCGTCAAGGAGGCCAAGGGTTTGGGCCGGAAAAATCGACGAATCAAGTGGTCGAACTCCTTCGATAAGCCCAAATAGACGGGTCCAATAGAACAGGTCGTATGACGCTTCAGGTGCCCGTTCCGGTCCTCATCACGAGGGAGGGCAAGTGGTTCGTCGCGTCCTCACCGATTCTCGACGTCGCGACTCAGGGCAGGACCGAAAAGGAGGTCAAGGAGAATCTGGCAGACCTGATCAACGAATACCTCAGGGATCCAGATACCCGAAAGCCGTCTCTAGACGAGCTGATGTCGCTCACCCTGGCGAACATCCCTGTACGCATTCCGGAAAGCATACTCCATGGCAAGACTGCGTCCTCTCCCTCGTCGTAAGGTAGTCGACATTCTGAAGGCGAACGGGTTTGAAGAGGTACGGTCCGGGAAGCACGCCACCTTCAAGAAGAAATTAGGAGACCGGGTCCTGACGACTTGGGTGCCCCACCACGGCGAGGTCACCATCTTCGTGATCCAATACATCATCAAACAGGCAGAGAAACAACGCACGGAATTCGAGTGAAGGCCGTAAGGATTGCAGCGCGTGGGTGACTAAATACGGGCCGCAGAGTTAGGTAGCTGTTGAGTTCACCGGCACTGCTCGGTGCCATGCCTTCGAGTCCTCATCGACTCGGTTCGTGTCAGGGAGGCCAAGGGTCTGGGCCGGAAATATCGCGATGTGAAGTGGTCAGGCTCCTTCCGGCCCATACTAACACCCATGTGAATCCGCAAAAAGGGCGCTACGAGACCCAATCTTAACGGAGCACAGATGGACAAACAGATGATCGTGTTCACGATGCGTGAAAAACGCGAGAATTTGGCACGGCGCGAGGGACTTGCATGCATAGGAGACCGTAGTGGAAAGGCCCTGCGTCGACCCTCTTGAGCACCTCGAAGCTGTTTTCCGCAAATATTCGCCTGGACTCGACTTCGGTGAGCGTGATTTCTGACGGCGGCCCGAACGTGCTGTCCTCCTTCTTCCAGTCGATGCCCACGGCAATCCCGTCTGGCTTCATGATTCTAGCGACCTCCCTCAAGAAAGCGCCATTGTCTCTTATGTCGTGGAGGACGTTGGCGAAGAAGGCCATGTTGATCGAAGCATCCGGGAGCGCGGTTCTCGCCACGTCTGCCTCCGTAGCCACGACCGTGCTTTCGACCGCACCGTGCTGCTTCAAGTTCTCCCTCAGGCCTTGAAGTATTCTGGAATCATGGCCGATTGCGTATGCCTTCCCTCTCTCTCCTATGGCCTTCGAGAAGGGAACAGTGAAGAATCCGTTCCAGCGGCCCAGGTTGGCGACCACAAGACCGGCCCTGACCCCAATTTGTGCGTGGATTTGCCCCGGGTTCTGCATCTTTCGTTTAAGCTCAAACGTTGGCATGGCGTGAAATCCTTCTTCGCCCTTTCTGTTCCGAAGGCGCGAATGCGACGACAACGTTCTTCCTCTACTGACTCGGAATCGCATCCGGAAAGGTTTGTCGGTGGAGCAGGATTGTCGTCAGAACAGGGCCCTCTTCTTTTTTGTCGAAGACTTCGGCATGAAGAGGAAAGCGGTTCCCACTACGAAGATCAGCACTATCATCAGGTAGAAGCTCGTGGTCAAACCCGAATAGTCGTTCAGTGCGAGCAAGCCAACTACCGCTGGTCCAACTGCCATTCCTCCCTGGCTGCCTAACCCTCAGACCACCGAATTAGCTGTGGAAGAGGGCCCTTGGACGTAGTCCTGTATGATCAAGAGTAACTGCGGGAATCCGGAGAATGTGAAGAAACCAAAGACACCGAGCATGACCAAGGCTTCCATTCCCATTGTGTTGATGTACCCGACGATGGTCACCGCAGTACGGAATGAAGTGAGAGACAGCGGGATTTTCTTGTCGAACTTCCTTGTAAGATAGCCGAAGACTGGCGGCCCAGGATGCGCCTCCGATTCAATCGCCCTGGCCCCCGACATCTCCGGAGCGTCTGTCGTCAGGCGGACCAACCAAGGGATTGCTCACAGCCGTGCTGCCACGCATGTCTCCGCCTAGGGTATGATTTCACAGCCGTTATTGAATACAGGATACTTGAAGTCAGACAGCTTCACAACTCCGTGCTCGGCGAAAGCTTTTACACGCGGTTGGGCTTCGCGCAGCTCCTTCACCAAGTGCTTCACTGTGGTGCAGATTAGAGAATAGCCGTCCTGTCGTAGCAGATGTTGTGACCTGTTGACGAACAGGCACCTGCCCCCGCAGACGTCTATGATGTCGCACGACGAACAGGGATCACCAACGGTTGCAACATCGCGGAGAGATGCAGGGGTGTTTCTGAAAATGGAGCCGACTATGGAAAAATCGAAGTCGACCGAGACCGGGCAAACGGAGACTCTTCCGTCGGGCAGAACCGAAAAGAAATCAAGGCCTGAGCCGCAACGCAACCTGGCTTTCTCGCCCGACAACAGCGATTCCATGACTCCTATGAACGGAACCATGCCCTCGACTCTGCCCGCACGCTCCATCTCGTCCACCCACGAGTCCACCAGTGAGGAGATTCCAGAGTTGTATTTCGCGACCCACTCCTGGATTCCCGGTTCGGTGTATTCTCCTGCTTCCCAGAACATCCCGAAGTCGAGCTGCCAGTGCACATGGTCGAACAGCCCAGAGCGCAAAAGGTGCCGCACATTCTCCTTGATGTCGGTCCCCTGGGCCACGGTCATCCTTGCCACCAGGTCCCCCCTAAACCCTCTCCTTCTGATTAGCTCAACATTGCGCACCACGCGCTCGTAGACCCCCTTCCCCCTCTGCCTATCTGTGACTTCCTCTGTCCCGTCTATCGAGACGAGGACCGTGCTGAGCTTCGAGAGATACCTCGGCTCGACCCTGTCTAGATGAATCCCATTCGTCTGCAGCACGAAGCGCCCGGGCATCTCGTCCATCATGGCCTGCATTGTTCCAACACGCAGAAGGGGCTCCCCTCCATAGAACTCGACTACCGGGTTTCTGTCCTGCCTCAAGAACGACCCGAGTTCGGCCGTGGAGTACTGGATTTCCTTGGGAGGGGTGTCACTCCCACCTCCGCAGTACTTGCAAAGCAGATTGCATTCTTTCGTCAGAATCACGTGATAGTGCATGCTTCGGGGCTGATTGGATTTAGGGGTTTTAGATTATAAGGTGTTTCCCAATGAAAGACCCGCGGTGAGGTCCAATCGGGCCCTAGGATGCCACCATGATGACTTTGTTCCTCGCCCTGGCGCCGCTCACTAGCGCCAGCTCCGATTTCGGGACGTCGAGATAATCTGACATAATTTCTAGGAGCCTTCTGTTGGCCCTTCCGCGTTCTGCCGTTTCGTCGACCCGAACTTCGAAGGTCTCGTCGTCTATCTTGACCACGTCCGCCTTCCTGGCTTTCGGCACCGCATGGACTTTCAATAGCAGGGTGCGCCATCCCACTCGCCTGCCTTCTGTAAGACTTTTGGTGGTTTCGCGGTGCCGCCACTTTTGGAGTGATTCCCAAATGGCCCATGATGCAGTCCGTTCGACAGGCGAGACTCGGGCGGCACCATTCCAGATGACGGCCCAAGCCCTGGAGATTCGCTAAGACGATTAAGCAAATCTCTTCAGCTTCACGACATCTAACAACCTGGAGGGCACCGGGTCTTCCTCCAGTGCTAGAATCGCATCTCCGACCGCCTTCTTCCTTTCGGGTCCAGCATTTCCGCTGTTCGGAGTGCGCGACGTTTAATCGCTATAGCGAACGCCAAGGGCACCCATTAGCTCTCTTTCTGTGGCTAGGTCCCTCCCCTTGATGGCTTTCTTCTCAGCGGCAGTCGGTTTGTCAACGGGGATGACTCTGCCCACTAGCTCTTTGTAGAGCACCATCCGCTCTCGTACTTCCTCTTTTATCTCGTGCAAGGTCTGATCCGCCTTGGCCATCTGGCGATTCTGATGCTCCTTCCGTACATTAATGCATATCAGGTTGAGTGCGAAGTAACGGAAACGGAAGGAAGCTCGCCTGCGCCAGCCTACGCCCTTCGGGCTCGGCAGGGAGGGAGAGAGAGTTGGGGTCCGATCGGGAACTGGAGAAAACTTGGCGCTTGCACTGTCGAATGGAACCGAGTACGTCCTTGTTCGCTACCGAGTCTAGGACCTGTGATAACAGGCCCCATGCAAGAGTAACGGAAGAATCAACACTGTAGCATGCAAGTGCTCACAGTCGATGAGCTCTGACCAGAGGGTATGTGAATCGTAATCCATACCAACTGTTGTGGCTCGACGCTGACGGAGACGGTGTAATTACGGTTACCCTGAGTCACAACCAAACTGTACTTCCCATCATAAGAGGGTTGAATGTTGACCGTTCCGCTAGCTGGTACAACTAGATTGTATATGGGGGTAATCATGGTACCGTTGCCGCACTCCACCGAAACAGTTCCAGATATTCTTGCTCCATCGACTGGCAACCCAGAGTCATTCAGCACAGTCGCGCGCAGACTGCCAATAGAACCAATTTGTACACACGTCACTTGTGTGGTGTTCCTCAGGTCAGGGACTACAAAGAACGCCACGAGCGCGGCGACTAGGACTATTGCAACAACTCCGATAACAGGGAACAGCCGAATTCTCTGGGGTCGCCCAGAGTTCTTTGAGGCCAACATAACAGAGCCATCACGACAGAATACAAATGCTTTATGTCCGATAGATAGATTTTATGTGGCCGGGAGAACTATCTAAAGTAGCCTAGACCGAGCTCTGTTAGGCGACGTTATCGGCAATCCTATCCGATGTCGATCTATAACCCCGTTCGGTGCCAAAGGCTCGTACCCACCCCGTCTCGAACCCTTGTCAGGAGGCCAAGGGTCTGGGCCGGAAAACTAGACGAGTGAAGTGGTCAGGTTCCCTCCGGCCCATCTTGAAAATAGCTCAGAGTGCACGCGTCCTCCCGCGTCCCCGTCCATGGGATTGGTTGGGCACTTCAAATCGGCAATAGTAGCTATCCTGATTGGTGGTTATATACGACCAAGGCGTAATTTTTACGAGACATGGCCGAGAAGATTCCTGGCTGGCTTCAGAAGGTGCTTATGCCGCAGATAGGCGAGGTGAAAGGCGAACTGAAGGCGATGAACGCAAGAATGGAAGGTGATTTCAAGGTGCTCCATTCAGAAATCAAGAGGGTGGAGGAGACGCTCGGCACGAAAATCGACGAACTGGACAAGCGTATGGACGTAACCAGACGCTTGGCCGCAGTCGAAGAGCAGGTCAGGGAGCTGCGCGCCAAGGCCTAGCTTGGGTTGCCTGGCAGAACTTCTCTGCGGCTTGCCAAACACTCCTGTCTGGTTCGAGCTCGGTCCTCGTGGAGGGGCCAAGCACCTGGGCCGGAAGTGTCGGGATGTGAAGTGATTGGGTTCCTTCCAGCCCATCTGAAAATAGCTCAGAGTGAACTTTATTAGGCAAATGCGAGTTGATTCTGACTATCTCGAATGTGTACGTCGACGCCTCGGAGAATCTGCAATGTGGGAATGACGTCCTCAACTAGATGGAAAGCACATGGATTACGAAGAGCTTATTGCACATATCCGCACTGATGTACAACCGGACCCGCGACGCCAGGACCACAGGCAACTACCACGACATCCATGTTGCTTACTCCCACGATTTGAAACGTCGGGAGGGTCGAATACAGGGTGGGACTGCAAAGTGGAATCTCGCTGCGTGAGATATCGTTAGGGATTGGTCCAATAACCAAGGGAATCCATTCGCAGCCTCCGATCGCCATCCAATAAACCCCCTGGGCTGCTCCTTTGGACGCCGATACGGTGTAGGTCGCTGTGACGTTAGTAGCTCCATGGTAAGAGACCGATATTGGAGAGACCGATGCGTTGATTCCGGCACACCCATTGTTGCATGTAACCAAGGTTCCGTTCTCCCCGATGTAGGACGAGATGCCGGCTGCGAAATTCCAACTTTCGTTGCTCTTGTTTCCGTTCGCCGGGAGAGCCCAAACGACGCATAACTTCGACTCGGAGGGGGCAGACAAAATGAACACATCGGAGTAATTCACGTTAGAAGGTTGCGGACTGACTTGGTCTGCACATCCAGAACCTGCGGTTACCTGACTCTCGGCGCGGCCGAAGAAGTATCCGGCCCCCACACCAGCCACGATTAGGACAACTATCAGCGTGGCTACAAACTCGTTTTTCATGCCCTCCGCTAGATTGTTTGGCTGAATATACGCCTAATCATAGCACCTGCTTCGGATTCGAACCGAGGCCATTAACGGGAAGGGGTTCACTTAGAGAACTACGCTCATCCGTTCAGCCCGCCCCCAGGTCGCTGTGAACCCGCTTTGTTGTTCCACACGTGATTCATGGATGAAAAGTCCTTCCGGCAGTACATATTCTCTATGCTATCAAGTAAACTGATTGATGCTTCGGCGCCAGTTGACACCGGTCAGCCAAACCCGTGATATCAATCACCGCTGATTCTGAACCTCCAACATGCCCTTCGGCTCCCCTCGGGAGTAGACCAATTCGGAACCTTTATATGACATTGATTACATATGACGTTCATGTCAGACAAGGTTGTCGAGATCAAGTCCCACGTGGTCCTTTTTCAAGCCCTTGCCAGCCCTATGCGAGTACGCATACTCCACGCGCTTCGCGAACCAGCTATGAGTCTAACGCAGACCAGTGATGAAGCTGGTGTGAAGCAGACGAACGCCTCCCACAACCTCCGGCGTCGCGTGGTCTGCGGGTTGATTACAGTAGCGCGACTGGGGAAGTCTAGAATCTATTCCTTGAGCAAAGAAACAGTCTTACCGATCTTGGAAATCATGGCGAATCATCTGCGGAAATCTGCCGGCAGCCTCCCGAACTCCGACTTGCTGGAAAGGTAGAATGAACATGAAAGATTACGATCTGATTATACTTGGACAGGGTTCGGCAGCGTTCGCGGCCGCCATCAAGGCTGATGAGCTCGGCATCAAGACCGCGATGATTGGCGGAAACGCGACCTCGGGGGCGACAGTTGGTGGGACATGCGTCAACGTGGGCTGCGTGCCGAGCAAGAACTTGATCACCGTCGGAAACGCGTTTCATGGGCTGACTCAATCTTCCTTCGGCGCCATCCACTATGGCAGGACCAGGCTTGACTTCAAGAAAGCGATAGAGGAGAAGGATGCCTTGGTGGAGAGGTTCAGGAATGAGAAATATGCCGACGTCCTCAATGGTCTGCAAAATGTCGAGTATGTGCCAGGGGTGGGACGTTTCGTTTCCAGGAAAGAGGTGAAGGCTGGAGACACGGTTCTCAAAGCGAAGAAGTTCCTGATAGCCACTGGAGCTAGGGCCAAGGTGGTCCCAGTGAAAGGCGTCGGTGGGGTAGGATACCTCACTAACGAAGAGGCGCTCAGCCTGAAGAAACTTCCTCGTTCAATGATCGTGGTGGGCGGCAGGGCGCTTGGATTAGAATTTGCGCAGATGTACGCGCATTTCGGGACAAAGGTGACCGTCCTCCAGCGGAGCGATAGAATCCTGCCTGAGCACGAGCCAGAAATCTCGAGTGCACTGAAGGGATACCTGCAAGACGAAGGCATCGACATACAGACAGGAGTTAAGCTCACGGAGGTCGTTCAGAGGGGAGAAATGCGAGTCGTCCGCTGCACGGTGAAAGGCAATGAGAAGGTGTTCCAGGCTGACCAGCTGTTGTTCGCTTCTGGGAGGGTTCCCAATACCGATTATCTCTCTGCCGACAAGGCGGGGGTTGAGCTCGATTCTCGTGGCTTCGTGAAGGTCAATGATGAAATGCACACGCGGGCTCCTCATGTCTGGGCTGCTGGGGACGTAATCGGAGAGCCGATGCTCGAGACAATCGCGGCGAAGGAAGGTGCGGTCGCAGTAAACAACGCTTTCGGAGAAGGCAAGAAGAGGATTGACTTCAAGGAGGTCCCCAATGCCGTGTTCACATATCCAGAGGTGGCGAGCGTGGGGCTAACAGACGCCCAGGCCAACGAACAGGGGATCAAGTGCGCCTGTGGTGTTCTACCTCTGGATATGGTCCCGAAGGCGCGCATCATGGGAGACACAAGGGGACTGATAAAACTCGTAGCCGACAGCAGGACAAAGCGAGTGGTGGGCTTGCATATCCTGGCTCCTCACGCGGCAGACCTTATCCACGAAGGCGTGTTGGCAGTGAAGTTCAGACTGACCATAGACGACATCATCGACACAGTCCATGTCTTCCCGACGCTCTCCGAAGCGGTCAAGCTGGCTGCCCAGTCGTTCTACAGGGATGTGGGGAAGATGAGTTGCTGCACCGAGTAGAGTCACCTGAATCAGCCGACAGGCGGCTAAATCCGCGGTCTTCGTTCTAAGAAGTGGTTTCAACGGTTTGTTTAAGTGTCGAACGACATTTCTCAAATCCGCTCGGGTTCTTGTATTCCCCTGAGGTGAAGGAAATCCAAAAACAGGTAGTGAAACAGTATTGCGGACTGACCTTCGAGGACAACTCCTCATTCAGGGAGCACCTAAAGGAACGCGAGCTAGAGCCTTGTTGTGCATGCGACTACGCTGAAGTCCTGTCACGGTCTTTCGAATTCAAGATGACACCGTAGTCACCTATCTCAGACCGCTGCGGCTTGGTGCCGTAGCAGAGGGTCTACGGGCTAGGCGCCGTAGCAGGGGTCGCGGTCTGTTTCGTCTTCTTCATCCTTCTGGCCAACGGCTTCGCTTCGAGCATGGACATGACCCTCATGGGGATGGGAACTACGATGACTGGCGGGGTTTTATTCGGCCATCTGACTTTCGGCCTCATCCTTGGAGGGGTGACCTCTGCGGCTGCCCCGAAGGAGACGTCCTCCTACCAATGCCCAACTTGCGGCGCCAGCTTCGAAACAAAGAGTGGACCCATCCAACACGGGAAGTCGCACACGTCAGGCACGACAAAGCAAAGGTCCGAGTGTCCCACATGCGGGGCGACATTCGCCACTCAGCAAGAGCTGATGGACTACAAGGCGAAGGCCTACCCTAAGTAAGTGAAGGAGAGATGAGACGGGCTCATCTCACCCTTTTTGTTTCAGATTCTCGGAATTCATTTACTTTGATCAGACGCGCGGACTCTTGCTGCGGCGAGTAGGGCTGCAAGCCTGCTTCTTCGTCGCATGAACACCACAGAAGTATGACAGAAGTCATCTGTCGGTGTCGCAGCAGCACCTAACTTACCGCCATCCTTCGACACACTCGGAGGATTCATCTGTGGCGGTCGGATGAGGGCCGCTGCACCGGGGAGATTGGATGAGGAGGTTCGTAAAGAGAGAAGGAAGACCCGGCTGTGGGAGCGACCTAGCAACACTGGCTGCCGCTGGCCTGCTGAACTAATGGGATACGAGAATTCTCGCTTCCTAATCCAAGGTCCTGAGCAGTTGGGAGCCTCCCTGTCGACTTCTTCGAGTAAACGACTTGGTCGTTCTTCTTGACTTCGAAGGACCCGGCTTCACCCGGTACAAGCGTCAGCGAAAGACTCTCGTCATGGGGGTTCGTTTCAAGAAGGCTCTTCGCAAGTGCGAGAGCGTCTCCTAGGTAGCATCCCACACAGAACTGCATTTCGTATTTGACGGTGTTGTTGGACATCGAACTGTGCTACAGATTTCAAAGTATTTATACTATGAAGTCCGAAGTATTGGAGGCACTTTGGAGAATCGAAGTAATGGAACAAACATGACGTACTGCATGTGCGCGCTCAATGGAACGATGGATCTTCTTGGAAGGAAGTGGGTTCTCTTCGCTATCAACTCGATAGGAAACCATGGCTCAGTGAGATTTACGGACCTCAACAGGGAACTTAGGGGGGTGTCTCCTTCTACACTCGCATGGATATTGAAGCAACTCGAGCAGATAGGGGTCATCAAACGCAAATCGTTCGCAGAGATTCCTCCAAGGGTCGAATATTCTTTGACATCGAACGGGAAAGACCTCAGGACTGCGATAATCCCTCTTTTGCTTTGGGCAGCAAGGCAGGATGATTACCCAATGAAGGTCGAGGGTTGCGAACCCTGTCAGTATGTCCAAGTGAGCGGCGGAGGCCGTGGCCTAACTCCATAGGCGTCCCTCTCACCTTCTGCGAACGTATTCTCAAGGCTGCCACATTCGTTGCTGTGCGGGCCGAAAAAACATGAGATTCCTAGTTAAGAGGCGGGGGTTTGTATGTTGGCAGACTAATACTCTCTAACATAGGAGGTCAGTGGCCTGGGCTGGAGAAGTCGACGAACGATGTGGCCCTGCTCCGGCCCAGTTTCTGGAGGAACTGATTGGTCCGGGGCTCCCATCCGTTACACCTATCTGCTCGCATCTATTTCTTCGGTCTGATTATCTGGAGGTACACCTCCTTACCTCCCGAAGCTCGTTTGATGTCTCCCCTACTCACTTCTGGCGCTCTGATCGTTGTCCCGCACCGCAGCTCGGATCGACAGGAGGAACTAAATCCGGCTAAACGATGGTCCTGCTAGACTTGCGAAACCCGGAGCGTTAGAAAAATCAAGCCTGATGACGAAGGCGGTCAGGGCGCTGGAAGTCATGCACACGACTCCGCAGTCCTGATGGCGGTGTTCTATCTCATTTCTAGAAGTGACGTTTCGAACGCTACAGACCTCCTCGGGTCGGAAGCGTAGATTACCGACTGGTGGTTCTCCAATAGCCCTCTAATCCAGCGGCCCCTTCTTGACTGCTCTATCCTTCTGACGTCGTAGAAACAGAGGAGCCCTATCCCGAATTCCTCGAAGTGGTCGTTACCGACCTTCTCGAACTCCATCCCTTGGCTCATCCCCTCAATCGATTCGGTGTCAGATATAGTCCTCCCGACAAACCTGAATGGACCTCTCATCCCCTTGGTCGACTCGGCCACCAACGCCCTTTGAACGTCCAACGCGTCCACCTTGCCGGCGGCCGTGCGCGGAGTTTGGAAGAATCGAAAGTGGTTTCCAGCCTCGAACTCTCCGACATCAATCCCTAGCACAGCTAGCTTCTGCCTGATTGGAGTCGGCTCCACCTCAGTCAAGAAAACACAGGACTCTCCCTTCGCTAATCCATCCGCGAAATAGCGCACGATGAAGAGGTCCGCTTGTTTCTCGTCGTCATACAGCATCACCACGTGCCTGTTTCTTCCCAGCCGGCTAAGGAAACCCAGCGGTTGGTAGCTCGATGCCGTGCTGTTCAATCTTCTCTTCCCCCCTTAATCCTCAGGTACTTGACCCCCATTTCTTCTAGGAACCCTTTGATACGGTCGTAGTCCTGCAGGAAGTCGTGTCCCCTCTGAGTCAAGACTAGAGGCTCGCGAGTAATCGTCTCCATGCCCTCAAGCTCCACTAGATATCGCATCAGTTTGTCGTAAGCGAGGTTGCTCTTCGCTTGTATCCGGGTCGGCCTGGCTTCGCCGTGACAAGACTCCTGGTTGATTGCGGTGAGGATGTCATTGTAAATCTCCATCTTGTTCCTCTTCGCCTTCGGCAAGGATAATCATGTTCTGGTTTCGACGTAATAAAAACTCCCCAAGGGGCGGAACCGATTATATCTGGTGGACCGCCTCCATTGATGTGAGCGGTCTCGAACAGTGTGCGAAAGAGCCCGCGGAGGTCGGAACCGACAAAAAACGTGAACTCGCTCAAGGACTGAGGGAAACCACGGCGAGGATGGACGCGCTTGAGTAGAAATGGACTACACAACAAGCTTCACCGTTAAACAGTCGCCGGAGGCTGTTTTCGGGGCAATCAACAATCCACGCGGTTGGTGGTCGGAAGCCATCAAAGGCACAACTGACAAGGTCGGGGGTGTCTTCAACTATCGCTACAAGGATGTCCATCGGTGTGAAATCAAGGTGACTGACCTTACTCCGGGGAAAAGAGTCGAGTGGCTCGTCCTAGACAACTACTTCAGCTTCACTAAATCAGGGAGTGAATGGAAGGGCACAAGAATGGTCTTCGAAATCTCAAAGCAACGCGACAAGACCAAGGTTCGATTCACGCACATCGGCCTGGTTCCTAAATGCGAATGCTACGGCATATGTGCAGATTCGTGGGGGCATTACATAGGGGAGAGTTTGAAGGACCTGATCATAGGGGGGGACGGGGGACCCCAACTAGTGAGACCGATGGAGAGCCAAGACTACACCACCTCCTTTACGGTGGATCGGTCACCAGAAGAGGCCTTTGCCGCCATCAACAACGTGCGCGGATGGTGGGAAGGAGAAATTGAGGGGTGGACAGACAGAGTAGGCAGCGTGTTCACATACCAGTACGGGGAACTCCATAAATCCAGGCAAAGGGTGACGGAGCTGGTCACTGGCAAGAGGGTGGTCTGGCTGGTCACCGAAGGGGGTCCTAGATTCGTGAACGACAAGAACGAGTGGACGGGTACGGTTGTCATCTTCGACATCACCAGAAAGGGCGGCAGGACTCAGGTTCGTTTCGCCCACAAGGGACTCATACCAAAACTAGAGTGCTACGACTCCTGCACAGATGCTTGGGGTTCCATCATAAGAGACAGCCTGCTGAACCTGATAGCGACAGGCAAAGGTCTCGGGAAGTAACGACGAAGAGGGCGGGCGCCTCCGAGAGTCACCAGTTCCCCGATTGCCTGAGCGACGAAGAATAGGACGAAGGCGCCGAGGACAAGATAAATCCTGCCAAAACTAGTCGCCCGCCTGAAGTTGATGTAGAACTGATATCCTGACCTTCCTGTCACTCATGTCGACTGTTCTCTCCAAGTTTCCCTTCTTACCTCGCTGGTGGAAACCAAGGCCACCCAGAGGCTGAGGAGGCTCAGCCCGAAGAGCAATGCTTCGAAAGCAGGGACGCCCAGGCGCGCAGAGAAAGGCGCCAACAAATCCACCAGACCCATGGGGAGAGCCAAACAAAGGAAGAGTCTCCTCCTGAAGACCACCGCCAAGGCGCACAGGAGGCCCCAAGAAAAGTGCACTAAGAGAGAAGAGACCCGCTCCAGGACCGCGTAGCCGACCAGGGGCAGGGCCGCGGATGGAGCATAGAAGAGGGAAGGAGACTCCCTCTCCAGGATGGCGAAGAGTTGCTGCGCACCGGCGCCTCCGCCAGAGAGCAGGAGGGTGTAGACGACATAATCCAAGAGCAAGACCGCCCCAACCAACACTCCGTTCTCCCAAAACGCGAGGCCGACTCCATAAGCAGCCGCATCGCCAGCCCGTATCTTCCCCTTTGAGAAGGCATACCGCACGACAAGGAATGCGCCCCCTACCTCGAAGATTACCGTCTGAAGACCGAAGTAGGCGCCTAGGGCGACCTGACTCCCGCCGACCGCAGCTTCGAACGGCCGAAGGGTAAATGCCTGGAAGACGACCTTGAGGGCTATCGCCCCCCATAGGCGACAAGCGAGGTGAGAAGCACCCAGGCAGAGAAACGCCCTCTGAGGCGCAGATACAGCACCAGCCCGACACTGAATCCTATGACGATGATTGGGGTTAGGAAGTAGACCGGATCCATGTTCTGCAAGGTCAATCGCTCTTACTTCAACGCCTGCCCGCGCTATTGAGGTGGTTCCACATCGTCCTCGTCGTCACCCACTGAAGTCTATATACGCACGCGTAACGATTCCGACCTGTTGATGTCACTCCGACCGTTGGAGAAACTGGACGCCTGTATCCTCGACACTCTTCCCAATGAAGCATAATCAGGGGCTCGTCTCTACTGAGCGTTCAATCTCTGCACCCTCCAAGTTCGCCCCCCAAATCGCAAAGACACAGAAGTGGATCGCTAAACTGCGTGGGAGGCAGAACTTAGCATACCAAATCAACGGAGATGGGGTCTCTCTTGCAAAAGTCTACCGCGCGAGAGAGCTATCCGGTAAGCGAGCCGAAAGCCTCTGTCCCTGGATTCGAAAGGAAGAACGGTCAGGGAAGCCTACGAACTCTATTCGAACATCCAATGCGTGCGGTCGATTCGATGTCCATGTCCGAGCAGATTCCATAGAAAGTCGATTCATTCACCTTTACTCCATTCACAGGTATGCATGCTCTCTGCCGTGTCCTTTGCATCCTGATACGGCCATCTAGCCACTCGAGCTGCGCCAGAAGCTCCTTCGGTTGGGCTACGCGATTGAAATCCACCGGACTGCTGGTCCTATATCTGCGCCTTCCTGATAACGAGTCATTTCACATAGGCCACCTCGAAAGTTCCTCTTCGGCGGGACCCCGTCGGATTTGCCTTGCCTGCTTCCTGTCCGCTCACCAAGGCCTCTGTTTCGTGACGTATTCGGTCCATCTGTGCTTGCAGGACCTGCATTCATGCTCCACCTCGTAGGAGTACACCCACACATGGAATGGCTCCTTGACCTGAACCCCTCCTCTGGTCATCCAGGTTCCCCTAGACAGTTCTACCTTCTCGGCGGACTTTCTCTCGGTCCGTAGCACCCGTTTCCGAGATTTCTCGCGGCACTTTGGGCAGGTATGGTAGTACCACCCCATGGGCGTGACACCGACGGTCGCACCCTTCAACCTTCCGCCAGGTCTGAAGCACGTCGCCTTCCTTGTCCCGGCCCCGGTGGTTGCCAAACCCCTCTCTCACAACTGGTAGTTCGGCCCCTGTTCGTCATGTGAAGTGATACGCTATAGTATATGATTGCCCAATGGACCTCATCGAGAACCGTTTTAGCGAACCCGTGTGTCTTTCGGCCCGATGCAAATACAAGAAAGATCAAGCCTCGGCGATGTGGTCTTCCGAGGCGAATTGGACGACCGGAGCCTATTGGCCCTGCTCGCTCTCGTCGGTTCGAAGCGGGCTGACGCCAACGTATTTCGGAGGCGTACCAGGTTGTCCCCTGCGGCCTTTGACAGACTTCTCGGCTGGCTTCAGCGGGAGTGCCTCATTGACGTGGTATCGACCATGACAAACGTCGGCATCGAAGATGAGCTGGTGCTAACCGAACGTGGCGAGGCTCTGCTCTTAGCGATGTTGGAGAAGACCTGCGAGCTCCCTGAGTATCCCTGAGGACCATCCAGTTCCTCAGACAGCTTGGGGATCCGTGACGGTGAGGTCTATGGCGATCTCTGCTATATCAGACCCATATTCTGCGACCCTCCTGATGCTCTCGAACATCAACTTCGCGGAGGCGACCTGAGCTCCACTCATCCTCGGCGCCAGCACCTCACCGCTTACTCTCTCCTCCATCAGCAGGGCATCCTTCGACTTGGCTATGGCTTCTTCTGCCATCTTACCGTCGAGTCGGAGCAAAGAGGCGATGGAGCTGTCGAACACCTTCTTGGATAGCGCTGTCATCTCAGTGACTTTCTTGACGGACTGTTCCGAAAGGTTGCCGAGGTTCTCCGCGTCGGCGGCTATGCTCGCCGCATGGTCGGCTACTCTCTCGACGTTCTTGACCACAAGTCTGTATCCAAGGCAGTCTCTCGTCGATTTCAGGCCTATCTCCTGAATCACTGACCTGTCCCTCACTGCAATGTTGAGTTGTCTAAGGAGAAAGTGGTAAAATCTGTCTACCTCGTCGTCTCGCTCTACGACTTCTCCTGACATCCCTTCGTTCCCACCCTGAAGGACTCCGACAGCATCGGTCAGCATTCCCCCAGCAATGATGGCCATCCGCTCTAGCGCTTTCTTCAGCGGAAGGTCGACGTAGCCGGAGAGGCACTGCGTGAGTATGCCTCCTGACGACTCCTCAATTATCTCTACCCCGATTAGTTTACGTCGAATACCCTCCCTGATGAACCCTCTGAGTCTAGGATCAGATCTTCCGATGGCGACCCGTATGGTGTCATAGCCTGCTAGGTAATAGGAGATGAAATGCCTCAGCAAGAAGTCTTTGTCGAGACCCGGGGAGGTTTCAAGGGTGGCCTCTGACTTGACGCCTGTCCGTATGTCCCTCCTAGGGACTATCAGGAGCGAAGAATCAGGCTGCACGAGCACGGCCACGGGGTCTTTCGCCCTCAATCCCAAGTCGGTGACCCAGCTCTTCGGAAGAGAGACCACGAAGCTGTCTCCCCCTGTCTTTTGCACTCTCCGAAAGTCTTGCCTTCTGGGCTCTGCCATTGAATCACCACTGAGGCCGAGGGATAGCGAGTATATACTTGTTGCCAGGAAGATCAGTGGCTATTGGGATAGGGTCAGGAGTCGTATTCTGGCGCGATGGAATTGGGTTGGCCAAACCCCGGCACAGGTGAAAACGGAGGCTCCCAAGAGCGTCAAAAGAAAGAGGTGGTCGGGTACATGGCCACCTATGTGAGGCCATCCTCCTGACTTCCGAAGTCGTCACCTCAGCGTCAATACCCTCGTGACCTCTTTGCCTGCCGTTATGGACACATTCTCCCCCATCGCGACCTTGATTCCAGCCCGGCTGTCTGCGACCCCGAAGAGCCTGGCGTCCGCCTCCCTGAACAGCGAGATCTCTATCTTGCTCCCCCACGGGACAGTGTATCTCAACGGGTGGGTCCCGGCGCCGAGCCTTTCGGTGTAGGTGGGGTTGATGTGACATACCCCCACTTCGTCCTTCCCGACGTGGGCGAACGCGGATGGCTCAATCATGTTCCCTCTGATCCTGTCGACGTAAGAATAGTAGCCCGTGGAACCTGCTCGCGTGGTGACCACTACCCCGTCCGCTATGGCTGCCTCTTCGAACCTAACTCTGTTTCCTGAGACCCTCAGCTTGTAGCGGAGACAGCTCCCCTCATCCCCCCTCTGAAGGTAGACGTCTGTGAACACCTCCCCAAGGACCCTGGCCCCCTTGAAGACCCTCAGTCGCGGGTGTTCGTCTATCTCGTATTCGCCGGACCTGATTCTTGCCAGCGCCTCTGGGAGCTCGTCGAGGCCGGTCTGGGCGAGGTGGGCTTTGGACCCGACGGCCCCCTTGGATCTAACCCCCACGAAAAGCAGCGGGAGCTTCTCAGTTCGCCCGTATCTGCTGAACCGCCCGTCCCCCCCTACGACGATCCCGAAGTCCGCGCCCGCCCTTCCCACCTTGATGCCGGCCTTCATGACAATCCTGCCCAACTCCTCCGGCTTGACCTTGGGCGCCTCGCCGTCCAGCAGAAGGGCAGCCTTCACTTTCCACTCCCCGCCCCGACGAATTCGAGTATGCTCCCTTCCCCTGTATCCCTCCTCCCGGTCGTGATGAACTTGGTCGCCTTCTCCCTCGCTTCGTTCTGGAGAGGGGTCGACACGTCCAACTTCTCCATCATCTTGAGCGAATTCTCTACTGCGAACCCCCTGAAATGGTTGTTGAAGTAGCCGAACGTATTCTTCGCCCTGGACGTGACGTCTCTTATCTTCGTGACCCATCCGTCGAGCTCGCCGTCGCTGTATCTGTAGTTGTACCATGGCCTGCTCCCTCTCCCGTGCCATCTCACGAAGGCGAAGTCAGCGGTCACGACTGTGTCTGGGGGGAGGAGCGGCTCGTCGACAATAACGTTCGCCAGGTTCCTGCCCCTGAGATAAGACCAGACCTCTTCCCTCAGCCACGAAGGGTGCCTGAACTCGACCGCGAACATCAGGTCTTCAGGGGCCATGTCAAAGAAGTCCTTCAGCCTCTTAAAGTCATCTTGGAAGGTGTAGCTCGGCGGGAGTTGTGCTAAGATGGGTCCGAGTTTCCCCGCGGCTATGAGCGGCTTCAGAAGGCCTAGGAACCTGACAAGGTCCGCTTCGACGCCCTGAGACAGGTCGAGCTTCTTGTCGTGGGTAATCAGCCTGGGGAGCTTCACCGAGAAGACGAACTTCTCGGGCGTATACCTGGCCCAGCCGAGCACCATCCCCTTGGAGGGGTAGGCGTAAAACGTCGAGTCGACTTCCACAGTGACGTAGAGCCTGGAGTAGTATGACAGCTTGTTGACCGAAGAGTTCGGGTAGAACACCCCATTCCATTCGTTGTACGACCAGCCAGACGTGCCAATGAGAAGGTCGGTCAACCGGACGTGCTGCGGCGGCGCTCTCGATTTAAGTCTGGGGGCCCTTCTCTTAGAGGATCGGCATCCAGCCTGGCCTCGAAGACCACGTGGCGACTGCGTCATGGGAGTGTATCGACTCGAAGCACCTCCCTCTTATGAAGAGGGCGTTAGGGAACCTGCTGACGCACTCTCTGACGATATCCTCCGCGAACTTCGGGTTGGATTGCGCCTCGAGGATCTTCTTCGCTTCATCCAGCCTCTTCATGTGCTCGATGGGAAAGGCCGAAAAGCACTCCGCGATTCTTCCGATGACGGCAATCGAGTCGAGGGGCTTGTTGCTCTTCAGGATAAGAGTCAGTTGAGCTCTCTGCATGTGCCCCACCCCTATCATCTTCTTCGAGCATGGACAGGCCGTCATCCCGTCCACCACGTACTTGTAGGTTACCGCGCCGCGTTCCGTAGCCCTCATTGTGACCTTCACGAACTGGTCTTCGTAGGGAAGCTCAAAGTCCGCGGTGACGCTAGACCCAGGCTGGGTCTGATTCACCTCTTTGCAAATCCATCTGAGCCACTGCTCCACCCCCTTAGGTTTTCTGCTGTTCGCTGCCTTCACCATTCGGCTCATGTGAACTCCCCTGTGGAGCCCTGTAGAAGTCTGGATTGAAAGCTCGATGGGCATGGCGATGTTCCCAGAGCTGCCAATCACTCTGAAGTTAGCGATACCGGCGTCCACTGGCATTTGAGCAACCTCAGCCTGCACGTCGGCAGTAGCATCAATGTAGTCTAGGGCGTCGGTTGCTCTGTCTAGCCGCCTCAACGAGTTCTCAAACCTTCGGCCACCCCTTAAGTAACTTTTCCTACGTCTGTCGCAAGAGGATCCTCAACCCCTGCCTCTTCGAACGACGCCCGTCTCGAGAGACACCCGGCGCATTTCCAGCAGTGCGCCTTCCCATCCCTGTGGCAGCTCCAGGTGAGTCCGAAGGGAACCCCCATCGAACTTGCCAGCCTGACCACCTGGGGCTTTCGCATCTGCCTTAGCGGGCGGACGATTCTGAGCCTCTCCATCCTCAGAATCGGGGACCCGGCGTGGAACGACTTCTCTAGGGCAGCGAAGAATGCCGCGCTCACATCCGCGAAAACGGCTGTGTCGTCCCTGTTGTGCCCTCCCACTATGGCCGACGCCCTGACCTCTTCGGCATAGGACGCAGCGAAGGAGTAGAACACGCTGTTCCTGAGCGGGATGTATGTCGGCGGGAGGCTCCCAAAACTGGCGCCGGTGATGTCAGCGGCCTCCCTAAGGTCGGGGAGCCTCACGAACCGGTGCTCTATCACGCCGAGTTTTGCCGCCATTTCCCTGGCGGACCGGAGTTCGCTGTCAGCTACCCCGCAGTACTCGAAGGTGAGCGCCCTGACCATGTATGTCTCCTTGGCAAGCAGAAGCGCGGTAGCGGAGTCTATCCCGCCTGAAAGGAGCACTATGGCTTCTTTCGTGCCGATCGCGCACCTTCCTGGTGGATCTTAGCCAGGATGTGACTCCCTTTGTTCAGCCCTTCGTATACGTAGACTCCTACGGAGGTCACGTTTTCTGGCATCTTGGGGGCAATCCTAGAGAGCACTTCCCTAGCCATGTTCTCTACGGTCGCCTCTCCATCCAGCAGCACCGTGGTGTCCTTAGGGGCCTTGATTGAGAATTCTCCATGGACCGTGTCGAACTTCAGCGATACGCTCTTCCGGTCTACTGACGTCACATACTTCCCGTGAATGAAGAGCTTGTGGTCGAGACCCTTGACTGCTTCCCTGACGATCTGTTTCGCTACGCCGAAATCAACGACCATCCCTTCAATTGGTCTCCCCCCCACTTCCACGAGCACGCTGGAGGTGTGCCCGTGCATCACTGAGCATTTCTCTGTCTTCGGGAGGATGTGCGCGTAGTCAAAGTTGAAGGATGGGTCGTCCAGAAATATGGTCTGCACCCTCCCCTCTTCACCCAGGCCAAGCACTCTTATGCCGTGGTCGAAGCGGTCGCTTCTCAGCGCATCCCTCCTGATTATGACGCAGCTTTTCCCCTTGAGGAGGCTCAATTCCCTCTCGTCCAATTTGGGCTCGGCGAACACCAAGGTGCCGTTAACCTGGAAATCTGCCCTGAGGCTCCCAGCACCAGGAACCGGTACGTCTTCCTTGAACCTGATTCTCAGGGAGCTGAAGAGGTCGGCCACGAGCTGGTGAGTGCTCGTCCGTCCCTTGGCGCCTCCTGCCCTGTAACCCCTCTCATAGGCGCCCGTGCCAAGCTTCCTCAACCTCGGAGCCAACTTGGACAGAATCTGCTCGGTCGACAAGCTTGGAATGGAGAAACTGCTTGGTTTATACCATTTCTGTTCAAGGGGGCGGGTAGTGCGGCCTTGATCCAGTGGTTAGGATAGTGGCTTCCCAAGCCACTCGCCCGGGTTCGAATCCCGGAGGCCGCACCACAAATCGCGCCGTGTAACCATTCGGAGCAGTGGTCGGCAGGGCCGTGAAGCCGGGGCCATTGGAACTTACGCCCGCCGTGACCGAAGTCATGGTGAAGCTCTAATCCGTACGCCCTTCCCCATCACGTCCCTTGTACGATTGCCAGTTTCGAGGATGTTGTTGGCCAGTCGGCCTGGGCGGTCAGTCTCTGATAGCTTTCAGAGCCTCAATCGCTTCGGCGATGTGCTGCCTTGGTTTGAGCTGCGACGAGAACTTGTGCCTTACGACACCTTTCTTGTCTATGACGAAAGTGACCCGGCCAGGGATGAGGCCCATCGACTTCGCGCCGTACTCAGCTCTGACTTTCCCCCCTGCGTCTGCGAGCAGCGGGAATCTGGCCCCACATTCCTTTGCGAAACCGTTATGGCTCTCGGCCGTGTCGGAGCTTATGCCGATTACCTCTGCCCCCATCTCCAAGAGGCCTTCGTAGCTTTCACCGAATGCCTTTGTCTCTTGTGTGCACCCCATGGTGAAGTCCTTCGGATAGAAGTAGAGGACCACGTTCTTCGTGCCGGCGAACTCATGCAGCGACACCGCCCGTCCATCCTGTGCTGGGAGGGTGAAGTCCGGGGCCTTGTCTCCCACCTTTGGGCCGCCCAACGTCCTCAGGTCCCTTCCGTGATCTTCCTCATTGTAATCGAACCGTTCCGGATGTCCAAGTCGTAGACCTCATTGACGTCGAGCCTGAGGCCGAACATGTCGTACTCCGACTCGGTCAGGGTCATGATAATCTTGGAGAACCCTACTTCCCTCATCTGGGGCATCAGACCCATGGACTGCAACTGTGACACCATCCCCTGGACGACTCTGGCCTCGTCGCTGGCAGGGAACATTTCCGGCCTGCGTGCATCTCTGACCTCAACCAGCTCGATTTGCTTTGCGGGGAGCCCAGTCAGAGGGTCAGTAACTCCGCTAATCCGGTTCACCTTCACCTTACCCATTGGTGCGTCGTCCCATGCCGCTGGTATAAACTCAGCGCCGGCTGTTTGCGTTCCGTTTGCTGCATGGAAACGGGCTATTGTTGCGCGTCTGACCCGGGCTCGCCGTGCGTCTCTTCAGGCGACCCCTGCTGCGGCTCCTCCGGGGGCATCCGGACACCTTCCTCGCCCTGCTGGTTCGCCATGATAGCCTCGACGTCTTCTGGCGAGAGGATTCTTGCCATCGAGAGGTTCACCAGTGAGTTCGCAGAGGCGTCGCCGGACATCCTCCCTATCCTCCCCCTGAGCTGGCGCCACTTCAGCTTCGTGTTTCCGCTCTTGGAGGTATAGATGATGCCAAGCACGTCTCTCGCGTTGATGAATGTGATGTCTCTGATCTTTTTGAGGTCGACTTTGTCGACGGCCTCGACGTAGATGGACCCTTGGTCTCCTTGCTTCTCGGGGAATACTTCAGGGTCCCTAAGGTAAGATTCAGGGATGAAGCTCCTGCATGTGCTGCTGATCAGAAACCTCCTGAACCCCTCTAGATTGCAGGTGAGATCAAGCTCAACCACCCGACTTCGCCTGAACCCGCGGCGCGTTTCAGAGGTTATAAATTGATTCCCGACACGCCGAGACGCTCACCCCGGGCGATGTGTGGGTTCTCGTACTCAAGATCCTCGACATCTGTCGGTTCAGTAGGCTAAATCCGGTCATCACCCACGACATCTACAAGGCTGGCTTAACATTAAAGCATTGCAGGCATCTTTCTCGTTGTGTTGCGATTTCTCATCAGGCTTGAGGGGGGCCACTTCCAAGGCGACCTCTTGGGGGTCGTGCGGGCGATGGCCAGAGAGCTCGGCATGGATGTGCGCAACCCGAAGTGGACGTCATACGGCGCCCTGGAGCTGGACGTCTTCGCGCCTGGCCGCCCGGACTTCGACCTCTTCATGGCCACCTTGGCGCCCCTGGTCGAGGTCGAGTTCACCCACGACCTGAACACCGCGCCAAAGTTCCGGCCTGAACACGAACTCCTCTCCGAAGCCAAGGCGCTGTTCGACTCTGAGCGGTACTGGGAGTGCCATGAAGTTCTAGAGGGGGTCTGGCGGACGAAGAACGGAGACGAGAGGGCCCTCCTACAAGGGATGATACTGGTCTGCGCCGCCTTCGTCCACCATCAGAAGGGCGAAGACGCGGTAGCCCTCGGCATCTTGGAAAGGGCGGTTCGGATGCTGAGGTTCTCACAGCCGTCCTACGGGGCCTTCAGGGTCGACCGGCTGAAGACGAACTCCGAAGAGATACTGGGGGGGAGGCGCTTCTTCAGCTTCGAAGCCTAGCCGAACACAGGCAGGTTCATCGGGTTCGCCTGCTCCTTCAGTTGCTCCCTGGGCCTCAATGCCAGGAAGTTGAAAATCAGTGACACAAGGGAAAGGACGACCAGACCTGCCCATGCCCCTCCCCCATATTGTCCGGCCCAGTTGTAGAGGGGGATAGCGGCTACGATCGCACAGAGGGCGCCGCCCACCATGAAAGCAACCCTGAATCCAACGTAGCACACAAGCGCGTCCAGGACAAGAACCGCCCCAAGCACGGGCACGGCAGCCTGGAGGGCTGGTATTGGGCATCCGCTGGTGGGGCACAGCAGCGACTGGCCGAAGCCCCAGCCGACTACCCCGGCCCATACCCCGGTCAGGAGGTTGAGGACTGCCGAGGCTCTTGGTGTCAGAGCCAGGCTACTTCACCATCGTCAGTCTGTAATGCCCCGCCTCAATGTTCTTGTTGAGGTTGTCCTTCACGAGATACAGCCTGTGGATAGGGCTGCCTGTGTCAGGCGAGAGCGTGTAGCCCTCCCCCACCACGAACTCTTGTACATGGCCGTCCCTGCATGCGTGGGTGACCCTTTTACCCGGTTTGACCCCTAGGGAGTTCATGTACACATCCTTCGGGGTGGTACACGTCAGCACAGCCCACTCTTCGTCATCGGGGATCGACTCAAACCCCACGCTCGCCTTCAGTGGCTCATCATACCTCTTGTCGTCGCAGAAGAGCTTCTTGCACCCTCTGCACCTCCAAACGTCCACCACCCCCTGCAGGTAGTTGTCGCGGTTCACGTTGACCATCCCCAAGAAGACTATCTCATGCTCATGTGGCGCAGCCATGGCTTTAGGCGCCCCTGGCATTCGCCTTTTTCTCCGTTGCGGCCTCGTAGAGGGGGATTAGCTCGAGGATCAGCCTGTCCACCCTCATCCGTCTCTCGTTGATCTCCCTTATCACCGCTTCCCTCCACGTCCTGTAGTGGTTTGCGATGCCGAGCCTGGGATGGACTGGGATTATCCTCTTCCCATCCCCCGAGACTATAGCCATCCCTCTCTCCAAGAGGGCCGCGGCCTCCCCTCCTCCGGGCAAGGAGATATGTCCTTCCTGGAGCAGCCTGAGGTACAACGATGCTTCACCCCGGGACAGGCCGGCGTCCATGCCGAGCCGCTCGAGGACGCCTTCCTCGTCTTTGATGTCCTTTCTCCTGTTCATCGTTCTGTCGTCCCTGGTGAGTTCCACAGGAACTCGAAGTAGTCCTTGGCGAAACTCGCCAGCCCGTGGTGCGATGCCCAGATGGCCAGCGGGAGTCCTCCCTGCTCGCCTCCTCCGAGCAGGAGAACTACTTCGCGCGAATCTGACACGAGGCCTCCGCCATACATGGTCTTCCTCGTCCTGAGCTCCGAGTGCCTAGCCAGTTGGCCCGCCGCCTCCTTCGGGAGGTCAGGAGATGTGAGTATCAGGCACTTCACCCCCTTCTCCTTGAGCGTCGCGAGCAACGGCTCGATTCTGTCGGTGAACGGCGCCAACTGCGCTGGCAGGGCGATGAGCAACTCCGCCCTGCAGTTCAGGAGGAGGTTCTTCACCCTCGAGAGAATCTCGTTCGTCCCCCGCATGATCCATATGTCTGGCTTCTCCTGTTCCCCCCTGCTGACGTATATCCCCATCAGCTCTTCGAGCGCGAACTGCTCCTTCTCCTTCCTCTCGGTCTCCTGGCGAGACTTCAGCTCCTCCAAGGCCGTGTCGGGGGGCTTGGCCGTATAGACCGTCGGCCTTCTCTTCTGTTCCTCCACCCAGCCGTGCCTGTGGAGGGACTCGAGCGCATCGTATACCTTGGAGTATGGTATCCTGGCCTCCCTGCTCACGTCGCTAGCCGTCATTGTCCCCCCCTTGAGGAGCGCGACGTAGGCTTTCACTTCGCTCCCCGTCAGCCCGAGCGCCTCGAGGGACGCCATGGCGCGCTCGCTCAGAGTCATCAGCCGGTCCAACCGCACGGGCTGTCTTTAACTTTTCACCCTCTGGAAAGTAAAAATGCTTATATGCGCTCGGCGGGGGAGAGACTCCAGCGAACCTACTTTGGCTCAAATCGCTGACGTAAGCCTTGAACTGAAGAAAGAAGTCTCCAAGGGGAACTTCATCCGCCAGACGCAGTCCATCTGCCCTGACTGCAACCGGATACTGCCCGCCATCGTCTTCGAGCGCGACAACAAGGTCTGGATGACGAAGACGTGCCCTCAGCACGGCGAGACCGAAGAGCTCTACTTCGGCTCCTACGAGATGTACAGCAAGTTCTCACGCTACTGGAAGGACGGGAAGGGGACCCACGCAGCCAATGTCCCGCTTGACGTCTGTTCCTGCCCGGCGAACTGTGGCCTCTGCTCCAACCACCTATCGCACACAGGCCTTTCGAACATCATAGTCACGAACAGGTGCGACCTCACCTGCTGGTACTGCTTCTTCTACGTCAAGAAGGGACTGGAGGGGGCTTACGTGTACGAGCCCACCCTAGACCAGATCAGGGAGATGGGGCGCTCGTTGAAGGCAGAAAGGCCCGTGGCTGGCAACTCAGTCCAGATTACAGGCGGGGAGCCGACGCTCCGCGAGGAGCTCCCGACCATCATTAAGATACTGAAAGAGGAAGGGGTGGACCACATCCAGCTCAACACAAACGGCATAAATCTCGCTCTCAACCCAGGGCTTGCGAAGCGTCTGAAGGACGCTGGTGTCTCCAACCTCTACATGAGCTTCGACGGTGTCACTCCGAAGACCAACCCGAAGAACCACTGGGAGGCGCCCTACGCCATCGACGCCTGCCGGAAGGTGGGCTTGGGCGTAGTTCTTGTCCCGACCGTCATAAAGTCGATCAACGACCACGAGCTCGGGGACATAATACGTTTCGGTGCGAAGAACATCGACACCGTCCACGCGGTCAACTTCCAGCCGGTCTCGCTCACAGGCAGGCTGACGAAGTCGGAGAGGGCGAAGTACAGGATAACCATACCTGACTGCATCGAGAGGATAGAGGAACAGACCAACGGCATGATTTCGAAGGACGGGTGGTTCCCTGTCCCGTCCTGCTCCCCTGTGACGGGGTTCATAGAGGCCTTCACCAAGAAGGAGCAGTATGAACTCTCGATTCACTTCGCCTGCGGCGCAGGGACCTACGTGTTTAACGACCCAGACAAGAAGCGGCTCGTCCCACTGCCGGAGTTCGTAGACATACCTGGCCTCGTGGAGTATCTCGATGAGAAGACGGAGGAGATTTACTCAGGGACAAACCGCTACGTGGTAGCTGCGAAGGTCCTGACAAGGGTTTCGTCCTTCGTGAACAAGGAGAAGCAGCCGAAGAGCCTGAGTTTCGCCAAGCTCCTCACCGACGCCCTCGTGAAGCACGACTACTCCTCGGTGGGCCAGTTCCATTTGAAGAGCATGTTCATCGGGATGATGCACTTCCAGGACAAATACAATCAAGACGAGGAAAGGCTCCAGAGGTGCGACATCCACTACCTCACTCCAGATCTGAGGATCATACCATTTTGTAGTTTCAATGTCTTACCGGAATGGTACAGAGACAGGATACAGCAGAAGTACGGAATGCCCATCGAAGAGTGGGAGACCAAGACCGGGAAGAAGCTCGAGGAGGGGCTCTACAGGGGGACTCTAAGGCGCGGCGGTCACGTGCAGGGATGCGGATGCGCGGCGGGGGAGCACGGCGAGCCGCTGCCTATCCAGCCGATCACCGGGACATAGAACACTACGCCGGGGGTACCTGCTGTCGACTGCCCGAAAACTAGTCCTTCACAGGTTCGTTGCACCAACACTAACGGGTGACTTTTGGCTGGGTCTGTGCCGAAGAGTTAGGAGCTTAGACATCTGCCTCCTCGCGAGGCTTTCTTTATTTACCTGATGGGGAAGTCGCTCTTAGTTGTCCATCAAGGCGACCCTGCGCGCGAGGCAGAGGAGGAGGCGCATACTGTTAATCTCTGTCATCGCCGTCGTAGTAGCTCTGCTGGTTGTCGTCTATTTCATAGCTGCTGCCGGCAGCGACCCCTACACGAAGTACATCGGCCAGCCCGTCTCCCCGACCGTACTCGGCCAGGTGACCGGTGTGAGCGACTCGACCCTCAACGCCATCGGGACCCCGACGGGCGTGTCTCCCCCCGCCAAGATTTCCGGCTCTCTCCTCACGTCCGGGGGGAAGCCCGAGGTCCTTTATGTCGGCGGGGAATTCTGCCCGTTCTGCGCCATCGAGAGGTGGGCGATTGTCGTGGCTCTTTCCCACTTCGGGACGTTCAGCGGCCTTCAGTACATGCTCTCCTCGAGCACCGACATCAACGCCAACACACCGACGTTCACATTCGCGAACGTCACCTACACCAGCAGCTACATCACGTTCGTGGCAGTGGAGGAGTACGGTCGGGCAGGCCAGAGCGACGTGAGACAGGCTCTCACGCCGGCCCAGACCAGCCTCGTGTCCCAGTACGACACATGTTCGGCTTCGGCGACACCGTCAACCGGAGGCATTCCGTTCGTCGACATAGCCAACCAATACGCAGTCAATTGTGGTGCCCAGTTCGAGCTCCCCGACCAATCACAATACCTGACATCTCCATCTCAGCCCAACATCATCGGCATGAACTGGACCCAGATAGCTTCCCAACTCAATACGCCCGGTAGCCCGATTGCGCAGCTGGTAGACGGCGCCGCCAACTACCTGATCAGCGCCATCTGCAACGTAGATGGCGGCCAGCCAGGGTCAGTGTGCAGCCAGCAATACGCGACCGCTACCCTTGCGAACGTGTCGCCAGCCCAGGGGACATCCACAGCCCTGGTGGCAGTCCCAGCCAGGATCTGTGACCCACGATGGACCGTCTGACCAAGGGCTTCGTAGCCTTAGCATCCGTCGGGGTGGCGGTGGCTACCTTCCACGCATACGATGAGATTACGGCATTCTCCACCCCGCTATCGAGGGTGTGCAACGTCAACGCATTTTTCTCCTGTGGGAGTGTCTTCGCCAGCGGAGACGTGACCTTCCCCCCTGGCCCGTACGGCATACCCCTCTACGTCTATGGGTTGGTCTGGTTCCCGTTAATGGTCGCGCTCGGGATGTGGTATGGTCGTAGGAAAGGCTCGCTAGACGGAGAGGTGATGGTCCCCGCGCTGATGGTGGGGAACCTGTTCACGCTCTATCTGTGGTACCTCGAGCTTGGCGTCATACACGCCGTCTGCCCTGTCTGCATGACGATGTACTTCCTGAACTATGCGATGACCGGCCTCGCGCTCAGGCGCCTGCTGGGTCCCTTCTAGGGGCCGCTACCCGCTTGACTCACGCAAATAGAGGATGACGGGTTCCCCAAGTCTTGCAAGTACCTCGCCCTTCTTCGAAAGGGTGTATCTGACCTTCGGTGGCCGCGTGCCGATTACCTCCCTCCGGATGAACCCCAACTCTTCGAGGTCCTTCAGCTTCTTTGAGAGCACCCGGGGGCTTATCCCGCGGAGCAGCCTCCTCAGGTCCGCGAAGCCAGCAGTCTTCAGGGAATAGGTGCTGGTCAGTATCTCGATGGACCACTTGCTGAACACCATCTTCGTCACCCGCAGGTTGTCCTTCACAGACCTCGTCTCCCCCCTGTAGGAGAAGGCCCCAGTGGCGCTCACCTCCCTGACGAACGCTGTCGCGACCTCTCCGAAGTCCTGAAACCTCCTCTCAAGCGCTTCCGCGCTAAGAACCCCCGGATGGGGGCGGCTCTCTTCCCCCTCATATTTTCGCGCCAAGCGAGGTCCGGCGCGCTGTCTTTCTAATAAACGAAGGGAAGGCGCAGGCGCCTGCTCCAGCCCATGATGGGATGTCTGAACTCGGGGTTCGGTAGGTGTCTCCCAGCCGATGCCCCGTGCGGGTCAGCTATCGGAGGTCGTCGAGCTTGGCCGATGAACGCATGAGCGAAAGCAGCCTGTCGAAGAACGATTCGAGGGCATCTCTGAACCTCCCGGCCTCCCACTCCACGCTCGCGGTCGCGAAGAACGACTCAAGCCATTCGAACTCCCTCCTTGCTTTGGGCCCTAGCGAGGATATGAGCGACTCGTTCCTATGGTGCATCTCGCTGGTCTTGTCGAACAGGCCACGCCTCTTGAGCGAAGCGACGGCGAAGGCGTTCCTGCACAGGAGCTCTGTGTCGGTCACCGGGTCCCCAGATGGCTTGTCAGACACCCATTCAGCGAAGAACTTCTTCGTCGTCGCCTTCTCCTTTTCCCCCATGACGGCGAAGACCACGTCATCCACCATCACATTCTGAAGGTGATTGAAGGCGTCTATCAGGCACTCGGTCTCCTTGGTCCTCAGGCCGTCCCGCTCTTTCAGCCCCTCCAGGACCTCTTCCAAGGCGTCGCTGTCATGCGAGCTGGCCCCTCGCTCAGTGAAGTAGACATGGGCAAGCTCGTGTAGCACGAGACCCCCCAGCATCTCAGAGTCGAGTGCCCACTCTGAAATCATAATCTTGTGAGTCCCTCCCTCCTTCCTGGCGTAACCCATTATCGCGAGGTTCGGCTCGACGTTGAGTGTGACCTTCGACTTCACGGTATACCCTTTCTGGCGCATCCTGTCGAGCGCCCAGTCGAGTGTGCTCTGTAGTTGTCTGTCGCTGCTTGCAAGGCGCATTGGTTCTTCGAGGAGACCCGCCACATGGATAAACATAGCGCGGGCGCGGGCACCGACAGGTTAGTGGTAGATGGAGCTGCCCCCGGACTGGCTAGTTGGAAGGGTGGGGAGCGCCTTCGACTTCAGCTCGTCCAGGTCTATCTGAAAACCAACCAGCTCGCTGAGAGCCTCGATCAACCTCACGACGGACCTGGTATGAGGGCTCGGTTCGCCGTGGTCGGTCGACAGCTTGTACCCCCTGATCCCGTGGTCTTTCGCCATGGCTACCACCATCGAAGCGAAGAAAGGCGCCGGCTCTTCTGTCACGATTTTCACGCCGCTCCTCCGCAGCCTGGTTACGCCGATGGCGTCGGTCGCGAAGCCGAGCGCCTGTGGGTCTGTCTCAGGGGGGAGGGGGGTCTCGGTCCACCTTGCCCCGATAGAGTAGAGCTCTTCGGTGCCCAGCTCCTCCGCTTTCCCAAGGAGGAACTCGGTGAACTCGTACTGCTCGTCCATGGGGCTAGAGTCCCCGGCGAAGAGGATTGTGTCGCGTTTCCCCCTGTTCAGATACAAACCACATTCGGGGAGGGTCGATATCCCCTCGTCTCGAAGGAGCACTTCGGGCGGGAACGCGGAGGCCCTGACCGTCCCTATCCTCTCGAACTTCATCTTCTTCAGCATATAGTCTGCCAACTCGCGGGCCTGGGAATAGAGTGCGCGATACTGGGGCATCGACGTCGAGACCGCCACGACCATCGCTGGAGACCTCAACTTGGTTGGGCGCGAACCTACGTAGTCTATCCACATGTATTGATGACTTCTTGGCCCGACTTCTTATTTAACCCTCGTAGTACCATCGGCCAAAAGCTGAGTTGACTTTAATACACGATAGGCACAAACCTCCACAAAGGCTCATGAGTGCCTACTGGAAGACTCTCTCTCACAACGGGGTCGATTTCCCTGACCCATATGTCCCGGAGGGTATCACAGTCTCTGTAGATGGCAAAGAGGTGCTGCTCTCGCCTTTGGCCGAAGAGATGGCGTACAACTTCGCAAAGAAGAAGGACACCCCCTACGTCCAAGACACTGTCTTCCGGTCCAACTTCATGTCTGATTTCATAAAGCTGCTCCCTGACTGGTGCAACGGTGTCACTTTCGAGGGTGTAGACTTCTCAAAGCTCTATCGTAAGGTCGATGCTGAGAGGGCGGCGAAGGAGGGGATGTCCAAGGAGGAGAAGAAAGCGCTCGCCGCGGCGAGAAAGGAGAGGAGAGAGGCGTTGAAGGCAAAGTACGGCCGGGCAGTCTTGGACGGCAAGGAGGTCGACATAGCTAACTGGATGGTCGAGCCCCCAGGGCTCTTCATGGGCAGGGGTCAGCACCCACTGAGAGGCAGGTGGAAGCCCAGGACACAGCCTTCCGATGTAGTGCTCAATCTTGGAGAGGAGTCGCCGACCCCGCCCGGGGAATGGAAGGCGGTGGTGCACGACCACGACTCCATGTGGATGGCCAAGTGGATCGACAGGCTGACCGGCAAGGAGAAGTACGTGTGGCTGCACGAGAGCTCCCCGCTGCAGCAGTCGAGGAGCAAGGCGAAGTATGATAATGCGCTGAAGGTAGGCACCCACCTCGAGAAGATCAGGGCCAGGATACTTCGGGGCCTGGAGTCGAAGGAAGAGAAGGTACGGCAGGTCGCGACAATCTGCTATCTGATTGACACACTCGGGATGAGGGTAGGGGACGAGAAGGACGAAGACGAGGCTGACACTGTAGGCGCGAGCACCCTCAGGGTGGAACATGTGAACCTCAGGGGAAACATGGCCGAGTTCAAGTTCCTGGGGAAGGACTCGGTCGCCTGGAACAAAACGGAGGCCCTCCCCCAGTCAGTCGTCGACAACCTCCACGAGTTCATGCACGGCAAGAAGCCAGGCGACGAGATATTCCACGACGTTAGCTCGAGCATGGTCAACCAGTTCTTGTCCTCCACGGTCCCCGGGGTCACAGCGAAGGTATTCAGGACCTACCACGCGACCGCTCAGGCGAGGGAGTACCTCGGCTCGGAAGACATGCGAGACGCAGACGACCTGGACAAGCTCTACCATGCGAAGGAGGCGAACCTCCGGGCGGCGATGTTCTGCAACCACCAGAGGACCCCCCCGAAGAGCTGGGAAGAGGCTCGCAGGAAGAAGGAGCAGAAGCTAAAGGACGCAATCGCCAAAAACGATGTCAAGCGCATCCCCCGGCTGAAGAGGGAACTCGACTTCTACGAGAGGACCAAAAACTACAACCTAAACACGTCGATGAAGAACTATATCGACCCGCGGGTCTACAAGGCCTGGTGTGACTATGTGGGGCTCGAATGGGCGAAGGTCTACAGCAAGTCCCTCCAGAATAAGTTCGCCTGGGCCCTCAAGACCTCCTCCAAGTGGGTCCCAACCGGTGCGGAGGCCAGGCCTCTACCTCGAGCCTCGACGCCGGGCGAGCACTCTCCATAGCTCGTCCTGAGGGGCGTCCTTCAGTTCCCGGGAGGAGCCATCCCTCCCCACCACGAATCTCCTGCCGCTTGCAAAGGAGCCTAGCCTGGTGACATCGCACACTCCTCGCAGCGCGTCTTCTACCTCCGCCTCGGCTCCGGGCGCCACGGAAAGCAGAAGCGAGCCGGAGCCTATCAGCCGCAGGGGGTCGATGGACAGGACATCGCATATCTCTCTGGTCTCAGGGGCGACCGGGACCGCCGCCTCTTCGAGCACGAAGCCGAGACCAGACGCCAGGGACATCTCGAAGGCCGCCCCCATGACACCTCCCTCGGTGCAGTCATGCATTGCGTGGACCTTCCCAGTCCCGAATGATGCGACCGCCTCCTTCGTTATGTCGACCTTCTCGATGAACCGTCTCGCCCTTCTGAGGGTGGAGGGGCGTAGGTCTCCCGGGCGGAACCTGTACTCTCGTGCCAGCTCCGCGGTACCTTCCAGGCCTGCTGTCTTCGTCATCATCATCGTATCGCCATCTTGTGCGTCCCCTGAGGTGACAAACTTGTCCACAATACTGAACACCGTCGCCATGAGGATGGGGTGGTCTATGCCAGGCGCGACCTCGGTGTGCCCTCCTAGTATGGTAATCCCCGTCTTCAGGGCCGCCTCGTGAACCTGCCTGGCGACCTTTTTGAGGTCCGAATCAGATGACCCTCGCGGGAGCAGTATCACGACCTCCGCGAATTGAGGTTTGTTCCCGCTGGTGGCTACGTCGTTGGCGCTCACGTGCACCGCATAGGCGCCAATATTCTCCGAAACGCCAGTTATCGGGTCGGCCGACGCCACCATGAACTTGTCTCCTACCTTGACAGCCGCGAAATCGAGCCCCGCCCTTGGCTGGGCAACCAACTGGTCCGAGACTGCCCCGGTTAGCTTCAGCACAGTGTCGTTCAAGACTTCGATTGGGATCTTCCCCAGCGGGAGCCTTTTCACCCCCTCTGGGGTGGAACCCCAGCCCTTTTCCTTTCCGGTGTCTCCCGGAGGGGTGGCGCTTTACCCTTCGTGTTGCCCATCGTGTTACGGGGACGGGAGTGGCCGGCGGCCCGGTGGGGCTCTTCAGAGCGTCGAGAACAGGATACCTATGGCATAGAGTAAGACGCCTGCTGTCGCCCCCACGGCTGCCGATTCAAAGCCAGACCTCGGCCTGAAGTTACGAGGCACGAAAGCCCTAGAACCCAGGGCAAACAACGCGACGAGCGACAGCGTCACGGACGCCCCGAGCGCGTCAGCTCTGGGGAGAAGGATGAGGTACGGCGAAAGCGAGAGGATGGAAAGCAAGAAGAACGCCAATCCTGCGGCGAGTGCATGGCCGTAAGGGTCAGTGTTGACGTCTTCGGCATTCACGCGCAGCTCTCTTCGCAGCATCTCCCTTAGCCAGAGCTCCTTGTCTTTCTTCAGCCTCCCCATTATGACTTCGACTTCGCGTCCGCCGTAGCCGTCCTTCTTCAGCAGGTCAGCCATCTCCTGCATCTCCTCTTCAGGCTCCGTCTCGATCTCCATCTTCTCCCTCGCCAAGTCAATCTTGAGCGAGTCCACCTCGGTCCTCCTGGAGAGGTAGCTGCTGAAGAACATAGAAAGGGCGCCTGCGACGGCAAAGGCGACGCCCGCTACCGCTATGGTCCCGAACGCCAGGCCTGCTCCGTTGAGTGCAGAGGTCATCGCCACCCCCTCGATCGCTCCGTCGCTCCCACCCAAGACTATCCTGTCTAGGAGGTTGCGAGCTGGAATGTGGGGGTGCTTCTCTTCGGGGCTGGTGGGCAGTTCGACTCGCCTGAGTCGTTCGGCTGTTCTTATTTAGAAGTTGGCGCCTGTACAAAGGGTCGGCGCGGCCTGGCTCGCACTTAGATTTCGCCTGACGCAGGACCCTCCTCGTCATGCATAGGCTCATTCTTAAAAGCCGAGACGCGTAACGGCTGCCGTCATGACACTGGACGAAAAAATCCGGTACGGGATGATTGCCCTGACTGGCGCAAGCATTGTTTTTGCGTCGTTGGGCCTCAAGGTCGGGCCGCTTGAAGTAATCGGCGGCTTCGGTGTCAGCTAGGCGCTCCTAGCTGACCCCTGTTTTTATCTGGACCATCAGCTGTTCGAATTTCGACAACATGTTCTCTCCGTCGAGTTTCCACTGCTTCTTAGTAGGGTCGTACAACTGATAGGCTATGGTGAAGCGGGCAGCCTCTGATTGGTCAATTGGGTAAACGCCGGTCCTGTCTTTCAGCCCATGGGTGGCGTTCCCGATGAACTGAAGCGCTTCTACCACGCTGTCGACTGGGAATGCGAACTCCGCGAAGTAGCTGCCGCCGCCGGCTTCCCCCCAAATGAACGGCAGCCTGTTGAGCCCGCGTCTGAGCGTCATTGTCTCAAGTTCACCGAGTTCTCTGACGAAGAGGTCCACGGCGAAATACCTGTGTCTTCGGTGCAGAGCCTTCTCGAGGGTGTAGTCGTACCTTGTCCCCATCCAGTTGACCGTGTACCCTGATATCAGCTTCCTGGCGATGACGTGAGAGGAGTAATGCCAAGCGAGCTTCTTGTAGTTCACGTTCAGCTTGTCAGAGATCTCTTTGAGGGACTTGTTCGCGTCCATCTGTAACTCCTTCACTATCAGGAGGTCCACGCCGTCGAATCTGCCCCTCTCTGAAGGGACGCCGGCTGCAGCTTGGAAGTCTTCAGGGCCCCTCCCCTGCCAGTCGAAGTCCCACCTTCCCGTGTCGAAGTCGTAGTGCTCCGCCTTCATCGGGACGGTGCGGAACCAGTCGAACTCGTAGACTTCAAGACGAGTGAACATGCCCTTCTCTTCCAGCCCTCTGAAGAGGTCGCGGGCTTCACGGACGTGCTCTTCAGGGATGCTGAAGTTGATCACGTACTCCCCGCCTACCAAGGTCTTCGCGAAGCCGACGACGTAGCAGAGTTCGTGCATGGCCGTGAAGATAGCATGGGCATATCCTCTGTAGGGCTCTGCCACGTCCGCTATGGCCATCATCCGCCTCAGGCCAAGCTTTTCGTGGTCGACGGCCGCCTGAACAGCTATGCCGCGGTTGACGATCTTCTCCTTGTACCTGTAGCGTACAGACTCCTTGAATTGCCCCAGCTTCCTCGAAATCTCCGGGACATCAGGACCGAGAACAGAGAGAAGCTTCACCAGTTGCACTGTCCTCGTATTCGTGCTGTCAATCTCCTGTCCTATTGCCGTCATGTCCTCCTCCAGGGTACCTGAAGACGGCGCTCCTCGAGCGGATTTACGCGGTGTAGATTCCAAATCCGTAGTCTTGATATCTCGCTCCCCGGTGGGACTACAGCCCTGTTCCACAGGGCGCTGTACCAAAGATAGCATTTATTAAGAATATACATCAGGGGTCAGACCAATCGGTCATGCATTATCCGAAGAACATAGAGATATGGGAATATGCTCCAGGTCGCAGGCTGGCTGAGATAGTCATCAGGATTAGAAACGAGAAGGGAGCCCTCGCAAGGTGCAGTCAGGTTGTCAGTGACTGCGGCGTAAACGTCCTTACAGGCTTTTTCACCGCGCCGGGGCGGTCGAATACAGCGACCCTGAGCTTCTTCGCTGACATCACGGACGCTGAAGAGGGGCTTTCGGGCTTGAAGAAGTCGCTGCAGTCCATGGATTTCATTGAATCTGTTGACGCCATCGCAGCGGAGGACGGGTTCATGGTGGACAAACAGCATTTTCCCGTGCAGTGGGCCGGCCGGAAGGGGATAATCATGAGGGCCGACGCGCTGAACGAAATGCTGAACAGACTGTGGACCGTGTTCGGGACCGGCGCGGCGACCATAATAGACCAGATGGCGGAGGCAATGGGACGGCACTCGGCAAAGGAGATCGCGGAAGACTTCGGGGCGAAGTTCGCGGTCGGACAACTCGACGAGCTAATCGGGACCTATTCTGCTCTAGGATACGCCGACGTATCGATAGAACGAGGCAAGACCTCGGACTTCCCTATAGTGGTGAACGCGAAGGAGCTTTTCGAATGCGAGTCGAACTCGAAGCAGAACTTACACAGGAGGAGCACGTTCTTCAGGGCGCACCTTCGGGGGTTCATGTCGGGGACTTTCAGCAGGACCTTCGAGGTGAACGAGGTCCAGTGCCTGACTGAGGAGGACGAAGTCTGCTCATTCAGGGTGGCGCTTTCAGAGTCGGTCGCCCCTCGCCTTCTGCGAAGCGTTCCGAACGCCCACTCTGAATAACGCGCCAAACTTTAAACCGCCTGCGGAGCCCGCCTCCCCCCGTTGTCTCTGAAGGACAGGCGCGGGGAGTACGATTGGCCGCCCACCATGATTGACCGCGTCAGTCTGGTCACCGACAAAAAGAACTACGCCTCAGAGGACACTGTGAAAGTCAACGTCGCCTATAGAGTCGTCGGGGGGCTGAGGGAAGCTTTCCACCCAGACGTGTGGACGGTCGCCTGGGAAGACTTCGACAAGAGGATGCCTCTCACCGTCAGGCTTACCCTGGGTGCAAGGAGGGGGATCCGCCCGCGGAAGCTCGATGAGGTCAAGAAAGAAGTGCGGAGGGCGAGCTTCTATTGGAGCCGTGACCCGGACCTACCTTATCGCATCTGGGCGATGATTATGCCCGAAGACGGCGGTCCCCCCAAGATACCCAGAAATGTGGAGGACGCAAGGTCCAAGATGTTCGACTTTGAGAAGGAGTTCAGATTCCCCGCTTCGTCACTTGGGCCAGGGCACCACGGGCTCTTCGCCGGGGTATGGGTGCGATGGGGAAGGAGGAGCTTCATAGAGAAGGGTGCAGTCGAGTCGACGTCGAAGCCTGTGGTGGTAGAAATTGAGTGACAGAGAATGGCAAGCGGAGGTCGACTGGAACGGGGACAACGTCTTCTTAGGCTCTGACGCAGCTGGGCACACAGTAGTCTTCGACGCAATGCAAGATAAGCAGAAAGGCATCGGTCCGATGACCGCCCTCCTCGCCTCTCTCGGCGCCTGCACAGGGATGGACATAGTGGCAATCCTCAAGAAACGAAAACAGAAACTGGCCTCGTTAAGGATTCTAGTCTCGGGGGAGAGGCCTGAGCACGGCCTCCCAAAGCCTTGGACGTCTATACACATCAAGTACCTCCTGTCTGGCGCGGACCTTGAGAAGCGCTACGTGGAGGAAGCCATCAGAGACAGCACAGAGAAGTTCTGCAGCGTGGGTGCGACAGTCCAGCCCACCGCGAAGATTACCCACTCTTATGAGATAGTCCCCTAAACCTTCAGGACTATCTTCCCGAAGTGCCTGCTCGACTCCATCCGGGACTGGGCGGCGCTCGCCTCGGCGAGGGGATACACCGAGTCCACCACAGTCTTCAGCCTCCCGGCCTTGAACAGGTCTACCACCTCCAACAGCTCCCCCATCCCCGCCATGAAGCTCCCGTAGATGGTCAGCTCCTTGTTGTAGACGAACCTGAGGTCCGTGGTCACCTCTGCCCCCGTGGTCGCACCGCATGTGACCAGCCTCCCCCCCTTCGCTAGCGCCTTCACGCTCCCCTGCCAGGTCGACCTCCCAACGTGCTCGATCACCACGTCGACTCCTCTCTTGCCTGTAATCCGTCGGGTCTCGGTCAGGACGTCTTGGGAGTAGTGGTCTATCACCTCGTCGGCGCCGAGGGCGCGCGCCCTCTTCGCCTTCTCCTGGTCCCCCGCTGTGGCGATGACCTTCGCTCCGAAGAGCTTTGCCACCTCGACGGCCGCCGAGCCCACTCCTGAGTTGGCGCCGAGGATGAGGACGGTGTCTCGGGGGGTCACCCTTGCCTTTGTCACCAGCATATGATATGCGGTCTCGAACACCAAAGGGAACGAAGCGGCCTCTTCGAAAGACATCTGTTCCGGCTTCCTGATCAGGTGAGTCCTCCTGACCTTCACCAGCTCCGCGTACCCTCCGTCCACGCCGTATCCGATTATGGTGTAGTCCCTGCACTGGTCGTCCTTTCCAGAAAGGCACCTGTCGCAGCGCCCGCACCCAATCCCCGGGTTGACTATGACCTCGTCTCCAGCCGCGAACTCCTTCTCTTCGGCAGGGACCCGTTCCACGACCCCTGCTATGTCGCTCCCGGAGATGTGTGGCAGCGGGATCATGACGTTTGGCAGCCCATTCCTTGCCCAAATGTCCAGATGGTTCAGCGCGCACGCCTTCACCCTTACCAGCGCCTCGTCCGCGCTCGGAGACGGGTCGGGGGCGTCTTCATACTTCAGCACCTCGGGGCCGCCATGGCTGTGGAACCTGACTGCCTTCAACGCCCTGGCTACCTTTCGCGCTTATTTCCGCTTTGCCAGGACACTTTCGGCGAGCCCTCTATCTTTCGTTCTATTGAACACATGACTAAGGTTATAAGAGAAATTGGGGGAATCTCGCAACTCTCATGACGCTCCCGCGTTCGGTTTTCAGAGACGAAGCCATTCTCCTGCAGGAGTACCTCCCGCATCAGATACCTCACCGTGAAGCGCAGCTAAAGAGGCTCGAACTCTACTTTCAGGGGGTCGCGCAGAACGCCTCCAAGGCCAGCCAGACAGTCATGATAACCGGGCCTGTGGGCTGTCACAGAAAGGGGCAACTCGTTTTGATGTTCGACGGTTCAATGAAGCGCGTCGAAGATGTGGTTCAAGGAGACTTGTTGATGGGTCCAGATAGCGCTCCCAGGCGTGTCCTAGAAACAATACGCGGCTTTGGGAAGATGGTCGAGGTGCGGCCCACACAGGGGAAGCCATTCGTGGTCTCAGAAGACCATATACTCACCGTGATACAAACCCGCCTGAAGAAGGGCTCGTGCAAGCCGTCCGAAGACCCCGAAGGGGTCATCAAAGACATCCCGATAAGCGAGTTGTTGGAGCTTCCGAAACGACTCGTCGGCCCTAAGGCGGTCTACAAGCTGGTTAGAACAGGGGTTGATTTCCCTAAGATCCCAGAAGGGCCGATTGACCCGCATCTTCTCGGCGTATACTTGGGAGATGGAGCAAGCACAGATGGCAGCATCGGTGTTGCTTCTGGTCAAAAGATAGCAGCCACCACAAGGGCACAGTCGGAAATGCATGCGCAATCAGTGCTACAGCATCCAGTGGGCAATGCACGGCAATACATGTTGGCCGTGGAACGAACAGGCGGGCAAACGCTGACGGATACGACCGCCAGAGGTTTGGTAGCACTGGGGCTCAACGTAACACCCGATTCGGAGTTCATTCCACTCCAGTACAAATTTGGCTCGAGAGAGACGCGTCTAGGGGTACTGGCTGGGTTGCTCGACACAGATGGCCGACTGGCGCGGGGATGTTTCGACATCATCACAAGGTCGAAAACGCTGGCCGAGGACGTCGCGTTCGTGTCTAGAAGTCTTGGGTTCTATGCCTATGTCAGAGAGAAGCATTCCTGTGGTCGACCTGGACGCGAAGGACTGTACTACAGAGTTGGCATCGCGGGCGACCTCTCTAGGATACCTACCAGAGTCCAGAGGAGGCAGGCCGAGCAACGGAAACACAAGTCTGTCTTGAGGACCGGATTCACGCTCAAACCTCTAGGGGAGGAGGAGTACTTCGGTTTCAGAGTCGATTCAGACCAGCGGTATCTTCTGGATGATTTCACCATAACTCATAATTCAGGGAAAACCATGCTGGCGAAGAAGCTGCTGCTCGAGTCGCTCCCGAGGAAAGCCGCGCTCCATGGGAACCTGGTCAAGGCCGTCCACGTCAACTGCAGGATAGACAGGACCCTCCAGGCCATCATGGTGAAGGCGTTGAAGTCGTTGGGGCAGAACTACCCCACCAGAGGCTACAGCTTCGAGGAGCTTCTCGCCGCGCTGGTCGACGAGCTGAGGAGCAATAGGATGCACCTAGTCATGGCCTTCGACGAAGTGGATTCGCTCGTGCTGTCTGATCCTGCATCGCTCTACACCATAACCAGGCTGAGGGAGATGTCACCAGGGGCCCAGGTCCTCTCATCGCTGCTCATATCGAAGACGACGGACTACCTCAAGAAGGTGGACCTGAGCACGTTGAGCTCCCTCCAATGGAACGAGATTGCCCTCGACAGCTACCCGTCGGAGCAGCTCGCTGACATCTTGAACTCGCGCAGCGAGGCTTTCAGCGACGGCGCCGTTGACGATGACATCATCCAGTTGGCTGCAGACATAGCAGGGACCTACGGAGATGCCAGGTACGCGCTGGATCTGCTCTGGCGCGCGGGAAAGCTGGCTGACGACTCCGGGTCCCCCCGCGTGCTGCCTGAGTACGTGAGGTCTGCCAAGGCTTCGCTCCCGCCGCAGCTGAGAAAGGAGGAGCTGTCTTACCTGACCACCCACCAGAAATTGCTGCTCATGGCCATCTCTTCGCTCCTGAAGAAGGAGGCCTCGACCTATGTCACCATAGGGGAAGTGGAGAAGAGCTATTCTGCCCTCTGCGAGGGGAGGAATGTGGCTCCGTACCACCATACCCAGGTATGGAGCGACGTCAACGAGCTGTCGAGGAAAGGTATCATCGAGACGCAGCTCTCTGGAAAGGGGGTGAGAGGGAGGACGACCATGATTGGGCTGTCTCTGGTATCGGCCAAGGAACTGATGGGAGAGCTCGAGAAGGGGATGCTCGCAGACGTTCGAGCTTGAGAAGCTCCTGTCCTCCTACGGCAGGACCAAGGTGCTCACTATAATGCTCGAGACGGGAGAGCTCAATATCTCGGAGATAACCCGGAGGTCTGGGCTATCACACGGCTCAGCCTCCCGCCATCTCGAGTTCCTCACAAGGTCCGGGATACTGACAGAGAAGCGCTTCAACAGGATAAGGATATTCAGGCTCGACCCAGCCAGCCCCATGGCAGGCGCCCTCTCCAGATTCTATGCCGATTGGAAGGAAGTAGGAGGGTCCGCCGAGGCGCTACCGCTAAACTAGCGCTTGGGCTGCCTCAACGCTTCCTTGGCTAGGAAGGCGTCGTAGTTCTCCTCCAGCTCGAGGCCCCTGACCAGCCTCTCCCTGAAACCCCTGTCAGCGCAAAGCAGCAGGACAAACGGCATGTCTTGGACCAGAAACCCTCTCTGGCTCGTCCCCATCCGCTTCGCCGAGAGCAAGGCCATCTCCTTCAGCTTCTTCGAGTCATTCCATATCCGGAGCTGCAGCGGCCAAGGGACCGAGTCGAGGGTGTACCGCAGCCCCCCGTCCCCTAGCGCCTTCCAGAGCTCCGACGCAAGCATTGGGTCGAGATACCTCAGGAGCCTCCAGTCCTTCCCGCGCATCATCCTCCCCATGACAACATCGGCCCTGGAGATGACTTCGAGTGCCGCCGCCTTCCGCTCTTCGTGAACCCTGGACCTCACAACGGCCGTGAACAGGTCTCGCAGCTTCTCCCTAGGCTGGCCGGGATACGCCCTGAGGGCCCTCAGCGCAGCCCTCTCATCGACGGCGTCGAAGAACGCGTTGATCGACTCTGACGCCGTCAGCTCTTCGTCCTTCTGGCCCGCCGTCCCAGTCTGCAGGGAGTTCATCGCTGCCCTAAGATCGCCGTTCGCCGCCCTTGCTATCTTGGCCATCTCCTCGTCTCCGACCCGGATACCTTCCTTGCTCGAGACCGCCAGAATCCTCTTCAGAACCGTCCGGTCGTCTGGCCTCCTGAACTCGATCTTCGTTGCTGCGCTCCCAAGCTTCCTCACTTCGTCTGAGTCGGGGTCGTTGGCTGCCATGAGGACCGGCGCTACGCTCCTTTTGACGGCATCCTTGATGAAGTCAATCGCCCCGTAGTCAGCCCTCCCGGCGAGGCCGTCCACCTCGTCAAGGAACACCGCTGTATGTCCCCCGAGCAGGCTGGAGCTCGCCATCGCCTCGCCGAGCTTCTTGGCTAGCTTCTCCTTCGTGCGGGCGTCGCTGGCGTTCAGCTCTACCAGCTGGAACCCCAGGCTTTCCGCCACGAGGTGGACGCTCGTGGTCTTCCCCGTCCCGGGGGAGCCGACCAGCAGCGCTGCCCTCCCCCCGGGCTTCCACTTCTTGAACCAAATGATCAGTTTGGCCCTCGCTTCGTCATTCCCCACCATCTCGTCCAATGTCTTGGGCCTGTGTTTCTCAGACCACATATCAGAGGGCGCCCCCTATGAACACTATCAACCCGACCGTCATCCCGGCCAGGGCTATGTTCTTCACCCGCAGCGCGCTGGATGGGTCGTGCCTGTAGACTATCGCCGCCGCCAGGTATGCGAATATGGCGTCTGGGACGACGACTCCGATGGCGTAGACTTCGTTCGCCAGGCCTGTCAGGAGAGGCACCCAGCTAGCGACGACAGCGAGGAGAAAGAAGAGGGCGCCAATGCGGGATGCAGTCGCCAGCCCCCGCCTCCTAGCAAGGGAGTTCACGTCCCTCTTGGCGTCTCCTTCTACGTCGGCCATGGCCTTCACCACTTCCCTCCCCACCCCTGAGAAGAAGGCTGTGAGCGCCATCATGAGAAGCAGAGAGCCTAACAGCGACCCGCGCGCCACCGCTCCGCCGTAGATGAACGGGATGGCCAGGGAAGAGGCCACGATGAGGTTGCCCCACAGGCCTGCCTTCTTCCCTCGGCTGTTGTACAACCATGATAAGAAAGCGTAAGCGGCTGCTACGACCAAGGCAAGGAGGTCGAGCGACAGGGCGGCGCAGGCCAGTCCTGCGACGAGGGTGGCAGTGGAAATCGCGTTCGCCTCTTGCATCGAGACGCTCCCGCTCGGTAATGGTCTGTCGGGCCTGTTGACCCTATCGACGTCTACGTCGTAGACGTCGTTGACCACCATGGAGTAGGCGCATATGAAGAAACCAGTCAAGAACCCGAGGGCAAGCTGAGCTGGCAGGACCGACGGCGGCTTAGACACGAAAGCGCCGACTATCACCGCGAAGCCTATCATGACACAGTTTACCGGCCTGATGAGCTTGATAGCCCCCCGGGGGTTCATCGCGTCAGAACCTGGCCTTGCTGACCTTGTAGTAGATGACCTCACCGCGCCTTTCAATCACAGCTATGATCGCCTCCTTCCCCATCTTCGCCATCTCTTTCACCGACTTCTGGAGCTCCGACATACCCTTCTCGATACCCTCGTCCAGGGCGAACACCACGTATTTCGCGGGTTTCTTGGGGTAGTCTCCGCGTTCGTAGACCCGGAGGTCTGTCCCGAACCCGAAGCCGTCCCTCACCACGTATCCTCTGCTCCTCAGGTCCCGGTAAATTATGAACTTCGTCCAGGAGTCGCCAGCCCTGCCTTGGGCGAGCTCAGCGAGCCTGTCGAAACTCACCTTCTTCCCAGACTCGGTCACCTCCAGCTTCCCGGCGTATAGCAGGTAGAGCGCTTCGTAGTCGCGCAGGGCCAGACGGCTCCCCTCCCGCGTGCCGTACCCGGACTCCTCGAGCTCCCCGAATCGCTCCCTGTCGGTGACATTCACCGTCCCATCTTCAAGGAGGGCGTTGTACGGCCTGACCTCTTCCCCCGCGGCTCCAGCTTCCTGCATCCGGTGCCGGACGCTCCGCCGACTCTATTTGAAGATGATTGGACAACGCCTCCGGAAACCCTTTAGTGGGCTCCGGTGTGTTCGCCTGTGTGGCTGGCTTCTTTTCGCTCCGAACAGTGACGTGGGAGGACGGGCGCGTGAGGATGATTGACCAGACCGTCCTCCCCAACAGGCTTTCCTACGTGGTCTATACCACACCGGAGCAGGTGGCCGACGCCATCAGGACGATGGTGATTCGCGGCGCACCGGCGATCGGGGTAGCCGCAGCGATGGGGGTCGCGCTCGCCGCACGCAGGTCAAAGGCTGCGGATGTCCCCGGCTTGGTCCGTGACCTCGAGGCGAGTGCTACGATGCTTCGCTCTACCAGGCCGACGGCGGTGAACCTCTTCTGGGGAGTCGACAGGGTCATGGCGAAGGCTAGGTCTTCGCCGTCGGTGAAGCGCGCGAAGGAGGAGCTCGAGTCAGAGGTGAAGCGGATGGAGAATGAGGACGTGGAGGTAAACAGGAGGCTCGGAAGGGTAGGGGCTGGCCTCATAAGGGACGGGGACACGGTACTCACCCAGTGCAACGCCGGGTCGCTGGCCACTGTCGGCTACGGGACCGCCTTGGGGGTGGTCAGGGCAGCCGTGGAACAGGGGAAGCTCGTCAAGGTCCTGGTCCCAGAGACCAGGCCCGCCCTTCAGGGGGCGCGGCTGACCGCCTTCGAACTGGCACACGATGGGATACCATGCACCCTGATCTCCGACACCGCCGTCGGTTACATGATGAGCCTGGGGAGGGTCGACAGGGTCGTGGTGGGGGCAGACAGGATAACCAGAGACGGATACGTCTTCAACAAAATTGGGACCTACCAGGAAGCAGTCCTGGCACGGAGGCACGGGATACCGTTTCATCCCGCTGCCCCTCGGTCGACCTTCGACCTGGCGCGGACCCACGACCAGGTGACAATCGAAGAGAGGGGGGCTGACGAGGTGGTACAAATCAGAGGCAAGAGGATAGCCCCCAAAGGGGTCCCGGTATCGAATCCTGCCTTCGACATGACACCACCGGACCTGGTCACTTCGATGATTACTGAGAGAGGGCTCCTGTCTCCGCCGTTCGAAGAGACCATCGCCGCTTCCATGGCTTAATTAGCCGGCGCCAGGCCGCCCTCGTGGGCCCGTAGCCTAGCACGGATTAAGGCGTCAGCCTTCGGAGCTGAAGAGGCCTTAGCCTCAGAGACCATGGGTTCGAATCCCACCGGGCCCGCCTGCGCAAGGACTCCCTCCCGGATTTAGGTGAGGTCAGACTTCGAAAGGAGGTTCATCGCCCTCTCATACGCCCTCATGATGTCAGTCCGCGTGACGATCCCGACCAGCCTGCTGGAATCCATGGAGACAACCGGGAGGCGACCGATCCCGTTATTGGTCATGGTCTCGAGCGCTGTGAGCATGGTGTCGTCGACGTGCGCGACGAGGACGTTCTGGGTCATCACCTCCTTGAGCGGAGTCGCATCCATCCTTTCGCGCGGAATCCTCATCAGGTCGCTCACAGTCGCGATGCCCACCAGTTTCTCCCCGTCGACGATGGGGATCCCCCTGTATCCCTTCTCGACTACCACCTGATAGGCTGCGCCGACAGAGTCGCTGGAGGAGAGCGTGACTACCGCGTTGTTCATGGCGTCTGAGACGAAAATCTTTGTGAGCAACGGGACGTTGTACTCACCCCTGTGAGCGGGGGAGTCGGAGCGTTTGGAGACCTGGCTCCTGTAGATGGTGTACCTGGGGGTTGTCACGAAGTACGCCGCAACCACTGCCACCATAGAAGGGGCCAGGAGGTTGAGAGACCCCGTCATTTCGCTCACCATGAGCATCACAGCGATTGGGACGCGCCCTACACCGCCGAACAGAGCCATCATTCCGACCACCACCAGAGGGGCCGAGTCGGGGATCCACCCTGGGAGGAACGCGTTGACCACCAGCCAGAAAGCGGCCCCTACGAAGCCCCCTATGACAAGCGAGGGGGCGAACACTCCGGCGCTCCCACCTGAGCCTACGGTGAACGCCGTAGCCACGATCTTCAGGAAGACGACCGCTACCAAGAACACGAAGAGCGGGAGGGCGAGGTGGGTAAAGTTCTCCTGCGCCAGTCCGCCGACCCCGTTGCCGTTGATCAGAATCTGAAGGAACCCGTATCCCAAGCCTAGAACCTGGGGGAAGAAGATCCCAATCGCCCCGGCGACCGCAGCGCCTACCATCGGCCTGAGGTACTTGGTGAAGGGCATCCTGGCGAAGAGGCCCTTCACGGAGTAGAATGTCGTGGTGTGCACCCTCCCCACGAGCCCGCAAATGATCCCTAGTGCGGCATAGATGAGCAGGTTCCTGGGTTCGGTGAAAGCGTAGGTGAGCCCGTTCCCGAAGATCGGGGTGAACCCGGTGTACGACGCGAAGATGATGTACCCTATGGGGGATGCGATGAACGACGGGATCAGGGCCTCGACCTCGAAGTCCCCGCCGCTGTAGAGTATCTCACCGGACAGGATGGCCCCGCCGAAGGGGGACTTGAAGATGGACCCGATCCCGGCCCCGATTCCAACCGCTACGGCGATGCGCCTGTCCTTCACAGGCAGCTTCAGGATGTCCCCGATGAAGGAGCCGAACCCCGCAGCGATCTGGGCTGTCGGCCCTTCCCTTCCTCCGCTCCCTCCGGAGCCTATCGTGAAGGCCGACGCCAGCGCCTTGATCAGAGGGATTCTCCGGCGAATTTCCCCGTCGTGCCGATGGAACGCCGCTATCGCCTCGTCCGTCCCATGCCCTTCGGCTTCGGGGGCGAAGCGGTAGACCAGAAACCCCGCGACGAGCCCTCCTATTATGGTCGCCAACGGTATGAGCAGGTAGTCCGGATGGACTGATATCGGGGCTGCTCCCTCTCCAGCGGGGTTGGGGGGGTAGAACCCTGTTATTCCGCCAAGCAGGTAGTTGCTCACTGCTTGGATGGCCACGTAGAATCCGACCGCGCCGGCCCCTGCGACGACTCCTATCATGAGGCCGACCACAACCCACTTCGCGAGATACCCTTGCTGGATGACGCGGTTGACCCGCGCTATCAATGGCGAACCGCTCAAAATATCAGAAGTGTGCTGCTGCTGGAGACCTCAAAAAGCTTCATGTGTACCGCGCGACCTTTCCGCGGCGGGGCAAAGCCCGGGATTCTGGCGGGTCTATTCCTCTTGAAGAGAGACGCCCAGGGCGTTCGACATTATCCTGCGCTCTGCGCTCCTCAGAATCTCGCTGAGCGTCGAGGGCTTCACGCCCACCACTTCGCTCAGACCGGTGAGACTGATTTTCCTCGGGAACTCGAAGTATCCCTTGGCCACTGCCGTGGACATGATCTCCTTCTGTCTTTCTGTGAGTGTGGCCTTCCTTTCGAGCGGGGAGATGTCTTCAATCTTCGCCTCCACCCCTTCCTCCTCGAGCTTCGACAGCACCTGTCTGAAGTCGCTGGTCTTTCTGACTATGAGCTTCCACGAAGCGGGCTGGGACTCCGAGTTCAAAGGGCACTCAAGACATACTATGGCGGCGTCGTTCGATGCCCTGCATATCGCTGGCCTGGACAGCACCACAAGGAGCGGGACAGAGTCCCCATCGATCTCCCCTTCGACCGCCTGCCTGACCCCCTCCGTCCTGCGGATTTCCGTCACGGCGGAGCGGACGTTCTTGGGGCCCCCTTTCAGTTCGAGGAGGAGCGACATCCCGGTCTTGTTGAACGGTTTGCAGTCCACGACGCTGAGTTTGACGCCGTTCGCTTTCGCTACCTCCTGGAGCATGCTCTCCGTCCTCACCTGGAGCGTAATCTGTCTCAGCATCGCTTAACAGGTTAGGGTATCGAACGTATATTTAACCGGGAAAGACGATTTCCAGAAGTGGAAATCACCCTATTGAATCGTTCCCCTAACGCATTAGGAACGAGCTCTTCGAGTTTAGGACCTTGTCCCGGCTCCCAGGCTCACCGCAGCCGGGCAAGCGGGACATCCCCCTGGTCAACCCTCTGACCGCTTGACCGCTTCGTATACGGACAGCACTTCGAAGAACAGCCTACGCGAGGCGAGCAGCCGGAGCGTGAAGCCCGCTTCCTCGCACGCCCCCCTCAGCTCCTCCACGTCCGTTCCATCATTGACGAGGAAGACCACCTTCCCGCTCCTGTTCACCGTGCGGAATGCTTCCGACAGAAAGGCCTTCGGGACTTCCAACGGTCTTCCTCCCTCGACCGCGACGTCTCCGGTCTCGTCCCCCTCCAGGTAGGGGGGGTTGAAAGCAACCAAGTCGAAGCATGAGCTGCGAAGGCACGCCGCCCCGTCCGCCAAGACGAAGTTGGTGTCCCGCCTCCAGTCTGTCATGGAAGGTCTGACCAGGTCCGTTCCTACCACGGTCCTGAACCTCTTCGCCAGTTCGAGGAGGTTCCCACCATTCCCCGCACCAATCTCCAGGCAGCTATCGCCTGAGTATGCGGTCAACGCCCCCCTGAGGAGCGCAGAGTCTTCTGAAGCGAGGTACGGCTCCCCGCTCATTCGGTCAGGTCGTCTTCCTTCAGGGACTTGTACTCTGCGGGGGTGAGCACCTGGGTTATGTTCTGGGTCGTATAGTAATACGCCGGGGTCCCGTCAGGCGAGGTGGCTAGGCTGTTATCAGGGTTCTGGAGCCTGTATACTTTCACCATAGCAGGCTTTATCCCGAGCACGGTCCCGTCATCGAGAGCGTAGTAACTGAACCTCTCTTGCAGGGGCTTGAACCCGACGAGCTTCCCCTTTGGCTGAGGTGAAGGTATCATGGACTGCCTCCGTTCCGGGCTGTTAAAAGGGTGCCTTGGCTACCAGCTTCTGGATCCCAGAGCTGTACTGGGCCGCCTTCTTGGGCTCACAGGCTATCCATTCGGGGACGCCGAGCTCCACCGCGGCCCTCCTCAGTACAGCCTTCCTGACCCCGTCCGTCAGCTTGAGGGACGTCTGGATGGTCGCTGCATATCCGACGAGCTGTTCGAAGGGGAGCCTCGGCTCGACCCACCTGGAACAGGCTCTCATGTCTCTGACCCTCCCCCTGCTGAAGTATCCCTCCAAGTCGGCCTCCATCATGGCGGTGGCCGCGTCCGCCCCCTCTTTGGCCATAACGGCAGAGTATTTCGCATAACCGCCGAACAGTTCGTCTGCAAGCTGGCCCAGGAGAATGACCCGCGCCCCTGCCTCACTCGCGCTCCGAGAGACGACTGAGTAGAGACACCAGAGGCTCCGGTCCATCAGCGTGGTCTCGAAGGGGAGGTCTACCCCGACGAGTTCTCGCTCCACCGTTTCAGGGGTGAGCCGGGTGGTCACAAGATCCACCCCCAGGGCGTCGGCTGCCTTGCGGGCTCGTAGCGAGTCCCATGCGCCGTCTGCGTGGGCAGTGCACGCGACGAGCCGGGTCTCTGCCGCAGCACACCTCGCCACGACCGAGCTGTCTACCCCTCCGGAAAATGCGACGGCAACCTTCTCCTCGCCGGCGACTGACCTTCTCACCGCAGCCTGGATGCGCCCCGCGAGCTCGCGGGCTGCTCCTCCAATGTGGTCGGGGCTCAGCGCCTCTTCACCTGTTCCTTGATCTTCCTCGCGACGGCTCCTCCCACCTTGTCAACCTTGGCAAGCTCGTCTGCTGACGCCTCTTTCAGGTCCTCGAGTGTCCTGAATCCGGCTGAGTACAGGGCACGCGCCCTCACCCTCCCGACCCCGCCGACCGTCGTGAGCTCCACAAGCTCCCTCCCGACACCGCTCGCCACCCTCCTCCTCAGAGTTTCTGACTGCTTCACCATGTCAGGGAGTTTGAACAGCTTGCAGAGCTCTCCAAGAGCGTGGAGGAGCCAGTCGGCGTTGTCGACCGCTCTGTGCATGTCGCCCGGCTCCACGCCAAGCCTCGTCAAGAGCTCCTCCTCCCTCCATTCTTCTATCCATCCATGGAGCGCCATGACGCTCCTCACATCCTGGAGGGCCCTGTCGTAATCGGAGAACTCCCTCGTAGTATGCCTCGCCAGCATCTCGGGAGCATGCTCTTCCATGAACGTCATGGCCTGTTCGTAGTCCTTGCTTCTCAGAGGGAACTTCGGTTCAAAGTCCGGCGCTGAGGCGACCAGGTGCAGCAGACCAGCGGTGTAGTCTCTCCCAGGCTCGGCGCGCCTCACTGCGTCCCTGAATAGGACTGCGGTGGCCGGGTCTATGTAGAGGACAGAAACCCTGGTCCCGAAGTCCGTCGCATAGAAGAGCTCTCCGTGGGACTCGAGCAGCTTCTCGGAGAGAAGGTAGCCGAGGGCCTTCTCGGTCAGCCTCGATACCTCAGCCTGGCCGGTCTCCCTGGCTAGCAGGGTCTCCCTGAAGAGGCTGTCGAGGCGACCCTTCGAGAGGCCCCTCCCCGTTGCTACGGTCGCCAGCGTGTGCGACCGCATCGACGCCTCGTCCGACAGCCTGGACTTTATCGGCTCGGGGGGCTCTTTCGTGTAATGTGCCAGGAAGTCCGCGGCGAGCTGCGAGGGGGGCGGGACCATCACCGTCTCCCCATGGTCGTCGTACTGGGGCCTCCCTGCCCTGCCTGCCATCTGTCTGTATTCCAGCACCGAAATCTCCGAGTTCCCTCCCTTTTCGACGTCGTAGCGGGTCATGTCTGCTATCACAACCCTTCGTGCCGGGAGGTTCACGCCAGCCGAGTTATGCACTACAAAGGATCCAACATAGCTAGAGTGCCCTTCAACCTCGAGGTTGTGAACCATGCCGGAGTATTGTTCGGACTCGATTTTTCTGATAGGCATGTAGTAGAAGTCATCGTCGACATGCCCTCTGTTGAATTCGCGGTTAACATCGACGGCGCGTCTGGGTTTGAGGAGGACTGTCTCAGCGAATCTATGGTATTGGCTCCCTGATATCGAAACAGTATAGAGGTCTTGCCGATGTGTCATCTTTAGCTTCCCACTCGACTTCTTCCTCGCCCTCCGGCTTACCTTGAGAGAGGGCATGTATCCCATCTTGACGAGAATTGCAAAGAGCTGCTTGGCCAAGGCTCTGGAAGTGGTGTCTAGTCTTGCCGATTTGGGACCATTTCTGGCCACGTTGCCATCTCCTTTCCAGACTCCCCTGACTAGACTTGAGAGCTTCTCAACCGGGAGGAGCAGGAACTCATGTGGAATTCTCTTCTCAGGAGCCTTGGTCCCGAACATTTCCCTGAACAGGGAGGCGAGGTGCTTTGAGCAGGCGTATACCCTCCGCCTATGTCTCGTTGTGTCTTCGACTGTGGGAACCAAGCCGAGGTTTTTGAACCATTTTACGGTCAGGGACGTGAGTTCATCCTCTTTTGTACCAAACGTGAAATATACTTGCCCCTGTGGCTCACTGAACCCTTCCGCCAAGTACATCCCAAGTTGCTCAAGGTCCCTTGAAGTCAACCCTATGCTTTTCACCTTCAGACGTGACCAATGGCTGCCGAGCGCCCCTCCTTGGTTCCGGAGGGGACCAATCCGTGGTAGAGTCAGCCTCTCCATGTCTGATACTGTCTTGATTCTTGGAAACACTACCATATCGCCCGGCTTCAAGTTCTTCGCTTCGGTCCACTCCGGCTCAGAGTATGTCCACCAGTGCCTGTTCTCCAACTTGCTATGGATAGAATGGCGTACCTTTGTGACTCTCAGAGCCCTATGCTCTGGGGTCATCCTCATTGGAAGCTGGAACCAAGGTGTCACGCGCAACAGTGGTCCATCGTACGGCCTCGAAGTCGGGCCGATGACTTTCTCGAATGTATTACCATGCGTGAGAACACGGTCGTTGACGCCGAGTTCTTGGATCTGTACCGGGCCCGGATTCCCAAAAATCTCCTCACCGGTTGGCAAACAAAGTGTCGGAGTAGCGGACAATAGTTTGATCGCCCTGGCCCTGTAATACTCTTCTACGACCCTCCTGTGCTCGCCCTCGAGTCCGGCATGGTGGAATGCAGATCCCTTGGCCACGACCTCGGCCAGGAGCCTGCTCAGGCTTGTCTCTTCTCCCGATGCAAGGATCTTCCTGGACGCCTCGGAGACCGCCTTCTTCTCGTCCGGGCTCAGATACCTCTGAGTGAGCTCTGCCGTTCTGGTCGCCAGGCTCACCGCCCTGCGCCTTGTGCTCGCGAATATCAGCGACTGGCCTCCCTCCTTCACCGTGTCCATGGCGACGTCTATGGGAGAGCCGTAGGTCGACCTGGGGATGGGCTTCTCGTCCCCGTCGGCGAAGACCACTCTGCCGTAGTCGTAGACCCCTTCCTTCAGGGGGACAGGGCGCCAGTCCATCTCGACCGGAGTTGCGTGGAGCCACTCCCCTATCGTCTTCGCGTTGCTGATGGTCGCCGAGAGTGCGAGCAGCTGCGCATCCAGGCCGAGGTGGACGACCTTCGTGAGGATCATCTCCAAGGTGGGCCCCCTCCTGTCGTTTCCTGCCAGGTGTACTTCGTCGGCGACGAACAGCCCCACGGAGTTGACCCATGACGCCCTGTGCCTCATCACCGAGTCGAACCGCTCGTTGGTGAGAACTACGACGTCAGCTTTCCCGAGGGTCTCGCCACTCGAGTCGTAGTCCCCGGTCGAGATGGTTGTGCGTATGCCGAACCTGGCCAGTTCAGAGAATTCGGCGTACTTCTCAGAAGCAAGCGCCCTCAGAGGGGCGAGATACACCACTTTCCTCCTCTCCAGCTTCGCCCTGAAGTAGGCAGACATCAGGGCGAGCAACGTCTTTCCGGAGGCAGTAGGGGACGAAACCACCAGGCTCTTCCCTTCGAAGAGCCCAGCGCGTATCGCCTGCTCCTGAGGAGGGTAGAGCTCGGTGATGCCCTTCTCCTTTACGAACTGGATTAACTCCTCTGGGGCCTTTATCTCGTCTACCTTCACGGATGCCCACCTATCATCTGGCTGCCATGAGAGTCAGGCTGATGGCTCTCTGCGCTTCCAACGCTCCCCTGCACCTCGCGATTCCATCCTAGGCGCCCAGCCTGCGGATGTAGCCCGGCTTCGACTCGTACACCATGCCTTCCCTGAACATGGTCCTTATCATCTTCTCCGCGTCTTCGTCAGCAAATTTCGCCTTCACAAGCTCCTCCTTGAACAGCTTGCGCTCGACAGGTTTCTTCTCAGGGCCTTCCAGGGCCTTCAGCACCTCGAGCGCGGACCTGAGATTCTTGGTCTCTCCAGCCGGCTTCCCGAGCTGGATCCCGAAATCGGTCTTCTTCGTCGCCGCGTCGGTGAGGATGTCCTCCACCATCCTGTTCATCAGGCCTATGGCTGCGAGAGCGTCCTCTTCAGTGACTTCATCCCTGAGTAGTACCTTCGCCCGAGCGGTCGAGATCCTGATCAGGGCCTCAAGCGTCCTCAGCGTGGGAGGGATCGAGTCTTCTGTCCCGCTCGACCTCCTCAGGTCGAGGTAGTACTCCCTTATCCTGTCCATGGCCCCCTTCGTGAGCGTCGGAGAAATCCTCTTGGCGAAGGCCAGGTACTTCTTCAGGAGGCTGAACTCGATCGGCGGAGGGGCTGTGTACGACCGGCGGGCGTGCACTGACAGGATGTGACTGGCCAGCTTCTCGTCGTCCGCGGGGGTGGGCTGGTCCCTGAAGACGAAGATGATGTCGAACCTCGTCAGCAACGGAATAGGGAGGGTCCCTATGTTTTCGATGAGGTTCTGGAACGGGTTGTACCGCCCCAACACAGGATTGCAGGCCGCAAGGATGGCCGTCCTCGCGTTAAGCGTCGCGTAAATCCCGCCCTTCGCGATTGTCACCGTCTGCTGTTCCATCATCTCATGGAGCGCTGTCCTGTCCTCAGGTTTCATCTTCTCGAACTCGTCTATCGCTGCAATGCCGAGGTCGGCCAGGACGACCACCCCTGCTTCGAGCATCAGCACGTTCTTCTCCCTGATCACGGCCGCGGAGAGGCCAGCGGCAGTGGTCCCCCTCCCTGAGGCGTAGAGGCCGCGCGGCGCGACCTGAGACGCGAACTTCAGCAACTCTGACTTCCCGGTCCCAGGATCGCCGACGAACAACGCGTTGATGTCTCCCCTCAGCTTTGTCCCGTCGGGGAGCGACGTCGCGCTCCCGCCTACAAGCAGAAGGAGAATCGCTTCCTTCTCCTGTTGGTGACCCAGGATGACGGGGGCGATAGAGTTGACGAGGTTCTCGTAGGCATCCGGTGCGGCCGCTATGTTCCTGATCAGTTCCTCGTCCTCCTTCGTCACGAGCACCTGATCCGGCTCCTTCCCCTTTACTTCGACGTGGTTGCAGTCGACCTGCGACCTGAACAGCCTCGTTCTTACCTGGCCGAGGGTGTAGTCGGGGACTGCTCTTACTACTCCGGTGAGCATCACCCTGTCCCCCGGCCTCGCCATGTTCACGATATCCCCTTCAACATTGACGTCGAAGAACTGCGGGAGCTGACCAGGGGGGAGCTCCTCGGGGAGCTCCTGGATCCTGAGCACCTGGAAGTCGACGAACTTGGAACGCTTCTTATCGAGCTCAAAGTTCCTCACCTCGCCGCAGAGCTCGCACTTCGGGGGACGCTTGAGGACCATGTCGTCCTGCTCTTGGTAGGTGAGGTGGCCGCTCGGGCAGACCCACGCCGCCTCCGTCATCATGGGCCTGAGCTCAGAAGTCCTTACCACCATCCCTGAAACGGCGAGCATGCGGTCGATGTACGAAGTGTCAACTTTCCTTAGCGGCACCAGGTCAGGGAGGTTCCTCAGCCGGACTGTCAGCTCCCGCTTGACCCTGTCGGCATAGAGAGCGTTCTCGCTCCTCATGGTCTCGAAGGCGGCTATCTTGAAAGAACCGAGGGACGAGTCAGGCTCCATGAGTAGCCTGTTCGCCAGGTCGTTGTTGTATCGCAGGAGGTCGCCGAAGTCGACGACCAGGGACTTGCCGTCTGTCGCTATGAGCTGCGAAATCTTGCTCCTGTATACTGGGGCCCCGTCCCGGTCGAGGACCGACTTCAGGAAGTCCTCGAACTGTTCTGAGAGCTTACCGCTGGTGAGCGTAGCCACTTAGCTCGAGCCCCCAAGCAGTCCTGCCTTCCACTCCTTGGAAAGTGACTGAGATAAGGCGAAGAACTCTCTCTCCTCAGGGGTGAGCTTGTCCGCCAGGGTCGAGGCTGGGGTCGACGAGCTGGAGAGCGAAAGGAGCTTGCTTAGCCTTATCCCGATAAGGTCGTAGCAGATGACCCGCAGTCTTTCCAGTTCCTCCCTCCTTGCCTTCCCCTCGGCCACGGCGGCCCTGAGCGCGCCCAGGCGCCTCCTCATCCTCAGGTAGAAATCCTGTGCCAGCCCTGAAAGCTGCAGCGGTCCCATCATCTTCTCCTTGCTGAGGGAGTTGAAGACCTCGTTCTCGAAGGGGGCCTCCGACGGCTCAGCCATGCCTTGTGCAACCAGCTCGTCCAATACCCATCTGGGGAGTTCGACCGCATCCCCCTCGGACAGCTTCTCGACCTGGAAGTCGCCGACATCGAGGTTCTCGAGGGATGACCGCATCTTCGCCCTGGCCGTCCCTAGCAGGTACTCCCTCTCCCTGCGCTCGAGCATCTGTCTCAGGGCGACCCGTTCATCGGACAAACCAGGCAACAAGTGGCCCGCCTCGATAATAAACGTTGGGCGCTCGATCGACATGAGACCTCGCTTCACTCCGTCCCATATGCCGCCTCCAGACGCCGGCGCCTATGGCGCGTCGGCGGACGCCTCGTATGGGGACAGAAGCTTTTGGCCCACCGATGTCGCCCAGGGGAAGCTGGAACGCGTCGCTGTCCTCGACAGGGTCTCCTTTTCCTTGAACGGATAAATAAGAACCGGATGCCAGTCTTCTCGGAGATGCGGAACTTCTGGGCGACGCGAGGGATGGACTAGATGCCGCTTTCAGAGATGATGTGGGTGGAGAAGTACAGGCCGTCTACCATGGCGGAGCTCGTCGACCAGGAGTCGGTCAAGCAGAGGCTCGAGGCGCTCCTACGGAAGAAAGAACAACTCCCCCACCTGCTCTTCGCAGGCCCCCCTGGCTCGGGGAAGACCACTACCGCAATGATAATCGCTAGGCAGATACTCGGCGAACCATGGCGGGACTACACGCTCTCGCTCAACGCCAGCGACGAGCGAGGGATAGACGTGGTTAGGGAGAGGATCAAGACCTTCGCCAGGTTCGCAGACAGGAGGGAAGGTGTGCCATACAGACTGGTTATTCTCGACGAAAGCGACGAGATGACTTCCGACGGCCAGACCGCCCTCCGCCGCATCATGGAGGAGAACTCCGAGCACACCCGTTTCATCCTCATCTGCAACTATTCGTCAGGTATAATCGAGCCTCTGCAGAGCCGGTGCGCGATCTTCAGGTTCCAGAGATACGGTGAAGGACCAGTGGTGGAGCACCTGAAGGCAATCGCGAGGAAGGAGCGGCTGAAACACTCGGGGGAGTCCGCGTTCGCCGCGATTTACGAAGCCACCCAGGGCGACCTGAGACAGGCGATCAACATGCTGCAGGCCGCATCAGCCACAGGCGAAATCACCCTGGACTCGGTGAAATCCGTGACCGGCGCCGCTGTGAAAGGGCGCGTAGCGGACGTCATGGAGGCGGCCCTCGGCGGCGACTTCGAAACAGCGAGGTCGAAGATGGTGGAGCTTACACGGGTCTACGGCGTCCCGGAGCGAGATTTCCTGAAGTACGCCAACGAGTCCCTGGGGGGCCTCAAGGCTCCGGAACTAGGCAAGGTCATATCCATCCTCGCCGAGTACGACTTCCGCCTCGTGCAGGGGTCGCAGCCTGAGCTCCAACTCACCGCAATGCTCGCCCAGATCTCCTCGCTGAAGGAGAAGGCAAGCTAGAGTTGGACCTCGCGCTCCCCAGGGGGGTAGACGACGTGGGGCCGGACAGGTACGCGCTCCACTCCAAGGTGAGGTCGGCCTTCGAGGAGGTGGCGCGGCTCTACAACTTCCAGCTGATGGAGCCGGCTTCGCTTGAGCACCTCGGCGTCCTCAGAGCCAAGAGCGGCGAAGCGGTCGACAAGGAGATCTACGCCTTCAAAGACAAGGGAGGGAGGGACATCGGGCTCCGGTTCGACATGACCGTGGGTATGACCCGCTACGTCTGCTCTCGTAAAGGGCTGAGGCTCCCGGTCAAGCTCGCCGCTTCCGGGGGGATCTGGCGCTACGACGAGCCCCAGTACGGGAGATACAGGTGGTCCCATCAGTGGGACCTGGAGGTGTTTGGACCTCCGTCAGTCGAAATCGACGCCGAGGTGTTGGACGCATGCTCGGCCATGCTCAGCAGGCTTGGGCTGTCGGAAGCTACGATAAAGATAGGCGACAGGAGGGTGGTGGAGGGCTTCATCCGAGGGAAGGTCGGAATCACCGACGAGACCCAGTTGGTCGATCTGATGAGGGCCCTTGACAAGGTCGAGAAGAAGACTGCTGACGAGCTGACAGGCGAATATGTGGGGAAAGGATTCGACCCTGAACAGGTGCGCGAGTTGCTAGGCTTCGGTAGCATACGCGGGCGTCCTGACGATGTCCTCTCGAAGGTCTCTGAGCTGGGCCAGGATGCGACCAAGGACCTCCGGGTCTTGGCTGACATGCTCGATTCCAGAGGTGTGCGGAACGTGGAGTACAACATGAGCATAGTGCGTGGTATTGACTACTACACCGGGATAGTCTTCGAAGCCGCGGACAACAGGAACCCGCGGCTCGGCTCGCTCTTCGGGGGCGGGAGGTACGACGCCCTTCCAAGGATGTTCGGACGGCTAGATCTCTCGGCCAGCGGGGCGGCAGGGGGGGTCGAGAGGATGGCGCTGTCCATCGCCGCCCAGACCAAGACCGCCGGGCTGCTAGTCTATGTCGCAGTTGCTGGTGGAGGCTTCGGGGCCTACGCTGCGAAGGTCAGGAGGGCCCTGATGGACGCGGGGATCCCATGCGAGGCCTCACTCCAGGATAGGCAACTGTCGAAGCAGCTAGAAGACGCCAGCCGGATCGGGGCCACATGGGCCGTGATCGTAGGTGACAGGGAAGCCAAGGCCAGGTCTGTCACCCTGCGGGACATGAAGAGGAGCACCGAGGAGACCATGCCGCTGGAGGACGCTGTCAAGCTGGCATCGCGCGCCTGAGACCTGCCGTAATCTTTAATCGAAGGCCCCCGCTCGTCTGGTGAGGCATGGAACGGGCGATAGTACTGGTGAACCTGAGCCCAGGTTCAGAAGAGCAGAACATCACTACGTTGAAGGGGACTCCGGGCATAAAGTCTGTCTATCAGCTGTATGGGCTCTATGACCTGCTCGTCATAGTGGAGGGTGCGGACGACCAGGCTGTAAAGTCCATCATAGCTGAGAACCTCAGGTCGAAGCCAGGGGTGGTCTCCACTATAACGATGAAGATACTTCTCTGAGCCGCTAATGCTTAAACGCGTTACGCCTGCGCCTTCCTGAGTTGGCCCCCAATGTCTTGGTCACAGGCTCGGCTGGCCAGATTGGCGCTGAGTTAGTCCCTCGTCTCCGTTCTCTCTACGGCAAGGACAACGTGGTCGCGGCTGTCCACGCGTCCCCGAGGGACCCGTCCGTCAGTGACGGCCCCATGGTCGTCCTCGACACCGGAGATCAAGCAGCCGTCGTGGCAGCCCTGAAGGAGTACAAGGTCGACACCGTCTATCACCTCGCGGCGCTTCTGTCCGCGAAGGGGGAGAAGGACCCTCAGCTAGCTTGGACTGTGAACATGGACGGGCTAAGGAACGTCCTCGAAGCCTCCAGGACCAACGGCGTTTCGCAGGTGTTCTGGCCGAGTTCCATAGGCGCTTTCGGTCCCGACGCGCCCAAGACCAACACCCCCCAGAATGCCCCCTTGAACCCCACGACTATGTATGGGGTGACTAAGGTCGCCGGAGAGCTTCTCTGCAACTATTACCACGCGAAGTATGGGCTCGACGTCCGTTGCCTCCGATACCCTGGCCTGATCAGCAGCGTCGCTCTTCCCGGAGGTGGGACCACGGACTATGCCGTGGAGATCTTCTATGAAGCCGTCAGGACCGGTTCGTACACCTGTTTCTTGCGTGAAGACACCGTCCTCCCCATGATGTACATGCCAGACGCCCTAAAGGCCACTGTCCAGTTGATGGAGGCGCCCGCGCCAAAGGTCCCTCGACACCTCGGTTACAATCTTGCCGCGTTCAGTTTTTCTGCCGGAGAGCTAGCGTCTGAGGTTGCGAAGCTGGTCCCAGGGTTCAAGGTGACCTATTCCCCTGACTCCCGTCAGAAGATAGCCGACTCCTGGCCTCAGTCCATCGACGACAAAGAGGCGAGGCGAGACTGGGGGTGGGAACCTGAGTACGACCTCGCCAGGATGGTGGCCGACATGCTGGCCAAGCTCAGGCTGAGGCGTGAGGGGAAAGGCGTTTAACCATACGGAGGGGCGGTTGCCATCAATGAGGAATCCTACCGCTTTTCTCGCACAAGAGTTTGGTGACCTTGTCCGTCAGGAGCTCGACTGGAAGCTCCGTATCCTTGGGGGACCGAGCACTTCATGGTGCACTGTCGACGGGAAGAAGGTCCTGATGTTCTGTTCCAACAACTACCTCGGGCTCAGCAACCACCCCAAGCTGAAGGAGGCGGCCATCGAAGCCGTCAGGACCCACGGTGCAGGCTCGGGCTCGGTCAGACCCATCGCGGGGAACATGGATATCCACGTGGAACTCGAGAAGCGCCTCGCGAAGTTCAAGGGCGCCGAAGCCTCCCTCGTATACCAGACAGGCTTCGCGGCGAACTCCGGACTGATCCCACAGTTGGCAGGAAAGGGGGACCTGATCATAAGCGACGAGCTGAACCATGGAAGCATAATCGACGGGGTCAGGCTTTCAGCTGCCGATCGCAAGGTCTACAAACACGCTGACATGGACGACCTTGCCCAGGTGCTCGCGGAGGCGGAGAAGACGGCTCCAGCTTACAGGCGCATCTTGATAATCACAGATGGCGTCTTCTCGATGGACGGCGACGTGGCGCCCCTCGACAAGGTCGCAGCCCTCGGCGCCGAGCACGGAGCCATGGTGTATGTCGATGACGCCCATGGCGAAGGCGTCCTCGGCGATGGGGGGAGAGGGATTGTCTCCCACTTCGGCCTTAAGAGGGACAAGGTCCAGGTGGAGATGGGGACCTTCTCCAAGGCGTTCGGCGTCGTGGGGGGGCATGTATCTGGTTCGAAGGACCTCGTAAACTTCGCCTACAACAAGTCCCGCACCTGGCTTCTGAGCGGGTCCCACCCGCCGGCGGTCGCCGCAGCCTGTCTGGCAGCCGTAGACGTGCTGGAGCACGAGCCGCAGCACGTCCAGAAGCTCTGGGACAACACCCGTTACTTCAAGAGGGCCATGAAAGACCTTGGCTTCGACATCGGCAACAGCGAGACCCCCATAACCCCGGTGATGGTCGGAGAGAGCGGGAAGGCAAAGAAGCTCAGCTCCAGGCTCTTTGAAATCGGGGTCTTCGCACTCCCCATCGTGTACCCGATGGTCGCCCAAGGCAAGGCAAGGATCAGGACCATCATGAATGCCGCCCTGACGAAGGAGGACCTCGACTTCGCCATAGGCGCCTTCGAGACCGCTGGGAAGGAGCTCGGCGTGGTCCGTGCTCAAGGCCATGCTTAGGCTGCGTACAGGTTAAGAGCCAGGCCTGGTGACGCGAGAAGAAGCAGGTTGACCTTCCGCTATCTCCCTGATGTGGCACTCGCCGACGTCGCGTTTGAGGCTGAAGCCGGGTCACTCGGCGAGCTCTTCGAATCCTGTGCCCTCGCACTGACTGACATCATGGTGGACCCGGCGACGCTCAAGCCCGCGGTAGCGCGAGACATATCCCTGGAATCAGACGACGCAGACAGGCTCCTGTACGACTTCCTCACTGAGCTCATAATAGCCAAGGACGTGGACTCGCTCCTCTTCAGGGAGTACAGCATAGAAACAGCACCCGACGGCCGCTCGCTCCGGGCGACGGCGCGGGGGGAGCCAATCGACAGGGAACGCCACTCACTAAGGAACGACGTGAAAGCCGTGACCATGCACATGTTCGGCATCAGGCACGAGGGGGGCAAGTGGATGGCGACGGTCGTCCTCGACATTTGAGACTTCCAAACCCTTAAAGGCTCAACTCGCAGGCAAGGAAAAGGGCAGGGGCTCTGGGTGGCACAGACAAGCTCTTTCAAGCAGCTTTCAGATTACTCGTGGGAGATCCCGCAGTCCTACAAGCCCGGGATGAACGTCCCCGCGAAGATCTATGCCACGCGCAAGCTCCTCGAAGCGATGGACACCGGCGTGATCGAGCAGGTGACCAACGTCGCCTGCCTCCCGGGGATCGTCAGGCAGGCCTATGCCATGGCCGACGCTCACTGGGGGTATGGGTTCCCGATAGGAGGGGTGGCAGCGTTCGACATCGAGGACGGGATAATCTCGCCTGGAGGGATTGGTTTCGACATCAACTGTGGGATGCGTTTGATACGGACGAATCTTACGTACTCAGAGGTCAAACCAAAGATAAAGGAGCTAGTCGACCTCATCTTCAAACTCGTCCCCGCAGGAGTAGGCGTAAAGGGGTTCCTGAGGGTCAGCGAGCCTCAGTTCGACGAGATCATGAAGTACGGGGTGAAATGGTGCGCCGAGAATGGCCAGGCGTGGGAGGACGACCCGGCCCACGTAGAAGAAGGGGGTTACATCAAGGGGGCTGACCCGTCCAAGGTCAGTCGCCAGGCCCGGACCAGGGGGATCGACCAGCTCGGGACGCTGGGTTCAGGCAACCATTACCTCGAAGTTCAGGTGGTCGACCCTGCCAGGTACTTCGACCAAGAGCTTGCAAGGCACTTCGGAATCGTCCAGGATGACCAGGTCCTAGTCATGATACACTGTGGAAGCCGCGGGTTCGGCCACCAGATAGGGAGCGACTACCTCCGCGTCTTCGACGGCGCCATGAAGAGATATGGAATCCAGGTCAAGGACAGAGAGCTAGCTTGCGCCCCCTTCGCGTCGAAGGAGGGTAAGGACTACTACGGGGCAATGGTCTGCGCGGCCAACATGGCCTTCACAAACAGGCAGATCATAGTGCAGAGGGTCAGGGAGGCTTTCTCTAGGACATTCCACAGGGAAGCCGAGGCCCTCGACATGCACCTCATCTACGACGTATGCCACAACGTAGCGAAAGTGGAGAGGCATTTCTACGAAGGCAAGAGTGCTGATGTCCTCGTGCACAGGAAGGGGGCGACGCGCAGCTTCGGCCCGGGGCACCCGGACATCCCCGCTCCATACCGGGGAATAGGACAACCCGTGATTATAGGAGGGTCCATGGAGACCGGGTCCTACCTGCTCGTCGGGACCCAGAAGGCCATGGAGGAGACCTTTGGTTCAACCGCGCACGGGTCAGGGAGGACCATGTCAAGGACAGCCGCGAGACGCGAAGTGCGCGGTGCAGAGCTGCAGCGTAATATGCTGGACCGAGGCATCTATGTGAAGGCTGCCACCATGGACGGCCTCGCAGAGGAGGCCGGGATGGCCTACAAAGACATCTCCGAGGTGGTGGAGACCATGGACAGGGCAGGGATTTCCAAGAAGGTCGTGGCGCTCCGGCCCGTTGGCAACATCAAGGGGTGAGCTAGGCTGCTCACGCTGCACCTGCTCACCGGAGGCGTGGGGCTGCTTGTCTTAGTCGGGCTGGTTGTTCTTTGGGCGGTGGTGTCAGTCCCGGTATACTTCGCGTGGAAGTTGGTCAAGGGAGACAGGGCCACCTTCGGCGGCGCGATGGGCGCTACCTTGGGTGGGGTGGTGGTCTACTGCGTCGTGTACCTCGTGGTCGCTTTCGCTCTGGGCGCGGTCTAGCGCTCACCGACGCTAGCGGTGGCTCTCCTCCTCGGCCTCCTAGGCTGGTTGGCTGCCTTTACGTGGGCATTCCACACCTCCTGGCTCGGCGCCGTCGCGGTCGTAGTCCTGGCGTGGTTCATATCGATGGCCTTGGACGTGGCTCTGACAGGCGCGTTCGGGGTCGGCTTCCCCGCCTCCTATCCCTTCTGACTCTATCCGATGTAGCCTGGCCTCTGTTCGCGCGACGACTGTGGAGCTGCCTCACGAGACTGTTCCGCCATCGCCTGGAGCTGGCTGATCACCTTCTGCGTCTCTTCGGCCCTCTCATTCAGCCTGGACGTGTCCATCGGTATGTCTAGCACCCTCGACAGCAGCTCGAGGACGGCCTTGGAGGCCGTAGCATCGACGACATAGCCTGACGTCTCCCCGAGGAGGCACGCGCCTTCCAATCCCCTGAGCGCCCCCACCCCTATGAGCAGCCCGTTCATTCCGCTTATCCCGCCGTCTTTCATCAGCGTGACTCCGTTGGCAGACAGTGCGTCTGCCATCTCCTTGCATGTTCCTGCACCGTACACCTTTGGAGACTTCGTGAATGAGCCTGTTATGTAGGCCGCCAGCGTATATACTCTCTTCACCCCGCACTTCTTCGCGAACTTCACCACCTTGTCTGAAAGCTCATACTCTCCTTCGGAGGTCGTCGGCTGAGTGTCGGCGGTGAATACCATGATGCTCCTCTTCCCCTTCATGGACGCGAAGAAGAGTTCGCCCTTGGGGGGCTCCGCTGTCCCGTCTTCCTTCACATTCACCTGAGGCGGAAACGTGGCGCTGGTGTACTCAGCGACCTTTTTCAGCCTGAGCGAGGTCACCAGGTGGTCCGCCGCGAGCTTCCCCACGTAGCCGCTCCCGGGGAGCCCGCAGACAAGGACAGGCTGCATGCCCCTTGGGACCGAAAGAACCCTCTCTTTGACCACCGTCGTGGCGCTCATTCCTCCCTCTTCCCGAGCTTCTCGCTCAGGTCAACAAGCTTCCCCTGGTCCATCACCTTGATCGATGTCTTCATCCGGAACCTCAGCCCGAGCTGCCTGAATATGGATAGCAGTTCGCCCCCTCCAATCGTTCCGTTCAGCCGGCCGGCACGAACCATCCCCGCGAGCTCTTTGATCAGCCTCTCCGTCTCGGCGGGATAGAACGAGTACGCCGTCTCAAGAACCTCGGCCCCTCTGTCGTAGAGTACCGCCTCTACCACTTCCCTGTCGGTCTTCTCCTTTCTGGGAGCCTGCTCCGCTGCTTTCAGTCTCTTCCTAAGCTCCTCGAGCTTCCGCTGCTCTAGGAGCTTCAGGTCGGTGTCTTCAGCCATTGCCTTCAGGTCGCTGGCTTCTGTCGCAATAAAACGCTTGCTGACCGGCGGCGCCCGGCGTGGAGGCCCTGCCGCATATGGTCAGGCTCCGTTCGGGGGTGACACCAGCGCAGGTGGTGCCCAGAATGCGACGTAATTCGTGGCCCTCACCTCCCTGTTCTGCGGGGATGGGCTGCCTACTACGCCGAGCGGGCACTATGGTTGGGTAATCTTGATACTCTGGGTTGGACAGCTGGTTTCGCAGGCCATGCAGAAGATGCAGTCCATCTCTCTCACAGGGTCGCATTTGTCGCTCCTGTACTGGTTCCACTCGGGGGTCCCCTGTTCGATGACTTTGTCCTTCCCGGTGCCCGCCTGGCCAGGGTTGAGCAACCATTCGAACACAAACACCGGACAGACATCCATGCAGACTCCGTCCGCGACGCACGACTCCCAGTCGATCGCCACCTGGGTGCCATGGATCCCGTTGGTGGTCGGATACGGCTTTCCTTCACCGTCGTTCCTCGTGACTCCTGCTGCCCTCACTTTGTGCCCGCTGTGTTCCCCTGTTTCTGGGAACTGGTCGGGCTTCGACAGGAAGTTCGGGTCGATCGGCGCAGACTTGTAACCTACATCACGTGTCATGACTGTCAAACATCGCCACCGTCAGGTAGTTATAAGTGATACGGAGTCTAGACGTGACAGTCGCCTCTCTCCTCATCAGGCGTGCCCAAACGTCGCCTCTCGTCCCAAGGCGACTCCGTTGCGACCTATCCAGAGTTAGACATGAGCTCGAAGCCTCCGTCGTCTCCGAGCTTGTAGACTGCGATTGGTTTTATCGTGAAGATCCCCACTTCGGCCACCCCGGGGATGGATTTCGCTCTCATCTCAAGGTCCCTCGGGTCGTCAATTGGCTCGAACAGCGTGTCTAGGATCACGTTCCCGCTCTCAGTGAAGTACGGATACCCCTTGGGAAGGAGCCTCTCTTCTGGGGTGCCGCCGAGCGTCGAAAGCTTCAGCTTGGCGCTCTCCCTGGCCATGGGGACGACCTCGACTGGGACCCTCACGCCGTTTTCGCAGAGTTTCTTCGTGAACTTTGCTTCCCCCGCTACAATCACGACGGACCTCGCGCCTCCCATGACGATCTTTTCTTTCAGCAGGGCCCCGCCTCCTCCCTTGACCAGGTTAAGTCCGGCGTCCACCTGGTCGGCGCCGTCTATTACGAGGTCGACCGAGCCCTTGAACGGTACGACCTCGAAGCCGCACTTTGCCGCCGCCATCTCGATCTGGGTCGAGGTCGCTACACCTCTGATCGCCTTCGACCTCGCCATTACTAGGGGAGACAGTTCTTCGAGGAGCGCCGCCACGGTCGAACCGCTGCCAAGGCCGAGAGTCATGCCTGGGGAGATCCGCTCGGCAAGCTCCTTGGCCACTCCCTTCAGGGCGTCCCTTGACTTGTCCATCAGCCTTCCTGCTGCTTCTTTTCGATGTCTATCTGCTCTAGCTTAGTGAGGGCGTCCATCACTTCGTCCCTGATCACCTTGACCCTCTTCTCTGACTCGCTCATCTCGGGTTTGGCCCTCCTCTCCACGACCCGCTCGAGGTCGGTGGCCTTCTCGACCTTGGGGGCGGCCTCCTTAACGGGCTGAGGAGCTGCCGGTCCGAGCCTCTGCTTCGCCACGTCCAGCCTGGACTCGATGTTCCGTATCTTGCTCTCAAAGAGGGTCACCAGTTCGTTTCGGAGCCCTTCGAGTTCTCCTACTTCGACGACCAGCTCGACGTCCTTCAATTTAGCCTGGAGGTCTTTGATCTGGTCGCTATATCGCTTGGATATCATCTCCCTCTCTTCGCGGGTTATCCTCCCCTCGCTCTCCGCTTCGTAGAGTTTCATCATAGCGGAGGAGAGGAGGTCTCTCTCGACCATAATCGTCCTCATCTCTCTCCGAGAGCGTTCCAGCTCAGCAGTGGTCACGGTGGACTCGACGGTCCTAGCTTCTGCGTCGACCCGCCTCACGGACACCTTCGCCTGCTTCGGCCTCCTGTAGAACACAACGTACGACGCCAGTCCGCCTAGGCCGAGGCCGACAATACCGGCGACCACCACTGTCAGAGCATCGACCATGCGCGCCTATCCTTGCCCGCGCTTAGGCGCTTTGGTATAAAAGCAGATTCGCGCGAGCCACTGCGCCCTCAGCGGGACGTTGCGTTGTGTTCTCGCTCTAGGTCGGCGGAGGGGATATCATGATTATGTTGTCCCCACGCACGATCAGTGTACCCAGTGAACTCGACTGTCCGTCGTCGGACACCTCTTCCGCTTTCTCAAGGGCCAGGTTCATGTGCTGGTCGAATCCTTGAAGACTCCCTCTGATGACTTTCCCTCCCTTCAGCTTGATCAAGACGACCTTCCCGAAGCTCTCGTCTAGGACCTTGACTGCCATGTCTACGGACAAGTTGTTCCCTTGAACCTGCCGTCTGGATTCATTTATTTAAAGCAGTCATGAACGCTCCCCCAGTTGAAAAGATGGGTCCTGTCACACAGAGACTCGGTAGGGATGATCGCGAAGCTGGAGGGGTCCATGGGCGTCTCCTTCAGCCTGCCGAAGTCTGCCCAGGCGGAGTGTGCGGAGCCAGAAGAAGGCATCGTCTTCGTTAAGCTCGAAGATTACGAGCTAGTGCAGTCCGGAGACGTGTTCTTCCCGTTCCTGGGGTCTCAGCCTGCCCTCGCCCTCTTCCCGTCAGTCGTGGTCGACGAGGGCGCCATCAGGTTCCTCATCAACGGGGCCGACGTGATGCGGCCCGGCATAAGGAAGATGGACGACTGGGGGGCGCCAGGGAAGCTTGTTGTCGTCAGGGAGGAGAAGAAGGGGCGCGCCATAGTGGTCGGCCGCGCGACCGTCCCAGGCGCTGAAGCTGAGTCAATGTCCAAAGGTGAGTGCGTGAAGAACCTGCACCATGTGGGAGACCGATACTGGGCCGCCCACAAATCCCTCTGATCGTTTTTACTTTCGCGCCCCCCTCTCCTTTTAAGCTGAGAACGAAATCCCCGCCCGGAGAACTATTCTCTACAACGGTGTCTAACTAATTCAGGGCCGTGACAGAATTGCTGGCGCCGCCCTACCCTTAATAATGGCCATGAGTCACGGAGAGCCACTTCAAATGTCCGGTGTGATGCAGGAGAGGAAGCTCGAAGGGAAGAGCAAGGAGATTCTTCTGAAGGCGCTGGCGCTCAAGAGCATCGAGGAGCTGCCTAAGATTCAGGAAGACGTCTCCAACAAGACCATAGTGATACTCAAAGTGACCCCGCTGGCCCAGAAGAGCCTCGAAGAGCTGAAGTCCTCGGTCGAGCAGCTATACGAGTTCGCCACCTCGGTCGGTGGGGACATCGCCAGGCTTGGGGACGAAAGGGTCGTGATCACCCCTCCGGGCGTGAGGATCTGGCGCGGGCTCCAGTAGGCCCCTCGTGTCATGAAGACCTGAGCCGCTTCCATGCAGCACGTGCGGCTACGGCGGCTCTCCGCCGTAAGCTCCAACAAAGGCGGGCGCCGGCACGAACAGATTGCGAGCCACGTCCTCCGGGCCTCCCCGTCACGGACCTGAACCAGTCACGGGGACGGACTTCAGGCCCAAGGGGCGTTGCCGGGTCCGAGCCAGTGTCAGTAGACCCTGATTGCTTCCTGGACTGCGGGGTGAATCGCGGGGACCCTGTAAATCCTCTGTATGGCGTATGCGAGGTTCTCCGTCTTCCTCTTCTCTCCGTGGTTCACGAGCACCAGCTGCAGCTTCGGTCTTACCTTGCCTACGAAGCGGATTATCTGGTTGTAGTCGCTGTGGCCGCTGAAGCCGTCCACCTTCTGGACCGAAGCCCTGACGTCTACGATCTTTATCTTGCCGTCCTGACCCATCAGGCTCGCCTGGCTCCCCCCGTCGAGGACCCTCCTTCCTATGGTCCCCTGAACCTGGTATGAGACGAAGATTATCTTGTTCTTCTCTGAGGGGGCGAGGTGTTCGAAGTAGTCGAGGACAGGCCCTCCCTCTAGCATCCCCGACGTCGCCATGATGATGGCAGGCCCTTCTCTGTACGCCTCTTCTCTGTCGCTCGGGTGCTCTACTTCGGTAAAGTACTCAGACTTGAACGGGTTCACCCCTTCTTCGAGTATCTTGGCTCTCAGCTCCCTGGAGAGATAGTCGGCATAGGAGACGTGAATCGCCGTGGCTTCCGAGATCATCCCTTCCGTGAAGACCGGCGCCTCCACGAGCACCTTGTTCTTCATGTACTGATCTATCACCAGAAGTATCTCCTGTGCCCTCCCCACGGCTGGGATTGGGATCAGCACCTTCCCTCCGTTTCTGAGGGTGCCGTTGATGGCGTTGACGAAGTTCATCTCCACCTCTTCACGTACCGGCATGATGTCCTCCTTCGCTCCGTAGGTGCTCTCGGTGATTAGAGTCTCCACCCTGGGATAGTTCCAGGTAGCCGAGTCGAAGAGTTGGGTTCTCCCATACTTGTAGTCCCCGGTGTAGACTATGTTGTGCGCGCCCTCCCCGATGTGGAGGTGGACAGTTGCGGACCCTAGGATGTGCCCCGCGTTGTTGAACACGAGCTTGATGTCGGGCGATATGTCTGTCACCATGCCGTAGGGGAGGGTGATGGTGTGCTGAATCTCGTCTCTGATGTCCTTCTGGTCGTAAATCAGCCTCCCTCCTTCGATCTGGGCGATTTTGACGAAGTCGTTCTGCAGCATGGTCATCAGAGGGAGGGTCGGCTCTGTGCAGTACACAGGTCCGTCGTAGCCATACTTGTACATGGCAGGGACGAAGCCCTGGTGGTCGAGATGCGCATGGCTCACCACTATAGCATCTATCTCTCCGGGCGATATGTCGGCCCAGTCGAGGCGCGGATAGGCGTCCCAGGGGTTCCTCGAGCCAGGATGTATGCCACAGTCAAGTAGCACCTTGCTCTCAGCCGTCTCGACGAGCACGCACGACCTTCCCACCTGTTGAAATGCGCCGAGGGTCTTGATGGTGACGTGCTCCTCTGCCGCGATCCTCGGTCTGAATATCGCTTCGCCCAGCTCCCGGTAGAACTTCTCTCTTATCTCGGACCCTGCTTTCAGCGCGAAGTATACGTTCTGGATGGCGGTGGATTTTATGTGCGGGGCCTTGCGGACCTTGATTTTCCATCCCGTATTCTCCATCGCGCTGCCGAGATCGAAGCCAGCGTCCTGAGAGAGCAGCCTGGGATTCTCCGCTTCGATGGTTATCTCGCCCAGCGCGTCGTCGAAGAAGTAGTTGGACGCCCCCGCGTCAGGAGGAACGGCCCTCTCGAGGACCTGCCTCGCGTCGCTCTCCTGCTTCCTTATCGACTTCTCAGTCCTGGTGACGACTCTCCTCTTCAAGGAGTTCACTATCTCTGAAATGACATAGCTGTTCTTGTGGAGGTAGGCTGGGTTCTTTGTATAGAGGGCTATCCTGGGGCCCTCATACTCTATCCTTGTGATCTGAGCCTCCGCTGGGATATTGTTCAGAATAGCGCTCATCAGGCTCACGCCGTTGGCTTTCTGTTCCAAGACTAACTTTTAGTTGTAAACTGGGCCAGGAGCTTGTCCTTCTCAGCTTCTGTCAGCTCGCGGAACCCTCCCTTGTCGATTATCCCTACGTCGAAGTGGTCCCCCGTCGCCACGTTTCTACTGGTGGCCGCGATTATCGCCTTGGCGGCCAGCGGGTAAGCTTTCGCCACCGCCATCCCTGCCTTGAACTCTGCCTCCAGCACTCCGTAGGCGACAGGCGAGCCGCTCCCGGTGGCTATCATGTTCTCCTGGTTGAGCGAACCGAATATGTCGACGTTGAAAAGGGAGCCACCTGTAGAGTCTACTCCGCCAACCAGCACGTCTGCTATCAGAGGATAAAGTCTCGATGAAAAGAGCATGTTCGACACCACCTGTGCCGCCGCCTTCACTGGCATCTGCCTCCTCTTCTCCATCCTGTACATGCTCGAGTAATACTTCGCTGTGTCGGTCACGTTCTGGGCATCCGCCACCCCGCCGGATATGGTCATCGCGATGTTGTCGTCGATTCTGATAAGTTTCTTGCCTCTCTTGTGCGCGATGAACCCGCCTGCTGTGACCCGCGTGTCTGTCGCCAACACTACCCCGTCGGGACAGACCAGTCCAACAGTGGTGGTGCCGTGATACCTGGCCGACCCTAGCATCTTACCCCCAGTCTGATTGTATTCTCTAGACACTTTGTCCACAAACCCCTCAGAACGGACAGACGCCGCGCCCCCTGTTGCTTATTTAATCTTTCCAAGCTCCGCGGATCTCGATCCTTCAGCGACGGGGGAACGGAGCCGAGCGTCGGGAGTCGCCCTGCCTGGGCATCCTGCACGCCCTGATACAGATTTTCGACGCACAAGGAGAAACGGAGGGCCTCCGTGCAGCCGTCTGGTGTCGGACCCTCTCCGCGAGCGTCCAAACAAGATTCCGTCATCGATGCCGGCGCGTGGCCTCGACGCGAGCTCTCCGACATCACCTCCGGCACGAGGGCGAGCATTGTGCATGCCTGCGCTCCCGAACGTGAAGAGCTCGCGGGTCTGCTCCTCTTGCTTGGGGGCGAGGCCAGCGCCCTCCTCTCATCGGGCCGCCCTTCACCCACCTCTCCGCAGAAAACGCGTTGGGGGAGCTTGTGGAACTCCTGGCAGGCCTCCCTGAGCGAGGGTTCGGAGTAGGCTCATGTGGGCTCCGAGCCGAGCACCGCAGGTTTCTACAACGCATGCGGTTTCACGGGTGCCCCTGCTGCGCCTAACGACCAGGGGATGCCCCATGCTTCGACCGGCGGTCGGCGCCTGGACGAATCCGCTATGGCAACTGCCAAGACCCCCGGCGAGTCGCCTCTGTGCGGCGCCTGACCCACCGAAGTGGCCTTAAGGCACTAGGCGAGGCGCCCCCCACATGGACCCCGGCTACCACCTAATGGAGCTCCCCACCAAGATACTGATTGGGGACGGGGTCATCGAGAAGCTGGGGGGGTTTGTGACAGACAAAGGCCCCCGGAAGACAGTGATATCGTCAGGCTCCCACGTCACCTCGAAGGTGAGGGCGACCGTGGACGGCACCCTGGATAAGAGACCTGTCTGGGTTGAAGTGACGGCGGCAGACACGCAGAACGTCGACAAGGTGACGCGCGCAGCTAGGGGGGCCGGGAGGATAATAGGGGTGGGGGGCGGCAAGAGCGTGGATGTTGGGAAGCTGGCCGCGTTCCAGCTCGGGGTCCCGTTCTACTCGGTCCCCACCAGCGCGTCCCACGACGGGATATCCAGCCCGTTCGCGTCGCTCAGGGGACTCGACAGGCCTTACTCCGTGAAGGCCAAACCTCCCGTGGGAATTCTCGCCGACACAGAGGTGATCGGCTCCGCGCCAAAGAGGCTGCTTGCGTCGGGGTGTGGGGACCTTGTGTCGAAGCTGACGGCGGTCAAGGACTGGCAGCTGGCGCACAAGGCGACCGGAGAGTACTATGGAGGATACTCAGCGAGCCTGGCGCTCATGAGCGCCGATGTGGTCCTGAACGGGTCCAAGGCCATGGGGAGATTCGGGAAAGGGAGTGTCCGCGACCTTGTGGAAGCGCTGATCAGCACCGGTGTGGCCGCTGGCATAGCCGGGAGCTCCAGACCATGCTCCGGTTCAGAGCACCTCTTCAGCCACTACCTTGACGTCTTGGAACCAGGGGTCGGGCTACACGGAGAGAAGTGCGGGATCGGGACGATAATGATGGCACGGCTCCACGGGCTCGACTGGAGGCGCGTGAGGGACGCTCTCCTGAACGTAGGCGCCCCGGTGGAGGCCTCGGCAATAGGCATCGGTGATTCGCCTGTGGTCCAGTCGTTGGTCAAGGCAAGCACAATCAGGCCCGACAGGTACACGATCCTCTCTGAGAGGAGGCTCGACGAAAGGAGCGCGAAGGCGCTGGCCAGGGCTACCGGCGTTATCTAGGCGGTCTCAGCGTTCGTGCCGGTCTTCACCGGCGCCTTCCCATCATCCGGCTGGGCCTTCCCAGCGCCGGCCCCTTCGCTCCTCTCCTCCTTCGGAAGGACCTTCTCGTTCTTGAATGTCTCCACGAAGGCGAGCGAAGAGATCGCTGGAACGAACTTGAACACGTCGTTGGCAATCCCTCTCTTGATTATCTGGAGCCCTTCGACCAGGAACAGGTCTTGCGGGACCGTCACAGTCAGGTTGCCGCCGTTCAGCTCGAACGTTGCTCTGCTCCCCTCTCCTGCCAGCCTCCTGTCGATCAGAGCCCTCACCTTGTCGCCGTCGGCTTCGACTTTCTTGAGGACTTCGAAGTCGTAGACAATGGACTTCCCAGCGAGCCTGTGGTTGAAGTCAACCTGCGCCCTTCCAGACCCGATGAACCTCACAATGCCAACTCTGTTGTCCACGTCCACGCTGTCGCCCACGGCTAGCTCGTGCTCCCTATCCCCGAATTTCCGGAGCGGGATCATGCGGAGCTGGGTCGGGTCCCTGTTGCCGAACGCCTTCTCCGGGGAGAGTTCGATCTCCTTCTTGTCCCCCACTGAGAGCTTAGCCACCTCGGCGTCCAGGCCGGTGATGAGCCACCCCTCGCCCACGGCCACGAGCCTTGGCTCGTATCTCCTCGCCTCCTCGTATATCTTAAGCCGCTTGGCCTCGGACTCCACAGTGGACTCGATGCCTTCGCCGGTATCCTTCACCCACGCGGTGTAGTTTGCGAATATCAGGCTGCCCTTCTCAAACGCCATGGATTTCGACCAGCCTCCAGGTTGGGTTTAAAGAGTTTCAGCTCCCGAAGGCGGCAAGGGTCTCTCCTATGGCTCGCAGCGTGGTCTCTACGTAGGCCTCGTTGATCTGGCCCATGCATCCGACCCTGAACACCTTGCCCGCGAACGGGCCGAACCCGCCTGCTATCACGACCCCCTTGCGCCGGGCTAGCTCCTCCCTGAACCTCGAGTCGTCAACCCCTTGGGGGTAGTACGAAGCGACGACCGTCTTGGACCTCACGGACTTCTCCGAGACCGCCTTGAGGCCCAGTTTCGCCAGGCCGTCGTATATGCCCACAGACATGCGGTCGTGCCTTTCGACCCTCTTCTCCAGCCCCTCTTCGAGAAGCTCCTCCAAAGCCTCGTCCAGCGCGTAGTAAAGCGGGAGGGCCGGTGTGAAAGGCGTCTGCCCCTTGGCGCCATACTCCAAGTACCTGTGGAGGTCGAAGTACCTGGTCTTTGGTGGGGATCCCTTCAGGTAATCTGCCACCCTATCGCTCACGGATAGCAGCGCCAGTCCAGGGGGGGCTGCGACGCACTTTTGGCTCCCGGTGATGCAAACGTCCACCCCCCACCTGTCGACAGGGATGGCGTACCCTCCAAGACTTGAGATGGCGTCTATCACCGCGAAGGCCCCACTGTCCCTGGCGAGCCTTGTGGCCTCCTCGACGTAGGGGACCGCCACCCCCGTGCTGGTCTCGTTGTGCACCAAGAACATTGCCTTGACTTTCTCATGCTGCTCCATGGCAGATTTCAGCTGTTCCAGGGTCGGAACCTTCCCGAAGTCAGACGAGACCCGAATCGCCACTCCACCGGCTAGCTCCACGGTCTCCGCGAGCCTCATGCTGAATTCGCCGAAGACAGGGACCACAGCTACGTCCCCTGGCCGTATGAGGTTCCAGACCGCAGCCTCTACCCCACCTGTGCCTGACGAAGAAAGTACCACCGCCTCTCCCTGCGTCTGGAAGAGGCGCTTCGTCTTGTCGAGGACCCCTTTGTACAGCTCAGTGAACTCATCGCCTCTGTGGTTGATGACAGGGTTGAGCATCGCCCGCATGACCCTCTCTGAAACGTTGGTGGGTCCAGGAAGCATGATAAGCTTCTGTTTATCCATGCCTGCCACCCTTCAGGTCCTTACGGATAAGCGCTCTCACTCGCTCCACTCCGCCGAACTTCTCAACCAGCCTGGCCACCTGGGCCGGCACCAGCGCTTCCCAGTCCTTGCGTTCAAGAATCCTGTCCCTGACGTTGGTGGCCGAGTACTTCTCCCTGTCTAGATACGGCACCGCCTTCACCTGGATGCCTTCTTCTCTGAAGAGCAGGAACGTCAGCGCGTCGTTCGTGAATACCCTGTCGAACTTAGGGACCATGGACACCACGGTGGACACCCACAGAGAGTGCGAATCGGCGTCCGCGATGGGTATCGCCATCCACCTTGAAGGGTCCACTCCGTTACCGTCCAGCGCCGCCTTGATCATCGCAATCCTTTCCCCTGCCGTGAAAGGGTTGTCCCTTTCATGGCTCCTCTGGGCTGACCCTACCACCACGTAGAGGTAGTCCACCTCACGCAAGGCGTACTTCACAGCTCCAAGATGGCCGAGATGGAACGGTTGGAACCGGCCAACCAGAAGACCGACCCGCATCCGACTTCGTTCGGCCCGCCCCTGCAGGCTCTATTTAAGAAGACCAGCGCCATAACTTAACAGGTCGTGGTCTGACGAGGCTCGCCATGGGCTACGTCGAAGTGGACGGCTCGCAGGGCGAAGGAGGAGGGCAGATCCTCCGTTCGGCGCTGGCGTTTTCTGCGATTGGGCGTGTCCCCGTCCGCGTGGTCAATATCAGGGCAGGGAGAGAAGTCCCGGGGCTCAAGAGGCAGCACCTCTCGGCGCTGAGGGTCCTAGCTGATGTTTTTGGCGGGGAGTTAAGCGGGGCGACCGAAGGCTCCCAAGAGGTCAAGTTCGCCCCGGGGTCCCCGCGGCGCGAAGCCGTATCGGCCGACATGGGGACCGCTGCGAGCATAACTTTGGTCCTCCAGGCCGTGGTCCCCGCGGTCGCGCTGAGCGGCTCGCGCCTCCGGCTCCACCTGGTGGGAGGGACAGACGTCCCCTGGAGCCCGACCTTCGACTACTTCCGCGAGGTTGTGAGAGCGGGATACGGGAAACTCGGTATGTGTCTCGAGGTCGAAGCATCCAGCCGCGGCTACTACCCGCGGGGCGGTGGCGTCGTCACCGCCTCCATAGAGCCCTGCGGGGGCGTCTCCGCCCTGGACATGACCTCCAGGCCCCCGGTGAAGTCTGTCCGAGTCTTGAGTCGTTGTGGCAGCCTCCCGAAGGCAGTCGCCCAGCGCCAGGCTGATTCGGCGGTCGAGCTCCTGCGAAAGGCAGGCATCGACGCGCAGTCCGAGGTAGTCGCCGCTGAGTCTGCCTCCCCAGGCACCTCGGTGCTGGTCGCGCGCGTGAGCAGCGAGGCTCTTCTCGGCTCAGACGCCATCGGGGCGAAAGGGAAGCCCGCAGAGGGGGTGGGTAGGGACGCAGCGGCGGCGTTCCTCGCAGCCGAGCGGTCGGGAGGGTGCTTGGATGCGAACTTGGCGGACATGCTGCTCCCGCTCCTCTCCATGGCGAAGCGAGAGTCGCGGGTGAAGATCCCGTCGATGACATCGCACCTTGAATCGGGGCTCAGGCTGGCGGGGCTCTTTACCGGGTGCCGTTGGAAGGTAGACCCTTCAGGGGATGGGGTCATGGTCACGGTGACCCCCGCGGGGGATGACGTCGCGCGGAACGGCACAATGTCTAAAAGGACGGGCACAGGCGCCCCGTCAGATTCCCGATGTCCTATGAACAGTTCATGCCAGGGGCGACTGCCGTCGGCATCGCCTACAAAGACGGGGTCGTCATGGGCGCGGAGCGCCGGATTACCCTAGGGAACTTCGTGAGGAGCAAGTCTGGTAAGAAGGTCTTCAAGGTCACCGACAACGTCGGTGCGGTCTGCGCCGGGATGATCGCTGACATGCAGAACCTGGTGAAGGAGGTCTCCGTCTACTCTAAGCTGAAGGAGCTCGAATCAAGGAGGTCGATGAAGCCTAACTCTGTCGCGAAGCTAATGTCGACTCTCATGTTCCAGAACAGGTACGCCCCTCTGCTGACGCAGGTCATCCTGGGGGGCATCGGCGACAAGCCGGTGGTCTTCGTCCTCGACCCGCTGGGGAGCGTGATCTCAGACCAATACGCCACAGTCGGCACTGGCGAGGAGACCGCCATCGGGGTGATCGAAGCGGGGTACGACCCCAACATGGCCCAGAAAGAGGCACGAGACCTCGCGATAGCTGCCATCAAGGCGGCGGTGGCCAGGGACGCCATGAGCGGCAACGGGATTGACATCTTGACCGTCGACAAGACGGGCATCAAGGAAGAAGGCATAGACCTGTAGGGGCGGTTCTCCTTGTGGACATACGAAGGCATCAGGGTGCGCTGGCTTGGACACGACGGCTTTGTCCTGTCTGGGTCAAGGACTGTGATAATCGACCCATTCAAGGCGAAAGGGGACTACAAGGCCGACGTGCTGCTGATCACCCACGAGCACTTCGACCACCTGAGCGACGAAGACATCAGAAAGTTCGTCACTCCGGCGACGACCATCGTCGCGCCCAAGATATGCGAGGAGCCGCTGAAGCCCTACGGGCAAGAGAAGCTTTTCGTGAAGCCTGGGTCGAGCATCGAAGCGAAGGGTGTGAAGATAGAGGCCGTCCCCGCTTACAACCTCAACAAGTTCAGGGAACCTGGCAAGGTATTCCACCCCAGGGAGGACGGCCGGGTCGGGTACATCGTCACAGTCGATGGGGTGAGGTTCTATCAGGCCGGCGACAGTGACGCCACGCCGGAGCTGAAGTCTGTGGACGTCGACGTCGCGTTCCTGCCTGTCTCTGGGACCTACGTCATGACCGCGGAAGAGGCGGCCGAGGCGGCAAAGGGGATGAAGGCAAAGGTCGTCGTCCCGATGCACTTCCAATCCATCGTGGGGACGAAGGCAGATGCCGAGAGGTTCAAGCAGCTCCTCGGCGCTTCGAAGACCGTGAAGATACTCGAACAGGAGTAGGCTACTCGGGGACGCTCACGGAGCTGATCTTCCCGTTCTCTAGCTTCACGAAGAGGTACCTGTTGTCCGCGAAGACTAGGGTCAGCTCGTTCTCCTTCTCCTCCACGGTCAGCAGGGCCTTCCCCACTATGCCGTCGAACTTTGCCATTGATGGGTCGGGAGGCTCAGCGGGTTCGTATTTCTGTGTTGCCGGACCGTCACTCCGAATACTTCGCCAGGTCTTCCTCCCCTTGTGAGGGCGCCCCCACGGCCGAGCCCGTCGACTCCCGGATCATCTCTCGTACCACCTGGTCTATGCTCGCGCTCCTCCTCTTCGCCTTCAGCTGCATCAGTGCCCGGTGGGTGTCGTCATGGACCTTCACGCTCCTGCCCATCTGCCTGTTCGCCTGCGTTGGCGCTATTAATGTTGGGAAGTATCCCTCTTTCCTCTGCGCGACGAGGTAAGCGCGCGAGGCTGTGGCGCCGAGGGACCCCCGGACCGTGTCTCCGAGTCAGCCTTCTTCAGGGTGTCTCAAGCTTGATGGGGGACCTTCATGAACTCCAGGAGGCTGGCAGCCTTCAGGCGGCACTCCATGGCTCCCATGCACAGGGAACTGGAGCTTGCTCCTCGTCTCGCTCTCGGGCACGCCGAGCCATGTCCATCTGACCTCCCTCGGCGGCGCGGCGAGCCCCAACGCCTCTTCCAATCGTCGCGTCGGCCAAAGCTCCCGCTACTCGTCGCTCGGAGGTCTCCAAAGCGCGCTGTCTTCGACTGTCTTTGACTCAGTATCGTCGCGAGATCATCATCTGTCCGGGAGCTTACTCCGGACTATGACTGGGACGGCGTTCACCTCATCGTCAGGAAATTCGGGCCAGGGCCGGGATTTAGCCTTTATCTGCTCAGCGAGGGACGGGAGAACATTGGGTTTCCTGGATGGCGTGAGGGTGGTTGACGCCACGCGGCTCCTCCCCGGAGGGTTCTGCACAATGCTCCTCTCCGACATGGGTGCCGAGGTGATCAAGGTGGAGCAGCCTGGCCTGGGAGACTACATGCGGGCAACCCCTCCTACTAGTCGCGGGAGGAGTCCTGTGCACGCGACTGTCAACAGGAACAAGAAGAGCATCGGGATAGACCTGAAATCCGCCGAAGGGAAGGCCGTGATGCGACGTCTCCTCCGAACTGCCGACGTGTTCGTAGAAGGTTTTCGCCCCGGGGCAATGTCCCGGCTCGGGTTGTCCTTCACCCAGGTGAAGAAGGTCAATGCGAAGATTGTCTACTGCTCGATATCGGCCTACGGCCAGGAGAGCGCGCTTAGTTCCATGCCTGGACACGACATCAACTTCCAGTCAGTGGCTGGGACGCTCGCGTACTCCACAGAGTCGGGAGTCCCGTTCCTCCAGCTGGGAGACATAGCCTCTGGGATGTACGCGGCCCTGGGGATTCTGGGGGCACTCTCTGGCCGCAAGAGGCCTGCATTCATAGACGTTCCAATAGTCGGCTCACTGATATCCTGGATGGTGCTCCCCGCTTCCGTCTACCTGGCGACAGGGCGGGCACCCAGCGAAGGGGACAGCCTCATCTTCGGCTCCACGCCTTACTACAACGTCTACAGGACCGCCGACGGAGGATACATGGCGGTCGCTGCCATCGAGCCCGTCTTCTGGCGGAACCTGCTGGCCGCCCTGGGCGTCCCCGAGCTCGAGCCCCTGAGGTCCGGGACTGCCGAGGAGAGGGCCCGAGTCACCTCAGAGCTGGAGCGCGTCTTCGCGACAAGGACGAGGGACGAGTGGGCCAAGGCGCTCATGGGCAGGGACACCTGCGTGACGCCGGTGCTGACCATAAAGGAGGCGCTTGACAGCGACTGGGCCAGGAGCCTAGGGATGCTGGCGAGAGTCGGACGCGAAGAGGTCCTCAACGGCCCGCTCAGGACAATCCCGCCTATGCGGAAGAGGCCCTGCACCGCGGCCCCCGGTCTGGGAGACGACACCGCCTCCATCATGAAGTCCTTGGGCTACTCCCTTGCGGCTACGCAGCGGATGAAGTCCAGAGGCGCGATCCAGTAGCTGTTACGCCCTCTGCATCAGGATGGCGAACCCCTGCCCGCCCCCTACGCAGAGCGTGGCCATGCCGTACTCCTTGCCGCTCCGGACGAGCTCCCTCGCCAGCGTCCCCACAAGCCTGGCGCCGGACGCCCCTAGCGGGTGCCCGATGGCTATCGCCCCTCCATGGACGTTGACCTTCTCCGGGTCGAGCCGCAGCTCCCGCATGGCATAGAGAACCACGACGGCGAACGCTTCGTTGATTTCCCATACGTCGACCTGATCCACACTGAGCCCAGCCTTCGCGAGCGCCTTCTTGGACGCAGGCACCGGGCCCTTCCCCATGACACTCGGTTCGACCCCTGCCCAGCCCATGGACACTATCTTGGCCAGGGGTTTGACTCCGCGCTCCTCCAGCTTCTCCTTCGAGGCGAGGACGACCATGGACGCCCCAGCGTTGAGAGGAGAGGAGTTCCCCGCCGTGATGAGTCCGCCTGACTTGAACGAAGGCTGGAGGGCCGCGACCTGCTCCATAGTCGTCCCCCTCCTTATGCTCTGGTCAGTTTCGATGACCCGCTCTTCCCCTTCGAACTCTACTTTCATCGGCAGCAGCTCGCCCCTGAACCATCCCTCGTCTACCCCATTCGACGCCTTCGCATGTGAACCCACGGAGAACCTGTCCATCTCCTCCCTGGTGAACCCTTCCATCTCCGCGAGTTTCTCCGCGGTGAGCCCCATCGAATAGCCCGTGCTCATCTGGTACTTCATGTACTCCGGCCTCGTGAGTAGCCGAGTGTTAGGCGCCAGGGCGGGGTTGTTCGACATCGGGACGTGAGTGAGATGCTCCATCCCTCCGGCGAGGACGACCTCTGAGTTCCCTGTCATGATCTCCATGGCGCCTTCTGCCGCGGCGTTCATGGACGAGGCACATGCCCTGTCCATCGCCACGGCAGGGACCGACACCGGGAGGCCGGCAAGCAGGACCGGATGCCTCCCGCCGTAGAGCCAGTTCTCCCCGGTCTGGAATGCACAGCCGGTGACCACGTCTCCGATCTCTTCAGGCTTGAAGCCCGTCCTGTCCAGGGCTTTGCGTATGAGGAGGCTCAGGGCCTGGTCCATCCTGACCGAGTTGTACACGTCTTTCTCTGGCTGGGAGGGCCTCGACCTCGAGAAAGGGATTCTAAGGTAGTCAGCCACGTATGCGTCTTTGAGCTCGACCATGTGCCCTCACTTCCCCTTGAACTCAGGCTTCCTCTTGCCCAGGAACGCGGATATCCCCTCCTTCAGATCCTCCGTCCCGAAGAGGACGCCCGCAGCCATCTCTTCCATCTCGAGCCCTACATCCATCGGGACCTCCCCCCCCTTGTTGAGCAGTTTCTTCGCCAGCATGACGGCCACCGGCGCCTCCGAAGACGCGAGCTCCTTCGCATATCTCACCGCCTGCTCGTCAGGGTCTCCTCCCTGGAGGAGCCGGTTTACCAACCCAATCTCGTGCGCCCGACTCCCCGTGACGCTTTCGCAGGCGAGTATCATGGCGGATGCCCGTGACAGCCCGACCAGCCGGCCGAGCCTCTGAGTCCCTGACCATGCGGGCACCAGGCCGCGCGTGAGCTCAGGGAACCTCAGTTCAGCGTCCTCGGTGGCGAGCCTGAGGTCGCAGGACAGGGCAAGCTCGAGGCCCCCTCCGAGGGCATATCCCTTCAGTACGGCTATCGTGAGCTTGGGGATCTCGCTCAGCCGCCTCATGGTCCGTTCTCCCTTCCTGGCGAACTCCATCATCCCTGCCGCGCTCGAGACAAATTTCGTCATCTCGAAGCCGGCAGAGAACACCGTCCCCTCCCCTGTCACTACGATAGCCCTGATCTCCCTGTCGTTCCACAGGTCGGTCAACATCCCATCCAGCCCGTCAAGGACATCGCCGTTGATCAGGTTCAGCCTTGGCCTGTCTATCACGATCTTGGCGACCCCTCCCTCGAGCCTTTCCAGGCGGATCGCCCCCCTTGCCCCGGTGGGTGCCGCCGCGTTCGCCTCGACCACCGGCGCCTCCCGACCAGGTGCGGAGTGGACCCTCCCCTCGATGGCGTCGCGGAGCCTCCCTTCTGCTATAGAGCGAGCCGGGGCGAATACACCGCACTCATACTTGGTCGAGAGCTCTTCGAGCTTCGCCTTGACCTCCGCGCTGCTCAGGTCCCTGGCGACGGAGATGGGCCCGAACGGCCTGTTCATCCCTAGGACGACCCCCTTCTCTATGTCGTCCGGCGTAGCCACCCCCTCTTCAATCAGCTTCACTGACTCGTTGATCTCGAGGGCGAAGATGTCCATGATTGATACCTTGTCGGTGGGGTCTGACTTCGGAATCTCCGCCTTCCCGTTCGACCAGTCGTAGAACCCGCGGCCGGTCTTCTTCCCCAGGCGGCCCTCCTTCACCATCTTCACGAAGGTGGTCCCCTTGCCGTACTCCGGTGAGAGAGCCGAAGCGAAATATGCGAGTGAGTCCGCCCCTACGTCCACTCCGACGAAGTCGAGCAGCTCGTATGGACCCATGGGGAGCCCCTGCCCTCTGGCGAACGTGTCAACCTCCGAGGGGCTCGCGACCTCTCGGTCGAGAAGCAGGCAGAAGAAGAGGGTGTCGGCTGCGTTAATCCTGTTGACTATGAATCCGGGGGAGTCCTTCAGCACCCTCACAGGCGTACGCCCGAGCTTCCCGCAGAGGTCGAAGACCTCCTGGGCGACGGCGGGGTCTGTCTTCGTCCCAGGAATCACCTCGACCAGTTTCATCAGCATTGGGGGGTTGAAGAAGTGCATCCCGACCACCCTCTGCGGCCTGTCGGTGGCTTCGGCCAGGTCAGAGATCTTGATGTTCGAAGTGTTCGACGCAAAGATCGCCCCTGGGGGGGCCGACGCCGAGGCCTCTCTGAGGACTCCTTTCTTCAGCTCGACCGACTCTGGAACGGCCTCCACCACGAGGTCCGCTGCCGACACCGCGCCGCCCAGGTCTCCGGAGTACGCCAGCTTCGACTTCGCGTCCTCGGACTGCTCCTTTGTGACCTTCCCCTTCTCCACCAGCTTGTCCAGGCTCGACGATATCCTCCCCTGTGCTTTCTCCAGCGCCTGCGGGAACTTGTCGACCAGCGTCACATGGAACCCGTTGACCGCGAAGAGCTCTGCGATGCCGTGGCCCATGTCTCCGGCGCCGATTACCGTCACTCTCTCGATGGCCATGGTCTGGGACGCAGGGGCAGCCGGCTTAAGGCTCTTTCCACTGGAAAGCGAGGTTACGAAAAGTAATCGCGTATATATGGCCGGGGGACAACCAATCAAATGAGCACTTTAACGCCGAGCTCGTCCGACTACGTGATCTCAGTTTCAGAGGAGCAGGAGGCTTTCCGCCAGGCCGTCAGGGAGTTCGCCGAGAAGGAACTCGCGCCGGTGACCCAGAGGATAGACAGGGAGAACCAGATGGACATGGGCCTCGTGAAGAAGGCCGCCGCGTTGGGCCTCTTCGGCGTCCCCTTCCCAGAGGAGTACGGCGGAGGGGGGGGAGACGACCTCTCTCTCGTCATCGCCACAGAAGAGATCGCCCGGTTCTCTGCGGCGTTCTCAGCGGTAGTCGGCGCCACCTATCTGGTCTCCACCCCGATCTTCTTGTTCGGGACCGAGGAACAGAAGAGGAAGTACCTCGTCCCCATCGCGAAGGGGGAGAAGATAGCCGCCCACGCCATGACCGAGCCGGGTACCGGCTCCGACGTGGCCGCCATCTCGACCAGCGCCAAGAAGGAAGGGGACAAGTATGTCATCAACGGGAAGAAGATGTTCATCACCAATGGTGACAAGGCTGAGACTTTCCTGATCTTCGCCAGGACCAGCCCCATGGAGGGGGGGAAGAGGCACCAGGGGATCACCGCGTTCATAGCCGAGAAAGGGATGAAAGGACTCAACGTCGGGCAGCGGACCGACGTCATCGGGCTCAGGGGGGACCAGCCGGTCGAGCTTATGTTCGATGGCCTCGAGGTCCCAGAAGAGAACGTGGTGGGGGAAGTCGGGAGAGGGGTGAGGATCGCCCTGACCTGCTACGACCATGGGAGAGTCGGTGTCGCGGCCCAGGGGACGGGCCTAGCCCAGGGGGCACTCGAAGCGGCGCTGCGGTATTCGACTCAGAGGCAGACCTTCGACAACTACCTCTTGAGCTACCAGCAGGTCCAGTTCAAGATAGCGGAGATGACCGCCGCGGTCCACACGGCCAGGCTCCTCACCTACTGGGCGGCCACCCTGACGAAGAAAGGGAAGGACTTCATCAAGGCGTCGTCGATAGCGAAGATCACTGCCACTGAGGCCGCAGAGAAGAACGCCCATATGGCCATGCTCATCATGGGCGCCTACGGCGTCTCCACAGATAGCCAGGTGGAGAGGATGCTCCGGGACTCGCAGATCATCAAGACATATGAAGGGACCAACGACATCCAGAGGCTCACCATCATGAAGGAAGTAGCGAAAGAGATGGGCGTCCTCGGCTGATCTACCCTCAATGCAGACAGAAGCTATGTCGACCTCCGGGGTGCCCTCACGGTGACCAGGGTCGCCGTGGTCGGCATCGGCCACAGCAGGTTCGGAAGGCGGACTGACGTCAACATAGGAGAACTCGCCTTCGAGTCTATCAAGCAGGCTATCGATGACGCCGGCGTCGAGCGTAGGGACATAGGCAATGTCGTGGTGGGGAGCGCCGGAGGCTGGTACGAGGAGTCTCTCCCCGCCGTCGTGGTCGGAGAATACGCAGGCCTCAGCGGCGCCGGGACCATGAGGGTCGAAGCGGCCTGCGCAAGCGGGAGCGCGGCGGTCAAGGCAGCCTACAACAGCATCCTTAGCGGCGAGACCGAGGTTGCCATGGCGGTTGGGGTGGAAAAAATGACCGAGGTGGATTCGCCTACCTCGGTCGAGCTCATCGGGAGGGCCGGCTCCTATACATGGGAATTCGAGAACTACGGGATGACCTTCCCGGCCTACTACGCGCTCTACGCAGTAGCACACATGAACCAGTTTGGCACCACCCAGGAGGACCTCGCGAGGGTGTCTGTGAAGGCGCACAGGTACGGCGCCAGCAACCCGCTGGCACACTTCCAGAAGGAGATCACGCTGGAGAAGGCCATGGGCTCACAGATGGTGGCCTGGCCGCTGAAACTCTATGACGCATGTCCTTTGTCGGACGGGTCGGCCACGGTGGTCTTGGCCTCAGAAGAGGCGGCCAAGAAACTGACCGACACCCCTGTCTGGATCCGAGGGGTGGGCTACTCATCCGACACAGCGAACCTCAGCAGGAGAGGTAACTACGTCGGGCTCCGGGCGGCCGTCGAAGCCGCTGCGAGAGCCTACGCCATGGCAAAGGTTTCGCCCAAGGACATCGACGTCGCCACGGCACACGACTGCTTCACCATAGCTGAGTTGATGGCCTACGAAGACCTAGGGTTCTGTAAGAAAGGGGAGGGAGCGAAGATGATCCGCGAAGGCGAGACCGAACTCGGCGGGAGGATCCCTGTCAACCTGGACGGCGGGCTGAAGGCCAAGGGGCATCCCATAGGGGCCACAGGGGTCTCGATGGCTGTCGAGATCACAAAGCAGCTGAGGGGGGAAGCCGGGAGGCACCAGGCTCAGATCAAGAAGGGACTGGGGCTGACTCACAACATCGGGGGGACGGGCCACTACGCCTACGTGACCGTCTATTCGAGGGACTGAGGCATGTCAGAAGCGCCTGCGCTGCACTCGAGGCGGCCGCTCACACTCAGGTTCGACATCCCCATATCAAGGACCCACGAGTTCTGGGACTCGTTGCGGGCCGGTAGGTTCGTCACCACCAAGTGCTCGAAGTGCGGGAACGTCTCCTTCCCGCCGCAGTCAGACTGTTCCAAGTGCATGGGGAGCGAGTTCCACTGGGTCGACCTGGGTCAGGACGCCACCCTGGTCACGTACACCCAGGTTATGACGGTCCCTGCGAGCTTCTCGGCTGAAGGTTCATACACGGTCGCCATAGCGGAGTTTCGAGGGGGGGTCAAGGTCCTCGCCTGGCTCGAGGGGGTCAGAGCGGAAGACGCAACCTCTGGCATGAAGCTTAAGGTGGAGGCGAGAACAAGGTCGGACGGAAGCCCCTACTACGTCTTCGTCCCTGCCTAGAATTCTTTCGGGACGTCCTTCATGACTTCGGCGACCCTGACGAGCCTGTCTCTATACATTATGATCTTGGGGAGGGAGCCCTTGAACCTGAGCTGGCCTTTCAGGACAGCCGACTGGATGTCTACCTCGCCCTTGGCTACCTTGCACCACGAATCGTAGGTTCCATCGAAAGAGAACTCGGCGTTCGCGCCTGGCTCAGCCTTTTTGATCGCCGTCGTCCCGTTCTCCACGGTCATCAGGTGGCTCTGGCCGGAGTCGGTGACGTTGAAGGCTATGCTCGTCTTGAACCCCTTGGTGGTCTCGGCCCACTTGGGGTCGGCCGCGAGCGTGGACTGCACCTGGGCGATGTACTCATCGCTCATGAACTTGGCCATGAGGTCGCTGCCCCTCTTGCTCGCCTTTTGAGGTTACCTACTGCACCCGACGTAAGGACAGGGGTCATCTTCCTCCCCCCGACCGCACCCCTCTCACAAGCCTCCCTCAGCCATTGGGCTGACTCCACCGTCCCCTTGACTATGACCGCCCGGGGGTTCCCGTCCACCCCGAAGACCTTCACGCCGCCGAACTCGCTCCCAAGCACCTTCGCCAGCGCCTTCATCTCTTCCTCAAGGACCGCTCCTTCGGCCATCAGGAGGAGGTACCTTTTGGGCAATCTAGGTCCCCTCCAACTCCTTCGAGTAGAACTCCAGAGCTCCTCTTCGCATGGCATAGAGCCTCGGCTTGACCTTCACTCTGATGGAGTCAGCCGTCCCGATTTCGGGGGCCCCGGAGATCAGCTTCTGCTTGTCCAGACGCAGGTACAGCGCCGAGTGCTCGTCGACGAGGGATGCAAGCTCGTCGGAGATGGCATCCCGCACCTGCGGCGGGAGCCCCGCGACGATATGCCTGAACGCCGAGGCCGCCACGTCGCCTGTAAGGTGGACCCTTATCCTGACGATCTGGTTCCCAAAGTGACCTTCGAGGGCCTCCCTCTGTAGTACGGGGCTACCGCCCAGGAGCCTCGCCACAGCGTCCCCGACCTTCTTCTCGTCCTCCGTGGCGTGTATCAGATATGAAACCTCGACTGACGCTATGGGGGGCTTCAACACCTTTCCTCAGGGGGTCTGTGCGTATAAGTTCGTGGACGAAAGGACCCCCTTCGGGCCGGCCTGCCGGGGTCAACGTTAACTATGCGTCGGTAGCCGCTCTCGGCGTGCCGCGCAAGCTGACCGTGGAAGACGTGCTGTCGGACGAGCTGAAGAGGGAGATGAACCTCGACACCGACACATTCGCGGTCCTGGACGACTGGGACTCGGTAATGAACAGCGTCTATCAGATGCCGATCGAATACGCTGGGTACACGAGGAAGGTGAGCGAGATGAAGCTGCTCAAGGAGATGATAGACACCCTGGCGGCGGCTGACTTCGACCAGGTGAAGCGGAGCGAGAGCAGGAAGAAGCAGCTGGCCCAGTTCACCAAGACCCTGAGCATGTATTACAACGTCGTGTTCACTAAAAAGGAAAAGAAGACAGGCTACGGGGCCCTGATCCACTTCCCTAAGCTAAAGTCCGACCCGGACAGGAGCGGAGGGATCGTGCTTGCGGCCAAGATCGTATTCGAAGGGGGGAAGCACGCGGTCACCTTCGAGAGGGCCAAGTTCGAGGACTTCCTGGTCGAGGTCAAACCCTACGTCAACCTTCTAGGCGACCTCTACCGCCAGACGCGAAAGATGTAACCAGGGATGAAGAGCATAGTCATCGGCGTGGAGAGCACAGCACACACGTTCTCAGCGTCCGTGGTCTCTTCCGACGGCGAGATACTCTCGAACCCGAAGTCGGTCTATAAGGCGCCTCCGGGGGGTGGGATCCACCCATTCGAGGCCTCCCAGAACCACCTTGCCGCGGCGCCTTCGGTCCTATCTGAGGCGCTCCGCTCCTCAGGGGTGGGGCTTAGCGACCTCTCCGCGGTCGCCTACGCCATGGGCCCCGGGCTCGGCCCCTGCCTGCGCGTCGGCGCCGTCGCCGCCAGGACCTTGGCCGCTTCCATCGGAGTCCCTCTCGTCCCTGTCAACCACGCCGTCGGGCACATAGAGCTCGGGTGCCTTCTGACAGGGGCCAAGGACCCGGTGGTCCTCCTCGTCTCCGGGGGGCATACAATGATCATCGCCTACTCTGGACTGAGATGGCGGATCCTTGGGGAGTCGCTGGACCTAACTCTCGGGCAGCTGCTCGACCAGTTCGGGAGGCACCACGGCCTGGCATCCCCCTGCGGGCGTGCCATCGAGGAATCGGCGTCCAGGTCCAACCACTATCTCAGGCTCCCGTACTCGGTGAAGGGGAACGACGTCTCATTCTCAGGGCTCCTGACCGCGTCGAAGTCCCTCCTCGACGCTGGGGCCTCCTTCGAGGACGTGGCGTACTCTCTTCAAGAGACCTCGTTTTCGATGGTGGCCGAGGTCACCGAGAGGGCACTTGCGTTCACGGGGAAGAAAGAGGTCATGATAGTGGGGGGGGTGGCTGCGAACAAGCGCCTGTCGCAGATGATGTCCGCCATGGCTGAGAGGCACGCGGCGAAGGCCCTGTCGGTCCCCCTAGAATACAGCGGTGACTGCGGCGCTCAGATAGCTTGGACCGGGGTCCTCGCCCACGGGAGCGGTATCGAGGTCCCGGTGGCCGAGTCGACGGTCAGGCAGTCGTGGAGGCTCGATGTAGTTGACATCCCCTGGCGAGGCTGAATGGGTCCCAGGCCGTCTCCTCTATAGGGGGGCCGAGGCGGATGTGGTGCTGGGCGACTGGCAGGGCCTCCCGGCCGTGTTCAAAGTCAGGAAGCCGCTGACCTACAGGCTGGCATCCCTCGACCAGGAGATCCGGCGTCAGAGGACGGTGCACGAGGCTGAGATGATACGCCATGCGAAGCGGGCCGGGGTCGCGACCCCATTCCTCTACCACCTCGACCTCCAGGCGTCCACCATGGTCATGGAGTACATCGGCGGGAAGATGCTCAGGGACCTGGCGGGTCACATGGCGGAGAAGGACGTGGAGGGTCCGTTCTTCAAGTTCGGGGAAGGCGTCGCCCGCCTCCACGCGGCGGGGATGATGCACGGGGACCTCACCACGGCCAACGTTGTTTCCAGGGAGGGGTCCCTCGTCTTCCTGGATTTCGGCTTGGCCCATCGCACCAGCAGGCTGGAGGACCACGCCGTGGACCTCCGTCTGATCAAAGAGACGCTCGTAGGTGCCCATCCAGGGATATCTAGGGCAGCCCTGGACGCCTTCTTCAGGGGTTACGAGGCCAAGGCCGGGACTCCAAGGTTCCGGAGGGTCCGCAGCCAGCTCCGGAACATCGAGCGGAGGGGGAGGTACGCCCGAGTCGCATGAGACGAGGACCTGGCGGGCAACGTTTATCAGTCAAACCCGGAGGACTCGCCTGAACTTCTGAAGCATGGCCAGAATCCATTCGCACAGGCACGGCAAGTCTCACCAGACCAGGCCCCCCAGCAGGAGCAATCCGAGCTGGGTGACCACCACCCCTGACGAGGCAAAGAACGTCGTCCTCAAGCTCGCCAAGGAAGGGCTCACCCCGAGCAAGATAGGGCAGACGCTCAGGGACGACTACGGTGTCCCGCTGTTCAAGCCCCTGGCGGGGAAGTCGATCGGGAGGGTCTTGGCAGAAGGCAAAATCGCGCCGAAGATGCCCCAGGACCTGCAGGACTTGATTGAAAGGGCCCAACGGGTTCAGAAGCATCTTGACGTGCACGGCAGCGACAGGAAGAACGTGCATTCTCTCGAGCTCATCGAGGCAAAGATATACCGGCTTTCAAAATACTACAAGGAAAAGGGTGTCATTTCGAAGGACTTCAAGTACGCCGCCGTCGTCGCACAGCTGGCGTAAAACGGGGGCGGGCCCGTGGCCGACATCGAAGGGCTCACCGCGCGATACAGGGCCATGGCCCCGAACATCCTGAAGATAGCCACCGACGGGAAAAGGATCCTCGTGGTGACGCACATAGACGCGGACGGCTTATGCAGCGGGTCGGCCGTGTTCGCGTCGCTCAAGCGCAAGGGCGCCAACGTCGCCCTACGCACCGTCCCCGACCTCGACGCCAAGACCATCGGGTCACTGAAGGGGCTGGGATACGAGTTCCACATTTTCACCGACCTGGGGTCAACCCTGGTCACGGAACTCGAGGGGACTTTCGGGAAAGACTTCTTAGTCATAGACCACCATCAGATCTCAGAGGCTGACATAAGGAGCCCAAACGTTGTCAACGCCTGGGCTTACGGCTTCGACGGGGGGAAGGAGGCGTGCTCCTCGGCTATGGCTTACTTCTTCGCTGCAACCCTCGACCGGGCCAACGCGGACCTCTCGCCTCTAGCTGTGGTGGGGGCCGTAGCAGACCGCCAAGATGCGGGACCTGGGAGGTCGCTGACAGGGCTCAACAGGGCCGCGCTTGCGGACGCCCAGTCGCGCGGGCTGATGTCCGTGACCACTGACTTGATGTTTACCGGGCGAGAGACTAGGCCGGTCCACGAGGCGGTGGCCCTTACTTCCACGCCTCTCCTGAAGGGGCTGACAGGGAGCAGGGACGCGGTCCTCGCCCTTCTGCACCAGTCCGGGCTCCCTCTGAAGGATGGCGGGTCCTGGCGCACCGTTTCATCCCTCTCCAAGGGAGAGAAGGAGAGCCTCGTCGAAACCCTCGCGGCAGCCCTGGGCTCCCAGGAGGGCGCAAGCGACGCGCTGGCGGGTATCTTTGGGGAGGTGTACACGCTGCGGTTCGAGGACGCCTTCACGCCGCTGAGGGATGCGAGGGAGTTCGGGACGCTCCTGAACTCATGCGGGAGGATGGGCGTTCCGGGGATAGGAATCGCGATCTGCCTAGGAGACAGGTCCCACGCCCTGAGCGCAGCCATGAAGTCCTTGTCAGAGTACCGGGGAGGGATAAACAAGGCACTGAGCGGCCTCGCCTCGGAACCGTCGAGGATGGAGCGGCACGGCAGCCTCGTCTTCGTGAACGGGGAGGGGCTGGTGGACGAAAAACTGTTGGGCCCAGTGATCTCCATACTCACCTCGACCCCCGAGTTCAGAGACAAGGTGGTGGTGGGGAGGGCGACGGGGCGGGACGCAGAGGTCAAGATATCCTCGAGGGTGGGGGACGCCTTCGCAGGGGAGGCGAACCTGGGCTTGGTGATGAAGGAAGCGGCAGAGGCCGTGGACGGGGTCGGGGGAGGCCATGAAATGGCCGCGGGCGCCAAGATACCTTCATCGAGGACGGAGACCTTCTTTAGGGATGTGCTGGCGAGAGTTGCCGGTTGAAGACCCGGGTAGAACTGCGGATCGGCTGCAGGGACGGCTCGACAGTAAAGGGCCTAGCGTCGGTCCTCGCGCCTGACAACGAGGGCGCGCCGAGGGGGATGAAGCTGGCTTCGGCGGTGGAGGCGGACCACCTGACGTTCACGGTCGAATCCGACTCCGCCTCCAGCTCTCTATCGACCGCCCTGGCAGTCATGAGAGACGCGACGCTCTTCCAGGAGGTATGGCTTTTATCGGAACCGAAGCGGGGTTGAGGCAACCCGATGCTAGACGTAAAGCTACTGAGGGAGGATCCAGAAGTGATCAGGGCCGATCTCAAGAAGAGAGGGATGCTCGACAAGCTGCACCTCGTGGACGACGCCATCAAGGCGGACTCCGAGTGGAGGACGGCCAAGACCCGGGCGGAAGCGCTGCGCCACGAGCTCAACGGCGCCAACAGGGTCATCGCCGACCTGGCCTGGAAGAAGCAGCCCATAGAGGCTGAGCAGTCGAAGGTCGCTGAACTCTCGGAGCGCCTCGACGGTCTCGCGAAGGCCCAGGACGAAGAGCAGCGGACCCTGGAGAGCATCCTGATGTCATTCCCGAACATCCTCCACGAGAGCGTGCCGGTAGGGAAGGACGACACAGAGAACGTGACCGTCCGGACCTGGGGGACGGAGAGGAGGTTTGAGTTCGAACCCAAGGACCACGTCGAAGTCCTCGCCAACCTGGGGATGGTCGACATGGAGCGCGCTGCCAAGATCTCTGGTTCCCGGTTCTTCATCCTCAAGGGGGACGCGGTGAAGCTCGAGCATGCAATCATGAGGTATGCCATCGACGCCGTCTCAGCAAAGGGGTTCATCCCGGTGGAGCCTCCGTTCATGATGAGGCGGCAGCCCTACGGCGGGGTGACAGACATGAACGACTTCGGGCCGGTCATCTACAAGGTGGAGGGGGAGGATCTGTACATGATCGCGACTTCGGAGCACCCTCTGGTGGCCATGCACTCCGACGAGATACTATCCGGGAGGGAGCTCCCGCTGAAGTACTGCGGCTTCTCGCCCTGTTTCAGGGTCGAGGCCGGCGCGCACGGAAAGGACACCAAAGGGATCTTCAGGACCCACCAGTTCTACAAGGTCGAGCAGGTCGTCTTTTCCCGCCCGGAGGACAGCTGGGCCCTCCACGAGCAGCTGATTGCGAACGCCGAGGGGATATTCAGCGGCCTGGGGCTCCGCTATAGGGTGGTCAACGTCTGCACCGGGGACATGGGGACGGTGGCCGCGAAGAAGTACGACCTCGAAGCTTGGATGCCAGTCCAGGGGAGGTTCAGGGAGATGGTGTCGTGCAGCAACTGCACCGACTACCAGTCTAGGCGGCTGAAGATAAGGTTCCGGGACAAGCAGAACGACGCGACCAGGTTGGTCCACACCCTGAACTCCACCGCCGTCACCACCAGGGCCCTGGTGGCTATCGTCGAGAACTTCCAGCAGAAGGATGGCACTGTGACAATCCCGGAGCCCCTTGTCCCCTACATGGGGGGGGTCGACCGCCTCCAGCGACGCTGACATTATAAGCGAGATTCGAAAGGGGCGCTTTAGTTTGCCTAAGAAGGTGGCGAAGGTCAGGGACAAATGGAAGCTGAAGTCCTGGGTCACAGTGACAGCGTCCCCCTCATTCGGGAACGCCCCGATTGCGCGCGTCCCTCTCACAGACGTCGAGAAGCCCGCCGGCAGGGTCATAGAGACTACCCTCTACGACATACTGAAGCAGGACCCTCAGCACTACGCTTTCAAGCTCTTCTTCCAGATCGACAGAGTCGAAGGCGAGACAGCCTACACCGTGTTCAAGGGGCACGAATATTCGAGGGAGTTCCTCAGGAGCCTGATACGCAGAGGCTCATCTATGTCTGACTTCATCAAGGACTACGCCACCAAGGACGGATACGTCGTCAGGGTCTACTGCACGGCGCTCTCCCAGGGCAAGATGAACACCTCGAAGAAGCGCGACCTAAGGCTGATCATGGACAAAGTGATAGGCGAGAAGGCCGCAGGCATGAACTACGAAGGTTTCGTCCAGGAGCTGGTGCTCCAGAAAGTAGCGTCGGACGTCTACAACGAGGCCAAGAAGATCACCCACCTGAGGCATGTAGGGGTGAGGAAGAGCAAACTTATCGCGAAGCCGGAGCCGCGGAAGGTCGAGCAGCTAGCCCCTCTTGCCGCTTGACACAATCTTCAAGATGTCCCTGTTCTGCAGCGAGTAGTCTCCAGCCAGCCTCTTCCCTGTCCTGGCGTCGATCGCATATAGGAAGCCCTCAGCCAGGTCGCTGTGCACCGTCCGAGCCAGGTCCAGCGCTGTGGACCCGCCCCTCATCACGAAGGCGTCAGGGAGCACTTTCCCGTCTTTGTCGGTGAGCTTAGTCTCGTCCTCCACCGGGAAGACCACTATGGCCTTCAGGAGCCCGAAGAAGGCCTCGTTGACCGCCTCTTGGACTCCCGTCCCACCGTAGACTTTCATCACCTTCTCTTCCACCATCTTCAGGGCTGCTGCCTGGGCCCCAGACAGCTTCCCCGGGTCCGGGACCTTGAACCCCTTGTCCCCCGGGGCGTACGCGACGAGGCCCCGCTCGGCGGCCCTGCGCAGCATGAGCTCCGCCTCGGAAGCGCAAGGGACGACCCGCCTCCCCGCCCCCCTGAGTCTCTCGATGTTCCTGTACGACGTCGGAAGGTCCGCCTTGTTGGCTGCGACCAGGGATGGCTTGGTCAGCTTCCTCGTCTCCACGACGAACTGCATCAACTGGTCGTCCGTCCAGCCGCTCGGTTTCTCCGTGCGGAGACGTAGACGGAGAACAACGGCCTCGACGTCTGCAAGGGTCACAGACAGGCCGGAGAGCCGCTCAGCCAGGTGGTTCGTCACCTTCCCCCCGGTCTGTTCCAAGGACCGGGCAGCTTTCTCCCAGTCCCTCTTCAGGATGCCGTACATCCACAGGTCGAATTCGTGTTCGACCATCTCGACGTCCTCGGCGGGGTCATGGGCCCCTGGGAGGACCTTCCTCCCTTCGAGGTCGGTGGAACCTGACGCGTCGACCACCTGGATCAGAGCGTCCGCCTGCCTCAGGTCGTCGAGGAACTGGTTCCCCAGCCCCTTCCCAGTGGATGCGCCCTCCACGAGGCCCGCGACGTCGATCACCCTCACGGGGACCAGCCTCCTCCCCCCTATGCAGCTCGATCCCCTGGGGTTGTCTACCACTCCCATCTCCTTGCACACGCACTGCGTGGCGATGTTTGCCACGCCTATGTTGGGCTTGACCGTGGTGAACGGATAGTCCGCTATCTGTACGTCCTTCATGGTGGCAGCTGCGAAGAAGGTCGATTTGCCGACATTAGGTTTGCCGACGACCCCCACTAACATGCCCCCTCCGCCGGGTCCGCCGGTTATAACATCTCAGGGGACGGTCAGCCTGCGTGTCCAGGGTCCTGGTAGTGGGGGGCGGCACCGCGGGGGCGGCGGCTGCCGAGGAGTGCGCAAAGCAAGGGATCGACGCTACGGTGATCGACCGCCTGGACGAACCGGAACCGCCATGGACGTCATGGCCAGACTTGATGGGTCTCGAGGGCCAGAGCCGTACGGTCTCCAGTCCTCTCCATCAGGCGCGTGCCTCTGCCTCGATCTTCGGGACCGAGGTAGTAGCGGTCCACAATGGGGAGGTGGTCGCCTCCAACGGGTCGCGCTTCCGCGCCGACTCCGTGGTCATCGCTGCTGGCTCCTCCTTCGAGCCGCCCACAGCCCAAGGGATCCGCAAGCATGGTTCCTTCGTGCTGGACTCCGCTGCTCGGTACGAAGAGTTCGGCTCGGCCAGCGCCTCAGCTGACCGGATACTCATCTGTGGCGAGGGCGCGAGAGGGCTGCAAGTCGCCGAGCGGCTCGCTGCCAGAGGGGCGAGGCCTTCCCTGATGGTGTCGTGTTGGCAGCGGGGGAGACCAAGCCCGCCGGTGCTGGGTGTCGTCTCTGACGCGGCCCGTGCGAGGGGGATAAGCCTCGGTCAGGGGAGGGTCAGCAGGGTTGTCGGCCTCGCCCGCACGGAGGCCGTGATAGCAGGAGGGGACGTGGTCCCTTGCGATGCCCTCGCGTTCATCCCCAGGCGGGTCCCTGTCGCCATCCGCCTCGCCGCGCCGCCCGGCCGTAGCGGTGGGGTCCTGGTCGACAGGTACCTGAGGGCGAGGGCGCCTGGGGTCTTCGCGGCTGGTGGATGCGCTGAGCTGGACGGGTCGCTCCCGCCTAGGGCTACGTTGGTCGATGAGCCCAGGCTGTCTGGGCGGACTGCCGGCGCAAACTCCGCGGGCAGGAACATCACCATCGGCTCGGTCCGCTCCTGGTCTCTGTCGGTCCTTGGGCTGAGGTGGTCCAGGACTGGCCCAGACGCGCCGACGTGCGAGTCATTGGGCATGGACGTCCGGGAGGTAGGGCGGCGGTGGAGCGGCTGTTCGGCTTGCAGCCTGGTCTATGAGCGCGGTACCGGGAGGGTGATCGGCGCGGAGGTGATCGAGCCAGCAGACTCCCCATCGGGCGGCCTCGGCTCATCAGCCTCAGGCTCAGCCACGCTGAGGTCCTTGGCTTACGGGCACCATGGTTCAAGCGATATATCTGCGGTGTCAGACACCGCTAGGCTGGGGCTTACGTCATGGTCAGGGTGCTAGTCTGCGATCAGATAGATATCAAGCGGCTCTCGCTTGGGCCGTCCTTCGAGGTGGATTACAGGCCGGCCCTGAGCAGGGAGGAGCTGCTCTCGGTCGCGGGCAACTACGAGGTGTTTGTCGTGAGGAGCAGGACGAAGGTCGACCGCGAGGTCCTAGAGAGGGCGAACCGGCTCAAACTCGTCGCCCGCCCTGGGACTGGCCTGGACAACGTTGACGTGGGTTTCGCCAAGGAGAGAGGCGTGGCTGTGGCGAACAGCCCCGAATCCTTGGTGGAGGCAGTCGCCGAGCAGGTGGTCTTGGCGATGCTCGCCCTAAGCAGGAAGCTGGTACAGGCGGACACGGGGACCAGGTCCGGCAAGTGGGAGAAGAACGCCCTGGTCGGCAGGGAACTGAGGGGGAAGGTCCTAGGGGTGGTGGGGTTCGGCAGGATCGGACGGCGCATAGCCGAGATAGGTAAGACTCTGGGGATGACCATACTGGCCTACGACGTCGTCGCCGTCCCTCCGGACGTCACGCGGCCCCTGGGCGCAAGGATGGTGCCGCTCGACGAGCTCTTCGCGTCCTCTGACTACATAACTCTCCACGTCCCCATGACCCCGGACACCGCGCACATGGTTGACGCCCCGCGCATCGCCACGATGAAGCAGAGGTCCGTGCTGGTCAACATGTCGAGAGGGGGGGTGGTGGACGAAGATGCGCTGGCTTCGGCCCTGAGGGCGGGGAGCATCGGCGGAGCAGCCTTGGACGTCTTCGAGAAGGAACCTCCGTCGGGGGCAATCCTCTCTGCTCCGAACGTCATCCTCACCCCCCACATCGGCGGGCAGACAGAGGAGGCTCAGGCGAACGCCATCGAGGTAATCGGGGAGAAGGTCAGAGCTTTCTTCAAAGCCCCCTGAGACGCCCCGGGAACGTTTATTTGCCGACCGGGAACGAGGCGTTCAAATGCCCATGTACAGCCAGATCTCCAAGACCTGGCAGCAGATTTTCCATGAAAAGGGAGGGGACATGAAGACCAGGGCCGTCGAGCTCAGGAAGCAGCCCGCTGCTGTCAGGGTGGACCGCCCCTGGAGACTGGACAGGGCCAGGGCCCTCGGCTACAAGGCGAAGGAGGGGGTCATAGTGGTCAGGATGCGCGTTTCACGCGGCGGGATGCGTAAGCAGCGGCCTACGTCTGGGAGGAGGCCGAAGCACATGGGGGTGGTCAAGATAAAGTCTGCCGTGTCCTCTAAGCAGGTCGCTGAGAGGAGGGTCCAGGAGAGGCACCCCAACATGAAGGTCCTCGGGTCCTATCCTGTCTGGGAGGATGGAATGCACGCCTGGTATGAGTGCATCCTTGTGGACCCGCTGAATCCTGCGATCAGACGGGACTACGACTACAGACGGGCGCTCGGGATAACGGTCTGAGCTTACCTTTTCATCTCGCTGCTGTGACCGGGGAACACCTTAGACCCTGGATCGACATAGGCTTTGGCGACGTTCACCGCCACGGCTGCCTGCGCGTAGCCCGTCGCAATCAGGTTCAGTTTTATCCCGTCCTGGGGACCGGCGACGTCTCCAGCCACATAGACCCCGGGGATGTTGGTCTCCATCTTCCCGTTAGTCCTGATCTCTCTGCCGTCGATTTGTAGCCCCCAGTCCTTTATCGGACCGAGGTCCGCCCTGAACCCTATGTTGACGAGTATTGCGTCGATGTCCAGCACCGTCTCGGCCTTCGACCTGTTGTCGAATACGACCGCCTGGGTCACATTCGACCCGTCCCCTTTCACCTGACTGACCTCATAGAACAGTTTGAGGTCTACGTCCGACTTCATCAGCTCTGCGACGCTCCCCTCGTGCGCCCTGAAGACGTCCCTCCTGTGCACCAGCGTGATCTTCTTCGCCGTGTCCTTCATGTTCAGCGCCCAGTCAACAGCCGAGTCCCCCCCGCCCACGATGAGCAGTCTCTTGTCTCGGAAGGCGCTCTTGTCTTTGACGAAGTAGTACACCCCCTTCCCTTCGTAGTCCGCCGCACCGCGAGCTTCTAGCCTGTTCGGTGAGAAGGCCCCAACCCCTGCGGCTATGAGAACAGCCTTCGAGTAGTGCTTGGTCCCCTTGTTGGTCTCGAGTTCGAAGACGCCGCCGTCTCTGTGGAGCGATGTCACCCTCTCGCCGAGGGCCACAGTGGCCCCATATTGGAACGCCTGTTCGACCAGGCACTTGACCAGGTCCTTCGCCAGTATCTTTGAGTATCCGGGGACGTCGAAGATGTACTTCTCAGGATAGAGCACCGCGACCTGCCCTCCGGGCTCCTCCAAGGCGTCGATTACCTTCGTCTTCATCTGTCTGAGTCCAGCGTAGAACGTCGCGAACAGGCCGCTCGGCCCGGCGCCTACAATCGTGATGTCATAGACGTCGCCGGACATGGAACTCGGCCCTGACCTCCGGGCTCCATGTATAAGCATTCGTGGGTCAGGCCAATCCTGAGGCTATGGGGTCGTCGGGTTTCAGGACTTCACGAAGCAAAATGGTGGCATACTGCCCTCTGGCGAGTGTGAAACGGAGAATTGCAGTGTCCCCCTGGACGACGAATGCTCCGTCTTTCATGGCCAGATGGGGGCGCCTGAACCCGCCCTCTGACGACACTTCCTGCATCTCTTTGACATAGAACGAACGGGGCTCGACACCCTCTGACGCGAGTGTATCGCGGACACACAAATCGAACCTGGAGCCATAGTCTCTGTAGGCGTAGCCCACCAGCTGGACCAAAGGGACCGCCCCCTCAGTCGGCGCCTCCTTCACCCCCCTCACGCCGTAGACCGTCAGGCCTTCGGGGCCGCGTTCTCCCCAGTTGTCCCCAGCGGCGTACTTCGAGATATCCTCCCCCCTCTCAAGCGCCGAGCTGAGGGTCTTGTTGAATATGAACGACTGATACGCTTGGACGTAGAGGCGCCTAAGCCTGACCGGTACCGCCCGCAGCGCCCCGACCCACTCTCCGGGCCTCGCCGCGAGCGCCCTGGCTACTCTCCTCTCCACGTCATTCCCCTGGGGGAGAAGGTCCAACAGCTCCCTGTATCTCCCTGCCGCGGCCGCTTCCCTGGCCTCGGGGCTCACAGCCAGCAGGATGCCCACCGCCTGCTCGAACTTGCCCTTGACCAGGGCCCTCCCCACTTCGTGGGTCCCACGGCCTGACGCCCCGAACCTCTGGAGCCCGAAGTAGTTCGGAACCTTCCCTGCCGCAGCGAGCTCGAAGGCTTCTGAAGCCCTCGCTCCGACCTCAGGGCAGCACCCTCTGACAGTGACCTCGAACTTGTTCGCCAGAACCGAAGAGTGCGAAAGGGGCCGGGGGAGGAACCCGATGCGGGTCGCCGTGAACCTGCCTCCGTTCACCAGCGCCGGGCGCTCAGACCTCAGGCTGGTGGGAGTGGCGTACTGGACCGCGACGGCTCTGCTGTCTTTCATCCCGGCGTAGCTCACCCTGCTCTTCAGGATGGAGGCGAGCTCTGAGGCCATATGCATGGTGTCGATGGACTCCTTCTGTACCCTGTACAGGGGATACCTCCCATCCGCCCACTCGGCGGTCATCCTGGACGTGTCGATTACTTCCTCGACATGGAAGTCATCCGGGGCGCTCTTGACCCTCCCCGCACAACTGGGACCGCCAGTCGCATAGCACAGAATCCCTCCCTCCCGTTCTGCTTCTGCGGACTGCATCAAAGGAGTTTGAGCTTCCCTGTGATCGCGTCGACCTCCGTCTCGGGGGCCGGACCTACCGCCAGGCAGGTGGTCGTCCCAGGCTCCACCTGTGTGAGCCCCCTGTCTTCCACCAGTGCGGCGGGGAGTCCCGCGCTCTTCGCCTTGCGGAAGAGTTCTCTCAGCCCCTCTTCAGAGTCTACCTTCAAGACGATCTTGGCCTGACCCGACTCCTTCCACCGTCCGTACCATCCAGGCCTCTTCTGCTGCGCCGCTTCGGCGGCAGAAAGCGACGCGTGCGCGGCCTGGGCGGCGACCTTCCCTCTCCCCATCCCGAGATCAGTTCGGACGACGATGGCCTGTTTCATGCCTGGTGTTTGCCAACGGTTATTACAAGTCCGATTAAGCCTTTAGAGTCCTGGCCCTTGTCCCGAACCTGCGACGTCGTTGTGGCCGGCGGGAGCATCGCGGGCCTGGCCTTTGCTTCAGAGGCTGCGAAACTGGGGCTCAGCGTCCTGGTGGCCGAGGAGCACCTCGAGGTGGGCGAGCCCGAGAAGTGCGACGGCCTGGTGAGCCTGAGGGGCCTCAGGAGGTACGGGTACCCTCCTGGGGCGGAGGTGGTCCAAGACCGGATCGATTGTGCGGTCTTGCACTCTCCATCGGGGAAGCGCTTCACAGTCAACGCCGATGGGCTGGACGTCGTCGTGCTCGACAGGAGCGCCTACGACAAGCAGGTCGCGGCCGCCGCAGAGGCTGCGGGGGCGTCAATCATGACCGGGCGTAGGGTGGGAGAAGTAACTGAGACAGGCGACTCCGTCACTGTGAAGGCGGGGGACGAAGAAGTCCAGGCGAAGTTCCTCGTCGACGCCACAGGGCCAGCTTCTAGCCCGAAGCATGGCATCCTGCCAGCGGCGAAATACGAGGTCGAGGGGGAGTGGATAAGGGAGCACGTGGTCGAGGTCTTCCTGGATGCCAGGAAGTATCCAGGATTCTTCGCATGGGTCATCCCTTTCGGGGAGCACAGGGCCAAGGTCGGCGCAGCTGGGCGGGGCGTCAGCCCCTTCAGGGCTCTGGACGGGTTCCTCGAGGGTCGCAGTACGACGGTGCTCAGGAAGGTGGCTGCGCCGATATACATCGGCGGACCGGCTCAGAGATTCGTCAGAGGGAGGCGGATATACGTAGGCGAGTCTGCCGGGCAGGTCAAACCCACCACCGCGGGTGGGATAATGACATCCATCGCCGGGGCTGCGGCAGCTGCCAGGTGGGTTTCATCCAGCATACACGAGGGTCGGCCGTCGTTGCCGGCCGGCTACCAGAAAGAGTGGGAAGGGGACTTCATGAAGGAGATGAAGGCCATGCTGAGGCTGAGGGGGGTATTCGAGAAATTGTCGAACCAGGATCTGGAGGGCGTCTTCTCGGTGCTAGCCGCCTCCAAACTGGCCCAGAAGCTGTCCAAGACGGACTTCGACTTCCACGCAACAGCCCTCCTGGGCGCCTTGGGAGTACCTGGGCTCCTGAGGATTGCAGGGTTGGTGGCTTCCGCAGAGGTGCGTTCTCTTCTGTTAGAGCGGTGAAGCCGGCCCCCGCGCAGCAACCTATATCTGTCGGGCCAGAAAGGGCTCTCGAGAAATGTCGCAGGGCGTCGTGTCTCTCCCTCTATGCAACTCGTGTAACAGGCCCATAAAGCCTGCCGAGAGGGCAGTCCACTTCAGCTGCCCGAACTGCCATGAGACTGTGATATGGAGGTCTGAGAAATGCAGGAAGTTCTCAAGGCGGTACAAGTGCCTCAACTGCGGCTTCGAAGGGCCATAGGGAAGACCCCTTGGGTTCTTACGTAATCAGGCTCAAGCTCCTCCCTCCGGATACAACAACAGACCATCAGAAACTGGTGCACTCGGTGGCCGGGCTGCTCCCGGCGGCAGCGCAGATCAGGGCGCACAAGGTAGAGCCGATCGCTTTCGGCCTCTCAGCCGTGATTCTCGATCTGGTCGTCCCCGAGGAGGAAGGCGCGGTCGACAGAATCGAAGAGGCCGTGTCCAAATCCCCGCTTGTCAACCAGTGCGAAGTCATCGGGGTAAGCAGGATGTCCAGCAAGCTCCCGCCGCGGTAGCAGCCACAGAGCTGCGTCGTCTGATACCTTTTATACCTCGGGGTCCCCCCGGCGTCAGCCGTTCTCCCGCACGGTGATGGACTGATGAGATTCCCTCTTAGATACACAGCATACGAATGGATTAAGGAGAAGAAGAGCACTACGGACGAAGACATCCTGGATGCTCTGAACAAGAACGGTAGCAGGTGCTCTCCGGACGAGCTTGACAAGGCGCTGATGCAACTCGAGATCCTAGGCCTGATCAGCATAAGGTGGGTCTCCAAGGACAAACGGCGAGTGGAGTTTCAGGACAAGCCCGCCGAAGACCTCCGCATGCCACGGATAAGAGAGTAACCGAACCGATAAATCGGGCGGGTGTGGGCTCATCCACTCATGGGCGTAGACTTCGGTGACGCCATACCGAGAGAGAAGATACAGCTCGAGGACATCGCCGGGTGGAAGCTCGCCGTCGACGGGTACAACACCCTCTACCAGTTCCTTGCCATCATCCGTGGGATGGACGGCGGCCACCTCAAGGACAAGCAGGGACGGGTCACTTCCCACATCTCTGGGCTCTTCTACAGGAACGTCAACCTGCTGGAGCTTGGCATGAAGCTTGTCTATGTGTTCGACGGCCGCCCCCCCGAACTCAAGATGGAGGAGATCAGGAGGCGTTCTGAGCAGCGGAGGGAAGCCAAGGACCAGTACCTCCGCGCCCTCCAGGCGGGCGAGATGACTGAGGCGAGGAAATATGCGGAGGCCTCCACGGTCCTCAGGAGGGAGATGGTCGCCGACGCGAAGGGGCTCCTGGACGCGATGGGGATACCGTGGGTAGATGCCCCATCCGAGGGCGAGGCCCAAGCGTCGGTCATGGCGATCGAGGGGACAGTGAACGCCGTGGCGTCCCAGGACCACGACTCCATCGTATTCGGGGCGCCCGTCCTTGTGCGCAACGTCACAGTATCGGGCAAGCGAAGGCTCCCGAGCAAGGGGATCGTGATCAACGTGGTCCCGGAGCGGATAACCCTCAAGGACGCGCTGACCGCCACAGGGCTGTCCAGAGAGCAGCTGGTCGACTTCGCGATACTGCTCGGGACCGATTTCAATCCTGACGGGTTCGCGGGGGTAGGGCCGGCCACGGCTCTCAAGTACCTCAGGAAGTATGGCAGGCTGGAGGAAGTCAAGGAGCTCGCAGGCCCCCTGCAGGAGGTCAACTACCAGGAGATCCGGAAGCTTTACCTCGACGCCCCCTCGATCAAGGGGGTGCGCCCCGAGTGGAAGCCTCTCGACAAGGAAAGGGTCGTGTCCTTTCTGGTCGGGGAGCACTCCTTCTCCAGGGACAGGGTCGACGCCGCCATAGCGCGGGTGCAGTCTTCGAGTGCCGACTCATCCAAGACGGAGACCCTGGAGAAGTGGTTCGGCTGAGCCGCTCTGAGCCGGACTTCATGCCTCTACGTTTATCAACTTCAGCCGGAGTTCGTCCTTAGTTGGCGAAGTCGAAGGCCAAGGGGCCCGCAGAGTCCGAGATGACCACCGCCAGACTCATGATGCCGACCGACGCCAACGTGCTGGGGAACGTCTTCGGGGGGGCGATCATGAGATACATGGACGAGATAGCCGCTATCGTCGCCTGGCGCCATGCAGGCAAGAACGTGGTCACAGCTTCCATCGACAGAATGAACTTCTACGCTCCCGTCTATGTCGGCGACCTGCTGATACTCAAAGCGGCAGTGAACTATGTCGGTACCACTTCGATGGAGATCGGAGTGAGGCTCGAGGCCGTGGACCCGTCCACCCGCAAGGGGACGCACACCGGGTCCTGTTACCTGACCTACGTGGCGCTGGACGAGAAGGGCAAGCCGACCCGCATACCGCCACTCAACCCGGTGACCAGCATAGAGAAGAAGCGATTCAACGAGGGCCTCGCAAGGCGGAGGCTCCGAGAGGCTACCCAGGCTGTAATGGACAGCAGCTGAGATGCACCTCCTCTTTTGATTCCGGGCTCAACAAAACTAGAGCATCCTGCACATAGGGGCGACCCACCCACGTCCGGCTGTTGCGCGACATCTCTGAGGCCTTCGGGGCAGGCAAGATGAGAAGCGGAAACGCGGCGGTCTATCAGCTGAAGGAGCAGTTCGAGAAGTTCCCCTCTTCCCCGCACAAAGTCGAGGCCTGCGAGTCTATCGCGGCCTGCTTCCTCCAGCTCGAACAATACGCCGACGCAGGCGGCTGGTACGCGACGGCGGGGCGGCTGATACTCTCGGAGCCGAGCGCATCGCCGGCGGTCAGGGCGATCAGCGCCCTGTTCGAGTACGAAAGGGCCCTGTGCTGCTACCGGGAGAGCGACGACGAAGAACGAATCGCCGAGTGTTCCGTCCTGGTCAACGAGCTCAGGCGGGAATGCGCTTCAGCCTGAGTCCCGTCGCTCGTCTTCCTCTGCCTTCGCCTGCATCCTGTTGGCCGTCTTCACGTAACACTCTTCGCAGACAGGCTCGTCCCTCGGTCCGACTTTGAATGTGTGCAACGCCACTTCGAGCTCGGTGTCGCAGAAGTAGCACTTCGGCTTCAGGACACCCCTCTCCTGGCCGCATACACCCTCCTCCTGACTAGCTCCCCTCTCCCCTTGTAATGCCACACCTCTGCGTCTCCGTTCGCGTTCTTCCCCCACTCCGCAAGCTCCCCGAGCTCCTCCTTGGTCGCCCTCGCCCTCCCGCTCTTGACCTGAACCAGCAGGACCTTGCCATCCTTGGCTGCGAAGACGTCGACGGCCCCGTGGGAGGCGGCGCTCCTGGATACCATCCAGCCCTCTTTCTTCAGCTTCGACATCGCCTGATACTCGCGGGATCTGCCTTTTACATAGTTGCTATTCACGTGGAGCCAGCTCCGACAAGTGCATGAGTTCTGCTTTCGAACCACCGGCTGGAGTTGACTGGTATTTGGGGAAATCGGGCTGAACACGTGGACGCTGCAGGCTGTCTGGGCCATGGATGCCACGCCTGTGCTCCATGGCCGCCATGTGCACACTCTCGATTCACACTGATTGACCTCGCCGGCTGTCGCAGGCGAAGCACAGAGCGAGAAGCAGATAAAAGCCAACCCTCACGGCCGCCTGCGAGCCGACCGGAGGACGCTAAAACTGCGCGCACCCGAGGCCGGCGACCTGGCAGACTTAAGACGCGACGATTTCCACCCCTGTTGAGCTTGGAAGCGGTAATACGTTCCCTAAAGGCGACGGAGGTAAGATTCTCTGAGCAGCTTGAGCGTCGTGACCGGGTCATCAAGGGGAGCAGGGATGTCATCTCGGCGTCCTCACGGGCGATTATATCTGTCCATCTGGGAAAGATCAAGGACGGCGAAAGAGAGCTTTCGAAGGCGAAGTCGCTGCTGAAAGAGCTCAAACAGGACACAGACGGCTCCTTGTCGAGGTACATCATCTCCCCTGAAACCGAGGTGGTGGAGGCCTCCGTCGTAATCTCACTCGTGAAGGGGAAACCAATCCCTCCGATGGAGAGCATCGACTCCTCCCCTGAGGCGTATCTGCTCGGACTTCTTGACGCGGTGGGAGAGCTGAAGAGGCTGGTGCTAGACTCGATCCTGGGGAGAGACCTCAAGGGCGCAAAGAAGTACTTCAAGGTCATGGAGGACCTATATGCTGCATGCTCCCCCCTCGCCGTCTATGACCATGTCGTGAACGGGGTCCGGAGGAAAATCGACGTGGCTCGGATGCTCGTCGAGGACACCAGGGGCCTGCTAGCCGAGGAGATTGGCCGGAACTCTGTCAGCAGCTCCATGGCGCGGCTGGAGAAGAAGCTCGGGCGTCCGACTTAGAAGTCCTTCAGCAGCCTGCTCGTCTTGATGTCTGGGTAGGGGGAGTCGAGGCGCACCACCTTGAGCTTCATTCCTCTCTGGGCCGCCTCCCTCGCGATTTCCTCCTCCATGTGATACTGGTCGTAACCTAGGGCGACCACGTCGGGACCCGTCCTCTCGAGTGTGAGGTAGATGTCCCCCTCGACTCCTAGTACGGCGGCGTCGACGTACCTGAGGGCCGAGAGAAGCCTCGCCCTGTCCCCCTCCCCAACGAGGGGCTCCCGATTCTTCCTCTTCCTGATCGTACTGTCCCGGGCGACGGAGACCACGAGCGCGTCTCCCAGAGCCCGGGCCTTCTTTATGGTGTACAGATGCCCGTAGTGTATCACCTCGAAGCCCCCTCCTATGAAAACGACCTTGATCGCCCTCCTCCCGCGCGGAGTCAGCTCGGCCCCATTGCTCCCGAGTCTCACCAGCCCGAGCCTCGACAGCTTCTCGAGTTCGTCTCTTGCTTCCTTCGGCCCAAGACCGAGCCTCGCAGCGAGCTCCCTTGCCCCCGCGTTCCTCCCGGTGACCCGCAACGAATACACGGCAGCGAGGACCCTCTTGCTGTTCATCTGTCACCAGTCTATCTTTGCCACGCCTGCGAACGCCAGGGAATCCAAAAGCCCTTCGGCGTACCCGATGCTCAGCATGGCCATCTCATCCTCTCCATTGGCCAAGAAGCTCTCGGCGTCTTTCACGTAGAGCTCTGCGTTCTCCACAACGTGCTCGTACTGCCCGCCCAGCTTCGGTTTAAGCGTCCCAAGTGCCTTCCTCGTCTTGGCCACGTATCTCGGGACCAGCACCTGAGCGGTTTTGAGCACACCATCCGAGTTGCTCCTGACATCCCTATCCGAGAGGGCGAATATGGCCGCGACAGCTTCGACCTCGGAGAAGTGCAGCCGTCCCGGGATTATGACGCTGTGGGGAGGCTCTCCATACTCAATCTTGGAAAGTTCACCAATGCTCCCGGCGGCTGACTTGTATCCTCCGCGGCCGAGCCTCGAAAGAACGATGGCGAACGTCTTCTCAGACACCACCCCGCGCTTGAAGTTCGCCTCGGCCAGTAGCAGCCCTGCCATGGCGGCCCCTGGGGCCACCCCGTCTCCGCTCTGGGCATCGTACTCGAGTAGGAGAAGGGTATGTGCGCCCTCCAGCAGGTTTGAGTGGATGATGTGGTAGGCTTGGGTCAGCTTGCCCACTGACTCCCTTGTCACAGTGACAGTCCTGGAGAACTTGTACGAATGCAGTCCGCTTTCGCTGGCGGCCGAAGAGGCTATGGTCGCCGAGTGCACGACGCGGCTTTCGATTCCCTTTTTGATGGCCCTCGCCCTGAGCTCGTTGTGGGTGGTTGCTATCATCGGGTCTCCCAGCGTCGCTAGCGCGACGCTCTTGTTCGCCGCCTCATCCAATATTCTGCTCCCACTCTCAACGAATTCCCTGTCCACGACTGTCAGTTCCTTCCCTGTGGCCTTCGCAATCTCCCTTAGAAGGGCGGGCTCATGGGGCGCAGTGTAGTATTCGAGGTATACGACATCGGCCGCCTTCAGCTCGTCGATCGCTTCTAGTGATGCTCCCCTTGACCCGAGGCCCAGTCCGACAAATGTGAGACGGCCCATGGGTCTGCCCGACGCGGCCCATTATATCAATCCAGATTGGCTTCGTGGGGCGCCCATCCCCTGCTATGATGCGTCGACCGTCTATCAAGTGTCGCTTGGCTGGTCGATGGCATTGAGAACCCTTTTAATTCCGGCCAATCGGCCGCACCTTCGGTGGGCCCTTGGCTCAGCCAGGTTAGAGCGGCTGGCTCTTAGCTAGCTGTGGGAGTCACCAGCATGCCGTGGGAGGCGCTAAAGTCGCCCGCGAATTCGAATCCCACAGGGCCCGCCACCACACCTTACGTCAGTCCACAATCCTGTCGGTGGTCCCACATCTCCCAAACCTGAGAATCGTCACGTTTCCTTATTAGCCCAACTCCGTGGCGCAGACTTTGAGATAGTTGTCGCTCAAGACAGAGAGGACTGCCAAGTTCCCGTTCCCAAAACTGGACGCCGAGGCTAGGACGGGGAATTTCGAAGAAGTCCAGCTTCCCTACACCATGGAAGAGGCCATGGAGGAGGCCAGCCGGTGCGTCACCTGCGGGAATCCGGTATGCATGGACGTGTGTCCGCTCCAGACGGACATCAGGGGCATGTGCGAAGCCGTGTCTAGGGGGGACCTGGCGACCGCCTACCGCAGGATACGCGAGACCAATCCTCTCCTGGGGACCACGGCCCGCTGCTGTCCTCAACTGGACAGTCTCTGTGAATCTGCCTGCGTCATTGGGACCAGAGGAGAACCTGTGGCCTCGGGGATGATACAGCGTTTCGTTGCCGACTGGGAGAGGGCCGTGTCCAGGCAGCCTGACCCCGTCTTGAGACCTCCTTCCGGCAGGAGGGTCGCGGTGGTCGGAGGGGGCCCGGCGGGCCTCGCCGCGGCGGAGCTGCTCACGAGGTTCGGTCACTCCGTGACCATCTACGACGAACTCCCCAACCTAGGAGGGACAGCCTGGTACGGCATCCCGGACTACCACCTCCCCAAGGACGTCCTCCGCTACGAAGCGGGAAGGATAGTGGGGATGGGCGTGGAGGCGAGGACAGGCACGAAAGTCGGGAAGGACGTCAGGCTCGACGACCTCCGGGCAGACTACGACGCCGTGCTCATCGCCACGGGGGCCAAGGATGTGCCGAAGCCCGACACCCCCGGGTCTGACCTGAAAGGCGTCTACGACGGGTACCGGTTCCTCGAAGACGTCTTCGTCGAAGGGGTCGACAGCTACCTCGAGCATCCGAGGTACGACCTTGGAAAGCGCGTCCTGGTCATAGGCGGAGGGGACAGCGCCCTGGACTGCGCCCGGACCGCCCAGAGGCTGACGGGGGGCGAAGTCACGATTGTCTACCGGAGGACAGAGGCAGAGATGCCGGTCGACAAGATACTGATCGAGGAGGGGAAGGAGGAGGGGCTTCGGCTTGGGTTCCTGCTCTCCCCGAAGGAGTACTCGGGGGAGGGGGGGAGGGTGACCAAGGCGACCATGTCTATGATGAAGCTGGGCGAGGTCGACGCCTCCGGGAGGAGGAGCCCTGTGCCCACCGGCGAGACCGTCGACCTCGAGTGCGACTCGGTCATCGTCGCCATAGGCCGCGGCCCGAACTCGTTCATCGGGAAGCTGGCCGGACTCGAGCCCGGCCACAGGAGCGGGATCGCTATCGACGACCGTTCCATGACCTCGCTCCCAGGCGTATTCGCGGCGGGGGACGTGGTGACTGGAGAGAGCCTGGTCGTGAAAGCTATGGCCAAGGGGAGGGACGCAGGCCAGAGGATTCACGAGTACCTGCTCGGGCTCGAGGTTAGGCACGTCTCCCTCTACGATTACTACTTCACAAGGCGGACCACCGGGCGGTACTACCGCGAGATGATGGACGGCAAGGACGAAGCCCCTCTCCCGGACTAGCCCAGGGTCCTCCCCCGGCAACCCCTCCGCCCCTGAAGTGCCGTCTGGGGGTCCTGATTCGACAGTTATCTAACTTCCCCCCCATCCGACTCGGCGTTCGCTCAATCTTATATCCAGTCCTTGTATGGACCCCTTGCGCGTGAAGTCGAAAGATGCCGTGGCTGGCATACTGATCGCGATTCCGTTCCTTGTGTATTTCGCCATCCCAACATACAATGTGGTGAACCCATTGTGGGGGGGAGTTCCTTTCTTCTGGTGGTATCAGACCGTCTGGCTTGCCATCAGCGCCGTATTCTTCTTCATCGCGGCTTTGTTACTAGGGAGGAAGGGCTGACATGATGGCTATAGACGGAGTGATCGCCTTTCTCTCGCTGTTCGTCGTCTTCGTCGCCCTCGGGTTCTTCGGTTCACGCTGGAGGCGGGGCGACATGAACAACCTCAGCGAGTGGGCGCTCGCGGGGAGGAGAATGGGGACGTACCTGGTCTGGTTCCTCGTCGGTGCGGACCTCTACACAGCGTACACTTTCATCGCGATCCCGTCCGGGGTCTATGCGAAGGGCGCCATATACAATTTCGCAGTCCCCTACGTCGCTCTGACGTTCGGGATAGCCATCCTGTTCATGCCGAAATTCTGGCGCATCACACGCGAGAAGGGGTACATCACCGGAGCCGACTTCGCGAAAGGGACATTCAACAGCACGACTCTGGCCATACTGATTGCCATAGTAGGGATCGTCGCCGAGCTCCCCTACATCGCGTTGCAGATAGTCGGGATGCAGGCCATCCTGACCACGATGCTGGCCGGGGTGTCAAATGTGACGACCGACTCAGAGATATCGCTCATCATCGCGTTCATCGTCCTCGCCGCCTTCACCTACACGAGCGGGCTCAGGGGAGCCACCCTCACTGCGGTCCTGAAGGACATTCTGATATTCGGAGGGGTCATAGCAGTGATAGCGGCGGTGGCCATCGGCGGGGGCTTCTCCGCTGGCTTTACCGCCAAGCCTGTTTACTCGACATTGGCTCCGGCGCTGGAGAACGCCTACTGGAGCATATTCATCGTTAGCGCGCTGGCGCTCTACCTGTACCCGCACGCAATGAACGGGGTCCTCAGCGCACAGGACGCAGAAAAGGTGAGGAAGAGTTCCGCGCTCCTTCCGATCTATGGCATAGGGCTCGGACTGCTCGCGCTGTACGGGGTCGTCATCTATGGAAACTCCGCGGCCCTTCACTTCGTGAAGGCGAACGGTGGGAGCGGCCTCCTTGTCGTCCCATCTATAATACAGAGCGTCTTACCGCCTTGGGCCGCAGGTATAGCCTTCCTGGGGATTTTCATCGGGGGCCTCGTCCCGGCCGCTATCATGGCCATCTCCCAGGCGAACCTACTCACGAGGAACATCGTCAAGGTCTTCAGGCCCAACCTGTCTCCGACCAGAGAGACGCAGATAGCGAAGTGGGCCTCCGTCGCCTTCAAGTTCATCGCCCTGGCTTTCGTCTTCGTAGTCAATTCGACATACGCGGTCCAACTGCAGCTCTTCGGGACGATACTCGTGGTCCAGACTCTCCCCTCAATATTCGGAGGCCTTATCACGAACAGGCTGAACAAGTACGGGCTCATCGTCGGCCTGGTGGCGAGCGAGATTCTCGGAATCTACCTGATGGCTGACGCGAACAAGTTCGGCACGTGGTCGACCTCGTTCTTCAACACCCCGCCCTTCGGGGCTTTCTATGTAGGCGCGACAGCTCTGGCCCTCAACTTGGTTATAGTCCTGGTCGCGACCCTGGTATCAAGGCCCAAAGCCGTCGTGGCGCAGGGCGTTTAGTGTAAGTAGCCGTCCTTCCAGGCGGTCGGAGAATGAAGGCCGCGCAGTTCGAAACGCCTGGGGGGCCGGAGGTCCTCTCCTACAGAGATGTCCGCGACCCCGAACCGGGTGCTTCAGAGGTCGTCCTGCGCGTGTCCTTCTGTGGCGTCAACAGAATCGATGTATGGGCACGGAGCGGGAGATACAAGACGTCTCTGCCGCACATCCCGGGGACAGACATCTCCGGCGAGGTAGTAGCATCAGGGCCGGGGGTCAAGGGTACCCTGCCTGGGGACATGGTCTTGGTCTATCCTGTACTCTCCGACGGGTCGTGCGTCTATTGCCGCCAGGGCAGACAGAACCTCTGCCTATCCAGGGGATTCGTCGGAATCGCGACAGACGGAGGCTACGCAGAGCTCGTCAAGGTCCCAGTTGACAATCTAATCCCTCTGGGCGGCCTGGACCCCAAGACCGCTGCGTGCCTCCCTGTAAACTTCGGGACGGCCTGGAACGGCCTCGTGGGGAAGGCCGGCGTCCGCGGAGGGGACACGGTCCTGGTCTGGGGGGCCGCCGGCGGGCTGGGCCATGCGGCGGTCCAGGTCGCCAAACACCTCGGAGCGACCGTCATCGCCGTGGTGGGCGATGATAGGAAGAGTGGGTTCGTGAAGTCTCTGGGAGCAGACTCCGTGGTCGTCTTGAAGTCTGGCGACCTCGTAGAGAAGGTCCGCGCCCTCACCGACGGGGTCGGCGTTTCGGTGGTCTTCGACCACGTAGGGGGGGACACGTGGCCCACCAGCCTCGACTGCCTCGCGAAGGGAGGGCGGATGGTGACGCTCGGTCTCACTTCGGGGGCCAAGGCAGAGTTAGACGTCCGCAGAGTGTATCAGGATGAGCTGAAGCTGATGGGGGTCTACGGCCAATCCAGGGAAGACCTGAGCGCGGTCATGACGCTTGCTGCCTCAGGAAAACTGAAGCCCGCTGTATACAGGAATCTCCCGCTCAGCTCGGCGAAGGAGGCCCATGAGATTGTCGAGTCCCGCGAGGTGCAGGGGAAGGTCCTCCTGAGCCCCTGAACACAGCAGGGTTTCGCTTCGTTTATAGGCCGAGCCAGGTCGACTTCCGTACGTTGTACACCAGCACGGTAGTAGACGACGAGGCCCACGCCATGACGGTCATGAAAGGGATGGAAGAAGCGTGGGGGCGCAAGGACGAGTCGTACTTCATCGAAGTCCTCAGGAACGAGCCGAGCCTGGTCCTCCGTGTCCACGCCGTCTGCATCCTGGCGGAGGTCGGAGGGGAGGGGTCTGTCCCAGCCCTGGCGGACGTCTTGCTTCATGATCCCGACCCCTTGGTCCGCCATGAAGCGGCTTTCTCTCTTGGTCAAATCGGGCTCTCGGAGGGGAACAAGGCGCTGGCCAAGGCGGTAATCGAAGACAAAGACCCAATCGTCAGGCACGAATCAGCGGCCGCCCTCGGTTCGGTCGGGAGCCCCGAGTCGGAGGCCGTCCTCATGGAGGCGGAGTCTGACCCCGACGAGATGGTCAGGAACTCGGCGAAGGCGTCCCTCTTCAACATAAGGTTCCTGAAGCAGTACTCCTCCTCAGGGGAGACAGCCAGGGACAGAGCCCCCAGACCCTAGCCTCCAACCCTTAAGTCATGGGGGCCCGCCCGTCGGACTGCTTGAGGCTGGCGGGGAAGAGGGCCCTTGTCACCGGTTCCTCTCAGGGGATAGGCGCGGAGGTGGCAAGGCTCTTTGCTAAAGAAGGGGCGACGGTAGCGATCAACCACCGTGGGCGCTCCCCTCACGGGGAGCCAGTCCTCCGGTCCATCAAGAGCGCTGGTGGGAAGGCCTTCGTTGTCCACGCCGACGTCTCGGACAGCTCAAGCGTCGATGCGATGTTCGACGAAGTCAGTGGGAAGCTGGGGGGCCTGGACATCCTGGTCAACACAGCGGGCTTGGCAGACCCGAAGCTGTGGAGCCTCACCCTGGAAGACGCCACCCTCGAAATGTGGAAGCGGGTCTTCGCCGTCGACACCTTCGGTACCTTCCTCTGCGTAAAGGGCGCAGCCAGGCTGATGGAACGGGGCTCCTCCGTAGTCAACGTCGCATCGATACCGGCCCTCGTGGGCGACACCGACGGTCTGATCTACGCCTCGGCCAAAGGGGCGGTCGTCTCCATGACCAGGATGCTGGCGAAGATGCTCGCCCCGAAGATCAGGGTGAACTGCATGGCGTTCGGGTCGATCGAGACTTCCTGGGTGAGCTGGCTGGGCGAAGAACAGAAGCGCTCCTACCTCGGCGCCATCCCCCTGGGGAGGTTCGGAAGACCGTCGGAGGCTGCCAGCCTCGCACTCTTCCTGGCCAGCGACGAGTCCAGCTACATCACCGGGCAGGTGGTGTCCCTCGACGGGGGAGAAGCGCCCCGCTAGGCCCCCGCTGCGCGATAGAGCCCCCCTGTCTTCTCAAGCTTCGCCAGCGCGGCTTCCACGCTGTCGGCCTCGCTGACTACCCCGTTTTCGATCGCCTTCTCCCATAGGCCGATGAACGTCTCCAGCCCCTCTCTCGCCTGTTCGTCCTTCCCTGACTTGGTCCTTTCCAGCTGCCGTAGGTAGTCGCGTACGCTGAGGGTTTCGCTCATAGGATCCTCGCCTCTCCACCGACCCCTGAAAGGTACGCCCTGTAACCGAGTTTCTCCATGGCATTCAGAACCTTGTCTTGGTCCTTCTCGTCTGTGTTGATGAAGACCGACGGCCCGGTCTGCATGGAGTAGTACGCCTTTATCCCGTCCCCACGCATGTCTCTCACCCTCCGGATTATTCTGATGGAGTCCTCTGTCATTATGACCAGGCCGCTGTCCCCGGTCATGGTCAGGCTGTGGAGTTCGAGGGTGTCCCTTTCTGCCAGCCTGCCGATGGCGTCGAGGTCGTTCCCCCGGATGGCCTTCTCCATCTCGTCGCACCGCCTCTGAGCTGACTCCACCCTCGCCTGGAAGAAGGGGGAGGTGAGCACCTCTCTGTGGGCGTCTTCTGTCCGTACCCTCGACGGAAGGGGGACGACCACCATGCGCAGGTCCATCACCTTGGCGTCGGCGAACCTCTCGGCGTAGGTGCTTTCGTCATCCTTCCCCGCGTACAGCCTCGAAAAGCCGCCGACCAGAGACCGTGAGGCAGACGCTGCGAACAGCCGAGCCTTCCTGGAGAGTCGGGGTAGGTCGGGGGTGGTCCCGGTCAGGAGCCTATGGGCGAGGAGGGTCAGCGCCGCGCCAGCCGATGATGAGTAACCTATCCCCTTCGCCTTCCCTGTTGGGACGTTCCGGCTGTCTATCCTGAAGTCGACGACCCTCTTCGAGGGGTCCATACTGGATACGACCCCCTGGAGCCGGACGTTGGCAGAGTCGTTCTGCCTTCCTTCTATGAAGACGCCCCCCCTCTCTGTGTCTGTGATAGACGCCTCCGTCTTCATGCAGGTCGTGTTGACTGAGATGCTGTCGTGGTAGGGGAGCCTCAGCTTCCAGTCCTTGAGGCCGTGATACTTCACCAGCGCCTGCATGGTGTACGCCTCTGCCCTGAACCTCGCCAACGTCACTCCACCTCTATCTCGAGCGTCCCCGTGGTCGCAGGACTCCTCAGCAGCCTGACCATGTCCCTGGGGATGTCCTTCGCGGCCGCGCTCGCCCCCACCGCCAGCGTCCTGTCGCTGACGAACCCGCTCTTCCTGATCACGATGTCATGCGGATGGGACAGCTCGAGCCTGGAGTCCCCCTGAGCCGCGGCCTGGAAGGTGCGTCCCCCGACTCTAATCCTGATGGTGACCTTGGCCCCTGACCTCTGCAACCCTTCCCTCACAGCATGGCTGATCCCGGAGCACCCTTTGTCAGCCCCGACGCCTATTATGCAGTCGCCCTTCTCCGTCAGATGCCCCTCGGTGGTGACCTCCATGGTGGTAGCATGGGTGGACCTCACCATCGGGTGACCTCGGAAGCTCACTTCGTCCCTGACTGGTCCGCCTTCCCTCGCCGATGAAACCTCTCTGGGGGTGGCTAACATCGTAGCTCCAGCCCACTGACAACGTCTTTATAGTTTCGAGGCTCCGCCGTCCCCAAGTTCCCTTGACCACGGAGTATGAGCAGTTGCTCTCAAGGATGCTGGAAGAGAAGAGGGCCAAGCTGGCCGAGCTGACTGGGAAGAAGGGGACCGACAAGGACTCGGCATCAGTGGCGTCGGACATCAAGTTTCTGGAGGTAGAGCTCCAGCGATATCAGCAGGGGATGGCGCTGTTCAGGACGAAGAACCCCCCCCGGGTAGGCCGCTGGGGGTCGCCCGAGGCGGAGGAACGCAGAGAAGAAGCGCAGCGGGCTTGACGCTAATCCTGTCGGAGGCTGACGTCGAGGGCCTCCTCAACATGGACGAGGTGGTGGGTGTCGTGGAAGAGGCCTTCCGGAGGAAGGGGCAGGGCGAAGCGGAGAACTTCATGCGGACTAGGACCAGGGGGGCATCGTCCACGCTGAGCGTGATGCACGCCAGCATGCCATATCTCGGGCGCGCCGGGTTGAAAGCCTACCTCTCCTCTAAGGCCGGCACGAATTTCGTGGTCATCCTCTTCGACGCAGCTGACTCCAAGCCGCTCGCAGTGATGGGGGCGGACATGCTCGGCAGGTTCAGGACTGGGGCCGCTTCTGCCGTGGCTACGAAACATCTGTACAGAAACGCCTCTGGGTCGGTCGCAATCTTAGGCTCAGGGAAGCAGGCGCTGACCCAGATTCTCGCCCTCCGATCCATCATGTCGGTGGAGGAGGTGCGGATTTGGAGCCCCAACGAAAGGAGCCGAGGCGCCTTCGCCAGGGCGCTGGAAGAGAAAGGCTTCGCCGCAAAGGCGTTCGGCTCTCCTGAGCAGGCCGTCAGGGGTGCCCAGATTGCCACCACCATCACTTCGTCCACCTTGCCCTTCCTAGACGGTGGCATGCTCAGGGGCGTATCTCACGCAAACATCTGCGGCTCCAACGTCCCGACGCACGCCGAAATCTCGACCGACGCGGTCGCGTCATTCCAGACGGTGGCAGTCGACGACCTTGCCCAGGCTAAGTTCGAGTACGGGGAGCTGATAAGAGCGGCAGAAGCGGGGCAATTCTCATGGGACTCGGCTGTGGAGCTGGGCGAGGTGGTCGCAGGGAGGCGGCGGCCCGAGGGACGTACCCTGTTCAAGTCAGGGGGGGCGGCCATCGAAGACGTCGCCGTGGCCAACGCGCTGTACGAATCGGCGAGGGCTGGCGGGCCCTTCCTTGACGTGAAGCTAGTCTGAGCCTCTACCCTACATGGGCGGCATGCCGCCCATCCCTCCGCCTCCTGGCGGGGTAGGGGGGGCCTTCATCTTGCTCGCCGCTATCACGTCGTCGATCCTGAGGATCATCGACGCCGCCTCGGTCGCCGCGCGGAGTATCTGGAGCTTCACCGCGAGGGGCTCCCACACCGACTTCGAGTACATGTCGGTAACCTTCCCGTTGAGAGCGTCGACTCCATACCACTTCCCCTCTTTGCCGTGCTTCGCCCTCAGGTCGACCTGCGTGTCGATCGGGTCCATCCCCGCGTTCTCTGCGAGCGTCAATGGGATGCTCTCCATGGCGTCGGCGAACTTCAGGGCAGCGAGCTGCTCCCTCCCAGAGAGCTTCTGCGCCCAGTTGCGCAGCTGTATCGAGACCTCCTCTTCGGGAGCACCGCCGCCGGCTACGACCGCAGGAAGCTCGACGACGTCTTTCGTCACCATCAGCGCGTCGTGGAGCGCCCTCTCGGCTTCGTCCACCACCCGTTGGGTCCCTCCCCTCACGAGGATGCTCACAGCCTTCGGGTTCTTAGCTCCCTCTAGGAACACCCACTTGTCTTCTTCGAGCTTCCTCTCTTCCACCAGCTTCGCATACCCGAGGTCCTTCGAGCTGAGGTCGTCGAGGTTGGTGACGATCCTGGCGCCGGTCGCCTTCGCCAGCTTGGTCATATCGCTCTCCTTAACGCGCCTCACTGTCAGGATCCCTGCCTTCGCGAGGAAGTGCTGCGCGAGGTCGTCAATCCCCTTCTGGCAGATCAGAACGGTCGCCCCGGCCGCCCGGACCTTCTCCACCATCCCCTTCAGGATGCTCGTCTCCTCGTCCATGAACTGCTGCATCTGCTGAGGGTCGTTGATCCTTATCTCAGCTGAGAACTCAGTCTTCTCAATCTCCAGGGCCGAGTTGACTAGAGCGATTTTCGCCTCGGCTACACGCTTGGGCATCCCCGAATGGACGACTTCCTTGTCCAGCACCAGCCCCTTGATCATCTGAGTGTCTGTGAGGGCTCCGCCAGGCTTCTTCTCGACCTTGACGTTGTCTATGTCCACCTTGAACCCGTCCCCCCGCTTCTCCGCTACCTGAAGCACCGCGTCGACCACTATCCCGGCCAGGTGTGGAGAGTCTTCGTTCACCAGCTTCGTCATCATGCTGGTGTTCGCTATCTTCAGCAGGTCTGCCCTGCTCTCGGGGTTGACCTTCTCCGCTATCGCCTCGAGGATTTCCTGGGCCTTCTCTGCGGCTCGGCTGTACCCGTCCACCACCACCACGGGGTGGACGTCCTTGTTGATCAGCTCCTCTGCCTTCTCGAGCAGCGCCCCTGCCACCACCACCGCTGACGTCGTCCCGTCCCCGACTTCGTTGTCCGTGGCCTTGCTTATCTCAACCATCATCTTCGCCGCCGGATGCTGGACGTCGAGCTCTTTCAGCATCGTCGCGCCGTCGTTGGTTATGGTGACGTCTCCCATGGAGTCGACGAGCATCTTGTCCATACCCCGCGGCCCCAGTGAAGTCCTGACAACTTCGGCGATGAGCTTCGCTGCGGCGACGTTGTTCCTCTGAGCCTCCCTCCCTCTAGACTCACCGGAACCCTCCTTCAGAATTATGACAGGCTGTCCAGTCGCTGACATAAAGTCCGGTATACAACCGACGGTTTATAAGAGTTGTTCCGGGTCGAGGAAGTGCATCCGTACGGAGAGAGGGAATTCTTAAGTGCGGCCAGTTAAGGACGCCGCCGAACGTTTTGTCCACCGCACCGGCCCTTTCGAAGAAGCTCGCGGCTGAGGCCGTGGGGACCTTCGTCTTCGTCCTCGTCGGCGCTGGGTCTGCCGTCGGCACCGCAAGCCTGGTCGGTCCTAACTCGGCCGCTGCGATACTCGTCGCTGCCCTCGCGAACGGGCTCGGGCTCGGGGTGGCGATTTCGGCCACAATGGCCGTCTCCGGCGGGGCCCTGAACCCGGCGGTCACCCTGGGTCTTTGGGCGGGGAGGAAGCTGAAGTCCAGAGACGTAGTGCCGTACATACTCGCGGAACTGGTTGGGGCGACAGCCGCCGGACTGGCGCTGGAGGCCTCTTTCCCATCGGCCCTCGGGGACAGCGTGAAGTGGGGTTCGCCGACCCTCAGCAGCGCCCTGACAGCCGCCCAAGGGATGGCAGTCGAAGGGCTCCTGACGTTCGTGCTCGTCTTCGCCGTCTACGGGACGGCGGTCGACCCCAGGGCCCCACGGATAGGCGGACTGGGCGTAGGACTTGCAGTGGTGGCTGACGTCCTGGTGGCTGGGAACCTCACCGGCGCGGCAATGAATCCTGCGAGGGCGTTTGGCCCTATGATCGCGTCCGGGTTCTACCCCGGCTATTGGTACATCTATCTCGTCGGCCCTGTGCTTGGTGGGATCGCCGCCGGGCTGGTCTACAGGTACCTGATAGAGAGCAGAGCCTGAAAAGGGTCGCTAACAGATAAATCAGGAGAATAGTGAGGAGTTTGAAGTCCACGATGGGAAGACTCAGCAGGGAGCAGGCAAAGGAAGTCCTCGTCGGCCTTGACTCCGCGCTAGGGGGTTCCAATGGGAGGGCCGCGAGGGACGCCGTCGCAAAGTTCCTGAACGCCTCTGTCTCCACCTACTCGTGGGCAGGGATCTATGCCGTCGAAGGGAACGACCTTGTCCTAGAGGCCTGGGCTGGGCCTTCACCAACGGAACACACCCGCATCCCGATAGGGAAGGGCGTGTGCGGCTTCGCAGCCAAGGCGGGGAGGACAGAGATAGTCTCTGACGTAGGGAAGGACCCGAGGTATATCCAATGCTTTCTTTCGACGAAGGCGGAAATCGTGGTGCCGATCTTGCACGATGGACGGGTCGTGGGGGAGATCGACGTAGACAGCGACCAACTGGACGCGTTCTCGTCCGTCGACAAGGAGTTCCTTGAAGCTGTGGCAAAGAAGGTCAGTGCCGTCTGGTAGCCAGAATTCAATAACATACGTTATAATCTTTAAATACGAACCGGGGTTCAGCGATTCGGGTTATGAAGTTAGAGATAAAGGAGCTCCATGCTTCAGTCGAAGGCAAGGAGATACTCAAGGGAGTCAACCTCTCCGTCGGCCAGGGGGAGACCCACGCGCTGATGGGCCCCAACGGCTCCGGTAAGAGCACCCTCGCCTACACCGTCATGGGGCACCCCAAGTACCAGGTGACTTCGGGTGAGATATTGATACACGGGGAGAGTGTGGTGGGCCTCCCCCCAGACAAGAGGGTGAAGAAGGGTCTCTTCCTCGCGTTCCAATACCCGGTGAGCGTCCAAGGAGTGAGCATGTTCTCCTTCCTTCGAGCCGCTTACAACAACTCCCGCCCGGCAGGCTCGGAGCCCCCCACCATATTCGAGTTCAAGGAAGTCGTAGCTGAGAAGTTGAAGCTCCTGAACATGGACGAATCCTTCTTGAACCGCTATCTGAATGAAGGCTTCTCTGGCGGGGAGAAGAAGAAGGCTGAAATCCTTCAGATGGCGCTCATGCAGCCGAAGTTCGCGGTTCTGGACGAGACCGATTCAGGACTGGACATCGACGCTCTCAGGGTCGTGGCCGAAGGGATCAACAAGGTGTCCGGCCCCCAGATGGGCTCTCTCCTCATAACCCACTATCAGAGGATATTGAAGTACGTGAGACCCCAGTTCGTCCACGTGATGTTCGAAGGTCGGATAATCGAGTCCGGCGGCGAGGAGCTGTCGAGGCTCCTTGAGGAGAAGGGCTACACATGGATCAGGGGCTACAGGGAAGAGGAGCAGGCGCCCCCACAGGTCGGGCAAACCTTATAGGGAGAAAATAACGTATGTTATACAGGGGTTCTTGATTTGGCTTCTAAGACAGATGTAGTCACCGACGATTACAAGCAGAAGTACGGGTTCAGCGACCCCGTAGACGAATACGTGGTAAGGGGGACCAAGGGTCTGAGCGAGCGGGTAGTGCAGGAGATCGTCAGGCTGCACGACGAGCCCGCCTGGATGGAGCAGGTCAGGATGAAGGCCCTGAAGCACTTCCTAGAGCGGGAACCTCCTTCATGGGCCCCGGAGCTGAAGGAGATTGACTACCAGGACTTCTATTACTACGCGAACCCCACGAAGAAGGCCGCCCAATCCTGGGACCAGCTCCCTGAGTATATCAAGCGGACCTACGACAAGCTCGGGATCACCGACGCAGAGAAGAAGTTCCTCTCCGGGGTGGGCGCAATCTACGAAAGTGAGTCGGTCTACCACAGCATCCAGGGGGAGCTGGCGAAGCAGGGGGTCGTCTTCACGGACACTGTGACGGCCCTGAAGGAGTACCCGGACATCATGAGAAAGTACTTCGGGACCGTGGTCCCATACCAAGACAACTACATCGCAGCCCTCCAGACCGCCGTCTGGAGCGCAGGTTCTTTCGTCTACGTCCCCGAAGGGGTGAAGGTGAACATGCCGCTGCAGGCATACTTCAGGATAAACGAAAGGAACATGGGGCAGTTCGAGAGGACCCTCATAGTCGCGGAACCCCACAGCGAGATAGGGTACATCGAGGGTTGCTCAGCGCCCGTGTATTCGTCGCAGTCCCTGCACTCGGCCATCGTCGAGATAATCGCCAGGAAGGGCTCGCTGGTGAAATACACCACGCTGCAGAACTGGTCCAGGGACGTCCTCAACCTCGTCACGAAGAGGGCTCACGCTCACGAAGACGCCACGGTCTCTTGGGTGGACTTCAACGGGGGCGCCAAGCTCACCAGGAAGTACCCATCTGTCTACCTGCTCGGACCGAGGGCGAAGGCGGACATCATCTCGGTAGCCTACGCAGGCCCGGGCCAAGTCCAAGACACCGGCGCCAAGGCGATTCACCTGGCGAAAGACACCACGTCCAAGATAATCTCCCGCTCGGTCTCCAAGGGGGGTGGCCACACCGCTTACAGGGGCCTCCTACACATAGCCAAGGGGGCCAAGAACGTGAAGTCGACGGTCCGCTGCGACGCCCTCCTCTTGGACCCGATCAGCACCACCGCCACCTACCCATACATGGAGATACAGGAGGACGACGCCACGGTGACCCACGAGGCGAGCGTGGGCAAGGTGGGGGAAGAGCAGCTGTTCTATCTGATGGCACGGGGGATATCGGAGGGGGACGCACTGAGCATGGTCGTCAACGGGTTCATGGAGCCTTTCGCGAAGGAGCTCCCCATGACCTACGCGGTGGAGTTCAACCGCCTCATGTCGCTCGAAATGACGAACGCAGTCGGCTAGGGCCGGCCGGGGTCGCGTGGAATGCCTCAGGCGTCACTAACCTCCTTCGACGAGGGCCTCGTGGGGTCGATTTCGGCTTCGTTAGGCGAACCATCGTGGCTGACCGACGCCAGGCTCGAAGCCTTCCGGCAGTTCGTGGCCCTCCCTCCGGAGAAGAACCCGCTCTACACGAAATATGCCAAGACGTTCGACATCGCCCTGGACAGGTTCAAGGCGGCGCCGGGCCGCAGCGAAATCGACTTCCGGAGCTTCTTCACAGGGTATCTCACTGGGAACGAATCGGACATCCTGCTCCAGGGGAACGAGACGCAGGTCCATGCAGAGCTCAGCAGAGACCTGTCGTCCAAGGGGGTGGAGTTGACGTCCCTCCACGACGCCCTCGGGCAGGACGAGGAGGCGGTCAGGGAGTTGGTCAGGGGGAGGCTGGTGAAGTCGGAGACCGACAAGTATGCCGCCTTCGTCAACGCCTTCTTCAACTGCGGCACTTTCGTCAGGGTGCCGAGAGGGGTAGTCCTCGACAAGCCGCTCCGCAAGATGCTGCTGCTCGACTCGCCGCGCACGCCGGTGATAGAGCAGAACTTCGTCGTCGCCGAGGAGGAGGCGAGGCTCGTGTACCTAGAAGAGCAGTACTCCAAAGGCGTCCCGTCCCCTGCCTTGGTGGCGTCGACGACCGAGATCCTCGCCCGGCCGAACTCGCACATAGACTTCTCGTCCATTCAGCTCCTTGACGACCAGACCACCCACCTGTCGAACAGGGGGCTCGGAGTGTCCAACGACGCCAGAGCTACTATGAGCTCACTGTCCCTCGGGGCGTCTGTCTCGCGGTCGAGGACCAACTTCTACCTGAACGGGCGCGGCTCATTCGCTGAAGGGTTCGAGATCTTCTTCACCGACGGGGAGCAGCGTTACGACTACGAGACCAACCTCGTCCACAACTCCCCTGATTCGACTGGCTCGACCCAGGCCAGGGGCGTCCTAAAGGGGAAGTCGCAGTCAATATTCAAGGGGATGATCAAGATAGTGAAGGAGGCCAAGAACTCTAGGTCCTATCTGGCCGACCACGTCATGATACTCGAGAGGACTGCGAAGTCAGACGGGATCCCCAGCCTAGAGATAGACAACAACGAGGTCAAGGCGACCCATTCAGCCTCCGTGGTCCAGGTCGACGAAGAGCAACTCTTCTACCTCACGGCGCGCGGCCTTCCCCCGGACGAGGCGAAGAGAATGGTGGTGCTAGGCTTCTTCGAACCTGTCCTCTCCAGGGTCCCCATCGAACAGACCAGAGAAGGGGCAAGGTTCATGATCGAGGGGAAGTGGGAGGGAGAGAAGCGCCGCCTGGTAGACAGGGAGACCCTCCTCGCGGCCACGGGGGAGCTCACCCCTGAAGTTAAGGAGTCTGAAGACATCTTCGAGCGTCATTACAAGTACAGGTAGATCCATTGGGGAGTTTCCGACCTGCCATGAAGGCCGCTGACCTCGCCGAAGGTTCAATCTCCGCGGTGGACATCGACGGGGAGCACGTGCTACTGTCCAAGATAGGGGGGGAGGTCTTCGCAGTGGCAGGTACGTGCACCCATGAGGAGGCGGACCTCGGCCAAGGCTTCGTCCTCGACGGCAGGGTGGTGTGCCCTCTGCACCTGTCACAGTTCGACCTCAAGACTGGGGACGTTGTTACCCCCCCGGCGACGGACCCCCTCAAGCACTACAAGACCAGGGTAGACGCTGGGACCGTCTACGTCGAAGTTTAGGGAGTTCTTTTAAGCAGGAGAGAGTGTTTCGACCTGCTGGAGTCCACATAGTGATGCTCGAGTCAGAGGCCATCAACGCGGAAAGGATGAGGGCGGACTTCCCCATCCTCAGCAGGAAGGTCCACGGGAAGAGGCTGGTCTACCTGGACAACGCCGCCACCACCCAGAAGCCGCAGGCGGTGATCGACGCCCTCGTAAGATTCTACAGCACCTACAACTCGAACGTCCACCGGTCGGTGCACACCCTGGGCGAAGAGGCCACGGCAGCCTACGAGGGCTCCAGGAAGAAGACCGCCGAGTTCGTCGGGGCCAAGCCTCGGGACCTAGTGTTCGTCAGGGGGACGACCGAGGCGACCAACCTCGTAGGGTCGGCTTGGGGGGAGAAGAACGTGAAGAAGGGGGACGTGATAGTCGTCACAAGGATGGAGCATCACAGCAACATAGTCCCCTGGCAGCGGCTCGCGAAGCGCAACGGCGCGTCACTGAAGTACGTCGGGCTCGACCCCGACGGGACGCTCGACCTGGCGGGCTTCGAGGACCTGCTCCGCGAGGCTCCCCGGCTTGTCGCCCTCACTCACTGCTCCAACGTCCTGGGGACCGTGAACGACGTGACAAAGCTCTGTTCCATGGCGAAGAGAGCAGGCGCCACCACGCTGGTCGACGGGGCCCAGTCTGTCCCGCACATGCCTGTTGACGTGGGAGAGATAGGGTCCGACTTCTACGCCTTCTCAGGGCACAAGATGCTGGGCCCCACCGGGATAGGCGCGCTGGTCGCCCGGGAGGGGCTCCTCGAAGAGATGGACCCGTTCCAGACAGGCGGCGAGATGATCAGGGAGGTCTTCGACGACCACTCGACATGGAACGACGTGCCGTACAAGTTCGAAGCCGGGACCGTGAACATCGCCGACGCGATAGGCCTCGGAGCTGCCGTCGACTACCTCGACGCCATCGGGATGGAGAGGGTCAGAGACCACGAACTCAGGCTCCTCGACTACGCCTTCAAAGAGCTCGCTTCGGTCAAGGGGCTCAAGATCTACGGGCCAGCCGACACCCGCTCCAGGGCGGGGGTGATCTCCTTCAACTACGCCGACGTCCACCCGCATGACCTTGCTACCATCCTCGACGAGGAGGGGATAGCCATAAGGTCCGGACACCACTGCGCCCAACCCCTGATGCGCTGGCTCGACGTCCCAGCCACCAGCAGGGCGAGCTTCTACATCTACAACGCCCAAGACGACGTAGACGCACTGAAGGCGGGGATTGTAAAGGCTGGAGGCCTGTTCAAGGTATGAGCAGCGCTGACATCTACCGAGAGATCATCCTGGACTACTACAGGAACCCGAGGAACTTCGGCAAGTTGGAGCGGTCAGACATCGCGTCTCGGGACACAAACCCGCTCTGCGGGGACGAGATCGAGATGCAGGTCAAGCTAGGGGAGGGGATGAAGATAGAGGATGTCAAGTTCACAGGGAAGGGGTGCGCCATCAGCCAGGCGGCGGCCTCGATGCTGACAGAGCTGGCCAAGGGGAAGCCGCTCGAATGGGTTCGCTCGCTGGCCAAGGAGGATGTCTTCAAGATGCTCGGGAACCCTGACCTCGGCCCATCACGGGTGAAGTGCGCGCTCCTGGGGATGAAGGTGCTGAAGACGGGTGCATACGGGTATCTCGGGGCGCACTACGACGACCCTGAAGAGTCTGACCTGCCATAGCCAGAGGCCTCGGTGTGGCCGGGGGCACGCCAGGTGCCGAGGACCGTTCGGGGAAGCACTTTTACGCACTCAAACTTGACCTGGGTGCTGGAGACTGCCGTTGGCGGTAAATTGGAAGACGCTCTTTCCATACGAGATCTTCGAGCCCAACTGGAGATTCTGGTCGTTCGTCGGCCTCCTGGTTGTGGGCTTCTGGGCGCTCGTCTCTTTCCCTGTGGCTGAGTACGCCGGGTACATCGACCCGTTCTACAGCCCGACCATCCTGATTGTGCCGCTCCCTGGGCTCTTCAGGCTCACGTGCTACGCGTACAGGAAGGACTACCACCGTCACCTCTTCAAGCATCCGTTAGGCTGCTCCAACGCTGACCGAGGGGATTCCGGCAAGAGGCATTACACCGGAGAGAAGAACGGCCTGTTCCAGCTCGAAAATCTCCACAGGTACTTCCTCTACGCAGGCATCGCCATTCTACCGTTCTTCTATTACGACTTCTACCACTCGCTTGTCTTCAGCGGCAGCTTCGAGCTGAGGGTGGGGAGCCTGGTCCTCCTCGCGAACGCGCTCCTGCTGACGGCGTGGACAGGCTCATGCCACGCGTTCAGGCACCTCACGGGGGGGAACATCGACTGCTACAGCTGCGTCACCGCAGGTGGGGCGAGGAAGGCCTTCTATGAGAGGCAGAGCTGGCTCAACAGATACCACGAGGCGCTCGCGTGGGTGAGCTTGCTCACGATTTTCTTCGCCGATCTCTACATCCGCGGCTTGGCCGCGGGTCTTCCGCTCGACTTCACCCTGGTGAAGCTGTAGAGATGGCTCCCCGGATGCCCAAGAGAGCTCGGTACCCGGTCTTCGTCGTCGGACTTGCGGTGACACTCTTCGGCGGCCTTGCGGCCCACCTAGGAAGCACCGGCGCTCCGGCGGCTGGAGCAGTGGTTGGCGTCGGCTTCCTCCTGATGGTGCTCTCAGTGGCCATCCGCTGAGTCGCTGACGCCTCCTGGGGAGCCCGGGACGGGTAGGTCCGCTACCCCCTGCCGGAAGCCGACGGCTATCAGGCTCTGGTGTCAAGATCGACGCGGTGGCGGCTAAGGGAGTGAACTTATTATCGTCAAGGGAACGGCCCAAGGGCACCCGGCGTACTCGATTTGTGGGCTCCTGGACAAGAGAAGGACAGCGTTGACATCAGTGACCGGAGATACGACGAAAAGGTCTGCGACGTCCTCATAATCGGAGCCGGAGGGGCCGGACTCAGGGCGGCCATAGAGTCCTACGACAGGGGCGCGAAGACCCTCGTCGTCTGCAAGTCACTCCTCGGTAAGGCTCACACGGTCATGGCCGAAGGAGGGATAGCCGCGGCACTGGGCAACGTCGACCCCAAGGACTCTTGGGAGGTCCACTTCTCCGACACCATCGTCGAAGGGCAGCACCTCTCCAACTGGAGGATGGCCGAGATATTCGCCAAAGAAGCGATCGAAAGGGTCTATGAGCTCGAGAAGTACGGGGCGGTCTTCGACCGAACCCCAGAGGGGAAGATAAGTCAGCGAGCATTCGGCGCCCACACCTACAGACGCCTCTGCAATATAGGGGACCGGACGGGGCTCGAACTCATCCGCACGCTCCAGGACCAACTCATAGCCAGGGGGGTACCTTTCATAGACGAGGTCATGACCACCTGCATATTCAGGGACTCTAAGACGGGGAGGGTGGCAGGGGCATTCGGGATCGACATAAAGACGGGGAGGCTCCTCCTCTTCAGGGCAAAGGCGGTCATACTTGCGACTGGGGGGTCAGGGAGGGTCTATCAGGTGACGTCCAACTCCTATGAGAGCACAGGCGATGGGATAGGGATGGCTTACAGGGCAGGGGCGGAGCTGATGGACATGGAGATGATCCAGTTCCACCCTACGGGGATGATCTATCCGCCTGGTGTGCGGGGGATGCTCGTCACCGAGGCTGTCAGGGGGGAGGGAGGGACTCTGACCAACTCTGAAGGGGAGAGGTTCATGTCCAAATATGACCCAAAGAGGATGGAGCTCTCCGCAAGGGACGTCGTGGCCAGGTCGATATACACAGAGATCATGGCGGGGAGGGGGAGCAAGGGCGGGGGGGTCTATCTCGACATCTCACACCGGGGGGCGGACTACATCAAGAAGAAGCTCCCCAGCATGTATGACCAGTTCCTGGCGTTCGCTGACATAGACATCACAAAGGACAAGATGGAGGTGGCGCCAACCGTCCACTACCAGATGGGAGGCGTCAGGGTCGACCCTGAGACCGCTGAGACCAGCATAAAGATGCTCTATGCCGCGGGCGAGGTCGCTAGCGGACTCCACGGTGCAAACAGGTTGGGTGGGAACTCCCTCTCGGACATACTTGTTTTCGGGAAGAGGGCTGGGGCGGCAGCCGCGGAGAGCGCAGCCGCGATTGACCTCCCATCGGTCGACGGGGGAGAGGTCGAGAAGGAGATATCCAGGGTGTTGTCGCCCTTCTCGTCAGCCGGGGGTGCTAACCCGTTCCATGTCAAGGAGGAAATCGCGTCCAACATGTGGAAGCACGTAGGCATAGTCAGGAAGGCGGAGGACCTCGAGGCAGGTCTAGCCGAACTGGAGAAGCTCCGGGAAGAGGCGAAAGGCTTGAAGGCGGTGGGCGCGCGCGCATACAATCAGTCTTGGACAGATTCGCTCCAGGTCTTGGACATGCTGACAGTCTGCGAGGCGATAATTCAGTCCGCTCTGGAGAGGAAGGAGAGCCGCGGCGCGCATACGAGGTCCGATTTCCCTGCCAAGGACCCGAAGTGGCTGGTGAACATAATCACCGTCCAGGAGAATGGGAAGATGGTCCGCCGGATAGTGCCGGTTTCCAACCCTCCCCCGGAGCTCCAGAGCCTGATCAAGGAGGATGATTGAAACGTTGGGAGTGACAGGCGAGGGGCCGAAGGAGAAGAGGGTCGTCAGGTTGAAGATCAAAAGGGGGGGTGGTCGCGGGACCACTCCTCCACACTACGACACCTTCGAGGTCCCCCGCGAGGATGGGATGGTGGTCCTGAACGCAGTCCACTACATACAGTCCCATCTGGACCCTTCTCTTGCGGTCAGGTGGAACTGCAAGGCAGGGCGGTGTGGGTCCTGCTCGGCCGAGATAAACGGCAGGCCACAGCTGATGTGCAAGACTAGGGTGGACTCCATAGACGGCGACATCACGATCGAACCCATGCAGGCATTCCCACACTTGAGGGACCTGGTCACAGACGTCACCGCCAACTGGAAAGTCGCCGCAATGATACCCCCGTTCACCCCCATGGCCGACGCGGGGGACACCTTCACCTTCTACCAGACGGACGTGGACAGGTCGAGGGAGTTCAGGAGGTGCATCGAGTGCTTCCTGTGCATGGATGTCTGCCACGTAGTGAGGGAGCACGAAGCGGACTACATAGGCCCCAGATGGGTCGTGAAGGCTGCTTCCCTGGACATGCACCCCATGGACGGCTTGAATAGGTCGAAGTTCATGAAGGACGCAGGGGGGCTCGGCTTTTGCAACATAACGAAGTGCTGCCAAGAGATCTGCCCCGAGCACATCGTGATCACCGACGACGCGATAATACCTGAGAAGGAGAGAGTTGTTGACAGGCACTACGACCCTATACTCTGGGTCTACAGGCACCTCAGGGGCGAGGCCAAAGCCGACGAAACGAAGTAGCGAAGGGCCTGCGGGCTCCCGGTCGCGGAGCGGTCAAACGGACGAGCCTGGGCTCGAAGGCCCATAAGCGCAGTCGGCCCCTCCTTCGTAATGGTCACGTCCCATCTCATGGGAGGGCAAGGCGACAGAGACACTGCAAACGGGGACGGCAGGAGAGCAAACGCCTGTTTTCGGTCTGAAGAGCGTTTCATCATGGACATCTTTATAACCGCATCAACAATCGGCCGGGTCTACGAGAGGGGTAAAGTGCCTCACCATGGTTACAGTTTCCAGGGTTTCGACCCAGCGGTACATGTCCGGGCTAGCGGGAGAGAAGTCAACATCTCGCCCAAGGCTGCCCGTGAAGTCGCCGTGACTATCAAAGGGATGCCGCTGACAAAGGCCATCGACCTGCTCGAACAGGTCGAGAGCAAGGAGATGCCCGTGGCCTTCAGGCGCCACAAGCTGAAGGTCGGCCACAGGAGCGAGCTCCAAGGCTTCCCGACCGGGTCTTACCCGGTCAGAACCGCTAAGGCGTATCTCAACGTCCTCCACAACCTGCAGGGGAACACCGAGTTCAAAGGCTTAGACCCCGAGAGGGTGAAGATAATCCACGCCGCCGGCTACGCAGGCAGGACCGTGAAGGACTACTACCCGCGGGCCTTCGGCAGGAGCTCCCCCAATTTCCATCAACTCGTGCACATCGAAGTCGTGGGCAAGGAAGTATAGCGATGTCCGTCCAGCAGCGTACAACGGTCAAGTCGATTCTGACGTCGAGCATGTCGTACGCTGACCTGGACGAGTTCTTCGAGAAGGAGTTGCGTGATGCGGGGTACGGAGGTTTGGAAGTGCAGAAGTCCCCCATGGGGACGACGCTCAAGGTCTACGTGGCCAGGCCGGGCCTCGCCATCGGCAGGAGGGGGACAGGGATCAAGGACCTGACAGACAAAGTGGCGGCTCGCTTCGCCCTCCCCAACGCCCAGATCGCCGTGACCGAGGTGGAGAGCCCGGAGCTCAACGCCAGGATCATGGCCGCCAGGATCGCCCAGATCGTGTCCCGTGGGACAGCGTTCCGCAGGGCTGCCCAGTGGACCGTCAACAACATAATGAGCGCCGGCGCGGCCGGCGTCGAGATTTCAGTCGCCGGGAAGCTCCGCAGCGACAGGTCGCACGGAGAGAAGTACAGGGCGGGGGTGGTCCCCAAGAGCGGCGACACGGCCGACAGATCGGTGGACCAGGCCACCACCGACGTCCTGATGAAGCTCGGCCTCTACGGGATCAAGGTGAAGATAGCGCTTCGGGACGCGCTTCCTCCTGACTTCCAGTTAAAGGAAGACATCAAAGAAGAGAACAAAGAAGAGAACAAAGAAGAGAACAAAGAAGGGAACAAAGAAGATGCCACAACTCAAGCCGAAGGAACTCCGGAACCAGGGAACTGACAAGCTTCGGCAGACGCTCTTCGACCTCAGGTCGGAGCTCTCCAAGCTGTCAGGCGAGGCCCAGCGTGGAATAGTGAAGAAGGACGTAGGCAACATCAGGCGGATTAAGAAGGACATAGCAAGGGTGATCACCGTGATGCACGAGAAGGGGGTAACCGAGTGAACCTGATAGGAGGCATGTTGACCGTGCTGGACTCACCGGACCCCACCAAGGTCGGGATGACCGGGAGAGTGCTCCTAGAGACCGCCAACACGCTGATCATCGACTCCGGCGGGCGCCCCGTCACCGTCGAGAAGGAAGGGGCGGCTTTCATCACGGGGTCAGGCAAGAGGGTGACCGGCGCTGAGATCGCCGGGAGGCTACAGGACAGGCTAGGGAGAGCGCGGCGATGAGCTCAGCGGGTCTCGACGTGACGGTCCCCAGGAAGAAGTGCCAGGACAACCGCTGTCCTTTCCACGGCCACGCCAAGGTTCGGGGGAGGATTCTCTCAGGGAAGGCAGTCTCCACCGCTGGGAAGAGCTTCGTGGTGGTCGAAATGGAGTATCTCCACATGGTCCCGAAGTTCAACCGGGGCGAGAGGCGGAGAAGCCGCGTCAGCGCCCACGTCCCCCCGTGCATCGAAGTCAGGGACGGTGACGCGGTGACCCTCGGCGAATGCAGGCCGCTGTCCAAGACCATCTCGTTCGTCGTGGTAGAATCGAGGAGAAGCGCCTAATGTCAACGAAGTCTCGTGCAGTCTCGGCGAAAGGGGTCGAGGAGTTCAAGAACTACATCACGAGGTCGATACCGCTGTACGCTGTCATCACCTGCGCTGACAACACCGGCGCCAAGACGCTGCGCGTGGTCCAGGTCACGAAGGCGAAGGGGAGGCTGAGCAGGGTCCCAGCCGCATCTGTAGGGGACTCGGTGGTCTGCGTGGTTAAGAAAGGCCCTCCGGAGCTGAAGAAGACCGTGTTTGGCGCAGTGATAGTGAGGCAGAAGTACCCGGTGAGGAGGGTGAGCGGGCAGAGGGTGGTCTTCGAGGACAACGCCGCTGTGATCATCACGCCTGAAGGGGACCTGAAGGGGACAGACATCAAGGGGCCGGTAGCCAGCGAGGCCGCAGAAAAGTGGCCGAGAATCGCGAACCTCGCATCGATAATCGTATAGGTGGAATGGATGAGGTTCGGGTCTAGGCTGTCGGCGGAGCTCAGAGGGAAGCACAGCAAGCGCAGCGTAAGGCCGAGGGTGGGCGACTCGGTGAGGATCGTCAGGGGGGAGTTCAAGGGGATCGAAGGGAAGATCACCAAGGTCGATTCTTTCACCGGGGTGGTTAACGTGGAGGGGGTCACCCACGAGAAGCTCAAGGGGGGGACTGCTCCTGTCCCCATACGCTCCTCCAACGTAGTCGTCACGGCCCTCGTCCTCGAGGACAAGTTGAGGAAGCGGAGATTGGAGGTGCCGGCGTAGTGGGGAAGAAGGGGGGAAGGAACAAGATGAAGCGCCTGGCGGCCCCGCGCACATGGGACATTTCGCGCAAGTCAGACAGGTTCGTCTTCAAGCCTGTCCCCGGGCCGCACTCAATCTCGTCGTCCTACCCGCTTGGCGTCGTCATACGCGACCTTGCTTCCCTGGCGGGCCTGTCCCGCGAGCTGAAGTACATGGTCAAGACCGGGAAGGTGTTGGTCGACGGGATTGAGAGGCACACCCCGCGCTTCCCTGTCGGGCTCTTCAACGTGGTCAGCATCCCCGCCGAGGGTGCGGACTACCGGCTCGTCCCAGGTCGCAAGGGCTTGAGGCTGGCCAAGGTTGCTTCCAGCGAGGCATCGAAGAAGCTATGCAGCATCAACACGAAGACGAAGATCAGGGGCGGGCACATCCAGTATGGCCTGCACGACGGGAGGTCGGTCCTGGACGACGCCCTGAACCTCGCTCCGGGAGACGCTGTACTGCTAGAGGTGCCCTCCCAGAAGGTGCTGGGTAACGTCAAGTTGGCCAAGGGGTCGCTGGGCCTCGTCCTCGGCGGGGACAGGGCCGGGCAGCTTGGGATGATAGCTGAGGTGAAGGAGGGGACCGTCTCGCGCGAGAAGATGGTGAGGATCGCTCTCCCGAGCGGCGAAGCGGAGGTGCCCTCCCGCCTTGTATTCCCGGTAGGGACCTCTTCTCCGATGATCACGGTGGGAGTAGGCGCTTCATGAGCCAGTCAACCGTCCAGGCGCACCCCATGAGGGAGATCAGGGTGGGCAAGGTCGTGGTGAACATAGGCCTGGGGAAGTCGGGGGAAGCCATAGAGAGGGGGAAGAAAGTCTTGGAACAGGTGACCGGCCAGAACCCGGCGCAGACCCGCGCCAAGAAGTCGGTGAGAGACTTCGGTATCCACAAGGGGGAGCCCATCGGGGTGGTGGTCACGGTGAGGGGGGGCGGCACGGCCGCGCTCATCGGCAAGCTGCTCACCGCCAGAGAGAAGAAGCTGGCAGAGTCGTCCTTCGACCCTCAAGGTTCGATCTCCTTCGGGATCCGTGAGCACATCGAGATCCCTGGCATCAGATACGACCCCGCAATCGGCATACTAGGGATGAACGTCTCCATCCTCCTCGAGAGGCCGGGGTACGGGGTCTCGCGGCGTAACCGCAGGACATCCAGGGTGGGAAGATCCCACCGCGTCACCAGAGACGAGGCGATGCAGTACTTCAAGGATAAATTCGGGGTGACCGTCCAATGAAGGAGAGACATCCTAAGGTGAGGAAGTACGGTAAGTCGACTCACTACTGCAAGAGGTGCGGCCAGTACGGCGCCGTCATCAGGTCATACGACCTAGTCCTGTGCAGGCAGTGCTTCAGGGAGGTCGCGGAGAAGCTAGGCTTCAGGAAGTACGACTAGGTGAGATAGATGCCAGCGACCAACATCCTAGCAAACCTGTTCGCCAGCCTGCAGAACGCGGAGATGAGGAACAAGAAGGAATGCATGGTGATCCCAGCCTCGGGCTTGGCCAGCGAAGTCCTTCGTGTCCTGCAGAAGCGCAGATACGTCGGGGAGTTCGAGTTCATCGACGACGGCGTGGGGGGGAAGCTGAGAGTGCAACTACTCGGGCGGATCAACAGGTGCGGCGTCATATCCCCGCGATTCCCGGTCAGGTCGCTGAAACTCGTGGACTGGGAGCACCGATATCTCCCGGCGGTCGGTGTGGGGACCCTCATCGTCTCTACCTCGCAGGGAGTGATGTCCCACGTCGAAGCCCAGGAGAAGAAGATAGGCGGGAGGCTGGTAGGGTTTGTCTACTGAGGCGGTCCAAGAGACCGCAGTCGTCATCCCTGATGGGGTGACGGTAAAGCTCGACGGGAGGACTCTCTCTGTCAAAGGAAAGCTCGGCGAGGCCAAGAAGCGCTTTGACAAGGTCAACATCAACCTCGCCGTCCAGGGGAACAGGGTGCTCCTCTCCCCTTTCTCCGCGAAGAAGAAGGACAACGTGATAGTCAACACCGTGGTGAGCATAGTGAACAACATGGTCGCCGGCGTCACCAAGGGCTTCACCTACAGGCTGAAGGTGGTCTACGCCCACTTCCCCATCTCCGTGAAGGTGAAAGGGGAGCAGGTCCTGGTCGAGAACTTCATGGGGGAACGGTCTCCCAGGATATCTCAGATTGTAGGAAGCTCTAAGGTCTCAGCCGAGGGGGACGACGTGATAGTGAAGGGGGTCTCCCTCGAGGATGTCGGCCAGACAGCGGCCAACATAGAACTCGCCACCAAGGTCAGGAGGAAGGACCAGAGGGTCTTCCTCGACGGCGTATACATATACCATAAGGAGGAGGGGCCGTAAAACCCATGTCGAAGGGGAAGCAGGCTGAGGAGAACAGGCTGAAGAGCCTGGTGGCCAAGAGGAAGGAGGTCGCCGACTCGAGGCCTGCCTTCGTGAGACAGGAGAGCTGGCGCTATGTCAGGATACACCCTGAGTGGCGTAAGCCCAAGGGCGTAGACAGCAAGATGAGGCGCCAGGACAAGGGGTGGCCTCCGCTCGTCAGGGTCGGCTACAGGGGGCCTGCCGCCGCCAGAGGCCTGCACCCGAGCGGCCACTTCGAGGTAATCGTCCACAGACCGGAGGACCTGGCGCCGTTGGTGCCAGGGCGGGACGTGGCGCGGATCGGTGGCACGGTAGGGGCGAAGAAGAGGGCCGCGATCATAGAGAGAGCCACCGAGCTAGGGATAAGGGTCGTGAATCCGACCGGGTTGAGGATAATTGAATCTAAAGAGTAAGCGGAGACTGGCGGCCTCTGTCCTGGGCGTCGGGGTGGACCGAATCGTGTTCGACGACGACTACAACGACCTGATACAAGACGCTATCACCCGGAGCACCATCCGCGGCCTGGTGGGTTTCGGGGCCATCAAGGTCACTCCGGAGAAAGGGGTCTCCAGGGGGAGGTTCAGGACAAGGTCGAAGAAGCTCAAGCGCGGAAGGGGGGCCGGGTCTACAGAAGGGCGCGCCACAGCCAGAAACCCGAGGAAAGACCAGTGGGTCTCCAAGGTCCGAGCGCTGAGGTGGCGCCTCAAGGTGGCCAAGGAGAGGAAGGAGATCAGCCACGACGCCTACAAGAGGCTCTACAAGCAGGTGAAGGGGGGCCAGGTGAGGGGGGTGAAGCACCTCCTCGAACTGATGAAGGAGGTAAAGAAGTGAAGCAAGGTCACGTGCAGCTCCTAAGAAGGAGGCGCCAGGGGGTCACAGACTACAGGGCGAGGAAGCGGGCCATCACTTCGCAGAAGCCCCTACTTGTCGTGAGGATATCGAACAAGAACGTCACCGCTCAGTTCGTGAAGCCCACGTTCAAGGGGGACGTTGTCCTGTCGTCTTCCCACTCCAGGGAACTGTCGAAACTGGGGTGGCACGGTTCGGCGAAGTCGACCCCCGCCTGCTACCTGCTGGGGAGGCTCGCCGGGAAGAAGGCGGTTGCCGCGGGGGTGAAGGAGGCCGTAGTCTACAACGGGCTGGCGCCGTTTATCAGGGGGTCGAGGGTCGCCGCGCTCCTCAAAGGGGTGGTCGACTCCGGCCTGGCGGTCCCGGTGGGAGAAGAGGCCTATCCTGACGAGGACAGGCTCTCCGGGAGGCCCATCGCCGAGTATGCGGCGAAGCTCGCCGCCGAGGACAAGGACGCCTACGCCCGGGCGTTCTCCGCGCTACTGAAGGCGGGCTTCAAGCCTGAAAACTACGCGGAGGAGTTCGAAAAGGTCAAGGCTACGATAGCCGGAGGGCGCAAATAATGCCGTACCAGAGGCGCGACCGCCAGGAAGAGGAGCAGGTCTGGGTGCCGCGGACGAAGCTCGGCACGCTGGTAAACGAGGGGAAGGTCACCTCCCTGGACGAGATTTTCAAGAGCGGCCAGAGGGTCCGCGAAGCAGAGATTGTGAAGAAGCTCCTCCCTGACCTTAGGAACGAGGTAGTGGGGGTCAGCGTGGTGCAGAAGCAGACCGACGCGGGGGAGCTCACACGCTTCCTGGCCGTGGTCGCCGTCGGGAACGGCGCCGGCTGGTTCGGGGTGGGCAAGGGGAAGGCGATGCAGACCAGGGAAGCCATCGAGAAGGCCACCACCGCTGCTCTGCTGAACATCATCCCGGTCAAGCTCGGCTGCGGCTCCTGGGAGTGCCGGGACGGGAGGCCGCACTCGGTCCCCTACAGGATCAGGGGGAAGGCAGGGAGCGTCACCGTGGAGATAATGCCTGCCCCGAGGGCCCTGGGGCTGGTCGCGGGACCTGCGCTGAAGAACCTCCTCCAGCTCGCAGGAGTTAAGGACGCCTGGGTCAGGACCTTCGGCTCGACCAACACCATGTCGTCCCTCGCCAACGCCGTCTATGACGCCTTCAGGGAGTCGCACGGGCTCAACGTATAGGTGGATGGAGCATGGGTCTAATCCTGGCTGTCAACCTCCATGGGCAGATCAACAGCTCCGCCCCTGTGAGGAAAGCCCTCAACGAGCTCTGGGTGGCAAAGAAGTTCTCAGCGTCTGTGGTCCCCGACGACCCTGCCACGGTGGGCATGCTCAGGCTCTGCAAAGACTACATAGCGTGGGCACCCGTAGAGGCTGGGCTGCTGGCCGACCTCCTTTCGAAGAGGGGGATGGCGAGCACTGCCAGGCCGCTGGACAAGGCCGCGCTCAAGAAGCTGGGGTTCAGCGACCACAAGGAGCTCGCCGCCAAGATGCTGAAGGACCAGGCGAGGCTCTCCGCCTTCGCAGGGGTCCTCCCCTACTTCCGGCTGGCCCCGCCGAGGGGCGGGTTCAAGCGCTCCCTCCGGAGGCAGTTCACAGAGAAGGGCGAGCTAGGGAGCAACCCTAAGCTGGAAGAGATAGTGAGGAGGATGATCTGACATGCCGACCAGAGCCAGGAAGGGGAGGAGGTACAGGGGGATGCGGACCCACGGGTACGGCCAGATAGGCCAGCACCGCCACTCGGGGAAGCAGGGAGGGCACGGCAACGCGGGCCTCCACAAACACAAGTGGAGCTGGCTTGTCATCAACGACCCCGACCACTTCGGCCGGGACCCGTTCAGGCCGCCGGGGCATCCGCGGCCGTCCAGATGGGTGAACGTCGGCCAGCTCGACGACCTCGCGAAGGGGAGCAGGTCTCTGGACCTGACCGCGCTTGGGGTAGGGAAGCTCCTGGGCACCGGGGCCGTCGGCGGGTCCTACGAGGTGAAGGTCGCCGCTTTCACCAAGAAGGCTCAGGCTAAAATAGAGGCCGCGGGCGGAAAGATTCTGACTAAGGAGTAACCCCCGTCCAAATGGCATCGATGCGAGAATTCATCAAGAGCGTAGGCACGGTCCTCCCAGAGATACCCAAGCCTGAGAGGAAGCCGACGCTCAACGAGCGCTTCATCTGGACAGGGATCGCCCTCATAGCGTACCTCGTGATGGCCACGACTCCCCTGTACGGCATAACAGGGACGGCGGCCCAGTCGAACCCCAGCACCTTCCTCAGGGTCGTCTTCGCGTCCGCCCAGGGGACTCTCATGCAGCTCGGGATAGGGCCGATCGTCACGGCTGGGCTCATCCTCCAGCTCCTCGTGGGCAGCGATATAATCAAACTGGACATGAGCGACCCCTCAGACAGGGCAATCTTCGGCTCGGCCACCAAGCTCCTCACTATAATCGTGATCGTGGGTGAGTCCATGGCCTACATCTATGGCGGAGCCCTCGGGACCCTGACCGCCGACCAGTCAATCGTCATCTTCATCCAGCTGGTCATCGCCAGCATGCTCGTCCTGCTCTTCGACGAGATGATTCAGAAGGGGTGGGGGATAGGGAGCGGTGTCAGCCTGTTCATCCTCGCCGGGGTGGCCCAGCAGGTGATGTGGTACACGTTCTCCCCGATCCCGTTCCAGGTAGCCACCGGGGTCACGCAGATATTCGGGTTCATCCCAGGAGCCATCAGCCAGTTCTTCGCCGGGGACATCGGCTCCATCCTGATCAGGGAGAACTTCTACCCGAGCGTGATGACGTTCTCGCTGACTGTGGTGATGATTTTGGTGCTGATCTACATAGAAGGGATAAGGGTCGAGCTCCCCATCACATCGATAAAGTACAGAGGGTTCCAGGGGGTGTACCCGATCAAGCTACTCTACGTGTCCAACATCCCTGTGATCCTTGTCTCCGCGCTCGGAGCGAACATCACGTTCTTCGCCGAGCTCCTCGAAAGGTACAGCGCGAGCAACCCTCCGTGGTGGTACCACTACCTCGCAGTGTTCCCTACCAGCAACTCCACTTCTGTATACAACGCCTCCCCCGTCGGCGGGCTGGTCTACTACCTGACGGCCCCTACGTCCTTCGGCGAGACGCTCAGCGACCCCATACACACCGTGATCTTCCTCCTCTTCCTGGTGGGCATGTCGGTGGTCTTCGCCAGGCTGTGGGTGGAGATAGGAGGCCTCAACTCCAGGGCGGTGGCGAAGAACCTGATGGACGCTGACGTCCAGGTGCCAGGGTTCAGGCGGTCAGGCCTCTCCATAGAGCAGATGCTGAACAGGTACATCCCCACCCTGACCATCATAGGGGGTATCCTGATAGGGCTGATTGCCGGCGTGGCTGACATAGTCGGGGTGTTCGGGACAGGCATAGGCATGCTCCTGATGGTGGACATCATCCTCCAGTACTACCAGATGCTGCTGAAGGAACAGGTGGAAGAGGTGTCGCCGGCTCTGGCGGGGCTCATCGGAGCTGGTTAGCCGTGGGGCTGCGCGCCGTCATAGTGGGCATACCGGGGGTCGGGAAGACCACGGTCCTGGAGAAGGTCGTGGCTAGCTACAGGGGAGCCAGGCTGGCGAACTTCGGCACGATCATGCTCGAGGTCGGCAGGTCAGAGAAGCTCGTGCAGTTCAGGGACGAGCTCAGGAGGCTCCCGCTGGGGACGCAGAGGCGCCTTCAGAAGACCGCCGCAGCCAAGATCTCGCTCATGAAGGACAAGCTCGTGGTGGTCGACACCCATCTTTTCATCAGGACCCGCGACGGCTTCTGGCCCGGGCTCCCGTTCGACGTCGTGAGGGCCCTGAAGCCGACCCACCTCATACTCCTGGAGGCTTCGCCCGCGGAGGTCGCCCGGAGGAGGGCCAGCGACACGAAAAGATACAGAGACCCCGCCACCGAGGCGTCGCTCGCCGAGGAGCTGGAGCTCGCGAGAAGCTTCGTCGCTGCCTGCTCGACCATCACAGGCGCCCCCATCACGATAGTCAGGAACGGGGAAGGCATGCAGGCTGAGGTCGCGCGGTCCATAGCCGGGATGCTGGAGCGAGCTTCGTCATGAAGGCCGGGGCAAAGAGGAGGTCCCAGGGCGGGCCGTCCTTGGGGAGCTCCAGGCTGATCACCTACGCCCTCGTGGGCCTCATAGTCGTCCTGGTCGGGTACTACGTGGTCCTCCCTGCCGTCGTACCCCGGTCGACCGCCACGACGACGACCAGCGCCAGCGCCGGGGATGTCAAGTTCAACACCTCTTCTGACATCTCGGGGGCGTCCATCCTGCTGACCGCCACCAACCTGGCTCCAAACCAGAACGTGACCGCCACCTTCGGGCCCGCTCCGTTGCAGCTCGTCAACTCCTCGACGGGGGCGACCTCCTGCAGCACCAACGACAAGGGCGACATCTCAGGGTGCATGTTCTGGGTCCCCAAGGCGTCATCAGGCTCCTACTCCGTCGTCCTGACGGCCGGCACGACGAGCGGGGTCGCCCGCTTCACCATACCTCGGTACGTCCCGCCTGTGTCCACCGTGCTGGTCACGACGACCTCAGTGCTGCTGGGGCTCGTCACCCAGGTCGTGACCAAGAGGGTAGTCGACCTTGACGCCGAGAGGAGGATGAGGGCAGAGGTGAACGCCTTCCAGAAGGAGAAGCGAGCGGCGACCTTGGCCAAGGACAAGGAGAAGCTCGACAAGCTCAAAAAGAGAGAGCTCGCCGTCCAGCAGGAGCAGCTGAGGGTGCAGCGGGCAAGGCTCAAGGTGACGGCGGTCACCTTCGTCCCCCTGCTGGTTGTCTACTACCTGATGGCCAGCTTCCTCGGGGGGTACGGGGTCATAGTCGCGTTCACGCCGATACCGATCCCCATCATCGCAGGCGCGACCCAGCATGCCGGGGTGTACAACGTCAGCCTCGTCTGGTGGTACTTCCTCAGCTCCTTCGCTTTCTCCACCATGCTAGGGCGCCTGCTGCACACCACCCCATAGGGAGTGCTTTGAAGGCGATCATAATCTCCGGGCTGCCCGCCGTGGGCAAGACCTCTGTCTCACGCCAGGTGGCGGAGTCACTGGGGACCCCGATGGTAGGCGGAGGGGACGTCCTGAAGGAGATGGCAGTGGAAGAGGGCTACACCCCGGGGGGCGAAGACTGGTGGGACAAGGGGGACGGGATGAAGTTCCTGCAGGAGAGGAAGCGCCATCTGGACTTCGACAAGGAGGTGGACGCCAGGCTACTCAAGAAGGCCAAGAAAGGGGACGTCGTCATAACCAGCTACCCCGTTCCATGGCTCACCAAGGACGGGATCAAGGTATGGCTTGCAGGGTCTGTGGAGAGCAGGGCCAGCAGGATGTCCAAGAGGGACGGGATCAGCGTCTCCGAGTGCGAGGCGATACTCTCAGTGAGGGACCTGGAGAACTACAGGCTCTACAAGAAGATCTACGGGATAGAGTTCGGCAAGGACCTCAAACCCTTCGACCTAGTCGTCGAGACAGACTCGATCGACGAGACCAAGGTGGCCGAGATAGTGATACACTACGTGAAGAGCAGGAGGGACTGACGTGCAAGCCCAGAAGATGCTTGTCCTCGACGAAGAGGCCTCTGACCCCGAGCACGGGCACCTCCCCGCCTCGAGGCCCGTCCAGTCGCTGCTCGACTACGGCCTCGTCCCTCTCGACAAGCCCCGTGGCCCCACCAGCCACGAGGTGGTCGCCTGGACCAGGAAACTCCTCGGCGTGGAGAAGGCCGGGCATAGCGGCACCCTCGACCCCCCTGTCTCCGGGCTCCTCCCAATCGGGCTCGGCCAGTCGACCAGGGCCCTCAGCCTGCTGCTGCTCTACCCGAAGGAGTATCGCGGGGTGATGCGGGTCCACTCCTCAGTCCCCAAGAAGGAGCTCGAAAGGGTGAAAGAGGAGTTCACTGGCGAGATCTTCCAGCGCCCTCCCCAGCGCTCCTCCGTGTCCAGGCAGACCAGGACGAGGACCGTCTATGAGTTCGAGATAGAAGAATCGGCGGGGAACCTGCACCTCTTCAGGGTGCTCTGCCAGTCCGGGACGTACATACGGAAGCTGATCTACGACATGGGGGAGGTACTCGGCGTGGGGGCGACGATGGTGGAGCTCAGGCGAACCAGGGTGGGACCCCTGACCGAGGAGAGAGGGTTCGTCACCCTCCACCAGCTCAACGACGCGGTCTTCCGGTTGAAGGCGGGGGACGAAGCGCCGCTCCGGCGGCTGGTCCTCCCGGTGGAAGAGTCCCTGGGACCAATCGGCAGGATTGTCATCCGTGACTCGGCGGTCGACGCCATCTGTCACGGCGCCCGCCTCGGCATACCGGGCGTGCTCTCGCTCTCGCCAGGTATCAAGAAGGACGACCCGGTCGCCATATTGAGCGCCAAGGGGGAGCTGGTCGCCATAGGCAAGGCGCTCCTCTCGGCCGCCGAGCTCCGACCGCTGAAGCGGGGACTGGCAGCCTCAACAGACCGCGTTGTCATGAGGGCGGGGACCTACCCTCGGATGTGGAAGACGCACAGGAAGGGAGAGGCAGGGGACGCCGCCGCCTCGAGTTAGGTTTTAAGCGCCCCAACGGGGCTCGTGAACGCCGGGATCGCCTAATCTGGTAAAGCTCCCATCCTGCGGGTGCCCTACCTCATTTCCGGCGTCAATCTTGGTTGATGTCATGTCAATTGCATATCCGCCTTCGGTATATGCGCACCAACCAGTGTCAGCGGCCAGGAGCCAAGCGCGCTATACATCTCGGTCCTGAGGGCTCCGCGCGCTACTTACGCGCCCCTAGTCTGAGAGACAACCTGCAGCCTTCATGACCGCGAAGGTTTCCTCCTTCACGAAGGCATAAATCCCATCCCAGTTGTCGAGGTAGGTTCGACGCGCTTCCTTGGGCAGCTTTATGGCGTTCTTAGCTCCGTCAGCCCCTGAAGTCTCTTTGAATCTTTCGTAGAGGATGCTCGGCGTCAACTTCACCCGGGCTTCCTTGAGAGAAGCGACCAGTTCTGGTCGTGTGACTCTGGCATCGCTCAGTTTCGTCAGCGCATAGATGTCAAAGATGTCCTTGTAGAGGTCCTTAACCGGTCTATGCGGAATGATTTGCATCTTGCCTGCGATGATCTGAGAAGCAGGCAAGACAGGTATCTCCCCCTTCACGTAGTCCACGGAGATGTATGATTTCGGCTTCCGCATCTCGAATGATTTCGGAGGATGCGTGTTGGTTACAGTGATGGAGAATTCTGGTGGAACATCCCCCAACTTGAATGACTGGTGGTACGAACGGACTAGCGCGACGGTGCACTGCCTCAGATCCGTTGGGACCGCAGAGTCATACCTCTTGAATCTCTTCTCCTCCTGTATTCCATATCCAACTTCCCTTACATCTCCCACTCTCTTGAGGTCCTTCAGAGTCTGATGGATGTCAGGGGCATTGGAGTAGAAGTCGAGATCGATGCTGAACCTTTGAAGCTCTTGAGGTAGATAAGCCCTGACTCCGTGGCCACCGCCAAGGACTAGTGGATCCCCTCCTTTCATCAGCCCCTTCGTCCTGAACTCTTCGAGAGTAATCAGAAGGTTGTACTCTCTTTCCACCAGTGATTCGTGCAGACCGAGTCTGCTCGCGATATCCACGATCTGCCTGTTCGAGACTATGGGAATCCGGCTCCCTTGGCTTCTTCGAGTTCTTGAAGGGCCCGATCGCCGATTCCTCTGTTCCGGCTGTACTCTCTGAGAAAATCTTCGTCGATTTGGGTCTTCGAATTGGCCATCGATTCCGCAACGGTCTCTATGAACACCACGGACTTGTTCTCTGCAATCGCGTCGACCAGCAACTTCTCTGGGATTGCAACGTTAAGCAGGCCTATTCTCTTGGCGTGCCGAATGTCATTGTCCTCGACTATTCTCGAGTTGGAAAGGAGGTGAGCAGATAGGTTCCTACTCCCTTTGAACGTTCGCCGCAGGAAGTTGTGGAACATCTCGATATTTCGCGTCCTTATCTCTATTTCTGGGTCTGGTTCGACGTCCTTTACCGGCAATTGTATCTCGAGGGCAACCTCTCCGCCAAGTATAGCGTCTTCGAAACCTTTCCTTGCTAGGAATGCCAGCGCCAGTTCTGCTTTCTTCACATCGTTCGCCTGAGAGAGAATCAAGAAGGGGTAGATGGCATCCACGTCCTCGTCCCTTATCTTCGCAATCTTTTCCCTGCCCATCCTCTTGAATTCGACGAACTGAAACGACCCCACTCCGTACAAGGCCGTCGGGTACGTCACTCCCGCTCCTTTAGCGAGCTGACTGATGCTCAGTTCGTCCTTCAGGGCAAGCTGTTCGAGAAGCCGCCCCCCTGTTCCGTAAGCATGTGCCACTTTGGCCACCGTTGTTACTCGAGCGCATTACCTATTAAGAATATTTAATAGGACATATATACAGACTATTTAAACAATGAGCCAAAACGTGTGTGCTCCATTAATTCTCGTCCCGTCAATTTCACAAGTTCATCGTTGCTTCATTCTCTTTCGAGTTTCAGAAGTTCTAGGGAATCAGAAGCAGTCTTCCCGTCCCCTGCAACTGGCGGGAGTCGCACCCCCTTCAGGCATCTTTGAATCGCCTCCACCTGATTCTCTTTGAAGTGTATTGCGTTTAGAGCCCACGATAGGTGGGGTCTCCCATCATTGGGTGCCAGCTCCAGAGAGACGCTGGCGTAACTCACCCCTCTTGAATAATCGTTGACGCTGAGGCAGAGCATCGAGGCCGTGCAGAACAGGTCGAACCTGAACTTCCTGTCGAAGTGCCTGTAGGTCGGCAACAGCCCATCCGGTTAGTCGAGAATTTCCGTCTCCTCGACCGCCAGCCGGTTCTTCTCCGCTTTGTCGCTCTGGTTCATCCTCCTCTTGTCCAGCCTCCAGAACGCGTTACCGAGGTACTCGACCGTCCCGTCCAGGACCATATGCTCTTCCAGCTGGGCCACCCAGGGGACGAACCTCCACCTCGGCTTCCTGTCCAAGAGCTTCACGCCGTTCCTGTCGAAGACGAAGATTCTCCAAAATGTCCCACCAGGGTTGCCGTAGTGTGCGACAAGCAGTGGCAACCAGAACGGCCTCTGCGACTAAATCATCCACCACCCCCCGTCCCTCATCCCCCAGTTGGTCATCAGGCTCTCCGTCGTGATACCCATGATCTTCCTCCCGTCCAGGATTTCCAGCTCCCTCGCCTTCTTGAACCCGTTCGCCCTGAAGAACGCCACCAGGTGCACCATGGACGACTTTATCCACGCCTTCGACACCCCAGCCTTCAGCATGGTGTCGAGGTAGCTCTGCACCGCGTCCTCCGCCTCGGACTTCCTCAGCCGGACAAGCTCCGAAGGGGTCTCCCCCCCTCCTGCAGAGGCGCGCCAGGGTGTCGAGGTAGCTCCTCCTGCTGGACTCCGACCCTGTCTTCCTCGCCAGGTGATCCAGGAGCCTTTGGACGGTGCGGTCTTCGCTCTCCCACCCCTTGACCTTGAGCTCCCTCTCGTACCAGCGTCCTCTCCGGGAAAGGTCCCCGTTTTCGGAGTAGGCCACCTGCTGCTTGGGCATACTAACAGGAAGTTGTAATTCTTTTAACGGGACGGAGGTAGGGCGCCCCTTGCCGGGATCGCCTAATCTGGTAGGGCGCAGTGGTCGCTTCGCGCAAGCCTGGAATTGCGTCTGGCCGGCGAGCCTGTCTCGCGAAAGCGGGTTCTGGGTTCAAATTCCTCTCCTAGGAGAGGAGGGAAGTCCCAGTCCCGGCGCTCAATCCCAAAACACTATAAGCAGTGGAATCAACCCGAAGTCAAGTGAAGGGTCCTGGCTCCGACATGCGCGTCGGCCTCACTTTCGACGACGTCCTGCTCGTCCCGAAGTTCTCCGACGTAAAGTCCCGCAGGGACGCAGACACCAGGACCCGCTTCTCAAGGAGGATTCCGCTCAGCATCCCCATAGTCAGCGCCAACATGGACACCGTGACCGAGTCGTCCATGGCAATAGCGCTCGCCAGGCTGGGAGGGATTGGCGTGATACACAGGTTCCTCACGGTCGAGGAACAGGTGGCCGAGGTCCTGAAGGTGAAGAGGTCTGAGGGGGTGGTCATAGAGGACCCGATAACCCTAGGGCCCGACAGGAGCGTCAGCGAGGCCCAGGAGATCATCGGGGACAGGGACATAGGAGGAATAGTGATAGTCGACGGGTCGAAGAACGTCCTCGGGCTCCTCACAAGGCGCGACATAACCCTGGAAGACGACCTGGAGAGGGCGGTGAAGGAGGTCATGACCCCGAGGCAGAAGCTCATCACCGCTCGCAAGGGGGTGAGCATGGAAGAAGCGAAGAACATCCTCCACGACCACAAGATAGAGAAGCTCCCCCTGCTCGACAGGAAGGGGAGGCTCGCCGGGCTGATAACCTCGAAGGACATAATGAAGCGCAAACAGTTCCCATACGCGACCAAGGACGCCAAGGGGCGCCTGAGGGTGGCGGCAGCCGTCGGTGTGAAGGGGGACCACATGGAGCGGTCGCGGAAGCTCCTCGACGCGGGGGCTGACGCCCTGGTGGTGGACATAGCCCACGGCCACTCTGCCTATGCGATAGACACGCTGAAGGCCCTGAAGAGGGAGCTGGGGGACGTGGAGGTGGTCGCGGGGAACGTGGCGACGGCGAAGGGGGCCCTGGACCTGATCAGGGCGGGGGCCGACTCGGTCAAGGTAGGGGTCGGCTCGGGGAGCATCTGCGTCACGCGCGTGGTCACAGGCTCAGGGGTGCCGCAGCTCACGGCCATCATGGACAGCGCCGCCGGGGCGGCAGACAGCGGCGTCCCAATCATCGGTGACGGAGGGATAAGGAACCCGGGGGACCTGACGAAGGCGCTGGCTGCAGGGGCAACGTCGGTGATGATAGGGAGCCTGTTCGCGGGGACCGAAGAGAGCCCTGGGGCGACTATCCTCAGAGAGGGGGTCAGGTACAAGCTCACCAGGGGGATGGCGTCCCTCGCGGCGTCGGTCGACCGGAGGGTGCGCGGGGGGAAGGGGTCTGGTCCGAAGGAGGACGAGCTGGTGGGGGAGGTGATCGAAGAGAGCGTCCCAGAGGGGGTGGAAGGGCTGATCCCATACAAAGGGAAGGTGGACGAGGTGGTGAGGCAGCTCGTAGGGGGGCTCAGGTCAGGGATGAGCTACTCAGGCGCCCATGACCTCGAGGAGCTGAGGCGGAAGGCCGAGTTCATGAGGATCACGTCCGCCGGGTACAAGGAGAGCCTCCCCCACGACATACAGAGGGTGGTCTGATACGGCGAACCTCTCCGTCGTGGGGCTGCAGTGGGGGGACGAGGGGAAGGGGAAGATAGTCGACTACCTCGCGTCGGGGTACGACGCCGTGGCGAGGTTCAACGGAGGCAGCAACGCAGGGCACACAGTGGTCATCGGAGACAGGAAGTCCACGTTCCACCTCGTCCCGTCGGGGGCGCTGAAGGGGAAGCAGCTCCTCATAGGGGCCGGGGTGGCGGCCGACCCGGAGGTGCTGGCCCAGGAGCTCGCCCTCCTCCCAGGCGATACGAGGGGGAGGCTGCTGGTCGACTCCAGGTGCACCCTGGTCACGCCAGTGGACAGGGACCTCGACGCCATGCTGGAAAGGGGACGGGGGGCCGCCGCGCTCGGGACGACGAAGCGCGGGATCGGGCCGTCCTACGCCCTGCGCGCCCTGCGCCTGAGCCCGCGAGCCGGGGACCTGGCTGCCGGGTTCGACTTCGCTCCGCTCGTTTCGTTCTACAGCGCCCTCTCGCTGGACAGGACGCGACTGGACGCCTGGGCCGCCTCGTCGCGCGAGCTCCTGCGGGGGTTGACCGGGGACGTGGCAGCAAAGGTCGAGAGAATCACAGGCGCAGGAGGGAGCGTGTTGTACGAAGGGTCGCAGGGGACGCTCCTAGACCTGCTGCATGGCACCTACCCCTACGTCACTTCCACACACACCATCGCGAGCTACATCCCAGCGGCCCTAGGGATACCCCCGGGGCTGGCTGGGAAGCCCCTCGGGGTGATGAAGTGCTACACCACGAGGGTGGGGAGCGGCCCGTTCCCCTCGGAGATCGGAGGGGAGGATTCCGAAAGGCTGCGCACGCTGGGGAACGAATATGGCGCCACGACGGGGAGGCCCAGGAGGGTCGGCTGGCTCGACCTGGTGTCCCTGAAATACGCAATACGGCTCAACGGCGTCGAGGAGGTCGCGGTCACGAAGCTGGATGTGCTCTCAAAGGTGGACGACGCGAAGGTCTGCGTCGCATACAAGCTGCGAGGGAGCGAGACCACAGACTTCCAGAGCGCCATGGGCGACTTGGGTCAGGCCGAGCCTGTGCTCAGTTCCCCGTTCTCCCTGCGCGGAGCCGACTTCGAGCACGGCCTCCCTGCCGAGGGGAAGCGCTTCGTCAGCTTCGTCGAAGAGGAGCTGGGAGTCAGGGTGCGGTTGGTCTCCCACGGGGAGGAAAGGTCGAAGACCATTGAGCTATGACGCCATCTCCCCCATTGACGGCAGGTACAGCCGAGAGGCCGCCCCCCTTGGCCGCTACTTCTCAGACCGGGCCCTGATGGAAGCAAGGGTCGCAGTCGAGCTAAGGTACCTCAGCCTGCTCGTCAGGCGGGGGGTCGCGCCGAGTACGAAGGTCCCCAGGATCGGCGCAGACATGGTAGCCTTGGAGAGGCTCGAAGAGGAGCTGGGCCACGACGTCAAGGCCGTGGAATTATACGTCAGGCGGCGCCTGTTGCGGTCCGCCGCCCGGAAGCTCGCCCCCTTCGTCCACCTCGGCATGACGAGCGAGGACACCAACAGCCTCTCCTACGCGATGCTCCAGAAGGCCGCCATTGACGAGGTGCTCATCCCTGCCTACTCCTCCCTGGCGGGCTCCGTCGCCGACCTAGCGGTGAAGGAGGCGTCGTCGGCCATGGTCGCGAGGACCCACGGGATGCCGGCCGTCCCTACGACCTTCGGGAAGGAGATGGCGGTCTTCGGATACAGGCTCGCGGAGCGCGTCAGCCGTCTCAGGGAGCTGAGGCCAATGGCGAAGTTCTCCGGCGCTGTGGGTACCTACGCGTCCTTCGCCTTGCTCGCCGACCTCGACTGGCCCGCGGAGCTCGCGAAGTTCGTCGAAGGGTTCGGCGTGGAGGCTGCCCCATACTCCACCCAGGTCGTCCCCGGGGAGAGGCTTTCTGACATCCTCCACACCGTGATCAACATCAACCAGCTGGTCGCCTCCCTGGCGCGGGACCTATGGCTCTACCAGGCGCTCGGCTACGTCCGCTTCGTCCGCCCAGGGAAGGTGAGCTCTTCGACCATGCCCCAGAAGGAGAACCCGGTTGACCTAGAGAACGCGGAGGGGCAGGCCGACACGTCCACCTCGCTCCTAATCATGGCGGCGTACAGGCTCCAGCACACCAGGCTCCAGAGAGACCTGTCCGACTCGGTCGTCAGGCGGATGGTCGGTCAGGGGTTGGCTCACTCCTTTGTGGCGACAAAGAGGCTGGGGCGTGCGCTCTCTTCAATGAAGGTGGAGCGCGCGGCGATGCTCGACGACCTGAAGGCCCACCCTGAGATCCTCGCCGAGAGGGCGCAGATAGTGAGGAGGCTGGCGGGAGACGTCGAAGGCTACGAGAATGTGAGGGCCTCCGTCGGCCGCGGTAGCTTCTCCCCTGGCTCGGACCCAGCCTCATATCTGGGGGACTCCGTGAACCTGGCCAGGCGCTGCAGGGGGACAGTCGACGAGCTCCTCGGCCTGGGGGGCCGCCGGAAGCGGCGGGGCGCCTCCTCTTCGGCTAGTTCTTGAAGACCCAGGACAGGTCCGGTGGATAGCTCCTTCCGGACGTCTTCTCGCTGATGGCATGTGCCACGATGGGGAGCGCCAGCGTGATGTCGGCGTACAGGGTCGCCTTCCTCCCGTCTGACTTTATCTTCCCCCAGCTTATCGCCTCTTCGAGGGTGCACCCAGACAGTCCCCCCCACTGTGGGCTGTCGGCCGTTATCTGTATCGCATACTCGTGAGGGGTCTCCTCCTCACCTCCCTTCGACAGAGATTTGATTATTGTCGAGAGCTGTATCGTGTCCTTGGGGACGCCGCCCCCCAGGTACACCACCCCCGTCTTCTTGGTCCTCTCGGCTATCTGGGCCATCTCCTCCATGTCCTTCGTCTGGTCCAGCCTGATCATCTTGCCCTTTTCGCGTCTAAGAAGGCTCAGCGCCACCCCGTAGCCGCTGTCTATCAGGCCGGGCGAGTACACCGGGACTTTGGCTCTCTGCGCCGCCGCCACTATGCTGTCTACGCCCTTCTTGTTCAGGAACTCCCCGAACTGGTAGAGGAACTCCCTGGTCGAGTATACCTTCTTCTCGTCGAGGGTGTCCGCGAATTCGTAGATGGTCCTCTCCAGCTTCCTGTACTGCATCTCGTCGGCATAGACGTCATAGTACCTGTCGATCTTCAGCTTGAGCAGCTCCTCGTCGTTGGCGAGCCAGGTCCCCTGGTAGTAGTGGTACCCGAGCGCCTCCAGCAGATCCTCGGAGACGTTCGCCCCGGTGCTCACCACGACGTCGACGTACCTGTGCTCGACCAGCCATCTTATGATCTTCCACTGGCCGGTGGTGCTGAGGGAGCCGGTCAGCCCTATGAATATGGTCAGGTCCTTCTGCTTTGCCATCTCCGTCCAGATCTTCGCCACCTCACCGAGCTTCTTACCCTGGAAGCCGGTCTGAGACATCTCGTCCAGCAGCTCCGAGATGCTCTTCTTCCCGACCTCGATCGTGCTCAGCGGTTTCGAAAGGACTTCCTTCTTTGATACCACGGCGGAGCGTCTGGACCATCCACTTAATTGTTTTGTGAACGGAGCAGGGCCGGGCGTCACTTCACGGTGACCGACTTCGCGAGGTTCCGCGGGTAGTCCGGGTCGTTGCGCCTCGCAACCGCCATGTGGTACGCGAGCAGCTGGAGCGGGATCGCCTCTATCACAGGCGCGAACTCCGGCTGCACCCTCGGTACGCGTATGAAGTGTTTGTACACCTCGTCCGCCTTGTCCGAAATCCCGATTACGTCCGCCCCCCTCGCACTGAGCTCTTCCGCGTTGGACAGGGACTCCGCGTGGCTTGGCCCTCTCGGGTTGATCACCACCACTGGGGTCCCCTTCTCGATGAGGGCGAGCGTCCCATGCTTGAGCTCGCTTGCGGGCATGCCTTCAGCGTGAATGTATGATAGCTCCTTCAGCTTCAACGCCCCCTCGAGGGCCATGGGGCTCACGTACCCCCTGGCTACGAAGTAGAAGTCTGGCCTGTCCGCGTATCGCCGCGCCAGCTCCCTGACCTGTCCGTCGCACTTCAGGGCATCCTCTATCGCCCTGGGGAGCCCTTCGAGCCCGGCCGGGCGGCCCTTGCCGAGGACCGCGTCGACCACCAGGTTGGCTACTACGACCTGCGCCGTAAAGCTCTTCGTGGCAGCCACCCCCACCTCAGGGCCGCAGTTCAGGAGGAGGACCTCGTCGCTCTCCCTGGCGAGGGACGAGCCTGCGGCGTTGACGACCGAGTACACCTGTGCCCCGAGCCTCTTCGCCTCTCTCACCGCCTCCAACACGTCGGCGGTCTCTCCGCTCTGCGAGAACACGACAAGCACCGACCCCTTCCCAAGAAACTCTTCGTGCTCCTTCAGCTCCCCTGCCACGACGGCGTCCGCCCTGACCCTCGCCTCCTTGTTCAGCCGATACTTCATCAGGAGTCCGGCGTGGTACGACGTCCCCGACGCGGCAATGTACAGCGACTTCGCGCTCCTTATCGCCCTGGCGAACGTCTCCAACTTGTCCGGGCTCTGAGCCGATGCGGAGAGGACGGCCCTCGGCTGTTCGTAGATCTCTTTCAGGGTGAAGTGGGCGTAGTCGCTCTTCGTGACGTCAGAGAGCTCCCATGCGACCTTGTCAGGGTCCCTCCTGACCCTCCTCCCGTCTCGCCCGACTATCTTGACGTCGTCCTTCGTGATCTCGACCACCTCGTGGTTGTCCAGGAATATGGTGCGGTCCGTCCGGCCGATGGTCGCGAGGACGTCGCTGGCCAGGAACATCATCCTGTCGCCCACCCCGACGATCAGGGGGGCGTCCTTGCGCGCCCCCGTCATGACGTCCGGCCTGTCCTGGAACATGGCGACTATGGCGTACTGGCCCTTCAGCTTCTTGACCGCGGCGGAGGTCGCCTTCAGGGGGTCCCGGGTCCTCTTGTATTCGTCCTCGAGCAGATGCGATATCACCTCGGTGTCCGTCTCGCTTCTGAACTTGTGCCCCTTCGCGACGAGCCTGTCCTTCAGCGGGAGGTAGTTCTCGATTATCCCGTTATGGACGACCGCCACCAGCTCCCCGCACGAAGCGTGGGGGTGAGCGTTCCAGTCGGTCACGCCTCCGTGGGTCGCCCAGCGGCTGTTGTGGGTAAAGATGCCATTCGCCAGGAAGTTCTCCGTCCCTTCCACCTGAAGGTCGTACACCGTGTCTGTGCCAGACTCGACGGTGGTCACAGACCGTACCCTCTCGAAACACACGTCGCGGCCTCCATAGCCGCGTGGCGAGGTTTCGAGGACCCCGTCCTCTCCACCGGCCGTGACGAACTCTGTCAGGCCGTCGACGGCCCCCTGGGTCGGATGCTCTTCACGCTGGAGGTAATGATGGACTCCCCTGGCCTCTGAGATGGTGAGGAGCACCTTCTCGGCGAATGCGACCGGCTTCTCCCCCGCCGATCCCCCGGTCTTGGTCTCCATTTCCATGACCGGCGTCCTCCTCGGCTTTGGGTCGGCCGAGGACGATAACATGCGGAGGAACCCCGCCACGCCTTCGTCCCAGTTGATCGTGAGGACCTGAGTGTCGTCCCGGTCGTCCCTCCCACTCCGAACTCCGGAGATGGAAGAATGAACCCCAAAGCGGAGGAGCAGGCCACGGAGGACGGCTGAAGCCGCGCTGTTCTTCATCCGTATCGCTACCTGCCTCTCCAGGGCGTCAGCCGACCCTCCGGCGTCAAAGAGCCCTCGGATGAAGCCTGCAACCTCTTCGTCGGGGAGTCGCCCTAACTCGGTCAGGAACCTAGCAGACGGAAAATCGAACACCGCGCGCAGCCATCTGCTCAGCGGTACGCTGTCGACCGTCAGTTCATAGGCGTCCGCATCTCTCAGCTTCACGACCCGTCCCTTGAGCGAAAACAGTCTGGTGGAGAGGCGTTGGTAGCTCCGCAGCAGCTCCCCGTCCCTCTCGCATATCCTGATCCCCTTAGGGTGAACATGGCCCCTGCCGAACAGGTAGCCCGCCAGTTGCATCAGAGGGGGAGACGTCCGGATAGGGAAGCGAACGTGGTCCGAGCGGGTGCGAGAGACGGGGGCGAGCCCCGGGACAGCACGTATCTTCCAACGGCAGGTCAATCTGCGGGCTACGTCTTCTCTTATGGCCCTGTCCCCCCTGACCAGGTGGGCCATGTAAGACGTGCTGGTCCCATATCTACTGGCCGCTTCGGCGGTGCTCATCCCAGTAGCCTTGATCGAAGCCCTGAGCGCGGCCGTCCACTCCCTGCTCGGTCTGAAGTATCTCTTCGCCTGGGTGCCGGTCAACGTCCGCGACTTCCCTTGGATCATAATCCTCCTTGGGAGAATCAGAAGGTCTCCTTCTAGCAGTTCTGAAGCGGGTGTCTGGAGGACGAGCCCGTCTCTCATGACGATCATCCTGTGGGTCTCGGTGCAGATCAGCTCGGAGGAGCCTGTGGTCACTCTCAGGAGACGGGGGGGCGCGGGGTGAGAAGACTTGGTCGCCTTCCTGGCAACGACTCTGAGCGTCGCCGTGTCGAGTGAGACGACCTCCTCTTCGTTGTCCATGTCAGCTATCCTCTTGAGCCGCCCGTCAGCGAGTTGCACGCAGGTGTCCGGATGGAGGCAATGAGCCATGCCAGTGCGCCCGGGCATCTCAGCGAACCTGAGTTTTTCGGCGAGCTCTGCCACCTTCCCTACCCCCTTTCTGACCTCCAGTCCGCCTTCGTTGATGGTGGCCATGCCGGCGGAGTCGTAGCCGCGGTATTCGACGCGCCTGAGCCCCTCCAAGAGGAGCCCCGCCACAGGCTCTTCAGCGACGCACCCGATGATGCCGCACAACGTGAAGAGGTGCGCCGTCGCCGCTTTAAACCCCGCAAAACATTTCACTGTGGCATCCAAAACCTGCGATGCACGGTCCCTCTCTGGGCAGCAGCGGAGGTTGCGTCACCATGCAAAACTGTTTATGTAGGGTGCCCCGCCCCTCACAGCCATGCCGCAGGAGAAGATACTCTACGACCCCAAGGGGGACACCCGCCTCGCCAAGAGGGTCCTCGTCTCTGACAGGCCGGACAGGTTCAAGCCGGCCTCGGGCAAGGTCGGTCAGCAGCTCCTGGCGCTGCTCGCCTCCGGTCCCATGTATCCCGCCGAGATGGCCAGGTCCCTGGGGGCGCACCATCAGACCATCTACTACCACATCGCCCGCCTGGAGAGGGCAGGCCTGGTCGCACCGGTCAGGAGCGAACAGATCAGGGGGGGCCAGGCGAAGCTCTATGCCCTCGCGTCAGACGGCTACGCGGTCGAGTTCCCAGTGAAGGGCGAGCCGCTCCCCACGCTGCGGTCTTCGGGCCGCTCCGCCGCCCTCGGCAGGTTCTTCGACGAGTTCCTCCGCGACGGGGAGTTCGACGGCTGGATAGTGGTCGGGTCTCCGCTCCAGCATGGGTCTGCAGGCACCCAGGCCCGGGACGGTCATTATGCCGTTCAGCTGGGGTTCGCCCTCGGGCAGTTCGTAGACCTCCCAGAGAGGTTCCCTGTGAAGCTCGACACAGACCTCAGGGCGGAGAAGCTGACCGCTTCGAACCTCATAGTCGTCGGGGGGCCGAGGAACAACGTCATAGCTGAGGCGCTCAACCCTCACCTCCCGCTAAAGTTCAGCCAGGGGGGCTTCTGGAGCGCTATAGTGGACGACGTGGGGGACCCGCACGGCTCAGAGCTGGACTGCCTCGTCGAGAAGATACAGAACCCGTGGGACCGCTCGAAGACGTGCGTGGTCATAGCAGGGCTGACTGGGGGAGGGACGAAGGCAGGCGTGATCGGCGTCTGCAATCAAGCCGAGACCCTCTTCGCGAAGTACAGGTCAGGCCCCTTGGCAGCGCTGCTGCGCGGGACAGACAAGGACGGGGACGGGAAGGTCGACTCCGCCGAAGTGCTGAAACTGCTCTGAGGATTAGGCCCTTCTTCCTCTGCGTCCGCCCTTCTTCCTAGTAGTGTCGTGAGGGATGGGCGTGGCGTCCTCGATCCGGCCTATCCTGAAGCCGGCCCTGGCGATGGCCCTGATGGCCGCCTGCGCCCCCGGCCCTGGCGTCCTGGGTCCTGTCCCGCCCACGGCCCTGACCTTGATGTGGACCGCGGTTATCCCCTTGCCTTTGGCGACCTCGGAGGCCGCCGACGCGCTCCTCATGGCGGCATAAGGCGAAGATTCGAACCTGTCCGCCTTCACGTGCCTCCCTCCGGATGAGAAGGCGATGGTCTCAGCCCCGGTCAGGTCAGTGATGTGGACGATGGTGTTGTTGTACGACGAGTAGATGTGGCAGACGCCCCAGCGGTCGGCGAGGACTTCTTCTTCTGACATTTCTCTCACTGCGCCTGAGCCGGCTGCTCTGCGGGCGCCTCTGCCCGCTCCGCTCCCGCCGCCTCAACCTTGCCTGTCCCACCGGCCAGCACCACAGCCTCCTGCTCGGACGCAGGTACCTCGTACCCCGGGATCGTGATCACCCTCCCGCCAACCGTGACATGGCCATGGACGATCAGCTGCCTCGAATGCAGCGGGGAGAGAGCCATCCCCTTCTTGAAGACCATGGTCTGAAGCCTCCTGGAGAGCACGTCCTCCACCGTGAGGCTGAGTATGTCGTCAAGGGTGGCAGCCTCCCCGACGAGACCCCTCCTCCTAAGGCTGTCCAGCAGCTTCTTCTCCTCACGTTCCCTCACCACCTGGGTGGCCGCCAGCAGCGTCCTCGCCTGCTTCCTGACGCCGCTGAGCTGCGTCTGTGCCTTCCAGAGTTCGCGCTTGTTCCTCAGCCCGAACGTCCCTAGGAGGTACAACTCCTGGGCCAGCTGGTCGGTCCTCCAGGGGCTCCTCGGCCTGTTGTACTGCTTCCTGGACTTCTTAGGGTCTCCCAAACTCTACTCCTCCTTCTTCGCTGAGGCTTCCTTCGCCGCCGCCACCAGGGTCGCCTTCCTCACGCCTACGGTCCTCCCCTTCCTCCCCGTCGTCCTGGTCCTTTGGCCCCTCACCTTCAGTCCGAGGCTGTGCCTCACCCCCTTCCAGCTCCGGATGTTCTTCTCGTCCTCGACGTCGCTCTTCTGTATGAAGTCGAGGTCTGAACCGAGGAGCTGTTTTGCTTCCCCTGTATCGGGGTCGTTCCTTCGGTTGTAGTACCATTCTGGCAGAGCAGACTTCGTCGTGCTCTGTATCGCCTGCTCGATCTGGGCGACCTGCTCTTCGGTGAGCGTCCCCAGGCGGACTCTCGGGTCTAGGCTGAGTTTCTTGGTGATCACGTTGGCGAAGTTGTATCCGACACCTCTCAGGTCGGCCAGCGCGACGATCAGCTTCTTCTGTCCCGCCAGGTCCCGTCCGGAGATCCTGACCAGGTGCCTGAACTCAGAGGCCTCGGACATTTTTCCGACCTTGCCCTTCGCCGTTCCGATATAAGGTTTCGACTGCAGCGCGCCAACTTTCGCATCCGCGTCCGGCGGCGCCTCCTAGACAGCCTGAGGGCGTCCCAGTCCCAGGGCACCAGGCGGCCGGCCCCCTCTCAGGCCTCGCAGGGGGACCGCGACGTCCCCGCTAACTTTTTAACCGGAACAAATTCCCGAGCTCGAAACGCGACGTCTCATGGGAACCAGTTTCGAGCCAGCAGGTGGAGCGGTTGGTTGAGGTAAAGGCGCTTGAAGACAGAGGGAACACTGTCTCAATACAGCTCGGAGGGATAGACCGGTCTTACGCCAACGCGATACGGCGGTTCTGCATCTCTGAAGTGCCATCGATGGCGATAGACGACGTAGTATTCCTTGAGAACTCTTCTGTGCTATACGACGAGATACTCGCACACAGGCTCGGCATGGTCCCGATAAGGACCGACCTCGAGAAGTACAACCTCCCTGAAGAGTGCGACTGCGGCAACCCGCTCGGGTGCCACAAATGCAGGGTGCTCTTCGTCTTGGACGCGAAGGGAAAGGACAAGGTCTCGACTGTGACCTCGGGGGACCTCGTCTCGGAAGACAGGGACGTGAGGCCGGTCAGCGAATCCATCCCTGTCGTCAAACTGGCGGCGGGCCAGTCGGTGAAGCTCGAAGCCTACGCCAGGCTAGGTCGCGGAAAGGAGCACGCGAAGTGGCAGCCCTGCACCGTTGCCACGCTGACGGACGGCAAGGGTGAGGGGACCTTCATACTCACCGTGGAGTCCGCGGGGGGGCTCCCTGCGAAGCAGATAGTGCTGAAGGCCATCCAGCTCCTCGAGAAGAAGCTGAACGACATCCAGGTCGCGGTGGGCGGGGCAAAGTGACTGCGTCCAATCCTGTCCTCAGGCGGACCGTGGTGATGCTGGAGAAGACAGGGAGGAAGCAGAAGGCGCGCATCTGGAGCGACGCCTCCAAATTGCTCTCTGCCCCCGCTGGGACCAGGGTGGAGGTGAACCTCGGGCGGATATCCAATGTCGCAGGGGACGCCGGGGCCGTGTTCGTCCCGGGGAAGGTGCTTGGGACCGGGGCAGCGGGTAAGAAGCTGGTCGTTGGCGCCTTTTCGTTTTCAGCCTCCGCCAGGTCAAAGATAGAAGCGACCGGCGGCGCGGCGCTATCGGTGGAGGATTTCCTGAAGAGGTATCCGAAAGGGAGCGGAGTCAAGCTTGTCCGGTGAGGAGTCAGTGTACATCGACGCGACGAACCAGATAGCTGGGCGTCTCTCTTCCAAGGTCGCGAAGCTCCTCCTGTCGGGGAAGAGGGTGACTGTGGTGAACGCTGAGAAGTCTCTCGTCTCCGGGTCGAGGACCTCCGTCGTGAACCAGTGGAAGGAGAGGCTCGAGCTGGCGAGCAGGGTCAACCCGATCTACGGGCCCATACACCCCAGGCGGCCCGACAACATCCTCCGCAGGATGGTCAGGGGGATGGTCCCACGAAAGAAGCCCAAGGGGGCGATGGCGATGAAGCGCCTCAGGGTGTACATCGGGGTCCCGGAGGGGGTCGACGAAGCGAAGCTGAAGAAGTTCGATGAGACCGCCGCTACGCGGCCTATCCCCGTGTACGTGACCATGGGGGACCTCTCGAAGAGCCTGGGGTGGAATGAGTAGGATGCCGGCCCCTTCTAAGGCACAGGTGAAGAAGCCGCCGAAGCTCTACTCGGGAGCGAGGAAGACAGCAAGGGCAACCGCCGCCATCTCTCCGGGAGCGGGTTGCATCAGGGTCAACGGGACCCCGGTCGAGCTATGGGAGCCCGAGCCGGCGAGGCTCCACCTGCTGGAGCCGGTCTACGTGGTCGGGGAGCTGAGGGAAAAGTTCGACCTCGACGTCAGCGTCGCCGGAGGGGGGTTCATGGGGCAGGCGGACGCCGCCGCCATGGCCATCGCACGGGCTTACGTCGACCAGGTCAGGGGGGGCGAAATCAGGGAGAGGCTGAATGCATACAATAAATACCTGCTTTCGGGCGACCCAAGACAAGCTGAACCCAAGAAATTCGGAGGCCCGGGGGCGCGCAGGAAGAGGCAGAAATCTTACAGGTGATCTGCTATGATGATACCTATACGCTGCTTCACCTGCGGTAACCTCATCGGGGACAAGTTCGCCCCGTTCCAGGCCAGAGTGAAGGGGGGCGAAGACCCCGGCAAGGTGCTGGACGACCTCGGCCTGAAGAGGTACTGCTGCAGGCGCATGCTAATCTCCTCGGTGGATGTCATCGACCAGGTCCTCCCGTTCTACAGCAGGAAGTCAGAGCCGTAGGTCTGGCGCTTGGCAATGTCTGACTTCGACGACGACGCGGGCTCAGCCGACAAGATGGTGGCCCCGGGCTTTTCTGAGAAGGCCCTCCTCGCCACCGGCATCAGGATCGGGACCCCCGTCAGGACGAAGACCATGGAGCCTTTCACGGCGCGGCCAAGGCCGGACGGCCTCCACATGATAGACTACCCCAAGACACTGCAGCGCATCGACATCGCTGGCAAGTTCATAGCGGCCACCGGGGCGAAGAACACCGTGGTGTACACCAGCCGGGAGCACGGCGCCGTCGCGGTGGAGAAGTTCTGCGAGCTCACCGGGGCGATGCCAAGGATAGGCAGGTTCATGCCAGGCACATTCACCAACCCCCTATATCCGGGCCACCTGGACGCCGAACTGGTGGTCGTGGCGGACCCGATGTCAGACACGCAGGCGATGGTGGAGGCAGCGAAGCTCGGGGTCCCCGTGATCGCAGTCTGCGACACGGACAACATCACAGACGACGTGGATCTGGTCATCCCTGGGAACAACAGGGGGCGCAAGTCGATAGCCGCCATATTCTGGCTCCTGGCAAGGGCGACCCTCGTTCACTCGAAGGCGCTCGCCGAAGACCAGCCCATGAAGTACGGCATCGAAGACTTCGAGACCAAGGTGGAGGAAGAGCCGCGCCCCGAGCTCTCCGAAGAGAGGGAGTCCGAAAGGCGCGAATAGGCCCAGGTATTGCCAGTCCGAAAACCCGCAGTTTCAGGCCAGTTCTATCCGTCAGCCCCCGCAGCGCTCTCTGCCCTCATCGACGAGTGCTACACCCACAGGCTCGGGCCGGGGATGCTCCCCCCCGCCCCCGCATCGGACGCGGGCATCGTAGCAGTGGTGTCGCCGCACGCTGGCTACGTCTACTCAGGCCCTGTGGCCGCCCATTCATACCACCACGTCTCTTCGCTCCGCAGCCCTGACCTGGCTGTCTTGGTGGGGCCCAACCACTACGGCATCGGGGGCGGAGTCTCCACCTACGAAGGGGAGTGGGTGACCCCTCTGGGTCGCATGCGCGTCGACGAGGGTGCGGCCGCAGAGCTCGTCGAACTCGCCGGGGCCGCCGTGGACCCGGAGGCCCACATGCTGGAGCACTCCATCGAGGTGCAGCTCCCGTTCTTGCAGAAGCTCTACGGCGACTCCGTCCCGTTCCTGCCGGTCTCGCTCCTCTTCCAGGACCAGGACACAGCCGAGGCTGTCGCTTCGGCCCTCGCCCGAATCCTGAGAGGGAGGAGGGCAGTCCTGGTCGCCTCCTCAGACCTGACCCACTACGAGCCCCCCGCCGTTGCGAAGGAGAAGGACATGGCCCTCCTCGGCGAGGTGTTGAAGATGGACGTCCCGGCTTTCTACTCCGTCCTCGAGAGGCTAGGCGTCACCGCCTGTGGCTACGGCGCCATCGCCACCGTGATGCTAGCCGCCAGGTCGCTTGGGCTCACCAGGCCAGAGCTCCTAGCGTACGCCACGAGCGGCGACACCAGCGGAGACAACGTTCAAGTCGTGGGCTACGGGGCCCTCAGATTCGTAAGCTCTTGAGGGCCGTAGCAGAGGCTCCTTCGAAGGCGATAGTCACGGGGGAGCACTTCGTGGTCCACGGCGCCTGGGCCCTGGCCGCCGCGCTGCCGAGGAGGGTCAGGGTAGAGGTGAAGGCCGCGAGCTCCTTCAGGGTGACGTCCCAGGGGTCAGAAGAGGGGCCTCCCGGGGCGGCGCCTGTAAGGAAGGTCGTCAGAGCCGTCGCCGAGGAGTACTCGGCGCGCCAGGATGTGGCTGTCTCGGTGTCTTCGTCTGTCCCCCGGGGGGCGGGCCTGGGGTCGTCCGCCGCCACCATGGTGGCGCTCGCCGCCGCCCTGTCAGAGTTCCACTCTCTGGACCTGGGCCTCGAGGACGTGATCCGTCTATCGATGGTCGGGGAGAAGGAGGTCCATGGCCGCCCTTCCGGGATCGACCCTGCCGTCTGCGCCATGGGAGGGGCGATCATGTTCAGGCCGGGGACCAGGCCGAAGAATGTCCCCTTAGAGGGGAGCCGCTCGCTGGTGGTGTCATACTCTGGGATCAGCAGGGACACCAGGGGACAGATAGGGAGGGTATCAGAGACCAAAGACAGGTACCCGGGCTACTTCGCCCGGCTGGCCAGGTCTGTGGGCGACCTGAGCCTGGACGCGGCAGAGCTCCTCGCCAAGGGGGACGGCGAGGGGCTGGGAGGGTTGCTGACGATGAATCACGCCCTCCTGGGGATGCTGGGTGTGTCCAACCCCACCCTGGACGGGATGGTCGACCAGATGATATCTGCGGGCGCCTACGGGGCGAAGCTCACCGGAGGAGGCGGAGGGGGGAGCGTGGTCGCGGTCGCCCCCAAGGCAAAGGAAAAAAGCCTTGTTTCAGGGCTGTCGGCGCGAGGATTCGAGACTTTCATCGCCAAAGTGCCCGTCGAGGGAGTGAAAAGCTGGCTAGAGCACTAGTCGCGAAGCTCGGGGGCTCCGTGATCACGGACAAGTCGAAGCCCTTCTCGTATCGCCCGGACGTGGTCTCGGCGCTCTCGGAAGAGATAGCCTCCTCCGACCAGAAGGTCGTCGTGGTGCACGGCGGAGGGTCCTTCGGCCACGTCATCGCGAAGCAGCACGGGATAAGCTCCGACGCCGGCGAGGCGCCTGCGGTGGGGGTCGCGCAGACGAGAGGGGCGATGTACGAGTTGAACAGGATGGTCTGCAAGACGATGCTGGAGTTCAAGCTAAGCCCGTACCCGTTCTCCCCCTTCGACGCCATAAGCAGGGCCGGGGGGGCTTCTGTGTCTTCATGGCTGAAGGGCCTCCTCAAGGAAGGGCTGACGCCTGTCACCTTCGGGGACGTCGGGCTGACCCCGTCGGGATTCAAGGTGATATCGGGGGACGTGATCATGCAGGAGCTGTCGAAGATGCTGGAGCCGGAGCGGTCCGTGTTCGCCCTCGACGTGGACGGGGTCTACGAGGAGAACACCAGGGTCATCATCCCCGAGCTGACCCCAGCCAAGGTGAAGCGGATGAAGGCGAAGGAGGGGGACGATGCCACCGGAGGGATGAGGCTCAAGCTGGAAGTGGCTGCCAAGATAGCCGCGGGAGGGACCAGCGTCTGCTTCGTCTCCGGGTACAGGCGGAACGAGTTCTCCAAGGCCCTCCGGGGGCTGGACTTCTACGGCACCTTGGTCCGCGCCTAGGTCAGAGGTAGGGACCGGACAGGCATGCCCACCATCCAGGACGAGATGAGGCGCGTGAAGGCGCAGGTAGACCGCCTGATACTCGACCAGATCCTCCCGAAGTCCAGCCCGATAAAGGAAGTCGACCTCCTCTACCGGATGATGCGGGACTACCCGTCCCGCCCGGCCAAGGGGATGAGGCCCTTCCTCTGCGTCACCGCCTGCAGGGCGGCAGGCGGCTCCGAAGGCGACGCTATCCTCACCGCGGCGTGCATAGAGCTCTTCCAGCACTGGATACTCGTCCACGACGATATAGAGGACGGGTCAGAGCTGAGGCGCGGGGAGCCAGCCCTGCACAAGAAGTACGGGGAGGCCCTGGCCCTCAACGCCGGGGACGCCCTCCACGCCCGCACCTGGGAGGCGCTCCTGAAGAACAGGGAGCGGATTGGTCCTGATAGGACGTTCGCTGTCATGGAGGAGTTTTCGAAGATGGTCGACGAGACGACCGAAGGGCAGCACATGGAGCTGGGGTGGGTCGCTGCCAAGCGATGGGACCTGGGGGAGAAAGACTACTTCGAGATGTGCACCAGGAAGACTTCGTGGTACACCGTCGCCAGCCCGTGCAGGATGGGCGCGCTCGTGGCCGGGGCCGGAGCGGACGTGCTGGCGGGGCTGAAGGACTTCGGGACCACCCTGGGGGTCGCCTTCCAGATACAGGACGACGCGCTGAACCTGGTGGGGGACCAGAAGAAGTACGGCAAGGCGAAGTCTGACGACATACTGGAGGGGAAGAGGACCATGATGCTCCTCCACCTCCTCTCTGTGGCGTCCCAGAGCGAGAGGGACAAGGTGATCGCGATCATGAACAAGGGGCGAGCGCAGAAGACTGACGACGAAGTGAAGTTCGTGCTCTCTGCGATGGAGAGGTATGACGCCGTGGGGTTCGCCAGGAAGAGGGCGTCAGAGCTTCTCAAGCGGTCCCTGGCGACGCTCCAGAGCATAGACTGGAAGGGGGACGAGGAAGCCGCGTCCCTCCTGGCTTCATTCGCGAGGTTCGCGGTAGAACGGGAATGGTAGCCGGGTCTCTGGGGGAGGAGGCGCTCGCCGCAGTGGAGAAGGCGGCCCTGTTGAACGCGGCGAGGCACGGCGGGAGGGCCGAGGTGGGCGCGATCGTAGGCAGGGTCCTTGCCGAGTTCCCTGAGCTGAGGGCCAGGGCGGGTCTGGTGTCGAAAGAAGCGGCGGCCGCGGCCAAGAGGGTGAACGCCCTCGACGTAGGGGAACAGGAGCGGCTCATCTCAGAGAGGTACCCGGACGCGGCGGCGCCGGTGGAGAAGAAGGGGCGGGTAGGGCTCCCAGACCTCCCCAACGCCGTGAAGGGAGAGACTGCCTTCCGCCTCCCTCCTGAACCGTCAGGCTACATGACGGTGGGGCACGCCATGGCATTCACCATCAACTACCTCTACAAAGAGCAGTACGACGGGGAGCTCTGGCTCCGCTTCGAGGACACCAACCCGAGGAAGGTCCTCCCGCAGTACTACGACAGCTTCCGCCGGGGGATAGGCTGGCTCTCGATAAGGTACGACCACGAGAAGAACGTGTCGGACGACATGGAGGTCATCTATGAGGCAGGGAGGGAGCTCCTGGAGCAGGGGAGGGCCTACGCATGCTCTTGCGACGAGGCGAAGGTGAAGGAGCTGCGGTTCGAAGGGACCCCCTGCGAGCACAGGGGGGGCTCTGTCGAGGCGAACCTTAGGGTGTGGGACGAGCTCCTTGCGAAGAAGCACAAGGACGGCGCGTACGTCGTCAGGTTCAAGGGAGACATGAAGAGCCGGAACTACTCCCTCAGGGACACCAACCTCTTCAGGATCATCTCCCACCCGCACCCGCTCACGGGCGAGAGGTACTCCCTCTGGCCTACCTACGACCTGGCCAACGCCGTAGAGGACGAGATATGCGGGATAACCCACGTCCTAAGGAGCTCCGAGTTCCGCAACGAGCTCCAGGCGCAGCTTCGCGAGGCACTGCGGTTCAGGCGGATAGAGGTCATCCAGTTCTCGCGGTTCAACTTCAAAGGGACGCCGGTCTCGAAGAGGCTGCTCCGTCCGCTCGTCGAGAAGAAGGTGGTGTCGGGCTGGGACGACCCGAGGATGCCGACAATCGACGGCCTCAGGAGGCGCGGCATCATACCGCAGGCGATAAGGGAGTTCACCCTCCAGGTGGGCTACACGAAGACCGAGCACGAATACGACTGGAGCATCCTCCTGTCGGTGAACAGGAAGCTCCTCGACCCTCTCTCGAAGCGTATGTTCTTCGTCCCCGAGCCCGCGAGGCTGGAGGTGGAGGGGGCTCCGATCAAGAAGGCGACCCTCGCCTTCCACCCCCAGAAGGACCTGGGGAGCAGGACGATCGACACCGAGGGCGAGTTCTTCGTCCCATCGGCAGACCTTGGGACGATGAAGAAAGGGACAGTGTTCCGGCTCATGGACCTTTACAACGTCAGGCTGACGGCGGAAGGCTCTTCCCCCCGGGGGGAGTACGCCGGGGACGGACTCGTCCCCGACTCGAAGAAGGTCCAATGGGTCACCCGGGCACACTCGGAGGCGGTGGTCACAGTCCCCGGCGAGCTCTTCTCGGAAGGAGGGGTCTACAACAAGGAAAGCCTGAAAGAGGTGGCAGGATACGTTGAAGAGGCGGCGTCCGGGCTCTCTCCGGGCGACATCGTCCAGTTTCCACGGTTCGGGTTCTGCAGGCTCGACGCTCCTGCGCGGTTCATACTCGCGGGATGAGCCGTTGAAACAGACTCGCCGGCCAACCGTTTATATGCTGGCCGAAACTGGCCCGCCTGGGAGATTGTGAGATGACCCCAGACAAGAGGCCTTACTACATCAAGTTTGAGACACCGAAGGAAGTCTCCGAGGCGGCCTACGAGGTCCTCAGGCAGGCGTCCCGGACAGGCAAGGTCCGCAAGGGGACCAACGAGTCTACGAAGGCCATCGAGAGAGGGCTGGCCAAGCTGGTGGTGATAGCCGAGGACGTGAACCCCCCCGAGGTGGTCGCCCACCTGCCCATCCTCTGCGACGAGAGGAAGATACCTTACGTTTTCGTCCCCTCCAAGGACCAGATAGGGCCTGCCATCGGCATCGACGTGTCGACGGCGGCGGCGGCTGTCCTCGAGGCCGGCGAAGGCTCCCAGATACTAGAGCAGGTCACCCAAGAGCTTTCGAGGCTGAAGAAGGCCGCATGAGCAGCAAGAGGGAAATAGAGACACTCACCCCGGCCGAGGTCGTCCAGATAGTGGGTAGGACTGGGGTCGCAGGGGAGATAACACAGGTGAGGGTGAAGATACTAGAGGGGAAGGAGAAGGGGCGCATACTCACCAGGAACGTGAAAGGGCCGATTCGGATGGCCGACGTCCTCGTGCTCAGAGAGACGGAGCGGGAAGCTCGGAAGCTCAAATGAGCCCCTCCAGCCCCTGTCTGTCCCCTCCCTTCCATCCATAGTGCGCGCCCCGACTGTCAGGCGTTCGCTTCGGGCCCTAGCTGCGGATAGTCTTCTCGAAGTCCGCCAGGTTGTGGGGCCTGGTGTAAGTCCCGTGGGTGAGTGTGGCGATGTCTCTGAGCTCCTTCGACGCCTCGTTGGAGAGCTCTATCACGTCTATCTCGACTGGGGAACCCTTCAGCTCGTCGGCTATCGTCTTGACGGGCTCCCCGTCGTTCCCCCCGTCGCTGATCAGTTTGATCACCTTCTCCTTCCTGATGGAGTCGGAGATGTTGTCGATGCCGTACCTGATCGCGTCGACCAGCGGGCTCCCCCCTTTGCACTGCAGCTCCTCCAGCCTGTACAGCTCGAGCGAAGCGGGGGCGGGGTTCAGGGGGACCACCACATCTATCTGCGTCGAGCCCGGGGTCCCCAGCAGCCTGTAGAACGACACCCCCAGCCTTGTCGGCCAAGGGAAGTAGGAGACGGGCCAGTACTCCATGACGAAGTTGAAGAGCCCCGCCTTGACCATCTTCATCTTGGTCATGCCTGAGGAGTGGAGCTTCCCCCCCATGCTCCTCGAGCCGTCGATGACGAAGAGCAGGTCCTTCGCCTTTGACTCGTCATAGCTCAAGCTTGCCACCTAGAAGTTGACAAACGTATAAAAAAGATAGCAATAGAGGTGAAACGTTGGCGTTCAGGACAGCAAACCAGGCGCCGCTAGCTCCTAACCCCGTCATCATGGCTTGTATGGGCCACGCGGGAGTAGGCATCGGGGCCGAGGCGTATCGCTGGGTCCTCATCGACGTGGGGGCCGACCCCACTGCGCCGACGCTGAAGGGCGAGAAGCAGCAGCTGGAGGTCCTCCGCAGGTACGGAAGCACCATTCTCAGGTTCGGCGCGTCCCTCCACAAGGGGGAGACGCCTCTCGTCCCTAGGGCGCTGCTCGTTGACCTCGACCCCCGCTCCGCGAATCTCATCCTGCAGTCGTACCCGCAGCTCTTCGCCATGAAGGACAAGCACGCTGTCTATGGCCTGGGAGGGGCCGCCAGGAACTGGGCCGAGGGGAGGAGCAGGTTCAGGAACGAGATCGTGGGGAAGCAGGACATCGCATCCAGGATACAGGCGATCTCGCCCGAGCCGGTGAGAGGGTTCGTGGTCCCGTTCAGCATGGGCGGGGGGACCGGCGGCTCTTTCTCGTCCGAGTTCATGTCGTACGTGAAGGGGAGCAACGTCCTCGGGCACGCCACCATAGCGACGTTCGGGATACTCCCTGAGTTCGGCTGGGACCCCGTCATCTATGGCCCGGCCCACATCAGCATAGTGCTCAACCTGGCCTACCAGATCAGGTACTCCGACGCCCCGATATTGATGGACAACAAGGAGCTCAGGTTCCAGGCAGACAGGCTGAAGGACCAGCTCGACGCACGGTCTTCCATCGTGGACGAGCTCCCCAAGCAGATCCGCGTCGGCTGGCACGACTACAGGAACAAGAACCTGCTGGCAGCCCACGTCATCGCAGAGTTCATGGATTCGTTCATCCGGGAGACAGAGTGGGATATGTCCAACTACAGGACCTGGCTGGCAGCGAGCAAGCCGAAGTTCGTGGTCCCATGGCTCATACCTCTCGTCCCGAAGGGGAGCCCCGACATAAAGTCGATAGAGGAGGCGGCCGAGGAAGGGAACGACGGGCTGCTCTTCGACCTCGAACAGGAGGGGGAGATGGAGAAGGGGAAGACGGACTCCGCCTGCGTCCTGATCAAGTGCGCCGGGAGCGTGGGGGCGGAGGAGAGGGAGTTCTTCAAGAAGATACTTGGCGAGAAGTACGGCATCCAGGAGAAGAGGGTGATATTCATCAAGATACCCACGATGCCCAACGAGCCGGCGTCAGCGCTCGTCCTCCTCAACATCAAGGGGGTGGGGAAGAAGCTCCTCCCCATCGTCACAGAGGCGGAGGACGCCTGGGACTCGTACAAGGACGAGTACCAGAACCGGGACCTGACCCACGAGGAGTTCAAGAAGGCTGTCATCGAAGTCTCGAGCCACCTTGGCTAGGTAAGAGATGAACCTCACAGAACTGGAGGTTGCAGCCGGGAGGCTGCTTGAAGAGCAGAAGAGGCTGAAGACCATCGAGAGCGAGCTCGAAGTGCTCTCGCAGGAGATCAAGCAGGACCCGAAGAGGAACGAGAAGGACCAGGCGTTCTACGCCCTGATAGGCCTCGACTGGTCCGACCCGGGGCACCAGGACAGGGCGGCGACCTTGAGGAAGGAGCGCGAAGACGTCCTGGACTCCATCCGCGAGGTGCACGAGCAGATGCTCGGCGGGCTCAGCTCGGGGAGCCTGGTAGTCCCTCTGGACCCGGCCCCCATCGCCGGGGAGGGCTCCTTCACCTTCAGGTTCAGGTCCGGTGCGACCTTCCCGAAGTCGGTCGAAGAGCTCTCTGCGATGCTCGGGATCCCCGCCCCGCTCAGGCTGGGGGACGTGACTATCTCCGACGACAGGGTGGTTGTCGCCGAGTCAGACGAATATTTCGCCAAGAAGAAGCTCGTAGACGCCTTCGAGGACCTGAGGAAGGCGGTCAAGCGGAAGCTCTCCTAGACGAAGGGCGGGGATGCTCCTCCCAGTATCCGGTACGGTCAGGTGTCCGGGGGCTTGTCAGCGGTAAAGCGGATCGCGGGCTTCTTCGACAGGGTGAAAGCACCTCTCGCCAAGATGTCCAGACCTGGTTCCACGAAGGACGAGGACCTGATACTGGCGGTCATAGGCAGGATCGAGGTCCCCGGGGAGGACGCTTCACTCCCGCCAGCTCCTGAAGATAGCGACGAGATGTACCGCAGGCTGATGCGTCGCCTCGACTGGCAGCTCAAGAACTCGGGCCTGACCCCCGAGGAGCTCCTCAGGTCCTACCCCTACGAGGCCCGGTCGCTCCTCCTCTTCAAGTCCTACGAGAAGACGAAGAAGAAGAAAGAGTCTACCGCCTTCAAAGAAAGGCTGATCGAAAAGGGGTTCAAGGCGGTCCAGCCCGGGGTCTGGGTGCTCCCCCCGACGAGGACCCCCCCGGGGCTCGACTCACAGGACGCCATACGGCTCTGGTTCAGGCAGAACCTGGCGAAGAAGGTGCCGAAGAGCGTCGCCTACGTCTTCCCGTTCATCGCCTCGGTGGACCTGAAGAGGATGGTCTCGGAGAGGAGAGGGGTCAGGAAGATGCCCATGGCAAGGACGCTGTTCGGCGCCCTGTCCCTCGAGGAGGTGGCCCCCCCAAGGCACCTCTATGCGGCGATGAAGGCCAAGGGGAGGTCGGTCAAGGAGACCATATTGACAGGGGACGTCCCGTTCCTGTCGAGCGCCTTCGCAGAAGAGCAGGAGCTCAGGGCCATCCAGGCCAACGAGCTGGAGATAGGGGCGCGGCTGAGGAGCGCCACCGGCTTGCGGGCGGTAAACCTGGAGGACCTGGCAAACCTCGGCCCGGAGACCCTGGCCAAGGCCCTCGAGGGGTTCGTCCCCCACCCGAAGGACTTCGGCCAGCGGCTCATCATAGAGGCCCAGTACTGGCTCAGGCATCTCGGAGGGACCGTCCCGACCTGAAGCCAGGGGCCGCAAGCCCCGGGCCCCCTAGGGGCCGGCGCCGTCTTTATATCCAGAGTCTCAAAGGCCATCGAAAGGTCGAGGTGCGGTAGCCTGAGATGTATGTCCCAAAGAAATGCGTCTTCTGTGGTAAAGAGGTCAGGCTCGGTTCGGGCATCCTCTACGTGAAGAACGACGGTTCCACTAAATCATACTGTTCCTCCAAGTGCAAGACCAACGACCTGAAGCTGGGTCGCGACCCGCGCAAGCTGAAGTGGGCAAGGGTGCCTGCTAAGAGATGAGCGCGGTCGAAGACACCCTGATAGTCGTGAAGCCGGACGGGGTGAGGCGGGGTCTGGTAGGGGAGATAATCGGCAGGTTCGAGAGGAAGGGGTTCGCCCTGAAGAGGGTCAAGATGCTCACCATGTCGAGGCCCCAGGCGGAGGAGTTCTACAGCGTCCACAGCCAAAAGCCTTTCTTCGGTGAGCTGGTCTCCTTCATCACCTCGGGTCCCGTCGTCGGGGCCGTCCTCTCGGGGAGGGACGCGGTCGCGACTGTCAGGCGGATGGTCGGGGCGACGAAGAGCTGGGAGGCAGCGGCGGGGACGATAAGGGGTGACTTCGGGCTCGGGCTCACAGACAACTGCATCCATGCCTCCGACTCCACCGAGAGCTTTACAAAGGAGAGCGCTGCCTTCTTCGGCAAGACGCCAGGGTGAGGCCACCTTAAGGAACTGGATTAGACATGTCAGAGCAAAGCCGCATGCGGCAGCCTGTGGTAGTCATCCTGGGGCACGTAGACTCCGGGAAGACGTCGATCGCTGACTGTCTGAGGGGGACAGGGGTCCAGGCCCGCGAGGTGGGCGGGATAACCCAGGAGATAGGCGCAAGCTTCTTCCCCATGGCGACGCTGAAGGAGATCTGCGGGCCCCTCCTGGACCGCGCTGGGGGGGAGCTGCACATCCCAGGGCTCCTCATGATAGACACACCCGGCCACGCTGTCTTCTCTAACCTGAGGCTCAGGGGAGGGTCGGCGGCGGACATAGCCATCCTGGTCGTCGACGTCCTGAAGGGGCTGGAGAACCAGACGCTTGAGAGCATCGACATCCTGAAGCAGAGGCAGGTGCCTTTCCTTGTCGCTCTGAACAAGATAGACATGATCAACGGCTGGAGGAAGGGGAGCAAGGGGCCGCTCCTGCAGGTGATGAAGGACCAGGTCCCGACCTGGGGGGACGAGCTGGAGGAGCGGCTGTACAACGTGGTAGGGGGGCTCAACCGCCTCGGCTTCCAATCAGACGCCTACTACAGGGTGAAGGACTTCCGGCAGCAGGTGTCCATCGTCCCAGTCTCGGCGCGGGCCCCGGTGGGGATGCCTGAAATGCTCGCCATGCTGATCGGCCTCGCGCAGCAGTTCCTGAAGGGGAGGCTGAAGGTGGGGGATGCACGCTCGGCGCGGGGGATCATACTCGAGCTCCAGGAGGAGGTGGGGATCGGCCAGACCGCCAACGTGATCCTGACCGAAGGGACCCTGAGCGTCGGAGACCCCATCTCGTTGGTCCGCAGGGACGGGACGTTCAAGTCGAAGGTGAAGGCGCTGTTCATGCCGAAGCCGCTGGACGAGATGCGCGACCCCAGGGACAAGTTCACGCCCGTGAGCTCCGTCTACGCCGCCGCAGGGGTGAAGCTGGTCACCCCGGACCTCGGGGGGGTGGTGGCGGGGACCTCCATCGCGTCCTTCTCCACCGAGCAGCAGTTCCAGGACCTGAAGGCAGAGATGGAGAAGGAGCTCTCCAACATCGTGGTCAAGACCGACAACATGGGAGTGATAGTGAAGGCGGGGAGCATAGGCGGCCTCGAGGCCCTGCTGAGGATGCTGGAGGAGAGGGGGGTCCCCGTGAGGGAGGCAGACACAGGGGACATCTCGAAGAACGACATCGTGGCCGCCCAGGTGGTGGGGGAGCACGACCCTTACCTCGGCGCGATCCTCGGCTTCGACTCGAAGGTCCTCCCAGAGGCGAAGGAGTACGTTGGCTCGAGCCCGATCTTCGTCTCCTCGGTGATCTACGAGGTCATCGACGACTACGCCAGCTGGGCGGCGTCGAAGAGGGACGCGGACGAGAGGGCGGCCCTCTCGAGCCTGACGAGGCCGTGCAAGCTCAAGGTCCTCCCAGGGACGTTCTTCAGGCGCAACGACCCCGCCGTCTTCGGGGTCGTGGTGGTCGCCGGGAGGCTCCGCCCCAAGGTGAAGCTGATGTCGTCGGAAGGGACTGAGGTAGGGACGGTCGAGCAGGTGCAGGACAACGGCAAAGCTGTCGTTGAGGCGAAGGAGGGGGAAGAGGTGGCAATCTCGGTCCAGGGCCCGACCCTCGGGAGACAGGTGAAGGAGAACGACACCCTCTACGCCACCCCCCGGAGCCACGAGGCGAAGCTCCTCCGCACCAAGCTCCTCGGCTCCCTGACCGAGGACGAGAAGCGGGTGCTCGACGAGATAGTCGCGATAAAATCCGCGGCAGACCCGATGTACGGGTTTTAGACTTAATTACCCGGCGTAGTCGGAGCCGGTTTCGATGGCGAGCTTCAAGCTGGTCCTCTCTGACCCCAAGACAGGCAAGTCAGAGGCCAAGGAACTCAAGGACTCCCCAGCCCAACTACTGATCGGGAGGAAGATAGGGGACGTCTTGGACGGAGCCACCATAGGGCTGGCCGGGGAGATAAAGATCACCGGCGGGAGCGACAAGGCGGGGTTCCCCATGCGCGGGGACGCGCTGGGGGGAGGGAAGAACTACATCCTCATGACCAGGGGGGTGGGGTACAGGACGAAGGAAGAAGGGTCCAAGAAGCGGAAGCTGGTGAGAGGGGGGACGATAACCGAGGAGACGTTCCAGGTGAACGCCAAGCTCGTAGACGAGCCACAGAAAGCAAGCTAGCTAGACACGTCCGGCGCCGGTTTCTGGCAAAACTCGTGAAGTCCCTGTCTGAAAAGCAGAAATATCTGGGGTCGAGCCGGGACCACAGGGACCTCGCTTGGCCAGGCTGGACGACCTAGACATGAAGATACTCTCCTCCCTCCATGCCGACGCGTCTGTGTCCGTCCCCAGGCTCAGCAAGGAGCTCGGGGTCAACCTCTCGGTGATGTACAGCAGGATAAAGCGGCTGCAGAAGCGGGGGGTGATAGAGCGGTTCACGGTGCAGGTCAACGAGGACATGCTCGGCATGCAGGCCGGGGCGCTGGCAGGTCTCAACATCGACCCGAAGCTGAGGGAGAGCGTCCTGGCCGAGATCGAGAAGGTCGAGGGGGTGAGGCTCGTCAGGGAGGTGACCGGAAGGTTCGACGTAATCATAAACCTCAGAGGGAGGTCTCTGGACGAGCTGCACAGGACTGTCTACGACCTGATAGGGAAGATACCGGGGGTGATGCACACTGAGGTGTTCATGGAGGTCTCCAGGCGCTACCCACCGGTCAGTTTCAAGCTCACCGAGTGACGCCCAAGGTTCATATGCACCGGGCCGAGGTAGCGCCCAGTTGGACCCGTTGATCCTGCTCGACCAGGCCGTGGCGCAAGAGAAGGTCCCCAGGGCGCTGGCCAAGAAGGTGAGGCTGAGGATGAAGTACCTCCAGGCGGCGGTGGAGCGGGTGGAGAAAGCGAGCGGCCTCCGTTACCCACCCTACTATGTCGAGCCGACCCTCCCAGTCTCGAAATCAGGGAGCGAGTACGGACAGATGGGGGTGCTCTTCGCCAGGGTGATCCCGACCGCGGTCAACGGCGTCGTCCTCATCTTGGTGCAGTTCACCGCCGCCCTGGTCGCCTTCGGGACCAAGGGGACCATGGACGCCGTAGCCGCCCACGAGTTCACCCACTACGTCGACCTCGTCCGAAAGCTGAGCACGACCAACATCACGAGCGACGAGACCGCCACCACCCTGTACGAGGCGGCGTTCGCCGATGCGGAGCGGGTCGTCCCCCCCAAGCTCCTCTTCGCCGACAAGGCTCTCGTCTCGCTGGTCAGCCGGAAGTTCAAGAACGAGCTGTCTGACGAGGCCCTCAACAAGAAGGTGGGGGCTTCCTGGATAGCGAAGGACCTCCCCGTCCGGCTGGTAGGGCCGGAGGAGAACAGGGTCAGCCTTTCGATGGAGGCGGTGGCGGCAACGAAGTTCGACCCCGCCGTCCTGGCGAAGGTCGCAGAACTAGGGAAGAAGGCCCGCCCTTGAGGCTGAAAGAAGAGGAGCGCGCCACCTTAGAGAAGCTCGCTGCCGCGCTCGTGGACCCGTCGAAGACCTCCGGTGTCGCGGCCTACGGCTCGAAGGTGGCAGGGTACGCCAGGCCAGACTCCGACTACGACGTCATCATAGTGGCGAAGCGCTTCAGGGAGGGGGTCCGGTACAGGTACGTCAGCGACCCCGTCGAGGCGTCGGCTCTGATAGTGGACGAGGACATGCTCCTCCAGGACGCCCGGTCGTCTTACCTCGGGGAGTTCGTCGTGGGGCGGCTCCTCAACGCCTACGAGCCGCTCTCCAACCCCGAGCTGTTCCGGAAGGCAGAGCACGAGTACAAGAAGCGTGTTATCGTCGAGGCCCTGCTCGACCTGTCCTCGGACTACGGGGAGTTCGGGAGCCGCCTGTTGGTCCCCTACGACTACTTCCTCTTCGACAAGCTCCACAGCCGCGCTGCCATCTACCCCCCGGCTCTCTACAGCTACGTCCACACGTACACCACGGGGCTAGGGGAGGCGAACCGGGCGGAGTCCGTGGCAGGGTTCAGGGCCGCTGCCGAGGCCCTCCAGCCGAGGGGCTTCCTGGTCGCAGGGCCAGACGGGGTGAGGCTCGTCCCAGAGAAGCTGAGGGGGGACGCGTTCACCAGGGTGCAGTCCCTCTTCTCCGTCACCGCCAGGGGGGTGGCCCAGTACGCGGTCCACGGCTACGCCGGGAGGGTAGGGCCGTCGGTGTTCAGCAGGGAGGCGCTGTCGAAGCTGAGGCGGATGAGGGAGGCGCCCCCGCGGTTCGTCCCCCTGGAGCTCCCCCGCTCGCTGCTCAGGCTGGACGAGGGGGCGATAATACCTGACGCGTCGTTCCTCGTGAAGGAGCTGGCCAGCCTCCTGGGGCTGGACACCTACTCCACCACGGAGAAGGACATCGGGGAGCCGTACTCCACCACGAGGGTCCTCACCTTCAGGGCCGGCGAGGTGGAGAGGTCAGTCGTGGTCAAGAACTACACGGACGTGAGGTCCCTCAAGTGGGCCTTCCTGGGGATCTGGGCGTCCACCGCGAACAGGTTCAGCGCGGGCCCCCTCACGAGGATGGACCGCGAATACGGGGCGACCCTCTCCCTGAGGGCGAGAGGGGTCCTCGTCCCGGCTGTCATCGCCGTCGCTCCTGCAGAGCGGGTCCTCGTGAAAGACTTCGTCAGGGGCCCGACGCTGGCCTCGGAGGTCAACGCCTTCCTGAAGGGTGACGGCGCCTCTCTCCCACAGGTGGGGCCCTACGGGGGCCTGATGGCCCGGGTCCACGGCTGGGGGATGGCGCTCGGGGACGCCAAGCCGAGCAACGTCATCGTCTCCGGGGAAGGGCTCTACCTCACAGACCTGGAGCAGGCGTGCAGCGGCGGGGACCAGGCGTGGGACGTGGCAGAGTTCTTGTACTACACCGCCAAGCTCTCCAACAGAGAAGACGCGATGAAGAGGGTGGCCGCGGCCTTCCTAGACTCCTACGTCAGGGAGGGGGACGCTTCTGTGGTGGCGAAGGCCAGGGGGTCGAAGTACTTCGGCCCCTTCAGGCCGTTCCTGACCCCTGGGATGGCAAAGATGCTCAGGGACCTGATGGCAGCCTACACCTAGCCCTTCTTGGTGTACGTCGTGTACCCGCAGTGGCCGCAGGTGAGCCTGTCGCCGTGCTGGGCCATGAAGTAGCCCTTGCCGCACCTTGGGCACTCCTTCCTCAGCCTGGTGAGCGAGCCCTCGCCCACCTCGTAGAGCTTGTGGACCTGTATCCTCCGCTTCGGGGCCTTCGGCTTCTCCTTCTTCTCCGGCTTCTTCTCCTCCGCAGGGGCCGATGCCGCGGCGGGGGCAGGAGCTGGCGCTTGAGCTGGGGCGGGCTGCTTGGACATGCCTACTTGGCCCCAGCAGCTGCCGGCGCTGCAGCCTTCTTCTTCCTCTCCTGTTTCAGCTTCTCGCGCTCCTCCTTCGAGAGAGCCCGCTCGTCGAGATGACGGAGGTGGATACGCTTCTTGGACTCGGCGGAGCCGTAGACGTAGAACCTCCCCTGGACCCTGGTCGTCCCCGACTGGCCCTCCATCCTGATCAAAGCCACGTTCTCCACGGGGACCCCCATCCCCTGGGCCACAGCAGCGATGGCCTCCTTCCTCGAGACCTTCCCCGCCCTGTCCTCCAGCGTCAGCTCCACGTAGGACCTGTCGAGGACCTTCGACTGGGACTTCTTCTCTACCTGCAAACCGGGGCACCCGAATCTGGCGGGGATATTAAGTTGAGGCCCCTATAGCCTCTCGATGCCCATCGCCGACAGCACTCCCCTGTTCCTAGCCTTCGACACGGCGTCGACCTTGACTGCCACCACCCCCGCCCCCGGCTGGCCATAGAAGACCGTGGCTGAGACCGGGGCCATCGCTATGGCAAGCATCGCCATGAGGTCCTCCTCGCCGTCGACGAGCACCCGGACAGGCTTCTTCCCAGCGAACGCCTCCCTCATCCCTTCGATGGCTTCCTGAGTCAGGGTCCCCGCGGGGTTGCTCACCTTCACCACCCTCGCGTAGGGGACGTCAGGGAGCTCTCTCTTTGACCTCCGCTCCACGCCGTCGACCACGTGGACAGCCGGGGTCGCCCCCAGGTGGTGCAGCGTCTCTGTGACCTTGTCCCCGACCGTGACAACCATCGACGCGTCCTTGGCCAGCCTGGCGAACTCCTCACCGGCCGTCTCCTGGGGGCCGAACACGTGCCCGAGGGGCTCCGACAGTTTCGCTCGCAGGTTCTCAGGGAGCTTGAACGCCCTCGCCAAGGGCCTAGCTTACCTTCAGGGCGTAGCGCCCTGGCTTCGCTATCCCCAGTGTCTTCGCGACCTGGGACTTCTCGGCGTTGATTATCACGATCAGCCCCGACCACTCGTTGCTCAGCTCGGTAGACCCGTCGTTGGGGCAAGCCTTCTCGGTCGTCAGCATCCTGCACTTGCGGCAGGCCAGTTCTTTCATGGCGATTACTTCTCCGTCCGCTCGGCTGCCTTGCGCGCCTTGGCTGCCTTTGCCACTTCTTCTTCTATCCACTCGACCGCTCCAAGGAAGGGCTGCCTGCAGGTCACCCCTATCTTCCCCATGGAGATGCCATGGCCGAGGCTCACCGCCGTGATCCTCACCCTCACCCTGCTCCCGACGCGGAGGGTCCTCTTGCTCTGAGTGGCCGTGATAATCCCCGACTTCACGTCGCTGTTGAGGTAGTCGTCCATGATTTGGCTGAGGTGGAGGAGGGCGTCTGCGGGCCCTATCCTGACGAAGGCCCCGAAGTCGGTCACTTCGACTATCTCCCCTTCCACTATCTCCTGCTTCAGCGGGTAGAAGGAGAGGACCTCGAACCTCACCCTGTGATAGGTCGCCCCGTCCCCAGCGATTATCTTCCCAACCTTGTCTACGTCGACCTTGGTGACCAGGACCAGGTACCCGTGTTCGGGGTTGATGGTGCTTTCATACTTCAGCTTCAGCAGGTCCATGGCGACCTTTTCGAGGGGGGACCCGAACCGGTCGGGGGGCACCCTCACCACATCTTCGAGGTTCACAAGCTCAAACATGAATTATTCAGAAACCGGAGCACCCCTTCGACTCAGCGATTTTAATCTTTGGTGTAGATGAGACGAATCTGGCCTCGAATCAGGCCAAGGAGGGCGGCATGGCCCTCTTGTGGGCCGTCTTCCTGTGCATCTCCAACACCCGGTCCACCAAGGCCTTTGAGACCCCGGCAGCCAGAGCAGCCTGGGAAGGCGTCGCCTTCCTGTCAAAGAGGTAGCTGAGGACCACGTCCAGCTTGTCGTAGTCTGCGGGAATCTCGTCGGTGGCCCTCTGCCCAGGCCAGAGCTGCGGCGACGCTGGCTTGTTTACAACGCCCTTCGGCAGGCCCAGGTATGCTCCCAGCTCGCGGACCTGGGTCTTATAGAGATGGGCTATTGGGAGGAAGTCGACCCCGCCGTCCCCCCACTTGGTATTGCCGCAGAACACGTAGTTGCCATTTCTCTCAACGAGCATGTTCTCAAACGGAGGGACCGACGGACACCATACTTTGCCCTCGTAGTGGACTTTCTTCGCGTTGGAGTTCCGTATCGTGCGGCCACTCTTCACCTTGCGGGGATAGATGATTTCGTAGGACTTCGGGGACCTGATGATTTTGCCGCTCTTCAGCCTTGATGTCCCCGGGGTTCTAGTTCGGACTTTAGGCATCCTTCCGAGTTTCACGCACAGCTGAACAAAATCGTCCTTCAAGCGGGATGAGCTTGTGTGATAGGCCTCCCCCTTCCCCTTGCTGCCATCGCTAGCCCTCAGGCCTTGAAGCAAGAATGTCAGATAGCTTGAGGGGTAATCGAGTATCCATGGGGGGATGTGCTTCTGACGAGCGTCGAATCCGCACTGACTGAACAGGTCAAACAACCCTTTAGATGGGATTCTCACCAAATCTTTCGTCAAGGAGTAGCCGATTTCGTACTTCTCGAGGATTCGGATGAGTCGTTGGCGGGCATCGCCTTTGGTATAATTCGGGAGCGCGAAGTCGGTCTCGTACGTGTCGTATGCCTTCATCCTCGGCCCGGAGACTTGCCGTGAAAGGGCGAGGACTCTTCCTTTGGTGTCTCGAACCTGCGCCTGATATTCGCCTCTTGCCAGGTCGGACTTCGCAGGGACGACCGTCGTTCCCTTTATAGCACAACCACCCCCGATGAACAACCCGAAGACAAAGAGCAGGTCCTCCATACGGACTGAAATCGTTCGAACAACATGCCTTTGGCTGAAAGTAACCTGGAGTTCCGCGGGAAGACCCCCCACTCCGTCCCAGCCAGCGGGTATAGGAACGACTGTATACTCGCGCCGTAGACATTCCTGCGCTGGTCGAAAGACCGGCTTTACATATCGACAGTCTCCGGTGGCAGATGGAATGACAAGCATCCGATGGTTCGGGGTGACCATGATGTCCGCGTTTCTGGACCTGAAATTGATCATCTCTCCATTGTAATCGAAGACGAAAACGCCATCGACCTTCGATTCCTTGACCTTCTTGGTAGTGGGGTCGAACGAAAACACGACATCGCCTGTCTTGAGTTCACCGATTCCCTTCGGGCCTTGCTTTGTCACGACGCGCGTCTTCTCGTCGTAACAGAAATAGCCCAGTAGGTTCTCACTCCGGTCGTCAGTCCCTGCGACCAAGTGATCCATCTTGTTCGCGTAGAAATAGAGGATGCTCATCCTTATCCGTGCTTGGAGATTGGCGTACGGCATCCTGACTCTCTCGCCTCCCAGAGCAGACGAAAACGAATCGAGGATAGGGGATATTCTGACAATCGCCGACCTTATCCCCCAAGACTCCACCAGCGATTGAGCGTCATCCACATCCTCCTTGGGCGTGTGTTCTGATGGCAGAAGCAGACCGAAGACCCTGCTCTTCCCCAGCGCCCTGACGCACAGCGCCCCGACGACCGAGCTGTCTATCCCGCCGCTCAGCCCGACCACGGCCCCCTCGGCCCCCGCCCCGGCGACGGTCCTCCTGACGAACGCATAGATGCGCTCCGCTTCCCGGGGGGCGTCCAGGTCTAATCCGCTAGGCGCCACCCCCTCCTAGCCGCATTCCGGCGTTTTAACCACTTGCAGAACGTGAGGCCAGGGTCAGACGAGGCGTACCCTGCCGCCGCCGAGGGAGATCGCCCTGACGCGGGCCACCTTCAGGGAGGCGAGGAGGTCCGAGTCTACCGTCGCGACGACCCCTTCCAGTGTCTTGGCGGCGGAGACTATCTCGTCGTCGACCTTCGCGTCCCCGCACCGCTCCGGTGAGAACTTTGAGGAGAGTTCGAGGGCTACCCTGGCGGTCCGGGCCCTCCTGCCCCCCTCTGACGCCAGGCGCTCCAGTTCCGACTTCACGCAACCGAGGAGGATGGGACGGAACCCTCCGACGGCTTCGACCGTGTCCTCGAACCAGGTGGTCGGCGACTCCGCCACAGCCATCAGGAAGCTGCTGTCGAAGATTACCCTCTGCAATGTCACACTTGCCACTGGTGCATATCATAAGGCGAATCAAATATATGGTGTTTGCGATTTTGTATGGTCATGACGGAGACTTCGACAGTGACGAGCAAGAGCATGGTCAACATCCCGGCTTCTATTCGGAAGAAGTATGGCATCCATAAGGGTGACAAGCTCGCTTTCGTCGAGACGGAGCACGGGCTCACCGTCATCCGGATACCTCCCTTGTCAGAGGTCTACGGCAGCGGGGTCCACGAGCGGCACAAGATAATCCAGGCGATTCACGAGCTGGAAACAGAGCATCGAGGGGAGGCTCACGAATGACATCTTTTGTCTTTGACACCGGTGCGCTGTCCCTCATCTACGCCAAAGATGAGCGACTCCGCGCTGTCGTAGAAAGAATCGAATGTAGCGAAGCCGAGGGCCTCGTCTCGTCGGTTACACTGGCCGAGTACTATTACAAGGGATGTCAATGGTCGGGCAAGGACGTCGCGCTCCTAAGGTCCCGACAACACGTAGAACGCATGACCGTGATGGAGACGAGCGTAGGGCAATCCAGAGCGGCAGGTATGGAGAAGTGCCGGAACAGCAGGCTGTCGCTTGCCGACTCGTTCGTCCTGGCACTCGCAAAGAGACAGAGGGGGACAATCCTCACCACAGACGGCGAGTTAGCTAAGGAACGTGACGTAAAGGTAAGATACCTTCAGGTATAAGCCGCACGAGCAGCCGCCGTCAGTTGAGCAGGCGGGCGGACGATGGGCCCTACTTCAGGACGCCTGAGCCGATGAGGCGCCAGCGCTCTGCTATCCTCCTGCTTATGGCTGCCCTCATGCCGCTCTCGATTGCCACCGGCTTTTTGAGGTCCAGCTCCACGACCTCGCCTCTCACCGAGGTTGCGACCGCAAGGGTGGATGCAGTGCCGAGGTTGAGCCTGACCGTCTCCGAGAGCTTGATCTTCTCGACCTTCACCTGTTCCGCGGCGCCGACGGCTGTTTCAAGCAGCGCCACGTCCAGCGTTATGTGCTCGAGGGACTCGGGGAGCGTCCCCGGCTTCCCAATGACGCTACCCACCATCTGGTCCCCCTTCACGAAAGTGGGGTCTAGGTGGGTCCCAACGGCGATGAGCCCCCCTGGCCCTACTCTCTCCGCAAGGCCCGCGCTTGTCTGGAGGCTCGCCACTCTGGTTATCACAGGGACGAACTTCCCGCTCCTCTCGTCCACCATACCTGGCTTGAGCTCCACTTCGTCCCCCACCTTCAGCTCGCCCCTGGTCAGGCTCCCCCCCAGGACCCCTCCGGATAGCCCCTGGACGTCCGCCCCTGGCTTGTTCACGTCGAAGCTCCTGAGTATGTACATCAGGGGGCTCGCCCCCGCGTCCCTCTTCGGGGTGGGGACCACCTCCTCGAGAGCCTCGATCAGGGCGTCGATGTTCAGCCTCTGCTGGGCGGAGATGGGGACTATCGGCGCGCCTTCAGCCACTGTCCCCTTCGCGAACTTCTGGATCTGGGAGTAGTTCTTCTCTGCTTCCGCGTCGGTGACCAGGTCGACCTTGTTCTGGGCTATCACTATCTTCTTCATCCCGAGCATCTGGAGGGCCTGGAGGTGCTCCCTCGTCTGCGGCTTGGGGACCGGCTCGTTGGCCGCAATCACGAGGAGCGCTCCGTCCATCAGGAACGCCCCGGCGAGCATGTTGGTCATGAGGCTCTCGTGCCCCGGGCAGTCGACGAAGCTTATCGCCCTCAGAAAGACGGTCTTCCTCCCGCACACGGGGCAGACGGGGCTCGTCGAGTAAGAGGCCACCCCATGGTCTTGGGTGCACCGATAGAACGCGGCGTCGGCGTACCCTACCTTGATGGTGATCCCGCGCTTCAGCTCCTCGCTGTGGGCGCTCGCCCAGATTCCAGTGATGGCTTGGGTCAGGGTCGTATTGTGGCAGACAATCGAGGAGGTGCCTCCGATGAAGTTTCGGGGCCCAGGCACGCTCAGGTCGAATACCATCCCGTCGTACGCTTCACGTTTGATTTCGACGATCCTATCGAATTCCAACGGGGTCGTGGCCAGCCTGCGCAGTTGGACAAGCCAGGAATCGATGGATTTGATGCTCTGCCGGGTCTTCAGCTCTACGTGTAGTGCGAGCGTTTCCAGCTCTGAATCGGTGCCCTTCCTGATTGCTCTTATCAGCTTCCTGCGGCTGTAGCCGAGCTCACTCGCAAGAGTTTCTTGGGACATTCCGGCGAGAGACACGTGTGCGAGGATATTGGCTGACGATAGTCTTAACGTCGAGAGGGATTGTTCGAGCCGATCGATTTGATTATCAACTTCATGTATTAGCAGGAGCAGCTTGGTCCGCGATAATCGACTGCTGTTTCTCGCCGTCTCGTAAGCCTTGTACCAAGACGACGATTTGACGGGTGGGAGGACGTTGTCGCCGAACCCTTCGCGTAAGAGCCCTGACAGGCGTAGATGGTTCCTGATGGACTCGAAATCGATTGGAGTCGAGAAATCGGTCTCCTCTGATTCTTCCTTGGTCTTCCGGAGGTATCGTCTCAGCTTGTCTTGGATTCGTGGGTCCTCGAAGCCGATTTCCCGTGCGAAGATAGCGAGATCTCCTCTCCCTGAAATCGAAATCTTGTAGTGAGCCTTTTCACTGTTCTTCAGGCGCTGGGTCTTCTTCCCCAGCCGAGGCACAATCCCAAAGGAATGAAGCAGATACGAAATTATTATGACGCTCCTTTCGTCCTCATGGGACACCACTATCCGGCCGGAGTGTTCGTCAAACTCTCCATCTAGGGTGAGGAACCATCTCAGGAATATTGCTTTCATGCTCACAGGAAGTTTGCATACCCAAGGTGCAATGGAGTGTCCTGCCCCAGTGCGGGGCCCGAAACCAAACTTGAACCTGAGATAATCAACTAGCGGTGTGTTGCAAATTGCGTAGTGACCGGCGGGGTCAGCTTTGACTTCAGTCCCCAGGACTCTGCGCGATATTTCAGTCCACTCTCTAACCATCTCCATCTGGATTGTCCGTGTAACCTTGACAGAGTTCGCATCGACAGATCCTTCCGACCAAACGAAAGCTAGCCACTTGACGAAGTTCTCATCCATGTTGACTGTCTTCAACCGAAGAATCTTCATCCCGCCGGTTCGTCTTTCAACAACAAATTCACCTTCTGATAGCCTTGTGATTTCATTTCGTGAAAGGGCGTTTATCAAGGCGTTTTGAAGCTTAGGAGGCTTCACCTGACCTTTCGAGATTCTCCTGTATGTCAACGGACTCATCTTCACCATTCTGCAGAAGTCTTTGATGCCCAAGCCTAGCAGTATCCTGACCTGATTCATCTGAGGGACGCTGATATCGTTCAGCTTCGAGAAGTCATTCGTCAGTCTCGCGAGTTCTTGATACTGCTGCCACGTCACGACGTTATATTTGTCCTCAAGTTTTTCAAACGGTTCGGCAAATAGCGCATCCTCGGGAAGAGGGACAGTCCTGAGAATCGCTACATCGTCTCCTTCTTCGAGTTTGCCTGCAGGTAACCAAATTATGCTGCCTCTTCTGTTGACAAGTAGCGGATGTGCAGGAGTCACCGATATCGCTCTTCCTGATCGAGTCAATATCTCCACCATCGGCCCTTGGTAGCGCTCTGAATAGAACAAGGCACGGCTGACGATCGGTTTGAATGATCCGTCAATACTTACCACCGAGTTTTCTTGGAAGGAGAACACCGACCCGCCGTCGACTTCCGCAATCAGCCGCCCTTTGGTCTGCGCCAGCTGCTGGATTTCTTGCCCCGTCATCGGCATACCGTCTACCAATGCATAATTGGAAAATTGGACACACTTTCCATGGTCCACATGCCCAGAGGTTCCTATGTTCACCTCCGGCTGCTGCGGCATGAGCGGCTTGCCCTGGTCCGACTCGACAGACACCTGGCTTGACAAGAGGACCGGCTCTTCCGGGGCTCCTTTTAAACTGCAAAACCAACAACAGGTCTTGCCGGCGGTTAAGGCTGGAGTCCCGTAGCCCACCCGCCTATGCTGCTCCTCGATCTTCTCCTCTGACGCGGCTGGCGGGCTACCGTCTGGATGGGGTCTTGCCACAGCGGAAGATAACCACTGTCAAGATACTGAGGAAGTGCGACCCTGACCGATTTGGGGTTGTAGTTCTAGTCGCTCTCTTCTTCACACCGACCGTCGCCGGGGGTTGGACTTCTGACCTCACAAGAGGCTTCTTGCAGCAGACCTCGTCGATCCACCAAGACCAGGTTCTCGTCAGCTCCGCGATGTCTTTGCTCGCCTCGCACACCCCAGACTCCGCTGTCAAGTCACTGACCCCACATTCATCTACTCAAACATCATCTGCAGGAACGGCGCCTTCGAGTGCGTCAGAAACTCACTCTTGTGACTAGCTTCGCCACGCGGAATCGATGCCGGTACCTGACGGCGGCACGGGTCTGCGTCTTCCTCAGCCCCCTACCCGTCTTCCAGATTCCTTCCCAGGCCCTCCTTGGACGACAAATGTGCCGTCGCAGAGGATGCATCTAGACTACAACAACACCGACGCGAAGCTGCTCCGCATTCCTCCGACCCGACATGCCGTGCAGTCGAACGTGCCCGGGCTTGCGTTCGGCCAGTATGACTGTCCTGCCATGAACGCAATCGTTTTCTCTATGTCATCCACGGGTTCAAGTCTGCCGTGGCCAGACAAAGACAAAGAAAGAAACTGGGGCAGCTCCTTTTCTTCGGCCCCATAATTGCTTTGATCGTCATAGTCCTGTTCGGGTTCGGCGGCTCTATCGCGGGGGGGACCGGGACCCTCGTCGTGCGCGCTCAAGGGACACAGCAGCTCCCAGGAGAATATCTCGCCGTCCGTGCCACGGTGGCGGGTTCTTCCCACACCACGCCGTTCAACCTCACTCTCCGCCAGGGGACCTACACAGTGAGCTACGCCCCTCTGGAGTGGTATCGGACTCCTAGCCCTGTTTCTGTGACGGTCATCGGCGGGAAGACGGCCTACGCGGTCGGTAGCTACGTCCCGACTCCGGTTGGGGTCAGCATCGGCCCCGGTGGTCCCAACGTGACGTCTGCAAGGGCAGAGCATGGCGTTACCCCGGTCGTCTGGTTCAACAGGAGTACCGCCACCGTCCAGATATCATCCACCCTGTTCTCTGTCCCGATCCCTCCCGGAGCGAACTACACCCACACGTTTTCAACGCCTGGCACTGTGCTAGTGAAAATCTTCCCCTATGGGGGGTCGGTAAATGTCGTGGTGGTCTAGCACCGACTATAGGTCTAGCTGCCCAGAGCCAAGAAAGGACTAAGGCGATTCTGGCCAAATCGGCCTGATCCACCTTGTGCTGAACCTGCACGCCTGAAAGAATGAGGCGCGACCCGACAACGGTCCAGTTCTCCCTTCCAGAAGTCAGCAGCGAACTGAATATGGACGATTTGTCCATACGCCTTATATACAAATCCACGGGCCCTCCAACTTGAAAATATGTATACGCCTACGAATGCGTATCAAAGAAAATTTAGCTCAGGACTCATCGTCGCCTTGCTGGCGTTCTCAGGGGCCTTGCTCCTGGTACCGCTGGCGGCAACGGTGAGCGCAGCAAATTCAGGTTCAAGCTACACGCTCACCTCAAGCAGCACAGTCCTCTCGGGGACTGGTGCGACGACAGTCACGCTGACAATAAACAACCCAGCCACTAACCACTACGCGATAACCGGGTTCACGATATCCATGCCTTCGGGCTGGACAGTCAGCGGCACCCCGTCGGCGGCAACGTTCGCCTCTACGGGATGCTCTGTGACGTCAGTTTCGGTGCAGTGCACCGGAGGAAACTCCGCCCCTGGCATAGCGCTCGTGATCACGGGACTCAGCATAGCCGCGCCATCAGTGTCATCGTACCCAGCGAGCGGAAAACTGACGACGACGATTCAAGACGCGTCGTCCAGTGCGTTCTACTCGGGGCCATCGTTGACACTCTACGAGGTCGACAGCAGCGGCACCCTGACGGTTGCCCTGTCGCCGACTTCCACCACCTTCACAGCAGGCGGCTCCCCGTACACTGTCACAGCAACCCTCCTCGACAGCAGCTCCGCTGCTGAAGTCGGCGTCCCAGTAGTCTGGACAGTCGGCGGGACAGGAACTGGCACGGTGACCGCAGTCACTTCGGTGACGAACTCCAACGGAGTCGCGACCGCGACATTCACCCCCAGCAACACCGCTGGGAACTCGAACTTCGTCGTAGCGACGCTTGGCGTCAACACCCCGGAGTCAACTGCCGGCACAGCCACTGTCCTATCGTCAGCGACATCAGCTGTGACCACACAGGCAGGACCACCTTCACAGGTGACCTTCCTGATCAGTGGGGAGTCCAGCAACTACCTCAGGACTGAGGCAACCACCACGTCGACTTCGACGACATATCCTAACCACTTCACTGGCGCCGAGTTGACCACCACCCAGGTCACATACTCTGTGGCCGACAGCTTTGGCAACTCGATCGCCTTTACCGCTTCGACCCTGACCATCAACTCGATCACCATCTCTGCGCTGTCCGGCGGCGGCGTCTTTGACGGCGTCACATCCACCACGTTGCCCTCGACCATAAGCTGCAGCACAAGCGCTGCATGCATCGCGACGCCCTGGGGCACCTCGACAGCAGTCAGCGGGGATCTCCCATACAACTACTTCCAGTCCCCCGTATATGGCACGGCAGGGCAGCTCAGTGCGACCATATCCGGGACCTACGGCGCCTCGGCTACGGCATTCACCGTCGCAGGTAACAGCGGGACGGCAACCACATCCACCTTCGCCACCTCCTCGCCCTCACCCGCAGTCAGCAGCACTGCGCCTCAGGCAGGGAGCTCAATCAGCGTCTACGCGACCCTTCCGACCGTTCAGTCGGGCGTCCCAATCAACATCGCCTTCTACCTTCCTGGTACCGGGCAGGTCAGCCTCGGCGACGGCCTGTACTCTGGTCACTTCAGCAACGGCATGCATGTCATCACACTGACCACCAACAGCAGCGGAATGGTCCAGACATCATTCAGCATAGACAACGTCAAGGGAGCCACAGTCGAGTTCGTCGCCAACGTGACGGCACCTATCTATGGCACCCCGACAAACGAACTGGCGAACTCAACCACACCCAACACGAGCGGAACTGCGGTGACAGCAGCAGGCCCAGCGGCCTCTTTCGCTGTCAACACATACTTCTACGCCGCGCCTGGTAACCCGCCTGTCTTTTCAGACTCCACGACCAGCGTTGTCCCCTCCGGCACACTCTACCTGGATGCAACCCTGGTAGATGCTTATGGGAACATGGTGACTCTAGCATCGAACGCCAACACCATCCAGGTCAACCTCGGCGCGACCGCAGGAACTCTCTCAGCCACAAGCGTCTATATCACAGCTCAGCACTCTACCACCGGGAGCTCGTTCGGAGCGGTGATCTACACCGCGCCATCGGCAACCGGCTCTCTCACGATCACAGCATCCGGCGTGGTCGCGGGGAAGGCGGTGACTGGTACGAGCACCCTAACGGTCGTCAGCCCCAAGCCAAGTCTCTTCGTGACCTCCCCGATGCCGGTATCGGGCGCCATCTACTCCATGACAACCCCAATCGTCTTCCACGGCAACGCCAGCGTCTCAACCGGCTATCCGACCACGGGGGCATCTGCTGACGCGATCTCACAGGTCTGCTACACAGCAGGGACCCAGTCGGCATGCCAGGCGGAGTCGACCTCCCCAGTGACATGGGCGATGGCCGTCAACGTCGGCGCTGGACTGCACACAATCAGCTTCAACGCCACCGATGCGAACGGTAACACGGTTTCGAGTGCCCAATACCAGGTGCTCGTTGACACCGCAGCGCCAAGCATCAACTTCGTGACCGTGAACAATGCCAACATCTCGTCCCCCGCAACAGTGTCGGCGAACGTAGTCGACGCTGAGGGAGACCTGAACTCGAGCAGCGTCACGGCAATCGCGACAAATCTCCAGACCTCCGCAACCATGACACTAACCGCCAAGGTGACCGGGACCAACAGCCTAGGGAGCAGCGTGACGTACGGCGTCACAATCTCCGGTCTCACGACCGGGAATTGGACCGTCAAACTCAGCGCGAGCGACCTGGCGGGGAACAGCAACTCGAGCACCATCACGGTGCACGTGACCGTGCCGTTCGCCCAGTCCTTCGTCGTCTCAGGCACTCCTCAAACAACGACCATCGGGACGTTCACAGGCATCAACGCGTCATACACCAACCTTAACCCAACCTCCCAGAGCGTCGTGGTCTTCGCTGTCTTCAAGAACAGCGCCGGCCAGACCATGGGAATCGGGACAGGCAGCCTCACGGTGGGCGCAGGTGCGACGCAGTCGGTGTTCATCGCGGAGCCGGTAGGCCTCGCGAGCGGCACCTATTCTGTGAGCATCTTCGTCTTCACCACGGGTAACCTGCCCGTATCAGTATCCACCACAATCTCCGTCACCGTCTAATCGGGTGGCCACCATGAAGACACTCCCTGCAATCGCCGCAGTCTCGATCGCACTGGTCCTAGCGCTGTCGCCTATGATCGCCACCGCAGCTGGTAGCATCACGTTCACCAGCCCAGCGGCCGGCGCCTCATACAGCGGCTCGCAGACCTATACGATCTCCGGCACCATAAGCCCCGCACCGACCCAGCCAGACCAGGTGGGCATCACAGTAAAGAACCCATCAGGCCAGACTGTCGACATAGCGAGCGTGACCGTCTCAAGCGGCTCGTTCAGCTACTCGACGGCCGTCGGCGGAACGTCTGCGTGGGTCACCGGGACCTATACAATCACGGCCCTCGATTCCTACGGTGCGACGGGTACAACCACGTTCTCCTACACCGCGCCAACCACTACGAGCTTCAACGAGACCGCTGCACTTCTGCAGATCAACGCCACCCTGAACAAAGTGCTGGCGAATCAGCAGACCATAATGAGCGACCTCGGCACCATCTCCTCCACGCTGGGCACTGTCTCCTCTGCGGTAGGGACCATCAGCACCAACGTGGGCACCATCCTCAGCGGCATCAACAGCCTCACCTCCACGGTGGGGAGCATCCAGACAACGGTCAACAGCATCCAGTCATCGCTGCCTTCGGGCAGCGCCATCTCGGCTACCCAGACCTACGTCTTGGTAGTCGCCGTACTCGCAGCGATAACCCTAGTCCTAGAGCTAGCTATTTTAGTCAGGAAGATCTCGTAAGAGACTCTCCTGACCCTTTCTTTATTTTAGCAGACCTAGCGTAAGCTGGGTATGAGTTCAGTCGGCGCCTATCTTAATCCACGTCATGAAACCGGGCCTACGGGTGCCAGGCTGGCGCCCTCTGCAATGCCCCGGGCTCCGATTCAATTTGGTATGATTATATACTCAAGCGGCAACTGTCGACGCAGCTTGAGGTCGTACTTGCGGGAGGTTCTCTTCGCCCTCGTAGTCCTGATGCTGCTCCCCGTAGCCCCCCCCGGCAGCGCAGCGTCGCCGGCCTACTTTACGAACGGCGTCTCGCAGTCAGGCATGAAACTGGTGACCATCGACGGCTACCAGGGGGTGCTGGCGAACTACACCAGCACCTACTCAGGCTCTTTCTACGGGTTCGTGTACTTGGCGCTCACTAACACTGCCGGCCAGACCGCCTATTGGAACGTAGCCTCCTGCTCCTTCACGGGGAGCCAGACGGTCCAGTGCTTCGTCACCATATCCCCGACGGTCCCCCCTGGGACCTACACCGCGAGTGTCTTCGTGACGACAGCCGCCAGGGTCCCTGTCTCCTTGGCCTCGTCCCTCAACGTGACCCTCTAGCCCCGACCGCCTCCCGCCCCTCCGAGGAAAGCATTTATCGAGTGGGGTCGGACACGGCTGCGTCCCTTGAGGGCGATAATCCTCAGCGGCGGCCTGGGGATGCGGCTCAGGCCTCTGACCGACGACAAGCCGAAGGCCCTGATCCCTGTCAACGGCAGGCCCATCTCCGAATACCAGATCGACTGGCTCGCCAAGGAAGCGAAGGTCGACGCGGTCACCTTCGCCTGCGGCTACAAGTGGGAGAGGCTGCAGGAGCACTTCGGGGCGCGCTTCAACGGCGTCGCCGTCGACTACTCTGTGGAGGAGGAGCCCCTCGGGACCGGCGGCGGGATCAAGAAAGCGCTCGCGAAGCACCCGGACGAGGGGACGTTCGTGGTGACCAACGGGGACATCGTCACCGACCTCCCCCTCGCCAGGATGCTCGAGGACTTCGGAAGGTCCGGGGGTGTATCTGCCTCCATGCTCGTCGTCCCCTACCGCTCCAGGTTCGGCGTTGTGAAGATAGACAAGCTCAAGATGATCCGGGGCTTCGACGAGAAGCCCGCCTTCCCAGACGTCTGGATCAACGGAGGTGTGTACGTCCTCAACGGGCCGAAGATAGCGAAGAACCTCCCGGACAAGGGGGACATCGAGAGGGAGACGTTCCCCAGGCTCGTCACCCGTGGGGAGCTCCTCTCCTATCCCTACTACGGGGAATGGAGCTTCGTAGACTCGATCAAGGACCTGGTCGAGCTGGAGGCCGCCCTGAAGGCTGGCCCCTGAGGAAAGGATTTAGCGCCCGGGGGAGTTGGCTGCGCCATGGCTGAGTTCGTGAGGGCGGTCGAGGCTTCGAAAGTCCTCCCCGACTCGATGCTGACCGTCGAAGTCGGAGGCGAGTACGTCCTGCTGGCCAACGTAGACGGGAAGTACTATGGCATGGGGGCGTACTGCACCCACGAAGAGTGGGACCTTTCAGAGGGGACGCTGTTCGAAACCGAGGTGACCTGCGCCGGCCACGGGACTGTGTGGGACCTGAAGACTGGGAAGGGGATATTCGACGCGCCCCTCCCGGACGAGCCCCTCTATGATGTGAAGGAGGAGGGCGGGTTCCTCTACGTGAAGAGGCGCTGAAGCGCTGCTTCTCTGGTCCGGCGCTCCCCTCTCGTCGACTTCGCCCAACCCCCGGACAGACGGAGTCCGCCGGCCCGTCTCGTCGTTCAGCCGCGCGAGGGCGCCCTTCGAGTAGCGAACCGCCGCGCACATCTTAAAGCGGAGCAGGGGCGCAGCCGGCCCGTTGCCATCGTCGGACGCCGAGATCAGCGAGGAGGTTCTGGAAGAAGGCGCCTACCACCTCAAGGGACTCGGTCTGACGGAGGAGAAGATCGCGGCCCACTTCGAAGTGACCCCTGACAGGGTCTCCCGTCTCATCGGCTCATACGCCGCCAAGCTGAAGTCAGGGGAGGCCTCCCCCAGCGAGTTCGACAGGGTCTTCTGGGAGGACGTGAAGAAAGAGGCGGAAGGGGACGTGAAGCTGACCTTCCTCTCTGACAAGGGGTTCCACCACTCATGGAAGTCCGAGCTGAGGAGGCTGGACGGACCCACCCTGATGGCCATCTACGAGGCGAGCAAGGACTTCCTCGGGGCCGACCCCAACCAGAGGTTCCTGGACTTTCCCCCGCCCAAGGGGTACGATCCCCTGGCCATGGACAGGGAGGTGAGGAAGGCGGTCGAGGTCCTGGGCGAGCTGCTGGAGGAGAAGTGGAAGGAGGAGGGGAAGGGCGAGAAGAAACCGACCAATCTTTAACTAGGGGCCAAGCAGAGTATTTTTCGAAAAAAGGTTGCCGTTGGACTCGGTCGACGGAGAGAAGCTGACCTCTGTCCTCCGCCAGTTCCAGGGCCGCCGGGTCCTCGTGGTGGGCGACCTCCTGGTGAGCCGCTTCGTCGAGATAGCTGCCCGCAAGCTCGCGCGTGAAGCGCCTGTCCCCGCGGGGGACTTCGTTGGCCAGACGCTCCTCCCGGGGGGTGCGGCGAACCTCTCCAGAGAGCTCGTGTCGCTGGGGGCGTCCGTCAGCCTGGTGGGCCTGGTCGGGTCGGACGAGTACGGGAACTGGCTCAAAGCTGAGTTCACGAAGTACGGGCTCGCCTTCGGCGGGGTCGTCGCGGACGCCACGAGGCCTACCTCGCTCAGGACCTGGTATCTGGTCAACAACTTCCACGCCCTGAGGGTCGACAAGGAGGACAGGAGGGACGCCCCGGTGGCCCTTTCCAAGAAGCTCCTCGCGGAGGCAGAGCCTCAGATAAAGGAGGTCGACTGCGTGATAATCTCCGACTACGACAGGGGCGCCGTGACCAGCTTCCTGATCGGGGGGATAGTCGCGGCCGCCCACGCCATGGGGAAGATAATCGTAGGCCAGCCCAAGATGCGGCACTATCTCGACTTCTCAGGCGTCACTTACGTGAAGTCCAACCTCGAGGAGGCGGAGCACGCCACGGGGATGGCCATGGTCAACGAGACGAGCCTCAGGAACATGGGGGTCAACCTCCTCAGCCGCCTGGAGTCGAAAGCGATACTCGTCACCCGCGGGGAGCAGGGGGTCACCCTCTTCGACAAGGAGAACGTCACCCTCTTCCCCCCCATCGGCGGCAAGAAGAACCTCTTCAGCAAGGTGGGGGTCAGGGACGCCATGACCGGGGTCTTCAGCCTGGCTGTCGCTTCCGGGGGGAACCCGTACCAGGCTGCCGTCCTCAGCAACATAGCCGGGCAGGCGAAGAGCGAGCTCCCCAGGATAGCGTCCCTTTCCCTCCACAACCTCGAGGACAAGGCCCTTGGCGCAGGAGACTTCGTCCGCAGGATAGTGCAGGTCCCGGTGAGGAGATAGTGGAGACCGCCCAGGAAGTCGTCAGGCTGAAGGAGACTGCCAGGAACACCAGGAAGCTGATACTCGAGGCGCTTGCCGAGGCGGGGTCGGGTCACCCCGGGGGCTCGCTCTCCGCCGTCGAGCTCCTGGTCACACTGTACTTCCGCGTGATGCGCCACGACCCGAAGAACCCTAAGTGGCCCGACAGGGACAGGTTCTTCCTCAGCAAGGGGCACGCGGCGCCTCTACTCTATTCGGTCCTGGCCCAGGCAGGTTACTTCCCCGTCGAGGAGCTGATGACCCTGAGGAAGATAGGCTCCAGGCTGCAGGGCCACCCTTCGATGGGGGTCCCAGGGGTCGAGGCCCCGGCCGGGTCTGAGGGGATAGGCCTCTCGCTCGCAGTGGGGACGTCCCTGGCTGCCAAGCTCGACGGGAAGGCATACCGGACCTACGTCCTCATGGGGGACGGGGAGCAGCAGGAGGGGCAGGTGTGGGAGGCGGCGATGTCTGCCTCGAAGTTCCGCCTCGACAACCTGACCGCGATCATAGACAGGAACGGAATCCAGCAGGACGGGCTGACAGAGCAGGTGATGCCCCTGGAGCCCCTGGCCGCGAAGTGGAGGGCGTTCAACTGGAACGTCATAGAGGTGGACGGCTACGACCTGGCGCAGCTGATCGATGGCTTCGACCTGGCCATCGGCACCAGGAACAGGCCCACAGTGATCATCGCCCACACGGTGAAGGGGAAGGGGATCTCGTTCATGGAGTGGTCCCCCCACTACCACGGGACCCCCCCGGCCAAGGACAAGCTCCGGGACGTCCTGAGCGAGCTAGGGTGACGCCATGAACGGGATCAGGATAGCCCCGTCGATCCTCGCCTGGGACCTCGGGGACCTCGAGAAGGCGGTTGAGATATCGGTGCGGGGGGGCGCCGACCAGATTCACCTGGACGTCATCGACGGCCACTTCGCCCCCAACATCACCTTCGGGGCCGGGACGGTGAAGGCGCTGAGGCCCAGGACGGAGCTGAAGTTCGACACCCACCTCATGATAGAGAATCCGCAGGCGTACGTGGAGAAGTTCCTGGACGCGGGGTCGGACATCGTCACCTTCCACGCCGAGGTCCTGAACGGAGGGAGCTTCGACGAGCTCCAGCGCGTCGTCAGGGGGAGGGGGCGGGAGGTGGGGCTGGCGGTCAAGCCTAAGACGGAGGTCCCGCGGTGGGCCCTCGACCGCCTTGACAAGATATCCACCCTGGTGGTCATGACCGTGAACCCAGGTTTCAGCGGGCAGACCCTGGACCCGACCGTCCTCCCTAAGGTGCAGAAGGCGAGGGAGTACATCGAGGAGAAAGGGCTCGGGACGGACATCGAGGTGGACGGGGGGGTGGAACCAGACAACGTCCACGAAGTAGTGAGGCGGGGAGGGAACGTCTTGGTCGCCGGGGCCGGGGTCTACGGGAAGAAGGACCCCGTGGGGGCAATAGCGGCCCTGAGGGAGAGGGCAGAGAGCGCGAGGAGGAAACTCTGATGCTCTCCAAGGTGGCCGCGATGAGGGACGCCTACGGGGACGCCCTGCTGGAGCTGGGAGCCGAGAACAAGGACGTCGTGGTGATAGGGGCAGACACCACGGGCTCGCTGAAGTCAGGGGTCTTCGCCTCGAAGTTCCCGGAGCGGTTCTTCAACGTAGGGATCGCGGAGCAGAACCTGGTCTCCATCGCGGCAGGGATGGCGCTGGCCGGGAAGATACCCTACGCGGGGACATACGCGATCTTCGTCCCGGGGAAGTCGGTGGACCAGATACGCAACAACATCGCCTATCCGAACCTGAACGTGAAGATAGTCTGCTCGCACGGCGGGATCTCCGTAGGCCCCGACGGGGCTTCGCACCAGCAGGTGGAGGACATAGCTATCATGAGGGCCATCCCGAAGATGAACGTAATCGTACCGGCGGACGCGGTCTCCACCAAGGCTATCGCCAAGGCGATAGCGGCCATCCCTGGCCCCTTCTACGTCAGGCTCACACGGTCGTCCACCCCGGTCATCTATGACGCAGGCTTCCGGTACGAGCATGGAAAGGCGAACGCGCTGAAGGAAGGGGGGGACGTGGGCATCGTCGCCTGCGGCATCATGGTCTCGGAGGCCCTCAAGGCGGCGGAGGCGCTCAGGACGAAGGGGGTGGCCGCGTCTGTGCTTGACCTCCACACCATCAAGCCGATAGACTCGGACGCCATAGTCAAGCTGGCCCGGAGCTGCGGGCGGGTGGTGACCGTCGAGGAGCACAACGTCATGGGCGGGATGGGTTCGGCTGTGGCCGAGGTGCTCGGAGAGCGCTACCCCGTGCCTATCCGCCGGGTCGGGGTGATGGACACCTTCGGGGAGAGCGGGGAGGCAGCCGACCTGCTCCGCAAGTACGGGCTGACGGCGGCCAACGTCGAGCAGGCCGCGCTCGGGCTCCGAGGACAGTAGGCTTAATTATCAAAACCTGAAGTCACCGCCACGATGAAGCTCTTCCTCGACACAGCGAACCTAGGGCAAATCAGGAGGCTCAACCAGATGGGGATAGTCGACGGGGTGACCACGAATCCCACCCTGGTGGCCAAGGAACCGGGGGTGTTCGAGGAGATCGTAGCGGCGATCTGCAAGGAGGTGAAAGGGGACGTGAGCGCCGAAGTGGTTGCCACAGAATTCGACGGGATGGTCGCCGAAGCGAAGCGCCTGTCGGCGATCGCCCCCAACGTGGTGGTGAAGATACCCATGATACCTGAAGGGCTGAGGGCCACGAAGGCGATCAGCAGGATGGGGACGAGGGTCAACGTGACGCTCGTCTTCTCTGCGAACCAGGGGCTCCTGGCGGCCAAGGCGGGGGCGTCCTTCATCAGCCCGTTCATAGGCAGGCTGGACGACATCGGCCAGCGGGGGATGGAGCTGGTGGAGGACCTTGTCAAGATCAGGGACAACTACCGCATGAAGGCCGAGGTCCTGGTGGGGAGCATCAGGCACCCTCAGCACGTCCTCGAGGCGGCGAAGGTGGGCGCCGACATTGCGACGATGCCCCCGGAGGTGATGGAGAAGATGATGCAGCACCCCCTCACAGACGCCGGGCTGAAGCGCTTCCTAGACGACTGGGAGAGGGCCAAGTCTAAGCGCGCCGTCGCCGTCTAGCCCCACGTCGGTGCCGACCGGCAGCAGGTCCGCGGGGTCGTCCTCCCTGCTGGGGGTCCGAAGGCAACATTTTTACGGGATGGTCTTCGGCTTCCCTCGATGAAGACATACACACTTCCACCACTGCCTTACGCATACGACGCCCTCGAACCGCACATCTCGAAGCAGATCATGACGCTCCACCACGACAAGCATCACCTCGGCTACGTCAACGGCGCCAACGCCGCGATGGAGAAGCTGGAGAAGTCCAGGAAGGGAGAGCTCCAGATCGACATCAAGGGCGTCCTCCGCGACTTCGGCTTCAACGCAGACGGCCACATACTCCACTCGCTTTTCTGGCCTAACATGGCCCCTGCGGGCAAAGGCGGCGGCGCCCCCGGAGGGAAGCTCGCAGACCAGATCAACAAGGACTTCGGCGGGTTCGACAAGTTCAAGGCGCAGTTTTCAGACGCCTCCAAGACGGTAGAGGGGAGCGGCTGGGCGATGCTGATCTATGAACCGGTCAGCGAACAGCTCATCATATCCCAGATAGAAAAGCACAATCTGAACCACATCGCACAGTCAAAAGTCATACTGTGCTCAGACCTCTGGGAGCATGCGTTCTACCCCCAATATCTCAACGACAAGGCGAAGTATGTCGACGCATGGTGGAACGTTGTCAACTGGTCGGAAGCCGACGCAAGAATGGGGAAGGTTGTAAGGTAGCCTTCCTCACCCCCTTTTCATCTCTCTCCTGTCCACCGTGCCTACACGGGCGAGGAAGACCTCACACACAGCGGCTGCGGCTGAACCCGTCCCGTCAACCCTTCCGACGGCTTGCCTTGGACCTACCTGACCCGGCCCTCAGCCCCTCGGCCCCGCGTTTCGACGAGGCGGCGAACCTCCCGCTTTCCGATGCCAGGCGCCGCAGGTCCTCCTCCGTGTGGCGCGTCGAGATCCCCCCTGGGTGGCCGGGGAGGATGAAGACCCCCCTGCTCATGAGGGCGAGGCAGTAGTCGAGCCTCGTCTGCCTGTCCCCTCCAGCTGCCTCCTCGGCGTCCCTCGGGGCGGCTCCAAAGTGGGTGAGGAAGAGGGACCCCAGCCCCGTGGTGTGCGTCTCGACCCCCTCAGCCGCGAAGGCCCTGTCCACCGACCTCCTGACCCTGTCTCCTGCTTCGCCGAGCTTCGGATAGACGTCCCCCGCGTGCCTCCTGAGGTACCTCACCGTCGCCAGCCCGGCTGCCATGGTCAGGGGGTTCTCCGAGAACGTCCCCCCGCCGATGGAGACGAAGTTCTCCCTCCTCGTCGGGTCTGCGAGCGCGAGTATCTCCTCCCTCCCTGCCACCAAGCCCAGAGGGAGCCCCCCTCCGGCGACCTTCCCGAAGGACGCGAGGTCGGGGGTCACTTTGTAGTGCTCCTGCGCCCCGCCCAGGGACAAGCGGAACCCTGTTATGACCTCGTCGAAGGCGAGCAGGGCGCCGTCCCTGTCGGCCAGCTCCCTCAGCCCCTCCAGATAGTCCTTGTCCGCCGGGACGCACCCGCCGGCTCCCAGCACAGGCTCGAGGAAGATGAGGGCGGTGTCCCCGGCGGCCTCCTTGACCGCCCGCTCGGCCGCGCCGAGGTCGTTGAACCTCACGTTCTTCACGAACGCCTGCTCCCCTTCCAGTATCCCTGCGCTCTCCGCCCTGTCGAAGGGCCTGTGGACCCCCTTGTTCAGCTCTGTGTTGTAGCCGTGCCACCCGCCGGCCATCTTGATCACCGTCCTCCTCCCGGTGTACCCCCTGGCCAGCCTGACGAGGTACATCGTCGCCTCGGCGCCGGTGTTGCAGAAGCGCATCCTCTCTGCGCACGGCACGGACTTCTGTATCTCCTCAGCGAGCTCGACTGAGGCTCTGCTCCCCATCCCGTAGTGGGTGCCCCGACCGACCTGTGCCCGCAGGGCGTCCACCACCGGCTTGGGGGAGTGGCCCAGAATCAGAGCCATGTGCCCCATCCAGTAGTCTGTGTACCTGTTCCCGTCGGCGTCCCAGATGTGCTGGGCCTTGGCCTTGCTCACGAAGATAGGGTATGGCTGGTAGAACCTGGCGTTGTGATTGACCCCCCCTGCGAAGACGCCCTTCGCCCGCTCGAAGAGCTCCCCAGAGAGGCGCGTCGCGCGGAGATAGGGGTCTGACACGGGGCGCCTCCGGCGTAGGGGGCGTATTTCAACACGATTCCATCCGCAAGGATATATCATCACGGCGCGGCAGAACCACCCGCACGGAATGGAGTTCACCGTCCCGCTCGGGTCGCCGTTCAGCCTGGAGCACACCCTCGTCAGCGGGCAGACGTTCAGGTGGGCGAAGAGGGGGGACTGGTGGTACGGGGTCGTGGGCGGCGGTGTCCTCAAGGCCAAGCAGGAGGGGGACTTGCTGAAGTGCGAGTCAAGCTCGGACGCTTTCAGGGCTCCAGGGGTGTCGGACTACTTCAGGCTGGGGGACGACCTGGAGCACGTGCTGGCGTCGATCTCCAAGGACGCGACGATCACCCGGGCCGTCGAGCGCTTCTACGGGCTCAGGCTCATCAGGCAGGACAGGTGGGAGTGCTTGGCGTCGTTCGTCCTTGCGACCAACGCGAACATACCGCGCATAGCGAAGATGGTGGAGGCTGTCTGCAGGAGGTACGGCGAGCCCTTTGAGTTCGAGGGTGAGACCTACCACTCGTTCCCTGGCCCCGATGCCCTGGCGAGGACGGGGGCCGCGGACCTCCGCGGGTGCGGCCTCGGGTACAGGGCCCCCTTCCTCAAGAAGGTCGCCTCTTCGGTCGCGAGAGGGGATGTCGACTTCGATGCGGTAACCTCGCTCCCCTACGAGGAGGCTCGGGGCCTCCTCCTCAAGGAGCTCTTCGGGGAGAAGGTCCTCCTCGGCGTGGGGCCGAAGGTGGCCGACTGCGTCCTCCTCTATTCTTGCGGCAAAGACGAGGCCTTCCCCATAGACGTGTGGATAGCCAGGGCAGTGGCCCGGTCGTACCCTCGGTTGATGGCGAAGGGGCTTAGGGAGAGGCTGAAGCGCGACGGCAAGGCGAGGCTTGGAGCCGGGGAGTACGCGAGGCTTTCAGCCTCCCTCAGGAGGCACTTCGGCAGGTATGCAGGCTACGCCCAGCAGTATCTGTACATGGCGGCTCGGTCAGAGGAATTGAGCTAAGGCCCGGGCTTTCGTCGGGTCTTTCTCGCAGGCTTGGCCACCTTGCCCGCGCTCTTCGCTCCTTTCTTCGCAGAGCCCTCAGGCTCCTTGGCCGCAGGGCCAGCGTGCTCAAGCTGACCGTCAGACTTGCGCTCGGCCTTCGCGGCGGCCGCCTGGCTGGACGCCCACCCCTTCAGGGCGCCCACGTTGGCTTCCACGACGCTCCCTCTCCTGTAGTCGACCCTGGCCCCCCACCTCGCCGCTGTCGCCGCGGAGAGCCCGGCGCTCGATAGCTCCCCGAACGAAAAGCCTCTCCCATGCCTGGAGATGGTCCCTCCTCGGTGCCTGGCCAGGACAGTGGCGACGGGGGCTCTCCCCACTGGTCCTGCGGCCTTCGCCCTCGGTCTCTCCGCCGATCTGTGGACCGCCCCCTCCACCCTCTTGACTTCCTTCTTGACCTCTTTCTCGACGGCCTTCTCTACCTTCTCCGCATCCTCGACCACCTCCGCCTTGGTCCCCTTCTTCTTGGCCTTGCTCTTCCGGGGGGTTGAACTCAACGCTTTTTCAGCCCGTCCGGGCGGGGGATAAAACGGTTCCCTGAGCACGACTTCCACGCTAGGCCTCCCCGACACGTCTAGGAAGGTGGTGAGGGGGCCGGCACCGGTGAACCTCCATGCGACCTACCCCAGGGTCGACCCGGCTGGGGGCGTGTTCCCCGCGGGGATGAGCGACCCGAGGCCGTGCCGCGTGCAGGCCTGCGCCAAGGGCGTCTGACGCAACCGCAAGTGATGTGTCCCGCGGGCAGGATTGTCAGGTGCCAAGGCACCTTTTGAGCCTGCGACACTCCGGTCACTGTGGCCTGAGTAGGCTGGACGGGTCAGCCGATGGCCGACCTCTACAGCCGGAAGCTGTTGGCCCCTTTAGGGACTACCAGGCTGAGCTACCGCGGGACGGTCGCCCGGGGCGCGGAGATTTCTTAAGGGTTTCAATGGCCTAGCGCGCTTGGCTGTCTAGGCGCGCGCGAGCAAGACCAAAATACAGAGCGAATACGCCCGAACCTATTCGGGTTGATTGGTTGAGCTTCTCTGACTATCTCGCCCTCACCAAGCCGAAAATCACGCCGCTGCTGCTCATGGCGGCGCTGGGCTCGGCCGTCGTCGCCGCGAGGGGCCTACCTCCGCTCATTACCCTGGCCGGGGTGCTCGTGGGAGGGGCGCTGGCGTCGAGCGGCGCCCTGGCATTGAACAGCTATCTCGAGATGGGGATGGATGCGAAGATGAAGAGGACCATGGGGAGGCCGCTCCCGTCGGGGAAGATAGTTCAGCCGTCGCACGCCCTGATGCTGGGCCTCGGGCTGCTCGCCGCCGGGGTCGTGGTCGCCGCGTTCACCCTGGACCCAATCGCGACGTTCTTCATCGCCCTCGGCGCCTTCGTCTACGTCCCCGTCTACACGCTCTTCCTCAAGCCGCGGACGAGCTGGAACATCGTGCTGGGAGGGTTCGCAGGGAGCTGCGCGGCCCTGGCGGGATGGTACGCGGTCACCTTCGGCAGCGCGGCCGTGGGGTGGCTCCTCGGCGCCCTCGTCTTCGTGTGGACCCCGAGCCACTTCTGGTCTCTCGCTGTCATAACAGAGGAGGACTACTCGGCCGTCAACGTCCCGATGCTCCCGTCGGTGGTCGGGCCGGTGGCCGCTTCGAAGTACATCGTCTTCAACACCCTCCTTCTCATACCTGTCAGCCTCGCATACGTGTTCTACTTCCTCGGCCCCGGGTTCTTCGTCTATCTCGGCGTGGCGCTTGTCTTCGACCTGCTGCTCCTGGGGACCAACATCAAGCTCTTCAGGAACCCGACCAAGGACAACGCGTGGCTGGCGTTCAAGTTCTCGAGCCCGTACCTAGCGATCATATTCTTGGTCGCGATGGTGGCAGCGGTCCTGCGCTGACTGCCAAGGGCCGAACGGCTTAATCGTCGCCCAGCAGGAGGCAGAACCTGCCCATGGCCCCAGAGTATGTCGTCCACTACTCCGAGGTCGCCCTGAAGGGGAAGAACAGGCCGGAGTTCGTCCGCGCGCTCCGCAGGAACATAGCGAGGTCGCTGAGCGGGCTGGCCCCGGCGGTCGAGCTCAGGGATGGGAGGTTCGTGGTGAGCGCCTCCGGTACGGCCCAGGATGCGTCGGCGCGGCTGGGGAAGACCTTCGGCGTAGCCTGGTTCTCGGAGGTCGCCCCGGTCGGGCTGGACTACGATGGCATCCGGCGGGCGGTCCTCGACGCGGCCAGGGCGTCGAAGGGGAGGACCTTCAAGGTCGAGCCGAGGCGCTCCGACAAGGGTTACCCTCTGACCTCGAGGGAGCTGGCGGTGAGGCTCGGGGCGGCCGTCCAGGAGGAGACAGGGATGAAGGTAGATCTGACCAGCCCGGAGGTGGTGGTTCGGGTCGACGTGACGAGGTCCAACGCGTTCGTCTACTCCAACAAGACCCCGGGACCCGGGGGCCTCCCGGTGGGGACCGCAGGCCGGGTCATGCATCTCTTTTCCGGGGGGATCGACTCTCCGGTGGCGGCTTGGCTCCTGATGAAGAGGGGGTGCGTCCCCGTCTACCTCCACTTCTATCTCGCACCGACCGCCCGGAACGCCCTGGAAAGCAAGGTCACCAAGCAGGTCAAGGCCCTCTCCGCCTATGGCGGCAAGAGCACCCTGGTCCTGGTACCATTCGCGGAGTACCAGCTGGCGACTGCAGACGCGCCGGGGGACCTGGAGCCTTCGCTCTTCCGTAGGTTCATGCGGATGACCGCCGAGGCGCTTGCCCCTCCCTTCGGCGCAGCCGCCATCTCTACAGGCGACTCCCTCTCCCAGGCGGCCTCTCAGACCCTGTGGAACCTCGCGTCCTTCGATCACGGCTCCACCTTGCCGATACTCAGGCCTCTCCTCGCCTATGACAAGGACGAGATCATCGGTCTGGCCCGGCGTATCTCGACGTACGACCTCTCCCTCGAGGAGTACAAGGACTGCTGCGCCATAATAACCAGGCACCCTCGGACGCGCGTCAAGTTTGCCCTCGTGGACGAGTACGTCCGGCGGCTGAAGCTCCAGGACCTGGTGCAGAAGGTCCTCGGGGGGGCGACCCTGGTCTCCTACAACCCGGTCGGGGACGTGCTCAGAAGCGCCGACCTGGCCGATTCGATGCCCATGACACGCGCGACCGGACCTGAGGCAGATTTATGAACAGGGAAACGGGGTCGGTCAAACGCATGACAGATACAGTCATCCCAGTGAAGTCGAGCGGGTTCCAGGAGGAGGTAGTGAAGTCGACCCGGCCGGTGGTCGTCGACTTCTACGCCGACTGGTGCGGCCCCTGCAAAATGATGGAACCTGTGATTCACGAGCTCTCTAAGGAGTATGACGGTAGGGTCAAGTTCGTGAAAGTGGACACAGACGCCAACCAGGAACTCGCATCGCAGTTCGGCATAATGAGCATCCCCACCGTCATGTTCTTCTCGAAGGGCAAAGTGGAAGACATAGTGATAGGGGCGGTCCCGTCGACGGTGCTGAAGTCGAAGATCGAGACCCTGGTCAAGAAAGCGTAGGCGAGAACTCAGCTCTCTGATGGCGGGGCTGGGCCTGGATCTGGCGCATCTCCCGCGGTCGCTTACAACATACGATGCCGCTTTCTCGCTTGCCAAAAGGCTGGTCCTCGCGGCCGGAGCTTCGACGTCCTGAGGTTCTGCTCCAGCAGGTCACGCGTCCCGGGGACTGGCGACGGCGGCGCTAACTCTTCGCTGGCAGGCCCCTTTGCCTGGCTTCCGCGAACATCAGGGCACCCGCGAAGACGATGGTCGCCAAGATCACCAGGGCGAAGGCGAAGTGCGTCGTCGCGACGATCGGCGCCAGCCCGGACGCTATGACGCCTCCGCCGATCCCGACCTGGATCGGTATCAGCACAATGGCTAGGAGCATGAGCTTGGACGGGAGGGACGGCCTCGGCTTCACCATCCAGACCTTGACGGTGGCGTAGAGAATGACCAGCCCCGCGACCACGCTCAGCATCCTGTGGATGTACTCGATCAGGGTGGCGTAGTGGGCGAAGCTCGGGAAGAGGGCGCCGTTGCAGAGAGGCCAGCTGGCTCCCAACCCCGTCCCGCACCCGGCACCGAAGTCACCGACGGTGACGTAGGCCCCCCAGACGCTGAGGACATAGGTCGCTATCACGGCTCCGTATACCCAGTGCCTCGCGTTGGGCAATAAAATCTGGAAAGCCAGCCGCTCCCGAACGTAGTTAAGACTTTCTAGGTGCGGGGTCGCGTCCTACACCGGCTCGCCGTCAACTGTTTTAACCGGAGCCGCAGAGACCGGGCGCAGATGGACCTGGAATCGAGGATAGAGCTTGTCAAGGGGGTGGGGGAGGAGGTGATCACGGAGGAGGAGCTGAGGGCTCTGCTGCAGACAAACGAGCACCCGACGGCCTACGACGGTTTCGAGCCGAGCGGACTTGCCCACCTCCCGTTCGGCGTCCTCCGGCCGATACTCGTCGAGGACATGCTGAAGGCAGGGGTCCGCATGAAGCTCTGGATCGCCGACTGGTTCGCCTGGGTCAACAACAAGATGGGGGGCGACCTGGACCGCATCCAGGACGTCGGCCGCTACTTCGTCGAGGTGTGGAAGGCAGCCGGCGTCGACATGAGCAAGGTCGACGTCCTCTGGACCAGCGACGCCGTCAAGAACGAGGAGTACTGGAAGAAGGTGATAACGGTCGCCCAGAATTTCACGCTCGCCAGGGCCCAGCGGGCCCTGACCATCGCAGGGAGGACGTCCAAGGAGGCCGTGCAGGCCGCCCAGCTCCTCTATCCGATGATGCAGGTGGCGGACATCTTCTGGCTGGACGTCGACATCTGCCAGCTGGGGCTGGACCAGAGGCGCGCCGACATCTTGGCGAGGGAGGTCGCGGAGAAGCTGAGGTGGAAGAAGCCGGTGGCGGTGCACCACCACATGCTCATCGGGCTCCAGGGGAAGAAAGAGCCCGAGGGGTTCGACGAGAACGGGGCCCTTGACTCGGAGATAGCGAGCAAGATGAGCAAGAGCAAGCCCGAGAGCTCCATCTACGTCCACGACGGGTCTGAAGCGATAACCCGCAAGCTGAACTCGGCATACTGCCCCCCCAGGGTGGCTGCGGGCAACGCGCTGATGGACTACTCGAAGTACATCGTCTTCAAGAAGCTGAAGGCCCTCAGGATAGAGCGTCCCGACAAGTACGGGGGGACGGTGGAGTTCGCCACCTATCAGGAGCTCGAGAGGGCATACCTTTCCGGCAAGCTGCACCCGGCCGACCTCAAGAAGGGGGTGGCCGTCGCCCTCGACGCCATAATCGCCCCCATCCGAGACCACTTCGAGACGGACCCCGCGGCCCGCAGGCTCTACGAGTCGGTGAAGGCCGCCGAGACCACAAGGTAGCCCCTGACCCCCATGGCGACGGCTAGAGCGAGGCCTGCTTTCGCGGCGGACGCCATGCTGGGGTCGCTCGCGAGGAAGCTCCGCGCGCTTGGGTTCGACACCACCTACTACAGGAGCGGTGGGGACGCCCAGCTGGTGAAGCTCGCGGCCATGGAAGGGAGGGTGGTCCTGACCTCAGACCGCGCCCTCGCGGGCTCCGCCATGGCGAAGGGGGTCGCCGCCGTCCTGTTGAGAGGGGGGAGCGACAGCAGGAGGCTCTCCGAGATAGCGGCCGCGGCGGGTCCTCTGGGATTTGAGCTGGCCAGGGGTGACCCGTTCTGTTCGCTTTGCGGGGGAGCCCTCGAAATGGTGGGGAAAGGAGGGGTGTCAGGGAAGGTCCCCGCTGGTGTACAGCGAAGCCACAGAGAGTTCTTCGTGTGCGTCGCGTGCGGCCAGGCCTACTGGAAGGGGAGCCACTGGAAAAAGTTAAGGTCGCTCGCGGGCCGCCTCGGTCAGAAGCAGCTTGCCACTAACAATGGCCGAAGGGAGGGCGGCGGTCGCGCTGGCGAGGGAGACGCTGGAAGCCCAAGTCAGGGGGTCCCGCCCACCTCCACCGCCCCCTGACTCCGGGGTCTTCTCCGAGAAACGCGGCGTCTTCGTCACCCTCAGCACCGAACGGGGCGGGACGAGGGCCCTCAGGGGTTGCATAGGCTACCCTGAGGCGATCAAGCCGCTGGGCCGGGCGATAAGGGAGGTGACCGCCTTCGCCTCAGAAGACCCGCGTTTTCCGGCCCCCGTGTCAGCCGAGGAGCTCGGTCGCATAGTGGTGGAGGTGAGCGTCCTGACCGCCCCCAGGGACGTCTCTGCCCCGTCCCGCCGGGACCTCCCCTCCAAGATCAGGTTGGGGGCGGACGGCCTCATCGTCTCCAACCAGTATGCCAGCGGGCTCCTCCTCCCGCAGGTCGCCACCGAGCAGGGATGGGACCAGGAGACGTTCATCTCCGAGGCGTGCGCGAAGGCAGGGCTCTCCATGGACGCCTGGCTCAGGGAAGGGACCAGGGTGCAGGTCTTCCAGGCCGAGATTTTTGCAGAGACCTCGCCAGGCGGGAGGGTGGAAAGGGTGGAACAAGCGATCCGGGGATGAGGGTGTACATCGGCTGCTTCGGCTCTGGGCTCGGCCACGCCAGCAGGATGCTGGAGGTGGCGGGGGCTCTCTCCGCGCGGGGTGCGAAGGTAGAGTTCTCCTCGTCGGGGGAGGCGGCTGAGCTCGTCAGGGGGAGAGGGTACAGGTGCAACAGCCTCCCGCTGGCTGACGTCCGCTATTCAGAGGGCGGAGAGTTCTTGGTGAAGGAGACCCTCCTTGACACACCCGCCATCCTGGCGAGGTCATACAGGCAGCTTGCAGGCGAGCTCGCAAACATAGGCAGGTTCGTGCCGGACGTCGTCCTGGGCGACTCCGCGCTCCCGACGGTCCTCGCCGGGAAGATGCTCAGTCTCCCCGCGTTCACAGTTCTGAACCAGCTCAACCTGACCAGCTCGCACTCGAAAGCGAGCCCCCTGTCCAGGCTCCTCTCGGTCGGCATCTCCACCGGGATGGGGAGGCTGTGGGAGCTCAGTGACGGTGTCTTCCTCCCGGACCTCCCTCCGCCATACACCGTCAGCGAGAGGAACCTGTGGGGGAGCGCCGTGACCAACACCCGCTACGTAGGATTCATCTCCCCGGGAGGGAAGACGGCCCCAGACGGGCCGGCGCTGGAGTTCGCCAGGGACCCCCGGACCAAGGTCTTCTGGCAGGTATCCGGCCCGCCCAGGACCAGGGGCCCGTTCCTGCGCAGGGCCATGGAGCTCTCGGAAGAGCTGAAAGACAGGTATGTCTTCGTGGTGACCGGGGGCGACCCAGCCGGCAGCACGGCGGCGGTCCACATCCCGGGGGGGTGGTTCTACGAATGGTGCGAGATCGCCGGCTTCTACTTCCGCAACTGCGACCTCGTCGTGTCCAGGGCGGGACACGGGACCGTCAGCCAGGCGATACTCGCGGCGAAGCCATCGGTCCTCGTCCCGATCCCGAAGCAGCCAGAGCAGGAGGGGAACGCAGACAAGGCTGCGAGGTTGGGGGTCTCGATAGTGGTGAAACAGGAAGACCTCACCCTCGACGTGCTCGAGGAGTCCCTAGCCCGGCTGACGGAAGAGGGGCACCGCACCCGCGCGTCCGCCCTGGGCAGGTTGGCAGCCGGGTACGACGCGAGGGGCTCGATAGTCGACGCGCTCGAGAAGGCCGCTAAGAGAGGCCGTCGAGGACCCCGCTGACGTCCGCCCTTCTGCCTCCGAATGACCTTACGACAGCCTTTGCGGGCCCCCTCGCGCTTCGGTCTAGAGCAGACCTCCACTCTCTAACGCCCAGTTTCTTGAACTCCGAATCGAACCACTCCTCGGAGAGGAGGTACAGCGGGCTCTCGGCCCCCGCCTCAGCGAGCCATGCCCCTCCCTTCGCAGGCGCGGTGAGCCCGCAGAAGACCTGGTCGCGTCGCTTCGAGGGAGCACTGCGGAGCGCCTCCACGACCTCCCCGCCCTCGACCACCACAAGGTTCAGCCACCTGGGATCAGACCGGAAGGAGAGCTCCGAGTAGAGCGATGCCGCGGCGAGCAACCCGTCGTCGCCATCCGAGGCGTGGACGAGGCGCACCCTGTACCCCATTAGCACTGCCTGCCAGGCCATGACCGAGCTGTGCCTCCCTCCTGAGATCAGGCATGTGGCGCCGTCACTGCCGGTCGGGATCCCTCCCGGGCCATGGGAGAGCTCAACCCCGACGGCGCCGCCTTCGTCGTCCAGCGCTGCCCTGAACATCACCTGGGGGGAAGAAGACGACACCCGAGCGGGTTTCAGGTCAAGTATGTGGGATGTAAGGGCGCCTTCCAGGTCAGAAGCAGGAGTTCCAGTGGTGACCTCGGCTTCGACGGAGAATGTCCCCCCGCGTCGGAGGTATCGCCTGGCCAGCTCCCCGACGGCTGCGGAGCGCTCCGCTGCCCCGTGGACGGCATATCCTGCGGCGAGCCAGCTGACTCCTGGGAGGTGCCTGAAGATGGAGCATGTACGGGCAGGCTCAGGCCCTGAGACTATCAAAGAGCCCCCCCGCCTCTCCACGTCGCCTCTGAGCCCTTCCACTCCCAGGATGTGCTCCACCGAGGACTTCAGGTCGGCGATGCTCCCTGCCCCGGTCCATCTCGCTATCGTCGCTCTCCGACGCATGGATCCGCCGCACGGTCCTCCGAAGGCACCTATAACGTTGCATCCCAGCACATCACGCTTTTAGCATGAACAGGCCTGGCCAGAACCGTGGGTGTCTTCGCGACCTCTAGCGCATCCGATATCCTCGACGGGGTGACGCCGAAGGCCGTAGAGGTCAGAGGCTGGGTGGCTAGGAAGCACACGGTGGGAGGGCTCGTCTTCGTCCTAGTCAGGGACGGCACCGGGTTCGTCCAGGTGTCGGTCCGCAAGGGGTCTGCGGACGCCGCATACGACGCCGCGAAGCGCGCCACCAAGGAGTCGGCGGTGGTGGCGAGGGGTGAGGTCCGCGACGACAGGCGCGCCCCTGGGGGAAAGGAGGTCTCCGCCAGCGAGTTCACCATAGTGGCGCCCGCCGAGAGCTGGCCGATAACCAGGACCGCAGTCAAGTCGTCGTCCTTCCTCTTCGACAAGAGGCACCTCAGCATCCGCGGCCCCAAGGCCATAGCGGCCATGAGGATAAGGGAGGAGGTGATAGGGGCGGCGTTCGACTACTTCAGGGAGAACGGGTTCCACCTGATCAGCGCGCCTACCTTCGTCCAGGCCGCCGTCGAGGGCGGGTCGACCCTCTTCTCGGTCGACTACTTCGGGAAGAAGGCCAGCCTCAGCCAGAGCGCGCAGTTCTACGAGGAGGCCGCCCTCCCCGCGCTGCAGAAGGTGTGGATATTCCAGCCCGCGTTCAGGGCGGAGAAGTCGAAGACAGCGAAACACCTGACCGAGTTCTGGATGATCGAGGCCGAACAGGCCTTCGCCGAGCAGGCGGACAACATGAAGGTCCAGGAGGGGCTCCTCTCGAAGATGGTGGAGAGGGTCCTTGCGAACAGGCAGGCTGACCTGAAGACCCTCGGCAGGACGCTCAAACAACCAGAGGTCCCGTTCACCCGGATGTCCTACGACGAGGCCAGGTCCATCGCCGAGAGCAAAGGCTTCGGGTTCGAGTGGGGGGACGACCTCCACACCGAGGCGGAGAGGGCGGTGAGCCAGACCCAGGATGCCCCTTTCTTCATCACCGACTACCCTCTCTCCGCGAGGTCGTTCTACCACATGACCTACCCTGACAGGCCGAAGGTGACGAAGTCTGCGGACCTGATCGCCCCCGAGGGGGTCGGGGAGCTCGCCACCGGGGGCCAGAGGATACACGACTACGCCCAACTCATGGAGAGGATCTCGAGCCAGGACCTCCCCACCGAGTCCTTCTCATGGTACTTGGAGCTGAGAAAGTTCGGCATGCCGCCACATTCCGGGTTCGGGATCGGGGTCGAAAGGACCACCAGGTGGATAGCGGGGCTCAAGCACATCAGGTCGGCGAGCCTCTTTCCGAGAACACTTTCACGCATCTCCCCCTGAAGCACACTTATCTACCTGAAAGTGTTCGCATTTCACGTTGGCCGGGAAAGTGGAGAAGAAGGAAGAAAAGGAGGAAGAGGTCAAGACAGAAACGGCTCCGGCGAACGAGGAGCTCGAGCTTGACACCCTCCCCGGCGTGGGGCCTGCCACAAAGCAGAAGCTGAAGGACGCAGGCATAGAGACCATCCTAGACCTGGCGACTTCGGGGCCCATGGACATAGCAGATGCGGTCGACATCGACGTCTCAAAAGCAGTGGAGCTGAACAACAAGGCGCGAAAGAAGCTGGTAGAGTTGGACCGACTCGAGCCAGATTTCATCAACGCGGCCGACCTCCTCATCAAAAGGAAGGCCATAGACAGGATATCCACAGGCTCGAAGAACCTCGACGACCTGCTCGGGGGCGGTATCGAGACCTGGGCGATGACGGAATTTTACGGCGAATTTGGCAGCGGGAAATGCGTGGCAGGAGACACTAAGGTGTTCTACAGCAACGACTCCAACCTGCACTTTGAACCAATCTCGGCGACCTATGATAAATACAGGTCGAAGTACGGAGAACAGCCCTTTGAGGGAGGGTTCGTAGTGCCACTCAGAGAAGTCAATGTGGTGGGCCTGAATTCGCGACTCACCCCAGCGTCGTATCTCTATCGCGAGCGGGTGTCGTCTATCCTTTCCGTCAGCACCGAGCGAGGAAGGACCCTCAGGCTTGGCAAGCCTCACATGGCGATGGTCCTGTCTGGCGCAGGCCTCCTGTGGGTGCCGGCAGGCGCCTTGCGCCCAGGAGACAAGATCGCGACTCCGAAGTCGATTCTGCTTCCAGGGAGCGCGGGGATTTCAAACGACGACGCATATTTTCTGGGGTTCTATGTTGCGGAAGGGACGCGGAATCCCTTCTCGATAACGCACACCGACGAGCGACTGATCGAGTGGACGATGAAGTACGTCAGGAAGCGATTCGGGTTCGATCCAACTGTGTCAAGGCCCCGGGGAGATGCCGCGGTCGTCTTGCTCAGGGACCCCGTGAAGGCCCTGCTTGGGGACCTGTCCGGATGCGATTCATACACCAAGTTCGTCCCTGACTCGGTCCTGAACGGCAATGAAGACGCGGTACGACATTTCCTGGCGGGCTACTTGGAAGGAGACGGGCGGGTGAAGGACGGCGAAATCGAAGTGTCCTCGAGCAGCAAGTCCCTGATCGAAGGGGTGTCGTACCTCCTCTCAAGGATCGGCGTGGCCTCCACCTTCGGCGTCAAGAAGGCGAGCACTGGGCCGCACTATAGGCTCCGAATCGCGGGCTTCGACATGGAGAAGATGTCTCAGATTCCATTCAAGAGCAAGAAAGCCCTACACGTGAAGACGAGAAGCAGCAGGCACGGGGTCCCTGCGGGGGACTTGCTTAGGGGAGCTTACAAGTCGGCCGTATCTTCGAGCCGGTGGCACGTCAGGCGGGAGGGCGCCCTGCGGAAGAACCGCACACTGTACGAAGTGCTCACCAGGTCTGCGTATGGCAAGAAAGGGATGAGCGAACCCCAGCTGATTGCCGCAATAGGATTCTTCAACGAAGTCTGTGACAGACTCGCCCAGAACCTCGATGACCTTCGAAACGCGACACTCGAGACGGGCCCCGGGTTCAAACACTACGCCACATCGCTCTCCTTCCCGGCGAACGTCCTCGCGGGAACGCTCGGCCTATCGAAGTCAGGCCTGAACAACTATTTCAACCGCGGGGTTCCGGAAGGGAGGTTAGAGGCCTTCAGGGCCGCGGCCGCGAAAGAGATCGAACGGCGCCTGGGGGTCCTAAAGGCCGCTGTAGCTGCCGTGGAGCAGGCGATGAAATTCAACTGGGACACGGTGAAGGAGATTCACGAAGTCAACTACAACGACTTCGTCTATGACTTCGAAGTCCCAGATGGGCATGCTTTCGTAAGCGGAAACCTCCCGACTATCTTGCACAACAGCCAGGTCTGCCACACCCTAAGCGTCATGGCCCAGCAGCCCAGAGGGGAGGGGGGGCTGGACGCAGGGTCGATCTACATCGACACCGAAGGCACTTTCAGGCCTGAAAGGATACAGGAGATAGCCGAAGCCAGAGGGATGGACGCCGAGAAGGTCCTCTCCCGCATCACCGTCGCCAGGGCCTACAACAGCGCGCACCAAGAGCTCATCGTGAAGGACCTCGGGCGCGTGATCGAGCCCAACAAGGTGAAGCTCGTCATCCTCGACAGCGCCGTTGCGCACTACAGGGCCGAGTTCCTCGGGAGGGGGACCCTCGCCGAGAGGCAGCAGAGGCTCAACCGGTTCATGCACCAGCTCCTGAGGACCGCCGAGATATACAACATAGCCGTGGTGGTCACGAACCAGGTGCAGGCCGCCCCCGACTCCTTCTTCGGGGACCCTACCAGGCCCACCGGCGGGCACGTCGTAGCCCACACGAGCACCTACAGGATCTACCTCAGGAAGGCGGCCAAGAACCGCATAGCCAGGATGGTGGACAGCCCGTACCACCCTGAGAGGGACACCGTCTTCGTCCTCAACGACAGGGGGGTGGACGACCCCTCGGAAGAGACGATCAGAAAGAAGTGAACAACCTCTCAAACGGTTTTATATGGTGAACCGGGCGCCCTCCAACGTCTCGTTTGAAGCATTCCCGGCTATTGGCCTTCGCCGTCGTTGCTCTCATGCTGTTCTCAGCCGTCCCCATGCAGCTGGCGCACGCCCAGACCCCGTACTCGGAGAAGCTCAACGTCTACGTGGCAGGCTCGAACGCCCTGTGGTACTTCACTTTCGACGGAGTGAACGGCTCCAGCCACCTCTCGGCGCTGGAGTCGACCCCCGGGCTCAGCTGGTACAACGTCACCGCCATCAGCACCCTGGGGTGGAGCGCAGACTCCCAGGTGTTCGGCCCACAGGGGTACAACCTCCTCCCGGTCCCTTCAGTCGTCCCGCATGGGTTGTTCCTGACAGTCGGCGCAGACTCCTTTTCGCACGCCTCGGCGGCCGCTGACGCCCTGGACTCTTATCTCCTCACCGACTTCGTCTCTATGTCGAACGGCACGGGGGTCTTCTCGTTCTTCAGCCCCGTCTCCTTCTCGAGCCTCGTCCCTGTGACGCTTCTCAACGGCTTCCTTCCGAGGTCTGAGGGGGGTTTCGCCGAAGCCATATCCGCGTCGTCTCTCACCACATCAGAGTCGCCGTTCGTCGTCTTGGAAGGGGTGAAATCCGCCTCCGGGGAAGGATTCACCCACAACCTGGTGGTGGGTTCCATCACCCCCTCGGCCCTCACTTCCGCAGGGAGCCTGAACGTGGCAGCGCTCTTCGGCAGCTCGGTGACGTCCCTGACGGCCTCGGCTGGCAGCACCTCTTCAGTCATCCACGTGGAGGCCCTGGGGGGGATGATCAGCTCCACCGACAACGCGACGGTGATCAACGACGCCGCCTCCTTCACCGGGACCTACTCGCTGAGCCTCGCCCCAGGACACACCATCTCTGGCACCAACGCGACAATCGTCGAGCAGCCGGCCCCGCTACTAGCCACCAGGGCGGTGGACGTAGGGGTCCTTCACACCAACGGGGACCTGGCAGTGACTCTCACCTTCGTCAACCTGTCGCCCAAGGACACCATCACCAGCCTTTCCTTCTCCGACAACTGGTGGAAGAGCGCGGGGGAGTTCACTTTCCTCGGCGGGAACGATTCGGTGAGTTCCGTCTCTCTGGGGCCGTCGGCCAGCGTCACCCCGGTCTACAGGCTGGAGTACACGGGGACCGCCCCCGGCTCGGTAACCATCCCGGCCTCGGCGGTGAGGTACCAGTACCAGTACGGAGGGGCGACCTTCAACGCGACCGCCTACATCAACCCGATCAGGCTGTCGCTGGGGGCCGACGACGCCGTGGTGTACGCGACCCTCCAGCCTACCCCCTCCGGGAGCCTAGGCAAGGCGGTCGGCACGCCCCAGCTGTTCAACATAACGCTCGTCAACGTGGGGACCCTGCCTGCGTCCTCGGTGGTCGTGGCAGGCAAGTCGGTGCCGGGCTTGGCAGCGGGGGGAGGGACCGCGACCGTAACTGTTTCGCAGTCGGCGCCTAGCATGACGGACATCAACGTCACACAATCTTACAGCGTGGCGTACCAGGACCCCAGCGGGGTGGCGCTCAACGCCACCACGAACACCGTCTCTGACGTCTTCTCCCAGAGCGGCATGCAGGTCTCCCTGCCTGTGCTCAGGGTGTCTCCGACGTTCCACGCCGTCTCCACGAGCGAGACCAACCTCACGCTCAACTTCGCCGTGTCAGACATAGCCCCGGTGGGGGTGTCTGACTTCGCAGCGACCGGGACACTCCCGGCCGGGCTGGGTTGCGGCCGCGTCAGCGGTCCGGGGATAAGCTGCTCGTCCGGCACCGTCACCATATCCTACAAGACGCTCAACGCCTCGACCACGATCAGGACCTCGATGAGCTACAACATCACCGCGGGGTCCAACTACGTCCTCGCGCCGTTCACATTCACCGGCCAGGCGGCCGGGGTCCCGGTGTCCGGCTCGTCGGGCCTGGTCCCAGTCCCGGCAGGGCTGACGCTGACCAAGGAGTACTCGCCTCAGGCGCTCTTCGGCGGGATGACCTCCACGGTGTCCGTCGTGGCTGAGAACCACGGGCCCACCCCTGTCTACAACGCGACCGTGGACACTGCGCCGGACTCCTTCGACTCCCTGATTAACTCGAGCTCTAGCCTGCTGCACCAGACCGTCGGTTCGATCGCCGACGGAGGGAACGTGACCTTCTCCTACCGCGTGTCAGCGTCTCAGAGCTACGGGAACCAGTCCGCAACCCCTGTCTCCGCCTCGTTCTACTTCGGCGGGACCTCCTTCTCCGTCGGTGGCGGTTCGCCGACTGTCCAGATCTACCAACCCCTGTCTGCGGCCCTGACGACCTCCCCCTCGACCCCGGAGGAGGGGAAGACCTTCGCCCTCTCCGTGCAGATAACCAACCCGTCTGCCGTCCAGGTGTCGAACGTGACATTCACCCTCCCACTCCCCCCCGGGCTGAGCTTCTCCAACCTGAAGGACGTGCAGGCAACTTCCAAGGGGATCACTGTCTACTTCCCCAGCCTGGGGCCCGGGATGACTGCAGCGGCCAACGCTAGCGTGGTGGCCGGGTCCGGCCAGACGATCCCCCTGAGCGGCGCCAGGCTCACCTTCGTCTACGGAGGGACCACGATCAACGGGACGGTGCCTTCGACATCTTCGCTGACCATAGCCGAGAACATACTGATCCGCTACACCATCCCATCCGTCTTCGTACTGATATGCGTCCTGGCTGCGGCCTTCTACGTCAGGAAGGCGGCCGCTACCGCTCCCGCTTCCCCGAAGTGAACTCTTCGAAGGCGGCTTTGGCCGCTGGGTACGGCATCTGCGTGGGGGGGTGCTTGAAGCAGAAGGCAGAGAGGCTCTCCAGTTGCCCCGAGACCCCACGGTCCAGCGCTACCTTCGTCCCGCGGATGGCGTCGACCATCACGCCGCCGCTGTCGTAAGCGTCTACCACGTGCAGCTTCACGTCGACCTTCACCACGCTCCCGCCGAAGTATCGCCCCTTCAGCCAGATGTAGCAGACCTTGTCGTTGTCGAGGAAGGGGACGTAGTCGCTCGGCCCTATCCTCGTCGGCACCTCGTAGGGGGACATGGCCCTCACAGCACTTGTCTTGCTCTCCCGCTTGTCCTTCAGCCTGCTCTCTTCCAGCATGTTCAGGAAGTCGGTGTCCCCCCCTATGTTCAGCTGGTACGTCTCGTCAACCTTTACCCCCCTGTCGACGGCCATCTTGACCAGCGTCTTGTGGAGGACGGTCGCCCCGACCTGGCTCATCACGTCGTCCCCGGCCACCGGGAGCCCCGCGGCCGCGAACCTGTCGGACCAACGCTTCTCTGACGCGATGAACACCGGTATCGCGTTCACGAACGCCACCTTCGCCTTAAGGGCGGCCTCGGCGTACGCCTCGGTCGCGGCGGTGCTCCCCACCGGGAGGTAATTCACCAGGACATCGGCGCCGCTGTCCTTCAGCTCCTGCACGACGTCCTTGGCCGGCTGTGGCGAAAGCTGCACGACGTCTTTGAGATACCTCCCTATGCCGTCATGCACCGGGCCTTTCATCACCCTGACACCCATGCTGGGGACGTCCGCGACCTTGACCGTGTTGTTAGGCGGCTGGAATATCGCCTGAGAGAGGTCCTTGTCCACCTTCTTGGCGTTGACGTCGAAGGCGGCGACGAACTCTATGTCCCTGGGAGTGTATCCTCCCACGCTCCAGTACGTCAGCCCTTCGCCGGGTCCGTTCTTCGAGTAGTAGCGGAGCCCCTGAATCAGGGCCGAGGCGCAGTTGCCTACCCCTGCGACGGCTACCTTGATCTTCTTGGCCATCTTCAGCCCCCTCGACGACGAGGAGGGTATATCGCCCCCTATTTTACCGTTGTAAAATAGGCCAGGGCTCACTGTTCGGCCATGAGTGTCTTCAGGAACGCCGTCGCCTCTCTCACCTCCTGGCGACCGAGTTCGGTGATCTTGTAGTACTTCCTTCTGTCCTTGACCTCTGCCTTCACCATCCCTGACCTTTCGAGGTCGTACAGCACCCGGTACGCCGTCACGCTCCCGCTCCAGAACCCGAACTTCTCGTTTATCAGCTCCCTGAGCTCGAACCCGTACCTCTCTTCGGTCGAAAGGAGGAGGAGGATGAAGAACCACAGGTTCTCCTTCTGGACCTTCACCTTCAGCCTCTCCACGAAGCGCACTCTTGTCACTCCAGTTCCGGGTCCCGGGGACTGCAGCATGCGAATGGCTCCCCCTGGGGCATCAGGCCCCCGACTTCCGGTGAATCATATTAATCCGTCGCCGCGGTCTCTGCGGCCGTGGAAGAGAAGTCCGCCGGGGCGGTGGTCTTCAGAGACACTCCTGGGGGTAGGATGTACCTGCTGCTCCTCAACGCCGGCCGGTGGGACTTTCCCAAGGGGGGCGTCGAAAAGGGGGAGAGCGAGCTGCAGACCGTCCTGAGAGAGGTGGAGGAGGAGACCGGGCTGAAGGGGATCGAGATAATCCCCGGTTTCAGGAAGGTGATAGAGTACTACTACCGCCGCGACCGGAAGAACGTGCACAAGCAGGTCGTGTACATGCTCGCGTCCACGGACACGGAGAGCGTGAGAATATCCTTCGAGCACCAGGGCTTCGGATGGTTCAGGTACGAGGAAGCGCTGAAGAGGGCCTCCTACGACAACTCGAAGTTCACATTGATGGACGCCGAGAAGTTCGTGAGGGGGACGCTCAGAACTCGACCAGAGGGTGGGCCTTCATGAGCTTCACCACCTTGATGTAGTGGAAGCCAGGCTCGTCAGTGCGTTTGACGTAGGTGGTCTCGGCGATCCTGTCGTAGGTGTACTTCAGGAACCCGGAGGGCTCTTCCTTCAGGCGCGTGTAGAAGAATATGGACGCCTCTTCGTAGTCGTCGATTCGGGCGAAGGTCCCGAGGACCCACCCGCTCCCTTCCCTGAACGCGAACAGAGGCAGGGGGGGCTCTTCGAACAGGGTCTTGTAGGCCCCAACTTTCACCAGGCTCGGCACGTTCTCCACTTCGACTGACATGAACTTGTCCTGGAACCCGTCCTTCTCCTCCAGGGACTTTGGCATCTTCTGGACCCTTATCACCGGGGCGTAGAGATACGACGCGTTGCTGGCCGAGTTCACGAACTGCACCTCTTCGCCATCCCCTGTTATCCTGTAGGCGAGGAACTCGTCGACAGCCCCGTTGTCGAAATAGTAGAAGATAGGGGTCCCCATGAACAGGTCCGCCTGGGCCGCAATCCTCGTGGCTTTCCCATGCCTGAACGCGAAGAGGGGGAAAGGGGCTCTCTCGAGGGCGCAGGAAAGTCTCCCGAGGTCGAGCAGCGAGTCCAGACCGATGTAGCACGCCCCCCCGATCCTCTGGTCCTCCTTCTTCGGCAACCGTAGCCCGCCGCCCTCGTCTTGGTTATAAATAATCGGAAGCGGAAACCGGCCCGATGCGCTCCTCTGGCGGGTGTCAGCTTCTCCCTTGAGCGGGTGGAGGGACGAGACGGCCGCGGACCTCGCGGACGCCGCCTCGAGGCTGGAGGCAGCCCTGGCTTCCATATCCGGAGAGCCTTCGCGCGAACAGGTCCGGTCGGTCTGGATGGCCTACCTGAAGGTGGAGAAGAGCGTCGCGTTCATCAAACTCGACCTTGACGAGGAGAACCCCGGCCGCTTCGTCATCCTGAAGCAGTACGCCGTCCCCGACGAGAGGCAGGCGCTCAAGTTCGCCCTGAGCAACCTCAAGAAGGGGTCGGACAACTTCGCCCTGGGCGACTTCCGCCAGTCGCTGAAGTGGCTGCGAGAGTCGAGGAACTACCTGCGGGCCTTCCTAAGGGCCAAGCGGCTGAAGCGGGCGCGTGGGACCGGTTCCGTCTAGGACTCTTCTGCCTTCTTCTTCCTTGCCTTGGGCTTCTTGGGGGCCGCCTTCTTCGGCTTCTCTTCGGGCTCTTCCGCCTTTTCAGGCTCGCCGGCCTTCGCCCCCTCGTCCTCTGGCTCGGGCCCCTCCGGGGCCTTCGCTGCCTCTTCTTCGGCTTGCTCAGGTTCTTTCGCTGGCGCCTTCTTCTCTTTCTCCTCCTTCTCCTCTTCAGGCTCTTCTCCCAGCACTATCTCCTGGATGGTCAGCTCCTTACCAGACACGAAGACCCTGTACTTCTTTCTGACACCGTTCATGAACAGGAAGCGCTTGATGTATGTCTTAACGTGCCTGGGCTTGACCCCCTCCCTGACGCTCTCGTCCTCGATCTCCATGGAGTCCCCGGAGACAGAAGGCTTGACGCCGACCCGAGGCTCCAGGAACGCCGCCAGCTCATCCCCCTTGCTCTTGAGGGTACCGAGGGTCACCTTCAACTTGGGCTCCCTCTCATCTGGTCATGCTATATGTTTTCTCATCTGCCATACCTTCGCTTCCTCTTCTGGTAGGTCCTGATCGCCCTGAGCAGGTCGATGTATCGGAAGGCCGGCCAGAAGACGTCCACGAACACCAGCTCTGAGTAGGCGCCCTGCCAGAGGAGGAACCCGCTCGTCCTCTCCTCCCCGGACGTCCTGATTATGAGGTCAGGTTCCTGGTTGGGGAGGTAGGATGTGTAGAGCCTCTTCGAGACGGTCTCCTCTGTTATGGCCTCCGGGCTCAGCTTGCCGCTCTTCACGTCCTGGGCGATGGACCGGATCACGTCGGTGATCTCAGTCCGCCCCCCGTAGGCGACGGCGATGTTGAGGTAGTGGTCGCTGTACCCCTCAGTCTTCCGCTCGATGGCCTGGAGGAGCTCGACTATCGACTTTGGGAGGAGGTCAAGGTGGCCTATCGCCCGGACGTTGACCTTGTACTTCGTTATCCTCGCGTCGCTGAGCAGCCTGTTGAGTCTCGCCTCTATGAGGCCGAACAGCGCGGCGAGCTCCTTCGGGGTCCTGTCGAGGTTCTCTGTGGAGAGCACATACAGCGTCACTGTCTTGATCCCGAGGTCGTGGCACCAGTCGAGGAGCTCTTCCGCCCTGTTCGCCCCTTCCTCGTGGCCGAGCCTGTTGGATATCCCCTGGACCTGAGCCCACCGCCTGTTCCCGTCCAGGATGATGCCTACGTGCCCCGGTATGTCGTCCCCCTCGACCTGCGATTTCAGCCTCCTTTCGTAGACCCTGTAGGCGCCCAGGTACCTCAGCGCTGACTCTAACATATGCTATTCGTTTTCTGCAGGGCCCCTGATCCGGACCCGCGGATAAACTGCCGTGGTGAACGCGAAGATCGCCGCCAGCCCCGCCAAGACGGCCGAGACCAGCAGGAACGTCGACTGCGCGTTCCCGGTCACAAGGTAGGCCGAGAACGTCTCTAGCGGGAGATAGAGTATGGCCAGCATCACCAGGACGAAGACGTCCCTGTTCCATCGGGCGCTCCCCCTCGCCAGGTGAGAAAGCAGGGCCCCGGCTGCGTTGATGGCGATCCCGCCCCACACGAAGTCGATGCTCCCTCCGATGAAGTTCCCCGCGAGGACGCCTCCATAGACCAGGAAGTTCGCAGGGTTCGCAAGCACGGCGTTGACCGCCACCCTGTCGCCGATCATGGCGCCGTATCCCGTGAGGATCCCCACCAGAGCCATAATGATGCCGGCCACCAGGGAGAAGAACCTGAGGAACCCTGTAGGGCCCCTGTGAAGCAGGCCCGTAACGTTCCTGTCTATGCTGAACCCCCTCACCAGGAACGCCCCGCCTATGATGAGGAGGGCTGCTATCCCGGCTTCGAAGGTCCTGTTGGCGACTATCAGGATCCCGGCCAGGACGAAGATGAGCCCCGGGACCCCCAGCGCGTACTTCGAGTAGTGGGGGTCGAACACGAGCATCCTCAGGTACCTGCCGAGGACCTCATACGTCTCTTCCACAGTCTGGCTGTGCTTTACAGTCACCCTTTGCACCGAGACGATCGGCCTCTGGCTCTGGATCACTGGTATGACCTCCTCGTCCTCGCCTCCGTCGGACACGAGCACCACGCCGGTGTAGTGCCCTCCCTGGACGACGGCCCTCACCTGCCTCCCTATCCTCCTGTCGGCCTGGAAGCCCCTGTCGGGGTCCCCGCAGACCACCGCGACCTCGCAGGGGGTGTTCGACCCGACCAGCTCGTCGTACTTCTTCACCGCCGCGAATATTGCGTTAGCGTCCGCTTCCTCAGGGTCCGCGAGCGCTAGCTTGGTCGCCGCCTCGACCGCGGCCTTCCTCCCCACCACCGGGGACTCGACTCTGGCCTTGGATCCGAGGTCGTCATCCCTGTCGACGCAGAGGATGAGATATTTCTCCTCGGTCTGAGCCATGTCCTGACTCCGTCCGTCACCGTGGCTGTCCATACTTAAGCCTAGACCGCCCCGCTGCGGCTTCGGGGATATCCTTAAGGGGCGTATCCCGCCGTTGGCGGTCCATGCCGGAGCCCCTCGAGCGTCCGTGGCTCAAGGCGCAGGTCGTGGGCAGGTATTCGGTCCCGCGCCCTAGGGTCAGGCCGCTCTATGCCCTGCTGACAGACTCTGCGAAGCTCCATCCGAAGAACCGCTGCCTCCACTACCAGGGGAGGGACTTCACTTACGCCGAAGTGGACGACCTTTCCTCCAGGTTCGCTTCCGCGCTGGCGGGGCTCGGTGTGAAGAAGGGGGACAGGGTCGCAATCTTCCTCCCGAACGTCCCCCAGCTGGTCGTCGCCTACTTCGGGATCTTGAAGTGCGGAGGGGTCGTCGTGATGTGCAACCCGGTCTACAAGGAGAGAGAGCTGGAGCACCAGCTGCGGGATTCGGGGGCCGAGGTCGTCGTGGCCAGCAGGACTGTCGCAAGAGGGATGGACCTATTCAGCAGCCTCGAAGGGTGCCGGGGGAGGCTCTCCCTCAGGCATGTCGTAACCACCGGGCTCGGCGACTATCTGCCGGGGCTGAAGAGGCGCCTGGCGGGGCTCGCAGGGATCAAGGACGTCCCCAGGAGCAATACCCTCGACTTCGTGCGTTTAGTCGAGTCCAGCGCACCCATGGCCAACTTCGCCTCCGTCGACCCGGTGAACGACGTCGCCGTCCTCCAGTACACCGGGGGGACCACCGGGGTGTCTAAGGGGGCGATGCTCACCCACTACAACCTCGTCTCCAACGCTGAGTACGGCGTCAGCCTCTTCCCCATCACCTCGCGGGATGTCTCCCTCTGCGTCCTCCCGCTCTATCACATCTACGGGCTGACAGTGACCATGAACGCCCCCATGGCGGCGGGGGCGGCGATGGTCCTCCTCCCCAGCTTCCACGTGGAAGAGGTGATGAAGACCATCCAGGACCAGAAGGTGACCATCTTCTCCGGTGCCCCTGCCATGTATGTGGCGATCAACAGCAAGCCAGAAGCGGGGAAGTACAACCTGCGCTCAGTCCGGGCGTGCTTGTCGGGCGGTTCTGCCCTGCCGCCGGCCGTCAGGAAGAAGTTCATCGAGCTGACCGGAGGGAACCTGGTCGAGGGCTACGGTCTCTCGGAGACCAGCCCAGTGACCCACTGCAACCCGGTCAACGGGGGGGTCGTGAAGGACGGGTCCATCGGACCCCCGTTCAGCGAGACGGACGCCATGATAGTCGACCTCTCTGACAGGGACAAGGTCCTCGAGGTGGGGGGGGTCGGGGAGCTCGCCGTGAAGGGGCCGCAGGTGATGAAGGGGTACTGGAACCAGAAGGAGGAGACCGACGCCGTCCTGAAGGACGGCTGGTTCCTGACCGGGGACGTAGCCAAGATGGACTCCGACGGCTACTTCTACATCGTTGACAGAAAGAAGGACATGGTGAACGTGGGGGGGCTCAAGGTCTACCCGAGAGAGGTGGAGGACGTCCTCTTCGAGCACCCGGACATAAAAGAGGCCGGGGTCATCGGGGTCCCGGACGACTTCAGCGGGGAGGCCGTGAAGGCCTTCGTCGTCCTGAAGGACCCTGCCAAGAAGGTCACAGCGCAGGAGGTCATAGCGTTCTGTCAGGAGAGGCTCGCGAAGTTCAAGGTCCCCAAGGAGGTGGAGTTCGTCCAGGAGCTCCCGAAGACGCTGATAGGGAAGGTCCTCCGCAGGAAGCTGAGGGAGCTCAAACCTCCACAACCATAGAGACGGCGTTCCCGCCCCCCAGGCAGAGGGTCGCGAGCCCCGTCTTCCCCCCCTTCCTCTTCAGCCCGTAGATGAGCGTGGTGAGCACCCGCGCACCGCTGCACCCGATGGGGTGCCCCAGAGCCACGCCCCCGCCCCAGATGTTGAACCTGGACTGGTCGACGCCGAGGGCCCTCCTCACCGCTATGGACGCCGTCGAATACGCCTCGTTGTGTTCGAAGACGTCTATGTCCTCCACGTCCATCTTCAGCCTCTTGAGGAGGGCCCTCGTCGTCGGGATCGGCGCCTCCATGACCCTCGCGGGCTCGAGCCCGCCTGTCTCGTAGCCGACGATCTTCGCGAGCGGCTTGACCCCCAGCCTGTCCGCCGCCTCCTGCGACGCGACGGCGAGGGCAGAAGCGCCGTCGCTCAGCTGCGACGAGTTCCCTGCCGTCAGCACGCCGTCGGGTTTGAAGACTGGCTTGAGCTTCGCAAGCTTCTCCCTCGTGGTGTCAGGCCTCACGCACTCGTCGCTAGAGAACTCGACGATCTCGCCTCCCTCGCGCTTGATCCTCACCTTCGCCTTCTCCTGCTCGAACGCGCCCTGCTCTGACGCCTTGGCCGCCTTCATGTGGCTGGAGTAGGCGAACTCGTCCGCATCTTCTCTCGAGATATGGAACCTCCTGGCCACGTTCTCCCCCGTCACCCCCATGTGGTAGTCGTGGTAGGCGTCCCAGAGGCCGTCCACTATCATCCCGTCGAGGAGGCGCGCGTCCCCGAACTTGGTCCCCCACCTGACGCCCTTGGCTAGGTAGGGGGCGTTGCTCATGTTCTCCATCCCCCCGGCGACGACGACATCGTTGTCCCCGGCTTTGACCGACTGCGCTGCCAGCATCACCGCCTTCAGGCCGGACCCGCAGACCTTGTTGACTGTGAACGCCCCTGCCCCGAAGGGGACCCCTGCGTGCACCGCCGCCTGCCTCGCCGGATTCTGGCCTAGGCCCGCTGACACGACATTGCCCATGATCACCTCGTCGACCTCCGCCGGGGCGACCTTGGCCCTGTTCATCGCCTCCTCTATGACGAGGGCCCCGAGCTTGGTCGCAGCCACCCCCACCAGGCTCTTCCCGAACTTCCCTATGGGGGTCCTGCACGCAGACAGTATGACTGGTTCGGCCATGGCCGCGCTTCGTCGATACTTCGTTTTAAACGGAACCGGTCTGCGTAAATCGCTCTCCCTAAATATGGAGCCCCTGGCCCGACCCTCGACATGCAGCCGCAGAAGAAGATCTGGATGGACGGGAAACTTGTCCCCTGGGACGACGCGAAGATACACGTCCTCACCCACGGGCTCCACTATGGGATGGCGGTCTTCGAAGGAATCAGGGCGTTCAAAACCCCCAGAGGGACGGCGATCTTCAGGCTCCCTGAGCACATCGAGCGTCTCATGAACAGCGCGAAGATCTACAGGATGAACCTTGGCTACTCGGCAAAGGAGATAGCTCAGGCCTGCGTGGAGGTCGTTAGGAACAACCCGGCGGAGGAGTGCTACATCCGCCCCATAGCGTTCACAGGCTACGGCGAGATGGGGCTCAACCCGCTCACAAGCAAGATATCGATGGCAATCGGCTCTTGGGAGTGGGGGTCCTACCTGGGGGACGCCTCCAAGAGGGGTGTGAGAGCGACGATCACCAACTGGGTCAGAATCGATTCGAGGGCGATGCCGGTGCAGGCGAAGTGCGCTGCGAACTACGCCAACTCTGCTCTGGCGAAGATGCAGGCCGTCGCTGCGGGGTACGACGAGGCGATCCTCTTGAACACCAACGGCATGGTGGCCGAGGGGCCGGGGGAGAACATATTCAGGGTCAAGGACGGGATACTCAGCACCCCCCCCGCCAGCTCAGGGATACTCAGGGGGATAACACGCGACACCATCATCCAGTTCGCCCGAGACGAGAAGATCACCTTCTACAGGAACGACGCCACGAAGGAGGAGCTGTACACCTCCGACGAGGTCTTCTTCAGCGGCACCGCGGCCGGGATCGCGAGGGTGAGCGAAATCGACGGGAGGCCGATCGGGGACAACGGGACGCCTATCACCGACATGCTGACGAAGCTCTACGACCAGGCCGTCCATGGGAAGGTCAAGCGCTACTCGAAGTGGCTGACCCCCGTCAAACCCTAGGGCCGAAGCTCAGTTCTTCCTCGGCTTCTCCGAGGGGACGAAGTGGACGTCGGAGACGAGGTAGCGCGGGGGCCGGCGGAACACCGCCTTCACCTTCATCCCGATGAACATGTCCGCCTCCTTCGCGCCCTTCAGCCTCGCCAGGAGGAGTGTGTCCACCCCGTCGAACTCGACCAGCGCCAGGTTGAAGGGGGTCTCCTTCAGGAACTCCTCGCCCCCGTAGTAGCACGTCGTCCAGGAGTGGACCCGCCCCTCATTCGGGAGGGTGAACCACTCGGTCTCGGCGCCGCAGTTCATGCAGTGGCTCCGAGGCGTGGCGTACCTGTAGTGGCAGGCCTTGCACTCGCTCCCCATTATCTTCCCCCTCGCCAGCCCTAGGAAGAACGGGGAGTCCTCCGCGTAGCTGTGGATGTAGTTGATGGCGTAGGGGGAGAGTATGACAAGGTCCTCTGTCCCCACTGGATTCTTGTAGAGGGCCGCGCCCTTGGCGTTGACCTCCTTCATCACGTCCCTGAACCTAGCGAGCTTCTTCAGCTGGGCCATCCTATGCCCTCTCCATGATCGTGACTGTCACAGAGCTCCCGGTCCCGGCGTGGGAGTGGATCAGCCCGCGTTCTGCGCCCTTGATCTGGAGCTTGTCGTTCCCGAAGTGCTTCTGTATGCTCCCCTGGAGCTGCCAGAACGCGAAGACCCCCTGCATTATGCCTGTCGCGCCCACCGGGTGCCCGCACGCGATCAGCCCCCCCGAAGGGTTGACTGGTATGGTCCCCCTGTGCGGGAGGTCCAGCCCGTACTCTATCCCCTCGAGGAAGGGGTGCCCCTGGTCCACGAAGTCGTAGCCTTCGCCGTACCTGCACAGGCCGATGTCCTCGTAGGTCTGTATCTCCGAGCTCGCATAGGCGTCGTGGAGCTCGACGAAGTCCAGCTCCTTCTTGGGGTCGCTTATCCCGGCGTTCTTGTACGCCTCGAGGGCCGCGGCCCTCCCCGCGCGGAATGAATGCACGCCCGGGTACCTCAGGCCTGAGTAGTCCTCCGCCTTCTCCCATCGGAAGAGCGGCACGCTCCCGTGGGGCCTGTCCGCCAGCCTCATCGTGTCAGTCCCGCACCCGACCCCCTTGATGAGCACAGGGTGGTCTGTGTACTTGAAGGCGACGTCCTCCGACGCAAGTATGGCCACGGCGGCTCCGTCGCTCATGGTGCATATCATGGGCCTGTTCAGCGGGTAGGCGACCATCTCCCTCCCGAGGGCTTCTTTCATCGACAGCTTCTCAGGGTACTGGGAGTATGGGTTGTGGTTAGCGTTGATGTGGTTCTTAACTGAGACCATGGCCATGATCCTCTTCGCCTCCTGCGTCGCCTCCCTCTGAGCCTTCCTCTCGTCCTTGACGTGGGCGAACTTCGTCTTCCTGAGGTACTCGTAGATGTGCCGCTGGACCATGAGCGCGTAGTAGCCTGTGTAGAACCCCCCCACAGGGTAGTCGAAGTTGGTGTCCGAGGCCAGGGCGATGAACTCGTTCCCCTTCCACGTCTCGACGTGCGACATTGTCTCGAAGCCGGCTACCAGACACACCTCGTTCCTCCCGCTGGCTACCGTCTCCCAGCCCGCCTGGATCGCCTGCCCGCCGGTCGCTCCCCCCCACTCGATCCTCCTCGAATCCTTCGGGTTCAGGCCCAGATAGTCTTGGACCATAGACGCCGCCTTCAGCTGCCGCGCGAAGTGGTCCGAGAAGTAGGAAATCCTGCTGCTTTCGATGCCCGATGTCTTGAGGTCAGGGACGTCCTTCATTGCGTAGTCAAACGCCCGCTTGACCATCAGCCGGAAGTCCATGTCCGGGTGGGCCTTCGCGAACTTGGTCACGCCACCGGATATCATGTAGACCTTCCTCTGCCCCGGCATCACGTTTCCCTGCCTGGTATGGGTATTAATTCCCTTCCGAACCGCGCCTATGCTCCTCCCAGGCCCTCCTTGGCCGCCTTGACGAAGCGATCCACAGAAGCCGGGTCCGCCAGGGACCCCCTGTTCAGGACCTGGCCGGGGTCCGCCCCGGCGAGAATCCTCTTCATAGGGACCTCGAGCTTCTTCCCGTTGAGTGTCCGGGGGATGGCAGGGACGGCCACCACCCTATCAGGGAAGTACCTCGGCGAGAGGTCGGACCTTATCTGGGCCCTGATCTTGGCGACAAGCCCCTGGTCCAGGAGGGCGTCCTCCTTCAGAGACACGAACAGGACCATCTCCGCTCCCCCACCTCTGCCGGCGACGTCGAGCACGAGGGAGTCTGAGACTTCGGGGAGCTTCTCGACTGCCCTGTATATCTCGCTGGTCCCTATCCTCACCCCCTGCCGCTTTATCGTGGCGTCGGAGCGCCCGTAGATGACGCAAGTCCCGCGGCTGGTCACCTTGATCCAGTCCCCGTGCCTCCAGACCCCAGGGTACACGTCGAAGTAGCTCTCCCTGTAGCGGCTCCCGTCCTCGTCCCCCCAAAAGAACACCGGCATGCTGGGCATCGGCTCGGTGATGACGAGCTCCCCCACCTTCCCCACCACCGGGGCTCCGCCCTCGTCGAACGCATGGATGCTGGCGCCGAGCGCCCTGCACTGCAGCTCCCCGGAGTACACGGGGAGGGTCGGGGACCCGGTCACGAAGGCGGTGCAGACGTCCGTCCCGCCGCTGAGGGACTCGAGCCAGACGTCCTCTTTCGCCTTGGCATACACCCATTCGAACCCGTCCGTCGAGAGTGGCGACCCCGTCGACCCGATCCCCCTCAGGGAGCCCAGCCTGTGGGTGCTCCGCGGCTCAATCCCGGCCTTCATGCAGGCTGAGATGTAGGCGGCGCTCGTCCCCATATACGTCGTCTTTGTCTGCTCCATCAAGGTCCAGAGGGAGTCGGGGTGCGGCCAGGCGGGGTGTCCGTTGTAAAGGACGAGGGTCGCGCCGTGGAGCAGCCCTCCCACGAGGTAGTTCCACATCATCCACCCTGTCGTGGTGTACCAGAAGAAGCGGTCTCCCTCCCTGACGTCGTTGTGCAGGGCCACGGCCTTCAGGAGCTCCACTAGTATCCCTCCATGCGAGTGCACTATCGGCTTCGGGAGCCCCGTCGTCCCCGACGAATAGAGGACCCAAAGAGGATGGTCGAAGGGGACGAACTCGTGGTCGAACTCTGCCCTCCCCCCGGTCGCCTCCTCCCAGTCCTCAGCCCCCGGGATCCCTCTCCCTTTGCTCCCCCCGGAGACCGCGACCGTCTTCTCTATGCTGGGGATAGCCCTGACCACCGAGGCGACCTCTTCCGCCCTGTCGGTCCACTTCCCTCCGTAGCCGTAGCCGTCGGCCGCGATCAGCACCTTCGGGCGTATCTGGCCGAACCTGTCTACCACCGACTGTGCGCCGAACTCGGGGGGGCAGCTCGACCAGATGGCTCCCACGCTCGCAGTCGCGAGAAGGCCCACGACGGCCTCGGCCCCGTTCGGCAGGAACGCCGCCACCCTGTCCCCCCGCTCAACGCCTGACTCCTTCAGCCTCGCGGCCAGGGCCGAAGATTTCTTCCGCAGCTCCTGCCATGTGACTCCCTTCTCCGAGCCGCGCTCCCCTCGGCATATCAGCGCCTGCCCCTCCCTCTCCTTGGCGAAGACGCGCTCGGCGAAGTTGAGCTCGGACCCATCGAACCACTTCGCCCCAGGCATCTTCCTCTCAGTCAGCACCGGATAGTCGGCCCCCGACACGTCGAAGTACTTCCATATCGACCCCCAGAACCCCTCCAGGTCTTCAACCGACCAGCGCCAGAGGTCGCCGTATCCTTCGAAGGCGAAGCCCCTCTTCTCCAACCACTTCGTGTAGGCCGTCATGGTCGTCTTCCTGACGAAGCCCGGATCGGGTTCCCAGAGCAGCCTACCCTCAGGCATTGCCTTCACTCCCCCGCGTCTTTCTGGGCGTTATAAGCGCCGAGGCGGGGAGGGGGCCGCCGCTGACCCTCAACCTATGGGGGCGACCATGAATATGGCGACGTCCCACATGAAGTGGCTCAGCATGCTCGAGCTCAGGTCCCCCGTCCTGTAGTAGGTGAGGCCCCAGACGGAGTCGGCGAAGAAGGTGGAGACGACCCAGAGCACGTTGAGGCTGGCGGCATGGATCAGAGCGTCCACGGCGGCCACGGCGAAGGGGGCCGCGGGCCCGAGCCTCGGGGCCGCGTAAGTCTGCAGGGTCCCTCTGAAGTACGACTCGAATCCCACGGAGTCGCAGGCCAGCACGAGCACTTGGAGGGGGAGCGGGTTCCCGGACGACGCTATCAGCGCATAGATCGACGCCTCAGCCTGCGTCCCGACGCCGAGGGGGTGGAACGCCACTATGGCGAGGTTCCCCGCGTAGAACAGGGCGTAGAGCCCCGCCGCCGCCACGGCCCCAAGAGCCAGGGTCCACCCCAGGGGGGCAAAGAGCCTGCGGTACCCCCCCGACGCGACAGCCACCGCGGCCATGCACCCGGTGGCTATGAACGTCGACAGCGCGAAGTCCCTCCCGGGGAGGAGGAAGAGCGGCATCATCCCAGCGGCGACGATAGCCAGCCCCAGCGCGGACCTTCGCGCCTTGTCCAACTCGCGTTCCCGGGAGGGTTGGCGTTAAATCCTCATCGCACGCCCACCCGCTCCGGCCCAGGGCTGCGCAGCCGGAGCCGCCCCTGTCAATCTTAATACTACTACTCGCAGGTGGTAATCACGCATGTGGTGCAGAAGCTCGGGGGAAGCGCAGACGGTCCCCCCCTGCCAGCTCGCCGGCCCTGCCCCGGCCGTCTCGCCTCCCCCGCGTAGCCTCGGCGTCAGGGCCGCGTTCCTTTCGGCGAGGCCATGGTCATTCACGATGACTTTCTCCTCGGTCACAATGGGCGCCCTCCTCGCGGCCCTCGCGGGGGAGTTCGACCTCCCGCTCTATCTCCTGACCCTCGGAGGGATGGTGGTCTTCCATGCGGCGACCAACATCCTCAACGACTACTATGACGTCAGGCACGGGGTCGACAAGCCAGGCGCCCCGACGACGAAGTACAGGCTGCACCCGGGCGCGGCCGGCGAGGCCCGCCTATCGACCATATTGGACTTCTCCCTCGGCCTCTACGCGGTCACCCTGCTGGCGGCCGCCTACCTCGCGTCGGTCGCCGGGCCTGCGATCCTGTTCATCACTGCGGCTGGCGTGGTGGGGAGCGTCCTGTACACCGCCGACCCTGTCGTCCTCAAGGCCAGGGGGGCGGGGGAGGCGACCGTGTTCGTGATGTGGGGGCTCCTGATCCCCACGGGTGCGTACATGGTGCAGACCCGCGCCTTCTCTTTGGTCCCTCTGGTTGGCGGGGCCCCGATAGGGGTCTTCGTCGCCCTAGTCCTCCTCGCCAACAACATCAGGGACATCGACTACGACGGGTCCGTCAACACGAGGACGTTGGCCGTCCGCCTCGGAGTGAGGGCCGCATCCAGGGCCTACGGATGGCTCCTGGGGATCGCCTACGCCTATGTCCTGGCCGAAGTCCTCTCTGGTTTCGTCAGCGCTTGGTCCCTCCTCGTCCTGGCCACGCTCCCCGGGGCGCTCCCTCTGTGGCGGATGTTCAGGGGGCCGGTCCCAGACAACGCCGACCCCAAGACAGCGGCGCTTGCTCTGCAGTTCTCCGTCCTGTACATGGTGTCCCTGGTCCTCTCCGTCTTTCTCCCGGTCGCCTAGGGGGCTCCCGCCGCTTCATCCCCTCGGCGCGAGCTCGTTCACCGCGAAGCCCACGTCCCCTATCGGCATCAGTATGGGGAGGGTGACGCCTGCCTTCCTGTACTCATCGATCCTCTCGGTCGCATGGTCCGGGGTGCCTGTGACAGTGAGCGCTTCGACTGCTTCTTCGGGGATCAGCCGTCTCGCTCCGGCTTCGTCCCCTCTCCTCCACGCCTCCTTCAACGGGCGGAGGTCCTCCTCAGTCACCCCGTACGGTGAGAGCGTCTCGGGGTCCACCACCTCGGACAGCTGGTAGGCGAAGAAGTAGTAGTCCTTGACTGCCTGGGCAGCCCTGGCGGGGTCCCTGTCAACCGAAGTCAACAGATAGGAGGCCCTCTCCACACCGCGGCCCTGCTTCGCTTCTCCTCGCTTGACGTTCTCCACCATCGCCTCTGTCCCGCGCGGGGTCGCCAGGGCTGGGGAGAGGATCACGCCGTCTGCGACGGTGGCAGCGAACGCCTGGATCCTCGGCGAAAGAGAAGCGACGAAGATAGGGATCTTGCCGGCCACCTCGAAACCCATCGTGAGGCCATGGACCTGGAAGAAGTCGCCGTCGAACTCGACCCTCTCGCCCCCCCATGTCCTCTTGACGACTTCGACATACTCCCTTATCCTACGAATCGGCTTCGTCTCGCCGACGGGGAATATCCGGTGCCCTATCAGGGGGATGGTGGGGAAGCTCCCGAGCCCGAGCCCGAGCGTCACCCTCCCGCCTGACAGCTCGGAGAGGGTGGCGAACGTCGTCGCCGTGGTGACCGGGTGCCTGGTGAACGTGTTAATCACCCCTGAGCCGAGCATGATCTTCATGGTGCTCGACGCCATCGCCGAGATGTACGTCACCACGTCTCTCTGATACAAGGTCTCGTGCACCCAGACCGAGTCGTAGCCCAGGGCGTCTGCGCGAGATGCCTCGGCCATGGCGTCCCTCACGCTGATTATCGGGTTGAAACCGAGGCCGAGCTTCATGTCGTTACCACTATGCGGTGGTAATTAGGGGTTCCGCCGGAGGGGCCTGGCGGCCTTCCACTGCTGTTCGAGGGACTCCATCACCGACAGGGCGAACGAGGGGCTCCTCACCCATATCGCCACGGCCGCGAACGACTCGTCCCTCCCCCTCGCGGGGACTCCTATGATGACCCCGCCCCTGTCCCCCGCCATCATGTCGAGGAGGACGCCCTCGGACCTCCGCACCTCCAGCCCGCGCTTCTCCGCCTCCCGCAGCTCGACCCTTGTCAGCCTCTGGCTCGTCGGGACCATCAGCTTGACCCTCCTCGGCTTCCTGCCGGCCTGTCCAAGGACCCCCAGGAACGCCGTCTTGGCTTCTATCCCCTTCCTCACGAGCAGGAACGCGTCCTCCGATTCGCGGAGGACCTCGAGGAAGGCCGCGGCGATGCTCTCCAGCCCCTTCAGCATCACCGGCTCCTGCTCCCCGTCCCGCGGCCTCGCGAGCGGCTCCAGCTCCGCGACTATCGTCCTCATGGCTGACTGCCTCCCCGCGAGCCTGGCCTCGAAGTCGACCACGTACTTGGCTATCCTGGAGCCAAGGGCTGCAGAAGGGGTGGCAGACTGGTAGACCCCGTCGGACTCGACGACGAAACCCTTCTGTTCAAGAGAGCGCAGGGTGTCGTATGTGCGCGACTGGGGGACCCCCGAGGCCTGCGCCGCCTCGCCTGCCTTCATCCCGCGGCCAAGCAGGGCGATGTAGAGCTTCGACTCGTAGGAGTTCAGCCCGAACGCATCTCTGAGGAGCTCCTCAGACTCCATGGCCGAGGGGGGAGGGCGGACGATGATATAGGTCAGACAGCCGCGGCTAGGCCGAGACCCTCATCAGGGAGACGACCTCTCCGAGGTCTTCGACTCTCTCGAGGTTCCACAGCAGGCCGAGGAGCTCTTTGGCCCTCCCGGTCGGGAGCTTCCCCGCCGTCAGCGCCAAGAACTTCTGTTCCAGCTCCTCCTTCCCCATCGGGTCCAGGGGGTGGCCTCGGGGGACGTCCACCTCCTTCGAGAGTGTGGCCCCAGACTTCGTGACGACGGTCACCCTGTTGGCCATCCCTCTGGCAGGGTAGAGCGCCGTCAGAGCCGGGTCCTCCTCCACTTTCACCTTCTGCAGGAATCGGAGGGCCCTCTCTGACCGTAGCTTCCGTTCAGAGTACGTCCCGTTGTCTATCTTCCCCTCCAGGAGCGCCATCCCGACCATGTAGGGGAGGCTGTGGTCCGCCGTCTCCTTGGTCGCCGGCCGCCACTTCTCCGGGTCCTTCCCCAGGATCGAGTATCCAGCCTCGTGGGTCTCGACAAGCACTGACTCCACGTCACCTGGGCCCTTCAGCCCCTCTCTCACCGCCAGCGCGGCCCAGATCGCCGACTGGGCGTGATACTCGGCGGGCCAGTACTTCACGTACGTCTCCCTCACCTTGTACCTCCCGCCGCGCCCTCCGAACCCGCCGGTGTCCAAGTCGAAGGGGCCTGACACCTGCTTGAAGAAGCCCATCTCGCCTTCGAAGACGGGGGACGGCCCGGTCACCCCGTCCCTTGCGAGGAACGCCGCGAAGACCCCGTTCCTGGCCGCGTTGGCGAACGATGCCCCCTTCCACATGGAGAGCTCTCCTGCCCTGACCTGGCGCATGGCGAGGTGGCTGTTCACCGCAATGTTCACCGCCTGCTCAGCCCGCCCCGCGTCCAGCCCCATCAGCTTCGACGCAGCCAGCGACGACGAGACGAGCCCGTAGTTGACATGGTCCCACCCCCTGTGCCTCAAGTCGGCGGCGTCGCATAGCCTGCACTGGATTTCATACGCGGCCACGGCGGCCGAGATGAGCTCCTTCCCCGTCGACCCCTCCGCCTCCGCCACGGCTAGGCAGGGGGCGATGTTGTCGCTTGGATGGGCGGGCTCCTTCGACAGATATGTGTCGTTGTAGTCGAAGTAGCGCAGCATGAAACCGTTCACGAACGTGGCAAGGTCAGGGGACGTCCGCTTCCCGGTCCCGATGACGCTCGACCCTCCGCCGCTCCGCAGGCCAAGGACGGCCCTCCTTGCCATCGCGATGGGCTTCTCACAGTAGGCCCCTATGGCGCACCCGAGGGCGTCCACCACCCTCGCCTTCATCTCCTTGCCCGTCCCTGCGTCGATGGCCCGGTACTTCACAGAGACAGCGTACTCTGCGAGGCGGCGGGCCAGATCCACGACCCGGGTCCCCCCTCCTTGCTCTAATAGGAATTCCCGTTCATTAGTGAGAACGATTAAATCTCTCCAGGGCCGGCGCGGCTCAGCTCCTCGAATTGTCGATATTCACAGCCGAACATAGGCGGCTCGTCCAGATGCTCCATCCTACCAAGCACCAGGAGTATTCGGACGTCCTCTCCTCCCTCGGCTCCTTCATGGATGAGGAGATCCTCCCTATCTCCCCGAAGCTGGACTCTGGAGAGGAGCCGATAGGAGGACCGAGGAACGCGCTCTTCGCCCAGGGGATGAGCCTGGTCTCGTTCCCCGCAGAGTACGGAGGGCTCGGCCTCCCCTTCTCCGTCTACGCGATGGCCGTGGAGCTCCTCGGCACCGCCGACGCCTCCGTAGCGCTCAGCGTCGAGATACACAACGCCGTGGCGGAGGGGGTGCTGAGGTTCGGGTCTGAGTCTCAGAGGGAGCGCTACTTGGGGCCCATGATATCAGGGCGGAAGCTGGCGTCATTCGCGCTCACCGAGCCCGCCTCCGGCTCCGACGCGGGGAACATGGCGACGACGGCAGAGAAGCACGCAGGGGAATACGTCATCAACGGTTCGAAGATGTTCATAACCAACGCCGGCGAGGCGGATGTCTATCTCGTCTTCGCCAAGACCTCGAAGGGCCCTTCCTGCTTCCTGCTGGAGTCCCCCAACCCGGGGCTGAAGTTCGGGGCCGAGCTGAAGAAGCTTGGGATGAGGGGGTCGAAGACCCGCGAGGTCATATTCTCTGACTGCAGGGTCCCCGAAGAGAACCTCGTCGGGGTGGAGGGGGAGGGGGCAGACTACGCGAAGGAGGTCCTCCACGGCGCGAGGATAGTGGTCGCCGCCCTCAACGTCGGCATCGCCCAGCTCGCCTACGGGAAGGCGCTCGCCTACGCTCGGCAGAGGCGGGCCTTCGGCAGGGCGATCGCCGACTTCCAGCTCATCAGGGAGAAGGTGGCCGACACCAAGATAGGGATAAACGCGGGGCGGCTCCTCTATCTCTACGCGTCGAGGATCAAGGAGTCAGGGGGGGACTACTCGTCAGAGGCGTCCCAGGCGAAGGTGTACGCCACAGAGATGTCCCTGAAGGCGTGCGACGACGCCATCCAGATACACGGGGGGTACGGCTACACCACAGACGACCTCCACAGGCACTGGAGGGACGCCCGGCTGCTCACGATCGGCGAAGGGACCTCGGAGGTCCTCAGGATGCTGATATCCAGGCGGGAGCTGGCGAGGGCCGCATGAGGATAGCCGTCTGCGTCAAGCACGCCGTCGACGAGGCCGAGCTGAAGATCGACCCTGGGGGGAACCCTCTGCTGGCAGGGGCTGCCGGGAAGATGAGCACCTTCGACAAGAACGCGGTCGAAGAGGGGCTCAGGCTGAAGGCCGCCCACCAGGGGGAGGTGGTGGTCTTCACTGTGGGAGGGGCCGAGTCGAAGAAGACGCTGAAGGAGGCCCTTGCCATGGGTGCCGACAGGGGGGTGCTGGTGGCCTCCGACCCGATGGCCCTCGACGCCCTCCGGACCGCCACCATGCTAGTCGCGGCCATGAAGAAGTCGGGGGCCTTCGACGTCGTCATCTGCTCCGAGGGGGCGTCGGACACCTACACGGGGGAGGTCCCTCCCATGGTCGGGGAGCTGCTGGGGGTCCCCTACGTGGGCTACGCCCGGAAGATAGTGGTAGAAGGCAAGGCCGCTAGGATTGAGCGGTCGCTCGAGGACAGCGTCGAGTCCGTAGAGGCGCCTGTCCCCTTCGCCACGTCCGTGGTGAGCGAAATCAACGAGCCGCGCTACCCTACGCTCATCCAGATAATGCAGGCTTCAAAGAAGCCGATCGATGAGCTCAGCGGCGAGGAGACGGCCCCGGCCGGGAGCCGCAGGTGGGTGGAGGTCCTGTCGATGTCCTCGCAGCCTACGGCGAGGAAGCACGTCATGATCGATGGGAGCCCCGACGAGGCCGCTGCGAAGCTCCTGGACGCGCTCTCGAAGGAGGGTGTCCTGAAGTGAGCGGGGAGGTCTGGGTCTACTCAGAGTCGGAGACGGTGGCAAGCGAAGTCGCCACAGCGGCGGAGGACGTGGCCAAGGGTGCTTCTGCCCAGCTACGGGTTGTGGACATCTCGTCTGTCCGGCCGGCGACGAGGGGCTCTGGGACGAGGCTCCTGCTGAAGGGCCCCCCGGGCCCTGACGTCTCCCCCGCCGTCGCAGCCGAGGCCCTGGCCCGGGCTGCTAGGGAGCTCGCACCCATGGCGGTCCTGCTGGGGGCGACGAGAGACGGGAGGGAGGCGGCGTCGAGGCTGGCGGCAAAGCTAGGGGTAGGGTGCATGGCCGAAGTGGCCGGGCTCGCATCGGACGGCCAGGGGATGACGGGGCAGAGGGACGTCTTCGCCGGGAAGGTGGTGGCGAAGGTCAGGTGCCAGTTCCCTGCTGTCGCGACGGTGAAGGTGGGCGCCTATCCGAGGGCCGTGGCCCAGCCTGCGGATGCGCAGGAGAAGGACGTCGGTCCCATCCAGGACCAGACTAAGACCCTCGGCAGGGAGAAGAAGCCGGCAGGCTCAGTCGACCTGAGATCCGCCAAGGTGATCGTGTCTGCAGGGAGAGGGGTCAAGAAGAAGGAGGACCTGGCCATCCTAGCCGAGTTGGCGACCGCCATGCGGGGCGCCCTCGGATGCTCGCGCCCTCTTTCGTCCGACCTTGGTTGGCTCCCTGAGGAGCACCATATCGGGTTGACAGGCGTGACTGTCAAACCAGACCTCTACCTGGCGGTAGGCATCTCCGGCCAGCTGCAGCATGTGGCAGGGATGAAGGACTCTAAGATAGTCGCTTCCATAAACACCGACAAGGACGCCCCCATCTTCCAGGCGTCAGACTACGGCATAGTGGGGGACCTCTACCAGGTGGTCCCGGCACTCAGGCGGGCCCTCGCCGCGCGGCGATGAGCCCCGGGTCCCCCGCCGGCTCGAACAGCCTATAAACCGAGGGACCCCGGCGACAGACATGGCTGGGCTCGACGTCGGGTACCTGGCCGCATATGCGATCTCCCTCGCCAGCGTGGCCGTCGTCGCCCTGGCGGCCCTCTCCCTCGCCCGCAGGTGGTCCGTCAGCCTCGGCCCCAGGCGCGTCGCAGGGCTGGGCCGCGACGAGGCGCGCCGCCTGAGGACCGGGGACGCGGTCTTCCTCATGCACCTGTCCATCGCCCTCGGCGTCGGGCTGACAATCGTCGACGCGGTAATCGCCCCCGCCATGGGCGGGGTCCCTCTCCTGCTCGACCTCTTCAGGGCCGCGTCTGTCCCACTCATCGCCGGCCTTGTGGTCGCCTTCGCGTGGCGCGTCCAGAGGTATTCCCAAAGCAGGAGGGTCGGGCGCGGGCTAAGGGTCGCCGACGGTTTCGCCTCGGCGTCGACGGCCCTGCAGCTGGTGCTGATGGCCGCCATCGCCCTCACCACCTCTGAGCTGGTCCTCCTCTGGTTCCCCACACTCGGCTGGGCGGACCTCATACTGGACGCGGTGAGGAACGCCCTTGTCGCGGCCTACTATGCCAGGCCAAGCGTCAACCTGATAGCGAAGTTCGACCGCCCCCTCCACTCTGTCAGCACCCCGTTCAACCTTGCCGACGTCATCGCGGGGAAAACCGACCCCGGGGCCATCCGGGCAGGGGTGGGCAAGGTCTCAGAGTTCTCCCCGGATCAGTCGCTCTCCTTCGACTCCTGCGTAGAGATCGGGGCCTGCGAAGCGTCGTGCCCCGCGACAGCGGCAGGGCGCCCTCTCTCCCCCCGGGTCCTCGTCAGGAAGGTCAGCCTCCTTTCCAGAGCGGACGGCGGCGGGGAGTCGGACGTGCTGACTTCGGTGGGCGAGGACGAGCTCTGGTCCTGCACCTCCTGCGGGGCGTGCGTCGCCAGCTGCCCTGTGAGCGTCAAGCACCTCGACCTGATCTACGACCTCCGAAGGGAGCTGGTCTCGAAGGGGAGGCTGGACAAAGAGAAGTCAGCTATGCTGGCGAACCTCGCCCAGAGCCAGAACCCTTACGGCTTCAAGAACGCTGCCAGGGCGGCCTGGGCCGAGGGGATGGGCGTCGACACCCTGCAGTCTAACCCGAAGGCAGAGTACCTCTACTGGGTCGGATGCGTCTCATCCTTCGACCAGCGGGCCCAGAGGGTCGCGAGGGCGCTCTCGAAGATATTGAAGCATGCCGGCGTCTCCTTCGCGATCCTGGGGGGCGAGGAGATGTGCGTCGGCGACCCGGCCCGCAGGCTGGGCGAGGAGGGGCGCTATCAGGAGCTCGTCCTACAGAACATAGAGAAGCTGAACTCCTACGGCGTGAAGAAGATACTCGCCACGTGCCCCCACTGCTTCAACGCGTTGAAGAACGAGTATCCCCAGTTCGGGGGCAAGTTCGAAGTGGTCTATCACACCCAGCTGATCTCTGAGCTCATCAGAAAGGGGAAGGTGTCTGTCTCTCCTGATAAGGTGCAGAAGATCTCCGTGACCCTGCATGACGCCTGCTACGCCTCCAGGTACAACAACGTCTTCGACCAGCCGAGGGAGATGCTCGAAGCTTCGGTCGACGACGTGCGAGAGATGGGCAGGAGGAAGGAGAAGACCTTCTGCTGCGGCGCAGGGGGCTCCAACTACTGGTTCAAGGTCCCCCAGCAGAAGTCCATAGCTGGGATCAGGACCGAGGAGGCCGCAGGGACCGGTGCGAAGACGATAGCCACCGAGTGCCCCTTCTGCCTCTCGATGCTAGACGACGCCACCAAGGTGTCTGACTCGGGGATGGACGTTCGCGATGTGGCCGAGATAGTCGCCGAGTGCATCTAGTGACGAGGTCAGCCCCGCCTGACGACTTTCCCGCCCCCCGCGGGGAGCGCTCTCTGCACTTCCTCGAGCGTTGGTCCCCCCGGCTCAGAGTCTAGGTCCCTCAGGACCCGCTTGGCTGTCTCCGAGCCCTTCTCGTTGTGGGGCATGAGGACGACGTAGCGGGGACACCTCTTCCTGACCGGGTCTTCGGGCCCTGCCATCACCCGGCCTTCCTGGTCCAGGCCGACAGCCACCTCGACGATCAGCCTCGAGATGAAGTTCTTCTTCCCCCTGATCACGAAGCTCCCACGCGGCAGGTACTCGCCGCTGGGCGCTGCAGAGCTGACCTGGTCCGGGGTCACCCAGTATGCGTCGGCGGAGCCTAGGCCTGTCTTCCAGGCGCTGCTGAACGCGACTGTGGCCTGGGCGACCTCCCTTGCCTCTTCCTCACTCTGTCTCTCCCCCCCCTTCAGGACGAAGAAGGGGGAGCCGAACAGGTCGGCATGGAACACCGTGTCGTTGGAGTCCATGTGCCTGCCGAGGAGGGCGGAGTTGGTCTGGGCGTCCCTCCCGCCTACCGCCAGCTTCCCCTCGATGGTGAAGAACCACCTGAACTTCTCGTACCATTCGCCTCTCCTCCTGGTCAGCGTCCGGCCCCGGGGCGCGGCACTGGGGGGCGCCCTGGCCGCCTTCTTCTCGAGCTTGGCTGCGGCCTCGAGCCCCCGTAGAGACTTCGACTCGAGCTCTTTGGCGCGGTCATACAGCGCCGACGCCACAGCGGCAGGGGAACCTGGGTCTTTCTGCGGGCTGACCCCCGCGTCTCTCATCACCTTCAGCGCGGATTCCAAGGTCCCCACCATCGCCTCGGCTGCCGCGGCCCTGGCCCTCGCCGCCTCTGCGACTAGGGACTCGGCTTCCTCCCTGAGCTTCGCGGCCGTCGTCTCGAGCTCCCTCCTCTTCACCTCCTCGGGCCCTGGCTGCTCGGGCTCCGACAGCGCGTCTCCGAGGAAGAGGCGGTCGCAGAGCTCGGAGACCGTCCCGGACTCCTCTTTCACGTCGAGCCCGCTCGGGGGGAACGCGAAGACCTCGTCCCCAGCTGGTGTCACGCAAATGCAGGGGCGCGGTCTCTCCCTAGCTTCGGCGACCATGTCCTCGATGGCCTTCGCTATCTCGGCGCCCCTTCCTAGGAAGCTCGAAGCCTGGTCCGCCTCGGTCGCGCCCACCCTCTTCAGGGCCTCCGCGACGTACTTCCTGGGGAGCGCGATGTGCCTGCCGATGGCCCTCCCGAGGGTCGTCTCAGCCTTCAACATCGCTTCGACGTCTTCGGGGCTGACTCCGAGCGGGCTGCGCCTGCTCTGGCCGGGGGGCCGGTAGGGGGCTCCCCTGACCACCCGTCTTGTCTCGGCGCGCACCTCGCTCAGCGCGAGGCGGACCTTCCCCTCGGGGTCGAGGACTACGATGTTCCCCGGAGGCATCAGTTCTACCACCAGCCTCAGCCGCTCCCTCCCCTCCACGTCGATCTGGAACACCCTGTCCAGGTCCAACTGCGAAGCCCCGACGAACTTCGCCCTCTCAAGCTCCCCTCTCAGCCTCGTCGTGAACTCCGTAGTGTCGTCCCTCTCCTGGATCCTGCTAGAGATCCAGGCCCCCTTCTTTGGGGAGGCGACCAACCACACATCTTCGCCCCCCGGCCTCCTGAAACGGAAGAGCTGGGCGCCTCCTCTTCTGTAAATGTTATTAACGTAGGTCCCGCGCAACGCCGAATCGATTTCTTTGGCGAGCACCAAGACTTCGAAGCCGGATAGTTCGGCCACGAAGCCCCAGCCGACTGCGGCGTTTGATAAGCTATACTGGGCGAGGATAGGGATGGCGGCCCTCGCGGGGTTCGGGACACAGGCCCTCAACCAGGCCTACGGCTTCGACTGGTCCTTCGGAGTGAGCATCGGGATAGGGGTCTATCTCATCTCATACTACCTCGCGCTGTATGGGTGGTACCGCGGGACTCCGAGGGAGCTGCAGGGAAAGATCTACACTACAGGGGTGGGCGGGTATGTGATGGTCTTCCTTTTCACCTGGATGCTCGGCTTCACTCTGCAGATTGCCGGGTACCCGCTGTAAGCTTCGAGTAGCTCAGAAGGGTCTCAGCATAGCCCGCGTCGAAGTCGTCTGCCATCTGGCTCGAGACGACCGACTTCGCCGCCCTTTCCACTTTGGCGCTGTCCCACGAATGCAGGGTTCCGTCTTTCCCCTTGGAGATGCTCGCGAGTATCCCCAAGGCCGCCATCAGGCTCCCTCTCTCCCTCTCAGACTTCACCTCAGGCTGGAGCTCCTGTATCTTCTGCCTCGCTTCGTCAAGGTCCGACTTCACGAGTGAGTCGAGGATAGACATGATGTTGGCCTGCACAGCCTAGTCTGTTTTTACCAGCGGCCCCCTGGATATTTAACCCTCATCGGCGTCGTACCTCGTCCGGCTCGCGTGAAGGTCCCGAGTCCCCGGTGCGGCGCCATCCGAGGGCCCGCTCCTACAGTGGGAGGCAACCAGGTATGCCGTCCGCCCGCCGCTGGCACCTTCGCCTCCCCAGATCCTGGGTCAACGCCCTGCCGACTTCAGGCAACCCCGGCCACCCCGAACTCCAGGGTCGCCTTCTCCCTCGTTGGCGAGACAGTCGCCGTCACCCTCCCGCCGTCACGCTCAAGGAGGATGGACCTGTGGACCAGCTGCTCCACAGTCCTCCCCCCTATCCCGACGTCCCCCGCGGTGCCGAAGGTGACCCTGTTCGTCAGAAGGTAAGCCCTGGCGTTGGTATAGGCGTCCCTGGCCATCTCGCTAAGGTGGACGTCCAGGGCCCCCTGCCTGCTCGGGGCGTTGGACCTCCCAGGGAGGGCGACGGAGAAGTTGCGCGTCAGCGTGTCCACCACCACCAGCCTGCATCTGGCCGTCTCCCTCCTCCTCTGCATCCCCCTGACAGTCTCCATCTGCTCCGGGGCAGAGTCGGACCTCATGTACACGACCCTTTCGAGGACCCCTTCAGTCCCCCACCCCCTGGCACCGGCGATCTGCTCGAGCCTCTCCGGCCTGAACGCCCCCTCTGTGTCTATGTAGAGGACGCTCACCCCATCCTCGGCCGCGCAGAGGGCCGCCTGCATCGCCAGCTGCGACTTGCCGCTGTTGCTCTTGCCATAGACCTCCGTCAGGGTGCCGGCCCTGTACCCGCCAACGAGCAGGGCGTCGAGGCCTTCTGAGCCTGAGGTGTAACGGGGGAACGAAGCGACCCGCCTGGCGGCTTCCGCGACTGTCTCTGTCCCCGCCGTTTTCTCCCCCTTCCCTGGCTGTTTGGTCACCGATGTCTTTTTAACTGTGAGTCGGCCCACGAGAAACCCAGCAGTGAATCCACAGCCGTTCCAGCCCCCTCAGCAGTCAAGGCGCCCTCTCAGCATCCTGCAGAAGTCCATGAACAAGCAGGTCTCCGTGCGCCTGAAGAACGAGATCGAATACAAGGGGAAGATGTCCAACGTCGACCCCTACATGAACGTAATACTGGTCGACGCCGAGGAGTCGGAGAACGGGAACAAGGTCGCGAACTACGGCAAGGTAGTCATCAGGGGCAACAACGTCCTCTACGTGAAGATAGAAGACCGCCTGTAGGCAACCCACGCGCGACGACACGACCTCTCACTACAGGGTCTGCGACCTGCCCGTGACGTAGTCGAAGCTCCTCTGCGGGTCAGCCGCGACCCCATATGCCCTCCTGAAGAAGCTGGTGACGCTCATGATGTCGTGCATCAACAGGTCGGTGCCGTTGGGGTGGGAAGCGTCGACCGCCTGGGGCCAGTCTATCAGCCAGAATGACGCGCCGTCGGTGAGTATGTTGTACTCGCTCAGGTCGGCGTTCACAAGCCCCGCCTCCAAGTAGGCAGTCCGCATCAGGCCGAGGATGACCCCCAGGGCAGCCTTCTGATCAGCGAGGCCGGGGCGTTGGGACAGCCTCACCCCTGAGACCTCCTCGAGCAGGACGGTGCTCCTGCTGTATGCCACCGCGCGGGGGAACGACGGCGAGAGGCCTTCAAGCTTCCTCAGCGCGTGATACTCACGTCTGGCTGCGTCATAGTTGGCTGTCATCCAGCTCCTGAAGGCGGCGTCCTCGCTCCCCCTCCTCTTCCTGACGCTGGTGAACGAGGTCCTCCCTATCTTGTAGAGCTTGAGGGCGTAGACAGTCCCCTCCTCGGTGAGCGCCTCGTACACGTCCGACTCCTTCCCTTTCGCTATGATCGCCCCCAGCGCGAAGATCAGGTCCTTCTTCACGTAGTCCTTGAGCGCCATCGCCTCAACCCCTTCCCTTGTCAGGGAGAACCCCCGGCCCTTTCGCATCAGTAGCCCCTTCCTCTCGAGGTCAGCAGTGGCGAACCCCACCCTCTCGGGGGGGAGGCGGCTCATGCGCGACACCCTGCCGGCGTCGGGGGTCCCGTATCCGGTGGACGCGCGCTCGACCCCAGCCAAGGTCCTCCACTCCTCGTCCTTGAGCGACTTCAGGACCCTCGCAGCCTTCTCCGTCGTCGACATCAGTCCACCGCTCGGAACCCCGCCCTATTGACGTTGCCACCGAGCGCCGGCCGTCGTTCTTATCAGACGCCCATCGGACCCTGTCCCCCTTGCAGCGTATCATCCTCGACACAGACACCGCAGGGGACGACACGATAGCCATCATGATGGCGATGAGGGCGAAGAGGGCTAGGCTCGAAGGCGTCACCATCAACTGCGGGAACATCGACTTCGACCAGGAGGTCGAGAACGCCCTCTACACCATCGAGGTCGCGGCGGGGTCCGGGGACGTCCCCGTCTATCCGGGGGCGAGGCACCCTCTTCTCAAGGAGTGGAGGACAGTGGAGGACATCCATGGGGTCGACGGGATGGGGAACTCCATGTTCCCCCGGGCCAGGCAGAGGCCCGAGCGGAAGCACGCCGTGGACGCCATCGTCGACGCGATCAACGAAAGCCCGGGGGAGATCACGCTCGTCGAGATAGCCCCGATGACCAACGTCGCCCTAGCTCTCAGGAAGGACCCGGGGATAGCCAAGAAGGTGAAGGAGTTCTATTTCATGGGAGGGGCCAACCAGTACCTCGGCAACGTCACACCGGCGGCAGAGTTCAACATATGGGTCGACCCAGAAGCCGCGAGTATCGTCCTGAACTCGGGGATGCCGATCACCATGGTGGGATGGGAGATAGTGATGAGGCATGGGCTCATCGGGGCCCCGGAGCTGGCGGAGATAGAGGGGATGAAGACAGCGGAGTCGGAGTTCTATCTCGCGGTGAACAGGCAGGTCCGCAAGTTCATGGGGGTCGAAAGGGGGTTCGACGGGACCAGCTGCCCCGACAGCATCACCATGGCGATCGTCCTGAACCCTGACGTGGCGACGGACACCCGGGACCGCTTCGTGGAAGTCGACGCCGGGGACGGCGTCTCTAGGGGGGCGACCTGGGTCGACGAGCTGGGCTACCTGAAGAGGAAGCCCAACGTCAGGGTCGTCTATGAGGCCTCGCACCAGGCCTTCCGAGGCATGCTGTACGACATGCTCAGAGGCCGCCGGGTCTAGGGCTATTCTAGGAGGTCTGAGCGCAAGAACCCGTCGACCTCCCTACGTCTGGGGATGGCCGCTACCGCCTCGTCTTTGGTGGCGCAGAGCGCCCCCGCGTAGTTTGCGAACCTCACCGCCTGCCTCAGCGGCTCGCCTTCGCTGAGGGCCACCGCCAGCGCGGCATTGAAAGCGTCCCCGCACCCCGTGGAGTCGACCGCCTTCACCGAGGGAGCGGGGACAGAGTAGGAGTCTCCCTGGGTCATCACCCTGGCGCCCCGGCTGCCGAGGGTGACGACGACCGCGCTGGCCCCCTTGGCGAGGAGCGCCCTCGCCCCTTGCTCGAAATCGGCGCCCCCGGTGAGAGCCCGGAACTCCTCCTCGTTCGGCGTGACTATGTCCACCCCCGTGAGGTCGGTCACCCCTCCCCCGGGAGGGGCCGGGTTGAGGATGACTGTGAGCCCGTGTTCCTTTGCGCTCCGCCTGGCCGCCGCCACAGTCTCCGGGGGGACCTCAAGCTGCATGAGCATGGTCCCAGAACGGGCTATTGTCTCGGCCGCCCTGTCGATGTCGGGCGGTCCCAGGTCCCAGCTGGCCCCCGGGACGATGGCTATGGAGTTGGCCCCCTCGCAGTCGACTATCACGAAGCCTAGGCCCGTATGCCTGGGGCTCCGCTTCACCTGGCCTGTGTCCACCCCCTCCCGCAGCCACATCGCCAGGGCCTGGTCCCCGTCTTCGTCCGAGCCGACGCAGGAGACTATGCTCGCCTTCCCTCCGAGCCTCCCGACAGCCACCGCTTGGTTAGAACCCTTCCCCCCGGGGACCCGCCTGTACATCGAGCCGACCACCGTCTCCCCTGTCCTTGGGAGGCGGTCGACCCGCATCATCACAGCGGTGAGATAGCTCCCTACGACTACTACCGGCTTCACCGGCCGAGCCGCTCCCTCAGCTCGTCGATTATCGCCACCCCCGCCCGCGTCCCCAGGTAGTCGGCCCCGGCGTCAACCAGGCTGAGCGCGTTATCGAGGTCTCTGATCCCGCCGGATGCCTTCACGTGCACCTTCGGGCCGACCGATTCTCTGAGGAGCCTGATGTCCTCCACGGTCGCAGGTCCCCCCCTCCCCCACCCGCTCGAGTTCTTCACCCCTGCCACACCTGCCTGCTCGCTCAGCTTCGCCGCCCTGACCTTCTCCCCCCTGTCGAGTACCGCGAACTCTAGCATCACCCTCACCGGCCTCCCCCCGGCCTCGCGCACCATTGCCGCGACCTCTGCCTTGAATTCCTCGTCCATCCCTGACCTGAGGAAGCCGATGTTGGGCATCACGTCGAACATGTCCGCGCCCAGGGCAGCCGTCTCTCTGATCTCCGCCAGCTTCGCGGTGGATGTCACCCCTCCCATCGGGAATCCCACCCCCGCGGAGACATTCACCTCGTCCCCGACCAGCTCCTTGGCCTGCTTCACCCAGCATCCCTGGACCACCACCGCGCCGAACCGGTACTCCCTCGCGGTGGAGCAGAACGTCTTCAGGTCAGATAGCGTGGCCTCGGGGGCCACCAGCGTATCGTGTATCTTCTTCGCGAAAGCTTCCGGGTCCGGGAGTCCCTGGCCCATGGCCGCTCCCTCCGCTTGGCATCGTAATTGAGCTTTCGCGACTCAGCTGAGCCCCTTGGCCGCGGCCCTGTCGTAGGCGGTCCAGTAGGCGTCCGGGATATCTTTGAACCGCTGCGCCCGCCCGCCCCCCCTGCTGACCCAGAGCCCCTCCCCGGACGAGACCCGGCCGATCGCCGTCACGCGCCCCCCAGACCTGGACAGGGACTCCTCGAGCCTCTTGACCCCCCCAGGCCTGCAGGTGATCAGGAGCGCCCCCTCCCCCATGGTGCGTAGCGGGTCGACTCCGAAGGCGGCGCAGACGTCGGCTACCTCCCGCTGGACAGGAATCCTGTCGGCATCCACCGCGAACGCCTTTCCGGACGCCGCTGACATCTCGTCCAACGCCCCCAGCACCCCGCCCTCGGTTGCGTCGTGCATCGAGGTGACGGCAGTCCTCAGGCCTGCCCTCCGGGCTGCCCTGGCGTCGGCGACCGTGGAACACGACCCGAGCAGAGAGCGGGCCACCCTGGACGCCTTCCCTCCTGCCGACCTCTCCGTGAACTCTGGGAAAGACACCGCCAACGACGCCGCAGCCTCTATGGCGGCGTGCTTCGTCATCAGGATGACGTCCCCGGCCCTCGCCATCGAGGGCGTGACGTATCCGTCGCCGGGGGCGACCCCGAACATCACCCCTCCCCCGATCACCGTGTACCCGCCCCCCGGGTAACTCCCGCTGTGCCCCCCCGCTATCGTTATCCCGAGCTCCGCGCATTCGTCACCGAGGGCTCCGATGAACGTCTCCCTGTCGCCTGCCCTCATATCAGGCGGAAAGTTGTAGGTGAAGACGGCGAACTCAGGGTCTATCCCTGCGGTCGTGAAGTCAGACGCTATGAGGTGTACGCTCATCCAAGCAGAGCGCCGCATCCCCACCGCAGGCATGGCTGAGACCGGGTCTGCGGTGACTATCATCACCTTCCCCTCCCCAAGCCGCAGGACGCCGTTGTCGAGTCCGCGCCCCGGTCCTTGGACGAGCTCCTTCGACGGGGCCCCCAGGTGCCTGTAGACCGCCTTCATCGAGCCAGGCGAAAGCTTCCCGGCGGCGCTCAATGCTCGGCCGCTCCGTGGTACTGCAAGAATCCAAGCCTGCGGAAGGCGGGAGCGGCCGCCCTGATTATCGCCAAGGCGGCAGGTATGTACACCAGGTCCACCATCGTCGCGAAGTCGAACGAGGCGAGTCCGAGAGGCGACTGCCCCGCAGGGACGCTGTATGAAAAGAGGCCATAGGCGTAGAAGAACCAGTCGGAGAAGAAGAATGCCAGCGTCTCAAAGATTGTTGCGCCTACCATCGCCGCGACCAGCGTCTTCGTCCCGCGGTTCCTGGCCCATGCTATGATGAGGACCTCGGGGACACGGGCCCAGACCATCCCGAAGGGATAGATCGGCGACCCCCCTCCCTTGAATGCGACGTTGTACGCCTCTCCTATGAACCCGCCTATCCCGGTGGCAGCTGCCGCAGTCGGCACGTCTATCAGCACAGCCAGAACCATTATGATCGCAGGGGACCAGGTGATCTCGTAGACAGGGGGCGGCAGCGGGATAGAGAACACAACGCTCGCGGTTATCAGGGCCGAGAACACTATCACCACAGACAGCTTGACGCTCGCCCTGGCTCCGGTCCCCCCTGTGTGCGACACGCCCGCCTCTCCCACCCTGCTCCTCTCTATGGTTAGTTTATAAACTACTTAATAAATCGGTTATGGCGTGCAGCCACCTGACGAGCTGATGTCGCAGACGTTCCTCCCAGCCATGCGCCAGTTGGTCGCGGTGCGACTGCGGGCCGAGGGGCTCTCCCAGAGCAAGATCGCGCGTCTTCTCGGCACTACCCAGGCCTCGGTCAGTATGTATCTCTCGTCAGGCCCTGACAGGGCCGTCGCTGCCCTCTCCATGTTCTCAGTCTCGAGGGCAGACGCCGACGTCTATGCCGCCCGGCTTGCTTCGGCTGTCTCCCGCGGCGCGGCAGAAGGGGTCGGGACCCTCGTCTCGATCTGGACGGGGATCCTAGGGAGCGGCGCCGCCTGCGGTCCACATAGGGCGCAGTACCCTGGCCTCGCCGACTGCGACGTATGCGTCAGGGCGTACGGGGGCCAGGCCGGAGCCAAAGTCAGGGCCGTGGCAGACGTCTCCGACGCCGTCCGGCTGCTCGAGTCGTCGGACAGCTTCGTCAGGGTGATGCCGGCGGTGTCTGTCAACCTGGCCCTCGCGGCCGGGGAGGCGGCGAGCCCATCCGACGTGGTGGCCATACCTGGACGGATAGTGAAGGTCAAGGGGAGGGCGAAGGCGATGCTCCCCCCCGAGGCTGGGGCGTCCGCCCACATCGCCAGTGTCCTCCTCCTCGCCAGGGCCGTCCGCCCCGAGTTCAGGGCCTGCATCAACCTAAGGTACGACGACAAGATTGCGTCGGTGCTGAAGCGGCTTGGCCTCCGTACCCTCTCCGTCGGCGGCAATGCCAGAGCGGCGACAGAGGACGCGACGGTGGAGGCCCTCCGGAGAAGGCTGGAGGGGTCGCCAGGGAGGTTCGACGCCGTGGCGGACGAAGGCGGTGATGGGATAGAGCCCAACCTCTACCTCTTCGCCTCGGGGGCGCGGGAGGTCGCCGCGCTAGCCGTTAAGCTCGCCGAGTCCTACCCGGAGAGTTAGCTATCGGCGCCTCTCGGGAGCCTTCGGCCGCCGGGCTCGCCTGGCGCACGCTTCCACGAATGCTACGTAGATGGGCTCGGGCCTCTCAGGCCTGCTGACGTACTCCGGGTGATACTGGGTCCCCATGTAGAAGGGGTGCCCTTCGAGCTCCATTATCTCTGCCCTCCTCCTGCCGTCGCTGAATGCGGTGAACTTCATCCCCGCCTCTTCGAATCTCTTGAGGTACGCCTGGTTGAGCTCGTACCTGTGCCTGTGCCTCTCCCTTATCTTCTCCGCACCATAGATTTCGAAAGCCCTGCTGGGCCTCTCGATGAACACGTCGTGGCCTCCGAGCCTCATCGTCCCTCCCAGGTCGGTCACCTCCCGCTGCTCCGGGAGCAGGTCGATCACAGGGTGCGGGGTCTTCGGGTCTACTTCGGTGGTGTTGGCACCCTTCAGGCCGAGGACGTTCCGGGCGAAGGACACGCTCGCCAGCTGGAAGCCGTAGCACAGCCCCAGAAAGGGGACCCTGGCCACCCTCGCCGTGTTGGCCGCCGCGATCTTCCCCTCCACTCCTCTCCCTCCGAACCCCTGGGGGAGGACCACCCCGTCATAGTCCTCTATCTGGCGGAGCTTGGACTCGTCCTTCTCGACCCCCTCTGAATCTATCCATGATATGCTGACGTCTGCGCCGTTGACCGCCCCCGCGTGGGCGAGCGCCTGATTCACGCTGACGTAGCTGTCAGCCAGGCTGGCGTACTTCCCTATCATAGCCACCCTCACCGCATGCCTGTGGCCGACGAACCTGTCGGCCACAGCGTTCCAGGCGCGCATCGAGCCATTGGCCTTCAGCCCGAGCTGTCTCCTGATGGGCGCCAGGACCCCCTCAGCCTCAAGGAGCCTGGGGACGAGGTAGATCGACTTGACGTCAGGGTCTGAGATTACGCTCTCCATCGGCACGCTGGCGAAGAGCGCTATCTTCTCCTTGGCTTCGGCCGGGAGCGGGCGGGACCCGCGTATCACCATCACGTCGGGCTGGACACCTATCCTCCTCATCTCCTGCACGCTGTGCTGCGTGGGCTTCGTCTTCATCTCCCCCACCACCGACAGCTCCGGGGCGAGGCTGACGTGGAGGAAGAGGGTCTTCGAGGGGCCTTCCTCCATCCTCATCTGCCTGAACGCCTCCAGGAAGGGGAGGCTCTCGATGTCCCCTACCGTCCCCCCGCACTCCACCACCAGGACGTCGACCTTCTCCTTCTCCGTCAGGTCCCTTATCCTCCTCTTGATCTCGTCAGTGACGTGCGGGATTATCTGCACTGACTTTCCCAGGAACAGCCCCTTCCGTTCGTCGTCAATCACCTTCTTGTAGATCTGGCCGGTCGTGATGTTGTTGGCCTTCGACACGTCCCTGTTCAGGAAACGCTCGTAGTTGCCGATGTCCATGTCTGTCTCCCCGCCGTCGTCAGTGACGAAGACTTCGCCGTGGGTGTACGGGTTCATGGTCCCAGCGTCGAAGTTGAGATAGGGATCGATCTTCAGGCAGTTGACGCGGACCCCAGACAGCTGGAGGAGTTTGGCCACAGAGGACGTGATCACTCCCTTTCCGAGCCCCGACATGACCCCGCCCGTGATGAAAATATACTTGGGCAAGTCGTCGCTGGACGGTCCACGCTAGTTAAGGGTTGCGAGGTCCTCGGCCTAGGCGACCTGCCGGGTGATCACGGCCAGGTCCGAGACGTCGACCAGCAACTTGCTCACGCGCTCCAGCGAAGCCAGGATCTCGGCGGCGGTGGCGCTGTCTCCGGGGTCCCCCTTCGCTATCGAGGCGAGGCTGGAAGTGATGTCCTTCGCCATGGCGTCCATCCTGCTGTTGACTGTCCTCGGCTTCCCCGCCCGCCTCGACAGGAACCCCTGGGTGGCCAGGTCGTTCATAACCTTCAGTTTGGCAACGCACTTCGCGTACTCCCTGGCGAGGTGCTTCGGGATTCGACTTTCACGGAACTTCGCGGAGAGCTCGCTGACTGCGTCTCCTGCACTCTCGAGGAACGTCGCCAGGACCCTGTAGTCGAGGAGGTCGACCGGGGAGAGGCCGTACCTCTCTGCGACCTCTGCCCTGACGACGGCCGCCCTCGTCGCTCTGACAAGGAGGAAGTAGAGTCTGTCCACCTCGTCGTCCCGCTCGCTCACGAGGGCGAAGAGCTTCGAGTCACCCTTGGCCAGGGCGTCAGCGGTGTCCTTGAGCATCCCGTCCAGGAGCCCCGACATCCTCCTGACGATGTTCTCAGGGGTGATGGCGGTAGGCTCGAGGAGGAACTGCAGGGTGATCCGCTTCGAGTCCTCGTCGAGCACCTCCAGGCCGACGAGCCTCTTCATCGTGTCCCTGATGTCCTGCCTCTCCTCCCTGGTGATCATCTTCGCGCCGACGACCTTGATCAGGTCGTAGCCCAGGAGGTACGCCCCAGTGATGTCGTTGACGACCTGGGCGAAGTCTCCGCCTGCGTGGGCGATGACCAGCTGCCTCTGCTCCTCTTCCGCTCCGTCGTAGGGCCTCACCATCAGCTTGCGCGGAGAGAGCTCCTCCACGGAGAGGTCCGCCCCCTTCCTGATGCCGTTCTTCCTGACCCAGTCCTTGGGGAGCGACACCAGGATCGTCCCCCTCCCCATCTCTATCGCCTTCCGCGCCGGCACGTCTCTATGCCGGGCGCCGGCTCTCTATACGTCGTTCGGAAGGTGCGTGGCGCTACTGCGCCGGGGGCGGCGCGGGCTTGTTGACCTGCTTGTTGACCGCCTCTGCCAGGTAGTGGCCGCGCAGTGTGACCTTGGCAGCGGTGACCCCCGGGACGGACATCAGCCCCGCCTTGATGTCGCTGGCGATCTTCAGCGCGAACATCGGGGGGCAGAAAGGAGCCGTCAGGTGGAACTCGAGGTCCACGGAGCCGCCGGTGACGGTCAGCTCGTCTATGAGCTTGAGGTCTGTGATTGGCCTCCCGAGCTCTGGGTCAATTATCCTCTCCATGGCCGCGTCGATGGCCGACCGTTCCACCTGGGGCAAGCGTTCCAGGAGAATTCTGCACAACTGATTATTTATCCGTTTGGCGGCGCAGGCCGTGAAGCGATGTCAGGCCTCGCTACCTTCTTCGCCTTCGACGCCGGGCTCTTCGTGGAGGCCTTCGTGCTCCTGTTCGCTGTGATAGACGCGGTGGGGACGGTCCCCATATTCATCGGGCTGACCGAGGGGGCCAGGGGGTCCAGGCGGAAGATAGTGAAACAGGCCGTCGTCATCTCGACGGTCATACTCGTCCTCTTCGCGCTCTTCGGGTGGCTTATCTTCGAAATCTTCGGCATCAACATCAACGACTTCCGGGTCGCAGGCGGGGTCATACTGTTCATCGTCGCCGTCGACCACCTCAGGGGGGAGCAGGACCGGCAGAGGGGGCTCGCCCCCTCCGACATCGCCGCCTTCCCCCTCGCCACCCCGCTCCTGGCCGGGCCAGGGGCGATCTCCACCGTGATCATCATATCTGCCCCTCCCTACAGCCCGTTCCTGGCCTTGCTCGTGGTGGGGTGCAACGCCGCCTTGGCCTACCTCGTCCTCTCCAGCTCCGACTGGGTGGGCAAGTTCATGGGGCAAAACGGGACCGCCGCCCTCTCCAGGATAACCGCACTGCTCATCGCGGCCCTGGCAGTCGCGTTCGTCGCCGAAGGGCTGAAGGGGCTGTTCCCCGTACTCTAGGAGCGGCCATGACAACAGCTGTCCGTCTCAGGATAACAGGGCTCGTCCACGGCGTCTCCTTCAGGGCGAGCATGGCCCGCCTGGCGGCGGACGCAGGGGTTCGCGGCTGGGTCCGCAACCTCCCGGACGGCTCCGTGGAAGCCTTCCTGGAGGGGGACGAGCGAAAAGTTCAGAGGGTCATAGACTGGGCCAGGTCTGGCCCCCCAAGGGCCAAGGTGGACCGGGTCGATGTCGAGGCGGCCTCTCCGAGGCACCACCGCGACTTCCGCATCCACTGACGACCAGGCTTCATCCTTTCTGATAGGACTCCCACTTCTCGCCAAGATGCGGGTCTGACAGCGCCGCAGCAACGTAGTCCCCGAACTGGGAGGCGGTCGCCCCGTCGGGCCTCCCTGTGACCTTCACCTTCTCCTCGTACATCGAGCAGACGTCAAGGGCCATCGCGAGCCTCCTGCTCTTCTCTAGCATCCCGATGTGCTCCAGGAGCATCACCGCCGCCCTCATGAGGCTGAGCGGGTCTGCGTAGTCCCCTCGCCCCTCGGTGATCATCCTCGGCGCCGACCCGTGGATCGCCTCGAACATGCCGAACCTCGCTCCGATGTTGGCGCTCCCCGCGGTCCCGACCCCTCCCTGCAGCTCGGCGGCCTCGTCTGTCACTATATCCCCGTAGAGGTTCGGGAGGACGACCACCTCGAAGTCGCGCCTCCTCTTCTCGTCTATGAGCTTGGCGGTGAACACGTCGATGTACCAGCTGTCCCACTTGACCTCCGGGAAGTCCGCTGCCACCTTCTTCGCCGCGTCCAGGAACAGGCCGTCGGTGGTTTTGATCACGTTGGCCTTCGTCACGACCGTCACCCGCTTCCTCCCCGTCTTCCTGGCATGCTCGAAGGCGAGCCTGATTATCCTCTCGGACCCCGGCCGGGTGATCACCTTGAAGTCAACAGCCAGGTCTGGCGTGGCCATGAACCCCTTGCTCCCGAGGACGTACTCGCCTTCCGTGTTCTCCCTGAAGAACACCCAGTCGATTCCCTGAGACGGCACCTTCACCGGCCTCACGTTTGCGAACAGGTCGAAGGCCTTCCTGATTGCTATGTTCGCGCTCTCTATGTTTGGCATCCCGCTCCCTTCTTCCGGGGTGGTCGTCGGCCCCTTCAGCAGGACGTGACACTTCCGGATGTCTGCGAGGACCTCCTCGGGGAGGGGCTTCAGCTGCTTGACCCTGTTCTCGATGGTCAGTCCGCCTATCTCCCTGATCTCCACCCGGCCAGACCTGAGCTCGTCCTGGAGGAGTCTCTCCATCACCTTGGTGGTCTCCTTCGCTATGATGGGGCCGATGCCGTCCCCTCCGATGACCCCTATCACGACCCTGTCGAGCTTCGTGTAGTCCAGCCACTCGACCGGCCTGCCGATTCTCTTGGCCCTCTCGACCTGTTCCTGCAGCAGCACCCGGAAGCGCTCAGCTGCCTCCGAGAGGGAGCCGTCTTCACCCACCATGAGGTTCCGCCCCCCTCCAAGTCCATTAAAGGGTGCTCCCGAAGAGCTGCCCACCCCGCACGAGGCTTCACTTTCAGCGTTCCGCCCCCCGGGCCCGCGGCCGCCGACTAACGTTTTTAGCGCGACCCCTCTGGACCGGGTCCGATGTCCTCCGACGCCGACGTGAAGAAGGCAGCGGAGCTGAAGCTCTGGCTGGAGGGGAGGATAGCCCAGCTGCAGGAGGAGATAGAGAGGCTCAAGGAGACCCTGGGCTACGTCGACGCCACCCTCAGGGTATCCACTTTCAAACCTGCCATAGAGATGCTCGCCGAATCAAAAGTCGTCGCCGAGACGCGCGAGCTGAAGAGGGACAAAGGCGGCCAGGTCATAGCGGTCGCCACGATAACCCCGGACGCCGTGTCCGTGGAGCCTGCAGGGACGGTCTTGAAACCGACCACCCCGCCGTTCAGGTCCTTCCTCATCGGCAAGATACTGGAGGGGATGAAGGCGAAGGACGAGGAGCTCGTGAAGGGGGGAAAGCTCGCGAAGGGAGCCGGCCTGAGGTTCGACGTGGAGGAGGTCAACGGAGCCATAGGGAAGCTGATAATCGAGAACTACAGGGAGAAAGCCAGGCTCAACGAGATCCTCAGCACTGTCTCCTGGACCTTCTCGCGGATGATGGAGAAGTAGGGGTCAGCTTCCATTCAGCTCAGACAGGGTCGGCGGGACGGGGTCTCTCCCACCCAGGTAGAGCGCGGCGGCCCTGTTGGCGAACCCCAGGCGCGCTCGCTCGTCCATCCCCTCCAACCTGCCATAGATGGAAGCCGCGTCCCAGACGTCCCCCGCCCCCGTGAGTCGGCGGGTTCTGACCGACCTGGCGGGGCTGGCGGTCACGCTGGTCCCTTCGCTGGTGTACGCGCCGTCGACGCAGTGCAGGTCGAACACGACCCCGAGAGCCCTCGCGAGATAGAGGCACCTGGTCGCCCTGTCCGCCGACTCGATCCCGAGGGCGGTGGCCGCCGAGAGGCTCTCGAACTCGTTCATGCTCACCCAGTCGACCAGCCTCTTCTCAGAGATGAGCCTGGCGAGCCCCTTGAACCTGTCCAGTCTGTCCCGAAAGTCAGCAGGGTCGATGTAGATTGTCTTCTCTGGACCGAGGCGTCTCCTCAGCCCCTGCAGCAGCTCCGTCCCCCTCCTGTTCGCGGCCCAGTTGACCGAGCATACGACCTTCGAGCCTTCGAGCCCTGCCCAGTCGTCCTCGTCGAGGACCGAGGGGCCGAAGTCAGATGCCCCCCTCCCGTCGGACAACATCACGTTGGTGCTCTCCTCAAAGGCGACAGTCAGCCCCGCCGGCAGCGGTTTCACCCTCAGGTCAGCCCTCAAACCCCTGAATGCGCTCTTCAGGAGGTGCTCGTGGGCAGGTTCACAGTGGGTTATCAGCAGCGTCCTCAGGCCCAGCCTGGCGAGCGCGTGGGCGAGGTTCACCGCGTTCCCTCCCCTGATCTCCTCCTGGGAGGTCCCATGGATGCCGCCCCCTCCCGACGCAGCCTTCTCCGCGACCTCGGCCATGGTCTTCTCGAGCCCTCCCACGTGGACCAGCCTGTCCACGAAGTAGTCGTGCATCACCGCAACGTCGTACTCTCGGGGCATCCTACTTCAGGATCTTTATGCTCCGGACGTCCTTCAGGCCATGGAGCTCTTCTATGACCTGGCCGGTCAGCTGGCCCTCCACCACCAGGGTCATCTTCGCGTCGGGGACCATCTCAGGGTCTTCCGCGACCGCCTGCCTCACCACCATGCCGTGGCGCGAGAGTATCCCAGCGACTTCCGCCATGATCCCCGAGGACTTCGGGTCCGCCTGAATGACCACCGCCGTGTACCCGAGGAGGTTCACGACGTCGACTAAACTGGTCCCGAGGGGGGCCGTCCTTGAGAAGAGGGAGTAGAGATATCTGTTCTGCCTTATCTGCTGCACGGTCTGCTTCACCACCCTTCTGTCCACGTCCACCGCCCTGGCGACGGCGGTGAAGCCCACCTCCACGTCCCCGACGTAGATCTTCTCGTCCTCGGAGACCCGCATCCCGCACTCGATCATCTTCCTCACGATGTCCGGCCTGACCACCTGCCGCTCGAACTGCTTCCTGATGCTGGGCCACACGACAGATGTCCGGAATTGTGCGCTATTGAGGGTTTCCGCGCTCCCTGAACCAGCAACCCTATGCACAGTTTCGCGCACGATTCGATTTAACCTCCTGGTACGGGGCACAGACCATGAGTCAGACGCAGCTGAAGTCGGTCCTTTCTCCTGACAAGCTCCCGCATGACTACTACAACATCCAGCACGACCTCCCGGAGCCTCTTCCTCCGCCTCTCGACCCGCGGACCATGCAGCCGATGGCCCCAGAACCTCTCCTCCGGCTCTTCGCCAAAGAGTGCGTGATGCAGGAGATCTCCACCCAGGAGTTCATCCCAATCCCCGAAGAGGTAAGGGAAGCCTACCTCAGGCTCGGGCGGCCTACCCCGCTGTACCGGGCGACCCGGCTCGAGGCCAAGCTGAAGACACCTGCCAAGATATTCTTCAAACGCGAAGACCTCAACCCTGCCGGGAGCCACAAGCCGAACACCGCCATAGCCCAGGCATACTACCACATGAAGGAGGGGACGGAGCGCCTGACCACCGAGACGGGGGCGGGACAGTGGGGGAGCGCGCTCGCCCTGGCAGCGGCCATGTTCGGCATAGACCTGACCGTGTACATGACGAGGAGCAGCTACGACCAGAAGCCCTACCGTCGTACGCTTATGGAGGTTTACGGGGCCAAAGTGCACCCGTCCCCCAGCTCGAGGACCAATGCCGGGAAGAAGTTCCTCGAGAAGGACCCGAACCACCCCGGGGGCCTGGGGATCGCCATCAGCGAAGCGGTGGAAGACTGCGTCACCCACGACAACACGAAGTACGCCCTCGGGAGCGTCCTGAACCACGTCCTCACCCACCAGTCTGTCATAGGTCAGGAGGCGAAGCTACAGATGGAGGAATTCGGCGAGGACCCCGACTATATAGTCGGGTGCATCGGAGGAGGGAGCAACTACGCCGGCCTGGCCTACCCATTCATGAAGGACAAGCTCCGGGGGAAGAGCGCGGCGGAGTTCGTCGCGTCGGAGCCGAAGGCGGTCCCTTCGACCACCCGCGGGTCCTACAGGTACGACTTCGCCGACTCGGGCGAGATGACCCCGCTGATCAAGATGTACACCGTGGGCCACACCTACCAGTGCCCGCCCATCCACGCCGGGGGGCTGAGGTACCACGGCAAGGCGCCTTCGATGTGCATGCTCATAGACAAAGGCTTCATGCGTAGCGTCTCCTACTCCCAGAACGAGGTGATGGAGGCTGGCATCCTCATGGCCCAGACCGAGGGGATCGTCCCGGCCCCCGAGTCGAACCACGCGGTCAAGGCCGCCATTGACCTGGCCCTGGAGTGCAAGCGGAAGAACGATGCGAAGACCATACTCTTCAACCTCAGCGGTCACGGCCTCCTCGACCTGAAGGCGTACGAAGACAAGCTAGCCAACAGGCTGGTGGACTTCGAGCCAGACGAAGGGTCGCTGGCCCAGGCTCTGGCCGCCCTCCCAGTCGTCCGCTGAATGGGAGGCGCCTAGTCGTAGGCCCTGGTGATGCTGACGCCGTCGACCAGCATCCAGGGGCACAGCGTGGGGGTGTCGACCTCCCACCACTGGACCCATTCGCGCTCCTTCGACAGGAGCCTCACGGAGGAGAGCAGCCTCTGCTGGTCGTCCCCCGCGCGCATCCCCTTCAGCGGCCTCACGACCTTCCCGTCTTCCACAAGGTATGCGCCGTCCCGGGGGACTGTGGAGAACTCCCCGGTCCTGTAGTTGTTGAACCTGGTGTACCAGTTGCTGGTTAGCACGATCCCTTTCTTCATCTCCTTCACCATCTCCTCGTAGCTGGAGTCCCCGGCCCCCACCTCCAGGTTCCAGGGGTGAGGGGCGATGAGTCCGGCGTTCCCTGTGGTCTCTGACCTCCACTTCTTCGCCGTCGTGAGGTTGTGCAGGTACCCTCGAAGGACCCCACCGTCTATGATCTTCGTGGCCCTGGTGGGGGACCCTTCGTCGTCGAACGCCCTCCCTCCGAAACCTCCCTCTATCACTCCGTGGTCGGTGAGATAGAACGCCGGCGCGGCGACCTCTTTCCCGAGCTTCCCAGCGAGACATGACGTCCCTGCGTCGACCGAGAACGCGGACGCCGCCCCGGCGACCGTCTCGACCAGGTTAGAGGCGACGGTCGGGCTGAGCAGGACCTCGTACTTGCCTGCCTCGGGCTCGGCGGCATGCCGCATACCCTTCGCGCCCGCTCCTGCCCTCCTCCCTGCTTCTTCCGGGTCGAACCCCCGCAAGGTCGACGAGCAGGACAGGCCGTGGCCGCTGGCGTCGCCCTCGCCGAAGGAACGTATGTTCAGGGTGATGGCCGTCCTCGAGTCGGACCCCCTGGCCCCAGAGGTGGTCAGGATGGCGACCGTAGCTTTCCATGCGCTGATGGCCCCCGCAGACCTCTCCCCGCCTGCCGCCAGGGATGAATCTATGGCCGCTTTGGCCAGCTCTGGGAGCATCTCCTCGGCATCCTCAAGCTTCCTGTCGACGCCGCCGCTCTGGCTGAATCTGGCCCCTGCGTCGGGGAGCGGTGCGTACTCGGCCTCGGGGAGCCCTCGCATGGACGCATAGAGGTCCTTGACGAACCCCCTCACCGCGGCAGGCGAGAGGTTCGAAGTGGACGCGATCGCCCTCCGCCCTGCCTTGGCCAGATACACGGTCAGCTCGGCCTCGTCGACCCTGTTGGCCACCGTCGCTGAGTTGTCTGCGAACCTGACCATGCTCTCCGCGATTCGGGTGCTGAGCGCGACCGCGTCGTCTGCCTTCACAGCCTCGGCCGTGCGGACTGCCAGGCTGTTCAGCTCGTCCAGGTCCACGCTTATCTCGCCCCCAGCCTTATCCCCGCCAGCAGCGTCTCCGGCCCCCCGGTCCACACGGGTGCGCCCTGCATCGGGTCCCCCTTCCCGCAAGTGGCCGCCTCGAACTCCATGTGCCTGCTCCTTGCTTTCACGCTCCCCCATAGCTTCGGTGTGGTTATCTCCAGGACAGGGGACCTGACCAGTCCTTTCAGCTCTCCATGGTCTATCAGGTAAGCCTCCAGACCCACATACCTCTGGTTCAGCCTCTTGTCGTCTATGTTCCACTCCGTGAACGACTTGAAGTATACGCCGTGCTTCACCTCTTCGAATATCTCGTCGGTGGAGTAGTCCCCTGGCTCCACGAACGTGTTAGCCATCCGTATAATGGGCTCCCTGTCGAAGGCGACTGCCCTCGCCGCGCCGTTGCTCTCCACTCCGAACTGACGGGCCGTCGCTCTGTTCTGCAGGAACTCGTTTATGACCCCTCCCTTGATCAGCGAGCGCTTCTTCGCAGCCACCCCTTCGTCGTCCACCGGGACGTAACCGTTGGAGTGCAGGAGCGTAGGGTCGTCGCTCACGTTCGCCTCGTCGCTCCCTATCTTCCTTCCAAGGCTGTCTGCCTTGAGATACGACTCCCCAGCCTGGGCCCCCTCCCTCCCCAGGACCCTGTCCGCCTCCTGCGGATGCCCCACCGACTCGTGGGCCGCAATCCCAGAGAGCTCCGGACCGAGGACGATGTCTATCTCCTCCGTCGGAGGCTTCGCCGAGGCCTTCAGGACCTTCCCCATCGCCTTCGCTTCCTCGACCACCTTCTCGACGAGCCCTACCCTCTTTACTACTTCGAGCCCTCCAGTCTCCCCCTGCTGGATGAACCTCTGGGCGGCAGACCCCGCTTCCACGGCTGTCAGGGAGCCCCCGAAGCTCACGCGCGGGACCCGACCCGCCACTCTGGCGCCGTCGCTGCTGACGAAGTATCGCTCCTGGAGCTCGGCGGACAGGTAGAATATCCTCCCGGTCAGCTTCACCCCTGCTCTCCGGTCCGCGACCCTGCCGTCGATGTCCATCAGCACCTGCTTCATCCAGGCGGAGTCCGCGCTCTCGATCTTCTCTGTCTCAGGGGCCGCCCAGCTTGTCCTGGCAGGCTTGGTCGAGTCGAAGACCACGGGTCGGCGCAACATCCCCCCTGACGCCTTCGCCAGCCTGACCGCCTTCGCGGCCACCTCGCCCACCGATGTCCTATGCATGGCGTTGGTGGCGGCGAATCCGAGGGCTCCGCCGGCGATGACCCTGATGCCTATCCCATACCCCTCGACGAACACGGACGGCTGTGGCTCCCCGTTCTTCAGTCCGAACTCCCTCTCCCATGTAGCCTGCACCCTGGCTTCGGCATATGACGCCCCCGCCTTCAGGGCCTTCGAGACGCCCGCTTCCGCGAGGTCCCTCGCCTCCTGAACCCGCATACCCCCCTTCTCCAACGGTGGTTCTTAACCTGCTCCGCGCTCTGACTCTGGCCCAGAGCCGCCAGCTCTCGCTGGCGTCTAATGGCGGTCTCCCAGGGACCTTATGAAACGCGCAGTCTCGGACGGCCCCCCAGCGAGGTACGTCCTGATGCCTAGCGGTCCGGCCGCCTCGATGTTCTCGAGGACGTCGTCTACGAAGGTGCACTCGCCCGGTGGGGACCTCGCCTTCCCAAGGGCGAGCCGGTAGATCGCTGGGTCGGGCTTGACGACGCCGTGCTCAAACGACAGCACGGCGGACCCGAAGAGGGAGCTGATCCCGAACTTCCTCTGGAGGGAATCCCACACCTCCCAGGACATGTTGCTCAGGGCCATTACCTCCCAGTCTCCGCGGCGCCCCAAGGCTCGGACGGCGTCCCACACCGGCTGAACCTTCCTCAACGCTGCGTCCAGCGTCTCCTCGAAGCGCGCGAACGGGTAGTCATCTCCGAGGGCGCCTGCCAGCGTCCGATGGACCCCTGCCAGGGTCAATTCCCCTATGTCGAGCCTCTTGCTGAGCGCCGAGAGCAGCCTAAACACCTCCCCCGGGTCCCTGCCGAGCTGCTCGCCGACCTCCTGCGACGTCCTCTTCCATGGGTTCTCGATTAGGACACCCCCAACGTCGCAGAGGAGGGTAGGCAACGGGCGGGGCCGGGCTAGCCCACTATATCTACTGGTCTCCCCTTGACGGGGACCTCGACCTTCATCCCCCTGCGTCTAACCCGCGGGGCGAACGACTCGGGGTGCTCCGTGTGGATGGGGACGACCTTGGCGGCGCCCACCCTTTCTACGAGGGAGAAGACCCCTTCCTCTGGCGCGTGGCCTGACGCGTGTAGCTGGGTGTACCTGAATCCGAAGTGGCGGATCCAGTTCTTGACCACCGCCTCCTCCTTCTCCCCTTCTTCGTTGAACGCCTCGGTCGCCGAGTGGATGTAAGTCCCTCCTCTGTTGGGCCTGACGTCTATCAGCTCCGGGAAGTCCCACGACTCGAGGTGGAGGAAGTAGTCCGTCTGATGCGTTCCTACCTCCGCTGCCGTCACTCCGCGGTCCAGGAACTTCCGCTCCCACCTGTAGTAGTCCGAGTCGTCGATCCCGCCTGTCTTCTTCCTCTTCACGTATACGTCGAGGTCCTTCCCGACACTCGGGACCCTGAGCTTCTTGTCCTCCTTCAGCTTCTCGAGCAGGTTCGCCATCCTCATCGACACGACCACCCTCCGCCCCGTGCCTTGGCAGGCGTCGAAGAAAGTATTGATCCTGTCGACGTCGTTCCCCCGGAACGACGAAAAGACGAGCCCTTTCGAGCCGGCGACCAGCTTCCGAGCCTCCTCGAGGACTGCTTTCTCTGAGATGCCAGACTTCCCGTCACCCTGCCCTACCCTCGTCCCCTCCGTCAAGAGTGTCCCCGGCCTTTCACTGCGCGCCGTTTCGATGAAATCCAGGGTCATGGCGCCCGCACGCCCATGGAACCGGAAGTCTCCTGTGTACGCGACGGCGCCCTCGCTCATATGCACGACGAAACCGTAGGCCCCAGGTATGGAGTGGTCGACGTGGACCGGGACGAACTCCATCGGTCCGATCCTGAACCGCGCCCCGGTCCTGAACCTCCTGATCTCGTGGTCGTCGAGGGGGGAACTCCTCGCGCCGCTGTAAGCCTCGTGGATCAGCGACGTGGTCTCGCCGCAGTAGACGGGTATCTTAGGGTCTGTGAACCCTATCCTTCCAGTGTGGTCTGAGTGGTAGTGGCTGAGGACGATGGCATCGACTTCGGCGCTCCCGTATCTCATATGCGTGTTCTGGAGCGCCCTCTCGGAGTACAGCCCCGGAATCTCCGGGAGGAGGCCGAACTCGAAAAGATCCCCTGCCCCGTTCACCGCCCTCGGGGAGATGTTGCCGTCGAAGAACTCGCCCCCGTCCGAGAACCCGGTCCCAAAGTCTAGCAGCACCCTGACGCCCTTGTCCTCGAGGAGGAACTTGTTCCCGCCAATCTCTCCTACGCCCCCGAAGAGTGTGAGCCGGGAGGGCACGCCCCTGAACCCCCCGGAGCCCTAGTTAATCGTTGCAGCGCAGCCATCTGCGGCGCCTGGCCTAGACGACTCTCCGGGGGGAGTAGGGGAGGGTCAACAATTCACCTAGAACGAATAAATACGAAGCCTCAGGGATGGAGTACAGGTTGTCCCAAGTCCTGCCGGCCCTGCAGGCAGCGGGCTCGGACACGCTCACCGCCGTCGCAGTCCTAGTGGTCGCCATAGCCGTCGCAGGCATCGCGATTCTCATCCTGTTCGCGAAGAAGAAGATCTAGGGCCATATGGCGATCGGAGCCATCTTCGACCTCGACGGCACCCTGGTGGCCTTCAACCTGGACCTCAGGGGCGCCAGGAAAGAGGTCATCGAGGAGCTGGGGCGCCGAGGGTATGTCACTTCAGCCCTGGACCCCTCTGCATACACCCAGATGATACTGGACGCCGCGAAGGCGCAGACGCCGAAGGGGGAGGAGCGCCGCTTCGAGGAGGCACGAAGGGCCGCCTTCGACATACTTGACAGGTTCGAAGCAGCGGGGGTAGCCGGGGCCGAGCCCCTCCCAGGCATCAGAGATGCGCTAGATCAGCTCCGCCGCAGTGGCATCAGGATGGCCGTCCTGACCAACAGCGGAAGGAAGGCCGCCTCGGCAGAGCTGGAGAGCGCGGGGATCGGAGGCTACTTCGAGTTCGTCCTCACGCGAGACGAGACTGTGATGATGAAGCCCGCTCCCGAGGGTGTGGCAATGGCGGCGGCCAGGCTCGGCCTTGCCAGGGACTCGACATATTACGTCGGGGACAGCCCATACGACGTCCGGGCGGCCAAGGCGGCGGGAGTGAAGGCCATAGGGATCGCCACAGGCAGCCACCCTGTGGATAGGCTGCGGAGCGAAGGAGCAGACTACGCGGCCGTGTCCGTCACAGAGCTGAAGTCCTTCTTCGATGGCCTGGAGAAACAGGAGCGCGCCTCCGCGTTCCGCCACCCAACCGGCTAGCTTCGTCGCCGACCGGGGCGCGGAATCCATAAAGCGGACCCCGGAGAAGTGTATTCGGGTTTTTGAGATGCCAGGCGAAAGAACAAGCACGCCGTACTACATCGTCGGCCTCCCCGAGGAACCACTGGAGGCCTCGGAGGCCAAGGCGAAGTTCGAGAGGCTGTCCGCGGAGCTATGCAAGGTGTTCCCACACATCGAGGAGATAAGGGCGGTGGTGAAACCGAAGAAGCCAGCAGCGGACCATGCCAGATACGAAGTCTCCGTCGAGATATTCACCCCCGGCGGCAACCACTCCTTCACCGAGACAGGTTACAACCTGGCCAGCGTCTTCGAGACCATGGGCCCCAAGATGAAGAGGCTGCTCTCTTCGAGGCAGTCAAGGGTTACCGCCACCGGCGGCGCAACCCTCAGGAAGGGCGCCATCTAGGCGGCCGTCTTCGCGGCCGACAGTCTCATCTCCCGCCGGAGCCCTTCCACCTCCCCTCTGAGCCTTTCCAGCTCCTCAGAGGCTCCGGCCGACGCGGCAATCTCATGGTACAGCTCCAGCGCCTTCCTCCTGAGCCCGGCTCGCATGTCAGACCTTGAGACCTCCCTCAGCGCGTCGAGGAGCCTCCTGTCCTGCGTCTGCTTGACCACAGTCGTGAGGAGTATCTGCCTGACCCTGTACTCCTTGTCGTGGAGGAGGATCTCCTTGATGATGGGGAACTCTTCGTCGAGGATCGTACCTCTCTCCTTGATCGCCTTCAAGGCGCCTATCCTCACCCTGGTCGGTCGGCCGTACGCCAGAGATTCCTCCACGATCCCCTTCGCCTCCTCGTCCTTCAGCTTCCCCATGGCAGCCACGCACGCCTCGGCCAGCGTGTCGTTGGCCGTGCTGACTTTCATTGCCTCCTTCAGGTGCTGCAGCGCCCCCTCCGGCCATGACTTCGCCAGGCTTAGGGCAGCCTCACACCTCACATAGGGGCTCTCGTCCTCCTTCAGTGCCTTGAGGAGGACCCTCCTCGCCCTCTCGTCCTCGAAGTTCCCTAGGGCGGCGACGAGCCCCCTCCTGGTGTGCCTCTCCTTGGGGAGTCCTACGCCGAGGAGCGCCGCCAGCGCACCGTCCGTGCCTATTTCACCCAGCGCCCTGAGGGCAGAGGCTCTTACGTGCCAGAACTGCTCTCTGGCCGCAGCCTTCGCCAGCCCTCCGACCGCAGAGGGGTCCTTCATCTCGCCGAGCTGCTTGGCCGCCTGGGCCCTGCTCAGGGCGTCCTCGCTCTGCTCGAGCTGGTTTAGCAACATCCCGACTGTCTTGTCGAACTTCACCCTCTTCAGGAGCCACCCCCTGGGGTCGAACTCCACGACGGACGGCTTCGACGGTAGCCGGAAGGTGAACGCCTGGTCGGCCGAGTCCAGAAGCACGCGGTGGCTCTCCCTCTTCCCTCCTAGATAGAATACCATCTCGCAGGGGAGCTTGAACACCGGCGTCCCGTCATCGGTCTTCTGTGTCTGCCTCACCCTGAGGGTAGCTGCCGAAGTGGCGTCGTCCCAGCTGTATGCGACGTCGAACTCAGGATGGCCCGGCTTGTAGAAAGCCTGTTCGAAGAACTCCTCCAGCTGCATCCCGCTGGCCTTCTCCATGGCACGCCTGAGGTCGACGGTCTCTGCGGTGGAGGCCGCATGCGACTTCAGGTAGAGTGAGATACCGCGGAAGAACGCCCCGTCCCCTACTATGAACCTGAGCTCGTGGAGCCTAGATGCCCCCTTGGGGTAGAGGTGGCTGTCGAAAAGGTCGTCTGGCCAGACGTATTCCCTTTCCACTATGGGCCTCCTGTACTCCTTCTCGTCCTCCTCGAAGTAGTCCTGCGTCCTATGGTCGAGGTGCCAGATCATCTCGTCGGTCCCCCGGGTCTTCTCCAGGTAGAGCTCCTGGAAGTAGGAGGCGAAGCCTTCGTTCAGCCAGGCGTGGGGCCAGTCGGCGCAGGTGACATAGTCGCCGAACCACTGGTGGGCAAGCTCGTGCGAGACGAGGTCTACGGGCCTCTGGGTCACGTTGGCGTAGCTCACCGAGAAGTCCTCCTCGGAAGCGGCGTCGGGGAAGTAGTTGTCTGCCAGTGTCGTGGCGTTGAGGTTCTCCTCGCCTCCCGCGACGAAGTCCTGCACAGCAGACTGGTCGTATTTGAGGTAGGGGTACTTGACCCCGGTCAGGTCTTCGAACACCTCGATCATCCTCGGCGTCTCCCCGAAGTATCTGAGCGCGTCTTCCCTCTTGGACTCGGGGAAGTTGTAGTTCAGGGGTACTCCGCGCGCCTCCTGGCTGATCACCCCGAATCTCCCTGCGACGAAGGACGTCAGATAGCAGGAGTGGGGGACCTCCTCAAGCCAGTGGAACGTAGCCCTGTCCCCTTCGACCTTCGACGACAGCAGCTTCCCGTTCGATATCACTCTGAAGTCCTTAGGGACAGTCAGCACCAGCTCGCTGCTCGACTTGTCCCCCGGGTGGTCGTGGCAGGGGAACCAGTAGCGCGACTCTTCGGTCTCTGTGTGGGTCCAGGCCTGGACCTCCTTCTCAGGGTGCTCCTTGTCAGGGCCAGTGAAGTACACCCCGATCTTGGGGGACGCCGAGTACTCCACCCTTATCTCGCTCTTCTCCTCGCCGGCAGGGAGGGGCACCTCTAGAGTGGTCCCGTCGTACTCGTAGGCGACCTCTCTCCCGTCCACTCGGACCTCAGCCACCTCCATGCTGCAGGCATCCAGCCGGGCAGACCTCAGCCCCTCTTTGATGGGCTCTATCTGCAGGGTGCACGACCCCGAGATCCTCTTCTTCTCGAAGTCGACCGCGAGCTCTATTTTGGTGTGTGCGGTATGGAACTCAAGGGGCGGGGGGTAGTGCGGCCTCGACTCCGGCAGTTTGAAGGACCTGTGCGCCTCTGGTGACATGGGCTTTCCTCCTCAGCCACGTTTCAAAAGACTTTCGAGGAGCCCTGGCCCTTCGTTTGCGTGCCGTTTGCACCGGATATTCTGAAATAACCGGGAGCGCGGAGGCGGACTATGAGCGCTCTGTCGAGGGCGATTCAGGGTGCAATCATCTTCGCGACCCTCTTCGGCGTCCCATTCCTCTACGAGGTCCGCCCAGTGCTCCCGGCGGATATCTTCTACTCAGTGGCCTTGGGGGAAGTTCTATTCGTTGTCGACAGCGCCCTCACCTTCGTCCGGCCGAAGGGTTCCTACTACCTTGGGCTCGTCCTCGCAGCCGTCGCCTTCGTCGCCACCGTCTCGCAGCCCGCGCACTATCAGCTCGTGGCGAGCGGAGACCTGGCCGCGACTGCCACCTTGCTGGTCGGGCTCGCCACCGAGGTGCTGATCATCGTCCTCGTGGGCTGGTACGCTGTCTCAAGCGGGCGAGCCCGTGCGGGCTGACGGTGGAGCCGGCCCCCCTAGATGTATCCCCAGCTGATCAGCAGGTCGCTCTCGCGGGCCCATCGCTGGCCTATGTCGTTCCGATAGAACATGTTGGGGATCATCACGTTCTTCACGTTCTGATACGCCCTATCGATGGCGTCGGCCATCGTGGCCCCTGAGCCGGTGACGACCAGGGCGTAGCCCGAGTTCCCTGCGATGCGCCAGTCCCCTCCCTCCTGTTTCACCTCGCCTATGTGCACGCCGTCGAGGGCCTGGCGCCTGAAGAGGATGGTCGCCCCCTCTGAGTACTTCCTGAACGCCTTCTCGTCCTCGAAGGGCCAGGGGGGGATCGCGACGACGACGCCCACCTGGTACCCCTTCTTCGCCTTCAGCTGCGCCTCGTTGCCGTGGGCCAGGTCGTAGAGGAACTGGCCCCATTCGCTGGTAATCCCCTCCATCTGTATGCTGATCATCGGGTAGCCGAATCTCGGCGTCCACTCGAGGGGCCAGATCCCCTTCCCGTTCACTATGCAGTTGATGTCTATGTATCCTACGAACTTGCTGGCAGCCAACTTTTCCCTCGTCTTGGCCAGGGTGCGTTCGAAGATAGGGCTGTCCTTGGTCCAATAGCAGAAGTTGCCCATCTCCCCGGTGCTGGGGCCGAGCTCCCCTGGGAACAGCCTCTTGTGTTCGAAGTTCACGCAGACCGGCAACACGAAGTCTTTACCGTTGAAGAACGCCCCCACCGCTACCTCCACCCCTTCGGCGTACTTCTGGAGCTGGAACTCCTTGATCTTCTTGGACCACGTCGCCTTGTAGTGCTCCAGGACCTGGAGTATGTCCTTGCCGTCCGCCTCCTGGCCGATGAAGAGGAGTTCCTTCTCGCTCTGCGCCTTCCCGCTGGGTTTCAGGACGTACCTGTCAGGGTTCCTTCTAACGAACTCTGTCGCCTCGTCGAAGGAGATGAAGTTCCAGCTGGGGAGGACGTCCACCCCGACCGAGTTCAGCTCCGACTGGCCGAACTCCCTGTCCAGCTCGAGCTTGTCTGTGTAGGGGTTCCCTCCGACGACGAACTTCCCCTCGCTGCGGAGCTGCTCAGCCTTGGCTCCGGTCCCCACGTCGTCGAAGACGATGACATCTGCCCAGTCCTTGAGCGAGTCCCACTCATCCACCTTGTCGAAGAAACCCAGTCCGACGTCCTTCTCCCCCTGGCCGTGGCAGTACATCTTGACTTCGTGCCCCTCCTTCTTCAGCTGCCATGCAAGGTCCGCCGACAGGCTTTCTTCGGTAACGAAGAGAAACTTCATCAGGTAATGTTCCGAGTTTATTGCTCGTTAATATCTGTTGGCTGGTCCCCGGTTGGTTTCGGCCGGGCTAGGGCGGGAGGGCCCCCGGAAAGCGGACGCGGGAATGACTCGCGGGGATGAACCTCCTGTCCACGCAGCCGCTGTCGAAGCGTGGCCCATCAGTCGATGCAGAGAGCCGCCGGGACAGAGGGCTGCGCCATCGGAGCAGCCGGCGGCCCAACCAAGGCGAAGGTGCCGGAATAAACCGATGCGAACTTCCCAGCTTCTCGGCGATTCGCTTCCTAACCAGCCTACACGGCTCGGCGAGCCTGTGTAGACCGATGGAACGATGGGCCTAGCTGGCGCACCTGGGTGCTCGCAGGAGCACGGCCTTGCTCAAGACGGCCGAAGGCGCTGCGAGACGTCGGCCTGCGACAGACCAGTGATCTACCGCAGCCTGCCCGCGGTCTCTTCTCCGTGCTCAAAGGCTGTGGGATTGAGCGCCTACTTTGGGCGCGTCATCTTTTCGATGAGCACTCCCTGCTACTTGTCGAACACTTCTTCCGCCTCGCGAAATCAGCTGCGAGAGTCGGGTCCACGAAAGCCTGTTATCGCCGGTGGCCGTTCGGAGAAGCTCGTCTTCCCGACTCGAACGTGGCGGAGGAGTCTTCTCGTCCGCGTCTCTGACCGGCCCGGTGAACGGAGATATAGGGTGACACAAGCCACGGCCGTCCATGGCCGCAGCGGAGGACCCGGTGGATGACGCAGGGGGGCCGATCAACATGTGGGTCGCCGATCCATACTTCAGGACGGACGAAAGGATCATCGAGGCCTTCAACTACGCGGTGGCCAACGGCTGCACCCACTACTTCCCAGCCCCCGGGTTCGACGGGCACGTCTTACAGAAAGCAATCGCCCGATACTACCTGGAAGACTTGGCCGTCGAGGTCGACCCTCTGGGCGAAGTGTGCCCCACGCATGGCGCCCAGGAGGCGCTGTCGCTCGCGGTCCAGGCTGGCACCAGGCCAGGCGACGAGATAGTCGTCCCCGAACCCACCTACAGCGCCTTCATAGAGAAGTTGGAGACGTTCGGTGTGAGGCCGGTGTTCGTCCCCCTCGCAGAAGAGGAGCATTGGAGATTGGACGTCGACGCCGTGAAGTCCGCTATGTCGGAGAAGACCAAGATGATCTACATCTGCAACCCCAACAACCCGACAGGGACAACATGCAGCCGGGGAGAGCTCGACGCCGTCTCGGAGCTACTGAAGGAGCACGAACGAGTCTCGCTGCTGCTCGACGAGTGCTACGCGCGGATTCTCTACGACGGGTCCACCCACCACACTCTCCTTGGTGACAGGGGCCTCCTCGACCGCCTGTACGTCGTCGACAGCTTCTCAAAGACCTACGCCATGACCGGGTGGCGCCTCGGCTACCTGGTCACCGGGAAGAGGAACGCTGACAGGGTCAAACGCCTCTCGGAGGAATACAACGGCGGGGTCAGCTACGCTGTGCAGTACGCCGGGGCCGCGGCTCTGGCCCGGTGCTCCGAGTCTGTGCGGTCGATGGTGGCCGAGCTCGACAGGAGGAGGCTGGCCATGGTGGACGCCCTGGCCGAGGTGAAGGATGTCTCCTTCGAGACCCCCAGTGCCGGGTTCGAGGTCTTCGTCGATGTTTCTGCTTACTCTATGGATTCGGTTCGACTCGCGTCTGAGCTAGAGAAGATCGCGGGGGTCAAGACCATGCCGGGGGTCAAGTACGGACCAAGCGGGGAGGGGCACCTTCGGCTTGTGTTCTGCGCCGAGGACGTGCGGAGGGTCAGAGAGGGGGTCTCCAGGATAGACGGGTACCTGCAGGGGAACCGCGGTTGACTGGCTGTCGGGAGGGCCGCGTGCGAGATCAGCAGTCTCGCGGCATCAGAGTCTAATCTATAGAGGTGGGCAGGTTGTATAGACGTAGCGCGGGGGATCGGATTTAGTCGAGCGCCCCACATGCGGGGCATACGACTCGGGGACTTTGCTCGAAGAGCTGTGGCCCAGAGGACCTGCAGAGGTCCGGGAGCTTGGGCCTCTTCTAGCTGTGTGGCATTGTGTTTGGGACCCCCAGCTCAGGGCTCGCAGAGGTCAGGTCATGTACAAAAACGTACACGTTACCTTTGCTTATATCATGCCGTGGTCATAGGCATGGACTGGTTGCGTCAGCGTCGGTCAGGCGTAGGCAGAGTTGCAATCGCCGTCGCCGTCATTGTCATACTCGTGGTGGCTGGTGCCGCATACTACTTTGTAGCGTTCCCCCCAAGCCACACGAGCAGTTCGTCCTCAGTCACCAGCCCGATTACGTCGACTAGCTCGCCTTCTCCCGTCCAAGCCCCGAGCTCGATCACCGTCGACGAGATTCCAGCGCCCGTGAGCGTCGACCCGGCGTCCAGCTACGACGTCCCAGGAGGGGAGATAATGCAGAACGTGTACCAGGGGCTCGTCTTCTACAACGGCGAGAGCGGATCCAGCTTCGTGGGGGTGCTTGCAGCGAACTGGACCGCATCCTCGAGCGGATTGAACTATACGTTCAACCTTTGGCCCTTCGAGACGTTCAGCAACGGGACCCCTCTCAACGCGAGCACAATCTGGTACTCTTTCTATAGGACCATGATTCTGAACTTGGGCATCTCTTCGTACGTAAGCCAGGTTCTGGCCATCAACGGAGGCGCAGGCTTCACAGGGAACGTGACCTCGACGACCAAAGGCAATATTCGGCTCCCCTTCGGTGCCGAGCAGGCCCTCGCGGCTGCCGGGTACACCTTCTCTTCGAACCAGCTCACGGCGGACCAGCAGGCGGCGGTAGACCTGGCATCGATTCTTTCGCACTTCAACGCTGCGAACTCAACGATTCAGACGGTGATGTCCTATCCCCAGCAGGCGGTGTCTGTTTCAGGGCCGGAGCAGGTGAAGATCAACCTGGACTTCCCGTATGCTGACTTCCTGCAGGTGATCTCAGGAGGGCTCGGCGACGCCGTCGACCCAGCGTTCGTTGACGCGCACGGAGGAGTCCATATCGACACAGCGAACTCCTACACGACCAGCAATGCACTAGGGTCCGGCCCGTACATGCTCACCACCCCTCTGGGGGGTTCAAACGTGGTGCTGCAGGCAAACCCACACTACTGGGCCACCCAGGTTCAAGCGTCCCAGCGCAGCGTCTGGCTGACCCCGCCGTCGATAAAGACGGTAGTCATAGACTACCAGTCGAGCGAGGCGACTAGGGTGAGCGATATACAGTCCGGGATTGCCCAGATTTCCCAAGTGGAGATACCTGACCTGCACGAGGTAAGCAACTATCCAGGGATCACCATACACAACTGGGGGCCGACACCGACGATAGACTTCTTGGCCATCGACGCCTATCAGTACCCGTACAACATCACAGACGTTAGACTGGCGATAGAATACGGGGTCAACGCGACTCAGATCCAGCGCCAGGTCTATGCAGGGTACAGCCAGTCCTATGTGGGACCGCTTGACCCTGCGATGGCTTACTACAACTCCACGTTCCCAGGTTACACGTACAACCCCAACATGGCGATCAGCCTGCTGTCCCAGGCAGGGTTCAAGCTGACCCTCCAGAACGGGACTGTGGTCAACAGCGGAGGGAAGGCTCTGCCCTCCCTCAACCTGGTCTTCACAGCAGGGAGCGCGGCCGACCAGGAGGAGGCTACCGTGATCCAGTCGCAGCTCGCAAAGATCGGCGTTACCGTCACGCTCGCCCCCGAGGCTTTCACTACAATCATAGAAGACGAGCTCAACTCGCCGAGCTCGCCGAACTACCCCGCCTTCCAGATCGCCGCGAACTCTGTCGTGTTCGTAGGGCCGTCCGACCCCTCTGCGTACCTCGGGAACTGCCCCGCGAGGTGCCACCACGGCGATCCGGCATACTTCAACAACACACAGGTAGTGCAACTGATCAACGAGGCGATACACACCTCTAACCCGGTCCTGCTGCAGCAGTACTACAACAACATGACCAACATCTACAAACAGCAGGCTCAGTACGTCTGGCTGGACGACTTCACCGCGTACACCGTCGCTTCGTCGAGCCTTCAAGGGTTCGCTTGGAACGCGGCGCTGCTCGGTAACTTCTACGCCACTCTCACCTAGGAATAGGCGTTGGGGCTAGCCACCTACATAGCCCGGAGGGTCCTCTTTTCGTTCTTCGTGGTAATCGGCGAGCTCCTGATCATCTTCTATCTCACCAACATAGCCGCGCCCGACCCAGCCGTGATCTGGGCTGGCCCAGAGTCGACCAAGGCGCAGGTGGCCCTAGTGGCCCTCACCTACCACCTGAACAGCCCGTGGTACGTCCAGTTCTATTACTACATCATGAACGTCTTCACGGGGAACTGGGGGACCTCGCCGCTCTACCAGCAACCAGTGATCTCCCTCATCGAAGAGTACCTCCCGGTCACCTTGGAGCTCACGATAATCGCGTTCGTCGTCAAGATAGGGCTCGAAGTCATCCTGGGGGTGGTCTCCGCCATGCGCCCCAACGGGGTGGTAGACAACGTCATCAAAGTGACGTACACGACAGTAAGGAGCGCCCCCCCTTTCCTGGTGGCGCTGGGGTTCCTCCTCCTCTTCGCCTATGGTACGCACACCTTCCCCTCCTCGCAGCCTATCAACCCCATACTCGGCGCGACCGTCCCAAAGTTCCAGTTCTACAATCCGTTCGCGGGGAAGGTCACAGGCTTCTGGCTGATAGACAACATGCCGATGCTGAACTCCCTCCTCGTCGGAGACTGGGCGGCCTTCTCTTCCGCGGTGTCGCACGCCGTCCTCCCCATAGCCACCCTGATCCTCTTCGGGTTCGGGGGGATAGTGAGGTTGGTGAAGGTGTCCATGCTCGAGGTCCTCGACCAGGACTACGTCCGCACGGCCCGGGCCAAGGGGCTCAGAGAGAACGCCGTGATATTCAGGCACGCCCTCAGGAACTCCCTCCTCCCCGCCTTCACCCTGATGGGCCTGGTGTTCGCGGGTTTGGTGACCGGGAGCCTCGTCGTCGAGACCGTGTACAGCTACTACGGGCTCGGGTACTACGTAGCCCAGAGCCTCCTCACCTTCGACACCCCTTCCTTGATAGGGACCCTGATACTCATCACTGTCGTTATCATAATCAGCAACCTGGTGGTCGACGTAGGGTATGGCTTCCTTGACCCAAGGACGAGGGTGGGGTATTGAGCAAGAGCAGCGCCTCCGTAACTCTGGGGATAATCTTCGGGAACTGGGCCACCGTCGTAGGGGTGGGGATACTCGTCGCCTTCTTCGCCCTTTCAGTCCTGGCCGCGTGGCCTCCCACCTACCACCTCGTCGCCCGCTACCCTCCAGACTCCCTCAACTTCGGGGCAGCCAACGCATCCCCGTCTCTGGCCCACCTGTTCGGGACCGACAGGGAGGGGCGGGACATCTTCGCAAGGGTGGTCGCCGCCCTGCCCATCGACATAGCCATCCCTTTCGAAGTCGTGGGGGCAAGCGTGGCCATCGGGCTCGTCCTGGGGACCTTCGCAGGATACCTCGGCGGCTGGATCGAGGAGCTTGTGCTGAGGGTCGCCGACCTCTTCTTCGCCTTCCCCAACATAGTCCTGGCCCTCACGATAGCCGCTATACTGGGGTCGACTGAGGAGTCCCTCAGGGTGGTCTACAGCGAGCTCGCGCTGATAGTGGTCGGGTGGCCCTTCTACACGAGGCTGGCCCGGGCCCAGGTGATAACGATCAAGCAGATGCCATTCGTGCGCGCCGCCGAGGCGTCAGGGCTCGGGAAGTTCAGGATCGTGAGGACGCACGTGATACCTCACCTGGCGTCTGTCATAGCGGTCTACGCCACCCTCGACATGGGGACCACCCTCCTCCTCTACTCCATCTTCGCGTTCTTCGGACTCGGGGTGGCGCCTCCGACCCCGGAGCTCGGGAGGATGGTCTACGACGGGCTGAGCGCGCTCCCAGGGAACTGGTGGTGGTCTTTCTTCCCAGGGTTGGTGCTTATGATACTAGCGCTCGGGTTCTCGCTCGCCGGGGAAGGGCTCAGGGACGTCTTCGACCCTAGGCTAAGGGGACAGAGATGACTGACGCGCTGAAGGTCTCGGGGCTGTGGGTGGATTACAGAACGAAGTCGGCGTGGGCCAGCGCCGTCCGTGGGGTCGACCTCGCAGTCAGGGAAGGGGAGGTCGTAGGGGTGGTGGGGGAGAGCGGCTCCGGGAAGAGCAGCGTGGCCCTTGCCATCATGAAGCTCCTGCCCGCCAACGCGAGGGCGAGGGGGAGGGTCGAGGTCCTCGGCAAAGACATGGTGGGGCTTCCAAGCCGGGATGCCCATCTCTACAGGGGGTCAGGGGTGACGATGATATTCCAGGAGCCGATGACAAGCCTCAACCCTGTCATGCGTGTTTCCGAACAGCTCTCGGAGGCGGTCCTCTCCCGGGTTGAGCATTACAAGCTCGAGATGTTCCGCTCTGACTCCATCGCAGTCCCCGGGGGCCCTGACCCCAGGTTCTCCATGCCCCAGGCGAGGCCCGCCCCGCCCCCGAAGGAGGCGATACAGGCGCTCCGTCAGGTAAGGATAGGCGATCCTGAAAGGGCAGCAGCCAAGTACCCGCACGAACTCTCAGGGGGGGAGAGGCAGCGCGTGATGATAGCCATGTCGTTCCTCCTCCGGCCCAGGGTGCTCGTCGCCGACGAGCCGACTACGGCCCTCGACGTCACCACACAGGCGCAGGTCCTCTCACTGCTGCTTGGGCTCAGCAAGGATGAAGGGACTGCTATCGTCTTCGTGTCCCACGACATATTGGTCGTGGGGCAGGTGGCGCAGAGGGTCGCCGTGATGTACGCCGGGGAGATAGTCGAGTTCGGGCCGACCGAGGCGGTGCTCAAGAACCCCCTCCACCCCTACACGAAGGGGCTCATCGGCTCCATACCAAGCGGCTTCAAAGGGGGGAAGCGGATAGAACAGATACCAGGAGCTCCGCCCGACATCATGAGGCTCCCGTCGGGGTGCAAGTTCAACCCGCGCTGCAAGTTCGCGATGGACAGGTGCAGGGCCGAAGAGACGGCGCTCAAGGAGCTGGAGGACGACCACTTTGTCGCGTGCCACCTCTACTGAAGACGTGTTGAGCGCAGAAGCGCTCAGCGTCACCTACAAGGTCAGGTCAGGGTTCCTCGGGAGCGTCCACAGGGAGATCAAGCCTGTCGACGGGGTCGACCTCTCGGTCAGAGCGGGGGAGGTCCTGACAGTGATAGGGGAGTCTGGGAGCGGCAAGTCGACTCTGGGGTTCGCCCTCCTCCGTCTCGTGAAGCCGAGCGCGGGGAGGGTCTTCTTCTCAGGGAAGGACATCGGCAGGCTGAAGGCCTCCGAGCTGCGGGCGCTCCGCAGGCACATGCAGATAGTCTTCCAGGACCCTTACTCCAGCCTTGACCCGCGCCTCCACGTGAAGGACATCGTGTCTGAGCCCCTGATAGGGTCGGGGATGAAAGACCAGAGCGAGATCGAGGCCAGGACCGCGCGCGCCGTATCCTTGGTCGGGCTCGGCCCGTCGGCGATGTCGAAGTACGTCCACGAGTTCTCGGGGGGGCAGAGGCAGCGCATAGGGATAGCCAGGGCCATAGTGGGGGACCCGAAGTTCGTGGTCCTCGACGAGCCGACCTCCAACCTGGACGTCTCGATACAGGCTCAGATCCTGAACCTCCTCCTGGACCTCCAGTCGGGGTCGGGGGCGTCGTATCTCTTCATCAGCCACAATATGGCGGTCGCGCAGTACCTCTCCGACCGCATCGCCGTGATGTACGCCGGGGAGATAGTCGAACGCGGAACAGCGAAGGACGTGATCGGGGAGCCGATGCACCCCTACACCAAGGACCTGCTGAGCTGCGTCCCCACTATGGACATATCGAAGAAGGTCACCGATGTTAAGATCTCGGGGGACCCGCCGAGCTTCACCGACCTTCCCAGCGGGTGCAGATACAGCAACAGGTGCAAGTACGCCTTCGACCTCTGCAGGGAGAAGAGGCCCGCCCTGGCGTCGGCCGGAGGGAGGGAGGTCGCCTGCTTCCTGTACCACAAGGAAGAGAAGGACCCCGGCGCGTCTGTCCGCTAGGCTAGCGCTAAGTTGGACGCCAGAAGGACTATCAGCACAAGGTAGCCGACCGCGAGCCAGGCGGCGCTCGCGACCCTATCATAGCGCCTCGACCTGTAGATGTACGACATCATGGCGAAGGCAAGCAGATCGACGCTGAGGTAGAGCGCGAAGGTGTCCGTCGCAGCCTGTGTGAGTGGGTTGAGCAGCCAGAGCACCACAAGGGATGTCACTTGCAGGGCGATTAGGAAGACGACCTGAACCGTCATCAGGGTGGCTCCTATCCTCAACTCAATCCCTCCACCCTGTTTCGAGGACCTTGACCCGCCGTCTGATGCTCCCGGTCCTGAGGTCGAGCCTGTAGGTCAGGAACACGCTCCCCAGCAGGTCGAGGGCCAGGAGCACGGCGGCTGCTGCTATCACAGCCAGGCCGCCTGGCGAAGGCCCGCCCAGGATGACCCCGGCGGCGCCGCTGACCAGAGTCCCCAGAGATAGCGCCCCCAACGCAACCAGGCCGGTGAACGCGAGCCCGGTCTTCAGCTCAGAGGAAGGTACCTCCCTCGAGGGGACCAGCGCGAGCCTCCCCTTGGCCCGAGAGTACATCGCCCTGTAGACCAGGGCCGACCCGACCGCCACCAGGAGGGCCGTCCCCCCGACCACGAGCGCGGCCTGTTCTACGGGTATTATCTTCCCCGGGGTCACCATCCCCCAGTACGAGAGGATGACGACCTCTGACACGAATATGACCCCGAGCGTCGTGTAGACCGGCCTCTTGGACGCTTCCCTCGCCTTGCCACGGTCTATGAACGGGAGGATGACCAGGAGCACGAATATGACTGACACGACCGTCAGCGCCATGGCCAGCCCGGTGGAGCCTTCGAAGACCCTGATCTTGAGGACCTGATAGATCCAGAGGAAGTACCAGTCGGGCTGGGGTATGTACTGGGCCGCGGCCGCGGGGGAGTACTGGGGCGGAAGGTTGAGCGGGAACAGCGCTGAGACGAGGAGCATCCCCGCCCCGAAGAGGAGGGAAAGCTCGAAGAGATACATGGTGACGTCCGGGAAGATAGGCGTCAGCTTAGGCTTCGCCTCTGCGGGGGCGCCCCCGGTGGGCTCGGCGACGCCGTGGGCTTCCAGCATGTACATCTTCGCTGCCAACAGTATCAGGAGGGCCGCAGGGAGGAGCATGACGTGGAGGTCGAAGAACCTCAGGAGCTCCGCCGACTCCCCTCCGTTGCCGACTATCAGGAACGTCAGGAGAGACGAGATGGGCTGGGGGAGGGCGCTCACCATCCCCACGCCGACATCGGTGGCAGACTTCGAGACGACGGTCCAGGGCAGCAGGTACCCTGTGAACCCGAACCCCAGCGTCACGAACCCCATCAGCATCCCTATGACCCACATGGCTTCCCTCGGTTTCTTGTGGACTGACACAAAGTAGCCTCTCATCATGTGCATGAACGCGAGGATAATCATGGCGTATGCCGTGTAGAGGTGGATGGTCTCGAGGAACCTGCCGTTGTAGACGCTCTGGAAGATGTACTGGGTGGAGGAGTAGGCCTGGGTCGGGCTCGGGATGTAATAGAGCATCATGATGGCCCCTGTCACCCCCTGGATGACGAAAGCCACCACCGTCAGGGCGCCAAGCCAGTAGAAGGGGTTCATGGCGTAGCGGGGGACCGGGCGGAGGAGAGGATAGCTCAGGCCGAACCGCGAGTCGAACCAGCCCGCCAGCCGCTGGAACAGACCGGACTTCTCTGCCACTTCATCCACCACTCTAGGTCGAGCTCACCAGGGTTCCGCCCTGGAGGTCGTCTGTCACGTCGGTGGACCCTGTGTCATGGCCGAAGATGGTGGGCGGTCCCATCCCCACGGCGTAGATGTCTCCTGACGAGTCGGCCTCAAGCTGGACCTGAGGGACCGGCCTCGGTGCGGGTCCCCCGATCACCTTCGCCGCCTCGAGCAGGTCGTAGACGCTCCCATGGCACGGGCAGTAACCCACAGGAGCGGGCGCGACGAAGGACGTGTTCACGGTGGGTGACTTTCCTTCGGGGACGAACCCCCAGATGCAACCGAGATGCTGGCAGATCTGGCTGAAGGCGACGATGTCGCCGTCCGGCCCCACGCCGCCCTCGGCCTTCTGGCCGAGCTTCACCAGTATGTTCGGTTCGTTGTTGAGCGGGTAGGCGAAAATCACCGCGACCCCGGTGGAGAGTTCAGATACGCTCGAGACCTTCACCCGAGGGAAACTTGTAGGCGTCCCGGACGCGGCGGGGACGGCGGGGATTACAACAGACTTCATCACCGAGGCTATCCCAGCCACCGCGAGGGCGCCTGAAATCGCGGCCGCCATCTTGAGGAACTCCCGCCTCGACCTATCGGCCTCTCCGCCTCCGACGGAGTCGTCACGCTTCTCAGCGGTCACTTGCTCCAGACCACCGCTCCCAGAGTCGCCGTCGCCAGTATTTCAGCTCGCCACCAGCGAACCTGTCATCCAACCGGAGGTTGACATCGCGCCCAGCGTTCCGTCGGGGCCGAAGCCGCAGCGGGTCTCGCAGAACCAGAAGTAGGACCCCGCCTGGCCCACCTTGAAGTAGGCGACTACCGTCGAGCTCAACGGCACAGGGATGTTGAGGTTGAGCGCCGGCACGGTGAACGTGTGGGCGACCTCGGAGAGCGGGACTGAAGTGAGGTTCTCACCCCCCTTCAGCACTATCCCAGATGGGCCCTGGCTGGCGTTGACGTTGTCGTTGGAGGTCACGTAGATGCTGTTTCCGGTTGTCCCAGACACCACGTTGTCGTTGGGCAAGACGAGCGATGCGTTGCCGTCGTCATAGCAGATTATCACCAGCTTGATCAGACGATCCGCCGGGAGGGAGATGTTCGCAGAGGACTCCAGTCCGTTGGGGCCCAGCACGAAGAAGGCGGGTTGGTCCTGGACCGTGGAGTTGTACATGTTGTTAGTGGTGATGACAAGCGTCACGACATAGGGGGTGGCCGACGTGGAGTTTGTCCCGGTCGTCACCGTCGTGGTGGCCGCGGCCTTCTGCCCCGCCCCTCCGACCGCAAGGGCCGCACCAAAGCCTGAGATGACGAGGGCTACCGCAAGCACAGCAACAGTGAGCCCTCCGATCAGGGTAGTCCGGGTGCTCAAGTATCGAAACTAGTCTTACTTGGCGATATAAGGCATCGGGTCGATTCTCAGTATTGAAAACCGCCCTATCCTGATATCCACTCAACCCTGAACGTCCGCCGTTGAGCGAGAACGGAAGGGCTCAGTGCTCTGCAGAACAAGGCCGCCGCCGAGCGGTTCGCGTACGAGAAGCCCTTCTGGCTCGCTGCGCTCTTTCAAAGAGTAGACCTCATCCGGACAGCTCTACTTCACTGCGAACCCGACGAGGTGCTTCGATTCTGGGGGTGGCCCACAGGGCATGAAGTCACCGGCACCTCACAGTCGCAGCGCGCCAGTCCAAATGTCCGATTGAGATTGGTGGCGGTTCCAACTGATGGCAGCCAGTCCCAGACAATCGGGGTCGTTTCAATCCTTGCGACCCCTCCAAGTGAAGAGCGTTATTCTCCAAGACACGAGATTACTCCATAGGACTCGGTCAGGCAACCTAAGCGGGCCCGGTGGTTTCCGGACCGGTATCCGTGCGAGTCACCCTCCCACGTCGGAGGGACTCCGTCAGTCGGGCCCATTTGCCTACCCGTGACCAGGGGCTTAAGCCTGAAAGCGCAAAGGCGTCCGCTTGCTTTGACTAGACGAGGGTGACTCCGGGTAGCCCTTCGAGATCCTCATCACTGGTGTACAACACGGCCGAATTCTGACGGGCAGCGGCATAGACCAGCGCGTCCGCCATGTGTAGGCCGTGCTCGAGGCTGTAATCGGCCGCCTCCAAGGACAATCTCTGGTCTGCGACCACGACCTTGGTTTGGCTGAGGGCCGCAACGGCCTCGAGCGCCTTCTCTTCCCCTCTGATTCCCTTCACCTTCTTGTAGACCTCGTAGAGCACCACCACCGAGGTAACCAGATCCTCGGGCTTCTCGGCGTCAATGAGCCGGTTGTAAGCCGGGGCCTTCGGACCGCTTGTGAACCTCTCAATCCAACCGTAGCTGTCCACGCTGATCAAGCCCTATCAGTCTCGTCTCTGAGTCCCTTGACATCCAGCCCTGGGACCATCCCCTTTGTCTTGCTCAGGGGACGCACGGGCACGTACTGCAAGATTCCATGCTTTGCTATGGCCACCATCTTATCGCCCGGTTTGATGTGGGCCTCTTCCCGCAACCTCTCGGGGATGACTACTTGATACTTCCGCGAAACTTTCACTGTTTCCATCGTTCGTCTGCCCGTTGAACTGATTGGCTATCGATATAAGCTCTTCCTCAAAAAGACCAATTCGCCTCAAGAGCTTGCCGAAACTGACGGAGAGCGCCTATTGGACGAAGTGGGGTCCGGACCCATTATGGGTTCTAATCTGAATGGCGGGGAGGCACGCAACGTCGTGTTCCCCTGGACCGTCGTAGGCTACTGCTTGGCTTCGAGTTCGCGCATTCTCTCTTCGATGACCGCGACCCGTTGAGTCACATCCATTCGCTTGTCCAAGCCGTCAATCTTGGCCTCGAGTCGCTTGTCCAGAGACTCCATCTTCTCGTCTAGTCGTCCTATTTCGGAATGAACGGCTCTGAATTCTCCTTCCACTTTGCTCTCGAACCCTCCAACCTTCGCATCGAGCGCCTTGATTTCACCCTTCAACTCACTCACCTGAGGAAGGAGCACCCGCTCGAGCCAGGTGGGGACTCTCGTGGCCATCACGGATAACAGGGCTGGCCTGCTATTTAACGACCCTTAGGTACGGCGTGCTCCAAGGTGATGTTTGGCGAAGCTGCACGCGCCCCGGTGCGGCGCGGCAGATCTACCTCAGCTCCGCTGTCTCGACAAGGTACGGGTGGGACTCCGTCCGGGTCCCGCGAGCAACCGCAGCTTGTCTGACCCCCAGCTGCGGTAGGCAGACCACTGCGAGCCAGTCGGAAACCGGGCGGCTATATCTGTTGACAGCTTTGCAATTCTCGCTCCCCTCGATGATCACAATATGTCAGAGCCCAAGGTCTCCAAGTACTGCCGGTCGATCGGAGACCCAGCTTCGAGGTTGCCGAGCCATCGCTTGGCATCCGGGTCCTCCAGCAGATACCAATACGTTACAACGACCACCAAGAGTTTCCTAGAAGGCTCACGCGGGTTAAAGGGATTCGGTTAAATCTTAGACGGGCCCGGTGGTTTCCGGACCAATATCCATACGAAACCCTCTCCCACGTCGGAGAGGACACCATTAATCCAGGACAATGTCCCTCGAGGTACTTAAGCCCCAGCCTTGAGCTCCCCGAGGAAGCGCCCCAGGCCCGACTCCTCGACCGAGAAGGCGGAGCGGGTTCTAGGGAATGTCTTCACCTCCAGGTTCTCCCACTTGACCCCGTATTGATTAGAAATGGCTTCGGTTGTGACCACCGCCTACTTGGGGAGGGCGGCGAAGAGGGCTTCTACCCTGGCGGGCTCGGTGGAGAGGAGGGAGCGCCTCTTCGACATGAGGTGCTTAACGAGGGCACTCCCGTGGGTCCGGACTTCTCGGGGCGGTTCCGTCCACTATCTTGATCATGAAGAGCAACGGGCACTCGGCAGCCTCTTGGACAGTTGACCGTTAACAGTGGTATGACCATCTATTGAAAGGGCAGAAAAAGAGATAGGAGATAGGCTTCACTGCCATTCACCAACTTGCACATAATGTTGGACTGCCCAGGCGCGATGAAACCTATGCGCGATCACTGGACCCGACGACCTCTCCGGTGGTCCAGACCTTGACTTTGCCCTGACGTTTCAAGTGCCTGTCATCACTCCATATTCCGTCGCAGCGCAAGGCAAGAGCCGCTGCCACAAATGGGATGTCGTCTTCGTCCACCTTCTTCATGGCCTTCTCGGCTTCTTCCCACTTCGAAAGCACTTGATCCTCTTCGACAAATCGAATCCGCCCAAGTAGGGTATTCATAACCGACTCGATTTCGCTCCTTGAGAGTCCCGATTTCTCTTCCACTTCGTCCAGGTGTTCTCTGGCTTCATCGATAAGATGGGTTGGGACGAGAAACTCATGGTTCGAGCCGACGATGATCCCCCTGACAGCGGAGTTCTTGATTAGAGCTTTGAGGAATACGTTCGTGTCGAGCACGAACCTCAATCGCGTCTTCGTCCCATCTTCTTGCTGTATCGGGATGCCAGAGCCGCGTTCACCTTGCGCCCCACTTCCAGGGCATCCTTCTCCGTTAGTCTGCTCCTCTTTGTCACTTCGTCCATGAGCTCAAGCTTGCTCGCATATTCCCACATGGCCTGCCTTGCCACTTCGCTCCATTTTATCTCGGGATGGCTTTTCATGATCCTTCGGAGCTCTTCCGGAACTGCCAGAGTTACGTTTGCCATGTCCTTCTCCCGTATTTGCGTTATGTGAATCCACATATTATTAAACGAGCTGGCTTCGAGCACAACCCTCCCGTACCAACCATGCCCAACGCAGGTTGAGGTGTTCCAGCAAGGCGAAGAAGGTCCGGGCGGGAGACTCGGTAAGGAGGTGCCACCCTATCGACGAGCCATCGCGGTTAGCTCGAAAAAGGCGCAGATGTCCGAATAGAGCTCATCCTGAGCTATTTCAACGCGGGCCCGGTGGGATTCGAACCCACGGTCTCTGAGCTTTCGCACTTCAGCTTCGGAGGCTGACGCCCTGTCCGTGCTGGGCTACGGGCCCGGGGAACCCACCAATTGACCACGAGTTAAGCGCACTCCCTCCGGCTTACTTCCCTGACTCGGCTGTCGTCCCTGGAGGGGGCCTGTACCTCCTGAAGAACCACCAGTAGAGGCCGAGGTTGACCCCCAGCACGACCGCGTACAGCGCGAACGGATAGTCGATGGCCATTGGGTCTGCGTCTACCGCCGCGAACTCGAACCCAGAGAAGTAGGTCCCGCCTGACGACGCGACCAGCCTCGTCGTCTGGTTGATGCCGAAGGCTGTCCCTCTCTCGCTTTCAGAGACCATGTCCATCATCGCGGCCTGCTGGACTGGGAGGGCCATCACCCTGGTGGCCGGGAGGAGGAAATAGATGAACAGGGAGACTGGGAAGAGTCGTACAAGCGGCATAACGACAGAAAGCGCCACCGAAAACCCACGGGTGGCGATCATCCCACGGAGGAATCCGAGCTTCCTCTCTATCCTCGGTGCGAGGAGGAGCGCGAAGGAAGCTATGAGCCCAGACGTCGCGGCGTACACGTTCATCTGTTGCCTGGTCACGGAGTAGAGCAAGATGAAGAAAGGGATGAGGAATGGGGTGATCAGGCCCTGGCTCAGCCCGTTCAGCATCCCGGTGAGGCTGAACTTGCCTATGGCGGCCCCGGACTTCAATGTGAAGCGGCGCCTGGCAGACTTCTCCATCCTCACGAGCGGGGTGATGAGCACCGAGGCCGCGCCGAGGACGGCGGCGACAGCGAACACCTCCTGTATCCCTCCGAACCCTCCGAGATAGGCGCCGCCGGCGGCGGCCACGCCTGATATGAACGACAGGAGCGAGTAGTACCTGGTCCTGTCTTTCCTCGAGGTGAGCTCTGTGGTAAGGACTGACTGTATGGGCTGGGCCGCCCCACCCACCCCTCCGCCGGAGAGGGAACCCGTGGCGGAGATTCCGCCGACGACGGCCGCGATGAAGAGCGAGGGGACGCTCGTGCTCGCCACCACCAAGAATGCGGAGAGGGGGAGCAGGGCCAGGGCGACCACGAAGGTGACTCTCCTCCCCACCAGGTCCGCGGCTATTCCAATCCCGAGCCCTAGGAGGGCGGTCGCGACGGTCGCAGAGGCATACATCACGCCAAGGAGGACCGCTCCCAGGTGGAGCTCCGTGAGCACGAGGAAAGGGAAGGCGACGTTGATCATCCCAGCCGAGACGCTCCTGAAGACCCGCAGGGCAGCGAGGTAGGTGAGGGAGCGCGTGTCCGTCGCCCTTCCGTCCCCCTGGTCCTTGCCCGTGCTCAACCTTGTAGGGCCCCCGCCCGAGCTGCTCGCTATAAAGCGGGGCGTTCGCCTGTTTTAAGAAGAAGATTTGGGGGGCCGCAACTCGACGGTGCGTAGCACGTTCGAGAGGTACATACGTCTGGTCGCCTTGGTGAAGAGGCACTGGCAGATAGCGACGGTGATGGTCGTCTGCGTCACGGCGCTCACAGGGTTCAGGGTGCTGGTGCCTTTCCTCACGGGCGCAGCCATAAACGACATAGTAGGGAGGTCCCCTGTCTCGTCCGTAGCCTCGCTCGCGGTGGAGATAGTGGTGGTGAGCGCCGCCGCCGCAGCCTTCAGCTTCGGGCTCAGCTACGGTGGGCAGGCCCTGGGGCAGAAGCTAATCTACGACATCCGGAACACCATCTTCACTTCCATCCAATCGCAGTCTTTCAGCTTCTACGACCGAAACGAGACCGGCCAGCTGATGTCGAGGGCTACTGGAGACGTGGAGGCGGTCCGCAGGTTCGTCTCCTTCGGCCTCGGGCAGCTCCTCTCGAACGCTTTCCTCGTAGGAGGGGTGATCGTCTCCCTGTTCTATCTCAACTTCTTCCTGGCCGCCATCGTATCCGTCGTCTTCCCGCTCATCCTCTTCCTCAGCTGGAGGTTCAGCAACACCCAGGGCCCGTTCTGGCGGCTCACCAGGAGGAACTACGGCTCGATGAACTCTGTCCTCCAACAGAACGTCACGGGGGCGCGGATCGTGAGGTCCTTCACAGCGGAGGACGGCGAGGTTGCCCGCTTCGCGGCCACAAACCAGGCATACAGGGACGGCATCGTGGGCTCCTCCGCGATCAGGGCCGTCTACGTCCCACTCTTGAGCCTCGTCATCAGCCTGGACCTCGCGGCGCTGTACTACCTGGGCGGCGGGCGGGTCATCGCAGGGACGATGACGATAGGGGAACTCGTAGCGGCCGCGAACCTCCTCGCGCTCCTCTCGGGGCCAAGCAGGTTCCTGGGGCAGCTCATCCTAATCGGGCAGAACGGCATGGCCGGTTTCGACAGGATACTCGAGATAGTCGACGCGAAGTCGGAGGTGAAGGAAAAGCCGGAAGCTGTGCACCTCGGCGAGGTGAATGGAGAGATACGCTTCGAGAACGTCAAGTTCGGATACCGCGCCGGTCGTGAGGTGCTGAAGGGGGTCAGCCTCGTCATCCCGCCGGGCCAGGTGGTCGCCTTCGTGGGGCTCTCCGGCTCTGGGAAGACCACTATGGCGAACCTCATCCCGAGGTTCTACGACGTCACCGAAGGGGCGGTGATGATAGACGGGAAAGATGTCAGGGACCTTGCCCTGAAGTCTCTCAGGGGGTCGGTGGGGCTCGTGAGCCAGGACATCTTTCTCTTTTCGGCCACGATCAGGGAGAACGTCAGCTACGGGAGGACCGACGCCACCCTGGAAGACATAGAGAGGGTCTGCAGGCTCGCCCGCGCGGACGAGTTCATCGACAGGTTCCCGGAAAGATACGAGACCCGGGTCGGGGAGAGGGGCGTCACGCTCTCGGGGGGGCAGAAGCAGAGGATCGCGATCGCCAGGACTCTCTTGACCGACCCGAGGATCCTAATCCTGGACGACTCTCTCTCCAGCGTCGACGCGGGGACCGAGTACGCCATCGCCGACGCGCTGAAAGAGGTGGTCCGGCAGAGGACCACCATCATCATAACGCAGAGGCTCTCGACCCTCAGGCTGGCCCAGCGGATAGTGGTGTTCGACGGGGGGAGGGTGGTGGAGGACGGGGTCCACGAGGAGTTGTTGGCGCGCAACGGCACCTACGCCAAGCTGTACCGTTCGCAATACGCGCCACAGGAGGTCCGGACCTCGGAGGCAGACGACTGATGGCGGCGCGCGGGATGTACATCAGCGACGAAGACCCCGACGCGAGGAAGGACAGGAAGTACAGCGACAGCTACCTCATCCGAAGGTTGGTTGGCTACGTAATGGGCTACAGGCGGGACCTCGCCATAACTATGGCGGGCCTGCTCTCAATCTCAGCCGTAGGGATCGTAGGCCCGGTCCTGCTCGGGTACGCGGTCGACGACATGCTCTCGAGAAAGTACGGGGGCGTAGCCATCCTCGCCGGCTCCTACGCTCTGCTCTACCTCGTCAATTACTTGGCGGACAACAGGAGGACCTACGCAATGCAGGTGGTCGGCCAGAACTCCCTCAGGGACATCAGGAGGGACGCATTCGACCACCTCCAGCGCCTCTCCCCGTCGTACTTTTCCTCCAAGGAGACAGGGAGGATAATGTCCTACATAATGAACGACGTGGACGCCGTGGAGGACTTCGTCACCTTCCAGCTCCCACAGGTCCTGTCGGGGTTCCTGACCATCGCGTCAATCGTTGTCATAATGCTCTTCTTCAACGTCGACCTCAGCCTCGTCTCTTTCGTGGTGATCCCGGCGCTCGTCTTCACCACCTACGTCTTCCAGGGGCGGATCTCCAGGAGCTTCGTAGAGACCAGGAAGAAGATCGCAGCGGTCACGGCGAAGCTGCAGGAAGGGATAAGCGGGGTGAGGGTGACGCAGGCCTTCGTAAGCGAGGAGCGGGTCTCAGAAAACTTCGACGCGGTGAACAACGAGAACATGCTCGCCAACCTGAAGGCGAACAGGTACACGTCGGCCTTCAACTCCATCGTCCAGGTGATCGAGTCGGTGGGCCTGGCCCTCGTCATCTGGTACGGAGCCACCGAAGTCCTTGCAGGCCGTCTCCTCGTCGGGACCCTCGTGACCTTCATGCTCTACGTGAACGCATTCTTCAACCCGATCATCCAACTCACCACCTTCTACAACTCGTTCCAGTCGGCGATCGCCGGGCTCGACAGGGTGACCCAGCTCGTCAACACCGAGGTGGAGGTAAAGGAGCCAGCTGACCCTGAGGCCATAGACCCGCATGCGGACTGGGGGGTCGAGCTGAGGGGGGTCACTTTCGGCTACACGCCGGGGGTGACCGTACTCAAGGACGTCAGCCTGAAGGTGGCCCCGAGGGAGGTCGTCGCGATCGTCGGTCCGACGGGGGCGGGGAAGTCGAGCATAGTCGGCCTCGTCCAGAGGTTCTACGACCCGCAGCGAGGAACGGTCCTGGTCGGAGGGGTCGACCTCAGGAGCCTAAGGTTCAAGGACTTCCGTGGGCGGATGAGCGTGGTCCCACAGGACCCTGTCTTATTCTCCGCCAGCATCGCGGACAACATCAGGTACGGCACCCCCGACGCCACCATCGAAGATGTGAAAAGGGTCTCCAGGGCGCTTGGAGTGGACGAGTTCGTATCTTCCCTCCCAGAAGGATACGACACCTTAGTCTCCGAAGGGGCCACCAACTTGTCCATGGGGCAGAAGCAGCTGATCTGCTTCGCCAGGGCCCTCCTGAGGGACCCTAAGGTGCTCATCCTCGATGAGGCCACTTCAGGGCTGGACCCGTTCACAGAGCTGATGGTCCAGCGCTCCCTGGCCCCTATGATATCAGGGCGGACCACCATCATAGTAGCTCACAGGCTGTCGACCATACGTCTCGCAGACAGGATAGTGGTCCTCGACCATGGAGAGATCGTGGAAGAGGGGACATTCAGGAGCCTGACGTCGAACCCGGGCGGAGTCTTCGCGAGGATGTACGCTCTCCAGTCGAAGCAGGACTAGGACGGCGCCTGAGCGGGGCCCATGAAGCTCGAGATACACTTATCCTGACGGCGGGCGGAAGCGCGCGCATTGAAGTTCCTCGATTTCCAAGCAGAGGTAGAGGAGGTCCTGGCCGCCTCATGCCGCGACCTGGGTTACAAGGACGCAGGGATCGACGTCTCGTCCCCCCCAAGCGAGGCCTATGGCGACCTAGCGAGCGCCGTCCCGATCCGAATCGCAAGGGAGCACGGGAAGAAGCCTGCCGACGTCGCCATAGAGCTCGCGTCCAAGGGGATGGACCACGCAAGGAAGTCGAGATACATAGGCGCGGTCACCCCGCACAGAGGAGGGTATCTCAACTTCGGTATAAACCATCCACGCTTCATCTCCGAGTCTATCTCGGCGATAGCCTCCGGGGACCTGGGTAGAGTGAGGGAGAAGGGGGAGGTCGTAGCCATAGAACACACCAACGTCAACCCCAACAAGGCGCTGCACATAGGCCACGCCCGGAACCTCGTCCTGGGGGACTCCCTCGTGCGTGTGATGCGCTACATGGGGCACCAGGTCCAGGCGTTAAACTATGTCGACGACTCGGGTGCCCAGGTGGCTGACATCATCGTAGGGTTCAGGTTCCTGGGGCTCTCCGACGAGGCGCCACCTGGGACCAAGTTCGACGCATACTGCGGGGACAACGTCTACACCAGGGTGACCAGGGAGTATGAGACCGACCCCTCTCTGAGGCAGAAACAGTCTCTGGTGTTGAAGGAGATCGAGGACGGGACCGGGGAGGTGGCGTCCTACACCAGAAGCATCGTGAGGAAGATACTCGCAGCGCAGCTGTCTACATGCTGGAGGCTCGGAGCCTCCTATGACCTCCTGAACTGGGAGTCCCAGATAGTCCACGCGGGGATGTGGGAGAAGATCTTCGAGTCGCTGAAGAAGATGGGCTACGTGAAATTCCAGACCGAGGGGGAAAACAGGGGGACCTGGGTGATCCCGGACCCAGAGACAGGCGAAGAGAAGGTCGTTGTCAGGTCGGACGGGACCGCGGTCTACGTAGCCAAGGACATACCGTATGCCGCCTGGAAGATAGGGCTGATCGGCGACCCGTTCGGCTACGAGGTCTACCCTCTGGACCAGCCGGGGGGGACGATTTACTCCACCACCCTGGACGGGAGGAAGGGGCCTGTCCGCTTCGGGGGCGCCCGGCTGGCGATATCTGTCATCGACACCAGGCAGAGCTATCTCCAAAACATCGTTTCCAAGGTGCTCGACGAGTTCCGGGAGGGGTCTTCGAAGCGCTACCTCCACAGGAGCTACGAGGTGGTGTCGCTCTCGAAGAGGACCGCAGCCCAGTTGGGCTTCTCCATCGAGGGGGACTTCGCCCACATGTCAGGGAGGAAGGGCATCTACGTCAACGTCGACACCGTCCTCGACAGGCTCAAGGACAAGGCCAGGGCCGAGACGCGACGGAGGAACCCCTCAGAAAGTGACGACTGGGTCGCCGACGTCGCGGAGGCCGTGTCCGTGTCCGCGCTGAGGTACGAGCTCCTGAAGCAGGACCCTGACAAGATGATAGTGTTCGACATGGACGAAGCGCTGCAGTTCCAGGGCGACACCGGGCCCTATCTTCTCTACACCTACGCCAGGGCTAGGCGGATCCTAGACAAGTCCGGAGGGAGCCCACGTGTGGACGTAGCCTCGGCCGCGAAGCTGAGCAGGCCGCAGGAGCTCAGGCTGGCGAAGAAGATGTCCATGCTAGACCTCAGCGCCGAGGCAGCCGAAGAGTTCCTCTCGCCTAAGGAGGTCGCGCGGTTCGCCCACGACCTTGCCGTGGCTTTCAACGACTTCTACGAGAGCGTCCCTGTGAACAAGGAAGCGGACGCTGAGCTCAGAGACGCGCGGCTGGCGCTGGTCGACGCTGCGAGCAGGGTCCTGGCGGAGTCGATGCGGCTGATAGGTGTACCTGTGAAGGACAGGATATGAAAGGACGGTTCAGGCTGGCGTCGTTCGACATGGACGGCACCGTCCTGGAGGGTAGCAGCAGCTGGGTAGCCATCCACAGGGCCTTCGGGACGGAACAGCTCGGTGAGGCATCATTGAAGCTCTACACCGAGGGAGAGATAGATTACACGGAGTTCATGCGGCGGGACATTGGGTCCTGGCCAAGGGGCGTCACCAGGGGCCAGATCGAAGAGATCCTTTCGCACTACAAGATCCGCGAAGAGGCGCCGAGGGTGATGGAGGGGCTGAGGGCGTTGGGTATGAAGACGGCCCTGGTGACATCGGGGATAGACACCCTCGCTAGGGACGTGGCCAGAGACCTGCAGATGGACTATCTCATAGCCAACGGGCTCCGCTTCAGCCAAGGAGGGGTCCTCCTCCCCACCGGGGTGGGACGAGTGGACCCTACAAGGAAAGACCGAGCGTACCTGAAGCTCCTGGAGGAGGTGGGGGTACGGGCCAGTGAGACAATCGCCGTGGGCGACACCTCCTACGACCTCGCCTTCCTGAAGTCAGCCGGGATGGGGTTCATGCTCGCCCATACAACCCGGGTCCCTGACCCAGAAATCATTCACATCCGGAGCCTGAGCGAAATCCTGAGCCACTTGGGGTAGGGAGAGCCTTTTTACGTCAGAGGCCCGAGGTAAGCGCAGTGCTTTGAGTTGGACGAAACCCTCCTCCTGATCCCAGGCCCGACCAACCTTTCGAAGCGGGTCAGGGAAGCGATGGCCGGCCCGCAGCTCCCGCACGTCGGCGCAGAGTTCTATTCGAAGTTCAGGGAGACTGTCCAGCTGGCCAGGTATGTCTTCAAGAATGAGAAGGGGGTCCAGTTCGTCTACACCGGGACCGGGACCACTGGGATGGAGTCGGCGGTCGTCAGCCTGGTGTCTCGCGGGGACCGGACCCTGACCCTGATGAACGGGTACTTCGGCCACAGGATGTTCCTCCTCAACCAGATCCACGGCGCCAAGGCAGACAACATGGACTTCGGGAGCACGAGGGCTGCTGACCCGGACCTCCTCAGGAAGGAGCTCCGCAAGAAAAAGTACTCGGTGGTGTTCATCACTCACGTCGACACTTCGAGCTCTGTCCTCAACCCTGTGGCCGAGCTGGTCGACGAGTGCTCGAAGGCGGGGGCGTTGTCAGTGGTCGACTCAGTCTGCGCGATTGGAGGCGAGCCTATGGACTTCGACAGGCTCGGGGCAGACATCGTGTTCACTGCGTCTCAGAAGGCGTTGGCAGCAGCGCCTGGCGCCGTACTAGTCGCGGCTTCGGCCAGGGCCATGGAGCACATGGAGGGTAGGAAGTCCCCTATCGAATCTTACTACATGAGCCTTCTCAGGTGGAAGCCTATAATGGACGACCCGAAGATGTACCTCGCCACCCCTGCCACCCAAGTCCTGCTTGCGCTCCGGGAGGCGATGCTGGAGGTGAAAGAGGAGGGGATTGAGAGGAGATGGGCCCGCCACAGGAAGCTCGCCGAGATGGCGCAGGACATGGTCGAAGGGTGGGGGCAAAAGTTCGTAGCGGAGGAGGGCCACAGGGCAGACACTGTCACCTCGTTCTGGGTGAAGGACGGGACTGCGGGCCCGATTCAAAGGGCACTGGAGGCGGAGCACAGAGTGATGGTGTCGAGAGGGATATATGACGACAAGGACCGCATGATAAGGATAGGGCACTTCGGCATCCTTCAGCCAGAGACGTTCCAGAAGGCGCTCGGGTACATGGGGGGAGTATTGGAGGAGCTCGGCCTTGTCCAGGGTCGCGTCGCCGCGACCAGGCCGAGGATAAGGAAGTAGAACCCTTTTATCGCCAAAGGATTCGCACCGCACCGCAGCCCGGTCGTCTAGTGGTCAAGGATGGGGGCCTCTGGAGCCTTCGACCTAGGTTCGAATCCTAGCCGGGCTATCTGCAAGCTACACTCAGAACCGCCCAAAGCTTCGGGCGGGTCAGCATGTGTGCGTAGTCCTCTTGCTCAAGGCTGTTCAGGCACAGGCGTTCGGACGCCGCGGCCAACCCACCTCGCTGCTGTGGCGTGATTTCTTCGCTCCGTCTCCTCTCACAGTCTCCGGGCCCCCCGGCAAAGAGTCAAGTATCGCTCCGCCTCGTCTTCCCTGGGAGGCCCCAGGGTCTGAAAGTAAAGACTGCGTCGGCGCGAAGGTCGATAGACGCGTGGAGATTCAGGTCGAAGGCTCAGGTCAAGAAGTCCATGGACTGGACCTTCAATATGGTTGCCCAGCTCCTCGTGTCATCGAGGCGCGAGAGGGTCGCGCTCATCCCGCTCCTGGTCTTCGCGTCTTCCTTCTCCTTCGCCGCCTCGGAGCTCGTGATGCTCGTCCTTGTGGGCTTCTTCATAGCGAAGCTCCAGTGCTACAGGTTCGTCAACCTGGTCCTAGGGACGTTCCAGACCCCGCGCTGAACCCTCACCCTCGGGGCCCTGGTTCCACTGCCACCGGCTTCTGTAGGATGTCTCCGCTTGGATGACCTGTTGCTCACTCTGGCGGGATCTGCTTGTAGGAGAGGCCCAGCTCCACCCCCTGCCTTCTTCTGACCGCCCTTGCCACGAGGTAGATCGCGATGCAGAAGATGAACAGTCCGAGGACGAACTCGTCTGACTGCAGCAGCGGATAGGTCAGGAAGAGGTTGGGGCCGGCGACGTACTCGTAAGCTAGGAAGAGGTTGAACGCCAGCGCCAATCCACCTGCCACCGAGACCGCTGGGATCCTCCAGATCTTGTACCTGCTGACAGGGGACGCGGCGTACACGTCCTTCAGCCTGAACGGGAACACTATGGCGGTGACGCAGATAAGGAGGTAGGCGACCTCCGTCCCGAACCCCGCCGAGGCGACGTAGGACCCTATGGCGTTGAACTGGTACACGACGAAGTACAGCCAGACCATGCTACCTGCGAAGGAAACCAGCAGGGCCACGAGCGGTGCCCCAGACCCGGGCCTGACAGATGAGACTCTGCTCGGAAGGACCCTGTCCATGGCCGCGCCGAGCATGATCCTCGTGCTGGCGAAGTAGACTATCAGCACCACCTGGAATATCCCCATCATCATCCCGATGAATATCACCCCGAGGACGATCGGGTTCTCCGACAGGAGGCTGATGATGTAAGGGAAGAATGGGTTTGGGACGACGTTCAGTACCGCGCCGACGGGTCCGGGGTTCCCCCCGAACCAGAGCCCGTTGAAGGCGTGGATGAACTCTAGGCCGACCGTCCCAGAGTAGGCGTACCAGGTCACCGCCCAGACGGCCCCTATGACCAGGTACGACCCCACGATCTGAAGCAGTTGCGACCTGAAGTTCCCTGCCCGTTTTATCTCGCCGAGGTTGTAGATGGACCAGCCGGCATACCCCAGCGACAGCCAGGCGATGGCCCAGAGCGTTATCGTCTCGTAGGCGCTGAACTTCTGCCCCAGGCTCACGCCCCCTGCCTGCGCCGCGCTGATGACGGCCTGGTATGCGTCCGGCCCGACGGTCCTGTTGTAGGAGTACACGGCCGCGTTGAAGCTGCTGACGAAGTCCTGGTGAGTGCTCGTCAGGAGGAGGCCGAGCATCGTCAGCAGGGAGAGGAGAGCCCCCGCGAAGAGGACGTACTGCACCTTCACGTAGAACCTCACCCCTCTGGCGGCCACCAGGAGGCCCAGAAGGAGGATGGCCGCGGTGATTCCGAAGGTCGCCCCTGGCGCCTGGAGCCCGGTGGCAAGCGAAGCGTAGGTCGCGCCCCCGGTAACGTGGGCGAGCTCGGCGAAGAGCGGCTGAAGGCAGAGGGTGACCATCACAGACCCTAGGAATGCCGAGAAGAACCACTGCCAGACCGACCAGGCGCTGAACGTGGCTGCGAACCCGACCGCCGGATTCAAGATCCTGCTCTGCCAGACGTAGTCCCCCCCGGCCCGGGGCATCGACGACGCCAGCATGGAGACCACGACGTAGAATGGGACCGCCGCGAGGACCGTGGTCAGCACACCGACGCCCACGTCCCCGCCCGGGAGGACGGCCGGCCCGTAGCTGAAGAGGACGGCCTCTGTGAAGCCCGTCAGCCCCACCGCCATCATGTTGTAGATGAACGCGTGGTGCGGGGACATCGCCCTCACGAGGCCCGTAGACTCCCTGACGAAGACCCTCTCTTCCGCCAATCAGCCCTCGAGCCAAGAGACAATCTATAAACGATTCACGTCGCCGCACCGCCGGGGCGGACTCACCATTGCTGATCTACACCCCGGGGCCGACTGAGGTCCCTCCAAGGGTCCTCCGGAGGATGGCGCGGCCCATAACGAACCCCGACCTGGACCCGGCCTTCGCGAGGTCCTACGAGTCGACCCAGGAAAAGCTGAAGCGGCTGATGAAGACGAAGAACGACGTCCTGATCATGTCAGGGGAGGGGCTCCTCGGGCTCGAAGCCGCGGTCGCGTCACTCGTGGAGAAAGGCCAGAAGGTGCTCACGATCGCCAACGGCGTGTTCGGCGAGGGCTTCGTCGACCTCGTGAAGATGTACGGGGGCGTCCCGACTTCGGTCCGCTCCCCGTACGACCGACCGGTGGACCCCGAGTCTGTCGCTGCTGCCCTCGACGCCGACAGGGAGATACGGGTGGCCACCTTCGTCCACTGCGAGACACCCAGCGGTGTCCTGAACCCGCTGGGTGAGGTGGCCTCGGCATGCCGGAAGCGGGGGGTCCTTCTCATAGCCGACGCCGTCTCGTCCCTGGGCGGGACCCCGGTGGAGACCGATTCGTGGGGGATCGATATCTGCCTAGGAGGGAGCCAGAAGTGTCTGAGCGCCCCGCCGGGGCTTGCGCTCGTCTCGGTGAGCGAGCGGGCATGGGACGTCGTGAGAAGGCGCGGCGCCAGTATACCTTCATACTACGCGAGCCTCTGGCAGTGGGAGGAGTGGTGGAACAGGAGAAGGCTCTTCCCATACACTCCTTCTGTTTCAGACATCGGCGCCCTCGACGAGGCCCTGGACATCGCCCTGAAGGAGGGGCTCCCGCGAGCCTTCGAGCGCCACAAGCGGATCTCGAAGATGGTCCTGTCCGGCTGCAGGGACATGGGCCTCGTGCCATATCCCAAGAGCGACGCCTACCACTCCCCGACCGTCACCGCGCTCAGGCGCCCTACGCGGATCCCAGAGACAGGCCTTCTGAGGCGGATGGAGGAGGGGTACGGGGTGATGATAGCCGGGTCCTGGGGGAAGCTCGCTGGGAGGGTCCTGAGGCTTGGGAACATGGGGTACAACGCTAGGCCAAGGAAGGCGAAGGCGGCGCTTCTGGCTCTCGAAGGGGCGCTGAAGGACCTGGGTTTCGTCTCCGGGGGCCGCTCAGCTCAGGTCTGACAGATCCCGTCCCCGTCCTCTGACCTCCCATCCTAATGCCGAGTATCTTTCGGCCCCCGACCAGTTCTCCCCGCGCACCAGCAGACGGAGTGACGGTCAAGCGGAGGGGCTCCCTCCCCCTCCATCCTCCCCGAGGGACTCGACCAGCCTCCGAAGGATCTCCCTCTCGAGTATCGTCCCTATCATCCTCCCCCTTACGTCTATGACGGCTACTATTGGGACGTTGGTCTCCTTGAAGGTGGTGGTGAGGTTGAGCCCGGGTTCGCTCTCGCTCACCCTCACGACGTCTGCCAGTGGGCAGTCGTATACCATCATAGTCGCCATCTCCCTCCTGGAGAGGCTGATGATGTCGTGCATGAGCAACGTGGCGACCGGCCTTTTCTCGCGGTCGACGACTACGGCCGCCCTTGCGTCGAAGTTGGAGAGCTTCCGCATTGCATCCATCGCGGGCTCGTCGTAGGAGACCGTCACTGTGGGGAGGGTCTTGCAGATTTCGGCCGCCGTCATCGACAGGAGTCTCTGCCTGACCACCCTCTTCTCTGTCCCGGATTCGTGGTCTACGGAAACTAGGGGCGCGCGCGCCCTGAAGAGCAGCGGGGCCGCAAGGGAGAGCATGGCTATCGCCAACGCGGTCGCCGAATAGACGAAGCCCCCTATCAGGGCGATGCCGGCGGTGAGCGCTGATACCAGAAGCGCAGCGTCGACCCCCCCTTTGACGCAGGTCCCGAAGGCGTTCCTCCACCTGCCGATCTGGAAGAACCCCGCGGATATCCCTCCCATCGCGGCCCCCGAGGCGAGGGCTACGCCGAACAAAGCGAGCCCGGCGAGCAAGAGAGCCGGGCTAACCCGCACGAAGTACAGCCCAAAGCCGGCGAAGAACATGGGCTCGAAGAAACCATAGGTGAATGCCCTGAGCTTCTCCATCAAGACCGGCCTCGCCGCTAGGAACTTCTGCATCAACAGGCCGAGAAAAAGGGCCACGATTGCCGCGTTGAATCCAGCTAGCTGGCCGACGAAGCCTGCGATGAGCAGGATGGAGATGATTATTGCGAACACCGCCTCTCTGCTCTTGAACCTGCTTTCGACCCTCTCGAGCAGCGGGATCATGACGTACCTCCCGAAGGCGACAATCCCCAGGATGGCGACGGCAAGCTCAGCTGCTGTCACTGTGACGGAGAGCGCCGTGATGGCCCGCCCGGCGAGGTCTGACACGAAGGAGTAGAGTATGACGGCTGCGACCTCTATGACGAGGACCTGCGAGAAGATGGCGGTGCCGTCTGCGGTCCTTGCCAGGCCCGTGTCCGTCAGCAGCCTGGACAGGGGACCGGCGCTGCTCATCCCCACCACTATCCCTATCACTACGGCTGCGACGACCTGATGGAACACGAGGTAGGACAGCAAAGCGACTGCTACGAAGCGGACCGCGAACTGCGCCAGAGAGATTGCAATCGACGCCTTCTTCGCCAAGGCACCTCTGAGCCTGTCTGCTTCGAACTCCTCGGCGCCGCTCACGAAGAGGAGGAAGTCTATCCCGATTGTGACGAAGAGCGTGATAGTGGGGAGCACTTGGATGACGTCGGACACCCCAGGGCCAAGGAGGATGCCAACAAAGATCGCCCCGACGAACGGTATCAGGCCTAGCTTCCGGAACGCTTCTTCCCCAAGCTTGGCGCCCACAAGAAGAATCCCGAGGTATGCGAGCGACGCGACGTCCACCGGCAGTGAGGAGAAGATTGCCATTCCCGCCGCCCCCTGATTCGACTCCAACAGTCGGGGGATTTAACTGGCTCACATGGTCCCGCTGGTCTCAGCCGCCGCAGGCCCCCGTCGAGTCGCCTCCCACTCGGTGGGGTGCGCTCGGCTTCACGTCTCGCTGGCACGGACCTCCTTCGCGAGGACGTCCTCCAGCGAGTCGAAGTACGATCTCGTCCCATGCGGCATCGAGTCTCTGTTCTTCCTGATCGCGTCCACTATGTATGGGACCGCACTCTTCGAGACCTTGAACTCGCCCGCCTTGCCGCCCCCAACGCTCAGCCTGGGGATGCTGACTTTGCCCTTAACGTCCGGAGGGGCTGCGTCCTTGGCGTCCTCTTCGACCTTCTCCGCCCACTTCTCCAACTGCCCCTGCTCGAGCCCATCCACCATCTGGCTCAGCTCCTTCACGAGGGGTGCGATGGTAGCCAGCGACCCGAGGTCGAGCCCGTCTGTCTCTCCGGAGAAGATCTTCGCCCCCCCGGCCGCGACCACGTTAGTCCCAATGATCACCAGCGCGGCTATGGGGAGTATCTGACTCGCTCCAGCGACTCCGTCCGCCACCAGCGTCGTGGCCAGCAGCGCCGGCGTGAGCCCCTGGGCCATCATCGTCTCTATCAGTCTCCTGCTCTTGGCCGACTTCTTCCAATCCACGGCCTCCGTGCTCAGCACCCGGGCGCCCACCAGGATTCCCATCACGGCCAGCGACTCGATGTAGAGCTGGGGGGACGTCAGAGTGTCGAGAGGGAGGGAGAACCCGAGGAAGAAGAGAAAGAAGGTCCTCAAGAAGAAGGAGATCTCCGTCTGGAACGCCGAGATGTAGTTCAGGGAGACCGCCGGCATGACAACCCCGAGGCCCAACGAGGCAGGGAGGTCAGCCAGGTTCTTCATCACCAGGCCGATGGCCAGGACAGTGATCACACCGCTACCGCTTATGTCTCCGATCAGCACGTATGCCAGGAGGACGTATCCCACGGTGGCTGCGTAGAAGTAGTCTGACTGCCCGACCGCCCTGGCGACCCTGACCCACGCGAGCCCGAGGATGACCCCCCCTACCAGGCCGATGGAGAGCTGCTGGAAGAAGCTTGAAGAGATGGCTGACAGTCCGCTGAGGTCCAGCGGGGCGTTCTGGTTGTACCCGTTCAAGAGGACGGTGAACAGGATTATCAGCACGAGCGAATCGTATACCGACTCCAGCGAGAGGTTCGAGACAAGCCCCTGCTGCGAGATCCTGCTCCCCATATAGGGGACTATGATCATCGAGATCTCCCCCCCTATTATCGAGCCGAGGAACAGGGCCTGGTACAGGTTCCAGTGCAGGATAGAGGTGAAGACGAAGGTTGTCACGAGGATGGAGAGGAGCATGTAGACGCTCGAGCGGACGATCGCCGACCTCCCTTCAGAAGCGACCTCCCGGACCTTCAGACTCATGCCTATGTCGAAGACCACCATCGCTAGTGTGACCTGGGACAGGAGCGGGAGCATCGCGTTGACGGTGGACGATGGGAGGACAGCGAACCAGCGGGTCGCTATCCCGGCGGCTATCAGGAAGAGCGTCTGGGGTATCCCTTTCTTCTTGAGCAGGAGGTTCCCTACGAACCCGATGAATATGATGGAAGAGAGCACCAGCAGGAACGTCTCAGGGGACAGGGCCAACAGCGGTCAACTCCAAGGTCCATACTGCCGCATTCCGGGCACCCCCGGTCTGCCGGGCCTACCTCGCGACGTCAAACTCCCAGAGCAGCGAAGGGTAGGTATTTGAGCGCAGGCATCCAGTCTTGGGGTCTCCTCAGAGACTCTAGGCACCGGCTCCGGAGTGCTCGCCTGCACTTCATGCCTCTGGACGGCTTCGGATAAGCTCAAATACCCTCGATATCGGTGTTCCGATATCGGAAAAGATTGACATGTTCAACTTCGACTGGGCAAAGCGCACCCACAAGGGGCTGCGCCGCTGGATCCTCTACATCGTGCGGGACAACCCGAAGTCTGGCGCCGAGATAATGGACGTGATGGAGGCGAACCTCCAGGGATGGTGGAGGCCATCCCCAGGCTCGGTCTACCCTCTCCTGAAGCGCATGGTGGAGGAGGGGGTCCTCAGCCGCTCGGCTGACGACAAATATTCTCTGACCCAGAGCGGGCGGGAGGAAGTGGACCACCCCTGGCCGCTTTCTGAGCACCTAGGACAGGCGCCAAGGTCCGTTGAAGGCGCCATCGAAGTAATCTCTAGTTACACGTCGTACCTCGAAGACCTTTCCAGGTCCAATGACCCAAAGCTCACGGACGCGAGCAAGGAGATAAAGGAGATCGCTGCTCGGCTTTCAAAGCTAGGAGAGAGGGCATGAGTCAACAGCCGCTGGTCAAGGTGGAGGGGCTGTCGAAGAGCTTCGGGGCATTGAAGGCTGTAGACGGGGTCTCTTTTGAGATCAAGGAAGGGGAGGTCTTCGGGTTCCTCGGGCCCAACGGTGCAGGAAAGACCACGACCATAAGCATGCTCACTACTCTTCTGAAGCCCTCGGGCGGGAGGGCTGAAATCGCCGGGTTAGACATACACAAGCATCCCAACGAGGTCAGGAGGGTCGTCGGGGTAGTCCCCCAGGAGTACACCGCCGACGAGGACCTGACGGGTCTGCAGAACATACTGCTCTGCGCCGACCTCTACGGCATACCGAGGAGCAACTCCAGGCCGCACGCCATGGAGCTCCTGAAGCTCGTCGAACTCCAGGACGCGGCGAACAGGAAGGTCAGCACCTATTCGGGAGGGATGAGGCGGAGGTTGGAGCTCGCCAGCGGGTTGATCAACTACCCCAGGCTGCTCTTCCTAGACGAACCGACGCTGGGGCTGGACGTCCAGACGAGGACGGCCGTCTGGAGCTACATCAGGATGCTGAAGGAAGAGTACAAGATGACCCTCTTCCTCACCACCCACTACCTCGAGGAAGCGGACTCCCTCTGCGACAGGATAGCAATCGTGGACCACGGCCACATAGTGAAGATAGGCTCCCCGGACGAGCTGAAGGCCAGCATCGGCGGGGACATCATAGTCGTGGGGGTGGCGGAGGCAGAGCCCGACATCTCTGAGGACATCAAGAACATACCGCTGGTGAGGGAAGTGAAGAAGTCGGGGCGGGAGTACAGGATAAAGTCTGAGGTCGGAGAAGAGTCTTCGATAAAGGTGATCGACCTGGTGAGGTCGAAGGGGCTGCACGTGACGAGGATCGCGCTGACCAAGCCGAGCCTCGACGAGGCTTACCTGGAGTTCACTGGGAGGAGCATCAGGGAGGAGGAGGCAGGGAAGATGGACGCCTTCAAGCAGAGGGTAACTATGATGCGGGCGAGGCGCTAGACCATGGCCGACGACATCCCAGCAAGGTCTACGGCGACGGTCCAAGAGCAGGCCGCCGAGGCCGAGGACGAGAGGGAGGCGGAGAGGTCCTTCAGGGCGGCCCCCAAACTGAACAAGAGCCCCCTCCACGGCCTCTGGGCCCTCACCAACAGGGACCTGGTGAAGTGGTACAAGAACCCCATCCAGCTGATCATCTCGCTCGTCCAGCCTGTGGTCTGGCTGGGCCTCTTCGGGAAGGCCTTCAACATTGGCGCCCTCTTTTCGAGCCAGCCGGGGGTCACCACGGCAGAGGTGAACGCCGTCAACCTCGCGACGTTCGGGACAACCAGCTACTTTTCGTACCTGGGGGCAGGGATGCTCGCGTTCATCATCCTCTTCACCGCTGCGTTCTCAGGAATGTCCGTCGTATGGGACAGGAGGTTCGGCTTCACCAACAAGGCGCTCAGCACCCCCGTCGGCCGCGGCGCCATAGTGACCAGCAAGATACTGCAGAGCGTCGTCCGCTCCCTGATACAGGCCGCAATCGTCCTGGCGATCGCGGTAATCCTCGGGATGGACACGGCCAGCTTCACTGTCTTGTCTGTCGCAGGATCCTTCGTCATCCTCTTCCTGATGGCCTTCGGGCTGTCATCGCTCTTCGTGATGCTCGCGCTCAGGTCCAGCGACTGGCAGACCCAGATGGCCGTCATAAACCTCCTCAACCTCCCGCTCCTCTTCGCGAGCAACGCGATGCTCCCGGTCAAGATAATGCCGGGGTGGCTGCAGTCGGTGATCAGATTCAACCCTGTCAGCTACGCGGTCGACGGCGTGAGGCAGATGCTCTTGGGCTCTGCTTCGGCCACGGGCTACGCGGTCCTCGCCCCGCTCTGGGTCGACTTCAGCGTCCTGGTCGGCTTCGCCGCGCTCCTGGGGATACTCGGGATAGTCCTCTCCTGGAGACTCCTCTCCAGATAGAATGTCACCGGCCGAAGATTACTTTCCTGAGCTTCCCGGCCATGGCCAACGGGTCCTGGTTCTGCCAGACGTTCCTTCCGACCGCGAGGCCAGTCCCGCCGGCCTGGATGACCCCCTCCACCTGGCGAAGGAAGTCGTCGTCGGTGGGTGCCTTCGGCCCGCCGCTCATGAAGACCCTGGCCCCTGCCGCCGCCTTCACAGCCCAGGAGAAGCTGGCGGGGTCTCCCGTGTACTTGATCTTGACCGCGTCAGCTCCAAGTTCCAGCCCGGCCCGGGCCGCATATGCGACCGTCTCCTTCGACGTATCGTTCTGGACCGCCGCTCCCCGAGGGTATACCCATGCGATGGCAGGTATCCCCTTCTCGTGCGCCTCCTCCTGTATCTTCCCGAACTCCCTGAACATCCTAGGCTCGTGCTCGCTCCCAAGGTAGATGGTGTACCCGACCCCCTTGGCCCCGAGCGCCACCGCATGCTCCACGCTGCACACCTGCCGGGAGACGGGTTCCCCCTTGGGGAGGCTGGACTTCCCGTTGAGCTTGACTATCAGCGGGACCCTCCCGTCGTAGAACCTCTCGGCCACGCCCTTCTGGAAGACGACCCCGTTGAACCCGCCCTTGGCTGCGATGTCCATGATGTAGGCTGGGTCGACGTTTTTCTCGTTGAAGTCGGACGAAGGCCCGTGCTCCAGCCCCTGGTCGTAGGCGAGGAGCATGCTCTTCCCCCCTGTGAGGAACTTCTCCATCAGGTCGCGCTTCATGATTGAGAAGCCGCACTCGGCCTATTTAACAGTCTCACCGTTCAACGGTCCTTCGGGGAGCATGTCCATACGCCTAAAAGCACTCCCCTGTTCAGCCGCGACCGATGAAACTGGACGAGTTCCTGAGGCTCAACGCCCCCGAAGACCTCGCCGCCCTCGCCGCAGCGGTCGCGGAGTCAAGCGTAGATGTCTGGGGGAGCATCCCGTTCAAGGCCGGGCTACTCAACGAGACCAACCCGTCCGGGGAGACCCAGAAGGCCATCGACGTCTACTCCAACGACCTGTTCGTCGATGCGCTCGCAGCCACTGGGCAGGCCGCAGAGGTCGCTTCGGAGGAGATGGAGGAGCCGGCGGAGTCCAAGGGGAGGATCAGCGTCGCCATGGACCCCCTCGACGGGAGCTCCAACGTGGAGACAAACAACCCGCTGGGGAGCATCTTCGGCTTCTACTCCCACAGGCTCCCGGCCTCCGGGAGGCGCCTCGTAGGCGCCCTCTACGTCACCTATGGCGCGATGCTCACGCTCACGTTCTCCTTCGGGAAGGGGGTCCACCGTTTCGTCGCCCTCCGGGATGGGGGAGGGATGTCCTTCCAGCTCATCGGGGTGGGGCTGAAGCTCCCGGAGAAGCCTGAGGTCTACGGCTTTGGAGGCTCAAGGAAGGAGTGGGTCCCGGCGGTTGCCCACTTCTGGGACAGCCTGGACGACAGAGGGCTGAGGAACAGGTACTGCGGGACCTTCGTAGGGGACTACAACCAGGTCCTGGCCAGGGGCGGGATCTTCTCGTATCCGGCGCTCGTCAAGAGGCCGAAGGGGAAGCTCAGAGTGCTGTATGAGTGCGCCCCCATGGCCTACATCAACGAGCAGGCTGGAGGGTACGCCAGCGACGGCTCGGGGGACGTGCTCGACATAGAGCCCGGAGGGCTGGCAGATACGTCACCGCTCTACATCGGGAGCGCGGCCTTGGTCCACGAAATCGAAGAGCGCATCTCGCCGTCCTAGGACCGCATACGTGATTTGTTTCAAAATCAGGGAGGGGCGCCGCCGGCAGGCCGCCGGGGCGTCCGATGGCGCCGTGACTAAGGGAAGACGCCCAGCGTCCTGACCGCCTCTGCCACCCTTCCGACGCCCACTATCATGGCGCCGGTCCTCATGTCCACGTTGTGTTTCAGGCTCGCGGCATGCACGTCGCGGAAGGCTGAGGTGATCTTCTTCTCCAGCATGGAGTTGACCTCGTCCTCAGTCCAGTAGTTCCTCTCGAGATTCTGGACCCACTCTAGGTAGCTGACTATCACCCCTCCCGAGTTGGCCAGGATGTCAGGGATCATGAAGACGCCGTTGGCGTGCAGGATCTTGTCCGCCTCCGGGGTCGTCGGCCCGTTGGCGCACTCCGTGATTATCTTGGCCTTGACTCCCCTAGCGATATCGGGGAGGATGGAGTTCTCGAGGGCTGCAGGGCTCAGTATGTCCACGTCCATCTGCAGGAGCTCCTTGTCAGAGATCTCCTGGCTCCCGGGGAACCCGACGACCGAGCCGGTCTTCTCTTTGTGGGCTACGAGCTTGGCGGCGTCCATGCCTGCCTTGCTCATGATCGCACCCTTGGAGTCGCTGGCCCCCCTCAGTTTGGGACCGTAGGTCTGGAGGATCTCGGCGAAGTTCGCCCCCGCATTGCCGAACCCCTGCACTGCGAAGGTGGCCTTCTTCAGGTCGACCTTGTTCACCTTGGCCGCTTCGACCGTGGTGTAGACAGCCCCGCGCCCGGTGGCCTTGTCTCTCCCGAGGGAACCCCCGAGGGAGATGGGCTTGCCTGTGATGACGGCGGGGGACATGAGCCCTACGATGGTGTTGTAGGTGTCGAGGATCCATGCCATCGTCTGAGAGTTGGTATAGACGTCCGGGGCCGGTATGTCCTTGTACGGCCCGATGATGGGGGTTATGGACGCCGCGAAGCGGCGGGTCATCCGCTCGTTCTCCCCTGCTGACATGTGCTTCGGGTCGCATATGATGCCCCCCTTGGCGCCGCCGTAGGGGATGTTGGCCACGCTTGTCTTCCACGTCATCCAAGCGGCCAGGGCTTTGACCTCGTCCAGGGTGACGCCTGGGTGGTATCTGATCCCCCCTTTGAAGGGACCGCGCGCGTCGTTGTACTGTACCCTGTACCCTGTGAACACCTTGGTGCTCCCGTCGTCCATCTTGACGGGGAGGGAGACTGTAAGCTGTCTCTTGGGGTGGGCAAGGATCTGGTGGATGCCTTCGTCCAGCTTGAGGTGCTCGGCAGCGATCCTCAGCTGCTCGAGGGCGTTCTCAAACGGGTTCGGTTTAACCTGTTGCTGTGTCTGCTGCAACTGTCTCACTTCGTATTTTTGGGCCATAAATCGGCTCCTTTTAACATTCTATATAACAGGGGCCGACGTTTCTCAACGGAGGGAACGAGCCAGCTCGCGGACCTTGGACTCCCAGTCCCTCGCCTTCACCACGCTGCTGGCCACCAACACGCCGTCCACGCCGAGGCTCACAGCCCTTTCCACGTCCTCGCCTGTGACTATCCCCGCGCCGCAGAGTATCCCGCCCTTGAACCCCGCCCTGCGGACTGCCGTCACGGTCTCCTCTACGAGCTCTGGCCTCGCTCGGGAGACAGCGATCCCGCTCCCTATAAGCTCTGGCGGCTCGATGGCGACGAACTCTGGCCCTAGGAGCGCCAGCTCTGCGGCCTCCCCGCTCGTCTGCGCGCACAGGCAGACTTCGAGGCCGGCCTCCGCAAGCCTCGGGACAAGCTTCGTTAGCACTTCCTGCGGGACGCGCGCCTCGCTATGGTTGAGCAGTGTCCCGGACGCCCCCGCGGCCATCACCGCCGCTGGAACCACCGCTCCCGTGGTCTTGTCCCCTTCCTCCCATCCGACGGCCTGGCTGTATACCTTTGCGCCTGACTCCGAAGCGACCAGAGAGAGCATCGGCGTCGGGGGGACGGCGACCCCGGCGACGCCCAGCTCGTCTGAGACCTTCTTGACGGCCCGGGCGAGCTTCACCGCTCCGGCGCCAAGGACCTCGGTATAGTTCTTGCAGTTGACTATGATGGTCCCCAAGCCTGATCCTATGCACAGCCTCCGCTAGGTGTCTAAAAGGATGGCGTGGAGGAATCGCTCCGGCACAGGAAGGTTCTCGCTAGAACCCTTCGTCGTCCGAGTCCTCTTCCCAGCCGTCTTCATCCAAGTCGTCGTCCAGGTCCTCGTCGAGTTCCTGGTCCTCTTCGGACATGTCGCCCCCGCGCTTTTAGTTCCACTATTAAATGTCACGGTGCCCCGGGGGACGCCATGGTCGAGGTCCTGACGATGGACGGGAGGGCCATATCGAGGGCCGCGGAGACTGTGGTGCGGGGGGGACTGGTGGTCTACCCGACCGACACGGTCTACGGTCTCGGCTGCGACCCCTTCAACGAGGAGGCAGTCCGGAGGCTGTTCGCCGCCAAGGGGAGAGGTGCCAAGGCCGTCCCGGTCCTCTGCGGCTCCAGGGAGAAGGCGTCCGACCTGGTCGAGCTGGGGCCCAAGGGGGAGGAGCTGGCCAGGCGCCACTGGCCTGGGGCGCTTACCATAGTCGCGCCGCTGAAGATGAGGGTGCCGGACATGCTGAGCCAGGGGCCCACGCTCGGTGTCAGGGTCCCCAACCATCCACTCTGCCTCAAGCTTGTCGCCTCTTGCGGGGGCTGGCTGGCGGGGACGAGCGCCAACGTCTCGGGGGCGCCTTCCGCAAGGAGCGCTGGGGACGCGCTGAAGCAGCTAGGGGACACAGTGGACCTCATCTTGGACGGCGGGCCATCTGCAGGGACCGCGTCGACCGTCGTCAGCGTGGTGGGCGGAGCGGTCACAATCTTAAGAACCGGTCAAATCGGGGTCGAAACGAGCTGAGAGAAGGACGAACCTGATAGTCACGTCAGCCAAGGGGCTCGAGGCGAGGGCCTCGGCCGAGTTCAAGGAGATAGCCCTTCTTTCAGGCATCAGGAAGCTGGTCATAGACAGGTCGGCTTACGACGGGGTCATAGAGGTGGACGTAGAGGACCCCAAGGCGCTCCTCGCATTCATCACGGACTACGTCCGTTCCGAGCCGTTCAGGGTGAGATACATCCTGAGGATAATCCCCATCGGCCGCGTGGTGGACACCAAGCTGGACGAGATTGTGAAAGCGGTGAAAGACCTCTCGGAGGCCATAGGCCCCGGCGAGACATTCAGGATAACCATAGAGGCGAGGGACTCGCCTTACTCCGACAAGCAGCTCATCGATTCTCTGGCAGACGCCATCGACAGGAATGTCGACCTCGACTCCCCGGACAAGGTAGTCCTACTGGAGATTTTCGGGGAGTACGCGGGTGTGTCTGTCATTTCACCGAGCGAGATAGTGAGCATCCAGAAGCTCAAGCGCGCGGCCTAGGACCTGTCGGCTCCGAGGAGAGCTGCCTCTTCGATCCTTGCGAGCTCGGAGCGCGAAAGCCGCTTCCTTGGTAGCCCGACCCCTTTGAAGCCGGAGGGTAAGCTGGGGGTGGCGTGTCCTGCCACGATAGCGAGGAACTTCCCACCCCTAGTCGCCCCCTCCGACTCGATGGCCCTCGAGATCTGGGTCGTCCGCGCGAACCTCAGCAGCAGGTCGATCTCCGGCTTCTTGGCCAGTAGGCCCCCTGACTCCATCGCCTGCAAGGTCTGCGCGGCGAGCATCTCCGCCAGGAACTCGTTCTTGACCGACCCCGCCCTCAGCGTCTGGACCACTGCCTCTGGGTTCGCGCGGGCCAGGGCGCCCTTCGCTTCGCCCGGGTCCATTCCCTCGCAGAGGTATGCTCGCGCAGTCACCCTCCGCATCTCATCCACCATGCGAGAACGGCAGGAGAGCGACCTTGGCCCCGTCCGTTATGCGGACTCCCCTTCCGGCAGGGACGAAAGCCTCGCCGTCTTCGACCATGACCAACGTGTTGTATATGCTGAACCCGGGCTCTCTGAGCCCTGTCATCGCCCTCACCCGGTCTACAAGGTCTGACGCGTCAAGCTCCTTGTCTTGTAGGGTGAAGTCCCTCGCACCGACGACCGTGCCTATGTGGCCCAGGCACGTAACCCGAATCATCCCTGGTCTAGGAAGAGCAGCCTTTCCTTATACCTTCTCCCCTCGTAAGTGGACCCGGGGGGGAACAGACGCCCCTTCTCTCCATTCAGCCGGAGCCTGAGCGCCTCGCCGCCTGCGGCCCCGAGCGCTTCGATGGGGAGCCTTACGGAGACCGGCCTTGGGTCTACCATGTGCATGGACGTCTTGCAGGGGAGGAGCTTCCCTGACCTGGCGGCTGCGACCACGTCGTCCTTCAACAGCTTCCTGGGGAGGAGGACGAACTTCCTGCGCTCCTGCAGCTCTATGTCTATGTCGTCCTCGGGGACGAACCGCCTTTCCCAACCGAGCCGCTCGGAAATCTGGTCGAACGACGCGATGACCGCTCTGACCTCTTCCAGAGGTGGCCTGCCTACCAGGTAGGCTGCGTCGCTCGTCAGCATGGCCAAAGCTGTCTCCCTCCGCTCCAGGGCCGAGAACGCCTCGGCCAGAGTGGTCCTTCGCGCGCTAGGCAATGACCCCAGGACATCGTCCACGCCGTCGCTCTGCCTCGGTTTGTAGACCCTGGCCCACCTCCCCAGTGCTATGGACCGCGAACTGTAATCGACGGCGCAGCAGACAGCGTTCTCGATCTTGAGTTCCTGAAACGCAGCCAGCCTGTGCATACCATCCAGGACGGTCGCCGACTCCCTGTCGATTATGATGGGGTCCTTCTGGACGCCGTCGCGCGTGATCTCCTGTGCGAGCTCCTTGACGTGCCTAGGGATGGTGTCTTCATGGGGGCGGAGCGAACTCACAGGCCTGACCCCTAGGGTGAAGCCCGCCGTCGCCAGGGCCAAGGCTCTACACCGGCGGCTCTTCGACGGCCGGGCCCTCGGCCTCTTCCGACTCGGCTTCCTTCTTCTTCGTGATGTATCCGGCTATGCGGTTCCTGAGCTGCTTGGATGGGATGACCGCCAGAACTTCGAGCGACTTCTTGTTCTCTTCGAAGTCGTTACCGAAGGCCTCGGGATGCCGCTGCAAAATCTCTTCCGACAGCCTACGAGTCCTATCCAACTTCCGTCAAGCCCGACAGATTGGCATCATTAACCTTTCGAGTCGGCCCCCAGGTAGCGCAGGGCGTTACTGGAGGTAAGAGAGATCGCCTCCAGGGGGGACATTCCCCAGATCTCCGCAAGCTTGAAGGCGACAGAGGGGACGAGCGCGGGCCCGTGAACCCTCCCCAGGGGGGCGTATGCCACGGGGGAGTCGGATTCGACAAGGGTGAGCGCGGGGTCGCACCTCCGGGCCAGGCGCTGGAGCTTCTTCGAGTAGAGGAGGGCCGGGCTGAATGAGACGAAGTATCCTCTCTGAAGGACCGCGGGGAGAGCATCCTCCGCCTCGAGCCAGTGCACGAGCAGAGGGCCGGTCTTGAACGACCCGAGCACCTCCATGACCTGGGCTTCGGCCCCTCTCGAGTGGACGTGTACGGGGACCTTCGCGCCCTCCGCGGCCTGCAGCTGGTACCTGAACGCGTTCAGCTGGGCGCTCCCTTGTCCGGTGGGGGAGTAGGAAGGGTCCAGGCCGACCTCCCCCAGCCCCCTGGCCAGGTCCAACATCGGAGCGATCCATGAAAGGTCCTTGTCGTTCTCCGCCTCTGAGGGATGGAGCCCCACGAAGGGATAGACGGTCCCGGGGTAGGCTGCAGAGGCGGCGACCACCCTCTCAGAGGTCTTGCGGTCGACCCCGCAGGCCACGAGGACAGCCTCGGAGCTGACGCTCCTGGCTACCCCCGAGACATACTCCGGGGGGTCAAGGTGCATGTGGGAATCGACGAAACGCACGTCCTGCCTTGGCCAGAGATGTATTTCAGGTCACTCCATACCACAAAGTCCCAAACACGGACGCGGTAAGTGCAGACCCTAGTTTTCTCACCTCTTTCCAAAATAGGGGTGGACTTGGGCGTTTCCTGGCCCAAAAGGGCCAGCAGAAGGGGTGAAATCAGCCAAAAGTTTTTTAACACATCGCGACTACTTCAAAGGCGAATGTCCAGTTCGGAGTTCGGCCTCGCAGCAGTCTACAGGGTGATAAAGAAGGCGGGGGCTGAGAGGGTAGGGGATGACGCAGCCATCGAGCTCAGGTCCGAGCTCGAGGCACTTGGGATCCAGATATCCAGGCGGGCGGTGGCTCTGGCTGCCCACGCGGGGAGGAAGACGGTAAAGCCAGCAGACATCAAGCTGGCCGCCGAAGAGATACTGAAACCCAGCATATAGCGGGAGCCGCGGCGTCCCCTGAAAACATCGGGTTTGCGCCAGCAACCGCTATATCCGCACCCCGGGAAGGCACGCCGGGCCCCGGTGGTGTAGCCCGGTCAAGCATGTTAGCCTCTCGAGCTAGCGACGCGAGTTCAAATCTCGCCCGGGGCATTAAACCTACACACTCTCTTTAGCTAACTTAGAAGGAGAGAATCCATCACCCTCCGCGACCGGAGCTTTGCCGTGGGACCCCCAGGTCTGCATCAAGCGGGCCGATCTTCATGACCGATCCGACCGCCAATTCGTATGTGTGACGGCTTGACCTGCAGCCGGATTTCTAGCCCTCACGATTCTGTTCTGTTGCCGGCACAAAGCGGCTAACACCTGGGAATGACTAGGCTAACCTGGGTTGACGGGAGACGCGTGATGCGCGAGGCAGAGTGAAGGCGGGTCGGCCGATTTCTCAGACACACCCGTTGGGGTCGGAACCTTTCTGCATCCGTTTCATACACTGCCGTGCTCAGAGGGCTCCAGCTGCGCGCCGCGGGGCCACGGTTGCACCGGGCGATTCCGAGTCTGTCCCCGCTCCCTAGAACCAACCTGGCGCGCCCTGACGAGCCAGACCACGCCACTGCGGCAAAGCGCCGTCGCGAAATTACGTCATATGTGGTCAACGACCCAGGCGGCGAAAGTCGCGTCCCTCGGCCGGCAAAGTCGCCATCGAGCGCCGCCATCGCAGGCTGTGTCTGAACGCTCATCCCCATGGTCGGTCCCCGTGCGCTTCATGGGAGTCCCGAAATGCGGGTTTACTGGTTTCAGGAAAACCGCCTCTTATATTTTGGGTGCGCCACAGCGAGCAAGATGCTCGGGGGGAGCCGTCGTGCTGTCTCTTGCGTAACAGGGCCACAAGCGAGCGCGGCTTGGGTCTGCCCGCGAAGGCCTTGTCCTTGACTACGCTCTCTCTACGTCGGCGCTCTGCTGCACGGAGACTGAAGGCCGTCGCCGTAGTCGTGACCGCGTTGATGGTCTTTGGCCCGCTCGTGCCTATTGCGAGTGCGTCGAGCTGGTTCCTACGTCCACCCGCTCCCGCATCAGCCCCCCAGCCGCAGTCCGGCCAAGGATACGGGGGAAGGAGCGTCCTGGTGGCCAGGCTCGTCCCAGAAGTCTCGGCTTCAAGTCCCACGGCGCGGCTAAGATGGGTGTTTCAGAGCGGCATCTCGCTGTTAAGCGAGGCCCTCTCAGCGCTCGGATCCCTCGGTGGTACGCTTTGGGAGGGTTTCTCCAGCACGGCCGGCGCGCTCGGAGGCGTCATATCTGGCGCCTGGTCGCACAACCGCGGCAACGCCCCGCCCGCTAACTCGGTGCCAGAGCCAGCCACGGCTCTGTCGCAGGAGAGCTCCTCGTCTCAAGGGATACCCCCTAACAGCACAGTCGGATACGTCGAGTACACATTGTCGTTCACCAACAACACGCTCTTCCCGGGGAACGTGCCGTCGACAGGCGTGCAGAGCGGATTCTCTCCGTTTTCGGCGACTCTCGGGCAGGCAGGGACTCTGTACGTTCTTGGTGGCGGACCCAACAGCACGCTCGTGATGGAAGTTGTCGACACCTCGACCGACCACGTCGCCAAGTCCTTCATCATAGGAAATTCGAGCGTCTACGGCAGCTGCATCCCTACGACAGCTGCTTTTGACCCCACGAACGGATATCTGTACGCTGTGAGCACTCTCAACTGCGGCTTCAGCCTCAACGTCATTGCCCTCAGTACCGTGAATGGCTCGGTGGTCGCCAGAATCCCGCTCCAATCCTCGTTTGCTCCAGCAGGTGTAGCCTACGATGCCTCGAACGGCGAGGTCTATGTCACTGATTCCAACGCCGACTACTCGAGCCCCTTGGTCGACTTCATCAACGCCACCAGCAACTCGCTCGCTGGAAGTTCGAGCCTCGGTTTCAATTTCGTCAGCAATGGTTGCAATTCGCAGGACAACGGCTCCCCATACAGCGCTCGAGCAGACTCGCCCCTCTTCTACTCTTCAGGGGCTGAGATGTACGTCCCTGTCTCGTACTACCTCTGTGGGGCCACAGCGACAGCCGAAGCAATCTTCGCGCTGAACGACACGAACGCAGTCGTGGGCAGGACGCCGATGGCGTATGCCGGCGACACGCAACAAGCCGAAGTCGCGCCTTCAGGGGCCGTATATGTAGAGGGCTCGGGAGCAGGATACCTGTCCTTTTACTCGAACTGTCCCTGCTCCATCCCTCTCGTGACTGTCAGCCCTCAGGCTAACTCCTCTTCAGTGACGTCAATCTCCTGCGGGTCGTACGGAGAATTCGAGGGCTTGCTGTGTTTGCCGTCAGGCGCGGTCTACGACCCAGCGACAGGCTACCTCTACGCGGGTTGGTATTATTCGTGCTACACCTCAGGCTGCGCTCAGGTGGAAAGCAACACGACGGCGATTGACTCTTCGACCAACAAGACGGCAGGCTCACTGTCGACGGGCTACGGACAGTTGAGCATTCTCTTCGACCAGTCAGACGGGCAACTCTATGAGACGAACCGCAACTCTGGCACTCTGTCGGTGATCTTCGACAGCCGCTTCAACGCTACCTTGACCGAGTCTGGTCTCCCGCCCGGCGACAGGTGGGGCACTGTCATCGCAGGGACGCTCCCGAAGTACACGACGTCGGACTTCGTCACATACTCCGCCCCTAACGGTGCCTACCAGCTAAACGTGACTGCGGGAGACGGATACTGCGTTTCACCATCTTCGAGGACGCTCGTCATCAACGGGAGCGATGTGTCGCAGACGATCCAGTTCACTAACTCTGGCTGCCACACGGTCACTTTCGACGAGTCAGGTCTACCGGACGGTGAGCTGTGGGGGGCCACCCTGAGCGGTTTCAATTCCTCCGCGACGGCGCCGTCCACCGTATCCTTCACAGAGCCCGACGGGAACTACACCTACTCCGTATCATACGTCGGGAATTTCGGCGAGATAGGTGTCATAGATTACTGCCAGTCGCCATACGGCGGTAGCGTTGGGGTTCAAGGCGCCGACGTCTCTGTCCCCGTCCAGTATTCGATATGCGGAGGGGCAGGCCTGTGGACAGTGAGCGTCCGCACCAACTCTGTCTTCTACTCAGGCACCGAGACGGTACTTGTCAACGGGAACGTGACGACGAGCCCGCGCGTCAACTTCACCACGTTCGCTACGGTCACCCTTACGGACCCGCTGGGCGGGGTCATCCGTTCGGACACCGTCGCAGTAAACGCCACCACGGGTCTCTTCCAGGACAACTTCACCACTGGAGGTCAGGGCTGGATAGGCGGGACATACACCGTCACCGCTTACTGGCCGACCGGTCCTGGCTGCACCTCGTCCTACTACGAGTGCTCTTTCTCTCAGCCGACATATCAGTTCGGTTACCTACCCTCCGGCCCCACCTACCAGGTGACATTCGTCGAGGGGGGCCTACCCCAGGGGACTCCGTGGACAATGACGTTCGCCAACGTCACGAAGACATCGACGTCGAGTACGATCAGCTACAGTTTCCCCGACGGCTACTATCCGTACACTGTGCGCGACTTGGGGCCGTACGTCCCCCAGCTCCCGCCCCGCACGCAGATGGTGCTAGTCAATGGTTCAGGTGTCACAGAGGACGTCGGCTTCACATATTCGGAGCAGCTGCTGCTCTACAACGACACCTTGTACCCTGGTCCTGTCCTGACTTCATACGGAGCGTATAACCAACAGATCAGGCAGATGGCATACGACTCCGTCGATGGAATGCTCTACGTCCTGACTTCCAACGCACCCAACACCATCCTGGGAGTGAACGTGACGGTCAAGCACATAACCCAGGACTTCGCGGTCACGGGTAACATCGGCACGTTAACAGTGGACCCGTTGAGCGGCGACCTCTTCGTCACGAACAGCTCCGTCCTTTCTAACACTGTCCTTTCTAACACTGTCAACAGCTATTACCTTGGTGAAACCATCACAATCATAGACCCGGTAACGGGTGCTGTGGTGGCTGTCGTCCCGCTCCTCCCGCATCCTTCTGCCAGCGAATATATCAACGGAGTCCTGTCCGCAGGCTTCGCGGGCTCGACTGACACCTTTTATGCGCTCGCCGACATAATCAACATCAACTCTTCTTATACATATTCTACACAGGTGGTCTACGCGATTTCAGGCACGAATGGCGCTGTCGAATCCAACTTCACAGTGTCCGTCAGCGGTAGTGGGGCCTCTTCGTACTTCTCTTCCATGTCGGTCGACCCGGTGCACGGCACGGTATACCTGGGAGGCTCGTTCCGGAACAGCACATTCTCCGGGTCATCCATCCTCGTGTTGAAGCCCTCGCCCTGGACGGTGATCTCGAATGCCACGCTGAGCCTCAGCCTCAACTCGATATCATACGACAGCCGCAATGGCTTGGCGTACCTTGCGTTTGGGGACTACTCCTTTGGTTGCGGTAGTGGTGGCGGATTATACTCATTCGACGCGAACACGTCGGTTTTCGCCAAGGTGGGGAGCATGGTATGTGCAGCTAATGCAACGTTCAACCCTGCGAACGGTGACCTGTACGTCTCCAGCCCAGTGTTCTCCTCTACCTATGAAATTTCGTACGGGATGTCGGTGGTCGACCCAGCCACAAGCACCATCATTGCTAACATCACCAGGTTAACTGGGTTTCAGGGAGGCGCGGTCGACACCATCACCAGCGTCAACACCATCACCAGCGTCAACACCGTGAACGGAGACGTGTACATTGCGTCCTCCAACTCCTACGCTGTCTCAGTCGTCGGCTCGTCGAACACCGTCGCGTCTGAAATCCTGCTCGGGGCAACTCCAGGCGCGATGGCGTACTCCAGCGACGGCATGGTCTTCGTCGCGGACCAGCAGACGAACACCCTGTGGGTCCTGAACGCCACCACGGGCCAGGTGGAGGGTAACGTGCCTGTTCCGACAGTTTCGATCGGAGGGATGGTATATGACCCCACCAACGGATACCTCTACGTCGTCGACAGCCGGAGCAGCGTGGCCTCGGTCCGCTGTACTCCGTTTCCTGGCGGCGGAGGATACACGTGCAATTCCTTCACATACGACAACGTCACCGTGTTCAACACAAGGACGGACACGGTCGTCACGACGATACCCGTCAACACCACCACCGGCAGTCCGTTTGAGGGAGTGAGCCTGGTTTCGGCAGCATACGACCCTGTGAGCAACAGGATATTCGTCACTGGGAGCAACGCCAATGAGGGATTCGTGTTCGTGATAGACGCATCCTCCAACGCCTTGGTGGGGAACATAAGCCTTGGCGCCCACCCTTCGGCGACGGGCGCAATTGCTTACGATTCCGTCACCGGGTATGTATATTCCCTCGGGGGAGAGGAATGTATCGGCTACTGCCAGGTAGAGAGTAGTGACAGGCTCTACGCAATAAACGGCTCCACTGACGCTGTCGTGACCAATTCTAGCGTTCCACTCTCCAACGCCATGGCGATAGACAGCAAGACGGGGACGATATACACCGTGGGTGATGGCTTCTCCTCCTCTTTCGAGCTGGCCGCAGTCAATGCGACCACCGGGAACGTCATAGCAGTCACACCCCTGCCCTGCTCCTCCGTGCCGAATGCCGTGTACTGCGGCACTACGGCTGCGGTCTACGACCCGGTTAACGGCGAGGTCTACACCGCCGTGAGTATGGGTGGGTATCCTATCCTCGCTTTCTACGACACTGTGACGGGGGCGGTCGGCGATATCTACGACGGAACCAGCTTCCACTACGGCCAAGGCACCGCTGGACAGCAGATAATGATCTACGACCCGTCCGCAAACGAGCTCTTCACCTCAGTGGGCTACCTGACTTACGCGGAGGTATTCGGCGCCATCTCCATTGTGCGCCCGCTCAACGTAACGTTCGTCCCTGTCTCCTCGTCATCGCTCCAGGTCAGCACCTTGCTCCCCGACGGGAACCCAGTTTCAGGGGTGTCGGTGTCGGTGGCGGGGCTTGAATTTATCACAGGAACGGCTGGAACCCTGACCTTCACGGGCCTCCCCTCGGGGGCGAGCGAGTCCGTCCAGGCGTGCATCGCAGGCCTATGCACCACGAAGACCATGACGCTGGCCCAGGGAACCAACACTATCTCCTTCGAGGTTCAGCCCGTCCAGGTCTCCGTCGTAGACCCGCAGGGGGGACCCGTGGGAGGCGTGCAGCTGACCTACTCGGGCACGGGCGGAGTCGCAGGGCTCTTCACCACGAACTCCAGCGGCCTCGCCCCGTCAGTCCTCTCGCCGTCAGGCGCGATTCTCACGGTCTACACAAACCTGTACGGCACCGGTCTCCCCTACGCGACGCCTCCTGTCGAGTCGTTCACAGCCAACGGCACCATTCCGGTGATAAGGCTGCAGCCCATGCCCACCGGGACGCTTCAGGGTCTCGTAGCCTACACAAACGGGACTCTGGTGGCTGGCGCCCGCGTCACTTTGAACGAGCAGGTCAACGGCCTGACGCTCACAGACAGCACGTCGACGAATTCCACCGGCGGATACTCGGCCACCTTCTACGCAGGCCAGATCACGGCGTCGGCAGTCTCGCCTCTCTACTATTCGTCCTCACCAGAATACGCCTCCATCCAGCAGGGCGGAGTGACTACACTGAACCTCACGATACCAGTGACAGGGACTGGGTACATCAACCTCCAGCTCTACACCCAGTACCTCGGAGGCACGCTGCAGGGGCCGCTCCCTGTCGACTGGAGGGTCGGAGTCCACTACGACATCTACGCACAAAATCCCGAGGGGAACACATTCTCCGTCTCAGGAGCCACGCTTCCGTCGGGTCAGCTCGTGGAGAACATAATCCCTGTCACAGGCTACGCGGGCGAGCGGTTCACAGTCTGCGCGGACGGCTACGAGGCGAACCTCCCCTCCGTGTGCGTGCCCGTCGCGCTCGACGCCTATAGGAACGCCACCGCGGTGATCAAGCTCATCCAGCCGGGGGTGTTGAGTGGCACCGTCGTAGACGCGGCGACGGGCTCCCCCGTCTCGTCATGGAGCGCCAACGTCTATTCGCTGAACGCGACGGGCTACGCCAGTTACGTGACGGGCATAGGGAACTCCACGTCGTCCCTCTATTACGGCGTCCCGCAGCTCGGCGAGTACAGGCTCGACGTCTTCAGCTACGTGGGCTCTGACGAGCTCTGGGGGGAGGTGACCGTCAACGCCTCGGCTTCGCAGGTCTACCAGCTCGGGAACGTCTCCCTCTACATGGGTGCAGGGGACCTCTTCACGGGGAAGGTCGGTAACACGCTGAGCGTCATCCCCGGCCAGTCCGCGCCCGGCGGGACCCTCTTCCTGAGGGCGACGTACAACTACACGGGCTCGTTCGCCCTCGGCAACGTTTCGGTGCTCTTGCCGGCCCCCGCGGGGACGACGGCGGTGGCTGGAGGCTTCCTCTTGGACGGGAAGCCTGTCAACGCCTCGCTCTCCTCGTCAGGGTACTACTCCGTCCCGCTCGGGAACATCTCTTCGGGCGCGTCGGGGGAGGTGAGGTACGAGCTCCAGATAGGGGACGGTTACAACGGGTCGTCTCTCGCCCTCCTCGCGCTCGTGAACTATACTGTGGGAGGGAAGGCGTACGAGGAGGCGCTCGCCACCGCAGTCGAGACCGTGGAGCAGGTCACGCTCTCGGCCCCCCTCTCGCTCTCCACCCTGAACACCACAGTCTCGGGCCAGGCGCCCCCTGGGAGTGCGCTCGACCTGTATTCTAACGACACGCTGCTCGGCACCACGGTCGTCCCCGCGGGGGGCTACTGGGGGCTCGACGTCACGCTCCCGAGCGCTGGGAACCAGACCACCTACCAGCTGCACGCCGTCGCACTCACCGCGTCTGGCGTCCACGTCTACTCCCCTTCCGTCTCCGTCGCCTACGACAACACGGAGCCGCAGCTCGTCAGGATATGCATGGAGCAGACCGACGGGAGGCTGATGTGCTGGGACCCGCAGGACGGCATACCCCACTTCCCATACGTCTTCGTGCCAGGGATGCCTATGACATTCACGATGTGGTTCAGCCGCCCATCTTATGTGGCGGATGTCGAGGTCATAGCCCCAGGCGCCGGCAGCGCAAACGCCACGCTGACGTCGTCCGGGGCTTTCAGCGCCACGTTCATCCCTCAAGGGGGATGGGACGGAAGCGTGTTCGTGTCGTATGCCGCTCTTGTTTCTCCTATTGGCGACGGAAGTGTAACACCACCGTCAGCAACGCAGGTCCGCAGCGAAACTCCTTCCATCTGGAGCAAGTCGAACGTAACTCTTACGAACTACAGTGTAACGAACATCACAGGAACAGACACCACGTCTGTCACGATAAACGCCACCGTTACACCGCCGAATGGAACCCTAGGAATCCCCAACAGCACTCAGATGATCATGTCCAGCGACATCAACATCACCGGCAATGTCTATTACATCCCGAACGCGACCGATAGGCAGTTCTTCCTGACCACAGGCTACCCTATCTTCAACCTAAGTTATGCTGTCGTGAAGAATACTAGTAGTTCGGTGTGGACGCGCGTGAGCTTCTTCGTTCCTTACGGGAGCCTACCGGCCAACATTGCGAAGCGTTTCGACAGCCCATCTGATTACATAGCTCCTGGTTACGGGCTTACTTTAACCGTTCTTGATAAAATCGGCATTGGAGCGTTAGGGCGCGCTATCCCAGCTGCGGGTTTCCTCCTCTCACTCTACGGTTTCTATTCGGACGGAAAGTTTTCCGTGGACACACTGGCATCGGCTAATCATCTCATCGCATGCGCAGGCGGCAGCCTGGGCGTCTCAGGGGATTTGGCGCTCGGTTCCTATCTGTTCTTGGGAGCTGCGGCAGAGGCTGCGGGCCTCAATAACGACGCGTTCGGAGCTCTGTCTAACCTTGCGGAGTTCACAGGGCTGCCAGTTTCATTCGTAGCATCTATCGTATCGGGCGTATTGAGCGTAGGACTGACGGCTGCGGAGAACTGGGTCACCGAGGGGGTTTCACAGCTCACCGCGCAGTACTGCCCACCAAAGGTAGGCAATACCACCCCGATAGTGGACCCGAGCGGCGTTGTCTACGCCGGCCTCCTCACCAACCCGGTGGCGAACGCCACTGTCACGGTCTTCCAGTTCAACTCCACCACGAGCCAGTGGGTCCCGTGGGGCGCCTCGGGCTACGGCCAGCTCAACCCCCAGCAGACGGACCCTGAAGGGAGGTACGCCTGGTTCGTCCCGGCGGGCAGGTACATGGTGGTCGTTGAGGCGCCTGGCTTCTCCACAGCCAGGAGCATAGTGGTCTACGTCCCGCCTCCTGCCACGGGGGTGGACATCAACCTGCTCCCGCTTTCCTCGCCTGAGGTGAGCGGAGTGTCCGCCTTCTCGAACTCCACGGGGAGTTACATCGAGCTCTCGTTCGACCAGCTGATGAAGGCGTCACTCCTCAACGGGAGCACGATAACGGTCAGCGCTCCAGGGGGGCAGACTGTCTCAGGGAGGGTCGTGCCCGTGGCGCCGCAGACCGCCCCAGACGGGGACCCGCTCACGTCAGAGGTGGTCTTCGTCCCGAGCTCACCTCTCACCGCTGGGACCAACTACACTGTCGCCGTCTCTACGACCGTCTCGAACTACGCTAACATGACGATGTCTGCTCCATACACTGCGTCAGTGAGCCTGGCTGTCAGGAGCTACTCCCTGAGCACGAGCGCCCTCGACTTGGGCGTGGGCGAGCCCGTCAATGCGACGGCCGCGACGAACGACCCCCTGGCCAAGGAGGTCCAGTTCACCTGGATCTCGCCCACAGGTGAGCTTGTCTCTTCAACCACCGCGACCCTCCTCTCGTCGGAGAGCTCTGCTTCGATCACCCCCAACTCGAACGGGACTTGGGTGGTGGAGGCCTCGTTCACAGACGGGACGAACGTGATCAAGACTATCTCGCGCGCCTTCTACGTCGTTGAGCCAGCTCCCCTGTCCGGCGTCTTCGCCACGGCCACCGCCAACAGCAGCGGCTCGGCGTCCGTCGACGACGCGCTCATAAACGGCGTCAGCGTGACCGTCACAGGCCTGGCTCCTGGGATAGGTCTGTCGGTTAACTCGTTCGACTACCAGACGGCCCCGCCTGGGACGCCCAGCCTGGCAGGCACGGCCACGTACTTCGACCTGGAGGTCTCGGGGGCGTCCACCGGTACCGCGACTGTCTGCTTCAGCGGCGCGGCCGTCACCTCCTCCTATCTCCTCTACTACTACTCCTCTTCCACGGCCCAGTGGCTGCTGGCTTCCGGCATCGCGTTCAGTCCGCCCGACACAGTCTGCGGCGCAGTTCCTGCATCGGAGCTGAGCGGGACGCCGATGGCCACGGTCCTCCCACCAGCAACGCCCCCTCCGCCGCCACCTGCCTTCAGCTTCTCCGTCGGCGTGACGCCTGCGACGGTGACCGTGCAGCAGGGGAGCGCCGTGACTGCGACTGTAAGCGTCTCGCTCGTCTCCGGGAGCGCGCAGCCCGTCACGCTGTCGTCGAGCGGCCTTCCAAATGGAACATCGGTCTCCTTCAGCCAAGCCTCGTGCACACCAGGGTGTTCTTCAACGCTGACGATAGACGCTTCAGCCTCTGCGCCGCCTGGGAGCTACACTGTCACAATCACAGGGAGCGGCGGGGGGCAGAGCGAGTCTGCCATGCTGACACTCACTGTTACACCCGCCACAACAACCACGACAACGACCACCACGACAAGCGCGGCCACCTCAACAACGACGACCACGTCGACAACGACCACCACGACAAGCGCGGCCACCTCAACAACGACGACCACGTCGACAACGACCACCACGACAAGCGCGGCCAATACGACTCCGACCTCGACCACGACGGCATCCGCGACGACCTCCCAGGCGGCCCAGTCGACTTCGGCCACATCGTCAGCGACGACTTTCGCAGCTCTTCCCCTCTCAGCGAATTATACGCTGGTCCTAGTCGCGATAATCATCATCGTCCTCGTCGCCTCGTCCATACTAGTCGCGGCAAGGAGAAGAAGCGCATCCGCCTACCATCTGAAGTATTGAAATCTGTGACCGCGTCCGGGCTCGGAACGGACGCCCCAACGCTGCGGCCCCGCGATGCTCTGGCTTGTAACGTCAGCCTGAGGCCTCATTCCGGGCGCGTTTCGACTTCGACGGCACGCCGACGCAGAGATTCTAGTCGGCTCATCTGACCGGCAGAAATCAGCCCAATGGCTGAGCCAGGTTTCCTGTTCCAGGGAAACCCAGCGCTTAACTGGACCTACCTTGCCTAAGCGGCGAAGATGAAAAGACACACCATCCACGCGGCTCTCCTTCTTGGCACGCTCCTTCTCGGCGCGCTCATCGGCGCCGTCTCCGTGGCATCGCCGGCCGCGCAGGCCCAGCAGGCGCCCCCGCGGATCTACGTCAGCCCGTCTGGCAGCGATGCGACTGGAAACGGCTCGATTGCGAACCCATACGCGACCATCTCTCACGCCGTTGCCCTGGCACCGCCTCACGCGATAGTCATCGTCATGCCCGGCGTGTACAATGAAATGGTGAACATAACCAGGCAGTTGACCCTCGAGTCGCTCACCTCCCAGCCTTCGAGCACGGTCATCAACGCGATTGGCCAGACCTACGGCATAGAAGTCCTGGGTAGCGGCGCAAGCGGGACCGTCATAGAGGGGCTCACCGTGGAGCACGCTAACAACCACGGGGTCTTCGTCCAAGACGCTTCGGACGTGACTGTCGAGAACAACGCCGTGGTCAGCAACGGCCTACATCCAAACGCCTGTCCCGCAGCACCGGCTCCTCCCTCAGGCCCCTGCATCGAGGAAAACAAGGCAATCGAGCTCAGCGGGACCTCCTACTCTACGGTGGTGGATAACACGGTGGTCAACAACGTGGCGGACGGTGGCATAGGCGTCAGCGACGAGGGCCAACTGAACCCTGGCGGCCTCGAGAGCGGGGCGCCGAGCCCAGGCCTCGGGAACGTCATCAGCGGCAACACCGTGATAGGCAACACCATCGGGTGCGGCATAGTCGTGGCGGCGTACAACCCAGGTGAAGGGGTCGTCGACAACGTCGTCAGCAACAACTACGTGGTCAACGGGCTACCCGGCGGTATCGTGGTGGCGGCGGACGTCCCTCACACTTCTGCAGTTAATAACAGCGTGATATACAACACAGTGCTGAACAACCTCATCCCAGGCATCATCGTCCACAGCAACACCCCCGGGGACGTCGTCCAGGGGACCAAGATAGTCGGGAACACAGTCAGCGGCAACGGAGGCTTTGGCCCGAAAACCACGGGCATAACCCTGATCGGCAACATAAACGGCTCGACAATCGTGACAGACACCACCATCTCAGGCAACGTCGTGCACAACGAGTTCTTCGGCATCCTCGCCTCGAACGCGACCGACACGTCGGTCCTCTCCGACAACAGCTTCGACGCCTCAGTCACGGTCCCCGTCCAGGGGGCTGCTCCGTCTCAGCTGTCACTCGCTGCGCTCGGCGGCGAGATGAGCACCATCAGCCAGCTCCAGTCGTCCTCGGCCTCAACCGTCAGCAGCCTGAACGCTCAGGTCTCCACCCTCAGCGCCGTCTCATATGCAGCCCTAGGAGTCGCAATAGTGCTCGGCCTCGCGGCCATAATCCTCTCTGTGAGGAAGCGTGGCTAGGGGCCGGCCATCCCCATTTTGACCCGTGTAGTATGCCACTCGGCGTCTTTCACAATCACTCGAGGCCACGATCGATTTCGGCGGGTGCCAAAGCCCAGCCGCGCTCCATACGGATTCGCTCTGCGTCGTGGGAGGCGGGCATGAAAGAGGCCGAGTATGTGAACGTGAAGATCAGACGCGAGCTGGCTTCGAGGCTCGACGACATCGCCTCCAGGCTAGGGTACAGGAGCAGGGACGAGGTGGTGGACGACGCGGTGCGGCGGTTCATGGACACCTTGGGACCACGACGGGAGTGAGCGAAGCGCCCCCACTCTCCAGGCACGGAGACAGGTCGAGTTGAGAGTGGATACGGAGAGTTGAGCCCTCTCCTCATCGCCGCGGTGGCATGGTTCCATCTGTTTTTTGCTGTCGTATGGATCGGGTCCTCGATCATGTTCTTTGTGGTGCTCGGGCCCGTGGTATCTCGGCTCACCCCCGTGTCGAGGGCGGAGTTCACGGTCATGTTCTTCCCTAAGATGGAACGGTTCCTGAACCTCGTGGTGCCCCTCCTCCTGCTCTCTGGTGGAATCCTGTTCGCCGCCATGTCCTGGAGCGGTCCGTTGGTCTTGGACACCTGGAGCGTTTCTGTCCTGGCTGGAGGGTCTCTGGGCCTGGTGACATACTTCTTCGCGCTCGCGAAGCTGGTCCCCGCAGCCAGGAAGGTCACGCTCCTCCTCCAGAGCGGCGGCCCCGAAGAGGAGCTAATGCGCGCTCAGAAGTCGGTCGGCCAGGCCTCCATGATGGAACTCGTCCTGATGATTGCGGCATTTACCGCCATGATTGCTGCGGGTTTTCTGTAGGCCACAGCAGTCACCATACAAGGGCCAGAGTCTCGTGCGCGTTGCTCGGAGGCGACGTCTCGATCTTCGCTCGGACTGAGTCCACCTGCAGGACGTAGCCGCCCGCCCCCACCCCATCGAAAGCCCTCTTAGCTTCCGTGAGCCGTCTCCTAGAAGACTCCATGTTCCCATCTTGGGCATCGACGACTCCACGCCACCAGAGGACTCTCGCTCTCGAGACGGCGTCGCCTGAGAGTAGCCGACCAGCTCTCCTGAGGTGCCTTCCACATTCGTTCAAGTCCCCGTCCACCAGCGAGAGGCCAGCCTGGGCCAGCTCGAGGACCCCGAGCGAGTACTTCCGCTCAGTGACACGCTTCAGCTCCAAAGCCTCCTTCAGCTCCTTCCTCGCCCCCTTGAAGTCGCCGAGCTTGGCCCTCAACAGTATCCGCTCAGAGAGAACTTCGAGCAGGACGAGCCTGTTCGCGGACTCCTTTCCCAGTCGTAGCCCTCTGTTCAGGTGCGCCAGCGCCTGCTTCCTCCTGCCGGTGCGCTCGAGCGCCAGGCCTGTCGCTTCCTCGACGTATTCCGCTATGACCTTGTTCCCTGGGGGTACCCTCGGTCTCGCCTTGGCGAGGAGCGAAAGGGCGTCGTCGAAGTCGCCTTTCATGTAATGGTAGACGCCGAGAGCGGCGAGTGCCCCGGCGATGTTCCTCGCATCGCCATTGCCCTCGAATATCTCCGCTGCCGACGACCCGAGCCGGACCGCCTCGTCAAACCTGCCTTCGGTGGCCATCATGTCTGCGAGGTTCTCCATCAGGTAAGCAGCCACCGTGGGGCCCTCACGCCGGATGCCAGGGATGTCCAGGGCTATCCGACAGGCGCGCGCCGCGCCTTCAGTGTCCCCACGGGCTGACAGCACGTATGACTTGTTCAGGAGCGCGCAGGCTATGAGCACGTTGTCTCCGCACCGCCTGCCCACTGCCTCGGCCTCTCTGATGTTTCTGAGCACGAGAGCGTACTGCTTCTGCATCCTCCAGAGCGCGTACGCCCTGACGACCATCAGCCACCCTCTGACCCTGCTCCCCCCGTCGGCCGACGGCAGCGGGCCGGCGAGCAGCTCCTCCGCGAGACGCAGCAGAGGCTCGACATACCCCTCGTCTACGATCCTGGTGTACGCGTCGTCATCACGGATCACATGGACGGCCGAGGCCGTCTGGCCGCCCTTCACAAAGTGGTAGATCGCTTCGAGGGACGAGCGTCTGTCCCCTCTCGACGCATAGTAAGAGCCAGCCTTCGCATGGGCAGCCGCCATCGGGCCAGGGATGACGGACAAGGCATCCCGAACTGCGTCGTGGACGGCGAAGCTGCCCTCCAACCCAGTCACCACTCCAGCACGTTCGAGCGCCCCTAATCTCTGCGCCAGAACTTCGTCTCTGACGTCAGAGGATTCGACCGCCCGTGCTGCGTCTAGGGGGACAGGCCCCCTGAACACCGACACCCGCTGCAGAGTCGCCAACTCTGGCGGACTAAGGACGCTTTCTAGCCAGACTGAGATGTGGTCCCTCACTTCAGACAGCGCCGTCTTCAGCGCCTTCTCCCTCCCCATCGCCTTCACAGACTCGCACATCAGGTTCAGCGCCAAAGGGTTCCCCTTGAGCGTCGCGTTGACGCGGGCTACCTCGTCCCTTGCGAGGCGCACGCTGTTCTTTTCGAAGAGTTCCGCCGTCTCTGCGTCGGTGTGCCCCTCCAGATTCAGCACGGGCACGAGACGGCTGCCGATGTAGAGCTCGCTCGGCTTGGTCCTGGACACCACGATCGTCCTGACCACCGTCGAATCGCCAAGTCGCTGCAGTAGATGCGTGATCCCGGTGTCCCTGCAGTAGTGATAGTCGTCGAACACCACGAGCGCATTGACCCGCTCGAGCCCCTGTTGGACCTCGCCTATCAGCGTGCCCTCTTCTGAAACTCCTTTTTTCATCATGCTGGAGAGCGCGGGATAGCCATGCGCGCTCAGGAAAGCGGCAACCTTGGCAGTCACATACCTCAGGCTATCGGATTCTCTGATGCCGTGCCAGAACAGACAGGACGGGCTTCCGCCCTTCTGTCCCCTCTCTGTGGCTTCGCTGGCGAACCTGGAAACGAGGGTCGTCTTACCAATGCCAGCTAAGCCAGTGACTACGTTGAGCCCTGCCTTGCTCTTCAGCAGGAACCTGAGCTCCCTCTTCCTCCCCACGAACGCGCCGACGGGAGGGACTTTCACCCGGTAAATCTGCTGTCCCACTTCGAACGACTCGTTCCAGCCCTCGCGCTTCTCGATGCCAAGCTTCAACCCGCTCCCGTCCAGGACCACGCTGACCGAACTGACCGCCGACGAGAAGACCTTCACGTTCTTCCCAGTCTCCTTCATTCGAGCCCATCGCCCCCTGACGAGTCCGTGTCGTTCTAGCCTCTTGAGCCTCTCCGAGACATGCGACTCCCGCATGCCGAGCCGCCTTGCCAGCTCGCGGGGATACGACTCGGTCCCCATCAGGGCTGACAGGATCGATGCGTTGGCCGGGTTCGAGATGAGGTACATCGTGCTCGCAGAAGTACCAGGCGCGGCCCCCCCTGTGGCGTACGCCCGTGATGGCCCATCCTTGGCTTCTGCATTCCGTGCACCAGATTTTTCACGCATGAACTCGTCAGACTCGGACCGTGGTCATCTCCATCGTGTGAGTATCTCTTCCCTTTGGAAGGTCGCCTTCGCGACGAAGAACGTCCCGACGCTTATCGCCGCGAGCGCGCCCGCCAGGATGGTCAGGTCGGTGTCGTTCATCACGAAGAGGCCGACCTCGGACGCTAGGAACAGGCCTATGAACGGCAGCATGAGCAAGACCCCAGTCTGCTGCGCGCTTCTGACGTCGGTCATCCTGGAAGAGATGACGACGTTCACCTCCACGCTGAGGAGCGCGGCCAGGGGGGCGGCCAGGAGGATCGCGCCGATGTGCCAGTTCGGATAGTAGTAGTACCCCAGCGTGCCGCGCGTGAAGTAGTCCATGAGCGCCATGTACGAGATGGACCCCGCATAGAGCGCCGCAACAGGGAGAAGAAGGGCTGATATCGTCTTCCCCAAGAGTATGTCCCCATCTGACATCGGGGTGGCGAGCATCGGCTCGAGGCTCTTCTGCATCTTCTCCCCTACAAGGCTGTAGGAGGCGATAGCCGTCGGGATTACGGCCGCTCCTATTACGAACCAGATCGAAAAGGCGTCCATCAGCCCCGGGGCTCTCGCCGCGCTGAGGGCCTTGGCTGACTTGTGGAGGGAGTAATCAAGGATGAGCGGGAAGACGACGCCCACGATCAGGGGCATGGCGACGGTAGCGTAGATTACAGAGGGCTTTCTTGTGTATATCTTGAAGTCCTTCAGGGCGACGTTCCACGCATTCCCAATGTCCATGCGCTTCTACCCCTCCCTCATCAGCTTCAGATACACGTCCTCTAGGCTGGACCCGACCTCGGTGACGAACACCACGTCCGCACCGGCGCTTTGGAGGGCCCTCAGGATCGCCGGGTTCTCCTTCTCCGGCTCCCTAAGGTCCACCACGAAGCTGTTCGCTGTGACATCCCCTATCCGATGCCCTAGCTTCCTTACCGACTCGACCATCGAGTCGTCGACGCGCTGAACCTGGATCTTCACCTTCCTCCCAGAAAGCGATCGCCTCAGATCCTGCGGGCTACCTATCGTGATCAGCCTCGTCTTGAGTATGGCCACACGGTCGCATATACGCTCCGCCTCGTCGAGGAGGTGGGTGTTGAGGAAGATCGTCCTCTTCTCCTTCTTCAGCTCAAGGATGAAGTCTCTGACCGTCTTTGAAGCCTCAGGGTCCAAGTTCGCCGTCGGCTCGTCAAGGAAAAGAAGCTGTGGGTCGTGGATCAGAGCCCTCGCGATGGCCAGCTTCTGCTTCATACCCTTGGAGAACGTCCCCGCCGGTGCGCCCCTTCTGTCCCAGAGCCCGAGCATTTCGAGGAGGTACTGGATCCTCTCGCGCCTATTCTGCTCTCCCATCTTGTAGTAGCGGCCGTAGAAGTCCAGGTTGTCGTAGGCGCTCAGCTCCTCATAGAGCCCCACGTTCTCAGTCAGCAGCCCGATCATCCTCCGTATCTTCGGCTGGTCCGCGCGGTTCGAGATCTCGTACCCCCCTATCGTGGCGGTTCCAGAACTTCTCGAGACCAGGCAGGCCAGCATCCTGACCGTGGTGGTCTTCCCGGCCCCGTTGGGCCCGAGGAACCCGAACACCTCTCCCTCCTCCACGTGCATGGTGACCGACTCGACGGCAGTCGTGTTGTCGAACTTCTTCGTAAGGTTCTCTGTGTCTATCGTGTTGTATCACGCTCGCCTGCTGACGCTCCGGCACCTCTCGCTCGACCGCGCCCATCCATACGCGTACGAGCGTATACCGAGCCGGAGCCGGAAGGGCTCGGTCAAGCCTCGCCGGGGTCGTCCCCCGGTTGCTTGCGGCGGGAGAATCTCCCGAGGCGCAAGAAGTACGCCAGGATGATGATTATGACGGTGACACCGACTATGAGGATGGCCTTGTCCGTAGTCATGACTACCAATCTCGCATGCTCGCCTTGGAACTGTGGGCGGGGAAGGGTAGTGATAAAGACGTTTGCGGCGTACAGAACCTGCGCCCGCGGCCCCTCCTGTAAGGATGCTCTTCGGAGAATCTCTGACTTCGACCCTGATGTGGGTATCTCTCCAAGTGCTCCCCCCCAGCCAGCGGAAAGTGAGGGGGAAGAAGGTCTTCGGCGACCGCTCGAGGATCAGAGGGGAGGGACCCCGACGCCTTCGCTCGGCTCTCCTCGTCCTGGTAGTTACCCTGCTGGGGGCCCTTGCCTTCGCCTATTTGTCGGTGTCTTATCTGGCCGGCCTAGGCGTCGGGAAGGGCGTCGCAGGCTCTGCCATCAACTTCGCTGCCCGCTCCTTGTTCCTTCTTGGAGGCATCGTCACGATCCGGGCCAGCGGCTTGAGGATGCCGAGGCTGTCCAGGTTCCCAATGACGAGAGAGGGGAGCAACCTCCGATGGTTCGCGATCATAGCGACCATGTTCGCCCTCGTCGCGGTGACCACAAACCCTGCCCCGCCATTCAAAAAGGCGTCCATGTCTCCCCTGGGCTGGGCGCTTACGCTCCTTTTCCAAGGGTTCTTCGTAGGCTGGAGCGAAGAATTCCTATTTCGTGCGGCGCTTCGGAACATCCTGAACCAGAGGTTCTCACGTGGGCGGACAATCCTCCGGATGCGCCGGGGGGACCTTCGTCGCATCGGTCGTCTTCGGCGCGGTGCATCTCGGCAACGCGTTCCTAGGCCAGTCGGCCTCGTCCGCAGACGGCGAGGCGGTCTTCGCGTTGGCCTTCGCCTTCGCCCTCGGGTGGTACTACGAGAGAACGCAGGACCTCGCAGGGGCGGCCTGGATACACAACGCCACTGACGGGCTTGGCACCCTCGCGGCCTTCGTCATGTCGGTTCTCTGAGCCACAAGGCTGAAGGTCCAGTCGCAGTAGCTTCCCCCGCAGTAGCCTGCCGCGGCCTCGGAGATGGACCGCTTAAATCGCGCACCTGCTTGGCCCTGTCTGACGGCCGAGCGTGACCCTAAGGTGACCAGCCAGGGATGAAGAATCAGACGTTTCACAGGCACAGGGCGAGGATACAGGAGTCACCGGAACTAGGCTTAGGCCAGCTCAGGGCCAGGACCATCAACGCCCTGAACAACCTCGGGCGGCAGAGGTTCTCCGCCGAGCCGGGCGGATACGCGCTTGAGAACTGGGTCAGGGGCGTGAACGTCCTCCTCGACGAGTTCGAGGAGAGGACCGGCGAGGGAGGGCTGTCCCAGGATTACCGCGCCAGGCGCCAAGAGTTGACCGACGTCGTATCGAGGCCCGTCCCGCTCGCGTCGATAGACGAGGAGATATCGAGGCTCAGGACGACCATCTCAGGCATCGAAAATGAGATAGGGGCGGAGAGGGGGAGACTGGCCGCGAAGATAGCCGAACTCAAGGCCGAGCGTGCGGAGTGTTCCGGCGAGCTGGACGCAGAGAAGGCGCGGGCGTCAGAAGCAGCCGAGGCATATAAGCCGGACTCGTTTCTCAGTCGCCTCCTCGGCAGGAAGAGCTCCCCGGCGGACGAATCCGCCGAACGCATCGAGACCCTGGAAGCGAGGCTGGCAACCCTCTCCGCTGAGGTCCTCGACCAGCAGAGGTTGCTGAAAGACGTCGACGTCCGCACCCCCGAGGGGAGGTTCGCGGGGGAGTGGGAGAGGCTCGGGACTGCACAGGCGCGGCTGGAGGCGCTAGAGACTGAAAGGAAGGAACGAGCCGACCTGGTCAAGGAGCGGGCGGAGCTCACGGCTTCCATAGCCGACGCTATCTCCCGGACCCCCGATCTGGGAGCCCGAGCGGCCTAGCAAGGCCCGCCGCGGTGGACCAAGCCTCAGGCACGGATCCCAGGCCCGACTTTGGCCCTCTCCACGGCGTCAGGGGCGCGCCTTGACCATGTACCAGTGCCGGTGCGCCTCGGAGAAACCAACGTCCGGATAGAGGACTATGGCCGGACCGTTGTCGGGCTCCACCTGGAGACGCCTCGTGTCAGCCCCGCCCTGCTCCTCTCACCTGAGCAGGCTCAGCACTACTGCCCCTGGCGTGGCCGCGGCGGCGGTGGTCGGGGTACGTGACGACGTCGAAGACGCCGAAGTGCGCATCCTCAGCCACCCCCATCCCGCAAGCGACGACCTTCCCCTCTTCCGTGACAGACGCGAAGACCTTCCGTGGGACGGTGTTCAGCAGCATCTTCCTCGCTGTCTTGCGCATACGCGGGTCGACCCCTCTCATCTCGAAGTGGGCCGAGAGCCACCGTCCAGAGAACGCCTCCGAGGTCACGACCGCTCCAGAGCTCGGCACTCCCTCCCGCGGAGGCGGACAGTCCGCACCGACGTGCCACCGATGCGCCGGCGCCCTCTCTCCGAGAGGACGCGGTGGAGGTTGGCAGGGACCGACGCGGGGGTCACCTTGAAGACCGTATCCAACCCGCGGTTGGAGTATGCCTCCTCGCAGATAGAGACCTTACTCTCGGCCCCGACCGCCCCTCGATGAGGGGGCTGACCGAGTTCCCCCTCTTGGCGTACCCTTCTGAGAACCGTAGGGCCCACCCATCCAGCAGCATCGTCTGGAGCTAGGGGCAGGCGTTCTGCGACAGCTCCTCGACGCGACTCATCGCCCCCCTCCCTGGCACAGGTGGACGTCCACGCACCGGGCCTCGATGAAACGCCATAACCGGCCCTACGCTGCTCTTAAGACAGGGCAAGGGCTCCCCAGGCAGGTTTGACAGCCACCGAGCCGGTCGGCTTCTCCAAGAAGGAGCTCGAGAGGTACAGCAGGCAGCTGGTCCTCCCCGAAGTCGGCGTGGAAGGCCAGCGGAGGCTGAAGTCGTCCAAGGCCCTGGTCGTCGGGGTTGGGGGGCTCGGGATCCCAGCTTCGACCTACTTGGCCGCGGCCGGGGTGGGGAAGGTCGGCATCATCGACCAGGACGTGGTCGAAGTGAGTAACATCCACAGGCAGCCTCTGTACTCCGAGGGGGACGCGGGGAGGCGGAAGGTGGATGTCGCCCGGGAGAGGCTGCACGAGACCAACCCAAACGTCGTCGTGGAGGCATACGCCGCCAGGCTGGACAGGACGAACGCGATGGAGGTTATCCAGGGGTACGACGTGGTCCTGGACTGCACCGACAACTTCCCCACGCGCTACCTGGTCAACGACGCATGCGTGATGACAGGGAAGCCGGACGTCTACGCCAGCGTCTTCAGGTTCGACGGCCAGTCGTCGGTCTTTGCTGCGAAAGCAGGGCCGTGCTATCGGTGCCTCTTCCCTGTCCCTCCCCCTCCTGGCGCGGTCCAGGACTGCGCCGAGTCTGGGGTGATGGGGGTCCTCCCGGGGCTCATGGGGACCATCCAGGCGGCCCAGGCGCTGAACATCCTTCTGGGGAACGGCAGGGCCCTGGTCGGGAGGCTGCTGCTGTTCAACGGGTCGGAGATGACCTTCGACGAGGTCAGGGTGCGCAAAGACCCTGGTTGCCCTGTCTGCTCCCCGTCCCCGCGGATAAGCGAGCTGATAGACTACGACGAGTTCTGCGGCCTGGGGAGGAAGAGGGAGCGCCAGGAGGAGCTCGGCCCATCTGAGCTCAAGCGCCTCCTCGACTCGGGCGCGGGGGTCGTCCTGCTAGACGTCCGCCAACCCTACGAGCGCCAGCTCTGCAGCCTCCCGGGTTCGAAGCACATCCCCCTGGGGGATCTCGCTGCGAGGGCAGGGGAACTGCGCAGGGAGGATGAGCTGGTGGTCTATTGCCATGTGGGGATAAGGAGCGCTTCCGCGGTCAGCCTGCTGAAGTCGCTGGGGTTCGGGAAGGCGAGGAGCCTGGCAGGCGGGATAAGGGCGTGGGCTGAAGAAGTGGACCCATCAACCCCCGTGTACTGAACGCCGGCGTCTCCTGCCGTCGGCCCGCCCCTGGCCCCCGGCGATGAACACCACGTGCGAGAACTCACCTGCGAAGGCCCCGAGGCAGGTCTTCACGGCCCCCGGCGAGCCCGGCATGCAGGCGACCAGCCTCCCTTGCACGACCCCGGCGGCGGCCCTGGACAGGACGCCGGCCGCGCCTATCTCGTCGTAGCTCAGCCTCCGCAGGAGTTCCCCAAAACCCTCCAGCTCCTTCTCGAAGTATGGCCTGACCGACTCGATGGTGACGTCCCTCGGGGATACGCCGGTCCCACCCGTGAACAGGAGGACGTCGTCCTCCCCTGACAGGAAGTCTTCCACCGCATGCCTGATCATCTTCGGGTCGTCGGAGATCAGGTCCCTCCCGCGCACCCTGTGCCCCGCCCTGCGGACCTCGGCGACTGCCGTGTCCCCGCCCTCGTCAGTGTACTCCTCCCCCGCGTCCTTCTTGGCGAACCTGCTGGAACTGACGGTGACTATCCTGACCCTGACCCCCCCGCCTGCGTGTGCCCTGTGGTCTTCGTGCGGCTTCATGGCGTCTCCGTCGCCTCGGCCCCGGAGCCCAGGGCGGGGCCTTGCACCTCTGGCGTCACGGTACGCCTTCCTCACCTGTCCGGTTATATCTGCTACCACGCGATGCCATCCTCCGCCCACGGCGCATCCAGGGCTCCGCGTGACGTCTGGGGGAGGCGACCTAGCAGCGCCTGCCCGCAGTGGACCGGTCCGCGGCTCAAGCCTTCGGCGGGACCTTCTTTTCGTATCTCTCCGCCACCGCCTCTGCTATTATGCTCAATGCTATCTCCGAGGGGGTCACCGCGCCTATGTCTGCCCCGGCCGGGGACCGGAGGGATTTGACGAACGCCTCCGAGACACCCATCTCTCTCAGCCTTGCCCGGTCCTCCTCCGCCCTCTTGGCGCTAGCCACCAGCGCGACGTACCTCGGGTCGGACCTGGACAGAGCCTGCAGGACCGCGGCGTCTCTCTCCCCCTTGGTGAGGACAACGACGGAGTCGGACGGCGAGAGGCTGAGCTCCGACAGGTCGAAGGAGGGGTCGCTGATCAGCCTGTCAGGTTGCACGGCCAGCACCGGGCTGTGGTCGACCACGACCACCTCGAAGTCGAGTTCCTTGCCCAACCTGACCAGGGCGTCTTCGACGTCGTCCTTCCCTCCCTGGCCGATCAGGATGAGCCTTTGAGGAGGGAGGAATGGCTCGATGTAGACCTCCATCGTCCCTCCTGTCGTGGTCTCGACGTGGACATCGTCCTCCGTCTGCGACTTCAGGACCGGCGCGACCGAGCCTCCCGTCTGCTCGAGATACACCTTGACCGTCCTTGGCACCCCCGCCCCCAGCGCCTTCTTCGCATAGGACCCAAGGGCGGACTCTGGAAGCCCCCCGAGGCCCCCGTAGACCACCTTCCCAGTCCCCGTGACGATGGCCTTGGCCCCCTGCGAACCCATGGCCCCGCCCTCGGTCTTGACCACAGTGGCAACCGCGAAGGGCTCCCCCTTCTCGGCCAGCCTCCCCATCGTCCTCGCGAACTCCGCCTGGCTCAACCCGTCGTCGGCGGCCCCTTCTGATTTTATAACTATCGGGGACCGTCGCAGGGATGGATGGAAGCATCGCGGCCCAGCGACGCCACGCCGTGACGCTTACATCCACCCGCCTCCACATCTAGGCGGGGGGAGTGGCGGCGCACTTCGAAGGGGACTTCAGATCGAAGGCCCCCCCCGTGAAGGTCTACAGCGCCCTGATGGACCCAAACGAGCTCTCATCCTGCATGCCTGGCTTCCAGAGGGCAGAGGTGCGGTCGCCTGGGGACTTCACCGTGGTGGTCAAGGCCGGGGTCTCCTTCATCAGGGGGGACTTCACAATCAAGTTCAGCATGGTCGAGGCGAAGGAACCTGCCCACGCCAAGCTCATGGGGAGGGGGTCTGGGATGGGGAGCGTCGTCGACATCGAGGCGACCATGGACATCTCGGAGGCGGCGGAGGGAGGGTCGTCAATGAAGTGGTCCGCGGAGGCGAGGGTGGGGGGGAAGATCGCCTCGCTCGGGGAGCGCCTCCTTGAGGGCCAGGCCGAGAAGATAATCAGGGAAATGTTCGCGTGCCTGCGGATGAAGTTCGACCAGGGCTAGGAGCGGCGTCTGGAAGGCCGGCTCGGGGCCTTCCGCCTCCGTCCAGCCTTGGCCGCGTGCTTCACCGACTCGATGATCGACTCGTAGCCGGTGCACCTGCATATGTTCCCTGATATCGCCGTCTTGATCTCTTCCTCAGTGGGATCGGGGTTCTCTTGGAGGAGGGCGTATGCGGATATCACCATCCCGGGGGTGCAGAAGCCGCACTGCAGGCCGTGCTTGGCGACGAATCCCTCCTGCACCCGGTCGAGCTTCCCATCGGCCCCAAGCCCTTCTATGGTCGTCACCTTCCTCCCATCTGCCTGCACAGCCAGCACGGTGCACGACTTCACCGCCTTCCCGTCAAGGAGGACCGTGCACGCCCCGCAGCTGGTGGTGTCGCACCCTATGTGGCTCCCGGTGAGGCCGAGGTTCTCCCTGAGGAAGTGCACCAGCAGCAGCCGCGGCTCCACGTCCGCCTCCCTCTTGACGCCATTGACCTCCACCACGACGTGGTGAGCCTGCGTCATCTACGACTTCCTCCTCGCCCGCTGGCTTGCCCTGTCCAGCCCTCTGGCCACGAGCATCCTGATCAGCCCCCGCTTGTACTCCGCCGTCCCTCTGATGTCAGACGCCGGCGACGACGCGTCGGCAGCCAGCTCCCCTGCCTCCTCGACGGCCTTCCGGTCTGTCGCCTTCTTCCCGAGCATGGCCCCCTCTGCCTTCTTCGCCTTCAGGGCTGTCGGGCCTACGCCGGTGAGCCCAATCCCTACCTTGGCGCACTCGGACTCCCTGCCAAGGCTGACCTGGACCGCGACGCCTGCGGTCGCGAAGTCTGCGACCTTCTGCTCCACCTTCAGGTAGACCCCGCCGCTGCGCGGAGGCGGGACCGGAATCCGGGCTTCTGTAAGTATCTCGTCCTGGGCCAGTGCGGTAGTGAACGTATCGACGAAGAAGTCCTCCGCCCTGAATGTCCGACCCCCGGAGGGGCCGGTCGCGGCGAGTTCTCCCTCTGCGGCAAGCAGGACCGCGGGGAGGTCGTTGGAAGGGTCTCCGTGCGAAATGTTCCCCCCGACTGTCCCGAGGTTGCGGACCAGGGGGTCAGCTATGGTCAGCGAGGCATCATGGAGCGCCCCGTATCTTCTCTCCAACAGGGCCGACCTGCTGAGTGTCGCGACCCTGGTCAGCGCCCCGACTCTTAGGAAGCCTCCTGACTCCCTGATGTAGTCGAGCCCTTCGATCCTGTTGATGTCCACCAAGAGGGCGGGAGCTGCGAGGCGGAGCTTGAGGAGCGGGATCATGCTCTGTCCCCCAGCGAGGACCTTGGCCTCCCCTCCGCTGCTCTTCAGCAGCCCGACCGCCTCCCCGATGCTCTTCGGGGCGGCGTATTCGAACCTGGGCGGGATCACCGCGTCCGCCCCCCGTCGGACACGTCAAGAGCCCATAGTTTCTCCGGCTCGATGGGGAGGGTCGTGAACCTCCTTCCCAACAGCACCTCGAGCGCGCGGGTGGCCGCAGGAGGGACGCCGATGGTCGGGCTCTCTCCTACCCCCTTCGCGCCGTGGGGGAGGGTCGACCGATGCGCCGCAGTCATCACGACGGACTTCGGCATCTCGGTTGCGTGTATGACCCCCGCGTCTGCTATCGACGCGGTCAGGAGCTGGCCGTCTTCGCTGTAGACTGCGCGCTCGTACATGACCTCCCCTACGCCTTGGGCAACCCCTCCGGTGACCTGGCTCTCCAGCATGAACTGGTTCAGGACCTTCCCCGCGTCGTAGAACGACAAGACCTCTTCGACGACCGCGTTCCCCTCCTTGGTGAGGCGTGCTGTGGCCAGGTTGGCACCGAGGGTGTTGAGCATGTCCTTCGGCTTGAAGAAAGCCTCGGCCTCATAGTCGCCTTCGAGTATACGGGCCGGTGAGTATCCCTTCCCAAGCTCCTTCTTCGCGGCCGCCTTCAGGCTCCTGCTCGCTTCCACGAGCGCCCCCCCGCCCAGTATGGCTGTCCTGCTCCCCCAGCTCCCGACCCCTCCTGAGATGGCGGCTGTGTCCGTGTGCTGGAAGTCTATCACGTCCTGAGGGACGCCGAGTTCCTCGCTGACAAGCTTCTTGGCGAAGACGTCGTGCCTCTGGCCGTGGGAGCTCCCCCCCATCCACACCTTCACCCTCCCTCCCTTCACAGCGAGCTTGGCTGATTCGCCTCCATATGCTGCGGGGATCAGCATGAAGAACGAAAGGCCGACCTTCTCCTTCTTCTTCCTGCTCGAGTACTTGAACGCCCTCAGCGCCTCCATGAAGAACCGCCTCGACGGAGGGGCCTCCATCCCTAACGGGGAGATGGTCCTCCGGGTCGTGGCGTTCCTCAGCCGCACTTCGGCCGCGTCGACGCCTGTCTCGTCGGCGATCCTGTCCATCATCCTCTCCATGAAGAATGCCGCCTCCGGCCTCCCAGCTCCGCGGTACGGACCCATGTTCACCTTGTTGGTCAGGACAGCCTTCGCAGTGGCGTATGCCTTCGGGACGGCGTAAGGCCCGACCAGCTGGGACGCGATCCATTTCGCTGTCCAGGCCCCTCCTCCAAGAGGGTACGCCCCCACGTCGACGAGGAGGTCCGCCTTCAACCCCTTCAGCTTCCCCTTCCTGTCCGCGTAGACCTTCATCCTCCCCCTGACCCCCCTCCCCATGTTCGTGGCCAACAGGTTCTCGTACCTGCTCTCGGACCACTTCACCGGCCTCTTGGTCTTCATGGCGGCGTAGGCCGCGACCACGTACTCGGGGTATATCCCTCCCTTGGAGCCGAACCCTCCGCCCGTGTCCATCTGCACCACCCTCACAGACTCCTCCTTCAGTCCAAGCGAACCTGCGAGCCCCTCGCGCCAAGAGAACGGGGACTGCGTCGAAGCGTAGACGGTCAGAAGGGAACCGTCGTACGACGCCACCATCCCCTTCGTCTCCATGGGGTTTGGAGCTATCCTCTCCATCCTGAGCGTCTCATCCACCTCCACAGGGGCCTTCAGCTCGAAGTCCTTCCCCAGCTCGGCAGCGGCGACCAGGTTGCTCTCCGTCCCCGGATGAATCGGCTCGGACTCAAGGGACCTTTCAGGGTCCATCACGGGCTTCAACGGCTCGTACTGGACGTCCACTTCCTCTGCCTTGTCCGCCGCCTCATACTTGTCACCTCCGAGTACCGCGGCGACGGGCTGCCCTACGTAGCTGACATAGCTCGCCGAGAGGACGGGGAATGAAACAGTCGACCTCCCTCCGGCGTCCTCCCCGACGGACTCCATGGTCGCCTTCAGTTCGTCGCCTGTTATCCCCCCCTTCACGGAGAGGACGCGAGCCCTGGCGTAAGGGCTCCTGACCACGTAGAGGTGCTGCATCCCCTCCAGCTTGATATCGTCCACGTACCTCCCAGCCCCTCGCACGAAACGGACATCAGGGTCCTGCTCTTCGTCCACGAAACCTACAGACACTATCTTCGCCGTCCGCGCCGTGATGCTCCTGAAGTTAAATTTTCGTGAAGCGAGTCAGGCACGCAGTGCCTCCCTGCCGAGGGCCCTAAGCAGGAGGCGTAGACACGGATCCGGCATCCTCATCCTAGGACTGCGACATGGCCCCCTTCTTCACGTCGAGGTTCCTCTGTTTCTCCAGCTTGTTCGATATCACCTTCAGAGTGATTGTGATGTCGCGCCCGACGTCTGCTGCGGCGTCCAGGCCCCCTATCACCTCCCCGAGCCAGATGCGCGTCCCCAGGTCATATCCTGCCTTCGACGAAATCCTGTAGTAGTGGTCCCGGGTAAGGTCCACCGCCTTCTCCCTGTCCAGCACCATCTGACATCTCCTTTCGAGCGCTCCGGGAGCCGTCCCAAGGCTCGCCAGGGCCGCGGCCATATCCGCCGTCAGCTCCCGGACCTGTGACGCAGCGCTCTCGAGGAGCTCAGACTCCTCGACCCCGAGGGGGGGCCTCCATTCCAGGAGGAGCGAGGTCCGCTCGATGATGTCGGATATCCGGTCCAGCCCTCTGGCGGTTTCGAGATAGTAGTCCGGGTTGACAGGGAAGACCTCTAGGTTCATTATCAATGTGGCCGCCTCGGCAAAGGCCGCGTCGTTACACTCTTCGAGGCGCCTTATCTCGTCGAGCCGGGCGCTCACTTCGCGCTCTGGCGCCCCAGGTGGGATCCGGACCAGGGCGAGCATCTTGTCCGCAAGGGTGGAGACCCCCTCGGCCATAACCCGCAGAGTCTCCGCCGTCCTCCCCACTTCGCTCAGAAGGCGTTGACCTCCTCGAGTGTGACCAGCCCGTTGGCCCCGACCATCATCTTCACGGTCGCGAGGACGCCTTCTATCTTGTCGTACTCCCCCACAGTCTCTATCACAACCGGGAGGTTGACAGACAACCCCAGCACGTCCAGTTTCGCCGTCCCGCGCACTCCGTACCCCTTGACCCCCTGCAAGACAGTCGCTCCCCCTATCCCCCGCGACCTGTAAAGGTCGAGGAGCGCGTCCGCCAAGGCCTTCCCCGCGTGCTTGTCGTTGGACCGCGCCCTCACGGTCAACCTCAGCATCCGCTTCATCGGGGGCCTATCCTCTGACGTCGGCCTACCCACCTCCGGTGAGCAGAAGCACGGCCGACCTCCCCAGGAATATGACAAGGACCGAGAGCCCCATGTTGAGCGCCATGTCGGCGGCCGCGGTGAAGAACATTCCTGTGCCCAGGAGGTTAGCTGACTCGAAGGCGAGGGAAGACATCGTCGTGAACGACCCACAGAACCCTATCCCAAGTAACAGCACGAAACCGCTTCCGAGCCCGAGCCTCCGGACGGCAGCCATGGTCACACCAAGAATCAGGCTCCCTGCCACGTTGACCACCAGGACAGAAAGGGGGAGGGGACCTAAGAACAGGGTCCGGTTTGTTATCGCATACCGCGCAGTGGCCCCTATGACGGCCCCGACGGCCACGTAAAGCAGGTCGTATCTCATTTTTCCGCTCGCTTTCTCTGTTGATTGTAGAAGCTATCGGCTCGCTGTTGCGAGCGGTTACGGCGAGCTTCACCGCCTACCCCGACCTTCCCGGCAGGGCACTTAAACGCTCTCCCGGCCCCTCCGCAAAGCGGGAGCGCCTCAGGCACCAAGAGACCCCTTCGGGCCGGGGCGGCACCTGGCCGCGGTCCGCCTATTCCACGTCGACGGTGTACGCCACCGTCCTGACAACCGGACCCCCGGCCCCTCGTGGCCCTTCAAGGAGCCGGATGGCGAGGCGCCCTGACTCCACCGCCTGGAATGTGAACCTCTCCACCTCGTGGCCGCCCCCAGTCGTATCCGTCCCTTCGGCCAGGAGCCTCGCCCCTCGGGGCGTCTCGGCCCACCAGACGAGCCCGGGGTCGACAGGCTGCTCTATCACGAAGTCCATCCCTCTCTCTGCCGTGAAAGAGATCTTCTGGCTGAGGTGGTTCCTGGCGACGCCTTCCCTGGACTCGACCAATTTGATGACGTCGCTTCTCGTGACCATCCCTGCCAGGGTGCTCCCGTCCCCGCTCACCACGAATATCCTCCCAACCCTGTTGGCGTTCATCAGCGCGACCACCTTGGACGCCGGGTCGGCCTCCTCAACCGTGAACAGGCTCGCCCTCGCTGTCATCGCCTCCCTGACCTCCACCTGCGGCCAACTCTCCCGCTTCACCCGCCGGAGGTCGTGCATGGTGATGCACCCCACGAGCTTCTCCTCCGATATCACCGGGAACCCGTTGTGCTTGAGTATCAGCACCCTCTGGGATACCTCCTCGAGCGTCATCTCGGGGGTGACGGAGTCGAGCTTCTTTGTCATTATATCCCTGACCCTGGTCCCTCTCAGGCTCTCGCTCAGGGCGGTCTGGGTGAGCGCAGCCTGCGCCCCAGACGATATGAACCACCCGATTATGAAAAACCAGACCCCGAGCACGACGTCTACAAAGACCACCAGGAACATCCCCCCGAGCATTATCAGGTATGCGAAGACCCTCCCGACGGCGGCCGCGGTCCGGGTGGAGGCGAGCAGGTCGCCCTTCCGCCGCCAAACGATGGCGCGGAGGATCCTGCCTCCGTCCATGGGGAACGCGGGGAGGAGGTTGAAGACCGCCACGGCGCCGTTCACGACTCCCGTGTACTCCAGCGGCGCGCTGACCAGGGCGGGAGCACCCAGGTATGCCGAGAGCAGCCAGAGGAGGGCGAAGACAGCCGTAAGCGCGACCGACGCGAGCGGGCCTGCGGCGGCCACCTTCAGCTCAACGGAAGGGCTGGTCGGCTCCCCTTCGATCTCCGAAACTCCCCCCAGCAGGTAGAGGGTGATCTTCCTGATCTTCAGCCCGCTGCTCCTGGCGACGACCGAGTGGGCGAGCTCGTGGACCAGGATCGAAGCGAAGAGGAGGAAAGCCGAAAGGACCCCGATCGCAAGGTAAGCCCAACCAGCGAGCCCCGGGTACTGGGTCGGCATCAGGACGTAGCCTACGCTCCAGGCGATGAGGGCGAATATGACGAGCAGGGAGTAGTCCACCGCGACAGGAATCCCGGCTATCCTCCCGAGCTGAATCGCCATGCTCGTCTCTCCCCCGCGTCTCACGACGACAGGTGCTTCCGCAAGATAAACATGCGCGGGGGGAGCCGCTGCGGACAGGTGCATGCGTCGATACCAGAGACTCACGCGCGCCATTCCGGTCGATGGCGCCGACGCTCCGGCGCCTTCGGTGCTCGGCTGGTCTTTGCTCTGAGACCAGGGCGCACGCCAGGAGGGGGGAGGGCTTTCGCGAAGCATAAGTATCTTCGGACTGAAGCCAGGTTCCGGTCATAGTGTTCGACTACGGGAAGCTGCCGAGGGAGTTCAGACGGAGATACGTCCCCGAGGGCATCAAGTTCGAGTGGGGGGACGTCTCCAAGGTGTTCGAGGAACTCTCCTCCAGGGTCATCGCCAGCCCGCAGGAGTTCGAGAGGTGGGTCCTCGACGCGTCAGAGTTCGACGCCTACCTCTACGAGCAGAGGGCGATCCGCTACATCAACAGCACCAGGCAGACCGACAACACGGAGTTCACGAAGGCCTATGAGGACTACGTGGAAAGGCTGGAGCCGAGGATCAAGGTCGCCTCCTTCGAGCTACTGAAGAGGTACGCGGCTTCGCCGTTCCGGAGCGCCCTCCCAAGGTCCTATGCCATGGAGGAAAGGCGGCGGGACGCCGCCGTCAAGACCTTCAGGGTCGAGAACGTCGAGCTGGAGAAGCAGGACTCAGCTCTCTCCCAGGCCTACCAGCGGACCATGGGGGCGATGACCGTACAGTATCGCGGCCAGGAGCGGACGCTCCAGCAGATGGCGAAGTTCCTCGAAGAAACGGACCGCGGGGTCAGAGAGGAGGCCTGGCGCCTTGCGAACGAAAGGGTCATCAGAGAAAGCGGGGCCCTCGACGACCTCTACACCAGGATGGTGAGCCTGCGCGACGCGGAGGCGAGGAACGCGGGGTACGGCGGCTTCGAAGACTACGTGTTCGCAAAGAAGAACAGGTTCGACTACACCCCCGCCGACTGCGTCAGCTTCCACGATGCCGTCGAGGAGTACATAGTCCCGCTGAGCAGGGAGCTAGACAGGGCGAGGGAGGAGAAGATGAGGGTGGACGTGCTGCGGCCCTGGGACCTCAACGTCGACCCCGATGGGCTGCCTCCGCTCTCCCCGTTCGCCGACATAGACGGCCTCGTCGTGGGGGCAAAGAAGGTGGTGGCCGAGGTCGACGCGGAGCTGTCTGGCTACTTCGACAGGATGGCCGGGCTCGAACTCCTCGACCTCGACAGCAGGAAGGGGAAGGCGCCCGGCGGCTACCAGGACGAGCTCGCGGAGCTCAGGCTCCCCTTCATCTTCATGAACGCTGCGAAGCGAGACAGCGACGTGCGGACCCTGTTGCACGAGGCGGGGCACAGCTTCCACACCTTCCTCATGAGTAAGAGCGGGCTCCCTTTCTTCAACGCGGGCGAGAACCTCCCCCTCGAGTTCGCCGAGGTGGCTTCGATGTCCATGGAAATCGTCTCCGGGGAGCACTACGGCGGGGTCTTCTACGACCAGGACGGGGCCCGCCGCTCCAACTGGTGGGAGGCGGCGGCCAACATCAAGCTGTTCGCCTGGATAGCCACCATAGACGCCTTCCAGCACTGGGTGTACCACCACCCCGACCACTCCCCTGAGGAGCGCGCCCGGGCCTGGCTCGCGACACTCGACAGGTTCTGCGGACAGGAGAGCTACGAAGGCGTCGAGGACGCGAGGAGGTACCGATGGCAGAGGCAGCTCCATCTCTACGAGTCCCCGTTCTACTACATAGAGTACGGCGTCGCTCTCACCGGTGCCCTGGGGGTCTGGGCGCGGTACAGGGAGGACAGGCGGGACGCCATCGAGGCTTACAGGGGTGCGCTCTCGCTGGGGGCGACGAAATCCCTCCCTGAGCTCTTCGAAGCCGCGGGGCTCAAGTGGGGCTTCGGGGACACGGCCGTGAGGCGGTGCGCCGGCGTGCTCCGCTCCGCCATCAGGGAGTACGGCTGAACAGGCATGTTCCTGGACGCAGGGATCCTGCTCGCCGCGCTGGGTATAACCACCCTGGAGCTCGCGGAGGCTGCGGCGGTCGGGCTGGCACTGTTCGCCGAGTCACGGAGCGCTCTCGCATTCGCCTACGTCACGGCAGGGTGCACGGCAGTCTTCGTCCCCGCTTTTCTGGCCGCCGACGCGATATCGTTGCTCCCAGTGGTCTACATCCGGCTCGTGGGGGGCGTCCTGCTGTTGTACTTCGGGCTGAGGCTGGCGAGGAGCGCCAGGAGGTCGGTGGTGAGGAGCAGGACGACAGGCTTCAAGCCAGAGACGTTCGATAGGGGGGTGATGTACACCGGGTTCTCGGTGGGGGCGGTCGAGGCGTTCGAAGCGTCCATCGTCCTCGTCGGCCTCCTCCCCCAGAGCTTCCCCTCCGCGGGGGCTGGGTTCGCTGCCGGGGTGGCGCTCGTGATAGTCGCCACGTTCGCCCTGCGGTCCCAGGTCAGGAAGGTGAAGCAGGCTGTCATGAAGGTCGCGGTATCAGCGATCCTGCTCACCTTCTCTGTCTTCTGGTTCGGCGAGACCGCGCTCATGCTCAACGACATCCTCCTCGTCCCGATCTTCCTGGCCTTCGCCTTGGGTGTCTACACCTTCGCCAACCGGCCGGTCCCGCCCCCCAACAGTCCCGGGGAGCCCCTCCAGAAGACATAAGTTGTCTGGGGCTGACATGGGACCCTTGCGCCTCCCAGTGGGAGCCCTGGGCTCACGCCACACGGTGCGGTCCGGAAATATGTCACCACCGGACGGCAACGGAAGGACCCCCTCGGCCGTCGGACCTCCCAGCCGCTCGCCATACCCGGAGGCAGGGCAAAGGGAAGCTCGATGGACGGTATAACGGTAGGGGTGTTCGGCACCGACCAGGGAGCGAAGTCCTCCTTCGAGAGCTCGGTGGCGAAGAAGAGCGAGGCGGAGGGCATCGCCGTCTATTCGAGGACCGAAGGGGGACGTCGCTACTCGTTGTTGGACACGTCAGACTACCCGGAGAAGATCCAGGGCTACGCCAGGATCGCATCCCTGGCGGACCACGCCCTCTACTTCTACCCTAGCTCGGGGCGGCTGGCAGCCCCTGACGGCGAGCTCGCCATCCTGATAGGGGCGTTCGGGCTCCGCGGGACGCTGGAACTCCTGGACGGGGCCGTCCCAGCCGCCGCTGCAGTGTCCGCGCTGAAGGGGACTCCCGTCGCGGGCTTCAGGCAGGAGGAGCGCCTCTCAGGCTCCTCCGCCATAGACCTCAGTTCCGCTGCCCCAAGGGAAGACTTCGCCCTGGAAAGGACCCTGGTCTACGTCGACAGGGCCTTCACGGTGAAGGGGGTAGGGACCGTGGCTCTGGGGTTCGTCCTCTGTGGGACCGTTTCGGTACACGACCAGCTCCGCCCAGTCCCTAGCCCGCCGGAGACGCGGGCGGACGTGAAGGGGATACAGGTGAACGACGTTGACTTCCAGTCGGCCGGACGGGGGATCCGGGTGGGGCTCTCGCTCAGGGGGGTCGAGCCAAAAGACCTCGAAAGGAGCCACTGGCTGGACGACGGATCCTTCGCGCTCGCTGACACGTTGCGCTTCGGTTTCACGAAATCCCCCTTCTACAGACAGGAGGTCGCCCCCAGGGACCTCCACATCCAGCTCCCAGGGGAGATGGTCCCGGCCAGGGTGACTCAAGAAGGGGGGGTGGTGTCTGCGAAGCTCCCCTGGCCAGCCCCGGCCTGGGAGGGGATGAGAGGGGCCCTGGTCGACCTCAACGGAGGGGCCCTGAGGGTGGCCGGGGGGCTTTCATGCAAGCTTTAATCCCGGGGCTGCGCAAACAACCAGATGCCAAACTCTGAGGTCGCAGTCTTCGGGAGCGGCTGCTTCTGGTGTTCGGAGGCTGTCTTCTCGGAGCTACAGGGGGTGCTCGGCGTTACACCTGGCTACGCCGGGGGGAGCAAGCCCAACCCCTCCTACGAGGAGGTCTGCAGCGACGCCACGGGGCACGCCGAAGTCGCGAGGGTGACGTTCGACCCGGCGGCCATCAGCTACAGGGAGCTGCTCGAGGTCTTCTTCTCCACCCACGACCCGACCACCCTCAACAGGCAGGGGGCCGACGTGGGGACCCAGTACAGGTCAGTTATCTTCTACGCGGACGAGCGGCAGAGGTCAGAGACGGACGCGATGATCCGGGAGCTCTCCAGCGAGGGGGTCTTCCGGAACCCCATCGTCACAGAGGTCGCCCCACTGGGTGCCTTCTATCCTGCCGAGGACTATCACCATGGATACTTCGCGCGCAACCCCTCCAAGCCTTACTGCCAGGCGGTCATCGCCCCGAAGCTAGCGAAGTTCAGGGCCCACTGGAAGGCGAAGCTGAAGGCCGCCCAGGTCCGCCCCGCCTGAGCCGAATGCCAGGTGGGATGTTGAAGGGGATCCTCGGCATCACCGGGACCCCGGGGTCCGGCAAGAAGTCAGTCGCCCCCCTTGCGGCCGAACTACTAGGGGTGGGGTCTTTCAGCATCAACGAGCTCTCCCTGGCCCTCGGCTCTGCCAAGGCGGACGGTGACGGATACGAAGTGGACACCGCGATGCTCCGGCGGGAGATCCGTTCTATTGTCCCGAGGCCCTCGGTCCTCTACGGCCACCTCCTCCCTTCCGTCCTCGACCCTTCGCTGGCCGAGCGGGTGGTGGTGCTCAGGTGCGAGCCGAGGGTCCTGGGGGGGCGGCTCAGGGCCAGGGGATACCGGGGGGAAAAGGTGAGGGCGAACCTGGAGGCCGAGCTGATAGGCCTCATCGCGTCTGAGGCTTACAGGGCCTTCGGCGCACGGACGCGCGAGCTAGACACGACGTCGACGACCCCGGCGGAGGCAGCGGCCGCGGTGGTCACGCCATCGAGGGGCAGAGCGGGGGGGAGTCGCATCGACTGGACGCGGAGCTACGACTCCGCGCCGAAGCTGAGGTCGCTGCTCCCGACCGAATGAACCCCTTCGGGGGCCACTTGGACCAGCATGGGCTTCTGGACGCGGGAGAGCCCCACCACTGCCTCGCCGACCTTCAGCCTGGTCAGGTGCCCCCGCTGCTTCTGGTCGAGCCCGAGGGAGTCGCCGACGAGGGAAACGTCGTCAGGCCAGGCGAGCCTGTGGACTATCTTTGTCCCCGAGTTCTTGACAACCTCTGCGGCGACGTGGCTCGGGAACTGGGCGACGAACATCATCGCCTCCCCGAACTTCCTTAGCTCGGAAACCATCCTCTCCCCCACGGCGGGCGGGTCCTCAGCCCTCCTGGCGGGGGCGACGTTCCGGGCCTCCTCGACAACGGTCATGTGGTCAAGCGGCCCCTTCCGCTTCACCTTCTCCTCATAGACCATCTTGAGCAGGACGTCGCAGAAAACGGCCCTGGACTGGACGTCCCTGAGGTGCCCCAGCTCGACGCAGACCACTGTCCCGAGGAGCTCCTCCAGCCTTAAGGGGCCCGACCCACCCAGCGCCCTCCCGGACTGGCCTTCCGTCAGTGGGACCAGCCTCCGCAGCAATGCCACCTTCGTCTCGTTGTCGTAGGCCGACCTCAGGGGATAGGACTCGATAGTCTTCACAAGGGCAGAAATGGTCGGGACCTCGTCGGTGGACAGCTCCGAGAGTCGCTTCTGCAGCGCGTTCCGGAACATGTATGCCTGAGGGTGGGTGAAGTGATAGATGTCGGAGAACCTAGAAGTTAAACTTGACAGTATGTCCAGACTCTAAGCAGTCAAACTTGACGGCTATTTCGGCCGTTGTCAACCAGGCTTGGTCGATATGAGGCGTATTCCTGTCACCCGGTCTGGGCGTAAAGGGAGTCTCACGCACGCCCACGACTTCAGGAAGTTCCGCAAGATGCAGCTCAGCGGGGCTGGGCTGAGCCGGGAGGACCAGGAGGTGCTGCTGGGGCACAGGATGGCGTACTACAAGCCGACCCTGGAGGCGGAGCTTGGGGGGGTCCTGAGGAGGCAACGAGCTCCCGGAGCGCCGTGATTTCCTCGAGCCAGCGCTCCAGCTGGCTACACGGAATACGAACTGATGGCTTCGGTGCCTCCTCTGTCCCGCCCTTGGCAACCGAGTCGGCTTCCCGATTTAAGGCGGGAGATGCGACGAGGGGTTCGGGTCCGGTGGGACCCGCCCCCAAACAGGTTTGAAAAGTGGATTCCGAGTGCCGCGAGTCGGATTTGAGCCTACGTAGGTAGACTCAAATGCTTTACGAATTCGCTAAATGACGATGGTAGCTATGGCAACTGACGATTCAGGCATTTGTTTTCAAGGCCACTTTTTTCGTTGTAGCCAAAACTCGGTCTATCCGATTCTGGATATCCTCTATCAATTCACCCATTTCGTCGTCGCAACTCTCGAACTGATCCATCAAGTCTGGGAAATTTTTATGGGCATTTTTGGCGTCCACATGTCTACGGTGCTTGGCGTACCAGTGCCTAAAAGGCTCGGGACAAGAGATCAGCGTCATCTCGATTTTTTCTCTTAGACATAGTGACACTAACTTCGAGCCGTCTTAAATAACTCCGATTGGCCCTTGTCGTCTGCCATGTTGTTCATACGTCTGATCAGGCTGAAGAGCCCGTACGACAAGGAGCAGAAGGCGTGGTTCGACAAGAAGCATGACGAGGCGCTGGCGTGGGGCGTGAAGTTCACGCGGACATACTTCACCCTTGGCAAGTACGATGTGGTGTCCATCATCGAAGCTCCCGACGAGAAGGCGGCCATGAGATACGCCATGGCGACCTCGGAAGTAGCTTCGTCAACGACCCTAGTCGCGGTGGGCAAGGAAGAAGTCGACACCTGGCTATCATAGCCGCGCAAGTCGCTTCGCCGCTTCCAACCGAGCAACCGGAATGCAAGGCGTCATAGGATAAATAACGGGACGGAAAATCCAACAAAGCGAGTGACATGAAGCAGAAGGAGTTCGCCGAAGTCGTGGAGTCGCTCACCAGCGCGAGGGAGCCATTCGCCGTAGCGACGGTGGTGAAGACAGAAGGGTCGTCCCTGGGCAAGCCGGGCTTCAAGGCCATCGTTTCAGGCGCGGGCGAGATCCTCTACGGCACGATGGGAGGCGTCTGCCCCGAGACCGCCATAGTGGCGGCGGCCAAGATGACCATGCGGACGAGAAATCCCAAGGTTGTCAAGGTCTTCCTGGAAGGGCCAGACAAGGCCGTGGGAGCCGCACTCCGAGGTCATGGTGATGACGAAATCTACGTCGAAACCAACTGCGGCGGTATGATGGAGATCTATGTTGAGCCTTACCTCCCACAAGAGAGGCTGATCCTCATTGGCCAGGGCGGCAAAGACGAGGTCGAAGAAGCCCTCGTCCGGATCGCCAAGGTCCTGGACATCACCGTCGTCGTCATCGACCACAGCCCGATGCTATCTGAGAAACCCGACCAGTTGATCCAAGACCCCGCCTACGACATCAGCTCGTTCGGCTTCACGGACTCGGATTCCGTCGTCGTCCTGACCAAGGGCGAAAGAGACGTTGAAACACTGCAGGCTCTCTCGAAGTCCAAGCCTAGATTCGTTGGTATGGTGGCGAGCCTCCAAAGAGCGAAAGAGGACTTTGCCAAGCTCAGGAAGGCGGGAGTCAAGGAATCGTTCGTAGCATCCATCAAGGCACCGGTGGGGGCCGACATAGGCGCTGTGTCTGCGGGAGAAATTGCGGTCAGCATATTGAGCGAGGCCATAGCTACCAAGTACAACAAGGACATCATCAGCAGGGCCCACCAAGGGCAGGACAGTCCGCCCGTCGAGAAACCACTCGGCGAACCGGGGGACACGCAGGTCAAGGCAAGGAGGACCATGCTCCTCTTTGCTGGCTACACCGAAGCCGAGCTCGCAGAGATGGGAGACCTCTCAGCCATGACCTCCCAAAGGTTCAGCGAACTTGTGAAGAGATGGAAGAGGCCCGGGGACGCCTAGGGATAGCCACATCTAGGAGCCTGCGCAGAAACTTCCAAATGGAACTCTTCGAGTCGCTACAAAGACGCAGAGCAGTCAGGGATTTCACAACGGCGCCCGTGCCAGAAGATATTCTGAAGAAGCTGGTCTATGCAGCTAGGAGGGCACCGACGGTGGGCAACGCGCCTTACAGGAGAATTCTCCTGGTGAACAACCCCGCAACGATAAGGCTGGTCAAGCAGGTCTCGCCCGGCATCAGAGGGTCCCCGGCCGCGCTCATAATCATGATTACCGACCTTGACGCGGCGAAGCAACTCGGTAGGCTGGGTGCCATCTGCTCGCCCATGGACGCGGGTGCAGCTGCGGAGAACGTCTTGTTAGCTGCTGTGGACCTAGGCCTAGGTGCATGTCTTGCGAAATCCTATTCAGAGGAGGGCCTGAAAGAGATTCTCGATATACCGGCGAACTGCAGGACCGAAATCATTGTCCAGTTGGGGTACCCCAAGAAGGAGCTGCCCCCCTCTGTCAAGCCAAAGGCGGACGCCGATGCCATTTATCTCGACAGGTATGGCAGGACTTGGGAAGCATGACCGAAGAAGGTTCGATGGGACCCAACGATTACGTGTATGATTTGGCGATGTTCCTTCTCGCGAGTGCGCGAGGTTGTCTGGACGAGCCTCCTCACTACGGGCCGCTCAGGCTCATGCAGGCCCTGAGCAGGCTCGCGACCGCGTCCCGACAAGTGCCGTGCATCAGCGCGGACGAGTTCCTCCTTGCGGCGAAGAAGAAGATAGACGAGAACGAGCATATCGCGTTCCAGTCTGAAGAGGAGTTCACAAAATTCCTGGATTCAATGATAAGGGAGTTCACGGCCGAGCTTAAGCGCCGAAACAAAGCCAAATAGCCAGATTTAGTTGGCGCCGACTATTCTGGGGCCCGAACTTAGCTGATAAGATTCGCCTTCTCGTATCAACTCTTAAATCATTGACACGGCCCGTTCCCAAGTCATGTCTTTCGGAAGAAACTCCTACGACTGGAGAATAGGGGTCAACATTGAGAGGATGAGGAAAGAGCGCCTCGAGCGCGCCAAGAAACAAATGAAAGAGAAGGATCTCGATGCGATGATCCTCCTCGACCTGGCGAACGTGAGATACACTACAAGCACCGCCACGCCGCCATGGATGATCCGTGTGCCCGGCTGGAGGTACGCCGTGGTCACACGAGACCAGATTCCACTGCTCTACGAGCACGGGGACATCAAGTACACCATGCTCGAAGAGGCTCCATGGTTGGAGGGCAACATCAAGTCGGCCATCGTATGGCTGAGAGGCTCCACCGGAGTCTGGCCCGAGACCATCGCCAAGCGCTGGGCTGAAGACATCAAAGAAGAGATCAAAGCTAGGGGACAGCTCAACGGGCGGATCGGAATGGACGTCCACGACTTCTACGCGGTCCAAGGACTGAAGAGCGTCGGCATAACCCCGGTAGACGCCCAGACTGCCATGGTCGACGCCAGGAAGATCAAGACCGAGGACGAGATAGAGTGCCTAAGGATCGCCTGCGCCATATCCGAGGCTGTCTTCAACGAGGTCGCCAAACAGATCAGGCCAGGAGTAACGGAAAGGGAACTTGTCGGCTACGGGTCGAAGGTGGCCTGGGCCCTCGGAGCGGACGACAACATCGGTTTCACCGTCACCTCCGGGCACTACGGGTGGCCTAACTTCAAGTTCCATACCGACAGGATGGTGAGGCCCAACGAAGTCGTCAACTACGACATAGGAGGGCTCGCGTGGAACGGCTACTTGGCAGACTGGTACAGGGTCTTCAGCTGTGGACCGCCGAGCCAGAGAATGAAGGACTACTACAAGCGCACCTACGACTGGCTCTACGCCGCAATCAGAAAGATCAAGCCGGGTGCCACGACGGACCAGCTCGCAGCGGAGTGGCCTGACTCCACCAAGGAGTGGGGCTACAAGAGCGAGTGGGAGGCCATCGCCAACCAATGGGGCCACGGCATCGGGCTGTCCCTGTACGAGCCTCCAAACGTGAGTAGGGCCTTCTCCTTCGAGTTCCCGCAGAAGATCGAGGAGAACATGACCTTCTCAGTGGAGACCCAGGACGGCAGGCCGCACGACGGTGGAACCCGTATCGAAGAAATGATCCGGGTGACCTCAGGAGGGTACGAGATACTCTCCAAGTGGCCTTCCGACGAGATGACAGTCCTCCCCCTGACGAACTAGAATCGACGGAGAGAGAGCACGGCGGCCGCCTCACGCGGGCCGACCGCCGCGCAACCGGTTTTTGACAACCGAATATTGTCCTATCATTTATAGACCGGCCCCCAAGCACCGAACAACAGAGTTTGTCGGACAAAGATTCCGTCGAAGAAGTCATGAGCAAAACTGTCCGGACTGTCGACTCCACCGGGACCGTGGGCCTGGCCCTTGAGGTGATGGCGAACTACGACATCGGTTCGGTGGTCGTTGTCGATGGGAAGAAGCCTGTGGGAATTGTCACCGAGCGCGACTTCGCAAGGAAGTACGCCAAGGACAAGTCGGTGGACATGGGGCTGAAGATTGGAGAAATCTCCTCCAAGCCCGTAATCTGCGTGAGCCCCGACACCAAGGTCTGGGACGCTCTGGACCTAATGGTCAATAAGAAGATCAGACAGCTCCCGGTGGTGAAAGACGGGCTGCTGGTGGGCATTACCACGGAGCGTGATATCTTCAAGTGGATAGTCCGAGTAATTCATTCGCCCAACATGCCTAGCGACCTGCAGAAGGCCATCGAACAGAATCTCTGAGACAAGGCACTGACTGAACGATTACAGTTTAATTCCTCCATCCCCCAGCGAGCCATCCATGGGCCCATCGGTGGGACCTGGCTTCAGGGGGCGCAAACCCTCGACGAACCTCGTCAACGATGGATTCAACGAAGTCCGCGAACGCCACCGGCTGGTCGACCTGCTGGAGTCTGGCAGGTTGAGGGCTGACCTTGTCATCAAGGGCGGGAAGCTCGTCAATGTCCATTCCTCAGAGATCTACGAAGCAGATGTCGCGTTGTCTGGGACAAGGATTGCGGTGGTGGGAGAGGACGCGAAAGAGTTCACTTCCTCGAAGACCAAGGTCGTGAACGCGGAGGGGGCTTTCCTCTCTCCGGGCCTCATTGATGTGCACTACCACGTGGCAGGCACCTACCTGACCATGACAAATCTTGCCATGAGCCTGCTGGCAAGAGGGACCACAGCCATCGCCTCGGATTTCTACGAATACGGCGCGGTGGCCGGACCCAGGGCCATCGAGGCGGGTCTGGCAGAGGCGCTCAGGACGCCGCTGAAGGTCCTGTTCAATGTCCCGCTCTTGGCCTACATACAGAACGACCCATTCGGCAACAGCGGCATGGTCAAGCCGGAAGACCTGATGGAGATGCTCGACTGGGACGCAGCCGTAGCCCTGGGGGAAGTGCAGCCTGAGACAGGCTCAAACCCTCACGTCAGGTCCCTGATTGAGAAGACGGTCAAGTTGAGGAAGACGGTCGTGGGCCACTACGTCGGCTTCCACGAGATCGGCGTTGCATCATGGCTCTCCCTCGGCGCCACCTCCGACCACGAATCGGTCAACTCTGAAGAAGCTTTGCAAAAGGTGAGGAGCGGAGTCAGAATCGTAGCAAGGGAAGGCTCGGCCGCGGTGGACCTGAGGAACGTGCTGCGGGCGGTAACCGAGCATGGCCTGGACCCAAGGAGGTTCATGTTCTGCACAGACGAGGTCGACCCTCTTGAGTTGAAAACCCTCGGCCACATGGACTACAAGGTGCGGAAGGCCATCGGAATGGGAGTCCCACCCATCTCGGCCGTGCAGATGGCGACCATCAACGCCGCAGAATACTACAGGGTCGACAACGACATCGGCAGCATATCGGCAGGAAAGATCGCAGATATCATGATTGTCAAGGACCTGCGGGACTTCAGGGCACACGCAGTCGTAGCCAACGGCAAGCTTGTGGCCGAGCGGGGGAAGTACATCATGCGGCTGCCGCAGCCTAGGTTCCCCAAGTTCATGAGGAGGACGATACACCTCAGACCTGCGCTCGAAGGAACTGATTTCGCAGTCCGTACCAGAAACGCGAAGGCCACCCAGGTCAAGATTAACGTCATCAAGGCCTATGAGGGGAGTCTGATTTCTGGACGCGGGGTGGCAACCCTCGACGTTGACAGAGGAGTCGTCGTCCCCGACCCGAAGAAGGACGTCCTCAAGGTCAGCGTAATTGACAGGTACGGCTCGAACCAGATCGGAAGTGGCTTCATGAACGGATTCGAACTCCTTCAGGGCGCCGTGGCCGAATCCTTCGCACCAGTCCCCGAGTATCTGGTGGCCATCGGCTGTTCCGACGACGAAGTGGCGTTCGCGGTCAACAAGGTCAGGGACATGCAAGGCGGTTTCGTGGTCTCAGTTAACCGGACGGTGATCGCAGATTTTCACCTCCCCGTCCTGGGTCTGATTTCTGAGGACCCGCTCGACAAGGTCACGGACACTCTCCAGAGGGCGACCGACGCCTTCCGGAGACTCGGTTGCAGGTTCAAGTCTCCATTCCTATCTCTGATGTTCATGACGTATCCGTTAATCCCGACTCTGAAGATCACGCAGGCGGGTCTCGTGGACGTCGAGCTGATGAAATACGTTGATGTCGTCGTCGACGACGAAGAGTGATTACAATCTTCGGAATTTGCGACAAGGCTTAAATCGGTTTCAAACCTCCGAATTCTTCAATGCCTAGGGTATACGTCAAACCCTACTCGGAATTCAGACCTGACGAGTACATCAGAGCGAAGAGCAAGGAGGAGGTGGTGTCTCTGCTCAAGCAGTACGGCGAAGCGGCCCGGGTCGTCGGGGCAGGAATCACAATTCACGAAATGGGCGTACTCGGGTTTCTCCCTCAGGTCAAGAAACTGATTGATGTCAGGGCCGTCGGCCTGGATTACGTCGCGGTGACCGGCAAGTGGATCAAGGTCGGAGGCTCGACAACCGTGGGCAACATGGGCGACCACGAAATCTTCAGGAACCAACCAATTTATCAGACGGTGTCAGAGGCAGCCGACTCATTCCCACTTCAGGTGGCGAATGCGGCGACCATAGCCGGGAACATATGCTCGGCGGTCCCCATCGTAAGCATGCCCCCTGTGCTGATGACGCTCGACGCGCAGGTCGTACTTCTCGGCAGCTCGGGAGAGCGAATACTCCCTGTCGATAGTTTGTACGAAGACTACTTGATCACCAAGATGAAGCCCGACGAGTTCCTGACAGAAGTCCAGATTCCCCTCCGTGATGGCAAAGGCGCTTCGGTCTACGTGGCAGAGAAGACCGTGGCCGCCGACTACCCCACTGTCAGCCTGTCGGCTTCGGTGTTTCTGGATGATGGGGGTAAGGTCAAGGACTGCAGGATAGCAATGGGTTCAGTTGGGAGGACCGCAAGGAGGCTCCCAGAAGCTGAGAAGACTCTACGCGGCGCAAAGATGGAGGCACAATCCTACGCAAGAGCAGGCGAGGCAGCGGCGAAGGAGATCGATCCCTCGGCCGACCTCCGTGCGTCGCACGAGTACCGGCGCATCCTGACAAGGTATCTGACCAAGAAGGCCTTGGGAAGGGTGGCGGAGAAGCTGGGAGTGAAATGAACACGGACCTGGAAATGACGGTCAACGGCTTCAAGACGATCCTGAAGGCGGAGCCATACGAGAATCTCCGTGACCTGCTGAGGAAGAGCGGGTATACCAGCGTGAAGAAGGGGTGCGACGTGGGTGGGTGTGGGGCCTGCACGGTCCTCGCCAACGACAAGCCGGTGTACTCCTGCTGCGTCCTGGCTGCCTGGGCCGACGGCAAGACCATCGTCACCCTTGAGGGGCTAGCCAAGGACGGCAAGCTCGACCCGATTCAGAGGACCTTCATGGAGAAGGGAGCGGCGCAGTGCGGATTCTGCACGCCTGGGTTCATCATGGTCAGCAAATACGTCGTGGAACACAAGCCGAACGCGACGGAGGCTGAGGTCAGGAAGGCCCTGGGAGGAAACCTCTGCAGGTGCACAGGCTATGTCAAGATTGTCGAAGCGGTTATGGCGGCCAAGGAGCAGGGGTTGAAATGAGCCAGGTAACAATAGAGAAGATAGCTGAGACTGTAGTCGGCAAGCGTCTGCCTAAGATCGATGCCAGGGCCAAGGTGACCGGGGAGGCCGAATACGGCCTCGACATCCATCTTCCAGGTCAGCTTGTTGGAAAGATCCTCCGCAGCCCCTTCCAACACGCGAAGATTCTGAAGGTCAACACAGCGAAAGCCCGGGCTCTTCCGGGTGTGAGAGCTGTGCTTACCGGAGAGGACATCCCGGTAAGATACACCTTCAACTTCGCTGAATTCGAGGACGGACGGAAGGTGCCTCCAGAGAAGGGCGGTGAATCAGCGCTGAGAGGTCTGATGCCTCCGCCGAGGGCTGACAAACATCCTCTGGCAAGAGGGAAGGTCAGGTTCGTGGGAGACGAGATTGCTGCGGTCGCAGCGGTCGACGAGGACACGGCGATCAGGGCCCTGTCGCTCATCGAGGTAGAATACGAGACCCTTCCTGCCGTAACAGAGATAGACGAGGCCGTTAAGCCCAAGGCGCCTCTAGTGCATGACGAGATCGAAGACAACCTTGCCGCTCACCTCCACGGGACGTGGGGCGACTTCGACAGAGCCCTCAAGGAATCTGACCACGTCTTCGAGGACACCTTCAGCACGCAGCACCAGCACCAAGCGTGCATGGAGACCCACGGCTGCGTGTGCAAATGGGACTCCGAAGGGAACCTGACGGTTTGGTCTGGGGTCCAGACCCCTCATACCATCAGGCTCGAGCTGGCCAAGGTCCTCGATATGCCCGAGAGCAAGATTAGGCTGATCTCCAAGTGGGTCGGAGGTGCGTTCGGCTCTAAGAACGAACTGGAGCCGTTCATGATTATCTGCTCCCAGCTCTCGAAGGTCGCCCGCGCTCCGGTCAGCCTGATACTGTCCAGAGAAGAGGAGTTCATGGCGACAGGCTGCCGCCACCCGTACAGGGTGACCATCAAGACAGGCCTGAAGAAGTCAGGTGAGATAATGGCCAGGGAAGTGAAAATCCTCGTAGACAAGGGGGCCTACATGTGCCAGGGAGCCGCAGTCGCGTTCTTCGCCATCTGTTATCCGTCCGCCAGCCTGTACAGACCCAAGGCCGTCAAGTTCGACGCGAAGCTGGTCTACACCAACAAGCAGCCGCCGTCAGCTTACAGGGGCTTCGGTAACCCCCAGGCGTCCTTCGCCATCGAGTCCCAAATGGACATGATTGCTGAGAGGCTCGGCCTTGACCCGGTCAAGCTTCGTCTCCTTAATGCCAACAGGCCTGGTGACACGACTGCGCACGGCTGGAGGATGCCCCAGAGCACAGCCCTCACCGAGTGCATCGAGAAGGCCACCGAGGCAATCGGCTGGTACGAGAAGAAGCAACACCCGGTGCCGAACAGGGGCTTGGGCCTCGCATGCCTGATACACAGCACGGGGGAGAGAGGGGCCTACGGCAACATCGAAGGTTCGTCATGCACACTCAAGGTTAACGACGACGGGAGTGTCACGATATTCGCAGGCTCCCAAGATCTGGGGACAGGGGCCTGGACGATTCTCGCGCAGATCTGCGCAGATGCATTGGGGGCGAAATTCGAAGAGATCAGGGTCGTGGCTGGTGACACTGACCTGCCTGCCTTCGACCTCGGCGCCTATGCCAGCAGGTCAACTTTCACTGGGGGCAACGCAGTCTGCATAGCCGCGGAGAAGATGAAGGAAGACATCTTCTCACTGGCTTCGGAGCTGCTCAACCTGCCAGCTGAAGATCTCGGCATCAGCAACTCTGTCGTCTTCTCAAAGAGCGACCCTGACATCAAGGTCTCCCTCCGCGAGGTCGCCAAGTACGCTTACTACGGCGCTGGGAAGCCGAAGAACCTGATTACAGTCGGAATCTACGACACCCCATCGACCCTCATCGACACGAAGACCGGGATGTGGAAAGAGCCCGGCCCCAGCATCGCCTACACCTTCGCCTGCCACGCGGTCGAGGTCGAGGTCAACCCAGAGACTGGCAAAGTCAAGATCATCAACCTTGTCGCGGCCCACGATGTGGGTAGGGTCATCAACCCTACGACCGCAGAGGGACAGATCGAGGGCGCCGCCCTCCACGGCTTGGGCCTCGCCCTGTGGGAGGACGTGCGAATCGAGAAGGGGGTCACCTTGGTCAAGGACTTCCGAGACTACTTCATCCTGAGGACCCCTGACATGCCCCCGGTCAAAGTAATCTTCGTCGAGAAGAAAGACCCCAACGGGCCTTTCGGGGCGAAGGGGATCGCCGAGGCGGCCCTGGTCCCTGTTGCGCCTGCGGTCGCCAACGCCATCGCCGACGCTGTCAAGGCCAGGGTCACTTCCCTGCCGATGACCCCAGAGAAAGTGCTAAAGGCAATCAAGTAGGCGGCGAGTCAGCTCCAATTGGCAGCCATCGGGCTTGAACGGGCGCTTAAGATGTTCGTGATGCTCGCCAACCGGAGGAAGGACCTCAACGAGTTGATGCCCGACAACACCACCATCCAGTTCGAGATCGACGACGGCAGGGAGTTCTTCCTCGACTTTGGTGGCGGCAAGCTCTCCGTGCATGACGGGAGGAAGGAATCCCCGACCGCGACGATAAGATCCGACAGCGAGTCGTTCATCCAGATCATGAAAGGAGAGCTGAAGCAGGACGAGGCCTTCTTCATGAGGAAGGTTGAGGTGTCTGGGCCTATTACCTACCTGGTGCGGCTAAACAAGATGTCCCAGCAGATTGTCAACAGCGGCGGACTCTTTACGAAGTTCATGCTGAGGTTTGTAGGCTAGAACACTTTTTAGCATCTCAGGAACTCGCCCTTTCATCTTTGTCACTCGAGCGCAGCCCAGTCAAGATTCCGGCCGAGCAGTTGCTCGCCGAATCGATTTCAATCGTCGAGGCCGCCAAGGAGAAAGACGTCATCCTCAGGATAATGGGAGGCCTGGCAATCTACGCCCATTCGGCCGAAAGCGAGGAGTGCAAGAAGCTGCAACTCTCCCTGGGGAGGCTCGGGGAGAACAAGCCTCCCTTCACCGACTTGGATCTAATAGGGTACAACAAACAGTGGAAACAGATCCGGGACATTCTTGAGAAAGGATGCGGCCTCAAACCGGACAGAATGGTCAACGCTTTGTTCGGGGACAGGAGGCTTGTCTACTTCCATCCGAAGTCGCGATTTCCGATAGACGTATTCTTCGAGACACTGGAGTTCAGCCACATCCTGAGGTTCGGAGACTACCCAGGGCACGCCCGGCTCCAGCTTGACTACCCTACTCTGACCCTCGCAGATTTAGTCTTGGAAAAGTTGCAGATTCACCAGATCAACAGGAAAGATCTCATCGATCTGATGGTCCTCTTTTTGGGTCACGATGTAGCCCAGGGAGCGCAGCCAAACGCGGTCGACGCGAAGTATATCGCAGCCGTACTTGCGGACGACTGGGGTTTCTGGTACGATGCTACAAACAACCTCTCCCATCTGATGAATCTGGGCCCGAGCCTGGTGCAGGGGAACAAGCTGAGCCCCGAACAGTGGGAGACGATAGGCCGGAAGGTCAACGCACTGACAAGCGCCATCGAAGCTGAGCAGAAGACACCCGACTGGAAGATCAGGGCCGCGCTAGGGACTTCAAAGCCTTGGTACCGCGAAGTCGACGACCTCTAGATAAGCGTAGAGAGTAGTTCTCGCCGAGACATCGAGCCGGGATAAAGGCTTAAGTCCTTAAACCCTGAAATGGTGTGCTGGTCTTGGCCGAAATCCACGGGGCTTTCGCAAGGAAGACGTCGGGCGTTGTCCGGGACGTATCATTACGCGATGCTTTCATCTTTGGAATAAGTCTCGCAATTCCATTCGCGGCTAACTTCTTCCTGTTCCCACTCTACGAATTTCTGCTTCCAGGAGCTGACTGGACAACTGCAGTGATCATTGGATTCGCCCTATCCTTCGCTGCCTATGCCTTGTACGCCAGCTTCGGTTCAATGATGCCGAGGTCCGGCGGGGATTATGTGTTCCAAAGCAGGGGAGTTCATCCCATTCTTTCATTTCTCAGCGTCATCTCATTGGACGTCTTCTTGCAGGCGCCGGTCTTCTTGGTAATTCTCATGTTGTCCTCCGCTGAACTTGGATTCTCCCCATTCCTTACCATGGCAGGGGCAGCGACGGGAAACACTTGGCTGATATCGGCTGGAACCTGGGCCGGTTCCCCTTGGGGACTCTTCACCATAGCGGTCATATTTGTCCTGTTGGCCTTGGCTGCTAACGTGGCCGGCTTGAAGTGGGTTGGCCGCTCGCAGAGGTATATCCTGTTTCCAATAATCATCATTTCTGGAGTGGTCATAACAGCTCTTCTGTTCTCGTCGACTCCGTCATCATTTGAAACCAACTTCAATAACTACGGCCTCATTCTCAACGGGACTGCAAACACTTATGGCAACCTCATCAACGCTGCAACATCCGCGGGGTTCACTGCGCCCGCCTTCAGTTGGCTGCATACAATCTACCTAGCGATAATCATCGCGACTTCCTTCTTGTTCTGGACCGTCTGGACCGCACCATTCTTTGGGGAAATTAAAGGGGCGAACAATTTCAGGAACCTGTTCCTAACATTCGTAGCAGGGGGGGCTTTCCAGGCGTTCTTCCTGATGATACCTGAACTCGCCGGGTTCCAACACGGTCTCGGGTCATCATTTCTAAGCGCGGCGGCGTTTCAGGGCATAACCTTCACACCGACTCTCAGCTTCTATCCATCGTTCGGGATTCTCACGTTAATGACAACTAACAATGTAATCGTGATGTTCCTTGCATCGGTGGGGTTTATGGTCGCGGGGTACTTCATGGCTCAGCTTTTCCTCACCAACATGAGCAGATACCTGCTGGCCGGATCGATCGACGGCGCCTTACCGCTCTCTCTGTCCTCGCCTAGCAGGAGGTTCAAGACACCGTTGACCGCCCTAGTGCTGTCGTCAATTGTGGTCTTGGTCTGGGCTGCCATAGTAGACTTCACTCCGACTCAGATTGCGTTCTGGACCGACGTGGCAGTCTGGACCGGGCCTGTCATATTCTTCGGCACAAGCTTATCCGGTATTTTATTCCAATGGACTAACCCGTCAATCTACAAGAACTCACTGATTGCCAAGTACAAAGGGCTGCTTCTCATAGCCTCGTTAATCGTATTCGCTTTGGTCATGTTCGTCTTCGTGGGATATGTCATCATACCCGAGCTAGAGGTAAGCCTCGGATATAACGGGTTGGGGATCATCTTTGGTGTCGCACTAGCAGGGCTCCTTTGGTACTTCGGCTTCAAGTGGTACCAGAAGAAGAGGGGTATAGACATCGGCCTTGCTTACAAGGAAATTCCGCCCGAGTGACGCTCATTAACCTTTATTGCGCCAGAATACATAGAGTGACGGAGTTAGTATGGCGAAGCCTGTCAGGATACTCTTCGTGACCGACCTCCATGGGTCGCGGAGGGCTTTTCTCAAGTTCCTCAACGCCCTGAAGCTCTACAAGGCGGACGTGGGGATAATCGGGGGAGACCTGACTGGAAAGGTTGTGGTACCAGTCGTCAAGTCCAACGGTATAGCGACGGCAGAATTCAACGGTCAAGTGCATACAATCGACTCGGATGCCAAACGGCAGGAAGTATGGAAAGCGATCGAGGATTGCGGATACTATCCTGTGGACCTCTCCGAGGAGGAAGTCGCCAAGCTTGGGACTGACTTGGAATATTCGACCTCGCTCTTCCACGACGCAACAGCGGAGAGGTTGAAGGAATGGAGCAGGATTGCGAAGGAAAGGCTCGCCGGAATCGGTATCGACGTCTACGTCACTGGCGGGAATGATGACTACCTCGAACTCGACGAAGTGTTAGCAGCGTCAGAGTCGTTAATCTTCGCGGAAGACAAGGTCCAGATGATCGGAGGGACCCACGAGATGATCTCCTCGGGTTACACCAATATCACTCCTTGGAAATGTCCGAGGGACATCACAGAAGACGAGCTTTACTCCAAAATCGACTCGATGGCCCAGAAGGTGCAAAACAGAGAGTCTGCGATATTCAACCTTCATTGCCCGCCCATCGATACTATGCTCGACCGATGCACCAAACTGGACACCTCGTTCGACCCACCAAAACCGATAGCCGGGGTAGACGCTGCCGGAGGAAGCACAGCGGTCAAGAAGGCAATTGAAACTTACCAACCCGCACTTTCGTTACACGGCCACATACACGAGTCGAGAGGCGTAGACCGAATCGGAAGGACGGTCTGCCTGAATCCCGGGAGCGAGTACTCAGAGGGTATTCTGCGCAGTGTGCTCGTGACAATGGGAGAAAAGAAGGTTGATTCGTTCCAATTCCTTTCGGGCTAGCGGCCTGTCTCGCGACCTATGCGACCGGTTTCCCGTTCAGAGAGACGATAGCCGTTATGATGACGCCTGCCCGCCTCAGCGTGTTGTTGGCGTAGCACATTCCAAGCGCCTCCTTGGAAATCCTGCGAATTTCGTCCGCAGGCGCGGTGCTTTCCAGCTTGATGTCGTATTCAATCGACTCGAAGGACCCTCCGAGCCTCCTATCGAAGTTGGCCTTGGCAGACAACGTCCCACGCAACCGAATGTCCCTCCCCATGGCCAACATGGAAAACTGATTGAGAAGGCACGACGCGGCCCCTGCAACGAAGTAAGCCAACGGACTAGGGCCAGCGTCTGTTCCTCCCCTTTCCGGGGGCTCATCAACGTAGAAGGTGAATTGCCGCCTGTGGGCCTCGAACTTGAGCCCGCTTACTATTCTCAAATCGGACCGTTCTGTCGCCAGCAGGAACTCCTTGTCGGTGGCCTGGCTCCTCTTCTGCAGATATTCCTTGACTACCTTTGTGAGCTCTTCTTCGCTAGGCACAAACGAAATTAGCTAGCGGCGATATAAACGGGTTTCAGGCCGAACGACCAATCTGAAGTGGAACGAAGGTTGACAGCATTGTAAGGATCGGCTTATTTTGACAAGATTCTATTTCAGAATCCATTAATAACTTGGAACGGGGAACAAATCGAATGAACGCAGACATCTCGCAAGATCTTGGACACATCGCTACCAGAAAGAAGAAGCTACCATCTTCAGTGAGCGACCTGGAAGGCGAGATCAGGGGTGTCTCGCGCTTCGTTTACATGCATCCAGAACTCGGGAGCGAGGAGTTCCAGGCATCGAAACTACTCGCTTCGAAACTAGGAGACAATGGTTTCAAGGTGACAAGCGACTTCCTCGGAATGGAGACGTCCTTTCTGGCCGAGATAGGGAGCGGGGAGCCAAAGGTCGCGATCTTCGCCGAGTACGACGCCCTCCCCATCGGCCATGGCTGCGGCCACAACCTGATGGCCGCATGGGCTTTCGGCGTCGCAGCTTCGCTGGCCAAGGAAGGGCTCCCGCGCGGGACGCTCTACGTGGCGGGGAGCCCGGCAGAAGAGGGATACGGCAAGTACGCCCAATCCAAGATCGTCATCGGCCCTAGGCTCAAGGAGCTCGGCACGGAGGCCGTCTTCTCGATGCACCCAATGGGAATGTGGGGGGTGGGGTGGCGGATGCTTGCGTCAACAAGAATCTCATTCGTCTTCCATGGGAGGGACTCGCACGCAGCGCTTTCGCCGCAGGACGGACTGAATGCGCTGGACGCTGCCGTGCAGTTCTACATGCAGGCGAAGATGCTGCGTAATCTTGTTAGGAGGGACAAGGACGTGATTCTGAGCGCCATCATAAAGGACGGAGGCGCTCTGCCAAACGTAGTTCCCGGAAGATCGGAGGTCTGGATGGACATCCGGGCGAACGAAACGTCGTATGTGCTCGAACTCGAAGGGAAGGTACTGCAGATTGCCCAAGGGGCGGCGACCATGACCGGATGCACGATGGAATGGACAAGGCTCGGAAAGTTTCTCGACTCCTTCAAGCGACACACCGAACTCGAAGGATTGTACTACAAGCACGCACTAGAGTACTTGGGCAAAGTGGGCTCCCCGGACGAGTCTTGGTCGAGCCTCGCCGTCGCTTCCAGTGACATTTCGAACGTTTCGCAGATAATCCCGACGGTGCACCTCTCGGTCAAAATCGGGCGGGAAGGGCTTCCAGGGCATTCGGAGGAATGGAAGAATTGTGCCGGCACGGTGGAGGCTGAGGAGGCTTTGCTCACCTCGATTGCAATAGCCAACGACTCCATCATCGAATATCTCTCTCAGCGATGAGAGATTGGAATACGAAGACACAACGCTGTGCTATGGGTATATAGCCCCCCGCCCATTCCAAGCGTCTAATGCAGAATGCTGAGACGCTGTCCGGGATTCCGGTCAACAAGGTTGCAAACGATTTCCCGACTTTGACAAGCACCGGGGTCACCTACCTCGACAGCGCGGCAACCTCACAGACTCCACGGCAGGTTCTCGATTCGATGGCCAAGTACTACGAGCATTACCGATCCACTGTCCACAGGGGGCTGTATCTTATCGCCAACGAAGCCACGAAGGAATACAATTACTCCCACGTCGTCGTCGCAAAGTTGGTTGGGGCCGAAGCTGTCTGGGACGAGGACGAGAACGATGTCGAGAGCGAGCTCATTTTCTCTTCGGGTGCTACTCAGTCGCTGAACCTTGTGGCCGAATCATTCGCAAGGACCAAGATCAAGCCCGGCGACAGAATCGTGATAACCACGATGGAACATCATTCGAACCTGGTCCCGTGGCAACGAATCGCTGCAGAGAAACATGCCGAGCTCAGGTACGTCGAATTCGATGATGAGGGTCGTTTAGACCTCGCCCAAATGGAGGAGTTGATGAACGACCGAACCAAAGTGGTCGCCGTGGCCCACACTTCCAACTTCCTGGGCACGATCAACGACGTCAAGGCCATTGCTGGAATTGTTCACAAGAGGGATGCTTACCTGGTGGTGGACGGCGCCCAAGGAGTTCCGCACATCCCGACCGACGTCAAGAGCGCCGACTGCGATTTCTTGGCCTTCTCCGGCCACAAGATGTGTGGTCCTACAGGCATCGGGGGCCTCTACGGAAAGAAGGAGCTCCTGCAAAGAATGGAACCCTACGAATACGGCGGAGATATGATCTTGACCGTACATCGCGACCAAGCCACGTGGAACCATCTGCCGTGGAAATTCGAAGCTGGTACGCCCAAGATCGCGGAGGGGATAGGGTTTGCGGCCGCGTGCAGATACCTCGAATCCTTCGGGATGGAAGAAATTAGACGCCATGAAGAAGAGACGACGCGATACGCCCTGAAGAGGCTGTCCGAGGTTCCAAGACTCAGGATATTCGGACCTTTGAAGGCCGAAGAAAGGTGCGGCCTTATCTCCTTCGTCTTCGGAGGGAAGTTCGGCAAGGATTCCTACCCACACGCCCACGATGTGGGCGACGCCCTGGGCAGGAGAGGAATATGCATCAGGGTCGGTCATCATTGCGCCATGGTTGCCCATGAAGAGCTCGGGATCAGCGCTTCAGCGCGCGCGAGCTTCTACCTTTACAATACCAAAGCCGATGTTGACCGCCTGGCCGATGCCCTGCTGGAATTCGAAAGGTCCCCTCCAGTCTAGTGTAGCCGATTACCGACGCTCAGCATTGGGGGGAACCGCTTCCTCGACGAAGTCTCTCTGACAACTATCGAAGAGCCCCTCCCCAAGACTTCCCCGCCATACAGGTAGAGGCACTTCCTCGCGGCCTGAGCGCTGCAAACGAGTTGGCCACAAGAAGGGCATACCGGACGCAATCCAGTTCTCACTTGCCTCAGGTAGCCTCTCAGGAAATATATTTCGCAGTGAGTGCACCCGTACTCGATTGCTTGTTTGGTGCTGTATGGTTTCACACAGACCCCCTGCAAGGCCACTAGCCGGCTCTGAGTGCGATTGCCGGAGCCGAACGCGGTTGGTAGATTTTACTCATCTTCATCTGAATCAGATCATCGAGTATGCTGTTCAGTGCAGACTTCTTCGTGAGCAGGACTGTCTTCAACTGAGCATCTGAGACTTTCGTTACCAGCAAGTCGAGCCTTGCCAGAGAGATTCTCATGATCAGGACGGCCTCTTCTATGAAGTTCTTCCCATGGCTGCCGCTGAATTCGTCGGGGGAAACCTCGAATCCAGTCCCTATTCGGGAGGACTCCTCCGCATTGAGGTCGCGGACTAGCCTCCTTACCGATTTGGTGTTCAGCTCGGTTTCCTTCAGAAAGCCAAGAGCGGCGATGCATCTGTCATCCGATTTCAGCCAGACAAGCTCTTGAGCGGCCGTCGGGCTCAGCCTGCCGCTGAGCAGCTCCTGTTTTGCTTCTTCCGGCAGTTCAAGGAGCTTGAGCCGATGCGAGATGTATTCCTGACTTTTTCCCAGCTTCTTCGCAAGCTGGGTCTGGCTCCCCCAGCCGAACTCCTTGCAGTATTTCTTGAAGGCCTCCGCCTCCTCGAGTGGGTTGAGGGTCCGTCTTTGTACGTTCTCAATTAGAGAGACCTCAAAGGCATCAGCATCGTCAAGGTTGGAGACAACGCAATTTACCCTGCGGAACCTAAGAAGCCGGCATGCCTTGAGGCGCCGGTTGCCGGCAACTACTTCGAACCCGTTCCCCTTCGGCCTGACTATGATCGGCTCCAGGAGACCGTGCTCCTGGATTGAAGCAGTCAGGTCAGACAAATCATCCTTGTACTGCCTTATCGGATTGGGAGAAAATGAAATCAACCCAATTTCGAGACGCTCAAAAACGCTGATGGCGTTGAGGTAGTCATTAAGGCGAGTAACCACGATAGCCTAGAAGTTCGTGCCGGATAAAAGGATAAGTGTGTGTTACACAACATACACAACATGAGCGGTGAGCTTCTGACTGCTCTAGTAGACATGGGCCTGACAAGCTCAGAAGCCAAAGTGTACCTCGCGGCCGCAAGACTTGGCGTCGCCACCACGACGGAGGTAGCAACCCTGGCGGAAAAGGAGCGAAGCAACACGCATCACCTCTTGCAGAGGCTTCAGCGGCTCGGGCTGGTAGACCCGACCGTCGATTCACCGACGAGGTTCAAACCAATCGATCCCCGGGACGCAATCGACCGCCTGTTCGAACTTCAGACTGCCAAACTTAGAAAACTCGAACAGACGAGGGACTCGGTCCTGTCAAGTCTTTCTCTCTCGGAATTAGTGACCCCTCCCAAGGCGGAAACCTTCTCCGTGATGAAGGGAAGGGTCAGGACCTATCTCCGTATGATAGAATCGATGTCAGGATGCACCTCCGACATGTCACTTTTTATGTCATCCAATGGCCTCATCCGGCTCAGCAGGTTCAGGGACTTCGTCTCTCTCATGAGCCAGAAAGCGAGGGAAGGTGTGAGGTTCAGAGTGATAACCGAAATCACCAGAGCGAACGCCAAAGACATTAGAACGCTGAGCAAAGTAGCCGAAGTCCGTCACGTAAGAAATCAGTCGACCAATGCATCGATCTACGACATGAAGGTTGGCTCAGTGGCTCTCGCGATCAACGATGCCCTGGAAGAGGACATCTCTGAGCACGTCTCACTCTGGTCAAACGGCGAATCATTCGTGAAAATGCTCGCGGCCTCCTTCGATTCGGCCTGGTTCCTAGCCGCACCCGCCATCCCGACCATGAAGTCCATGGGTTTGCGAACCTAGCCAAGACCGTTCGCGGCTCGGCTAATCGTGCTGTTGGCGGTAATGACGGCCCTGGGTGGGATGCGAGTCCACATATGTGGGTTCGAATCCTTCACAAACCATTCCCGGGCACTGCAAGTTCACGTACATCCCGCCCCTTGTTTTCTTCGCGATGTAGAACGCGTTCCTGTAGGGTATCCCCACCGTCTTCGATACCTCGAGGACAGAGATGTTGAACTGAATCAGGAAGGCCATCAGGAACCACTTCCTCAGCGGGACCTTGTGTCCTAGAAGATCGTCCCACTCCTGTCGTTGAACCCTAAGTTGCACTTCTTGCACCAGTACATCTGGTAGCGCCTCCTCGAGCCGTCCTTCACCACCCTGCCGGACCCGCATCCGGGGCAGGCTCCTCCGACGCCCACGGGAATGCGATGGGCGCCTGGACAGGAGCTCCCGCCTCCCCTTCGAGGGAGGACAGGACCTCGTCGTAGAGCGCCCTGACGGCTTCTTTCCTGCTGCTCTTCGAGAGCTTCATGATTATCAGCTTGGGCGTGCTGGAGCCTATGTGGTCGAACCTGGGCTGCCTGTCGACCACCAGCTCCCCCTTCTCGTCGAGCCCGCTCGCCTCGATGCCGTCCACCCTCACCGGGAATTTCACGTGGGGGAGGGTCTCGTTGGCGAGGTGCGTCACCAGCAGGAAGAGGCTGCTCGTCGTCGCTGCCCTGTTGACGATGGAGGCTATGATCCTTCCGGCAGCGCCGGGCTCGGTGAGCGCCTCGAGCTCGTCGATGAGGACGAGCTTCCTCTGCCTCACCGCGAGCACGGGGATGATGGATTTGAGCACGTGCTCGAGGCTCCCCGTCTTCCTCGCGGCCCTCTTCCTGAAGAGATAGATGGGCATGGGGACCGTCTCCGCCTTCTCTGCGGGGACAGGGAGCCCCAGCAGCGTCAGGACGTGTATGGCCGCGAGCGTGTTGAGCAGCGTCGTCTTCCCTCCGCTGTTGGCCCCTGTGAGCATGACAGCGTTCCTGGGCCTGGCCTTGGGGAGCTTGATGGACGACGGCTTTCCTACCGAGTAGCTGACGGGCTGCAGGGAAGAGGGAGAGTCGTGGTCAAGATGGTCTCTGGCTAAGAACGGGTTCCTCCCCCCGACGAAGCCTATCCCCGCCTGCCCGATTTCCGGGATGGTGAGAGAATACTTCTCCGTAGCGGAGGCGATCGCGAGCATCTGGTCCAGGAGGACGGCCTTCCCGACAGCGTCGTTCACCATGCGCACACGCTGCCTGAGGTTCCTCTCCGCCTTCTCCGTCCTGGCCGCGAGCTCCTGCTCCTTCCGCTCCCTCCACGCCTCCACGAGCCTCCTGGTCGCCGCCCTGTCGAACTCGAACGGGAGAGAGGAGACCCCGAGCGCCGCCCTCTTCAGCGCCTCCTCCTCTTCCCAGTTGAAACCAAGAGACGATACAATCTCTTCGACTTTCGCCTCGATGGTCGAAATCGCCTTCTCCCTGTCCCGGACGCCTCTCCTCAGCGCGTCGTTTATCGAAAGTTCGGCGTCGGAGATCGCAGCTTCAGCATCCTCGATCTTGAGGGCCCCCAACTCCTCGAGCGCCGCGAGCGATCCATGGACGTCCCTGGGGTCTATGCCTTCGAAGAACGACTCCACGGCCGGGTCGGAGAATTCGGTCAGCACCTGGTGGACGACGCCAAGCATCTCCTTCCTCGAGTCGAAGAACTGCAGCGTGGGGGACATGGCCGCCTTTGCTTGCACGAAAGAGAGCCGCCTGAGCGCGCCCCTCAGCTTCTCCAGCTTGCCCGTGCGCTTGAGCGCGTCCGAAACCTCCTTCCCCTTCGTCCAGAGCTCAAGCCTGTTCCGTAACACCTTCCTGTCGAGGGAGGGTGCGGAAAGGAGGACGCAGTTCTTCCCGATGTCAGACGAAGCCTCGCTGGCGAGGAGCTCGAGGAGGTCGCGCTTGAGCCTCCTCGCATCCGCAGTCCTCAGGGCCTTCCTCTCCGTCGTCCCGGAGTCCTTCTCCCTCCTCCTTGTTATGAGGCGAAGCGCATCACGTTTCGACATGCCGCCAAGGGCAGACACCCCTTCAACGTCGCAGACAGCGACCCTGGCCTCCAGGTCGGCGCGCTTCTCAGCAGGGAGGTCGGCAGACCCCCTTCCTTCTTCGAACTCGGCCTTCATCTGTCTAGGCCCCTTCCGTCTGCGTCGGCGCCTTCTCCGGGAGCTCGGAGTAGGCCCCCTCCTTCGTCCTGTAGAGGGCCACCCTCCCCAGGGTCTTCCAGTCGCCGTCGAACCTCCTCAGCTGGACGCTCACCACCTCGTCCTGCGGGTTCGACCTCCCGGGCCACACCGCGACGTTGAGGAAATCACCCCCCTCGAGCCTCTTGGAGAAGCTGTACTTCGGGCGGTTCTTCTCGCTCATGAATAGCACGACTTCGGGCTCTGGTAAGTTGGCGGTTGATTCAGGGCGGTGTTAAGCCTCGGTTGATGATTTCACTCGGTACGCCAAAGTTTCTCCTCATTGAGGAGACGCAGAACCCTTCTATAATGAGACGCACTCGTCGTAACTATGAACAGAATCATCATGAGGACGAACTCTACCACTAATACCAAGACAGCCGAACTAACCGACGCAAGAATGTCGTATTCGAGACCGTATAAGAGAGCTACCGCCCCTGAGATTACTACTACCAATGCTCCAATATCTCTGATTCTACGCATTGCGGGAATCAAAATTGCTTTTGCTTGTGTTATGGTCTCAAGTTCGTCCAAGCTATCGCTCATTCCGTCCAACTTTTGATTCAGTTGGTGAATTATGTCAGGGTCTTGCCCGAATTGCTGCGCTACTTTCGTCGCTTCGTCCGCCTCCTTCTGAATCTTGGGGAACTGTTCAGTGACGTACTTCTCTCTGACCGCTTGTCCTGCCGCCAAATCGCGCTTCTTTTCCTCAATCCAGCCATTCATCATTTGGAGCCAGATGAGAGCGGAAGCGGTAGTGACGCTTGGAACTCCGAGGAGTATTTCCAGAGCCAGGTCGGTTGAGACCAAGCTCAGTTCAGAAGATAGAACCCAGCCGCTGATGCAGCCGTGAAGCCCACGAGAGCTATTGGCAGAACAGCCTCTCCTAACAGTGCTGCCGCTACGACTGCGCCGATGATACCGACTCCCAGCGACGCGAAGACCCCTCCGTTAACCGTCATCCGATGTGACATCACGGCAAGCAGCACGAGTCCGTTTATTAAAACGTTGAGTCATCTTCTGTGATACAGTCACAGAACAATGTTTCATGTTTCTCCACGTCACGTGCTATCCACGTGGATAACCGGAGGGTTAATATAATATCCACGTGGATACTGGAGCCATGAGCCGGGAACAACTCCGGATGGAGATGGACACGGATAGGTTCGAGGACTATCTTTCGACCCTCGAAGCCAGATACGATTCGGGCGAATCGTGGGACTAATGAAGGAACAACCGCCCCACGACTTTCGAGAACTGAAAGGTGAGGCAATCGCCCGACAATTCGGATGGGTGAGACGGTTGAGCGACAGCCAATACAAAGTTCACAGCCAGAGGTTGGACAAAGAGTATGACGTCGTTTCTACCGAGACGGGTTGGTATTGTTCATGTCAAGATTCTGTCTATCGCGGTGTCAGGTGTAAACATCAAATCGCAGTTGAACTGAGCTTCATACTGAGGAAAATTGTCGCAAAGGAGCCGATTAGGATTCATCCGGTCAGTATTCAGGAATGCATTTTCTGCCGTTCTGTGAATCTGAGGAAGTTCGGAGTGAGGAAGACGAAGGCCGGAGGGATTCAGAGGTTCCTATGTGCTGGCTGCGGGAGGACGTTCAGCGTGAACCTCGGCTTTGAGGGGATGAGGGCGAGTCCGCAGGCGATAACCTCAGCAATGCAACTCTACTTCACAGGCGAAAGTCTGAGAGGCGTCCAGAAGTTCCTCAGACTCCAAGGTGTGAACATCTCTCACATTTCGGTTCTAAACTGGATTCGAAAGTATGTCGGGTTGATGCACACCTACCTCGACAGCCTGGCTCCTCAACTTGGCGATACATGGAGAACGGACGAGTTATTCTTGAAGGTGAAGGGCAATATGAAGTACCTGTTCGCTATGATGGACGATGACACTCGATTCTGGATTGCTCAACAAGTCAGCGACACCAAAGGAACCTCTGATGTTCGACCGATGTTCAAAGAGGCCGAGGCAAAGGCTGGCAAGAGGCCGAAAGTTCTCATTTCGGACGGAGCGTTCAACTTCGGAGAGGCGACTATCAAGGAGTGGTGGACGCAAAGGAAGGAAACTAGAGTTCAGCACATCCGAGACATTCGCTTAGACGGGATGGTTCACAACAACAAAATGGAACGTCTGAATGGCGAAGTCCGTGACAGGGAGAAAGTGATGAGGGGTGTTAAAAGGGCAGACACCCCTATTCTTAGGGGGTATCAGATTTACCACAACTACTTGAGGCAACACGAGGGTCTGAACGGCCAGACGCCATCAGAAAGAGCCGGAATCAGAATCGAAGGACAGAACAAATGGCTGACCATTATCCAGAACGCAACTCGTATCAATATGGATACAAGGAGGTGTGGCGTTAATGCCAAAATGGAAAAAGGACACCAAACGGTTTAGAGTGACTGTAAATACTCATCCGACAAGAGGATACCAGTTGAACGTCCCTAAGCCGATAATCGAGCATCTCGGCAAGGGAAAGACTGTGGATTCGTTGGAATTCGCCATAAGAGGGAACCGAGTCGAACTCTGTCTCCCGACAGAGAACTTGACGAAGGAAATGTCTAAAGAGGAGAACTGAGTAATTGGAGAGCTTGTCCCTGAACCTCAGATGGCATGGACTCTTCAACTGTGACGTAGACGTAGTTAGGCAGGAAGTCGAGCCGAGGGGTGGTGTGTATCGATTGATGTCTCGGGGTGAGGATGGAAAATTCCGCACGTTCTATGTCGGGGAGTCTCAGAACCTACAAGAGCGCTTAGTCGCGCATTTCTTCGGGAGCGAACCCAACAAGCGACTGAGAAAGATTCTGGAGACAAAGGATTGCAGATTCAAGTTCGCATACGTCGATACAGAGCAAAGACGTTTGGGCGTTGAGCGTTATTTGATTGACTTGCTTCCGGATTTGGTCAACGACCAAACCCCAGAAGAGGCTCCAATCGAGGTTAATCTGACTTGACCATGTCCGGCCCCGATAAGCTGATGAAACTAAAGACCACCGTAGAGGTTTACGAAAATGAACTCAAGGAAGCTGCGCAGGCCTTTCAAAGCTTGAGAACTGCTGCAGGTCAGCAGAGTCCAACCGATGCTGGAATCTTAGTTGCAGGCCTTGGACGGTTCTTCGATATCAATGCCAAGCTCGTTATCGCTTACCGCGAGTATGTTGCAGAATTAGAAAAGCTCGTTCCCCGTTAGCCATCAACCGAGGCTTAACACCGCCCTGAATCAACCGCCAACTTACCAGAGCCCGACTTCGAGGCTTCTATTTATTGGCATGAACCCTCATGCCACTAGGAGACGACCGCAGCAGAACACCGTCCACAAACGGGCCCGAAGCAAGCAGGCCTGCTTGGCTTGGCTAGGACGCCATGACGCACGCTCCGCTGGGTGCCTCGGATTCAACAAAAGCTGGCCTGGAGCGGGTCCGCCTTCGGGAAGAGTTCCGCCCCGGCCGCGTTGAACACCGTCTTGGCTGCCTCTTCGACGAGCCTGCGATACGTCCTCCTGTCGTACTGGTCCGAGCTGCCGGGGAGGGCCACCCTGCAGAGCGGGTTCGAGTGCTCGGCATTGGAGTAGACGAACCCGACGCTGTCGCCGGCTTCGACGTCCTGTCCTATGGCAAGGAGCTGGATGGCGGCAGAACGATGGGCCACGCTCGCCTTGTACTCGGCCACCGGCTTCCTCAGCGTCCTGGTCACAACCAGCGCGTCGTTAGGGACACTTCCGCTCTCCAAAATCGTGATGGCCCTCCGCGTGACCTCCCTCCCCCTCTCCAGGCCTTCTGAAAACAGCTCGGCAAGGCTCCTGCAGTCGAGCATCTGGCTGATGAGGTAGGTCTGGAACTCCCTGACGAACTCCGGCGTGTCGGACCTCCTCAGCTCTATTCCCCTGGCCTCCACCTCGCCGTCGAAGGTCAGCCCGAAGTATCTCTTCAGGGCAGAGGAGTTCGCGTCGCTCCTCAGCGGGAGGAACCCCACGAACCGGAAGTGCCTGTCGAGGGACATGGGGAGCCTGCTCGCCTGGGCGATCCTAGCCGCGAGCGCCTCGTAGTCCTCCCTGGTCGCCCCCGCTTTCTGGACGAAAAGCGAGTCCACGTCCCCGTAGACGACCCTGAACCCCTCCGACTCCGCCCTCTGCTTCGCCCTGACCATCGCCTCCCTCGACGCCCTGTTTATCGCCTCGAAGGTAAGCACGTTGCCGAGCCTGTTCCAGCAGCAGCCGGAGATTCCGTACTGGGTCACAGCGATCATCTTCAGCGTCTCAATCCTCTGCTCACAGTAGCGCCGCAGGTCGCTCCCCTTCGGGAGCGTCTTCTTCAGCCTCTTGAGCCAGAGCCTCCTGTTCGTGAACGGTGCGATAACTGTGGGGATGAGCCTGAAGGCCCGGTCCTCGCCGTCGTCGTCGTACCCGTTCCCCTCGTAGCTTAGGCCGTCCCGCATGATTATGTTGGGGAACTCGGAGTCGAAGTCGAGCGCGGCCACGTTCTCGTGGATCCCGGGCTCTGGGGTGATTGTGATGCCTCCCCTGTCATTGCGGACGAGCTCCATGAGGCTCCTGGCCGACTCGAAGTAGTTCTCCCGGGGTATCACATAACCGCGCTCCATAAGCTCGAAGGAGTTCCTGGAGTCGATGCTCCTGTTGCTCTTCCAGCGGGTGGCCAGCCCGATTGGGAGGAAGGCGAACCTCGACCGCTCCACCAGCCCGGCGACCCCCCAGTCGTCTGACGTGTAGCCGTAGAACACGTCCCCGAGCACCGCCCTCCCCCCGAAAGAGCCCTGAGCCCTCGCCTGTTCCCCGTCCGGGGACCTCCCGAGCCGCAGCCCGACGCCGTTAGCGCGGGCCCTTTCCTGCAGCAGGGGGAAGGTGAGCTCGTCGCACTTGGGACAGAAGAGGATGTCGGGGTCGGTCTGGTTCACGTGCTCCACGAACGAGGCGATGGCCTCCGACTCCTTCCCCTCGAAGGACTTCGCCTCCCTCCTCCAGACTGTGTCTATCCTGGTGATTCTCTTGCCCCCGCTCTCCGATTCGTATCCCACCCTGAACCGCATCATCGTGAAGGGCGGGGGGACGAGCTCCTTCGAGTCGTCCGCCTTCTCCATTCTCACCAGCCGCCCGCCCTCGTGCTCCACGACGACCTTGCTTGTCGGCTCGACCTTCAGCTTCGCCAGGAGGTACCTCTGGGAGTGGCGGAAGTCGACCCCGTAGGTCTGTTCGACGAACCTGCTGGCCTCCAGGGAGCCGACGAGGGCCTTGAACGACTGGGGGCCGTCCGTCTCTATGCGAATCAGGGAGCTTTCGGTTCCAGTCGCGAGCGACGTCTTCTTCCGTTCCAGGGATGCGCCACGGACGCCTACGCACTCGGGAAGGTGGAAGAGCAAGTGCGTCTCGGACTCGGCGTCAACCGCCCTGACGTGGAAGAACGGGACGTAGGTGTCTGTGAGCCTGAGCATGCTGCCGTCTTCGCGCTTTACCCAGAGCACGGCCTGGCTGCCGGAGACGTAGACGTCGAAGAGCCAGCCGCTATCTTGCTTCAAGCCTCGCCAGCCTCTCCTCGATCTCTTCCACGCGCCCCTTCAGCTGCGCGAGCTGGCCCTTGTTGTGGACGTTCGCCATCAGGTTGAGCGCGTCCAAGAGGAGGACGACCTCCGAGTTGCTCATGGCCGCCCGCTCCCTGTCCCACGCCTCCCTCAGGAGCGCCTCGAACGCCTCCCTGTGGCGGGCGTCCCTCATCATTGGGACGAAGTCTCTCCTCAGCCTCTCGACCAGCTCCTGGTAGACCTGGGTGAACGACGGGGTCACCCGCCCCATCAGCGGCTCGCCTCCCTGGAACAGCTCGACCGACTGGGGCGTCGGCTTCGTCGGATGCTTGACGAGCGTGGCCTGGACCGGGCCGCCCGCATCGGGCTCACGAAAAAAGACAATCACGTTGGCGAGGTGCCAGAGCATGTGGCTCCCGGAGGGGCGCGGGACGCTCCGCCTCTCCACCCTCGAGGCGTGGACTGTGATGACCACGACGATGCTCCTCTCCGCGGCCAGCTGCCAGAGGGGGGCGAGGGAGCGGTTCAGGCTCTCGATGGCCTTCTTGCGGTCCTTCGCTCCAGGGATGAACCGCGCGAGGTTGTGGATGACCACGAGCCGGGTGTCCTCCTCCTGGCGCATCATCCGCGTGAGGGCGTCGACGGCCTTCTCCTGCCTGAGCTCGTTGTAGGCCGCCACGAAGTAGATCCTGGAGAGGACCGACTCCGGGTCGAGGCCCTCCCTCTTCGCGTAGAAGGCCAGCCTGTCGGGCTGGACGAGGGTCTTCTCGGAGTAGTAGTCTGTGTTGTTCATGTACGCCACCTTGCCCTGGATGGTCGCCCTTACCATCAGGGGAGGGACGAGGCCGTGCAGGAACCCTCCCGCGTCGTAGAAGAGGTACGAAGAGCCGCCCCTCAGCTCCCCTACTAGGTCGTCCAGCGCTGCCACTCCACTCGAGAGGCTCGGTCCGGTCCGGTCCAGCAGGTCCAGGGCCCTGACGAAGCGAGGCGGGGTCGTCACTGGCCTTTCGCCTCTGCCGGGTCAGCGGAAGAGCCCGCCCAGCCCCAGCATCTCGGCCCTCTCCTCGGTGGACAGCCCCTCCACGAGCCTCTTCACGTCTGAGAGTATGAGCCCCCTGAGCACCTCCTCCAGCGTGACGTCCCTGGCGGCCGCGTACCGCTCCAGGAACCCCTTCACTCCGTCGTCCACGTCGACTGCGATTTTCATTGGATGCGTCACGTCTCCATGCTGCAATATATGCCGAGACGGTGATTCAGCATTCTGCGGAGGGGAGAGACCCGTCCCTGAATCTGTTCGCGCGCCGGCCGTAGGGAACGGAGCACGTGGAACCGCGCTCCCACTATGGCAGTCGTGCAGGCAGTCGTCCGCGTCCCGACCTCCCTACCGTCTCGCGGCGTTCAGCACCTGGGGGAGCGCCGCGGCGAACGCGGTGTGGGGGCAGTAGTCGGTCCTGTCGAAGTCGCAGTACAGCTCGACCTTCCCGCTGGCCCCCTTCCTCACCCTGACGTCCGCGATCTTGTCCTTCTTGTTGTCCCTGATGATCACCTGGTCCGTTTCAAGCGCGACCAGATCCAGCAGGGGGACGTAGTTCGCGAACCTCTCGTCGACGTAGAGCATGTTGACGAGGATGTCGCTGACGAAGACGGCCAGGGGCTTCTTCTCCTTCTTGGCTCTCTCCTGGACATGCTGGTAGAGCTGCGCCGAGACGGTGATCGTCCGGAAACGTCTCTCTGGCATACTCCTACGGTCGGGCTACGTTATACTTAAATGCTTGGCGAGCGAGCAAGCTGGAGGGATTGCCTATAAGGACCACCGTGCGTTTTCCAAACCAGTCTGCGCCGGCAACGCCTTCACCTCCCTCGGCTCGGAGCGGCGTTCTTGAGCCCGGGTTGCGCGACGGACGCTGCTCTCTCCTGGGGGACGGCCACGGGCCCCTCACGGGAAGGGTGCTGTAGAGGTTTGTCGGCCGTCGACGTCCCGGACGAGAAGACGAGCATCCCGAAGCTGGAGCGGATGAACAGGATGCTCGACGCCGTCTACAGGACTGTGATGCAGAAGGGGACGGACTACGACACCCTCCCGGGATCCTCCAAGCCCGTCCTGCTGAAGCCGGGGGCGGAGCTGCTGGCGCGCCACTTCAACCTGGTCGCCGACACGAAGATAGTGAGTAGCGTGGAGAAGACCGACCAGGAGGTCCCGTACTTCGAGTACATCGCCGAGTGCAGGCTCTACAACGCCAGGGGGGAGTTCGTCGGGAACGGGGTCGGCTCCTGCAACACAGCCGAGTCCGAGTACGCATACGTTTGGGTGCCTGTCGAAAGCCTGCCTGATAACGTCAAGAACCCGGAGGACCTCCAGACAAGAGAGGCTGAAGGAGTCAGGCAGTACAGGATCCCCCTCTCCAGGAGCGAAGCATTCAGCCTGGCCAACACCGCCGTGAAGAAGGCGAGCAAGAGGGCGTTCGTCGATGCCATCCTTAAGGTCACGGCGGGGAGCCGACTCTTCACCCAGGACGTGTCAGGTAAGGATGGATCTGCGGGCGAGGACGGACAGGACGCTGCCGCGCCGCGGGGCGGCGGGTGAGTCACGGCTGAGCCTCGGCAGGTACGGCGCGGACGACCCGGCGGCCAAGAAGATCCCCCTCCACGTAACCGTCGACAAGAAGGTCGGGGACGCGCTCGGTAAGATAAGGTCCAAGAAGAGCGTAAGCGAGCTTGTCAACGGGCTCCTCACGACGGTCGTGAGGCAGTTCGACCCCGGCCCCGCGGCCCCGGTCGTCTACAAGCTCGTCGAAGTGCTAGCCGAGTTCGAGGCGAAGGCGAGAGACTCCGGGGACGGTCAGACCCTCGCGGCCGTGGCGCTCCTCCGGTCGGAGCTTGAGCCGTACATCGACCTGGCTCAGCCCGACCCAGAACCAGAGGCGCCCACTCTCGAACCCAGACCTGATGCTGTCGAACCTCCGAAAGAACCCGGCCAGCCGCTCAGCATAGAGCAACGCCTCCACATACCTCCGACCCCGGTCCGAGCCGCCAAAAGGGACTACTACTGGTACGCTGTCCCTGTCCTCTGCCACGAGAAGCCCATGGTGTACCTCGGGGGTGCGAAGGCGTGGAAGTGCTTCATCTGCAGGAAGCTGATTCACGACGTGTAGAACGGACTGACCGCCGACAACGGGACGATTCTGCACCGGGCCGCAGGAAAGGGCTGACCACGGCAGGCCAAAGGAAGACGGGTCGGTCCGCCGTCATCGCCCGCCGCACCTCGTTCCAAGGTGGCAAGAGGCCTATGGCCATTCTCTGAGCACGGCCCACGCTCAATTTATGGCCACGAATTACCAAATACTCACAACAGTCGTGTCCTTCCGGTTTCGATGAATATCGACGGAGACACCCCGGCGGAATCCCAGAATGCTTCTGAAATCTCAGACCCAACTGCATATCGTTCCGGGCTTCTTAACAGGAAGGGACGGCCTTTCGCCGGTATTCGCGTTAAATTCGAGGTGCGGCCAAGATGACGATGGGAGACGGTCAGCGCCTCGGATGCCCCTACTGCGGCTCAGCCATGGCCGACCGCAACGTCTGCCCCCGCTGCGGCACAATCTGCGACAGGTGCGGCACCCCCTACAAAGGCTCCTATTGCACCAGATGTTACGGAGGGGAGGCGTACTACATCGCCCCCGGGACCAACCCGCGGGGGGAGGTCGCCCCAGCTAGGTACGACGGCATCGTCAGGCCCAAGATAGAGGGCGGCGGCTCTGTTTCCAGGAGGGAGGCCAACTTCCTGGACTCCACCTTCCTCCGCCAGGGGGCGAAGGAGACGCACGACAAGGCGGAGAGGGCGGTGAGGTTCCTCCGCCTCTCCGACGAGGCGAAGAGGGCCCTGGCAGAGCAGGTCGAGACGATGGCCTCGAAGCTCATGAAGTCGTCAGGAGGGGCGATCAATCGCGAAAAGGCGGTCCTCCACGCGCTCTACGTCGGCGCGAAGGCCCTGGGCATCCCCGCCACCGAGGTGCAGGAGTGCCTGGCCAGGTCCGGGTTCAGGATGAGCCTCGACTCAGTCACCGTCAGGGTGGAGTGCGGCGGCCCCGGCTCCGTAGATGTCTTCGTCAACGGCTCGCCAAGGAAGGCGCGGGCCGCGGTCATAGGGGGAAGCGAGGGCGAGACGATGAGAAGAATGGCCAGGATGATCGGGGGTTCCGATTCACGCTCCGTCCACGGCGTCGTCTTCTGCTCCGTGAAGGTTCCCCTTCTGCTGGGGGATGCGCTCGACAGCGAAGGGGACGTGCTCATCCATTTCGAGGGTGCGAGCATCATCGACTTTCCTCCCGAGCTCAAGGCAGAGGTGCCGGACGACGACCAGTCGACGCTGAAACTCACACTCGACCCGAAGAAGTGCTTCACCTACTTCAGGCTCCTGAAGGAGGTGGCGCTGAACCCGTCCTCTCCATCTCCCGCTGCTGGCTCTTCCCAGGCGCCGCCCGCCACCGTCGTCATCAATCCCGACCGTTTCATCGGGCGCTACCTGAACATCGAAGCGAGATACCCGGTCTCTTCCATGCTCGCGGACGCCGCAGGCTGCGCCCAGCGGCTCAGGTCCCTCGCCCTCGCGGAGTTCAGGAGGAGCGTCGCCAGCGCGAACGGCAGGTCTCCCGAGACTCTCGCGATCGAGTCGCTCTACTTTTCGGACAGGCAGGTCTTCCGTTCCCTTCCTACGGAGGCCAGAAGCCGCGTGAGGGCGCTCGCGCTGAAGACGGCCGTCCTGCCCAGGGACAGGAGCTACGCAGGGGTCGAGGGCGTCCTTCTGCCCAGCGAACTGGGGCGCGACCCTCCTCCTGACCAGGAAGGGTGGCAGACTGCTGCCACCGCGACGGCGAAGGAAGGGGGGCGCTAGGAGAGGGATGCCCCTCCACCACACAGAGACAGCCGACCTCCCGATAGAGGGGTGCGAGCCCTGCCCGAAGGCGATGATGAGGTTCGAGTACGGCCCTGAGGACCCGAGCATCATGGCTCTCGCCGAGATGATACTCGCCCAGGGCCAGCTGCAGAGGGGGAGGGCCGTCCCGAAGGCGGGCGGCGATGGGAGGAAGTGGGAGGTGTACATCGGGACCAGGAGATACTTCGCCATCAAATCCCTCGCGGGGAAGCCGGGGGCGCCGGCGGTCTACCGCGCAGAGATAGACTACGGCCTGACAGAGGACGAGGTCATCACAAGGGCCCTCATGGAGAACGAGGAAGGCCAGGGAGAAAGGAAGCCCCTGTCGGTGGAGGAGGAGCTCGCGTACTATAGGCTACTCCTCCAGGACAAGAGCGAGGACGAGGTCATCTCGATTTGCGAGAGGGCGGGCAAGGACAATACTACCATGACGAGGAGCATACGGATAGCCAGGACCCTCGGGAGCGACAAGCTGAGGAAGCTCTACGAGGTAGAGAAGAAGAGCGGCTTCAGGTTCGCGCTGGCGCACACCGAGGAGTTCACGAAGCTACCGGACGACAGGACGATGTTCCAGGTGGCCGCAGTGACGGCGGACAAGAAGTTCGACCCGGGCGCCGTGAAGCCGGAGGCTGCCAAGGAGCTCGTGAAGAGCGTGGCCTGGTTCTCCGAGGTGTTCCCGGAGTATGCGACCGAGGCCCCCGACAGCGCGGGCGCGACCGCCGACAAGAAGAAGGGCAAGCGCGGGACGTCCAAGGCAGCCGAGCCCTCGCTCGACTTTCTCCAGTGCCCGCACTGCGGGGCCCACAACCCGTTCAAGCACAAGGTGGACGTGACCTTCACCTTCCTGACAGGGCTGAGAAGCGACGGCATCGTGCGGAAGAAGTCGGTCGAGCCCCTGGGCCTGTTCATCACCGAAGTCGAGTGCATCAATCCTGAGTGCAGCGGCCGCAGGAAGGGCAGAAAGAAGAAAGGGGAAGCGAGCGCCCGGTTCTGGGTCATAGTGCACTTCAAGGAGGAAGACGCGAAGGACGGGCAGGGGAAGGCGAGGAGGGTCACCCTCGTCCAGCCGTACGACTCGGAGGCCGCGGCGTCGGCCGTCCTTTCCATCCTCAAGGGCGAGGCGATCACAGGGGCCATGAGGTTCGACTCGAAGAGGGAGCGCTACATGGTCCTGGACGGGAAAGAGAGGCTCCTCGAGATGGACGAGCACTACAAGCTCAGAGAGGCGGAGGACCCAGGGAGAAAGGATTGAGCGACGCCGGGGATGCCCTGCAAGGAAGCGGCAGACGGGACGGGCGGGCGTCCCTCAAGGCGGCGGCCTGTGCGATGCTGATCTACGGGGCCAATCTCGAGGTCTTCAACACGACCGACATCGTCAAGCTGGGATACAGCAAGACGAGCGCCTGGAGGGCGATCAGGACGCTCCTGGACTGGGGGGCGGTGAGGCAGGCGGCGAAGAACGCGTATCTGATCAGCCCGGAGATGAAGGCGAGGTTCCTGAAGGAGGTGGCCGTGAGCCAGGCGAGAGCGAGGATAGTGCTCTTCGAGGCCTTCGGGATGGAGAAGTGGGACGAGCAGAGGATGGACTCGTTCCTGGCCGACTTCAAGGAGCACTGGAGGAGACGGTACTCGACCGGACGCCAGAGCCAACCGCCGGTTCCATATGCTGGAACGCAGAATCTGCGTTCCATATGTTGAAACCAGGACAGTTTCGGACAGCCCTCCCAGTCCCGACCGCAGGACGAACGAATGAACCGCCTCTTTATGCGGGTCATCATCGACAGGAGTCAGCGGGGAATGAGCCGGCGCCGGGACGATCAGATAGCTCTGGACGACCTGCTTTACCACAGGACCTACCGCCGCATCATGACATACCTGAGCTGGCTGGGCCCCAGTCCGCTCGCGAAGCTCGCGGCCAACCTCGGGATGAACGAGTCGAAGCTGGAAGCCCGGCTCGCAAGGCTCGAAGCCGGGGGCCTGGTCAGGAAGACCGAAGGCAGGGGGACCTTCTACGCCCTCACGAGGAAGGGGCTCGACGAGCTGATCGCCGCCGCTTCTGACAAGAACTGACGGCTCTGCTTCAAAAACGGGGTGGTGGAGCCGGCCGCTTCACTTAGGGTGGTAGCCTACATGGAGGCGCCGGAATCGGGATCGAAGCCAAGGATAAATGGATGCAATTGCCAAATAATGTAATCGCAGAGCAAGGGAGAACACCAAGTTGAAGAGTCGAAAAATCAGGGTTTTGTCCGTAATCGGTCTTCTTTTCGGAGTCGGCACGTTGTATATCGGAGCGACGGGTAGCTGCGCTTGTGTCGAACAGACTATTGGACAGCCCCTGCCTTTCAACTGGTTTATGGCAGAAGTAAACGCTGGACTCGTAATCATAATTCTTTCGATTATCGGATTGGTGTTCTCATTCCTCAAGAGGAAAACCGCCCCGACTGAAGCAGGGATCCGCACCATCCCATGAACGAAGCAGAACCGAACTGACGCAAACACGGCTTTTATCGTCGACGCGACACTCTTTGCATGTCCTTCGGGCCCACTGCAAGGTGCTTCTTCTGCGGCCGTTTCTACTACGTCGAGAAGCTAGGCTCGCACGAGCCCATCTGTTCGATGAGGCCCAGGAGGCTGACAGTGAGAAGAGCGGTGGAGATGGCGGTCGAGTCTCATCCTGCGGCGTCGAGGGACAGGGGTCTGCTGGTGAGGCTGGTGTGGCAGCTTAGGGACGCATACAGGACCGAGCAGCCCTTCGTCCACCTGACAGACCCGCGGCTGATCTTCAGAGCGTCTCTGCAGGGCAAAAGGAAGCTGCGCTGACGCGTCCACCCCGTTATTATCACGCGCCCACCACTTCCTCATGCGACCTGTCCCGACCGAACCGCCCGGAGAGATCCGCAGCATCGCGGGGGTGCTTGGGGTGAACAGCCCGAGGCTCGAGTGGGCCGCGCTCCAGCTGTACCTGAAGAGGAAGGACCGCCCCAAGAGCTCTTACCAAGCGCTCCGGGCCGCGACTGTCTACGCTTCGTGCAGGGTGCTCGGTGTACCCAAGACCCTGAAGGACGTTTCAGCCGCGACTGGAGTCAAAGCCTCTGAAATCGCCAGAGAATACAGGAGGATACTGCTCGAAGAGAGCCTCAGGGTCAGCCAGCCCGATTCCACCGCCTTCGTCCCCGACATCGCGCGCAGGGCGGGCCTTGAGCCGACGGTGGAGCGGCGTGCCGTCGAGATCATTTCGACCTTGAAGGAAATCGGTGCCACGGCAGGGAAGGCCCCCACCACGGTCGCCGCAGCCTCCCTCTACGTGGCCTACTCCGAGCTGCACCCCATACGCACGGAGGGGGAGCCGACCCAGAAGAGCATCGCCGACGCCGCCGGCGTATGCGAGCTGTCGGTCCGGAACCGGTATCACGCGATCCGTTCCACCCTGGTCTGGGCCGCTGAACGCGTCAATGCCCCATAGAAACTCGACGGCGCAAATGTCTCAGAAAGGCGAGGAGTTGGAGGAGGACGACGAAGGCGACGAGGAATACTGAGTTACAGCTGGTTCAGACTTACCAACAATCATTTAATTATCCAGAAGTGAATTTCGACAGAGACCCCAGTCCATTGCCCTGCGTTGATATAGCATGGAGCAAAAGTGAAGCCGTTCTTGGCTAACAGCGTTTGGATTTGCTGAGTACATGCCTTGAGTATCGCGGAAGCATTATTCCCATACTTCCCGAAGGCACGGTTAATGTCCTCCCAATACTTGGTTATGTAGTCTTGATACGGCATACCAATTTGTGCATTGGTATGAGTCGCTGCCAGGACCCCAATTACTTCTTTTGCTGCAGAAAACTTCTTTCGCCTCGTCTTCATGTCTTTTAGGAGCGCCATAGGAAGGTGGTCCCAACTCTTACCGTTGATTAGCGGGTCGAACGTGTACATGCTCTTGAACTCGACGATGGACTGGGGTTTTCCAGAATTTGGGATGGTCGCATTCTGAAAACTCAGGACAGCAAGATCGCACCGCCTCCATTCCCTCGCCACCTCGTAGCCTGATGGCACCGTGGTCCGAAGCTCCAGCGAGACTGCGTCCCGAATCACATCCTCGGGTTTCTTTGTAAGGGCAAGGTATGCTAATTCGTTCGGTTTGAAGTGTGACGGAACCGCACTGAGCGCACTCGCAAGCAGTGGTTGAACGCTGAAAGCAGTCGACATACCCGCCTTCGACAAAACGGGCTATTTTAGCTCTCAGCACACAGAATAATCTCCTCGTTAGTCACGGTATAACGCCTGGACAAATTCAGCATAACCCAAACATACGGAATCACTCTTACAGGTCCTCGTCGCGTTTTAGCCCGAACCAGCGCGAGTAGACACTTGAGAGTTCTTCGTATTCTTGTGTTATGGCTTTTCTTGGTATCCATTGCGCTTGCTGTAAGCGCCATGCACTCGGCGTCGCACGATCCTTGCGACTCGTATGGTGACTGCGTCTCCAGTTCGGTCAACTACATCCGCTCAAATCCTGGCGATTCACTCTACGTAGGGGACAGTTTCAGCGTCCCTGTTTCTATCACAACTGGACAGAACACCACAAGCTACTCTGTTTCGTGGTCTTACCCGCCAGTGTTCGAGAAGTCGGGAGACACTTTCGTTGTGGCAGAGAACCAAACAGGGACCTTCTCGGTCGAAACTTCGGTCACGTTCACCGGTTCAGTCACGGTCGGCAACACGACGCAGCACTTCAGCTCCACACTCACGACATCCCAGAGCGTTATGGTCATCCAGCTTGACATCTCTCTGCACACTCGATTGGTCAACGTCACCGACACGCATGACCTGACTCTCAGGAATATGGACGGGAGCTTCTATCGGAATGATTCGTTCTGCGACGCCTGGAACGCCTCGTTCGAATTTGCCCCCCAGAGGGCTGACATCAAGATCAACGTCTCCTCGCTTACCCCGCCCTCTCTCCGCATTCTGAACTACTCGGCTGACACTTTGGGAAGGACCGGCCGCTTCTGCTACGTTGCAAGAACAACTGCGGCCTACAGGCCGGACAACATCACCCTTGAAGCGCGGGCGCTCAACTGGCAGGGTGTCTCTCTCGCCCTAAAGGACGCCAGCCAGCCCTTCGCCATCGTCCGGTACGACCCCCAGTTCACGGCCTACGCCTACATGGAGTACAGGAACAGCACGGCGCCGAGCAGCCTCGAGAGGCCCTGGGTCCTCTTCGTGAGGTACGACGGGAACGAGCCCGGATACTCGTATGCTGGAGACGCCAATACCTCCCCCTTCAACGGGAGCCCGACCTTCCGGGAGAGGGCCTACTTCGATAACTTCACCTTCACTTCGTTGAGCTACCAGCCGACCAACGTCGCCGGGGAGTTCACGTACCACGTGGTCAACAGCACGGGGTCCCTCAGATACCGGTGGCTCAACGGGAACAGCTCTGCGATGCTCGAAGGGAACAAGAGGATCGAGAAGTACGTCTTCGAGGTGGAGCCTTCGAGCCTGGCCCCTCTCCTCGGCCAGGGTTTCGTCTACCAGAACGTCACCATGGCCGGGCGGTGGACCCACGAAGCGGGCTACGCCCTGGACAAGAACTACTGGCTGGTCCCGTCTCTCTGGAGCGGGAGGGTCAACGTCGTCTCGGTGGGCTTGAACGGGAATGTCCTCCCGAACACGCCGATTTCTATTACGATTCGCAACCCGTCTCCCCTTGACGGCTGGCTGACCTCGAACTTTGAGCACGTCTTCGGGGACGACCCCCAGGCGCTCAGGGCCTTCCAGGAGGACCTCTACCCTACGAACCGGACCATGGTCTTCACCGGGGAGGGGACGCTGAGCCTGCTGCTCAACCAGACCAGCCTCGTCCCTCCCGAGATTTCTATTACGGCAGGAGGAGTCACACAATCAGGAAACTTCACGTTCGTCCCATTTTTTGTGAACAGCTCTGCCATGTCCGTCCCGAATGCGTTCAATGGCACAGTCTTCCATGCCAACGCGACTATCCCTCTGTGGACGTACAATATGCTGCAGGGGAACCTGGCTTATCTCCCGGTTTCTACTACAATCGACCAGCCGACGACCTTCCTAGAGCTGGTGAACAACGGCTCTACAGGATGGATCGCCGGGAGCACGACCGCGCCCCAGACACCCGCAGCTTTCGCCTCTCAGGAGTACGGCTTCTGGCCCATGGGGCAGAACCTCACGGTGTACGCGAACCTGCAGGGAGGGGGCGTGGACCTGCTGGGGGTGCAGAGGGTCAGCCCTAGCGAGTATCAGGCGTCGTTCTATGTGGGGCCTTGGAGCGGAGGGATTTCGGGTGTCCAACTTATCGAGGGCGGCCATGTAGTAGAAAACGAATCCGCACTGAACCCATCAGCGTACCCGTCGCCTCTTCTGCAGGGCCTCACGGGGCTGTACACGGTTTCCTATCCTGCCACCGGACAGGATGTGAAGGTGGTCTTCACGAACCTATGGGGAGCGAAGACAACGCTAGACCTGGGGATGGCAACAGCTCCGCCACCCTTGACGAACCTTGTTCCGGAGACAACGGTGGCGGCCTTCGGGATAGCCTTCCTCGCGTGGCTCTTGGTGAGCAGCGCGCTGAAGACAAGGAGAGCCGGTATTCACGGATAGATTGAGCAGGCGTTCTTAGAGCTAGAACTATATGGTCTCCCATGTGCCTCCCGAAACAGGTTGGGCATGGATAGGAGCGTTGTTCGGGCAGGGTTGTCGAGGAGACAGAAGGTTGTGCTTGGTTTCGGCCTGGTCCTAGTCGTAGCGTTCGTATTCGGGGCTCCGGTGGTGAACGAGTCGTCCCCTGGCGGAGTGGCCTACCTCGGGGATGGAGCTGGGAGCGGCTACATACACTACCAGGCATCGATTGGTTGTCTGCTCATTGGAGTCGGTGACATGTACTGGCAGGGCGGCCTACATGCAGGGTGCGCTCCTCTCGTGGCCTGACCCGCCCCAAACTGAGTGTTGGAGGTCGAGAGGGGCGTCCGCGAACGCAAGCCTCAGACCATGACCGTCGCCGGCGCAGACATGCCGTTCGTGTCGATTAGAACAACCGTTCTAGACGATAGAACTATACAGGTTGAGTCTCTCTGATGAGGCAATGGGTCTTCGTAGGGGGGCAGCATCCGCCTCGACCGCGGCTTTCGTCGGAATCCTGATTCTTGTTGTGGGGGCCACGGGCTTTGCTTCTATGATGACCCCTCCGGCACCACCTTCACCCGGTACTGCCGTATCCTCCTCCGACGGACTTCAACTGAGGGCAGGGGTGAACGCGACGACAATCTCGCCGGGCGAGAAGCTCAACATCACCGTGTCCATACTGAACAGCCTTCCACAGGAGAACACGGTGCGGCCTGCAAACGACTGGCTGTTCAAGGGGGTTCCGGTTGCCCTCTGGCCTCCCTGCTATTTCGGTCTCCCGGCTCAGATGGTCATACTGAAGGGCAATTACACCCTGCAGGACCTTAGGGCCGTCGCCGAAACGTCCTATGGCTACGTCTGCATGGAGGGAGTCAGCGTCGACCACGTTATCTTCCAGCCCAACAGTGACGAAGTACGGCTCACAGGACTCTACGACGTCACAGGGACGAACCAGACTCTTGGCCCGTTCAACATGTCCCTGAGCTTCGCGACGGGCGGTTACTGGGACATCCAGAATCTGTCAAGGATGCTGAACCATCCGATTCTGGGCGACGGCGGGAACCCGAAGGTCCCGCCCCCCTACATCCCATTCGCTCCAGGGGTGTATACCATCGCTGTCGCGGACGAGTGGGGGCAGGCGGCGGTCCTCCACGTCACCGTCGCAGGGAATCCGTCCCAGTGCTGCAGCTCGGCGCCGGGAGGGGTCCAGTTGGCGTCAATCGTGATGGTAGGGCCTTACACGCCCGCAGGTCCGACCGTTGCACTCACTCTTCGGAATGAGATGGGCTGCTGCATAACGAACCTCACAGCCATCCTAGGGCTGAACGAGAACTACACGTTTCGCTTCGGAAGCGTCAGCGCCAGCCATCCCTTGGGAGAAGGGATGTTCGCCTCCGCCATTGAGACGCTCATAGGCGCCGGATTCAATTCGAACACGAGCTACCCCCTGACCATAAAGGGAACCACACAGGACACGGTGTTCACATACGCCATGCAGACGAGCATACCGCCCGCGTACAGCCCTCTCTTCTACATCACCGCCGCCGCTAGCTGCACGAGTTCCGGAGTGCCCACACCGTGCTGGGGCGACGACCCATTCGTCTTCCAATGCTTCAATCTCGTCTCCGGTCCGGCGACTCAGTGGACATGTACTGAGAAAGTGACTAGCTCGTCGGAGCCCGGTCAGAGCTACGCCATCACCGTCAATCTGCCTGTTGCTAACCAGTCAGGCGAGCCGGCCTGGGACAACTGCGAATGGAGCGTGCCGGGGATATCGCCGGGGCAGGGTTACGCCTATTGCATCCCGACCAGCTCGACGGGCGGCTCCCTTTCCTTCATCGTGGCTGATCTGGCGCCCCCGCATCTGTAGAACAGATCCGCCAGCGCCGATTTGCTCGTTATAAGTTGCGAACCCCTGTGTCATCATGGCACTCGGCACCGCGATGCAGAAGATCGAGTCCGCGATCATAGCGGTCGTCATCGGCATCGCCTTCCCATTCATAGTCACGTACCTCGTCTCGGGCGGGACCTCCTCGTCCTTCCTCATCCCCTGCACCGCAGCCGGGAGCGGCGTCTGCACGGTGGGGACGGTCTCAGGCAACGTCATCACCCTCCCGCAGATACTCGTCAGCACAGCGAACCTGGTCATCACCCTGCTCACCGGGATTCTGATCATCTTCGCCTCCATCTTCGGCATCTGGGGGGCGATAGAGTACGTCGGGGCCCGCGGAGGCACCGGCAGGGGGGGAGGGGTCGGATAGATGGCCGCGCCGAGACTGCTCGTCAGCCTGTACCTCGAGGGGCTCGGCAGGGTGAAGACCCGCCCCGTTGTCGTGCTCAGGCAGGGGGTCGCCAGGTGCGACGGCCAGCTGGTCGACCCGACGGACGGGGTGGTGCTCGCCCCCGACGAGGCCTACGAGACGGTCCGCGTCCCCGTCGAAGAGGAGCCTCTCGGCTCCGTGACCCGGGACGACGCCAGAGCGGCCCCGTTTTAGCCTGCAGCCCTTCCTCTTTCAGGTGACACCATAGGATGGAAGTCAGGTCGGGCCTCTACCAGGTCTCCGCCGGCTACGTGACGGTCTCCCGATACTTCTTCCTCGCCCTGGCGGTCGTCGGCCTGCTGGGGACAGTCACGGGCGTCTTCGCCCAGTCCTCTCAGGTCCAGCTGGCGCTCTCCAACGTCAGGTGCCCCGCCACGGCAGCGGGTCGGGGAGGGATAGTCTACAGCTGCCACGGGACAGTGACCGTGGCCAGCCAGCTGAAGGAGGTCGCTCTGAGGGGGAACATTACAGTCGTCACCGATTACAGGAACCACAACTACACCGGCGGAGACCCCCTCGGCTTCTCCCCGAGCAGCGCCGTCTCCGGCCCGGGGACGGCCGCAGTGAACGCCAGCGCCAGCTTCAACGACTACGTCGGCAGCCCTCGGGTGACGATGTACGTCCAGGCGTACGACCCGAACAGCCCCTCGACGGTGTACGCCACGGCCCAGGCGGCTGCTCCTGTCTCCCTCCCTTATGCCGGTGGGTCTTCGGAGGCCAACCTGTTCATCCTGACCATGGAGATCCCGCTCTTCCAGGTCCCAGCCCTCGGCATCTCTTCTAGCAACCCGGACTTCAAGGCCCTATTCGCGACCTTCGACCAGCTTCCCCTGGGGGACTTCTACATGCTCATCGCGGAGGTCGCCATCATCCTGCTCGTGGGGGCGGGGCTGATCGACGTCATCATGTACCTGACCGGTAACTCAGAGCGCCAGAAGGGAGGGACCAGCGGGTCCCTGGCCGGGATCAGCAACGTCTTCGTAACCCTCCTACTGGTCCTCCTCCTCCCCTACGCCTACAACGCGGTCGCGGGGTTCGTCAACGTCCTCGACCAGCAGATAATCGCCGGCCCGGGAAACCCGTACACGGCCTACCTCGCGAACAGCCAGCTCATCTGGAACACCCTGCCCAGCGGGGGAAACCTGCTCACCGACTTCATCGGGGCCATAGCGAGCGTGATGGCCTGGGCGATGTCGTGGCTCCTCGGGAGCGCCCGAATCTTCCTCATCGGCTCCGTGACGGTGGCCATGCCGATAGTGCTGGTCCTGAGGAACATCAAGTTCACGGCAAGGTTCGCCGGGGTGGTCGAGGACACGTTCTTCGGCCTGATTTTCGCCAGCGTCATCAGTGCCCTCTTCATCGGGCTCGCGGCTTACATGCTCAACCACTGGAGCGGCTCGATCTTCCAGGCGGCCTCGGTGGACCAGACTTGGGTGGCCCTCGCGGCGCTCCTGGGGGCCATACTAGCCCCGACGGTATTCGCCCCCATGACAGGCTTCTTCTTCCAGACCATGAGCCAGGTGGGGATGGCTGCGGCGGGGACGGCTTTCGCGATAGGAGCGGGAGCAGCAGGACCTGGCGGGGCAGGGGTCAAGGGCGGGATGGCGATGGCGGGACAAGCGCTGGGAGGGCTGGCGATAAACAACCCCGCGGCTGGGTTTAGAGAGAAGGCAGGGGCAGCGTTGGGAGGGTTTGGAGGAGGGTTCTCACACTCGGTTCCTCACATGCTTCAGAACATGGCTCTCATGGGGACGGTGGGGACGCTTGGAGGCCTCGGCGCGAGCAGGTCTGCATCTGCCATAAACAGAGCCATCGACCTCAAGATGCCTGGGCAGACAGCGCAGAACATCGTTTCTTACCGGGCCGGGGCGCTGACCACCGAACTGCAACTGCCACAGGACATGAAGCCTCATATCGAGAGAGCACTCGCGGCGAAGATGGACCATAACGAAATCAGGCGGTTTGATATACAGTACCATGACGATATACCCTCCTTCAAATCAAACCTGAATGGCAGGGTCAAGGACCTCATGGGACGACCATAGAGGCGACGCTGTAGCATAGAAAATGAACTGGGTTTAGCTGACTAGGGCCGGTCTTTTCGACCCTGGCTGGTATTCCCAGTGAACCTTCAGGTAATTGACATACCTATCGAATCTTTCACTGGTGTACAACTCGTTTCCGAGATTGAAGCGCTCAAGAATTCTCGGCCAGTCTCCAGGCCAAACCTGTCGTGCTTGATAGCCTACATCCTCCGTCTCCGCCTTTGGACCTACAATACCTAACAGGAAGTCAATGTGCATGGCTTTGACGATGCCAACTTGCAACTCGTGCGGCCGATTCTCAAGGCCCCACAATGTGAGCAAGGGCTCCTCTCCGTCGGGACTGACTCCGAACTTTGCTCCGATAAGGTTTGTCAGCTGATTGCGGACAGCGATGTACTTCTGCCGTTCTTCGGGCGTCAGTCGGAGACTCTTGTCTTCTGGCTGCTCCTCTACTTTTGATAGCTTCTCCTCGAGTTCCTTTCTCGTTTCTCTGTAGAGTCTCTCGAAGACCTCATTTACTCCTGCAGAGGAAGGCGATTGAGCGCTCGCAGAACTCGGAACAAAGAGAGACGCCACGGCGGTCATCGGCTCCACTCGAACCGACTCAACCTTGCTCCCAACCGAGTACGCGATGATCATTGCGTCTCCGTCCGGCTTCATCATCCTGATTGCGCTCCTCTCGAACCCGCTGACCCCGCCTCCCTTCTCGAACATGACCGACTGGTCCGTGAGGTGCAGGACCGCCTCTTCTCCGTCGACTCTGACCTTGGTAGCGTTGCCTCCTTCCTCCACCATCCTTCTCAACTTCCCTCGCTCTCTGAATCACTTCATGGCCATCGACATATAACTGCCACCGTGCCCGACCGGTTGGCTCATGGGGAGATACGAGGTCCGGCTAGTCACCGAGCTAGGTAAGACAGTCGGATACGGTGACAGGTGGTGGTCCCACAGGGTAACGAAGGGCCGTGAAGGGCCGACCCTAGGACAGAAGCACGTCGGAATAACCATGGCCTGTGTTGACGATGGCAGGAGGATTCTCGTGGCCCGCAGGAGGCACAGGATATTCGACAAGGTCTGGACCCTCTCCGGGGACACCCACCCATACAGGACCCAGGGGAGCCTGGAGACGGAGAGCATCTTCCGGGCGGCGAGGAGATGCGCCATGGACGACCTTGGGGTCAGGACCAGGGGCTGGACAAGGAGGCTCACCGTCTCCCACTCTGCCAGGGACCCACGTGACCCGAGGTTCTGCGAGAACGAGTTGCTGCACGTGATGGTGGCGAAGTACGTCGACCCTCTGCACATGAACCCGAAGAACGCCTACGATGCAGCGACCTTATGAAGACGCCCCACCAATCTCTTTCTCCTTCCGCGCATTGATGGTGTCGTCGTTGGGGCCAACTGCGCTAATCTCGACGGCGGCAATGTATCTCTTGGACTCCTCAACATCGAGCGATTGCTTCGTGTGCTCAATGAGCGTTCCATCTTCGGATTTCCAAATCGAAACCACGTCCGCAGGATAGAGAAGGGAAAAGGAATCGCCTCCGCGGATTTCGGGAATCTCGCCCTTCCCCGATTTCCCTTCAGAAGAAGTCCATTCGTATTCAGGCTGACTTGGGTAGTTATCCTTCCTAACGAGAGGAGTGGGCTTTCTGTTGTCACCAAGTCTCTGGCGGATGGTGATTACTTGCGTGGCGCTTCCGTCTCCTACGCGATATACGCTGACCCTTGGCCTTGCATTATGAAGCACCTTCTTTCCCTTTGATTCTACTCTTGCCTTGACGTGATATGACACACTAGCTTCAAAGGGGCTTCGCACCAGCTCGATGTCGGAGATGGCGACGCCTGTGTTTGAGCCAGTAATGCGCTTGTACCCCAAGCTCGCCGCAGCCTGAACGATCAAGCTTACTACCGCCGGAACCAGCAAGGAGGCGCCGAATCCGCCAACTATTGCAACTCCCCCCGCGAGGAGATTGGCGACAAAGCCTCCCACGCCAAGCAGAAGGAAGAGGGGCAAAGTCACAAAGTAGAAGAAGAGAAAGGCAACAGTGAAAGCCGCAATTCGTTCTGGTAGACCCATTTGCGGCATCCGTAGGAGAAACTCAGTCATAAAAGGGAAACACGTAGGGGGACAGTCACCACGTAGTCAGGCAGTAACCTCCTTCGGTTTCGTCGTGAATAGTCTCCTTTCCTCGTCGCTAAGGAAGTTTTAGAAAGGAATGCGCCCCTCTTTGTGTCACAAGAATTCCCTGCCCTATGTTCGCATTGACGATGAACTTTTACTCGCCGTCGGAGGATGAACACCTCAGCCAGGACCGCGTGCAGTCTGAACTTGAAGTTCAAGTTGCTGCGACCGCACCGAACCAATAGAGCAGAAGATTTCACTTAGGTTTCGTTAAATCGCGAAATCCTTTTTTTCGAACGTGGTCAGGATTCTCTGGTTCAAGGAGACCACCCGCTGGTCCAGGAGGGGCATCCCGCTCAGGGTGGTCTGGGTCAGCCCGAGGCAGCTCGTGATCCTGTTGTTCTCCGTCCTAGCCGGCCTGGTGGCGGCTACCCCTCTGCCGACCGCTACCCTGAAGCTCGTCCCCATGGGCGTGTTCCTCGTGGCAGGGGCCTTGGTAGCGTTCTGGAGGGTGAAGATGCTGACGCCCGAGCAACTGATTATGGTGAGGCTGCGGGGACTGACGACGATTTCGCAGGACAGTAAGAAGAGCGGCAAGAGCAAGACCATATCCGTAGTAGAGAGGCCAGATGAGAGCGCCTTCGAGATCGAGGCCGACAGCGCCGACTCGTTCACCCCTCTCTCTATCACAGGGAGTTGGAAGAGGACGAAGCTGCCTAGGAAGGTCGCGCTCTACGTGGACGGCGTCCCGAGGGCAGGTGCAGAAGCGCTCGCAACTCCGGTGAACGATGCCGAGGGCGGGTACACAATCGTCTTCCTGCCCACGGCCGCTGACATCGGCGTGAGGGAGTTGGAAGTGAGGATCGAGGGCGAGGAGAAGCCCATCTACAGGAAGAAGGTCGAGGTGAAGGTGAAGGGGGCGAGGTCGCTGGAGATGAAGAAGGTTTCCTGAGGGCCTACCTCTTGGAGGCCGTTTGCCGAGGATTATCCAGGCTTCAAGGGAAGTAGTTGCAGTACTCAAAGCGGCCAAGACATTAGCAGGTGTCAGATGGCTCAGGCATGGCTCGGCTTTTGCTTTGCTTGTCCACTGACCAGCCCCCGAATGCTATAGAGCACGAGGAGGCCCACGCCGAGCGCGACGACGGTGATTGCAGCATTCAGAACCACTTCCAAGTCAGTTCCTTTGATGTTCGAAGCAAGTTGACTTACTCCAAGAAAAACCAGCAAGAAGGAGACGGCTAGGATGGCGGGATAGGCTACGGCCCCAACTGCCTTGACTTTCACCCCAAATGCCTCCACATCCACTTCAGGTTCGTTGACGTTGTCAGACTTCTGCACCTCCTTTGTCAGCTCTGCCTGTGTTTGTTTCTCATTTGCCGTAGGCTGGCGAGGTGTTTCGAAGTACGATCTCAGAATATTTCTTGCGTCGGGCGCAGCCGACAACCCTCTGAGGACGCCTGCGAAGGTCCGCGTCTTAGCGATACCCTCGCTAAAGCTTCTTTCTAAGGATGGGAGCGCAGAGTACAGAACGACTGGTTCATTTGGGAAGAACAGTTGCAATTTCTCCTTGGCTTGAGCGGATTCGTTTTCTGCAAGCTTGTCAATTCCAGTGCCTACGACTATGAACTTGAGTTTGGCATCCCTCAGCTTTCGAGCCAGTCCCGAACAGGTTTTTCGGTATTCTTCAGTCTGAAGGAAATTCTGAGTCTCAACGGAAAACAGAATGGTTGAGCGGTTTCTCGATGCGTAATCGACGGCTTGGTCTATCGAACGGGCGTTGATTATCGAGTCGAAAGTACTGTTGATTGGCTCATTCTGACTCAAATCGTAGGCAAGAGTGCTGCCTCCCGAGCTGCCCGCCCCTGTTATGATAATAATCGACACAAACATCGGCGACCTCGGTTGAACTATTTCTGGCTTTGGGCTAGTTTCCTACATATAGATGCGGTGGTAATCAAGAGTTGTTTCTCAAACTATCTTGCGATGAGAGTGATTGGCTTTCTTAGTTGACATTTTAGCTCAAGCTACGTTTATTGAACTAGAACTCTCAATCCTTGAATCGGCACTGGGTTTCGAACCACGGAGGATTGAAGAGCAAGAAGGGATTTGTTCTGGCAAGTCACATCGTCAATTTGTGCTTAAATTGACCAGCAGCCCCTTCCTTCCTTGAGCTACGTCTACGAGGCAGGCCCCATCAACTACTTCAACCTCAGCGAACCGGAGCGCAATGCCGTTCTGGCAGGATTCGCAGCTTCTCTCCAGCAGCTCAGCTCAGCGGTGGTCTTCCGCGTCAAATTGGACACAATGAGCGTCGTGGTCGGGAACGAGCTCTACAGCGTGAACTACAGACGATACTTCTTGGAGAGCGACCAGCCGCTCGAGGGGTTCCTTGCCGCCATGGGGCTTCAAGAGAAGTACGTCAGGCTCATGGAGGTCCCGAACTATTCGGTCGCAAGCAACCTACCCCGGTACGTTGTTCTGAGCAACGGGGACCTTGCCAAAGCCTACACGATAACCGGCGTCTCTTCGGACCTGGAGGTGGCTTTCCTCGCGAGAGACATGGGCGAGGGGAGCATCATCGACATGACCGACGAAGCGAGGGTGAGGATCGAGCCGCTGCGGAGGGACGAGTCGAAGGGCGTGATGAGGCTCCACGCTGACACGCTTCAGGCCAAGGTCACACTGGTCGAGGTTGCGGGGGGAAGGGACAGGGAGCTTTCGCAGGAGGCAGTCATGGCCGAGGAGGCCGCCCAGTCGGTGATCTCTGGGGCCCAGAAGCTTTTCAGAATCTCCTGCGTGCTGACTCTGAGAGAGAAGAACCTCGACTCATTGAGGAAGAAGGCAGACGCGTTCTACGACATGGTCATGGGGGTGGTAACCGAACTCGACTCCCCCAAGGGGATACAGCACGTCATGGTCACTGGAAAGGGGCCAAGGCACCTCCGAGGGGCGAGCCTCCTCATGCCCACCGAAAGCGTCCTCGCCTTCTTCCCCTTCGCTGGCCTTGACGTCATCGAGCATGACGGGATCTTCCTCGGGACCAACCTCCAGACCAAAGGGCCGATAATCTACGACCTCTACAGGAAGTCGAACCCCCACGCCATCGTAGTCGGAAAAAGCGGTGGGGGAAAGTCCATGCTTCTGAAGAGCTGGGTATCGAGGATGGCTATCACCTATCCCGACCTCGCGTTCATGGCCTTCGACAGCGTCAACCAGAGCGAGTACGGCAAGGGGGCCGACGGCTCCTACGAGCGCAGCTTCGCGGGGATTACGGGGGCGAAGGTGGTGAGGTTCAACCCTTCTCAGCCCATGGGCCTCGATCCCCTCCGGTTCTTCGGGAGGAGGCAGACCGCCTCCCTCCTCGCCAAGATGGCCGGGATTGGGATCGACGAGAGGAGCCTCAGAGCAGAGCTGAACGAGATCGTCCAATCAGGGGGCGTTTCTACTGCGCAGGACGTGTTCGAAGCGAAAATGTCCGAGGAGCTGAGGAAGAGGGTCAACGGCAACCTGAGGCCGCTGAGCTTCATGTTCGACGGCGAGCCTCAGCAGCCTTACACGAGAACCATATTCGTGCTGGACGACCTCCCCAACGACGAGGAGCTGCGAGGTTCTGCCGTGGTTCTTGCGAGCGCCCTCGCCATGACCGCCCTGAAGTCGCTCCCTATCCCCCAGAAGAAGATACTGCTCATCGACGAGGCCTGGGCGTTCCTCGCCACCGACGACAGGGGAAGGCTGTACTTCTCAGAGGCCATGGACATAGTTTCAGAGATGGCAAGGACCGGGAGGCACTATAACATCGCCCTGGTCCTGGCGACCCAGTACGGGAAGGACCTGATGAACGGCCAGGGGAAGACGGTCCTCGAGTCCTGCGCCACCAAGGTCCTCCTCCACCAGGACGCGGCCGGGCAGGGAGGTGGCTCGGACCTGGCGCAGCAGATCTTCGGACTGAGCGACCAGGAGCGGGCCTTCGTCGAGAGGGCAGACAGGGGGTTCGGCATCCTCTTCACCGAGCAGGGACGGGTGCCTTTCTACAACAAGCTGACCGAGATGGAGTACTCGTACTTCACGACGAAGCCTGAGGAAGTGGGGCAGAAGCCTGCAACGACTTGAACCGCTGCCCACGTGCAGCAGAGACAGGGGGCCGGACGCAGGCTTTTGAAGCGAGGCTCCGCGGCTTCGCCAGCAGTGGCGCATGTTCGTCTGCAAGAGCGACCTGGAGTGGCCGGAGGACAAAGACTTCGACGAGCACTACCACTCGTTCGAGAAGTGCGAAGTCTGCGGCAATATGACGACATGCGCCGAATGCCTTTGCGGCAGAAGGCAGTTCTGAAGACCTTTTGGCGACCAAGGGCTTGGAATAGGGTCGCCGTCAGGCTAGCGGCCTTGCGCAGGGTGCATCTCGGCGTCCAGAATCATGGTGGTAAGGTGCGCCTGGGCTTTCCTGAGATGGTCGAGATAAGCCCTCTCGTTTCCCTCTTCAAACGATAGCGAGGCGACGTACAGGTCCATGCTCACCTCGATCATCTCCGCCTCCCGGTCGAACATGCATTCTTCAGCCATGATCATCGATTGCCTATCCGCCTTCGCCTTATAGTACCCCCGATCCGGCAGACCGCCCGTCGAGGCCGCCGGCGCGAAGATGAATACAGAATCATTCCTAGCTCCAGAGCAGGGTTCCGCCGGAAATGGAACAGGTGAGTGGAGCACTTGCAGTCAGAAGAGCCGAAGCCAGGCGCTACGATATTCTTGCCTGGAAGCCCCTCGGCTTTCCGGCTGAGCTCACACTCCGAGAGTCGGCCTCCGCGGTATCGTTTCGCTTCGACTATGTCACCGTATCGGAGAAGGTAGTCGATGTGCCAGCGCAGCCTCTTCTCCTTCCTCAGGTGCCGCGCTATCCTGGATTCGAGGCCACGCCTGGCGCTCCCCGTGTAGACGTAGTACCCTGCCGGGAAGGAGAAGCGGCCCAGCTTCCCGACAGTCACCATGCCTTTCTGACGTATTCGAATCACGAGCTGATAGAGACCGGAGTCGGCGCCTTCCAATGAAAGCCGACCAGCAACCGTCTGTCCTCGTTTTAAGCTCGAAAGTCCTCTCGGAGTGTGAGAGAGGAGGAAGAGTTCCGGCCGGTCCTGAAGGAGCTCGTGGAGCTGCTGTTCTGGGCTTACGTCATCATCGCGACCGCGTTTGCCATTCCAGCCGACCTCGGCCTGATTCCTGCCGTGGTCTTGTCCCTTGCAGACCTCGTTCTGACCGTCGTCACCATCTCCTTCGCTGTAGCCGTTCTTCGTGTTTACTGGCTCCATTCTACCGAACGGTACGCCATAGGAAAGGACTACGTCAGGGTAGAGCGGGGCACCCCTGAGACATCGTGGACCATACCGTTCAGGGCCGTGACCCAAACGGAGTGCAGGTGCATCCCCTTCAACCGCTTCAGGGTTGGATCCGTCGTCATCACGACGGAGACGGGGTTTCGCGTGGTCCTACGCAACATCAAGAATCCCTATGCCATCGCCGAGAGAATCAAACCTGTGGTTGGAGAGCCCGTCTTCAGGCCGAGCGTAGGATAGTTGTGAGGAGAAATAAGCATGGCCGACCCCGTCGAGGTAGACATCCCCGCAGAAGCCGCCAGTGCAACGGACGCGAGGGACGGTGACGAGATCGAACTTGCAATCGCGTTCCCCTCGGTCCTCAACCCAGGCTCGGTCATTCACGTCTGGGTCGTCGGCGTGTATGACGCGCGGAAGCAGGTCGTAAGGGTGGGCGTCCCAGATGAATTCGCAGAGTTTCCGACCCTCTTCGCCGACCTCGTCAGATGCGCCCTCCGGGGCACCGAGGGGTAGCAGGCTTGCTCTTCGCGAAGTCCACGAATGGGATAAGCACGATCATCGCGACCATCCTGACCATCTCCCTCGCGGTGGTCGGCTCCGCGGTGTACTACGTCGCGGTCACCTCGTACCTGAGGCCCCAGGCGGGGCTCTCGCCAGAGGTCGAGATCAACGTAGGTTCATCAGGATTCACCATCGTCAGCGCCCAGATAATCAACACCGGAGGGATACCATTCACCTCGGTCGCCATTTCTATAACGGGCGGCTCCACTCAGCTGCAGGTCACGTATTCGTCCCTTCTGTCTTCCAACGGAGGAACGGCCACAGTCACGATTCGAGGGGTCTCGGGCGGCCCGTATTCGGCAGTCACCCCAGACACCGCCGTATCAGGCAACCTCGCCGCCACGGTGGGCGATTCTTACGCGGCCGTCGTCGTCGGCACCCTGACCAACGGAGCGACGTACGGCCAGGCCCTCAGCGTCGAAGCGACTTCGTGATTCAATGAGCACCTGGCTTCGAAGAAACGGTCGCCTCGAATTCCGATAGCCTCTGTTTCAGTTCAGAAACCATCTCTTGGGTCTTCGAGTCGCCGCAGACCTGAGCGAACGCCAGCATGTTCGCGTAAATGGCGTAGTCAATCGGCTCTGTGCCATCTGGAATGTCTTGGAGCTTCGAAACCGACAACATGATACCCTTCTGAATCTCCACGAATATTTTGTATGCCTCGGCCAGGTTCACGTCCTTTGGCTTGGCTTCTAAGAACTGTTGCGGAATGTAGTTGGTCGCCACGGCCCTGTACAACTTCTTCTCGATGTTGTTGACCTTCGCAGTCTTCGATAACTCGATCAGACCCGCGGCCAGAAGTTTCTGGACCCTCCTCCATATCTTCAGGGTGGGGGTGCGGAACTTCCTCGAAAGCTCACTCACGGAGTAATCGGAAAAGACCAGCTCCCTGAGTATTCTGAGGTTCAGCGGGTCGGAAATCAGGGCTGTCCCCCTCTCATCGAGCACTTTCATAATTTTCATTGGATGAAACCGCTTTCCATAGCATTATAATGGTGTCGCTGCCCTTTACCCTCCTGTCGATGACTGGAACAGAAAGACCCCTGACGGTTCCTGGAGAGATTCAGCTCTCAGGGACGTTGCATCTGCCTGCTGAAGCCGGCTCAGACGCTTGGAAGTGTCCGGCGATTCTGTTCGTCCACGGGTCCGGTCCAGTGGACAGGAACGAAAACGCCAGGTTCATCCACCTGAACGTGTTCAACTTCTTGGCGGAGGAGCTCGGGAAGGCCGGTTACGTCTCGTTCAGGTATGACAAGAGGGGGGTAGGGAAGAGCAAAGGAAGCTACTACAGGGCAGGGCTGTGGGACCTCGTGGACGACGCAGCAAGGGCGCTCGTCGTCCTGAAGAGCCAGAAGGAGGTAGATCCGGCGAAGATCGTGATAATCGGGCACAGTGAAGGGTGCTACATTGCACCCCTTGTGGCACAGCGAATTCCGGTCGCAGGGATGGTCCTGTTAATGGCTCCTGCCGATAGGCTCGACACCATCCTGCTCTGCCAAGCGCAGATGATGGAGGGCGCCCTTGGCACCATCAAGGGGTTGAAAGGTTCCCTCATCAGATGGCTCGTCAGCGTTCAGAACGGCGGGAGGCTGACCGAGGCGCAGGAGAGACTGCTGACGAAGGTCCGCCGAGGGACGAAGCCGGTGATACGCTTTCGGATGAGCCGCGTACCAGCAAAATGGGTCAGAGAACACATGGGTTTCGACCCCTCGGAAGCGTATTCCAGCATCAGTTGCCCCGTCCTCATCGTGAACGGGTCGAAGGACCTCCAGGTCAGGCCTGAAGATGCACGGACGATAGCGGAGATCGTCAGAGGGCCATGCGAGTGGCACATCCTCGAGGGGATGACTCACATTCTAAGACGAGACACCCGGGACGGTCCTTCCGTCATGCATTACAAGAAGCTATTGAAAGAGAGCGTAGACCCAGAAATAGGACAGCTAATCCGGGGTTGGCTGCACCGAAATTTTGACGAGAACCGTGCGGCTTCCCTTTCTCAAAGCGTCACGGCCAAGCCACTCATAGAGTTGCACGACGTTTCATGAGCGTGTCACGGGCGAGGAAAAATCCAACGAAGGTGCTTAGGGTTCAATCGTTGTGGGTGTTCGACGACGAGCTGAATACGATAGGCAGAAAGTCGAGATGGCTAAGCGCGCATGCCTCACAGCCGATCGGCAGACCTTTGCACAGACATGCGGGATATATCGAAGTCAGGGAAAAGGAATCCATCACGTTCCACGAAAGAGACGGCAGCTTGGAGATACCCCTTTCGACCATCAGGAAGGCGACGGTCGGGTATGATGAGAATTTCACGAGGCTTGCGGGAGGGCGAGGGTTGATTCCTCCAATGCACTTTGCGTTTGAAGACAGGATTGTTTATTTCTTCACACGGGACGCGACGGACTGGGTCTTTCGCGGTAAAAATGAAAGACTGTTGTCTATGATTACTGGGCACCCTCCGTGATGTTTTATCTCTGCTTCTTCTTCTTTCTGGATGAATGTATCTCGTTGTAATAGAAACGGGGTCAGCGAGGTCATCGCCGCGCTCCTCCTGCTTTCAATCACCGTCGGTGTCTTCGGCGTCTTCTATACCTACTACGTCAGCGGCTTGAACTCGTCGGGCGGCAGCGTCGCCCAGGGGATACAGGACTCCGCCAAGGCGACGGGCGAGCTGATGAGCCTCGTGAGCTACCAGGTTCAGGGGAGCACCGTCACCCTCTACCTATACAACTACGGGCTGCAGCCGATAACCCTCAACCCGCCCCAGCAGGCCTTCCTTGTGGCGTCAGGCTCCCAGCAGCAGGCGCAGAGCTTCACCCTCACCGACGCATCCTCTGGCGCCGCCATCAGCACGATACAGACGCAGAAGCTCGCAGAATTGGCCCTGACCTTCAGCAGCGTTCCCAACTCCTTCTACGTGGAGATCATGGACAGCATCGGGAAGAGCTTCGAGTTCCAGCTCTCATCCTAGTCCGCGTTAAAAGGCGGGCCCGCCTTCGCCCCCGTTGAACGCCCAGAGCCACCGGAGGAAAGGCATAGCTTCCCTCCCCGTATCGATCTTCTTCGTCGCCCTCGTAGTCACCGCCATGGTCGGGGTGGGCACCCTGGCAGCCGGCCAGTCGGGCCTCGCGGCCAAGCAGGTCAGCGTCGATAGCGCGCTGGCAGCGCGGCAGCAGGAGCTTTCGGGGCTGTCAGCCTCCACCCAGACGGGGACCATCCTCGAGCTTCACCAGGCTTCGGGGGTGGCGACCGACATCGTATACGCGCTCCTGCAGGAGGGCAACGACCAAGCCCTCACAGAACCCGTCAACTACATCGTGAAGCCGGGACAGACCTTGACTATCAACATCACCTCGCTGGCCGAATCGATAACCGGGGGCACGCTGCCGAGCCTGTCACGCGTCACCCTGGCGACGAGCAGGGGGCTCTACATCACCTCCCAGGTCCAGACGGTGCAGCAGACAAAGCAGGTCACCACCTACCTGCAGGAGCAGGTCCAGGAGACAGGACAGCGCCTAGCTGGATACGAGGTCTCACAGACTACGAGCGCAGTCACGGGGTACGACGTAACAGAAACTGCGCCGACCAGCAAGCTCGCAGGGTACGACGTGACCGCCCACTACCCGGTGACCACTCAGGTCCTCTCCGGCTACGACCTCTACTTGACCGTGGCCCGGACCGCCTACGCCTGCCCGTCCGGGTGGAACAACGCCGGGAACGGACTCTGCTCCTACTCCTACAGCTACACCACCACATACACCACGACAGAGACCGTCATGCACGGGTATGAGATCTGCGTCCCAATCGACGTCAGGACCGGGGCCTGCGTGTGGAGGTGCATCTGGCCGTTCTGCTGGACCTCGACCGTGACTGTGGTCAACGTCGTCGTCCACTACGTGACAGTCTACACCGACGCGTCAGCCACCACCACGTACACGCAGGAGTACGACGGCTTCTCTTCCACCTGCCCCTCCTACGCCTACCAGATAGGGATGATTTGTGACCCAGTTTACACCGCGCAGACGGCCTACCAGAGCGAGTCGCTCGGCCAGCTGTCGTACTGCCCGGCGCCGGATCGGTACACGGGAAGTTACTACACCTGCTCGCCGGTCTATCATCAGCAGACGACAACGACCAGTCTCGGCCAGCTTTCATACTGCCCCTCAGGAACCTCCGGGACGCAGTACTCCTGCACGCCAGAATACCAGTCGCGCACGACGAGCCTTGGCCAGATGAGCTACTGCCCGTCAGGCTCGCAGTACTCCTGCTCGGCGGTCTACAGCGCCTACACCTACTGGGTCACTGAGACGGTCCCCGTCGTGACCGCCGTGACATACGAGACTCTGTCGACCTTGGGGTCTGCTTGGCTGATCGGCGGCTAGCGCGGTCAAGCCAGGGTCGCCGTCGGGCCTCCGTGGAGGATCAGAGCTTCCCGATCTCGGCCGCCAGCTGCGAGAGCTTCCTCCCCTTCTCGGTGAGGGAGTAGGCTACCGGCCTGTACGGCTCGTCTAGGACCTTCCTGTCCACGAGCCTGGCGGCCTCCATCGCCTTCAGTGCCCTGGTGGTTGTCGTCGAGAACCCTATGGCGCTCACAAGCTCCGAGTAGCGCATCCTGTCCTTCGCCCCCAGCAGCTCGAGGACCTTCCTTGTCCCCTTCAGGGCGAGCACCTCGAAGGCGTCCAACCGCGCTCAGGCTTGAAAGAGCGGAGAAATACTATTGCAAGCGCCATTGGCGTTTAAGTAGCGTAGGCGCTATTCATGTGTGGGGAGCGGCCTGCTCATGGAAACGCTGCAAGGCGACTCTGGCGTGCTGCACACGTTCGCCCGCGTATCGAGGGGCCCTGGTGGGACCAGGGTGGTTGACAGCTGCGGCGCCGGGGCGTGCGACGTCGACGTCATCAAGCTCCGGACGAAGGCCCTCGACGTCGGGGCAGTCTCCGCGGAGATCATAGCGCCGTCGTACACCCCCACGGCCCTCGAGCTGGCGAAGGAGTACGGGATCAGGCTCAAGAGCTCCACCACACGTCCCCGTAGGAAGTCACCACCCCGACGCTCTGGAAGGACGGGCTGACTAGAAACGTCGAGGTTCCACGGGGTGCGACCGAGACCGGCTGGCCCAGAGAGACAATCTTCTGCTTCCCTCCCTCGTTCACCCCTATGTAGTAGAAAATCGCAGCAGTAGTCGGGCCGTCGTTCCGCACAGTCACCGACCCCGCGCTGAGGCTCACAGAAAGGCTCTCGTCCGCCCTGCCCCCGACCACGAGCTGCGCGTCGGCCGCCTGCCTCGCTATCGAGTACTGCGCTGCCATGAGGGCAGTGAAGAGGCTGAACACGATCATGGCGAGGACTATGAAGAAGAGGGCGCCTATGATCTCGGCCTGTGCTCTTCTTGACTTTTTCATCTCGCAAGGAGGGTTTCGCTCGCTAAAAGAGGGGAAGGGCCTGGACACGCCCAGGCCGCTCTTGGCTTCTACTGCGCCGTCACCGTAACGACTTGGGTCTGGGTAGCGCCGTTCGCGAAAGTGGCCGCCACAGTGATGGTGTAGGACACTCCCGACGTGACAGATACCGCAGTCGAGAAGGTGGTGCTGGTCCCGCCGCCGGGGGCTATCGGCGAGCCTGACGATGGTGCTGGGCTCCAAGTTGGCTGGGTCGCAGGAACGACGGTGCCGCCCAGGGTCAGGCCCGTCAGCGCAATCGAACCGGAGTCCGTCACCGACACTACGGCCGTGCCGGTGCCAGAGCCGCTCGCCACTGCGATGGAGGCGCTCACCTGGATCTGGTCTGTGTTCTGGGCCCTGCTGGCCGTGGTGGTGAAGTACGTGTAGAGGACCCCGGCCGCGACTATGGTCATTGCGACGACGAGGATTGTGGCGATGATCGTGGAGATGGCTGTTCTTCGCGTTGTCTGAAGTGCAGTCTTCATCCACGACGGAGGGGCGACCCGCTTAAAACAGAGGATCAGGACCGGTGCCGCTTCACGCTGGCCGAAAGCCTCTTCCTGACATCCGCAGGGAACGGGCAGGCCTTGTGGGTCCTGGCGTCGAAATGAACGCCGACCAGTTCGCTCGTGGCTATCACCTGGCCGAGCGGCCTTCGCTTCATCGTGTGCGCGAAGCGGATGGCCTTTTCCTTGACTTCGAGCAGCCTGGTCCTGACCTCGAGGACGTCCCCCGCAAAGACCTCGCGCCGGTACTTCGTCCGCTGGTCCACCGCCGCCATGCCCTTGCGGTTGGCCTTCATGTATTCAGACGTGATCCCGAACTCGGAAAGGAATGCCCAGGTCGCCTGGTCGAACATGGACGCGTAGTACTGGACGTTCATGTGCCCCATGTGGTCGATCTGCTGCGGATACACCGTGCCCAGGTACGTCAAGGACAAGAGACGAATCCCTCTCCTTCGCCCTCCGCCCAGCTCCTTAATGCGTTTCGAACCGGCAGAGTGTCCCGTCCTCTCGGCCGCGTCACCTTCCAACGGCGGCTGGCCGGACGGCTGCCGAGATCTGTGCAGCCCCGAGGTCTGGCCTGACTTCGGCCTTGACGAGAATCCAATCGACAGCGCTTCGGCACAGAAACGATGGCGCGGCTCAGAAACCGAGCGAGAAGCTCATCGGAAGATATCGCGTGAAGACGATGGCCAGCACCGCCAGGGCGAAGAGCACAGTCATGTTGAGCGTGTTCTTCGACGTGAAGTCGGTGGCCCTGGTCATGGTGAAGGCTATCGCGCCTGCAGCTACGACTGTGACGACGGCAACCGTGCTGTTGACGATGGCCAGGGACGCGGTCCCGCCCCTGAAGAAACCGGCGGCCGAGGAGCCGAAGCTCCCTATGACACCGCTGATGACCTTGACGACGAGCGGGATGGCCACCGGGACCGCGTACCCCAGCATCTTGTAGAGCCCCACCGACGAGGTCGCCTCCTTCTTCAGCCTGTTGTAGCCCGAGATGAAGTTGTAGAGGTCCTCTATGTTGGCGGGCGTCCCCCCGCCGCTCTCGGTGATCTGGTCGAGGATGAAGAAGGTCGTCCTCCCGAGCCAGCTCCTCATGGCCACCTTCACCTCGCCGAGCCTCACGCCCAGGCTCATCTGTGCGGCCATCCTCTCCAGGATCGAGTCGAAGACAGGGTTGAACTTCGTCTTCGCTGCCGTCTCCAGCACCGCCTTCCTCATGTTGTAGCCTATCTTCCTGTACTCCGCTATGCTGCGCAGGAAGTCGGGAAGCGCGGCCTCGGTCATCCTGACCTCCCTCATCTGCGCCCTGACGGGGAGCCCGTAGAGAGCGGCCCCCGCAGCCCCTCCCACTGCGACGGTCAGCCAGAGCTGCCCCGTGAACGACGCGGCCATGGCGCCTGCGGCGAGCCCTATCAGCCCGAGCCTCGCGTCCCCTCCCAGGATGTCGTACGTCCTCGGCTGGGCTGACCTGACCATGAAGTACATCACCAGCGATATCATCGGGAGCGCCGCCACGCTGGCGTAGGCGATTTCGGCCACCATCTCCGGCGGCATCGTTATCGCCCCCACCACCAGCAGCAGCGGCAGGAGCACGAAGACAATGATCAGCATCTCCCCTATGGTGCCCACCCTTTCGGCGTAGCTCTGCCACCTGAATCTCATCGAGGCGAGGTACTCGCGAGTCCTGTCGCCGAGGTAGAGGACTACGTCCCCTCCGGACTTCAGGACACCCGTGTATCCGTAGAGGAAGTGCTTGAACGAGTCGTCGGGGTGCGTAGATGCCAAGTCGTCGAGCGCGCCGACGACATCCTTCCCGAAGCCGATGCTCTTCTGCAGGAGCCTCGCTTCCACCTCCATGGCCGGGAGAATCTGCTTCCCCATAGTCCCCCTGAACGCGTCTACCAGGGAGCGCCCCGCAGACTGCATCACCGAGGAGAGAAGGGCAAAGAATGGCAACTCGTCCCTGACGTTGGTCTTCCTCTCCGCCGCCCTGTTCTTGGCGCTCAATGAAGGGGTGTAGAGGATTATCGCCGGTATCATCATCAGGGCGAGGAGGGTAGGGCTGACGAGGACCGAAAGGACCAGCGAGAGGGGGACGAAGACGGCCGCGAGGACGACGGAGTAGAACGAGTACCTCGCAGCGAAGGCGTAGGGGTCGAGCTGCATCCCTCCCTTCACCACGTCCCCCCTGATGCCCCGCTCCATCCTCTCGGCGAGCCTGTTCAGGAGGGGGATGCCTCTGGCGATCTTGACCGCCCTGTCCTCCCTGACCTCCCTGACCTGGACGGCGCGCCTCCTGCCGAGGGCCTCCAGGACCGCGCTACCCTTGACCTTGCTCTCCACGTCCACATGGAAGAGCGGGAGCAGGACCGCCAGAGCGACCAGCACCACCGCCTCGCCGAGGACGAAGCCGAGCGCGAGGCCTGCGGAGAGCCCCGAGAAGGGCCTGATGCCCAGGAGGGTGGCAAGGAGGACCAGCGCCGCCGCGGCCCCGAGAAGAGCGAAATAGAGTCTGCCCGCGGATACCCTGGCCACGACGGGGAAGGCCCGCCCGCCTTAAAACCGGCCCGGCGCTTCTCGGACGTGAAGCGCAGCCCTCTGGTCCTTGCCGCAGCCATCCTGCTCCTCCTTCTGCCCTCGGCGTCCATCTGGACGCCTGCGGTCAGCGCCCAGCCCCCAACGGCTCCGGCGGTCCCGCTCCCTCCCGTTTCGATCAGGCTCACCGCGATACCGCCCCAGCTGCCGCCCGGCGGCTCCGGGGTCGTCATAGTCCAGCTGGTCGACGCGGACGGGGACCCGTCCCCGGCGAGGGCAGACGTCACGGTCAGCCTCTTCTCGTCAGACCCGACCGTCGCCAGCGTCTCCCAACAGGTGGCCATCGCCTTCGGAAAATCCCACGCGGAGGCCCGGGTGCAGGCAGGCACGGAGGGTTCGGCCACCCTGACCGCCACCGCTGACGGCTTCCTCTCCGGCTTCGCCAAAGTCTCCGCGTCTGTCTTCAGCGACTTCGCCCTCAGCCTCATCCCGATGAACAACCCTGTCGCCCCAGGCGATTCAGTGCATCTCCGGGTGGGGCTCATGGCTGCCGGGAAGCCCTTCGAGACCCCTGTCGGGGTCCAGGTCTCCGTCTCGACGTCCTTCCAGGGCATACCGCAGCAGACCGTGGAGGTGCAGCCGGGGAGCTCGGACGCCTACCTCAGCGTCCCCGTGCCGTCCGGCTCGTCCCTCCAGGCCGCGCCTTTCATGACAATCACGGCGGCCGCGGCAGGCTTCACGTCCGCCACGACAGGCGTCGGCCTGTCGCTTCAGGGGTCGAATCCGCAGGAAGCCCTCGTCGGACCCCTCAGGGCCAACCTCACAGCCGGCAGCAGCGAGTTCCTGGCCGTCTCTCTGTTCAACGGGACCTTCGCCCCGGCATCGGGAAGCCTCACCCTCGACCTCTTCTCGAGCAACTCGAGCGTCGTGAAGCTGCGGGGGTCGCAGGTCACCCTGAGCGGCTCTGACAGCGCGGTCTTCCCAGTCTATGCCAACGCCACCGGGACCGCCCAGGTCACGGCGATCGCGCCGGGGCTGACCTCGATCCCCCTCGCCGTGGCCGTGGTGGCACCCTTCAAGCCATCCCTCAGGATGTCGCTCCCCTCGAGGGTCAGGTCAGGCGAAACGTACAGCTTCTCTGTGGGGTTCTACTACGGGGTGGAACCGATCCCCTACGGTCCCGTGGCCGTCCACCTGTCTTCGTCCGACGCCAACGTGACATTCCCTTCGGAGGTCGAAGCCTCTGCGCTGGGGTACGCCCTCGGCACCTTCGCAGCCCAAGGCACGGGCGTGGCGAACGTCACTGCGGTCCTGGAGGGCGCGGCCCCGGCGACCTCTGCCGTCGTCTCAGTCTACTCTCCGGCGGTGGCTCCGGTGACCTACACCATCACGGCGGCGTCCGACTCGGGGCCGCTGGCGGGAGTTCCCGTCAACTTCACCTATGGCGGCAGGACTTCCCTCGCAGTCACGGGCCCCACCGGGGCTGTCGATTTCGCGGCGTACAACGACACGGCAGCCTTGGCGTCGGTCCCGCACTCCGTCACGCTTGCCAACAGGACGTACTATTTCACGGGCTGGAGCGACGGCGCGAAGACGGAGAACGTGTCCCTGCTCGCGTCGTCCCCGACCCTCTCGATGACGGCGCAGTACTTCAGGAGCGTCGTCCCGACCGCCTATTCCCTTCAGGCGCTCTCGGACGGGCAGGAGCCAGTCGCCGGCCTCCGTTTCAACGTGTACAGCCCCACCCTCGGCGAGAACTTCACGCTGAGCACGAGCAGCGAAGGCGTGGGGTCCTTCGTTCTCCCGAACGCCTCCTCGTTCGAGATCTCGGTGCCGGAGCTCTACCAGCCGCCGGGGCAGACAAGGTACTCCCTGCTCAGCCTTGAGAACTCGACGAGGAACGCGGTCAACATCACCGCCTCGGTCGCGATAACGGTCGAAGCCAAGTACGCGACGTACTACCAGTTCCAGGTCGCCAGCCCGATAGGAAACACAACCGGGTCGGGCTGGTACAGGAGCGGCGCTTCGGCTGCCTACTCCGTCGACGAGGCGTCATCGGGAGGGCCGCTCGTCTACCAGAGGTTCTCAGGATGGACTGGAAGCTTCTCCTCGGACCAGCCGAGCGGCTCGACGGTCATCACATCTCCCGAGTTCATCACGGCGCAGTGGAGCACAGACAACAGTCTCCTCTTCGCAGCGGTCGGCGTCGTCATAGCGGCCACTGCCTTGATCGGCCTGTTCATCTTCAGGTTTAGGAAGAAGGCGCCGCTTTCCTAGGCGAGTCCCTTCCGACCCATCCTGACTCCTGCGTGATTGATTTGGCCTTCTTCCGTCACGCGTCTTGCCTTATCACCTTTGAAAGTCGTTTTACTCACTCCTCCATGTTTTCAACCAAGGGGGAAGCAAAGTTGAGCCGCATCGTCTTTCTCTATCCTCCATCTGTCTGCCCCTCTCTCGGGTGGCAAACCGTTCCTGGCAGGTAAGAGACCCCGCCCTCGACGGCACATTAACGCTTCCCTTCTGTGTCGACTCTTTGCGAGTTAATCTTGGCCAGCGGAACATCCCTCCTTCCGGATTCGTCCATTCGACCTCTGTGAGATTGCTTTCACGCAAGCCTTCCACGAGGAGGCGCTTCTTTTCGCAGTACGATTTCGTGATCGACAGGACGTAGGCGTCAAGTTGCTCGCTTCCGATGAGTTCCATCGCTAGTAATTGGGAGAAGGTGTTGGTGCACAGGTCTGCATCGAGCTTTGACATCCTGATAGCTTGCGCCACCGATTGGTCCGAGACCACGGCGAAGCCCGCTCGGATGACGTGGTTTGCTCGAGGGGGTCGCTTCCAATGCCGCGTTCGTCAAGTCTCTCCGAAATTGACTTGGAGATATTGCTCGCGCTTCAGGGGAACCCTATGATGACTCAAGGACATCGCAGGCGACGGGGACGGCTCCACGAAAACCGTTGCCAGAGCGCTTCGCAGGCTCTATATCCATCTGATGGCTGGCCGAAAGATGAAAGAACACTGGACGGTGTGGACTGGCTGGGAATGATGCTCCAGATGGGTGCTGTTCCTTCCAGAGACCAATAAGGCGTGTTCCTTACTCATCTGACAATCGGACTATTTGCCAACTGCGTAACCACTATCGGTATCGAAGTGGATTGATTCATACCGTGGGAGGACCGGATCATCGTTGGCGGCCCCTTCTGTGTCAGGCCGCCTTGGCTCCCGCGGTCTCGATTCGCCCCTTTGCTTTGTCCGTGGCGGTAGTCCGTCGCGTCGATGTCGTCTCTCTGGTTCTACCCTGACCTGTGCTCTTTAGAGAGCACCCTCAACGTCGCGACGCTGAACACCACTAGAAATATGTCAGTGGGGAAAAGCACGAAGTCGCTGAAATCGGGCCGCCCGCTTCCGCTCAAGATGGCCAATGGTATGATTATGAGGAGTGCAGCTGAATAGATCGCAGACGCAGCCGCCCCGGCTCGGTTCCTCTTCCACGTGAAGTAGATTATCGGGACCCAGACGACCGCGGCGACGACGAACCTCAGCACGAGGAAGCCCGAGGGTGCCTGCTCGTTGGGCATGTACTCCGAGATAGAGCCGGGCGAAAACATCACGAAAGCGTACCAAGGAGCGAGGAGGAACTGCACGAAGGCGACGAAGAACTGGAGTGAGACCGTCGCGTGCCAGGTTCCGAAGCCGCTTCTCGGCGTCGATTGTTCGGGGTTCGAGTCACTTCATCCTCGCTAGGTTGGCCTGGTCTTCCTCGTAGAGCGTCTCCATCAGCTGGAGCACCGCCGGTCTCACCTGCTCGGGCCTGAGTGTGGGCGAGGTCCATTCTCCGACCGACGTAACGCCTGTCTCCTCGTCCTGTGGGATGTAGAAGCTGAACTCCTTCGAGCCTGCGAACAGCCCTTCCAGCCACTCGAACGAGAACCCCAGCGGAGGGTAGGCCGTCAGCTTCATCTTGTTCTTTACCTTCGTCCCGTCCTTGAGAGTGACCGTGGCGTGTATGTATGTCACGCTCTCGCTCGCGCGCTCGAATACCGCGTCGGGAGAGGAAGGGTGCACGTGCTCTGGGCTTGAATGCAGCCTCCAGACCTTCTCCATGGGCGCCTTGAAGACGCCTCCCTCGTCAAGCACAAACGTGAACCGCGAGAACTCCAAAGGAATCTCGGATTCGTTGCTCGGCTTCACCGTCGATTGGTCAGTCATGATGACAACGGCCTCCTTCATCGGATCTTAGCGTATATCAAATGGCTGGGAAGCCAGTTGGCTGTCCGGGAAATGGGACGGCGGAGAGTTTCCCGACCGGCCCATCGCGAGGGGCCGCGCGGAACGCTTATACTCCGAAGTGCCTTGCGAACTGCCGTCTTTGAACGTTACAGACTTTCGAATACTGGCTGCCATGGGCCTTTCCCATCATTCCCCGAACGGCACCCTTCACCGCAGACCTAGCGTGTCCAAAATGGCGAGGGACCTAGGGCTGGACCCAAAGACTGTGAGGTCGAGGATCAGGAATATGGAGCGTTCTGGGCTGATAAAGTATTATCAGGCTTTCCCCAATCTCTCGGCTCTGGGTCTCAGGTGCTCCATCTACGTATTTCAGTTCTCCGACCGCGACAGGAAAAAAGAAGCTATGTCGAAGCTCAGCCTGCTCGACGAGGTCCAGGTGATTGACGAGTATTCCCATTCTCTGCGCGTCGTCTTGCTCTACGAGAGCGAGGGCGACCTTGAAAGGAGGCTGGCCCTGGCGGGCGAGTTGACCGGCGTCGAACCCACCAAGCTCTTCGACGTGCCCATGCCCCCGCTGGGCATGAAGCTGTCCGCGGCAGACATGAAGATACTCCGGGCTCTGAGGTGGGACGCGCTGAAGCCAGCCAAGAGAATCGGCCAAGAGGTGGGCCTGACCGCAAGGGCGGTCAACTACAGGTTGGGCAGGATGGCCGATGCGCGGGCCTACTTCGCAGTCCCAGTGTGGGGACTGGAAAGGGTCTCGGGGATAATCATCTACGCGTTCTCCTTCTTCCTGCAGGAGAAGGACAGAGAGGAGACGGTCAGCAGGATCGCGCAGAAGTTCGCGCAGAAGAGCGTCTGTTGGTTCGCAGCCTCCGAAGGAGTCGTCTTCTTCATGCTGTTCGCCGACAGCGTGGGGGAGCCAGAGCGGATGTATGAAGCTGCGAAATCCATGGAGGGGGTCTCGAAAGTGTTAATGGACGTGTTCGTCGACACCCACGACCTGCCGGGCATGGTCGACAAGATGCTCTACAGGCAGGCTCGGCGGCCGAGGTCGACGGTGGAGCGGCATGACGCTGAAAGTGCTCCCTTGGTCAGCGCCGACATCGAGAAGCCAGGGGAGAGGCTTCGTCTAGACAACCTCGCATGACACGCTTCTCCTTGACGAGAGCAAGCATGAGAAGATGGTCGGCAGGGTGTTGATCCACGTATGATGCGGCATGAAGAGGCCACGATGCGTTAGCTCTCTCCATGTCCTTTTTGAGCAAGATATGTCTCCGGTTGCACGCGGTCCCGAAGCGCAGGCACCTCAACCAACAGGTTCCATACGAATATCCGGGTGAATCCCTTCCGGCCTATCACTTTAGCCCCGAAACGATTCTCGCGTTATTAGACGCAGGAGCCTGGTCCTGCGATGGACGCCCAGCTAGGCAGCACGGAGAACCTGTGCAGGAAGCTCGGCTGGGCCGTCAGGCACATCCGCGCCAACCTCGGCGCCTTCACGCCCGGCGAGCTGGAGGAGATGGTGAGGGAGAAGCTGATAGAGGCGAAGGAGGTCCCCATGGAACTCAGGACCGACCACGTGAAGTGGAGGCTCGGGCTGACGAAGTGAACGGCTCTCTTCCTTCCCCCTGGCCGTTTTAACTCCCCGCCGCCATGCTTCATGTTGTCAGGCGAGGAAGACCCGATTCAGAGAGCGCTCTCCGGATTCTCCCTCTACACGCTGGGCGACGGGCTCAGGCAGGGCACCTCGATAGCGGTCGTGGGAAAGGAGCTCGAGAGATACGAAGTCGGCCCGGCCACAGTAGTCATAGCCAACGACGGCGGCGTCGGCAGGTACGTGGCCGTCGAACCGTCCCTGACCGAGCGAGAGAAGGAGAGGCTGAGCCGCCTCCTCGACCACCTCTTCATGAGCATCTCCCCCGAAGACGCAGCCGACCCCTCGAAGCGCCTGATTCCTAACATGGTCGAGGCCGCAAGAAGCCTGGGATTCCTCGAAGAGGTGACCCGCTCCCTGCAGAAGTACGAGTACTACGTGAAGAGGGAGCTGAAGGGGTACGGGAGGCTCGACGTCCTGATGAACGACTTCAACATCGAGGACATCAAGTGCACGGGCCACGGGAGGCCCGTCGTCGTCCTCCACAAGAACCACAGCGAGCTGGGATGGATCAGGACCAACGTCGTCTTCCCCACCGAGGAGGACGCCCAGGAAACGACCCAGAAGATGCTCCAGAGGTGCGGGACCATGGCCACCAACGCGATGCCCATCGTGGACGCCAGGACCCCCACCAATGACAGGGTCGCCGTTAGGTGGTCCACCGACGTGTCCATGACCGGGACCGCCTTCACCATCAGGAAGTTCCCGGCCGAGCCCATGCCGATAACGGCCCTGGTCATGCTGAACACGGTCTCCCCGCTCATGGTCGCCTACCTCTGGCTGATGCTGGAAGCCAGGGGTTTCGCGCTTATCGTTGGCCCGACCGGCTCGGGGAAGACGACGTTCATGAACACGCTTGCCTCCCTGATCAATCCAAATGCCGCCGTCTGCACCATTGAAGACAATCCTGAGCTCAGGCTCTCCCATGACGTGTGGGACCAACTCACGTCGAGGCACAGCTACAGCATCGGCCAAAGCGGGTTGGAAATCACCCTGCAAGACCTGGTGAAGCACTCCCTCAGGTTGACCCCCGACTTCGTGATTGTCGGGGAAGTGAGAGGGGAGGAGGTCGCAGCCCTGATCAACTCGGCCGCGAGCGGCCACGGGGCCCTGACAAGCCTGCACTCTGACAGCGTCCAGAACGTGATGATCAGGATGAGCGCACCGCCGATGCTCGTGCCCACGGGCAACATGATGCTCATCTGGGCCTTCGTCGTCATGAACAGGGTCAGGAGGGAGCATGGCCGGGTGGTAAGACGTGTCCTCTCGATAACCGAACTTGACCCGAGGAAGGGAGGCTTCGACCTGAAGGAGATGTTCACCTACAACATGGTCGATGACACGTTCTCGCCAGCCGCTCCAGAAGAACTGGTCAGGATGAAGACCGAGAGGCTCCAGCAGGTGATGCGCCTCTTCGGCTGGGACGAAAAACAGCTAGAGACAGAGCTCGGGGAGAGGGCTAGCTACATCGAAATGATGGTGGCTAACAAACTCCTCACGCTGAGCGAGGTCGGGGAGGCTGTCAGGAAGTTCTACATCCGGAAGTACGGTCTAGCCGGCTGAAGGGTCAGCTCGTGGCGGTGACCGTTAGCACCTGGCTCTGCGTCGCTCCGTTGGCGAAGGTCGCGACTAAGATGATTGCATAGCTGATTCCGGCGGTGACCGAGATTTTCGTTGGGAAGACTGCTGTGCTGGTTCCTCCCCCGGGCGGGATGGGATTCACGGCCGAAGGCGCAGGATTCCAGACGACGCCAGAAGGAACGACGCTTCCGGAAAGAGAAACGCCAGTTACTGCCACAGAGCCGGAATTCCTGAGCGTCACCGCTATGGTGCCCTGTCCCTGGCCATTCGGAACCGCAATGTTGGCGCTGACCTGAACCTGAGTGGTGGTCTCTGCCTTGGAGACTGTCGAGTTGAAGTAGCTGTAGAGAACCCCCATTGCAATCACCGTCATGGAGACGACCAGAATGGTGGCGATGATCTCCGAAAGCCCTGGCCGTCCTCCCCTCTCCGGAAGCCGCAAGAAGAATCAGTCATCGGGCTGACGGCGCGCTATAACGAGAGGGAACCCTGTAGAGACGGACGTTCGACTCGGTGTCCTCGATTTCCGGAACCCACCCCTCGAACCTGTGGTCATAGGAGACCACGACGCTCCCTGGCTTCATCTCGCGCGCCGCCTTTCGTTTGAGCTTCTTCATGAGGCGCGGTGTCAGAAAAGCAAGCGCCACATCGGCCTCGGACAGGTCAACGTCCAGGAGGTTCGCCCTGACGACCTGGATTACGCCTTGGGGGCCCCTCCTATTCGCCTCCGTCCTCGTCCACCAGCACTTGAGCGGGTCTATCTCTACGCCGACGCATCTTCTCGGATTCCTGGCGGAAGCCTCGAAGAGGACTCTTCCGAAGCCGGAACCGAGGTCGTAGACCACCTTTCCCTCGGGGTCGGAGAAATCGAGCATCCTCCTTACGGCCTTCCTGGGGACGGGCTGGTATCCCGCCCCGAAGAGCATCCCGGAGGCGAAGAACAGACCCATGAAACAAAGCGCGGAGAGTCCGGATGCGATGAGCACGAGGTCGGGCAACGATCGTCTTTGAGAAAGGCGTTCTTAACGAAGCAATCAGATAGGGAAGCACTCGCAATTGACCGGCTCCCGCCTGCACTGCCTGCAGACCCAGGCTCCTCCTTCGGTCTTGGTCAGCGGTCTGCCACAATAGCACTGCACGACCTGCAAGGACGTCCGGTCGTTATTAGGGGTGAGCCCCCACCCCTTCGTTGACCGACTCGGGTTGGCTCTTCCTCAACACGCCGCTCCCATACTTGGGGGCGATGTACTTCTTGGCGTACCGCTACGACCTCGGAAGGATAGCAAGGCCCTTCCATGACCTTTCGAACAGCTCCGAGTGGCATGCCGTCTTCAAACGACTCGACCTGGCCGGCACCGACCTGAAGTCTCTCAAGAAGCCTCTCCCGGGAGGCACCCGGAACCTCGTCCTGGCAGTCGCCTCGTCTGCGGTCTACGCCTTCTCTGTCCTCGCCTCGTTCTCTCTGGCCTGGTATTTCCTCTGCGCGATTCAAGCGGCGGTGGCCGTCCCGCTGTTCATCCTGCTCATCACGAACCGGACTGGGCCCTTCCCCTTCAGGCCCTACAGGGACGTCCTGCCCTATCCTCGTCTAGGGACCAGGGTGCGAGACCTCGGTGGAAGGAAGGAATCGAAACCCGACCATCCCGACGAACCGGCGGTTTCTACTACCGGAGTGAAGCCATGAGCGAGAAGAAGGACGCAACGGAGGAGGTCCGCTTCTTCAATGTCTCCTTGATCAACGCCACTCCGATGTCCATCCCGAAGTTCCCCCAGCCGCAGCGCCTGATAGGCGAACTCATCCACTCCATCGAGGCCGCCAGCCCCACGTTCGCCTGGGTCCAGTTCCTGTTCAGGAGGGTGAACCTCTCACCGACCCTCGTCGCCCTCAAGAACGCGATGCACGTCGCAGCGGAGCAGATCAAGACCCCGAAGCGGAGCTGGATAGACGAAAGCGAGTCCGACAGGCCGGAGCTCTACCGCGACTGGTACAGGCGCTCCGGGGAGAGGATCAAGAGGATCGACGCCATCGCCAACGTCCCCCATGTCCTGTTCGCGATTCAAGGGATGTGGGTCGGCGACCCAAGACAACTCTCGACCCTCCCGTTCAAGGACTGCTACGACGAGCTCGACCGCCTCGGGACCTTCGTCTACAGGAACCCCTGGATGCTCGTCGAACTGGTCGAAAGGAGGATGGTCGAAGACGTCTCCCCCTACATCATGAGCTACGCCGGCTCCCGCCTCGAACCCCCGTCGTTCCTGATCACGCCGGACGAAATCCCCCACTTCGTCCACCTGCCCGTCGTGAAGGAGCAAAGCGCGCTGAAGTCGGTCGCGTTCACCCAGTATTCGCCGGTGGTCTCGAAGGGCGGCGTCGAAGGGGCAGAAGAACCGGAGGGCCGGGGAGCTGCGAAGGTCCTGAGGCTGACCGAGGTCCCGCTGATCAAGGAGCCCCTCAAGGAGAAGGAAGCCGAAAGGCTGTCCCTCATGTCCTCGCCGACGGTGAGAAGCCTCGAAGTTGCCTTCACGCCGGGGAAGACTGACTTCCTCATTTCGTCGCATTCGATGCCCGACCTGAACAGGTACCTGGCCGTCCTGAAGTCGGTGTACGGCGAGCTGAGCGTGGTCGGCGGCCAGTCGAAGCCGGCTTTCCTGGCCGACCTGCCCCGGATCGTCGGGGTGGATGCCCCCCGCCGTTAAAGGCCGCCCTCATCACTTTCCCTGAGACGACTTGGGCCAGACCCTCGACAGCGACGACATGAAGTTCCACATGCTCGTCACCGGCGGGACCGGGAGCGGCAAGACAAACGCGGTCCTGCACATGCTCAAGCTCCTCTTCAGCAAGAAGGAGGAAGGGAAGCCGCAGCCCGCCCTCTTCTTCTTCGACCCGGCCGGCGACGCGTCCATCGACCTCGTCCGCGCCATCCCGAAGTCTGAATGGGGCCGGGTCAACCTGCTCGACCCCCAGTACGTGACCTTCGGGTTCAACCTCCTCTCCCTCCCCGAGGGGCTCACCCCCGAGGAGAAGCCCGAGTTCACCCACACCCAGGTGGACGAGTTCTCGGTCCTCCTCTCCGACGTCTTCAACACGGACTCGGTCAACGCTCCCCGCCTCATGTGGGTCTTCAAGGGGGTCCAGTACTTCGACTACAGGTTCACCCCGGACCCGACCCTCTGGGAGGTCTACAACATCACCCTGGACTTCACCAAGCGGACCCCGAAGGAGGTAGAGGACCTCCTCAACCGGAAGGAGGTGCAGAAGGACATCATCCGGGGGACCATGGAAGCGATCTCGAAGCTCCCCCAGGACGCCTACATGCCCGTCCTCAACAGGATATCCAACTTCGTCCTCCCGCAGGACTCGATAACGTTCCGGACCTTCTGCAACCGCAAGTCCACCTTCGACCTGGAGAAGCTGATGGAGCCGGGGACCCTTACCATCTTCAGGGTCCCTCCCAACCTCCCGAGCGAGTTCAGGAGGATCTTCGCCTCCGCCATCGTGATGAAGCTCTACTTCGCGAGCCTCAAGCGGGCCAGCAGACTGGAGAGGGCCGGCCAGGAGCCCACGGCCCGCACCCCCGTGATCTTCGCCGCCGACGAGTTCCGGGACATCGCCCAGCTCAGGATCCTCAGGACCATCCTCTCCCAGTCGAGGAAGTACGGCCTCTACCTCTGGATGGTCTCCCAGACCCTCTCCGACATACCCGAGGACCTGCTCGCTTCCGTGGAGGCCAACGTGGGCCCGATCATAGCTTTCAGGTCCAGCTCCGACGACGCCAGGCGTCTCTCGAAGGTCCTCTACCCGGAGAGGGCCGAAGACGTGGCCGAGCTCATCCCGGGGCTGGAGGACTACTCGGCCGTGGTGAGGAAGAGGCCTGTCGGCGGGAGGCCCCGGGAGCCCCCCTTCAGGGTCTCCTTCCCGAAGCTCCCAGACCCGCTGAGCACCTACGCCGAGGCCTTCGACTTCATGAAGGTCGACATGGAGGCGAAGTACGGCGGCGCCACCGGGGACACCACTCTCATCTACAAGCCTGAGCTCGACCAGGCTGCGAAGGAGCGCGGGGACTGCTGGCTCGGGGAGCCGGCTCGCTGGGTCCCCCTGGCCTACCTCCACTGCCACGGCGAGATGGGCTTCAGGGCCCTGAGCAGGATATTCGAGGACAGGTACGGCTGGGACAAGAAGATACTGCAGTTCGGGCTGGACAAGCTGTTCGAAGGGGGGTACGTGGCGAAGAGGCCAGGCATAGCGCAGCTCTTCGTTGAAATCGACCCGGAGACCGGGCTCGCCGCGTACAAGGAGCCGGAGACAGACGACGAGAAGAGGAAGGCCAGGGACATGCTCTACTCGACGACCCCCGCCTCCGAGGAGGAGTTCTTCAAGCTCCGGGTCAGCGAAACGACGGACAGGCCGGGCGACCCCCTCCATCTCAGGGCGATAGAGGCCCTCCTCGAGGAGTACTGGGACAGGGGGTACTGGTGCGTCTGGGACAGGGGGGACGAGAACAGGCCCCTCCCCGACATACTGATCACAAAGCCCGTGACAGTGAGGGGCAAGGCGAGGGAGGGCAGGCCGACCGTCTACCTCGACCCGGACAAGTGGGACGAGAAGAAGGAGGCGGCCGAGGTGGAGGTCAACCCCAGGAAGAACCTGGCCCAGCTCAGGGCCAACTACGACAAGAACTACCCGAAGTACTCCAAGGTCAGGTTCGTCGTCGTCTCCGTGGACCTCGCCTCAGAGGTCAGGAGGATACTGGAGGACAAGGAAAAGGGAACCTTCGACGTCGTGTTCAAGGACTTGGGGCTGCAGAAGGACGAGCTCGAGAGGCTGATGGCTGAAGAGGAGAAAGCCAAGGAGGAGAGGCTCGCAGTGCAGGAGGCGGCCGGGAAGGGCGAAGGGGCTGACGCGACGCCGACCGCTGGCGACAAATCCAAGAAGGTGGAAGCACGGCCGGTCCCGGCTTCCCTCCAGGACAAGGAGTTCAGGCTCCTGGCCATCATCTGCGAGTCGGGGTGGAACGGCCGGAAGGCGCTTGCGTTAGGCCTCGGCATCAGCGGCAGGCAGGTGACAAGATATCTCGACAGCCTCGCTGACAAGAAGCTCGTCCAGAAGAAGGGGAAGGGCTATCAGCCCACAGACGCGGGCAGGAACCTGGTCGCGGAGGCAGGCCCCGCGTCTTCCGACCCGCAGGCCCGCCTCGACTGACCCCCCGAAGGTGGACATCACCGGCTTCAGCGCAGGGGAAAGTGGACACGGAGGAGGCCCACGGCTGGACTTTCGAGCCTTGAATGTCCACATTCGCGGCTTCGTGGCCCTCCAAAACGTCCACTTTCGTTCCCGGCGTCCATTTTGACCGGACCGAGTGGTTCCGGCGTGTCCACTTTGCGTCCCGGAGCGCGTCTTCGGCCTTCGTCCGCCCGGACGGCTTCGGCAAGACCCCGGGGGTTCCCTGGGCAATGGCCAAACGCGGCGGTAATCGAAGCAGAATGTGCATCGGACTTCCGCGCGTTAAATACTCCCAACAACTTCCAGGCTGCTAAACTATTAGCAAACCCCCCAACGAAAAACAGAGGTTCGCCTCAGTACGGGGCGCACCGTAATAGCACCATCAGCGGTGCCTGTGAATGAATCAACCACACTCGTTTCCTCCCTCTTTTGTCGTGACAAGAACATCCAACAGGGGCCTGCCGTCGTTTAGCCGTCTCTCAGATCTGCCCGTGAAAGGGACGAAAATACTGCTCTCTCGCGCCGGCGAACGGTCGAGGGAAGAACGGAGGTGGAGATAGTCGCTCCGCCCTGCTCTCAGGTTCTTGGGATGTAATAGAAATCCCAGCACACATCTGAGATAGAACAGAAGGCCGTCCTGCTCGTGATTTTCGCCCCCAGCGGCGAGCATCGACCATCTGGCAGAGGCCCAGAAGGACACCACCGGCCGCTTCCCAACGCCGTTCCCGACGCGCCAGCGAGCTACGGCCAGCCCCGGCTCTCGGGGCCGACCCAGGGCAACCACAAAAGGAGATGATGCACATGGAGAGCCTTCGACAGATCGGAACGGACGGAACGCGCCTCACGGAGAGGTGCAGGGAATGCAGGGGCCACGTGGTCCAGGCGGGCGACGAATATGTCTGCTCGTCGTGCGGCGTCGTGGCCAGGAAGGTGGAGGAGGAAAAGTTCCACCTAGAAGTGCGCATCCGCGCCCCCAGCCAGCTCTCGAACGGGCTCGGCTCCTTCGTGGGGGACAAGTCCGACAAGGACTCCAGCGCCGACTTCAACGGGGCATGCACGGTCGGCTTCGCCAAGCGCATCTCGGACAACATGGGGGTCGACCAGGCTGCGTGGAACTGCAAGGCCATGATCAGGAGGGCGGCCGACAGGCTCTCTCTCCCGGCCTTCGTCTGGGACAACGCGATGGCCCTCTCCGAGAAGATGCTGGCCGACAGCAGGGCCAATGGGGCGGGCAGACGACGGACATCGATCCCAGCCATATCCGCCTACGCCCTGCTCTCCGCATGCAGGGCCGCGGGGATGCACCAGGTCGGCTCGAAAGCCGTCCTCCAGGCCCATGCAGACATGGGGCACAGGGTGAGCAGGTCCGCCCTGCTCCAGATGGGACTGGAATCCAGGACGCCCCTCAGGCCCGCCGACCCCGCGGCACTTCTGAGGACCGTCGTGGCTGGCCTGGGGTCGAACGCCAGGGTCGCCAGGAGGCTGGCCAAGGGCTCCACCGAGCCAGGCCAATACTTCCGGAGGCTCCTGCAGACCTCGCAGGCCGTCGTCAGCGCGGTCCGAAGCACGGAAGAGGGACGCAACCCCCGGACCATAGCGGCCGGCTGCGTCTACATCGCCTCGAGGGAGGCGGGCTCCAGGGCCGTCACCCAGAGGGACGTGGCCGAGACCATGGCAATCGCGGAATACACCATCCGCGAGTTCGTGGCCAGCGTCATCGACAAGGTGTCCCGCCCGTTAAATGGGGGCGGGCCCTAGGAGGGCATGGGGACAGGGAAGCGGAGGAGAAGGAAGATGGAGACCCCGTATGCGCGGATCACCGAGATCAGGGAGGCAGCGACCAGCGACGAGGCGAACGAGTGCCTCGGGAGCGGCTTCGTCCTCATCAAGGCGGTCGAGAAGCGCGAGACCGACGCCCTGGGGAGGCAGGCGAGCAGCATCGTCTACGTCCTCGGCAAGCTGAAGGGCAACGGGAACGGACACACAACCACGCCAGCGAAGACAGAACCATCCAACGAGCCCGTCAACATCATGGACGACACACCCGACGTGGACCCCGCCGTCCTCGAACGACGACCATGGAAGCCCTACGCCAGCGGGGAAGGTGAGTGGACCTTCGTCGTGAACCAGGACGGCTCCCCCGTGGCAGAGCTGGAGCCAGCCAAGGAGTTCCTGGACAGGCTGAGGGGCGGCGAGGACATGGTCGTCGGCGGCTACAAGTACCGCCTGAGGGACAAGTTCCTCAAACGGTATCCAGTCGACGGCCAGAGCGCATAGAGGAGAGCGCTTCCTCATGCAAACAGCAGAGAACCCAGCGCAAGCTGTCGAGGAATCGCAGGCATCACAAGAGTCGCAGACACCCTGGAGGGAACGCGCGAACACCGAGCTGGAGAAGGTCGTCCGGCTCTTCTCCACCACGCAGCTGCCAGACCTCTGCGCCAAGAGCCTCATCTCCGCCCCCGAGGTCCCATCGTCGAAGTGGTCGATGGGGAATCAGATCCTCATACTGCTCGCGGGCACCGGCGACGCTCGCGGGTACAGGCAGTGGCAGGCCGTGGGAAGGCACGTCCGGCGGGGCGAGAAGGCCTTCTACATCCTGGGCCCTGTCCTCGCCAGGAGACTGGTCGAAGGCACCAGCGGGGACCCCGAGGACGACGAAGAGGTCGACGTCCTCGTCGGCTTCAAAGGAATCCCTGTGTTCCGCCTCGAGGACACAGAAGGCGCAGACCTTCCGACCTACAAGCCAAGAGACCCTCCTCCTCTCCTCGAAGTCGCGGAAAGGTTCGGGATGCGCGTCAACTACCTCCGCCTCTCGGCGGGCGTCTTCGGGATGACAGACTACGAGCATCAGGTCATCGCCCTCGCCACCCCTGACTGGACCGTCTTCTTCCACGAGCTGGCCCACGCCCTGCACAGGTCCTTCGAGCCGAAGACAAATCACGGCCAGGAGCCTGAAGCCGAAACCATCGCCCAGCTCGTAGCAGGGACCCTCGCCAGGCTCTACGGGAAGCCCGACGACGGCTTTTCGTGGACATACATCGCCTCCCAGGCCCAGTCGAGCAGCCCGCAGCAGGTCGGCCGACTCTGCATGAGGGTGTTGGACCGGGCGAAGAAGGTCCTCGACCTGATCTACTCCCCGGAGCAGCCAGCCACCATCTAGTCCGCATTCGGCCCTGCCTGGTCCGTTATATCGCCCGCGGCCCCGTTCTTTCATGGGGAACCTTCGCGGCCTCCGGACCAGGCTCTGCCCGAAGTGCCAGGAAACAACCCCCCACAGGACGCTCTACGTCAGGGCCAAGTCAGACGGCAAACGGAGGTGGTTCCAGCTCTTCTGGGCGTGCGCGAAGTGTGCCTCGCTGAACCACATCGTCCTCCCTGCCTACCGGCTGGAACGGGCCTCTTCCCAGCTCCCTTCAGCCCTTGCGGTCGCGGTCGTCAACGCCCTGGAAGAAGAGCCCCTCGACTTCGACGAGCTGATAACGAGCCTGAGGCGGAGGCACCCTGCAGACATCCGCCACATCTTCAACTCAGAGGTCGCGCTGGCGGTCGAATTCCTCAAGGGACAAGGAATAGTGACAGAGGAGAGCAGAGACTGCACCGAGAAGCAGCTTGCCGTCCTGCGAGGCCGGTCTGAAGAGTCGAACCACCTGGGCACCTGCCCGGTGGAGGCGAAGAGGGCCCTCATCTCCCTCTACGCACAGAGGCAGGAAGGAACCGCCCGCGAGACGAGGCTCGTCCCTGTCGGAGTCCTATGCCTGCGTTGCCCATATCAGCGAATAAACTTGTAACGGTTCGGCCAGCGGAACGGTAGAGAGTTGCGGCTTAGTTAGTAGCCTTCCCTCTTCTTTTTTTGTGCCTTCTTCGCATCCTCTATACCGCTTCTTAGCGAACCCTCTCCTCCTTTTGCGCCCCAAGACCTTCCTGCCCGCGCTTCCCTCCAAGCTACTTGGAGACCCCTAAGTCAGCTATAAGGTTATTAAGTGCCTCGGAGAGTAGGCCGCGTGTGGACGCGGTCAGCGGAATCAGGCTGGAGCTGCCTCGGAAGACAGGGATTGTGTCGATAGTGAAGACTCCCAAGGGATTCAGAGCGGAAGCCCCCGGCGAAACTCCTCTCGCGATAAACGAGAGCCAGGCACGGATTCTCAAGGATCTTGGGGATGCACCGGAGGGCCTGATAGCAGCCGAACTCTCGGAACGCCTGGGAATGACTCATTCAGGGGTGCTCTTCCTGCTGAAGCCCCTCCAGACTGCCGGCCTGGTGGAACGGGCGACCCTCAGGGGCGGCGGAGTGCTGTACTATACGAAGGCGAGGATTACTCAGAAGCTGTCGGCCGAGCTCGCCGAAGTCAAGGCCGTCCTTGAGAAGCGGAGGGGGAAGAATCTAGAAGACTTCGAGCTGCGCGAGCTGTACGAGGAGACGAAGGACCTTGCTCCCAACGTCAGGAAGGCCCTGGTGAACTGGGTACTTGACGGAGGATGGAACAATTGAGAGGAACGTCACTGTTGTATGGCGGGCTCAGCTTCTCCTTCATGAGGTCAAGCTCGCGCCTTGGGCTCCGGGAGACCGCCTCCAGACTCGTCGAGGAGAACCAGTTGGCCCCGCTGGTTGACTCGGCCGGGCGTTACGCCCGCTCAGGGTTCCTCTTCTGGTTCATGGCGCTGTTCGCTTTCAACCCGGCGAACCTGAAGCGTTTTCGCCCCTGGATGATGGCTGTAATCGCCCTGGAGGTGGTCCTTCTGGTCCCTGTAGTAGCGTGGATGTCAACAGTGACGGAAAGCCTCTTCATGGTCCCGTTTGCTGCAATATTCGCGCTGTTCGTCCCAATGTTTCTCGGCATCTCCCTTGAGGGATCGATCGAGTCAGAGGCAGACCCAGACCTGGCGAGGTTCCGGTCGTGGTTCTTCATTCAGGCGAGGAGGACGGGCAAAGTTCCGACCACACTCAGGGAGATATCAGGCAGCCTGACACCCCTGCTGCGGCCTTACACCGAGGAGGAATACAGGGCGAGGCACGATTCCTACAGGAAATGGGCCCGGCGGGGGATTTATGCGATGTTCATCCTGTTGGCTTCGTTCGTGGGCCTCGTGGCTGTGGGGTCGCCTTGGTTGAGCGATCCAGAGGTGACCATTCCGTTGCTTGTTCTGACATTCTCTATGTTGGGTCCTACAGTGGCCGCGGAGTGGTTTGAGCAGATGAAGAAGCCAATCCTTCACGATGACCCGTCGCTGGCCATTCCCGACGATTACGCCGCCCCCGTCGAGCCACGAATCCAAGAGGTCGTCGACGGCTATGGGTCGGCCCGCATCTGGAGGGGCATGAAACAAAGGGCCTGGTTCATCTACCACTTCGGGGCGCTATTTGCGTGGGACACGGAGGGGTTCCCACTTGTTGGTATCTCGCTGTTCACCCTCGGACTGTACCTGTGGGTATGGCTCGGCGACCTCCCGGTCAGCACGGGCGGGTTCAGCATCCTGGTCTTGCTCGTCGCGCTGATGCCCGCATATGCGATTATGCGAGCCTGGAGGGATGGAGGCGGCATCGCTAAGGCGAGAGAAAGGAAGGCCGTATACGGGGAGACACTGCAGGCTGCGACGTTGCAGGACCTCATGCCCAAGGAGAGACTGCTCGACATCTTCGAACAAGGCGATTACGCCAAGCTTCCGAAAGAAGCGGCGCGAGATCACATCATTGTCAGCCTATACGTCAGGTCCATTCCTCTTTGGCCGAAACGGCGAGGGAACGGCTCCCAAAGCGCAATCAATGGTGCGTCCTGAAGATGAGTTCAGAGAGGATTCTGGTAGACTTACATGGAGGAATACCCCCTGGCCTGGTGAGGTCCCTGGATTGGCCGATGTCCTGACCCTGTCGGCCTTGGGGCTTTCTGCCATCACCTTCGTTGCTATTCTTTACGTGCTGATTGTCGTGAGGAGGAAGCCTGTCGGGATTGGGCCGGACACCGGTCCCCTGGAATCCACCCTGGGCGAAGTGAAGGGTTCCGTCTCTGGTCTTCAGGCCGCCGTAACCCAACTGGTCTCCACCGTGGGAGAGATCAGGAGAGACACGGGTCAGACCACTTCGGGGATGGAGGAGATGAAGAAATTCGCCGCCTTGTTGACGGGGAGCTCGCAGAAGAGAGGAGCGGCGGGGGAGATCATCGTCCGGAGCTACCTCGAAAGGCTCCCCAAGGAGCTCTGGGAGGAGCAGTACTACCTTCCCGGGTCCAGCGACCGAGTCGACTACGCCCTGCGGATGAGCAACGGGGGGTCCCAGCTGTACCTCCCCATCGACGCCAAGTTCAGTCTGCCGGACGGAGCGGAGGACTTCGAGGGGGAGGCGAACAGGCTGGCCAGGAAGAGGGCGGAGGAGCTGGTCAAGTACATCGCCCCGGGGGTGACCACGGACTTCGCGGTCATGGTCCTCCCCAACTCCGTCTTCTACGCGCTCACAGCGGAAACCGTCGGCTCGATGCAGGAGATCAGGGTGGTCGCGTGCCCTCCTGAAGGGATAATCATCCTGTCCAGCCTGGCTCTGCGGGCGCACCAGGCGATAGTCCTGGCCAAGAGCGCGGAACGGCTCACGACGTACGTCCAAGAGATCGACGGCAAGCTCGAGCAGGTGGGAGCAGACTTCGGGCGGTTGGCGAAGAACCTGAAGAGCGCCTACAAGAACGCGGACCAGGCAGCGGAGGACATCGACGACACCAGGAAGGAGCTCAGCAGCATAACCACTCACCTAGGCGAAGTGGGTGGGACGAAACCCCCGGCCGCCTTGCAAGCTTCACCAGCAGCCCTGTTCGGGGAAACCACAGAGGAGCCTTCCGAAGAGACATAGGGAGTCGGAATCCAAATGGCGGAAGCGCCACCCGTAGGACCAGAGCCTGATTCCCGTATTCAGACTGAAGACGATCCTTCACGCCTTGAAGTTTCCGCGGCCGTCGCAGCGCCCAGGGCCTTCGCTCTCAACGAGGAGAAAGTCAGAGCCCTTGAAGCCGAAGGAAACGTCCTCGTAATCGCCAACCCGGGCACCGGGAAGACACTCCTTCTTGCTCACAAATACGCTCAATTGGTCAGGGTCGGGGTCAAACCCGAAGAGATTCTCTGCCTTACCTACACCGACAAGGCCACCGACGAGATGAGAGAGGCAATCATCAAGGTGCTGGTCGGGGCGGATCTTGAAATCGAGTTGTCTCGGATCAAGGTCACCACGTTCCACGCCTACGCCCTTGAAGCCATCGGGGCCCAGCAGACCATGTCAAACAACCTCCTTCGTTACGCCGTGTTCAGGTACCTCGTTGACAACAAGGTGTTCAACTACGGGGAGGAGTACCTACTCGGGTACGTGGTCCCCAAGGTCGAGGACTCGGTCCGCTACTTGAAGAGCTTCGGCGTCATGCCAGACGACGTCAACCTGCCAAGAGTCCAGGCGCTACTGGGCGACTACGGCTCTGTCACCAAACAGGAGATGGACAGGTACGCCGAGGCCTTCCTCGAGATCTTCAGGCGCTACGAGTCCGTGAAGGCAGGCAAGGGAATCGACTACGCTGACATGCTCCTCCAGTTCATGAAGCTGAGGAAGAAGCCGCACTTCAGGCACGCCCTTGTCGACGAGCTCCAGGACGCGAGCGCGATAGAGGCAGACATGGTGCTGCAGTCGTGCGACGAGTTCTTCGTCGTGGGGGACAAGAAGCAGGCCATCTTCGCCTTCCAGGGAGGGTCCATAGTCAACTTCCGCAAGTTCGAGGACTCCAAGAAGCCAGTCCTGTCCGAGAACTTCAGGAGCACCAACGAGATCCTGGAGTACGCGAGGGCCTTCTTCGTAGGGAGGACGAAGGACCCCACGGCCGCCGACGAGATGCGCGACCTGAGGAACAGAGAGAAGGGCCCGGGCCCCAGGCCGAAGGTCTACAACGTCCCGGGGGACGCCACGGTCAAGACGGCCTGCGAACTGGTCCAAAACCTTAGGAACGAAGGAAAGCACGTGGCGGTGATAGGCCGGACCAACAGCCAGATCAGGGAGATCTCTCAGGAGCTGGGCAGGCGGCGCATCGAGCACTCCTCGACCTACTTCCAGGCCTCTGACGAGGCGCACGCGCACGTCGTGGGCTTCCTCCGGGGAATCCTCAGCGACGACATCCGGGACGTCAGGGCAGCCATGTTCACTCCGTTCTTCCCCGTGAGGCTCAGGGACGCGTTCTCGCTGGCTCAGTTGGAGGACGACGAGCTTCGGAAGGAGCTCCCGGTCAGGTGCCCAGAATTCAAGAGGATGAGGGACCGGGTGAAGAAGCTGCCAGACGTGGACGAGCTCTTCCGCGACCAGATCGTACCGGTGGCCGTGTCCTACGGGAGGGAGTACCTGCTGGCCGCCCTTGACCTTCAGAAAGCCTTCTCAGAGTCGATGGGTGCCCTAGGCGGGGCCGACCTGGACAGCGTCATTGCGTACCTGAAGTCGAGCGAGCCTGCGGCGGACGAGTCCGCGAGGGAGAAAGGCGTGGTCCTCACCACCGTGCACAAAGCAAAGGGGAGACAGTTCGAGGCGGTGGTCTACGTCCCCCAAAGCATCAGGGGGCGTGAAGACTTCCAGGACGAGGTCGTGAAGAGGATTCTCGAGACCAGAGGAGTGAACGTCGAAGAGGAACTGTCTGAGGAGCCGCTCCGAATCGACTTCGTCGCGCTGACGAGGGCCAAGGACGAGCTCCATATCGTCACCGAGGAGGCCCAGGACTACCTGAACGAGTTCGCCGAAAGGGGGGAGGTCGAGTTGGGCGGGGTCGATTACACCGACACGTCTGAAAGGGCGAAGCGCGCATTCAACCTCTTCGTTAACGGTGAGACGGAGGAGGCGAAGCAGGCCCTGGAACCCCCCAAGAAAGCTTGGCTCCGCGAATTCGTCGCCGACTGGTTTGCGAAGCTCGACCACGTGTCGTTCACCTCGCTCCCGAGCAGCGCCGGAGAAGGTGCCGCAGAAGAGTACTTGGTCTCGAAGGTCCTTGGCGTCGAGGAGCCGTCAGCCAGCTTAGAGACAGGGAGCCTTGTCCACGAGGCCGCGAGCGCCATTCTGTCGGGAAACGAGTATACCATCCCTGGTGAGCTGGAACCATTTGTGGATAACGTCAAGACTCTCGTGGGCCAAATCAAGAGAGACTACCCAGAGGTGGTGGCAGCGGAGCACGAGATCCAGGTTCCGTTAGAGAAACTCATCGGCGAGGGCAAAGGAACGAATTTCGAAGGAAGAATAGATGCCATCTTCAGGAATCAGGATGGCGGACACCTGTTGGTGGATTGGAAGACTAGCAGGACTGACAGGCAGTCGTCGAGCTATCGCCAGCAACTTCAGGCTTACAGGCATGCGTATTCCATCTCGGCCAGTGTCCCCATTGAGAGCATCAGGACGGCGATTGGATTCGTCGGCCTTCGAGGGGCTGTGAACCTCAGACGGACCAGGGCGGTTCTAGACTCGAGACAGCCTCGGGAGGAGGTTTTCGAGACGTTCAGGGCAAAGGTGAGAAAGGTCCTGCTATGGAAGGCCGCTCCAGATTCGTTCCTGGAGGAGCTAGGCGTGACGTCTGATGACCTGATTTGCAGGGCGGTCCAGGAGGAGTTCGAGCTGGAAAGTTGATTGGTGGTTTATCCTTCACTCGAAGTCCCTTCCCAGCTTAGCTCTGAATATCACAACCGATTTCCCGCCTCACATGTAGAATTTGTATCGATTCTGAAATTCGGCATCGGGAATGACGTTGAATCCATCCTAGGCGAGATTGTTTTGAGCCTCGTGCGGTCAACAAATTTCTCCCCAGGTCAGGCTCCGCATGAAGTGTAGTACTGAGTTGTGAAGGCAAACAGAAACCATCCATCCGCATGTTAATGCCCTCCTCCTTCTTGCATGTCCGACTGCCTTCATACTATTGGCTCGTCAAGCCGTACTTGGGCCGCTGATTGCGCAACGAGACGTGAAAGCGGCATTGAAGGAGCTCTGGGGAGTAGCGTCAGGGCCTGAAGTGGCTGATTACCTTCTCAATTTGGGGGGGTGCTCGACTGCAGCCGTTCGAATGCTCTGAGCATAGTTTCTAAGGGATTGGATAGGTTGGCAAGTTGGGGAGAGGTGACCCGGGCCGGAAATGGGAAATGGCAAATTGCGAAGCCCACCTTTTCAGACATCAAGAAGCCTCAGACTATGGTTGTGAGAAACGCCGCTCGGAAGTGATCATTCAGTCATCGGTTCCCGTTCTTGCATTAATTCGTTCAGAACAGCCATCTCTGTCTTCATTAGCTTGTATAGGATTTCAAGCTCCGCCTTGGCATCCGCCTCCGGGTATCCTAGACTCTTCATCACAGCAAGGTCGATCTTCCTCCGGAGTGGGTGTTTGCTCTCTATCTGTTCAGACAGGCTCGGAAAATCTTGGTCCCGAATCTCATCGAAGGTCTTTGCGAGCTCTTTCTTTGAGGCAGCATCCATGGCAAGGCGGGGCACAAGGAAGTCTTCCAACACGTACTCGTGAACGTTGAGCCATACATCCTCGATTTTGTTCAGGAGAAGCTGTGCAAGATGCGGCGTGCTATTCAGCCATAGCCAGAGGATCTTGTTCTCTTCGTCTGTGAAGCCCTTCACAATCCACATTGTCGCCGGGGCACTGATCTTGTCATCGGAAACGTAGGCTAGATGAATTGTGCCCGAAGCGGGTACCACGAACCGCCTCGCAACAAAGAGCTTTCCTACTCTCTCCGAGACATACTCTTTCCATTCTTTGACCTTGCTCCGGGCACTCGGCCCTAGGTAACCAAAGAACTCTTTGTCCCACTCTACCATAACATAGTCAAGGTTTTCATTTAGGATGGCAGGCTTTGCGAGGTTGCTTGAACTTCTCAAGGCAGGGAGAACCGAGTGCTTCTCTACGACGACCTCCTTGCTAGTGCCAACGTTCTTTGCTGTGATCGTTCTCCCGTCATGGGTAGCCATCCAAGAGAACCCGGCTCGCTGTGAGGCTTCCCTCCGCATGATAAACGCGGACTGGACCGTAACGTAGCCTTCTTGTTTCGTTTCGATTCCTCTAATAATTTTGCCGCTCTTACGAAGAAGTGTCTTCGAGAGTTGTTCCAGGTTGCTCTCGCTGGCGTGTCTGAACCGCTCCCACCACACCTCGACCTTGGGGTCGAAAACTGAAACGTAGTAGAACCAATTCGATAGGTACTCGTAGAGGTCCGCATGCGAGATTTCTCTGCAATAGATGTCGTTACTTGAATGGACGTCATTGGAGTCGTGTCCTTTGTGGTTTGCAATCTCCTCTGCCAGTGAAATTGCGTAATCAGTCGACACCAACGGCTTCTTCAATGTTACAATGTGGCAGAACTGGTTCTCGCGGTCCTTCGGCAGAACAGGCTGTTTCTTTGCGATTAGTACAATGTCCCTGAACCACGCTCCTTCGGAGAAAGCCAGCTTCCGCCAGCTTGTTATGATGTATTCAATCTGGAACTTCTCGACCAACAACCTACGGATGTTTTCGGCGCTCTGAATGCGTAACATCGTGGCAGGAAGAACAAGCGCAACTCTTCCACCGTCCTTCGTAAACCTGTGTGCGAGGGCAATAAAATACCCATAGAGCCCTATCTGTCCGTGTAACGCACTGCCGTAATCAGCAAGCCTTGCGTCGAGCAGCCTCTTGTAGTCTGGTGGCAATCTCTCTTGCCGAGTGAACGGCGGATTCATTATCGCGAGGTCCACCTTCTCCAGAGGAAGCTTCTCCCCACCGATGGCTTCAGCGGTGATGACCCCTTTGGTGATGTAGGCCTCACGTCTCGGCGTGTACTCCTTCCCTTCTGAGTAGGCTTCCAAGGGAGATTGCTTTTCCACCTCCCTCAATTCGCGGGTAATGGCTGGAATCTCTATACCAGGCTTCAGCTGCGTTGAATCCCAGACCGCTACCCTGACTCTGTCGGTGAGATAGAGATAGGACTGCAATGAGAGATGGACGACAGCGAGGTGAGCAGCGAAAGGCATGATGTCGATGCCAGTGATTTGGTCTTGCAGGAACTTCTTGTGTTCTGCGGGTCCGAACGCACGTCCTTTCGATTCCAAGAGCTCACGTTTGCGGTGGTAACTTGCGACCAGCAGTGTACCGCTCCCACATGCGGGGTCCATTACAGTAGCGTCAGGGTCGTCGATTGCCAGTCGGGCGATGAGCTCTGCCGCTTCGTTGTTCGTATAGAAGGCGGCAACCACCTTGCGGGTGTCGTATGGTATCAAGTCGTGGAAGATTTTCCCGAGAAGGTCAACCTGGAACTTCTCAGGTCTGAGCACTTTGACCGCTTGAATGACCTTCCTGAGAACATCTACCATGTCGTCTTTCATTGCACGGGTGATATTGAATCCAAAGACTGGCGTATAGTCGTCTTTGAGTACCACTTCGAAGTATTCTCGCAGTTGTTCAGGTCGAGCAAGGCGATCAGCGTCCAGCTCGGCATAGCTTCTGGACTTCGTTTTGGAAAGGACGTGGTAGAACAGGATTTGATTGACTAGGAGATATGTGGCGCCCTTCCTCATCTCCGCGATCGGATACGCTCTGGCTCTGAACTCGAGGATGTTTTCGAATACTGAGCGTCCTCCGAAAACCAGCTCCAATTGATTTTCGCCGACTCTTGCCATTCCGAGTTGGAGGTAATCCACGGCGTCCCGAAGAGTCCTGATGGTGAGGTCCGTATCTGGAGCCACAGGTATGGCTGCTGGTTCTAGTACCTGCTTAGAAATCCAATCGGAGACCTGTTCGAGGGTCCCTTCGAATTTCGAGGGCAGTCTGGCGTCCTTCTCTGCGAATGTGGCAACGGCGAGTATCCTAGCCTTCGGGAGGACTTGCTCGAACACTCTTAGAGGCATTGGCTTTCGGAGTTCGTTTGGAAACAACACTGCAAAGCCCCCCAATCCTCCCAGCGTCTTCACATAGTCCTGCGCTTGAAGTAACCCATCCAGTAGTTTTGCCTCGGGGCCAAGCTCAGCCTCCAGAAAATACTCGCCACCATCTCTCAGCAAAGCGTCGGGCTGCTTCCTTCCTTCAAGCGTATGGTAAGAGAGTTCAGTCTCCACCACAAGTCGCTTCCGAAGTAACTCAATCAAGGCCTCTTTGACGCCAATTTCGGTCCGATGGGGGAGGGCCACTGAACCAACCATGGCAAAGAGATGCAATATGTAGTTATTGAAAGACCGGCTTCGGCGCGAACTGCCAAGCCGTTTCTTCAAAAGGTTCTTAACGAACATGCGACTGTCTCTGAACGATGCCTGTTAGTATCTACCGTCTGAGCCCGGGATTGTTCGCCATGGTATTGAAGCGTTCAAGGAATGGAGCTGTATGCTACACCTGTGGTAAGCCCTTGAAGCTGAGAGATGTCATCGTGAGCAATATCGCCCGAGCTTCACATCGCAATTTCAGACATGCAGAGTGCGCAATTCAGACTGGAATGATTGAGAGGGGCGACCTGAAGAGAGAACTCGCAACCACTCAGAAGGACTGAATTGGTGGCCTAGGTCTAGTCCCAACTCCTCTATGAAAGCGCTTCAAGGCTTAACAAAACCATCAAACGATACTTCTGCGATTCCTCATTTGGATGTCTCGGACGAATTCGAGAAGATAGTCAAGGCAATTTTGGGGATTTCACTTACACTCCTATGCCAAGTTTGACCTTCCTTTCTTCAAGTACGGCGACTAGGTCCCGCAATTCCTTCACATGATCGGTGGACCACACAAGAAACTTCGATTTGAAGTCAGATGGAAGAGTCTCGGCTTCTTTCCTAATCTTTTCCACGACAGATGCATTTGCAACTGCGATTACCCTCTGGACTGTTTGATTCTTCGTTGCTCTGATTAGATTCAGCAGCAGAAAGTCTATTGACAGTATCTCCGAATGAGCGTGGATTTTAGCGTCCGCTTAACGCGTTTGGCCCTCCGAGCGTAGGGGGTCTTCACCCCGAAGACCCGGCTATGATTACCAATCTAGCCAGAGGCTAAGATACCGTCCTGATGCGATACCTGCCCTCGTTGCTGTGCTTCGAGGTGAAGCCCAGCTCCCTGTACGCGAAGGCCGACTATATGCGTCTCCTTGTCAACTCCTCTGTACTCAACGCCTACGCCGAAGGGATGAGCAACGTCTCCAACAAGATGGGGGCCGGGGGTGCCGAACGCGGATACCGCGCTGCTGCGCTTCAAGACAATCGACAGGTACGAGCTCCAGAACACATCCCGGAGGGTGCATAAGATCATCCCAGGGCATGTGCGACAAATTCCCAATCGAGTACCAGCGGCCAATCCAGTACCAAAAACGGCTCTAAACGTGCCATTCGAGGCTGAATAGACCCGGCTATTAGGCGTCCTCACGTCGGTGTGGTATGGATTGGATTGACCGAACGGTTTTCGACGACCTGTCAAAGCTGCACCAGGAGGAAGCACTGGCCAACCCCTGGAGCCGTCAGACCGCACGACTGGCCGTCCTTTATGGCCTCACACAGTCTCACCGGCAGAGCAAGAAGAAGCTCGGGGAAGCGAAGCACGCCCTTCAGAGGGAGCTCGACGAATACATCGCCAACGGGAGCCTCGGACCCCGGCGGCCTACCTGGGACCCCGATGGGAGGGAATCGATCCCATACCACTACAGCCGCCTCCTGGCGTTGACCTTGGCCATCGAGTTCGCCTCGGGAGACTCCTCCACGGAGGTGGCCAAAGCCATCAGAGAGGAAGCAAGTGGGCTCCGTGAGTCCTACTTCCGGTGGTGCGACCACATACTCGGTGTCTGGGGTGGTTCCATTCACCTAGCGGGGTCCTGACTCCACAGCTCTCGCCTGGCATCCTTTGTCAAGAACTACCGAGCAAGGGTGGCTTTTTTGTACGAACCGCCAAATTCTTGAAATCGAATGGTCAGACGTTGGGCGGAGGGCAGGCTTCAAGGGCCTCTCTTCTCCCATCAGATGTGATGCGGTCGAATCCGGCCAGACCCATCAATTCTGATGGTCACTCATTATCTTCCTCATCAGATTTGAGCCTCGCTTCTTGTACGGACTTCGCCATTTCCCCCAATCCCAACAATGGAATGATTTTGCACCCTTTGGTCTTCTCTGGGAGAAACGCCCCTCCTAGGGCATAATGGTTAAACCGCACTTCCACATTGTAGTCAGTTGAACACTCCTCGCATGTGTAAGCGCCTCCGTACCAGCGATTTCTTTCGGGACCCATGTCTCTCTCCCTATGTTCTTCGCTCAGGTCCTCATCAGCATACGTTTCACCCAGATCTCTCAATCTGACGGTAAGGCAGTTATCACACTGTACGGGTGCCCAAACTTGCAAGCCTGAAGTGAATACGGTGAATTCTCCAACTATTGCGTTGACACTCTCGCCGTATTTGGTTTCGATGTCAAACTCCTGAACTCCATGGGTCGCGGAAATGCAGAGCACCTTCCTCGAGATTCCCATTCGGATTTCCCTGCCCTTCGTTAGACTTGGCGAACGCCGCGCCATTTAGATGCGGGTCTGGTAGCTTTCCTTGACTTGATTGGGATCACCATCCTTTCAACGGCGAATTGCAATTCTCTCCTACAGGAGGCGCAAAGCCACATGTATAGCGAACTGTCCCATCTGGTAGATGTACACACTCGGGTCTTCTTGCAAAAGTCGCACTTACGTTCCTCAACTAGCCCTGCCGTAAGTAACGGTTCGACACTCGTCACATTCGGTCGCAAGTTCTTCCAGCTTATTAGTATTCCACAAGGGAATAATGAGACCGGACCAAGATTAGTCACGGAAGACGAAACGCTCCTCAGACCTGTTTTAAGCTCCCGGTCCCTCTGCGTTCGTGCAGTCCGAAACTACTTCAGCGGAGAATCCATCCAACCACGGTTCCTGCAATCAGTATCACCCAGAATGGCAGAGTGTCCTTGGTAGTCTGCCAGAGGGGCTGGGGCTTGTACGCTTTCGCCGTCACCCATAGGATTCCGATGAAGCCTGGGTATGCCAGAGGCGCGACTAGCAGAACTACGAGACTGAAGAGGATTGCCCCGACTGAAACGATGTACCCAGCGAAGAAGAGCATGAAGACTTCAGGGAAGTGATGAAGCGCCAGCTTGGGGCTCAACTGTTTGTCGCGAGGGAGAACCAATCCATAGGCAATCATCGAGATGATTTCCCCGAGGATGTACCAAAGGTAGACCCTGGTAACTAGGAGGTCGAGGGCGAGAATCAAGGCCACGATGAGAACAACCACCGAGAGAACCCTTCGCTCTCGTAGGGGCAACCCCTTGTACTCATCTGGCGTCGCCAACGATTCCCGACGCCGAAATCCGTCTAATAAGAGTGCAGAGTGCCTGAACCTTGACGCCCCACTATTGATGGGAAAGCGGGGAGGGATGCCCGATTCGCAACCATTGTGGCAGGAACCCGTTTATCTCGATACCATTTTTTGCTGCGTAAATGCACCGGTTCCCATCGGGTCCATTCGGTTCCTCCAGCGAGAGCATATGCGGGAAATTTCCCTTCAAGTACCGGTCACCATCTAGTACCAGAAACCGCACTAAATGTGCAAATCAAGCACGAGGCAGCAGAAAGAGATCCGTCACCCTTCTCTCAGTGGTGAACAAATACCAACGGCACGGAATACATCAGAGTTGCCGACCCGACTAATTTCGCGTGCCAAGGATTCGTATCTAGCCCGATTCGTACCCTTGTCAGGGAGGCCAAGGGTCTGGGCCGGATTTATTGGGGGAAGAAGTGGTCGGGTTCCTTCCGGCTCGAACCCTTGGCCTCTAATGTTCGAACCCCCAGTCGAGGTGGCATGTGCGGTAAATTCCCAATCGAGTACCACCGACCAATCTAGTACCAAAAACGGCGCTAAACGTGCCACTACAGGACTGACGCAGGCAGAGAAGGATCAAAGCCCGTCCGTGATGTTTTTATCCTTCCACCATCGATAAGGATACTACATTGGAGACCGGAGCATCAGAAGAGCTCCGGTATCGAACCCCCCCGGGTTCGGAACCCGTCGGGCCCGAACCCGTTCCGGTGCTTCTGCAGCCGGACTAGAGCGCGACTCAGCCTGCCCGCCCAGGTGTAAACATCAGTCAAGTTTATCCGACAGATTCTCCCTCGTATGTTTAGCCAGACCGACGTCCACGAAGCGGACTCGACACCCCGACCTCCGATTGTTGGCCAAAGCCGGGGCTAATCAGACTCTCTTCGAAGGCGACCGTCCAGAGCGCTTCTCGACCTGGGCTGCCGCCCCATGTCTGCGACCTCCTCGATCCAGCGCTCAAGCTCCTTCCCAGGCATCTCGACGAACTCCTCGCCCATGCGCTCCTCGGCAGCACAGGCGCCGCAGGGCCTCTTGGCCGCAACGAACGTCTCCGGAAGATGGTAGACTTTCCGTGCCTGGCCGCCCCCGTCCGTTAAATCCCCCCTCCCCCTCCGTCCCCATGCCCGACGAAGACCTCGTCCCCATCCCGCGCCGCCTGCTCGAGGCCTGGCTCGAAGAGCTCACGTCGCTGCGGCGGCTTGCCTCCGGAGAACCTCAGCCAGCTGCGCCTCCAGCTGTGCGACCCTCCTCCCGAACTCCGCCCTGATCTTCTCCTCCGCCTCCTTGACGTCCCTGTACTCGGTCACAGAGAGGACAGGCACCGCCTTCAGGTAGTCCTCAAGCAGCTGCGCCTCCGTGGGCCTGTAGTAGGCGCTGCTCACCCCTGTCGAGTGCCCCATCAGCATCTCCACGTGGATGGGGCGCATCACCTGCTCGGCCTGGGTCTTGAACCACTTCCTGTACCCGTGCGCCGCCTTCCACTCGTACCTCCGCCTCCGCTCCTGCCTCAGCCCCGACTTCCCCAGTATCCTGAAGAGCTCCCTCTCTATCTCCCTGGACCCGAGCCTCTTCACCACGGACGCCGTCCCCTTCCGCCCCTGGGAGACGGCGAACTCGTCCCTGACCAGCGGCGCCCCCGGGAGCACGTCCTCCCCGTGGGCCCTGCGGTACTCGAGGTACTGCCTGCAGACCCCCCAGGCCTCGGGGGTGACGTAGGTGAAGTACTGCTCCGGCTCCCCCCTGTAGACGGTCACCTTCGCTGCGGCCACCCTCCCGTCCCTCTCCACCGGCTCCACGTCCCTGACGCACATGTAGTCCCAGGCCCCCACCCTGAAACCCCCGGAGGCCATCATCTCCACGGCCACCTTCATCCTCAGGGTGCAGAGGTTGAGCACCCTCCTGATCTCGTCCCTGGTGGGGGCCCTGTCGTCGGCCCACTTCCTGCTCTTCGGTATGGTCCTCGAGATGAAGTCCCAGTCGAGCCTGCACCTGTTCATCACGCAGAAGAGCTTGATCGGGGTCGCCCTGGCCCTCACGGAGGAGAGCGCTATCTCCCCCTTCTCCGCCCTCCCCCTGAGGTGCCCCACGTACCCCTGGACCAGCCCCTCGGCCTTCTCGGGGTCCCCCTTCGCGAGCCTCACGAACGCCACGTTGTCCAGCCCGCAGTGGGCGAAGAAGTACTTCATGGATAGGGCGTAGACCTTCCTGGTGGCCTCGTTCGGCATGGCAGCCAGGAACCTCCTCCAGTCGTCCGAGTCCTCGACTACGCTCATCGAAACAGTACCCCCGGGGCGGATATAACGGCCAAGCTTGACGCATAGGGGAGAAGATGTCGGAGACCATGGCTATGTGCTCGGCGGGATCTGTGTCCGGCCCCCCTTCCAGTGGGTTCAGGGAGAAGTCGTCCTTCCCGGGCGCCACCACCTTCCCCCCGACCGACCGGGCGGTCGCACCGTACTCGTTGTGCCAGTCGAGTATCATCACCGGGAGCCCCGCCTCCGCCGCCTGCTTCACGATGGCGGCTGCCGTCGTCGACTTCCCCGAGCCTGTCATCCCGAGGACGCTCACGTGCCTCCGCAGGTCGTCCAGCTGCAGCCTGATCTCGTGGTACTCCCTCCCACCTGACTTCAGCGACCCGAGGAGGAGCCCGTCCTGCCCCGACTCCGCCGCGTTGGGGATGTAGAAATCAGGAGACCTCTCCAGGTTTGCGGAGAGCGGCGACATCTCATCGAAGGTGCAGAGGGCTCCGACTGCGGTGGGGGACCCCCTCTGCGAGAGTTGCCTCACTCCGGGGAGGAGCATGGACCTCATGAACCCGGCCAGGTCCTTCCTCAGCAGCCTCTCCACGTTGGCAGTGGGGAGAGCCACGCTCAGGGCCGCCGACAGTATGCTCGCCCGCTGTTCCAGCGCCTGGCTCTGGTCCTCCTTCTTCTTGCCGTCCACCCACGTCCCGACGACAAGGTCGAACTCGAGGACAGGGGGCGCTTCGCCTTCGCCTTCGGCCTCGTCCATCAGCATGACATAGACGAAGGGGAGCCCTGCCCTCCGGAGACCCTCGAAGAGGCCCTTCATCCTCTGTTGCTGAAGCGTCGTCTTCAGGGCGGCGGAGTAGTCCATCCTTGGGTCTTCGGGGACGTCAGGGACCCCGACCCTGAACAGCGCCATGCTCCTGACCTTCGACCCGTCGGCCGAAGAGACGTACTTGCCGTCGGCTACCCTCATCTCCTCTATGCCGAGTCTGGCCTGGGGCCGGAGCTTCCAGGCGACCTGGGACGCCAGCTCATGGGCGGGGTGCAGCTTGCCTCACCAGTGGAACAGGGACCCGAATATGCCGTTGAGCGAGTTGGTGATCGAGTTCCACACGTTCGAAGTGTATGCCGAGCTCTGCTTGAGGATCGACTCGATCCCGCCGACGAGCAAGGACAGCGCCACAAGGGCGACCGAGATCAGCAGCGCTTCTTCGATCAGCTGAACCCCGCGCCTGCTCCGCCAAAGCCTGCGACCGACTTTCATGCAATTGAAGCCCATGTTCCATATTTAACCTCCTACAGGGCTGCCGAGGAGACCGAGGCCAGAGGGGCCGCTGCGGCGGCTATGGCAGCGAAGACGGCCATCGAGAGAAGGACGTTCACGAAGAACCTCCTCCCTGACATGAATGCGCCGAGCATCCCCGAACCCATGGCTGTCATGGCGGCCGACCCGTAGACGAGTGCCCCGGTCCCCACCGGGCTTCCGCCCAGACCCAGGCTCCCGACCACTGGGCCAAGGGCCGTCAGCATCCCCATCACAGCGCCGAGCACTGCCGATGTCACCAGGCTCCTGAACCTCATCACCTTCTGTTCCATGACCTCGCTGTCTCTGGATTTGACCCATCCCTCCAGTGTGACTGCGAGGGATTCGCCGCTCCTCCCGACCAGGGGGGCGCTGCTCCTGGGCGCGGCGACTACGAGCGACGCCAGCATCGAGACTTCCTCACCCCCTTCTTCTACCAGAGGTTTGAGGGCCCGGCTGAGGGGGAATCCCAGCAGGAGGAGCCTCGCCCCTTCCCTCCCGAGGGGCCCGGCCCTGGGCAGCTCCTCCACGGCGGACCTCGCAAGGCCCTTCCCTTCGCCTGCGGATTTCAACGCCCTCCCCAGCGAGTGCATCGCGTCGAGCTCGGCGCTCATCACCTTGGCCTCCCGGGGGCGCCGAGATGGAACGCCAGGTCAAGGACAGCCAACTCGAAGGCTCCCAGCTCTGCGAGCCTCACCGCGCCGTAGGAGTGCGTGAGGACCGTATACAGTAGCAGCATGATGGGGGTGAAGAACGACACGGTCATGACCATCGGCATCTTGGTCTCCCTGCTCAGAGCCGCTGACCCAGCCAGCCCGCGTGCCTCCTCGTCGTCCGGGTCCGGTCCGCCCTTCCTGGGCTCGGCCAGTCCCCTCAGCGCGGCCGCGACTGCGTACGACGCGAGCGACCCCGACGCGGCGCCGACTGACCTGGCCACGCTTTCGCCGAGCAGGATCGTCTTCGAGGCCCGCGCCACGGCCGCCGCTACGTCGCTGTCCCTGGGTCGCAGGAGGAGGACGGACCTCGACCTGGACCGGGTCACCTCAAGCAGGGCCTTCGAAGAAGAAGCGAGGAGCACTGCCTCCTTCGCCTGGCTCACCCGCCCCCTGTCCAGCAGGCGCCTCGGCGTGGTCACGACGATGTAGAAGACGGCCGCGGCCACTATGAGCAGGACCAGCGAGCCGGCTCCTCCGAGGGCATCCCCGAAGGCGAGGTCAGCGACGAGCCACGACGCGGACGAGGACGCGAGGCCCACCGCGGCTACCCTCCAGGCGGAGAGCCCGAAGTGGTCCAGCGATGCGAACTTCAACCCGGGTTGCCCCCCCGGGAGATCCTGGCCGACGCCTGAGCGACCTTCATTCCCAGCATCTCGGCCAGCACGCCGTTCGGAGGGCGTGGCCAGCCTGGCCCGGCGACGTTCCTCAGCCTGTGGTCGCGGTCTCGCATGTAGATCTCCTTGATCCTCGGCGACCCGCCTTCCTGGGTGACCTCTACCACCCTGTGCACATATCTCTCCTGCCTCAGCCTGTCTGGCCTGGCCATCTGGACGAGTATTCCGAGATCCAGCAGGCTCTGTTCGGCGATGTGGTGCATCGTCAGCCAGCGCCTCACCGCCTGCTCTATGGTGGAGGCGTGGAACGTCTGGACCCCCCTCGCACCCGAGGCGAGGGCCTGAAAGAACGCCCTGCTGTGTTCCTCTGACTGTATCTCGCTCAGAATCACGATGTCAGGAGACCTGTGCAGCGCTTTCACTATCTCGGACTCCTTGGTCCTCTCCGAGACCTCCCCCCTGTCGTATGGGTCGACCTTCACCTTCACCTGATGGTACCCGTCCGCGAGCATATCCTTGGTCTCCACCGCGTCCTCGATGTAGAGCCGCCGGAGCCTCCTGTCCACCTGTTCGTCGAGGGCGTTGAGGAGGGTCGTCTTCCCGGTCCCCGTCTCGCCGACTATCGTGACGTTCCCTCCTGCTTCCAGCCACCCCACGAGGACGGACGCCGCCTCCTCGGAGATCAACCCCCGCCCTATCAGCTGGGGGAGGGTGAGTGTGGAGACGTTCAGCCTCCGCACGTCCAGGGCGAAGCGGTTCACCGCCACAGGTTCGAGGTCGACCGAGACCCTGAGCGCCGCGCCCCCGACCACGAGGTCGTTCTTCAGGGACGGGGTCCGAAAGTCGAGGGTGTAGCCGCTGAACGTGTCGAGGTGGGTCTCGAGGGCCTTCCTTTCCCTTTCTGTAAGAACGATCCCTGATTCGCACCTCCCGAACGACATGTGGTCCAGGTACACGGGGGTCGATTCCGAGTCGACGTAGAACTCGGTCACCTTAATGTCCTTGGCAAGGGCAAGGATCCTCGAAAGGCCGACCGCTTCGTACGCCGCCAGTTCGGAGAGGTCCCTGATTCGGTGGCTGATCCCCGACGCGGCGATTCTTCTAGCCGATGCCTGTGCCAGAACATCGATGAGCCGGGTGAACGTGAGCGGCTCGACGTCGCCCGGATCAAGGTCGTCTGACGCTCCCCGTACCACCTCCCGCAGGGTCATGACCATCCTGGGAGGGAGGGTGCACCCGACCTGGTAGAACGGCACCGGGCCTTCTCCTGTCACCCTGTACGTGAACGGGAACGACCCCGGGTCAGGGGACCCGCGCCAGTCAGGCCTCTCGAAGAGCTCCAGGAGGAGGGGCGGGGGCTCGACAGCGGGCGCAGGCTTGCGGACGGCGCTGAGGAAATTTCTCGCGAGCCTTGACACCACGGGTCCTCAATGGGGGGCACCACCCCGCAATAAAACGGGCAAGGTGGCTCGTTAAATCCCCCACGCCGCCTTTCTCTCGATGGTCGAAGTCCTGGAGTACTGCCTCGTGGTCATGGTGTCATCCCTCTTCGTCGCCGGCTCGGTGGCCACCTATGGGTCCTACTCCGGTTTCGTCTCCGGGGTGCAGTTCAAGGCGGCCTCTTCAGCCGTCTCCGCGCTCGCCATGGAAGCCCAGGTCAACGGCTCGTCCCGATCCGACCTGACCCTCCCCCCTTCAACCATCGGGTGTCAGGGAGGCGTCCTGACGATCACCTCTGGGAAGCGGGTCGCAGTGGACGACCTCCATACGACGTGCAGCTTCAGGGTAGTCGTCTCCGCAGGGCCGCACCAGGTCCTCTTCAGAAGCAACGGGTCCGCCCTCGCCCTGGAGGTGGAGTGACTTGCCCTCAACCACCATAGCGGCCGAAGGTTCATGGGGGGCGTATCTCGCCGCCGCGGCCGCCCTCCTCCTGGTCATCACTCCAGCGATATCAGCTGCCGCCAGGGCTTCTCGCGCGGGCGCGGACTGGCGCTACGCCGACGGCGTAAGGGCGGTCCTGGACTCGTTGAGCCCGGGGGTGACGGTCAGGTTCTCCTACGGCTCCGCGCCTTCCGCTGACGAAATCCTCCTCGCAGGAGACACTGTGAGTATCTATGACGGCGTGGGTTTCATCGCCTTCGAGACGAGCCACCCGGTCCCCACCATGTTCCTGCAGCCGACCGTCTCCTACTCTGCCGAGCTCGTCGGAGGGGAGGTGGAGGTGAGCAGGGTCGTCTGAGGTGGAGACGTACATAGACGTCGCCATCATGTACGCCGTGTTGATCACCATGGCGCTCCTTGCGCTGGCGATCCTTCTCCCGGAGCTCTTCCCGGTTTGAAGTATGTCGACGTCGCAGTGGCTGTACTCGTGGGCGCGTCGGCGATCGCAGGCATCCTCTTCTGGACGCCGAGGACCGGCGACCTCCGGGCCGGCGAGCTGGCTGCCAGGGCAGAGCTCAGCGACCGGGTCGCGGGTGTGATCCAAGCGAAGGGGATGGGCTGGTTCCTGAGCACGCCGCCGCGGCCCGTCTGTTCCTATCTTGCGAGCCTGTCCAACTCCACGGTCCATCTCTTCGCCACTGTCGGGGGAGTAACCTGCGGGGACGCCCCTCCGGCAGGCGCCGACCAGGCGTCCATCGCGTTCAGGCTCGTCAACCTCCAGGTGGACGTCGGGGCATGGTCAGACGCCGGGCCGTAGGCGCGACCATGGTGGCGGCGGTCGTCTTCTCGGCCCTGCTGGCCTGCGACCTCGCAGTGTATGTCGCTTCGCAGGACATGGGGGTTCTCTATTCTGAGGCATACGCCTCCGACGTCATGGGTCAGCGCTTCCTGGTCCTAGAGGCTGCCGAAGGGGCCGACATCCTCCACGGTGCCGGGCTCCTGCTCGCCTCCTCGGCCTTCCAATGCCCTACGGCCGCATCGGAGATAGCCCGCGGCGTCGGGGGGCTGTCTGACTCCCAGGCGAGCGGAGGCGTCAGTGTTTCGGTCTGGGCCAGCGTCGGGGGAGCAGGGGACCGGGGGGACAACCTCTCCGCCCTCTCCCCGCTCGACGGGTGGGTCCCAGGGGAGCTCGACATCGTCCTCCACTACGACGCTTCCGGGAGCGACGGCCCTGGGGTCACCTTCACGAAGGGCGAATCGCACTACGTCCACCTCGGGGTGCGGATTCACGACGCGGTCTCACGATGCGAGGCTGCCACGGCGGCCGTCGCGCAGGCGCTGTCTCGCCCCACTGACAACTGCACCGCCGCGTCCCTGGGAGTGGAAGCGGACGAGGCAATCCGGACCCAGGTCCGCTCCGCGTCGGAGGAAGGGTTCGTCCTCTCGATTTCGTATTCGGTCACGGCATCGCCGACCTGCTCAGTGAGCTACGACGTACGACTCGTCCAGGCCGGTGTCCGAGGCGTCTCTTCGACCTTCGGGGTGACGTTCTACGAGGAAGGCGTCCTCACAGTCCCTTCGCCAGCTCAGCCAGCTCAGGGGTGAAGAACATGGCGCACTGCTCCCTGACGGTGTACTCAGAGGTCCCCCCGCAGTCTGCCATCTCCCTCTGGGTCACCCGCCTCCCCCTGCCCTCGGCCATCGCAAGGGCCGCCTCCGCGGAGTACACCGCCGAAGCCGCCAGGGCGCACGGCCTCCTCCCTCCCATTGAGATCCTGTCGCAGCGGGACAACAGGTCGAGGGCGAGCGACCGGACCGCGTTGAAGTAGGCCGCCTTCGCGACCCCTGCCCTCGCCAGCTTGGAGTCGAGGTTCGGGTTCATGGAAAGCTTCGCGAGGACCCTGGTCACGTAGTCCTCGGGGCCTTTGGCGAACGTCTTCACAGGGGAGTCCAGGCTGAGCTGGATGATGGAAGATGTGGTGACCCTCCTCCCAAGCACGGCGTGGGCGGCGAGTATCTCGCCCGCGTTCGAGGACGTCACCCCTTCTATCCTGCATGCCGCCATCAGCGAGTATGCCGAGATCTCCGCGACGGTCATCCTCCTCTTGGTGCGGGCCGACCTCGAGACCTTCCTCGCTATGGCCGCGGCCTGGAGGCCGACGAACCTCGGTAGGGCGAGCTTCTCAGCCACCCTTTCGATCATCTTCGCGCACTCGGTCTCCTGTCCATTCTCCCGCCCCGTGAAGTCGGACACCGTCTTCAGGTAGCCGTAGTTCCTGCTCGAGCCTGTGATCCCCTTGGTGGCCCTCTCGGACCTCGTCCCCCACACCGTCCCCATGAAGCTCCCCAGGGGGTGCGGCCCGTAGCGCTGGCTAGGCTGCGAGCCGGGGATGGCGGAGGTTCCGGCCTTCTCCTTCACCATCCCGCAGTTCGGGCAGGCGAGCTCATCCCATGCGTCCAGGAGGGGGACAGAGCAGTCGGGGCACGACTCGGCTTCGAGAGACTGCATGGACTCCCCTGGCAGGGAGGGCCTCTTCTCCCACCAGGGACTTCAAAGTAGGGCGTGGGGGCGCCAGGGGGCGCGGGCGGAGATCCAAGAGGAGCAGAGAGGGGCCCGCGTCCCGAAACTGGCGCAGAACGGTTAAAATCGCAAGCTCTGGCGGAACCGCCCATGACGGGCACGCCGAAGCTAGAGAAGGTGCGGGACTACCACGTGTCCGCATCCCCCGACCTGGCCTCGCTGCTGGAGGGGATGGGCAAGGGGGGCGGCTTCATGGGGAGGAACCTCTTCGACGTCGCTTCGACCTTCAGCGCCATGTGCGCCAGAGAGGGGTGCACGAAGTTCCTCTCCTTCCCGGCCGCTATCGTCGCCACCGGCCTCAGAGGGGTCCTGGTGGACATGGTCAGGGCGGGGCTGGTGGACGCTATAATCACGACGTGCGGCACCTTGGACCACGACATAGCCAGGACCCTCGGGGACTACTACGTCGGCAGCTTCGGCATGGACGACGCCCGCCTGAAGAAGGCCGGGTATCACAGGCTTGGCAACGTCCTCGTCCCACTGGAGGGCTACGGCCCGCTCATCGAGAAGAGAATGCAGCCCCTCCTCGGCCGCATCTACGAAAGGCGGCGCTCGGTCACAACCGAGGAGCTCGCCGCGGAGATAGGCAGAGACCTTGCCTCAGAGCGCTCGCTGCTTTATTGGGCCCAGAAGAAGGGGGTGCCCGTCTTCGTCCCCGGTATCACAGACGGAGCCGTGGGGAGCCAGGTCTGGCTCTTCTCTGAGAGCCACAGGGATTTCCGCTTAGACCTGCTGGGGGACGAGAGGCGCCTGTCTGACATATTCTCAGACGCGAAGGAGACCGGGGCCCTCGTCCTAGGGGGAGGGATCTCGAAGCACCATACGATCTGGTGGGCGCAGTTCAGGGGGGGGCTCGACTGGGCCTGCTACGTCTCCACCGCCCAGGAGACGGACGGGTCCCTCAGCGGAGCCCGCATCAGGGAGGCCGTATCCTGGGGGAAGGTGAAGGTCGGGGCGAGGCAGGCCGCCATCGACGCCGAGGTGACCACAGTCCTGCCCTTCATAGCGTCCTACGCCCTCACGAAGCGCGGAAGACGCCAGATTCCTTAATTCTTTTAAAGGGAACTTCAAAGCCGCACCGTCCGATTGGCTTTCGACTACGGCTACCTCGCGGTCGGCGGCTCCGCGGTCGCGCTGGCGTACGCGCTCTACCTCGTCTACTCCGTCAGGAGGCAGGACCCTGGGAACGCCAGGATGGTCGAGATAGCCACCGCCGTCAGGCAGGGCGCTGACGAGTTCCTCAGAAGGGAGTACAGGGTGATCACGCCCATAGCGGCTGTGATCGCCGTGCTGATATTCGTCTTCATCGACCTCCCGCTGAAGACAAACGGAGCCACGGCAGCCGGGTTCCTGGTAGGCGCGTTCCTCTCTGCCCTGGCAGGCTACGTCGGCATGGCCATGACGGTCCGGACCAGCTCGCGGACCGCCGAGGCGGCGCGGAAGGGGCTCGGGAGCGCGCTGACCGTGGCCTTCCGAGGGGGCGGGGTCATGGGCATGGCCGTGGTGGGGTTTGGGCTCCTTGGCGTCTCGCTCTTCTACATCGTCTTCCAGAACGCCATAGTGACCACACCGGCGATCCTCGCCGGGCTCGGCTTCGGCGCTTCCCTGATCGCGATGTTCATGAGGGTCTCAGGGGGGATCTACACCAAGGCGGCCGACGTCGGGGCGGACCTCGTGGGGAAGACTGAGGCTGGGATCCCCGAAGACGACCCGCGCAACCCCGCCGTCATCGCTGACAACGTGGGGGACAACGTCGGCGACTGCGCCGGGATGGGGGCCGACATCTACGAGTCGTTCGTAGTCATCTCCGTCGCGGTGCTGATACTCGCGGCCCTCATCACGTCGGGGAGCTCCGCGTTCGGGTCGCTCGCTTCACTCATCTCAGCCAACCAGCTCTTCGTGTTCCCGCTCCTCCTCGGAGCGTCAGGGATAGTGGGGTCCATCCTCGGAGGCTTCTACATCAGGAAGGGGATCTCGAAGAACCCGATGGGCGCGCTGAACACTTCGCTGCTCATCTCCGCTGCCATCGCCGTGGTCATAGACGCTGTCGCCAGCGAATACGTCTTCAAGGGGAGCTCGCTCGGCTGGTCCCTCCTGGCAAGCGCGATAGTCGGCATCGTCGTGGTGGTGGCCATCGAGAGGGTCGCGGACTACTTCACCTCCTACAACTACAAGCCGGTGAGGTTCGTGGCCGAAGCCAGCCAGACGGGGGCAGCGACCAACTTCCTGGCAGGGTTCTCGACAGGGCTCCAGAGCACAGCCCCGTCGGCTGTGGTCCTGGTCCTCGCGATACTGGTGTCGTACTTCATAGGCTACTACGCCACCCCGGCGACCGTCGCGGAGCCGTCAAGGGTCCTGGTCGGTGTCTACAGCACGGCGGTGGCTGCCATGGCGGAGCTTTCGCTCACCGGGGTGATCATGTCGATAGACTCGTTCGGGCCGATCACGGACAACGCCAACGGCATCGTCGAGATGGCTGGGCTGGAGGCGGGGGTCAGGGAAGTCACCGACGAGCTCGACGCCGTCGGGAACACCACCAAGGCAACGACGAAGGCCTTCGCGGTCATGTCTGCGGCCCTGGCGGCAGTGGCCCTCTTCTTCGCGTTCCAGGACGAGGCCAACAAGCTCATCGCCCAGCACAACCTCTTCGCGAAGTACGGCTTAGCCCAGGGGGCGAGCCTCACATTCGCCCTGAGCGACCCGAGGGTGGTGATAGGCATCTTCGTGGGGGCCCTCCTCCCGTTCTACTTCTCCAGCTTCCTGATCCAGGCGGTCGGGCGCGCCGCCATCAAGATGGTGAACGAGGTCAGGCGCCAGTTCAAAGAGATCCCTGGTATCATGGAAGGGACGGCCAAGCCAGACTACGCCCGGTGCGTCGGCATCAGCACCACTGCGGCGATAAGGGAGCTGGCCAAGCCTGCGCTCCTTGCGGTGGCGACCCCGCTGGTGGTCGGCTTCATACTCGGGCCCTTGGCCCTCGGGGGCCTCCTCATCGGGAGCGTCGCGTCCGGGGTGTTCCTCGCGTTCATGATGACCAACGGCGGGGCCGCCTGGGACAACGCGAAGAAGTACATCGAGCTTGGCAACTTCGGCGGTAAGAACACCCCCGTCCACGCCGCGGCTGTGATGGGGGACACGGTCGGCGACCCGTTCAAGGACACCGCTGGGCCTGCCATCAACTCCCTGATCAAGGTCCTGAACACAATCTCCATAGTCTTCATCTCCGCCATAGTCCTGTTCGCCCTCTTCGTGTAGGGGAGACTCCGCCGCGAGGCAGACCCGGGCCCGCCCTCCTATGTCGCGGGAAAATGACTAAAGGATAGCCTTTATCAAGTCATTACTTTACTTCCTCGGCCATGGATGCGTTCTATGCGTTGGCGGAGCCGCGGAGGCGCAGAGTCTTGGAGCTGCTCGCATCACGAGGGAGGCTGACCGCCACTCAGATTTGCAGAGAGTTCGAGGTGACCCCCCAGGCCGTCTCACAGCACCTGAATGTCCTGAGGGAGGCCGGTCTGATCAGCATGGAGAAGCAGGGGCAGAGGCGCATCTACGGCATCAATCCGGAGCGCACGAGGGATGTGGAAGAGTGGGCTGATGAAGTTACTTCGACGTGGAACAGGAGGTTCGATGCGCTTGGCGGGGCGCTCGACTCAGAGAAGAAGGCGAGAGCCACTAGGAAGGGAAGGGATCGACGTGGGTGATGAAAAAGACGCCGTAGTGGTCGCCCGTGTCTTCGACGCTCCCAGAGACCGTCTTCCGCATGTGGACGGGCCCCGCTAGCGCGGCGAAGCGGTTCGGCCTCCCGAGATGCGCGGTGAACGAGGAATGCGAAATAGACACACGCCCAGGGGGGAAGATGCGGGCGGACTCCAGGAACCTCGACGGGTCTCCCTACTCCATGCTGGGGGCCGTGGTCGAAGTGGTCCCGCCCCGGCTGATGGCCCTCAGGTCCGAGTCCCCCCTCGCAGCCTTCACTAGGACCACCCCCACCGACTGGGGTGCGGCCTGGGGGTGCGTCAACAGGGCGACGTCCGAGGAGGAGGCGAGGGGGGACCAGGGTGACAGTCGAGGTTCGGCTCGTCCATTGCGCCGTCGACCCGAAGGAAGACATGCTGGCGGGGTTCGAGTCAGGCTGGGGAGAGAGCCTCGACATCTCGAAGAGGGCATCTCGCATGCCCATCCCTCCAGCTAGAAGGTGGGGATGGGATTCACGGCGGCTGCCGCCGCTTTCGAACCCATGTGAATGCGCTCACTGACGGCATGCGACTGCAGGCGCACGCGTAACCGCTCCGCCACCCCACCGCGAAGGCGCCTCCCCGGGGACGATAATTATGCCTTACACAGGGGAAACCTCAGGCGCCCCCCTCGAGGCAAGAGTAAATACGGCGGCCGGGCTGCGTGACGCCATGAGCAAGGACGACGGGAACGTCTTCCCCGGGAACTGGGACGTAGTCTCCGAGACGCTCCTTCGGACCTACGACCTGTGGTTCCCCCAGAACTGGGGCCCCGCCGACCTCCCCTGGGACGAGTGCGACGCGAGCAACTACTCTTCCGACGAAGGCGTTGCCCAGGCGTACTGGCTGTCCAAGCTCGCCCTCTTCGAGAAGTCAGGGATAGGTGCCTTCGGCGCTGCCGCCGTCCAGGCCGCGACCCACCAGTTCGAGGACCCGACCAAGAAGTTCCTCTCGGCCGTCGCCTTCGACGAGTGCAGGCACGACGAGGTCTGCCGCAGGGCCTGCGCCCGCGTCTGCCCCAACTTCCCCTACAGGTTCAAGCCGAAGTCAACCCTCGAGGAGAAGGCGCACCGCAACATCATGGCCCTCTACGACAACGGGGCGCGCTACTGGAGCGCCTTCAACCAGGCATGGGGGAAGTACCCCCTGGAGCTGATATTCTCCAGCTTCTTCTTCGCGGAGATAGGCGCCCAACTGATCTTCAAAGAGGTGGGGGAGAGGTCCACCAACAAGGTCTACTCCACGGCTTTCAAGAACATAACCAGGGACGAGTCCAGGCACCTGACCGGGACGCTGGCGATGCTCGAGCGGCTCGCAGAGAGGATGAGCAACGACGACAAGGCGATGATATCGAGGCAGCTCAAGCACGGCTTCATCTACCTCTCCCCGCTCCTGTTCAGGCCGATGGACGACTTCTGGAAGCTCCCCGAGGACTTCTTCGAGTACGACCAGAAGCTCGAGGAACTGGCCGCCAAGTCCGGGCTGGGGGTCCCCAAGGCGGAGGACCGGTCCGAAGCATGGCTGAAGGCCATATCGCGTCACAGGTCGAAGATAGAAGAGCTTGGGATACCCGTCCCCGAGATCAAGGAGATCGGCCTCGCCGGGCTCGAGGTCAACGTAAAGAAGGGGGACGACATAATCGCTACGCCGCTCTGACCCGCCAGGTCTCCACCATGAGGAGGACTGGGGCCACGAAGGCCAGGGTCAGGACCCCGGACCAGACCCAAGCCAGCCGATACCCGTATGCCTCGACCATGTAGGAGAAGAAGATAGGCGGGAAGAAGGACCCGGTCAGCGAGAGGCTGTTGACCCAGGCGACGGCCAGGCTCTCGTACTCCCTGCCGGCCCTGTTGAGCTCCCTCGCCCCAGCGAAGGCGAAGGTGTATCCGACCCCGGAGACCAGCCCGGCCAGGGATGAGCAGACAGCAGCCGCCAGCAGCGAAGGGTAGGCCGCCAGGGCGAGGGCTGCCGCGCTCCCGATCAGCGACGCGACCATCACCATCCTGTGCCTTGCGAGGACGTCGAAGGCCCGCCCTCCCCAGAGCGAAGTGAATATCGGGACGACGTACACCAGCGAAGTTGCCCCGCTGGCCAGGGCGCCGGAAACCCCGAGCGACCTGACGCCGTAGAGGGTCATGAACCCGGCTATGACGGTCGCCGCTATCCCGAATCCGACCGTCCCGAGCCCCAGAAGGACGAGCTGCCTGTCCGCTAAAACCGCAGCTAGCGCCTTCCTGTCCACTTTGGGGGTCTTCGCCGTCCGGTCGCCTGGAACGAAGAGCGCCACCATCGCCCCCGTCGCCAGGCCGAACGCCCCTGAAAGCACGAGGCTGGGCCTCCAGCCGGTCACCGACGCCACCACCACCCACCCGAAGATCCCGACGATCCCTCCAAGGTCGAACGTCGAGTTCATCACGCCGACCCCCATCCCAGACTTCTCTCCGCGGAGCAGGCGAGCTACGATTATCGTCGCAGGCGCGAAGACGAACGCCATCCCGCATCCCACGACGAACCTGAGGACGGCCACCTCGGCTACGCCAGCCGCGGAGGCGGTGGCGAGGGCCGAAGCGGAAGAGATGAAGATCCCGAGGACTACGACCCTCTTCGGCCCCCACCTGGCGGCGAGGACCCCGCCGGGGACCTGGAACAGCCCGAGCCCGAGGTAGAACGTCGCTGTGATGAGCCCGAGCCCCGAGACCCCGGCGCCCAGGTCCGGCCCCATCAGGTAGAATATAGCACCGACGTTGACCCAGTTGATCGCGTAAACGACCCTGGCGGTGACCAGCGACCCGAAGGCCCGCCGACTCTGCATCGTGCTGGTCAACTGCGGCACGCCCCGCCATGACGCTCCTAAAACCGAATCGCCGCGTTTGGAATCTGCCCCTCCCAGAGCTGCGAGGCATGAATCTCGTCAATCTGTTCCAAATCGCACCGACGCCAAGGACAAGCCCGACGGCTCCTACCTGCGAGCCCGGCCGCGTTTGGCGAAATCAGAAATGAGTGACGGTAGGGCGCTCCCCTAGCCGCCGAATCTCGAAGAATCTGGGACGGTCTCGCTTCGGCGCCTAGCCGTTGGAATCCCAAAACGCCTCCAAAACAGCCCCAGGCCCGAAAAAACCTCAATTCAGGCCCCGTTGGCTCAGGTTTATATAGCAAACTGCCCGGATTGGCTGCCGAGGCAATCGCAGTGGTAACCGGATACTGCGTCTACGAGAAGAAGAAAAATCGGGAGATCAAGAATCCCAAGCAAATCAAACTGAAGAACGGCCGCCCCGCCATCAAGGGGACCTGCGCCTCGTGCGGCAAGGCCATCTTCAGGATTGGCAAGCTGAAGTAATTCCTGATCTCCCGTTCCTTTTATTTCGCTGTCCCCGGCGTGCGCTCTAAATCAACGCCGACTTGCGCTGAGCTCCCCGGTCGTCCACTCGTCGCTCGCGGCGGCTCACCCGTCTCGGACATCCTCTAACTTTTATCTGAACGGGGGGAGGCTCCGCAGACCTTGCTCCGGCTCTTCAACAGCCTCGGGCGCGAGATGCAGGAGTTCAGGCCCATCAGGGACGGCGAGGTCAGGATATACAACTGCGGCCCGACCGTGTGGAACTACGCCCACGTCGGGAACTTCAGGGCCTTCGTCTTCTACGACGTGCTGAGGCGGCACCTGAAGTTCAAGGGGTACAAAGTCACTTCAGTGATGAACATCACAGACGTGGAGGACAAGATAATCAGGGCGGTGGGACAGACCGGGAAGTCCCTGAGGGAGCTCACGGAGTTCTACATCGCCGCATTCATGGAGGACCTCGCTTCCCTCAAAATCGAAAAGATGGAGGCGATGCCTAGGGCGACGGAGCACCTCCCTGAGATACTCCGCCTCGTCCGCACCCTGGTCGAGAAAGGGTACGCCTACAGGACCGCCGACGGCTCGGTCTATTTCGACGTGTCCAAGTTCAAGCGCTACGGCGCCCTCTCGGGGGTCAGGCTCGACTCGCTCAGGCCGGCCGGGAGGGTGTCCAGCGACCACTACGAGGAGAAGAAGGAGGCCGCTGACTTCGCCCTCTGGAAGGCCTGGGAGCCTGGCGACGGGGACGTCTTCTGGGAGTCAGAGTTCGGCAGGGGGCGCCCCGGCTGGAGCGTCGAGTGCTCCGCGATGTCGATGAATTACCTCGGAGAGACCTTCGACATCCACACCGGGGGGGCGGACCTGAAGTTCCCCCACCACGAGAACGAGATCGCCCAGTCTGAGGCGGCCACCGGGAAGAAGTTCGTCAACTACTGGCTCCACTCCGAGTTCCTCAACGTCAGCGGAAGAGAGATGCACAAGTCCAGCGGCAACCTCGTCACCCTCCGGGAGCTCTTGACGCTGGGGTGGGACCCTCTGACCGTACGCGCGTTCCTCGTCTCGGGGAGATACAGGGACCAGGTCGACCTCACCGAAGCGGCACTGTCGCAGGCGAAGGCGCAGAGGGGACGGCTCCAGGAGCTGCTGGCGAGGCTGCGGGGGGTCAAGGGGGGGACGGGGGAGGTCCCGGGCGCCGTAGGAGAGTTCCTCGCAGGGTTCGAGGCGGCCATGGACGACGACCTGGACACCCCCCGCGCTCTGGCCGCCATGCTGACCTTCACCAAGGAAGCGAACGCCATGATAGACTCCGGAGAGATCGGGGGGGCCGGCGCCCAAGCAGCGATGCACGCCCTCGCGAGGGCGGACTCGGTCCTCGGGATCCTCAAGTTCGGGGAGGATGACCTGGAACCGGAACTCGCGGAGCTGGTCAGGGAGAGGGAGGCCGCCAGGCAGAGGAGAGACTTCGCCGAGTCGGACAGGCTGAGGGCGGAGCTCTTAGCCGCCGGGGTCGTCGTGGAGGACACCCCGGAAGGGACCCGGTGGAAGAGGGTCCGAGGTGGTTAACGGAACGTCTCCAGCAGCTCAACTCCAGTAAATCCTCCTGATATTATCCCGCCTAAGGCACAGTCCCAGGCGTGGCTGCGACAGCAGAGTCGGTCTCGGCCTCCGCCGGTTTCAGGTCCTCGGCCTTGAAGCGCCCACTGACCCTCCACTCGGGTGGTTGCAGGCTGCTGGTTGACCCGGACGGAGCGGTCAGGTCGTTGGAGTCGCTCCCAGAGAAGAGGGCGCTCTTCGGCCTCGAGCAGGTCTGGGTCTACAAGGTCCAGGCGGGGGTGGTCGTCCCGGCCCAGAGGCCCGACTGGCTGGTGAGGCTCGCCCCGAAGACTGCGAGCCTGGCAGGGAGGATGTTCGAAGTCGACTTCCTCCAGTCCATGGAGTTCTTCCCCGGTCCTTCTTCAGGCTTCGTCAGGCGGGTGACCCTGAGGAACTCCGGCCGCTCCCAGGTGAGGCTCAGGGTCATCCGGGTCAGCGACGTGGCGGCGGCCCACTTCGAGACGCCGTCGCGCTGGGGCTCCCTGGGGGTCAACGCCTTCAACAGGGAGAGCCACGTCGCCATGGACGAGGTCTCGGACCCGCCGGCGGCCAGGGTCATCGGGGCGCACCCCTCCCCGTCGAGGTACTTCATGACGACCAGCAAGCAGCGCGCCCTTGACGCCGTCGCCTCAGGCGAGGTCCCCGAGAGGACCGCCGGGATGTCCGGACAGGTCATCGCCCTCTCGGTCCACGAGTTTGACCTCGCCCCAGGCGAGGTCAGGGAGGTCGAGTTCGCGTCCATCTACACCCCGGGGAAGCTCGAGGAGGCCCTCGCCGAGTTCGGACGGCTCCGCTCAGCAGAGGGCGAGGCGCGCCCACGCCCCGCCGAGCTCTCCTGCTCGGATCTTTCGGTCTCCGAGGCTGCGTCCTGGGCCTTGGAAGCCCTCAGGGCGGCCCCCTGGGCCGACGACCTGCTCGACAGGTACGAGTCGCTGAGGGCTCTCCACTATTTCGAGCCGAAGCTCGCCTCCGCCGTCATTTCAGAGGCCAGGTCCCTGGCGCGCAGGGACGGGTCCCTCCCCCACTCCCTGGACAGATCCAAGCCAGGGGTCCTCGAGAGCGCCGTCTTCCTCCAGGCGACTTCCTATGCGCTGCTGCTGGGCCAAGACAGGAGGGCGTCGAGGTCGTCGTACCCTTTCCTCAGGAAGCTCGCCGCCTTCCTCATGGCGGATTCGAAGGATGCGGCGGTGACCACCGACCCCTCCCTCCCCCAGGGGTGGCGAAGGCGACTCGGGCGGGGGTACCCCACCAACGAGCTCACGGAGGTGTCCCTCGCCGCGGCCGGGGCGCTCGAAGGGGTCTCCCTCGTAGCCCGGGCGACGTCGAAGCCGGGGGACGCGGCGAAGTTCCTCGAGCGCTCGAAGCTGATCGCTGACCGCGTACGAAGGAGGCTCCTGGACGAGAGGGGGTTCATCTCACTCTGCAGGGACTCATCCGGGCGGCTGAGGTCAGACGAGACGGCTGACATGGCGGTCGCAGCCTATCGACACGCGTTCATGGGCTCCGCGGAGCAGGCTGCGGCCCACAGGCTGACTGAAAGGGACTTCGACACGCCCTACGGCCCCAGGACCGTCCCAACCTCGAACGTGATGTATTTCAACGGCTCCTACGGCGACGGCCAGCTCGGCGGCGTCTGGACCAGGGCCACCCTGGCACACGCCCTCCTCTGCTACCGGACAGGCCTGGCGGGGGTGGGGGGGCTCGCGGTGGCGAAGGTGGCGAGGACGGTCGTCGACGACTCGTTGAAAATCGGCGCCCCTCCAGGCTTCTTCCCCTCCTGGGTGGACGCCGACGCCAAGGAGGCCCACGGCGAGGGCCCTGACCCGGTAGCCGCCGCCAGGTTCCTCCAGTGCCTGGTCGAAGGGGAGCTGGGCCTTCCCCAAGGCGCTGAGAAGGGCGCTATCGCCCCGCCCTCCTCCTCGGCCTTCGACTGGGTCATGGCCGCAGGCTTCTGGGCCGGAGGGGACTCTGCCGCCTTCGTGGGGAGGGGGGGCGGGAGGGGGCACCTGTTCTTCAGCGGTGGGAAGCTCGAATCGAAGGGGGGCTGGTCCTTCTCGGGCTGGGAGCGCGTCGAGTCGGGGGCGAAGTCGGTCAGAGGCGTCGGCTTCCACACCCCCGGGCAGGTGGTCTGCCTGGGGAACGTTTCTTCCGCGCCAGCGAAGGCGTCCGTCACAGTCCGGCCCAGAGCCGCGGAGCTGGCGAGGCGGCTCAGCACCCCGCTGGAGGAGTTCGACCCGGTCAGGGGCTCATGGACGAAGATAGGGACCGTCCGCGTCTCGACCGCGATGGGCTTCGAGGCCTCCCTCGGGCCCGCGGGTTGGAAGGCATACCGGGTCTCTACACCTTAAATCCAGACCGAACGGTCGGTCTCCGTATCTTGGGGGGCGCGTCAGTCACAGCCAACGGCGGGATCCAGGTCGACCTGGAGGGGAAGCGCTACGTCCTCGACCCACACTCGCACGTCCGGGCAGACTACACGTTCGTCTCCCACGCCCACATCGACCACATGCACCCACCGTCGAAGAACGAGAGGGTCATCGCGTCGTCAGTCACCGGGGAGCTGGCCAGGGCGAGGGGGTATGACCTGGGGGAGACCACCGAGGCCGTAGAGGGGGTCGAGCTGCTGGACTCCGGGCACATACTGGGGTCCAGGGCGATAAGGATAGCAGACGAGGTGTACTACACCGGGGACGCCTCAGGGAGGACTAGGGCCTTCCTCGGCAAGTGCAGGACGCGCCAGGCGCGGGTCCTGGTGATGGAGACCACCTACGGGGCTCCGGAGTACGTCTTCCCCCCCACGGCGAAGCTGGTGAAGGAAGTCAATTCGCTGATCGCTTCCGTCTACGACAGGGGGAACCCCGTGATCCTGATGGGCTACCCGCTGGGGAAGGCCCAGCTCCTCTCCTACTTCTTCTCCAGCTGGGAGCCGCTGATCTACCACGAAAAGGTGGCTGCGATGAACCACATCCACATCGACCACGGTGTCCCGCTGAAGCGGGGGGCGACCTTCGACCCGTCCAAGGACCTGGACAGCCTCCCCAGAGGCCCCTGGCTGATGATCAGCCCCATGGCGAGCGGCAGGGGGAAGATCATGTCCCACCTGAAGAAGAAGTACGGCGCCGTCGTCGTCGCGTTCAGCGGCTGGGCGTTGGGCAAGGGATACAGGTTCACCATGGGGGCCGACTACTCCTTCCCGCTGAGCGACCACTGCGACTACCAGGAGCTGGTCAGTCTCGCCAAAGCCGTCTCCCCGGAGATGGTCTATACGGTGCACGGGTTCGCCGCCGAGTTCGCCCAGGACCTAAAGCGCCTCGGCTTCTCGGCGAGGCCCCTTGCGGCATACCAGTCGTCCCTCTCTGACTTCGACGTCTGAGCCTGTTAAATAATCTGCAAACCCGGCCTCCGCACCGCCCCGCGGCGGAGCATGTTGACAAAATGGACCCCAAGAAGATTCTGAAGCTGAGCTACTGGCTGAAGTTCATCAAGTTCAACGTGGTGGGGCTCTCTGGCGTACTGGTCAACGAGGGGCTCCTCCTCACGCTGGTCTACGAGGGGGTGTACTACCTGCGCGCCGACGCCGTGGCCATCGAGGCGGCCATCCTCTCTAACTTCTTCCTCAACGACTACTGGACCTTCAGGGACAGGCGCCACGGGCACATCATTGTCCGCCTGCTGAAGTTCAACGCCCTGATGGTCGTGGGGCTGGTCGTCAACCTGGCGATCCTCTACGCGTTCACCGCCTACCTGGAGGTCAACTACGCCGTCTCGAACCTCTTCGGGATAGCAGTCGCCTTCCTGCTCCGCTACTGGCTGAGCGTCAGGTTCACCTGGATAAAGAAGGAAGAGGCGTCGACTTCTCCGGCTTAGTCTATCTTGAAGTAGACCGGCCTCCCGTCCAGCTCCGCCTCCGACCACCCTCCCCCCGCCTTCTCCGCGGCCACGCTCACCCTCTTCGCCCTCACCAGGTAGGCTAGCTTCTCCCTCAGGGGGTCGAGCAGCTCCAGGTCCTCGGGGTCAAGCCCGGCGACCGACGCAGACCGGAGCATCGCGGCCGGGACGAAACCCTTCTCCTTCCTCATGGCCTGCAGCCTCCTGGCCAGGTCCCTCACAAGCCCCTCGGCCACCAGCTTCTTGTCCCTCTCCATGGGGATGGCGACGAACACCCCTCCCTTCTCCGCCACCTCGAACCCCTCCCTGGGGGTGACCGACAGGTCGTAGGCCGAAAGAGGGACGTCGAAGGACCCGGCCCTGACCGGCCTCCCCGAGAAGTAGGCGGCGAGTGCCTCCACCCCCTCCATAGGCCTGAGCAGAGGGAGCACCTCTTTCGTCCTTTCCTTGAACAGGGCCCCTACCCTGGAGGTGTTCGCCCTGAGGACGAAGGACGCCGGGAACCCCTCCGGTTCTGTCTTCACCGCGACGTCGCTGACGTTGCATAGAAGGGCCACCGTCTCCCTCGCCCTCCTGGCTACCCTTTCAGCCGCCCGCTGCACGAGCAGCTCCGCCACCCTGAGGGGCCACCGCCGCTTGAGCTTCGCCCTGGCCCTGGCAGAGTTGCACGCCTCCTCCACCGTGAGGGAGAAGTCGACGACCTCCTCGGCCTTCTTCGAGCCACGCCCGGCCGACTCCCCCATCCCCTTCGCCAGGATAGGGGTCGACCACTCCCCACCCTCGAACACCTCTTGGCAGAGGTACTCCGTCACGAAGGGGGCTATGGGGTGCAGCAGCTCGTCGGCCCTCCTGAGCGAGTGTCCTAGGACCGCATAGATCGCCAGGCGCCTGCCCTTCCCCGCGGGGTCGTCGTCCCAGAGCTCGCTCCTCACCAGCCTGACGTAGGTCTGGCTGAGGCGGGTGATCACCAGCTCTTCTATGCTCCTCGCCGCCTCGTTGTACCTCCCTGCCGAATAACATCTCTCCACGCCACGCTGCGCCTGTTCCAGCTTCTGCAGCATCCACCTGTCCACCGAGGTGAGGGCCCTCCGCTCGGCCGCCCAGGCCAGGTGGTGCTTCTCCGGGGCGTAGCCGTCCAGGGCCCCGTTCTGCTGAAGGTACAGGTGCAGGTGGTAGAGGGTGTTCATCACCTGGTATGCCCTCCCAGACATCTCCTTCGGGTCGAAGTTGATAGAGTCCTCGGGGGACGACTTGGCGAGTACGTAGAACCTGGCGACGTCCACCGAGTTGTTGCGGAGTAGGTCCAGCCCCTGCACCACGTTCCCAAGCCTCTTGCTCATCTTCTGGCCGTTCTCGTCCAGGACGTGCCCCTGGAACAGGAACGCCTTGTAGGGGGCTTCGGGCTTCCCTGTCCGAATCACGTTCAGGAGGAGCAGCGTGTACGCCCACCCCCTGGTCTGGTCTATGGCCTCGGTGAGGAACTCGACGGGGACGAGCTCGGCGAACTCCCTGTCGGTGAGCGAGGAGTAGGGGGCTGCCCCGCTGTTGTGCCAGGTGTCCAGGACGTAGGGCTCGCGCTTCGCCCTCCCGCCGCACTTCGGGCACCGGAGGACGACCCTGTCCATCCAGGGCCGATGGAGCTCGAACTTGGGCCCGTCGGGGAGCTCCAGCGCTTGGGCGACGACCGCCCTCCTCGTGAACGCCCCGGTCTTCTCTCCGCACGCTTCGCAGACCCATATGGGGAGCGGGGTCCCCCAGACCCTCTCCCTGGTCACGCACCACGCGGGGGACTCGGCCAGCCCCGCGAGGAACCTGTTCCTTGGCCCGTCAAAGAAGTACTCCACCTTCTCGGCAGCCTCCACCACGTCCGCCCTGATCCTGTCCACCCAGTAGAAGTACTCGCGCCGGGCGAGCCACACGAGCCTGTCGTCCGACCTCCAGCAGACGGGGTAGTCGTGGACTATCCTCCCGGACCACACGACCGCCCCCCTCGCCTTCAGCTCGTCTATCACCCCCTGGTCCGCGTCCCTGGCGAAGAGCCCGGCGAACCTCCCGGCCTCCTGGGTGAACCTCACCCTGTCGTCGAAGGGGGCGAAGACAGGCACCCCCCTCTTCTGGGCCACGGCGAAGTCCTCCTCGCCGTTGGCCGGGGACATGTGCACCAGGCCTGTCCCCGTGGTCACGTCCACATACTCCTCGGCCACCACCCTGTGCACCCCCCCGCTCAGCTTCAGCTCCGCCAGCCCGGGTATGACGTCGAGCAGGGGGTGCTCGTAGCTCAGCCCTTCGAGCTCCTCGCCCCTCACCCGCTTCTTGGTCTCGCCGAACTCGACCCCGAGCTCCTTGGCCAGCGCCTCCTTCCTCTCTGCGTTGACCACCCAGACCTCGTCCCCCGCCGCCACGTACTCGTACTCAGACCCCGGCTTCACCCCCACCAGCTCGTCGGTGACGACAGTGAACGGCATCGTGGTCCAGACGATCAGGTAGGCCCCGTCCCCGGCCTTCACCTTGTAGTAGAGGCTCGGGTCCTCCAGCTTCTCGTACCCCCCGAGGCTCACCTCCCCCGCGCTCAGGGCGGTCTGGCACCTTGGGCAGTAAGGGACCACCTTGAACCCCTCCCCGAGGAGCCCGCTCTTCCACGCCTTCTCAAGGTAGGACCACTCCCGCTCTATGTAGTCGTCCCGGTAGGTCATGTAGGCCCGCTCGCGGTCGAGCATCAGCCCCAGGAGGGCGTCTGCCTCGTCCCAGTCGGCCCTGTACCTCCCTATGATCCGCTTGCATTCGGCGACCAGCCTGTCGACCCCTATCTTTTCCAGGTCTTCCCACTTGTTCCCCGAGAGTCCCAGCTCCTTCTCTGCCTGCAGCTCCACCGGGAGCCCCTGGGTGTCCCACCCGCCGCGGAAGACTATGTTGTCCCCCTTCATGGTCCGGTACCTGTACCAGAGGTCCTTCATCATCCGCCCCCTCACGTGGCCGACGTGGGGCTGGTTGTTCAGGGTCGGGGGCCCTTCGACGTAGCCGAGAGGCCTGCTCTTGGACACCGCCTTGGCCGTCTTGGCCTTCGTCCGCGGGGACGCATAAAATCGCCTGACCTTCGCTTCGATCTTCTTCCAGTCGTAGTCCTGGCTGAGCGTGGTCCGCTTCCTAGCGCGTCGGGATAATTTTGTAACCACCGGCTCTGTTCCCCAAGACTCCCGCCAAAAGTCAGCCAGGCGGGGGTCTTAAGCATAACCTCGTCCAGGGGCCCAGCCCTACGTCTCGGGGCTGGCCGAGTCCCCCTCGAGGGCTCATGTCCCAGTGCGCAGCCTCTGAGAGAAGGATTCGGGGAGCCCGGCGTCGAGTATCTTCTTCGCCGCCCCCTCGACGTCGTACTCGACCCTCCTCTCCTCCACCTCCACACGGCCGCCGTCGAATGTGACGACCGCGAACGCCGCCCTCCAGTCGCCGTCCCTGGGCTGCCCCACCGAGCCTGGGTTGAACACGGTGCGCCCCCCGTCCTCCCAGACGTAGGGGACGTGGGTGTGCCCCAGCCCGATGGACCTGGCCCCGACCTTATCCAGGTAGTGGCCGAAGAGGTCCTGATGCGTCCTCGGGTCCACGTACTCCCACAGCCTATCGTCCGGGCTCCCGTGCGCGAAGTACACCTGCGCCCCGCCCATCTCCTCATTCAGTTCCAGGGGGAGCCCCTCGAGGTACCGCCTGCTCTCCTCCGTGAGGTGGTCCGCCGTCCAGACCGAGCCCATGGCCGCCCTCGCGTTGAACCCTGACCTGTCACCCGTAAGCGCGGCCACGTCGTGGTTCCCTGCCACGCCCCTGGCCCCCGCGTCCTTCAGCGCCTCGATGACTTCGTTGGGTTGGGCCCCGTAGTCGACGTAGTCCCCGAGGCAGTACACCTCGAGCCCCCCCGCCTGGCGGAGGACGGCGCTCAGGGCCTCAAGGTTCCCGTGGACGTCCGACAGTATCGCGACCTTCACGCCGCCACACCGGCCAGGGGGGGAGAAAAACCTCGGCCTCTGACCGCGCGTCAAGAAAAAAGAACAATAGTTAATGAGTTGGTGAACCAGATTATACTACCCCCCACTTAGAGAATTTGGGGCCGTTGATGCTCGAAGCTACCTATGTCCACGTTCGCAGGTAAATGGGAAAAGCAAAACAGCCAGAGTTTCGGAACTCGGGTGAAGGATTCCGTGAGGAACCCCGGGCCCCTGAAGCCGAGACTAGACCTCGCAGTCCGCCAAATCCAAGTCCAGGTCGCCAAACTCGACTCCACATCCACCAAACTCAGAGAGAGGGACAACTCGATCTTCACAAAGGTCGTCAGCTCTCTACAGAAGCACGACACACAGCACGCGTCCGTCTTCGCGAACGAGCTTGCCGAGATCAGAAAGATGAACAAGATGGTCACCCAGGCAAAGCTCGCTCTGGAGCAGATAGTGCTCAGACTCAACACCATCACAGAGCTGGGGGACATCGTCGTCACCCTGACACCGGCCATGTCGGTAATGCGCAACGTCAAGCAAGGCTTGGTGGGCGTGTTGCCAGAGGCCGAGAACGAGATCGGCGAGATCTCTGGTCTGCTCAGCAGCATCCTGGTGGACGCAGGGACCGTAGGTGGGTACTCCCTCAACTTCGAAGCCGCCAACGAGGACGCCGAGAAGATCTTGGCTGAGGCCTCGGCCGTGGCGGAGACGCGCATGCGCGAGAAGTTCCCGGACATCCCCTCGTCTCTCCCGTCTGCCGAATCTGCTTCCACCGAGGGTGCCTCGTACTAGACGGGGACCCTCGCTCCTTTGTTTTCTGATGCTAGGCAGAGCGGCGAGCTCTGTAGCCAGTCAGCCCATCGCGGCAGCTTCTGAGAAGTCCTAGTTCGAATGATGGACGTCGCATGTCAGACGAGCCGTGAACGTAGGCCAGACAACTCCGTCCGAATAGGGGGACAGACCTCTCGAAGAGCACGCTAAGAGCAGGCAGAAGAGCGTCGAAGGGGCCGTCAGGGCTGTGGTCGGAGAAGAGGTGACAGCCGAAGACCGCGTCTTCAGCGAGCCCCCGTTGCGACGAGGACAGGGAAGACGGACGCCTGTTAGGTCGAGCGAGGGGGTGAAGGTCGCGCGTGTGACGGGGGCCTGTTCAAGAGGCCCCCAGGTGTTTCGGTGCTCCGCGAAGGATGGGTGGAGCTTCACCGTCTGTGCTGGCTCCGCCCTGATGGAAGAGCTTTAGGTGTCAGACGAGTTCTAGTTCGACGGGCGCTTCGAAGAAGAGGCAGGCTTTGCGGCCATCCCTTCGGGCAAGGCAAGACCCCCTGCGCCTTCGCTTGCCTCCATGCATACAATGGAGGGGGCTCCTGCCCGGCTCAGAGCTCCGCCTCCGCGAGTCCCAAGCGCTTGGGCGAGGCCCCGACAACCTGAGGGGCAGAAGGCCCCGTCCATCGCCTCAAGTCGCCTGATGGGTCGGCCCGAGCCCTAGGCGAGCCCGTAGAGCCGTACCGCGGTGACCAGCGACGAACCGAACACCGCCAGCATGGCCGCCCTTTCAGCGAGCCCCGCGACGCCGAGGGACACGGCCACGTCCAACCCTGCAAGGGCGAAGGCCGCGAGCAGCGAGAGGAGCATCGGCAGGAAGGCCCTCCAGCCTCGGTTGACGAGGAGGACACCCATGGAGGCGGAGGCGAAGAAAGCCACCCCCACGAAGTCGTGTACGGCTCCGTGGAGGGCGGGGGCCGCCCCCGCGACGTCGGCGTGGAAGACCCCGTCCAACGCCAACGCGACCCCGGAGACGAGGAGCAGGACCGGCCCTGCGGCCCCCCATCGCCCTCTCCTCGCAGAGTAAGCGGCAATGGACAGGGCGGCCATGGCGACCCCCGCCAGGAACAACCCCGAGTTCATCAGGGGCGCGTAAGCCCCGACCCCGTAGGCCCCCACATACTCCGTGACAGGGTCGTAGGCGGTCGCGGTCAGGCTGAGCGCCAGGACGACCAGACCGAGGTACCCCACTCCCGCCGCCGCCAACGCGCAGAGGACCCTCCCTGCAACGGACCTGCCGGGGGGCTCGTCGGTGCTGATGTAGGCGTTCGGGAACGCCCTGGTGCAGGGGGAGCCCCATCGGAGCCTCCTGGACAAGCGAATTCGGACGGGTCCGGCAGGCGGCGGAGTTAACCCTTCGCCGGTCCGGCGTCGACGAGGCCGCGATGGTGCGGGACTCATCCGACCGATGGCGACCAGCGCCCGGCAGGGCGCCTGCGTCAGGAGAAGGGCGGACGGCCGAAGCCCTCATAGCTTTCATGACGCTAAATTCACCTGTTAGTCTTGATAGTCTTGACCCATCCCGTGATTATCGCCGGGGAACTCTGAAGCGGCGTATTTGTCCGCCCGTGCACCTCTGAGGCTACTGGGTATAGGCCGAGAGGACGCCATAAAACCGAAGGTCACGTCGACCATCAAAGAGATCGAATACCACCGCAAGGAGCTGGAGAACATCCGGGCCCGGGTCGAGCAGAGGCGGAAGGCGCTCTTCGACACGGCCCTGAGGGCCATGAAGACCAAGGACCAGTCCAAGGCGAGCGTCTACGCCAACGAGTGGGCAGAGCTCAGGAAGGTAGGGAAGGTGGTATACGCGAGCGAGCTCGCCCTGACCCAGGTGGTCCTGAGGCTCGAAAGTATAGCCGAGGTCGGGGACGTGATGTCTCACATGAGCACGGCCTTCAAGGTACTACACAAGGTCAACAAGACGGTCCAGGGGATCGCCCCGTCGCTTGACCACGCGTCCGACGAGATAAACACGGCGCTGAGCGAGACCATGGCAGGTATGGGGAAGGTCTCCCCCGACATCCAGCTGAACATCCAGACAGACGACGCCGGGGAGCTCATCGAGCAGGCGAGGAGGCTCGCCGAAGAGAGGGCCGACGAGATGAAGCGGACGCTAATGGTCTCCCCCAGCGTGATCAAGCGCGAGGCCCCCGAGCTGCAGGAGCGGACCCCGCTGCTGGCGGCAGGCGACGACGACGAGGAGGAGTCCCAGATACTCGGCGCCCTCTACTCCCCACGGCCTCACCCCGACGACGCCGAGGAGCGGGTGCTACAGTACGCGGCCATACACAACGGGAACGTCGACATCACAGACGCCTCCTCTGTCCTTAAGATGCCCTCCGACGAGGTGGAGCAGGCGATGCTGACGCTCATGGCCCAGGGGAAGGTCAAGCTAGGAGAGGGGGGGTCGGAGAGTTGAGCGTGGTCGCCGCCAAGGAGCTGGAGGACGACGCGAAGAAGTACGCTTCAGAGGCTATCAGGCTCGACTCGCAGGGCGCCCACGGCATGGCGATCCAGATGTACCAGAAGGCGATATCGACCCTGGTGAAGCTGGTGCACCTGTACCCGGACTATCGGCTCAACAGGCAGTACACCGAGCGCGCCATGGCCTACCAGGAGAGGGTCAGGGCCATCCAGGCGGCCCACGGCCTCATCCCTCAGGACCAGCCCACCGAGACCGAGTGGACCCCCACGGTGGGAGCGAAGCCGGGCCCTGCCCAGGGCCCTACGTCTTCGACCCCGAACTCCCCAGCGGGACCGCAGGTGGTGCAGCAGCTGAAGGCCTCGTTCAACGAGCTCGTCGTCACCGAGAAGCCCGACGTCAAGTGGGACGACGTCATCGGCCTCGAGGACTGCAAACAGGCCATCCGCGAGTCGATAGTCTTCCCCTTCCTCCGCCCCGACCTGTTCAAGCTGGGGTGGCCCAGGGGGATACTCCTCTACGGCCCGCCGGGCTGCTTTGACGAACAGACAGAGATCCTTACCAAAAGGGGGTGGAAGAAATACACCGAACTGGCCGACGACGAGGTCGTGGCCACGCTCAACCCCGCCACGAACGAGCTCGAGTACCACCCGATCGTACGAAAGATCCAATATCGCTACGAAGGGAAGATGTACCGCCTGGAATCCGCCCAGGTCAGCCTGATGGTCACACCAGACCATCAGCTCTGGGTGGGGAAGAAGGCTCAGCAGGGCAACGTGAAGTACGATTTTGCCCACCCAGACGACGTGTTTGGAAGTGAGGACGGGGGGACTTGTCCATACTACAAGAAAGATGCCAAGTGGCGCGGTATCGGCAGGGAATTCGTTCTCCTCCCCCAGCGCGAGTCAGGGAGTGGGCGAAATCATGAGGAGATCAGGATACCGATGTCCGAATGGGCCCCGTTCTTCGGGCTTTGGCTTGCCGAGGGCTACACCGCATACTGGGGAGGCAATTACCACGTCGGGATAAGGAACGTGGACCAGGACCTCCTCGACTTCGCATACGACAGCCTCAAGAAGTGGGGGCTCGACCCGCATTTCTCTTCAGACGGGCGCGTGACAGTCCTCAACAAGCAACTATACGAGCTCCTCCGGCCGATCGGCGACAAAGACACCAGATACATTCCAGATGAAATCAAGGACCTGCCCCCAGCCCTCCTGCGAAGCGTCCTGGAGTATTACGCGAGAGGCGATGGGGCGCACGAGGTAGACGAAGCCGAGGTTGGCGCCACCGGGGTGCGTTGCCAGACCTCCTCGCCGCGCTTGCGGGACGACCTGATGGAGATTTCCCTCAAGGCGGGACTGGCGTGCAACTATGTGGTCCAGACGGAAGCCGGTGCCGCAGCCACCATCGTCGGAGCGGATGGAAAGGAGACGACGATAGCTCGGACGACGGCCAACTTCAGGCTGAGTATCCTGTATCGCAGAGGCGAAACGCGAGTCGACAAGCCCAGCATAGAGCAATGGGAGTACTACTCGGGGATGGTCTGGGACGTGACCGTCCAGAACCATGTCATCTACGTCAGGCGCAACGGCAAGGCCGTATGGAGCGGCAACTGCGGCAAGACGATGGTGGCGGCGGCCACGGCCGCTGAGATAGACGGCTACTTCATCTCCGTCGACGCGGCGTCGATCATGAGCAAGTGGCTCGGCGAGGGGGAGAAGAACGTGGCCAAGCTCTTCAACAACGCCAGGAAGATGCTGTCAGACAACAAGCCGGTGATAGTGTTCGTAGACGAGATAGACTCCCTGCTCGGCACCAGGGGCCAGGAGGTAGGGGGGGAGGTGAGGGTCAGGGACCAGTTCCTGAAGGAGACCGACGGCATCAACGACAAAGGGAAGAACCTCCACATGTATGTCATAGGGGCCACGAACAAGCCCTGGTCCCTCGACCCTCCCTTCCTCCGCCGCTTCGCCAAGAGGATACTCGTCCCACTCCCTGACAACGAGGCGCGCATGGCCCAGTTCAAGCTCTATACGGCGCCGCTCACCCTGGCCGAGGACGTCGACCCCGCGACCCTGGCCAGGCTGAGCGAAGGGTACTCGGGGAGCGACATCAAGGACATCTGCCAGGGGGTCCAGCTGAGGGTGGTCAGGGAGCTGTTCAAGTCAGGGAACGCCCTCGACAAGGAGTCGACCCCGCGGCCGATAGACATAAGCGACTTCAAGGAGATAATGAGGACGAGGAAGCCTTCTGTGTCCCCTGAGATGCTCCGCGCCTACCAGCAGTGGACGAACAACTTCAGCGCGCTCTAGGCCGCCGCTGACCCCCCTGGCCGGGGTTCCGCATCGCTTAAAAGCAGACCCTGACAGGCGGGGCTGTCAAGCCTGTTGGAGTTCGAAAGGTTAGCCATCGAAGTCGGCGCCACAAAGGCGGGTCTGAAGCCCGTCGTCCCCCGCACCGTTCAGGGAGAGTCGGGGGTGGTCCACTCCTTCAGCCTCCTCTTCTCCGACGGGGGCCGCGTCCAGGCCTTCGACATCTACGATTCGGTCTCCGAAATCGAGGTCGTGAAATCCTACGCGAAGAAGCTTGACACTGGCTGCCCGGTCAACATCGTCTGTCCGGAGGGGAATGTCACCGAGGGCGCGGGCCGGCTCGCAGCGAGCTACGGCATCAGGATCGTCTCCCCCGAGGCCGCCGCCGCCCTACTCGCCCCCGAGAAGGCCCACCTCCAGCACCGTTCCAACTAGGCCGTCGAATCTATTTCTACTACTCCACCAGGAGCCCGTGCATTGCAAGAGCCGTTCTCGCCGGCCGACCTCAAGGCAAGGATAGGCAGGCAGGTCCGCCTCGAAGGGTGGGTCCATGACGTCAGGGCCTTAGGGGGGATAAGCTTCGTCCTCCTCCGCAACTCCAGGGGGGTGGTCCAGGTGGCAGTCCCCAAGAAGGCGGTCCCTCCGGAGGTCTTCGCCCTAGTCTCCGGGCTCCACCAAGAGGACGTCATCAGCTGCGTCGGCGAGGTGAAGGAGAGCAAGGCAGCAAAGATGGGCTTCGAGTTGCTCCCGTCCTCCGTCGAGGTCCTGGCCAGGGCCGCTGCCCCGCTCCCCCTCGACCCAAGGGGGGTCACCCCGGCCTCCCTGGACACGCGCCTCGAGTGGAGGTCCCTGGAGCTCCGCCGGCCGGAGACGGCGGCTGTGTTCGTCATCGAGAACGCCCTGGTCCAGGGGTTCGAGGAGTACCTCCAGGGGTCAGGGTTCATCAGGGCCTTCACACCCAGCATCATAGGCGGGGTTTCGGAGGGGGGTTCCGAAGTCTTCAAGATAGACTACTATGGGAGGGAGGCTTTCCTCAGGCAGGACCCTCAGCTCCACCGGCAGCTGACAATAGCCGGGGGGTTCGACAGGGTGTACGACCTGGGGACCAACTGGCGGGCCGAGCTCTCGCACACCCCCCGCCACCTGAGCGAGCACAGGACCATCGCCCCTGAGATGGGGTTCATCGCCGACGAAAAGGACGTGATGCGCCTGGAGGAGGAGATGATGGTCCACGGGATAGAGAAGGCGAACAAGCGGTGCGCCGGGGAGCTCTCGCTGCTGAAGCGCGAGCTCCCTATGCCAAGGCTCCCCCTCCCTGAGATAGACTTCCCTGAAGTCTACGGAATCCTGGAGTCGAAGGGGAAGAGCCTCCCCAGGGGGGAGGACCTCGACGAGGAGTCGAAGGACGTCCTGGCGGCGTACGTCAAGGAAGAGCACGGGTCCGACTTCTTCTTCGTCAACCGTTTCCCGTCGAAGCCGAAGCCCTTCTACATCATGAGGTACGACGACGACCAGGAGTTCGCCAGGTCCACCGACTTCTTCTTCGGCAGCCTCGAGCTCTCGTCTGGCGGGCAGCGCGAGCACCGCCATGAGAAGATAATGGCGCAGATCAGGGAGAAGGGGATGGACACGAAGGCCCTCGAATGGTTCACCGAGCCCTTCCGCTACGGGGTCCCGCCCCACGGAGGGTTCTCCTTCGGCATAGAGCGGTTCGCCGCCAAGCTCCTCGGCATCGAGAACGTCAAAGAGGCGGTGCTCTTCCCGAGGGACCCGGAGCGGCTGCAGCCCTAGGGCTCGAGCCCGCCGCAGGCAGCATGCACGGCCTCGACGGCTCCGGGCGCGAATTCATCCCGTCGCTGCCTTGTCCGGTATGGCCTGCCTCTGCTCCCCTACGGGTGGAGGCTGGCCGCGACCTCGCGCTCTGTCTCCACCAGCAGGTCGATCCCCCTGGCGCGCTTGACCGTCTCCCTGAGCTTGTCGAAGTCCCCCAGCCTCCTCTCGCTCCTCTTGGCCGGGACAACCACCTTAGTCTTCTTCTCGCCGTCCGGGAGCCAGACGGTGTTCACCGTGAGCACCCTGGCCGGGTAGAATACCTCTTCGAGGAACTGCCTGTCGCTCACCCCGGCCCCAACCAGGTACGCCTTGCCCTTCAGCGCCGCTTCCAGCTCCTCGTGGAGCTGCGGGTTGGACCTCAGCGGGCCCATGTCAGACTGCTCGAACTCCAGCACGTAGGACCCGCGGGTCTCCGATGCGCGCTTCAGGGTCGTCTTCCCCAGCTCGGGGAACCGGTCGGCCAGGCTCGCGATGGCCTTCGACGCCTTGACGTCGGCCTCGGTTATCTCCCCCTTCGAAAGCCGCGCTTCGCAGTTCCCGCAGAGTATCCCGGTCTTCGCATCGAAGGCGCAGATGGGGAGCTTCGGCTGCATCTCTGTGAGCGCTCGCGACACGCGCATAAAAAATATTCGGAGGCCCTCGCCCCCCGGGCGCGGCTGCGCGCCTACTTGGCCTCACAGCCGACGCTGGACAAAGCGGTAAAGCGGGGCGTCCGTCGGACGTCTCCTGGGGTTCTTACTTCCCGAGTTTGATCTCTATGGAGGAGACGTTGCTCATGCCGCCGGTCACGGTGCTCTTGACCTGCTCCGTGTTGATGGCGATGTTCTGCACCCGCACATCTGTGGCGAACCTCTTGGTCAGCACCTGGGCCACGTCGACCGCCCGCGAGATGGCTCTTCCGCGAGCCTTCACGGTGACCGGGTTGGACCCGTTGTTGATCTGCGTCAGGACGGCGAGGACGTAGTTCATCGTCGGCTTCTTCCCGACGTAGATGGTGTTTGGTTCGCGTGGTTGCGCTTCTTCGTGTTCTGGTTGGTTGGACATTGATACATCGCCCCGCCGCGGCCTATTTATCCGCTATGGACATTTCGTCCACCCGCGCCGCTCCCGGGTCGGCCTTTCAGGAAGACTTATTCCCGCGCTGGGGCCGGCTCCTTCTATGAGGCTCTATGAGTATCAGGCGAAGTCTCTGTTCAAGGAGTACGGCCTCAGCGTCCCGAAGTCGATACTCGTCCACGACCTGGAAGGGGTCCGGGGAGCGTTCGCTTCGCTCGCCCCTCCGGTCGCTGTGAAGTCGCAGGTCCTGGCCGGCGGCAGAGGGAAGGCGGGGGGGATAGCGCTGGTGGACGACCCGTCGAAGGCGGAGCACGAAGCTGCGCGGATATTCGCCCTCCCGATCGGCGGGGAAAAGCCCGCGTCGCTCCTGCTCGAGGAGGGGTATCCCCACGAGCGCGAGATGTACCTGTCAGTCACCCTCGACAGGGGGGAGCGCTCCTACGTCGCCATCGCCGCCGCGGCGGGCGGGGTCGAGGTAGAGTCAATGAAGGGTAAGGTGATCAGGAAGGTCCCGGTCGGGGGGATCGACGCCGGCTTCGCAGCCGAGATGGCGTCCGAGCTGAAGCTCCCGCCGGGGGAGTCCTCCCAGTTCGTGAAGATACTGCTGTCCCTCGAGCGGCTCGCAAGGGAGAAGGAGTGCGAGCTGACCGAGATCAACCCCCTGGCCGTGGGGAAGGACGGGACGCTGATGCCGCTGGACGCCAAGGTGATCGTCGACGACAACGCGCTCTTCCGCCACCCCGAGTTCGCCAAGCTCCACCCTGAGGACGAGTTCGAAGGCGAGGCGTCCCGCCAGGGGTTCGCCTTCGTGAGGCTCGACGGGGACATCGCCGTGGTCGGGAACGGCGCTGGGCTGGTCCTCTCTACGCTCGACCTGGTGGGGGACGCCGGCGGCGAGCCGGCTTGCTTCCTCGACCTCGGGGGCGGGGCGCAGCAGGACAGGGTGGAGGCGGCGATACGCCTGGTCAACCGGCTCCCCGGCGCCAGCAGGATCCTGGTCAACATATACGGGGGAATCACCCGCAGCACCGACGTCGCCGCGGGGATCAGGGCGGTCATCTCCGGGGGCGGGCTCAAGCCGCTCTACGCGAGGGTCAGCGGCGCCGAAGAGGAGGAGGCCCGCCAGATGCTCGCAGGGACCGCGGTGAAGATGTACAAGACCGCCCCCGAAGCGGTGGCGGCGGTGGTGAAAGGGGCATGATGCTCCCGAGGGGAGGGGACCCGGTCATCGTGCAGAACATGACAGGGAGGTACGGCAGGCTGCACACGAAGCTCATGCTCGACTATGGGACCAACGTGGCGGCCGGGGCCGCCCCGGGGAAGGGGGGGGAGTCTGTGGAGGGGGTCCCCGTGTACGACACGGTGGCCGAAGCCGTGGCGAAGACTAAGGCGAGGGCCTCGGTCTGCTTCGTCCCCGCGGAGTTCACGCTCGCGGCGGGGGTGGAGGCCCTCGACGCCGGGATCGAGCTCCTCGTCATAATCACCGAGCACGTCCCGATCAGGGACGAGCTCAAGCTGGTCCAGCTGGCCCAGGCAAAGGGGGCGACCATCATCGGCCCGAACTGCCCGGGGATAATCGTCCCGTCCGAGAAGGTGAAGCTGGGGATCATGCCCGCCCCGTCCTTCTCGCCAGGGAAGGTCGCCCTCTACTCGAGGAGCGGGACCCTCACCTACGAGATAGCCGGGGAGCTGACGGCGAGCGGCCATGGGCAGTCTGTGGCCGTGGGGATAGGCGGTGACCCGATAAACGGAAGCACGCCCATCCAGTGGATGGACTTCGTCCAGGGGATGGAGGAGACCGACGCCGTGGTGGTGGTGGGAGAGATAGGCGGGGACGCCGAGGAGCGCCTTGCCAGGCACATCGAGAAGTCCGGGTACAAGAAGCCCATAGTCGGATACATCGCCGGGAGGCACGCCCCAAAGGAGAAGAAGATGGGGCACGCCGGGGCGATAATCTACGGCGACTACGGCACCGCAGACTCGAAGATAAGGGCCCTGACCGCGGCCGGGGTGAAGGTGGCGAAGACCCCAATGGACGTCCCAAGGCTCGTCAGGGAAGCCCTGGGATGAGCGGAATCCCTCCGCAGGCCCCGCCCCCCGACGAAGACTTATAGTCGGGACTCGGAAGGCGAACGAAATCAGTCATGCCCATAGCTGACGCCACGAAGAAGCAGATCGCCCAGAAGCGGAGGCTCTTCCTCCAGGTCTGCCTGAGGTGCGGCGCCAGGAACCCGCTGAACGCTGAAAGGTGCAGGAAGTGCAAGTCCTCCGACCTGAGGCTCAAGAACAGGTCGGTGGGCCTGAAGAAGTAGCAGGCGCGTCCGGGCCAGTACCACTTCCTTTCGTCTGCCTGGGAGTGTTGACGCAGCTGGCCTCCGCCGGGGCCCCTCTATCTCGGGCGGACTAACAGGATGTTCTCGGGATGATCGCGGGCCGGCCGTCTATCATCGTCTTGTCGCCTGCGCTGCCTCCTCCCCCGCATTCGCGGAGAAGCTCGTCCCGGCTGTCGCCGGTGGACCGGCGTACGCGGGGTGCTGCGCAGGATACCTGGCGGTGAACAGAGATGCGGTCACCCTGACCGTCGGGATGAGTCGGACCGCCAGAATAGAGCCCCGGGCTGGAGCAGGGGCTCCCCTGGGGGCGGTTCAAGCGCTTAAATGCGGTCCCCTCTCGGCGGAATCTGCCTATGGCGGATGCCATACTGGTCTTCGCAGTGGTCGCGGCCATCGTCTTCCTTGGGTTCCTGGGGGAGCTCCTCTTCAGGCGGACGGGTGTCCCGTCGTTCCTCTTCCTGATACTCATGGGGATAGTCCTCGGGCCTGGGTTCCACGTCTTCTCCGGGACGGAGATTAGCCCTGTCCTGGGGCTCTTCGCCGAGCTCACCCTGATAATGATCCTGTTCTACAGCGGGCTCCAGCTGAGGCTCAGCCGCCTCACCCAGGGGGGGAGGGCTGTGGCCCTTGTGGCGATGTACTTCTCCCTGTCCATGATAGGGATAACTGTCTTCGGCCGCTACGTCATGCACTGGAACCTCCTGGAGTCAATGATATTCGGCTCCATCATAGCAGGGCAGACCAGCACCCCCGTCGTGGTCCCGCTCGCCAGGTCCCTGAAGTTCTCGGCGGACACCGTCTCCCTGGTGACAATAGAGTCTGTGCTGAACTCCATCGTGGGGATCATCACCTTCCTCGCCCTGGTCCAGATCTACTCCTCCCCGGTGGTCAGCTTAGCCCTCTCGCTTACCAAGGTCGCCGCGACCTTCTCCATAGGGATCGTCCCTGCCGTCGCTTTCTCCTTCGTATGGCTCTTCATACTCGAGAGAGTCCAGGAACAGAGGTACACCTACGTCCTGCTGTTGGGGATGGTCCTCGTCACCTACGCGGGGACCGAGGCTCTGGGGGGGAGCGGGGAGCTCGCTGTGTTCATCTTCGGGCTGATATTCGGCAACTACAAGGTCCTGAACCTCCTCAGGACCAAGCAGGTAGACATCGACCCGCTGATGTCCAGGGTCTCAGGGATCCAGGAGGAGATCGCCTTCCTCCTCAACACCCTGTTCTTCGTCTTCCTCGGGCTCACCTTCGACCTCGGGCTCCGGAGCGTCTTCATGGGGGTGACCGTCGGTCTGCTCCTGACGGCGGGGCTCCTGGGGGCCAGGTCTGTCTCCGTGGTCGCCGCGACCGCCGGGGCCGGCCCCTCAAAGAACAGGGGGGAGCTGATCCTCCTATCGGCCCAGGGGGTGACCCAGGCGACCCTGGCCATCCTGGCGCTCAGCTATGCCCTCCCCCTCGCGACCACGTTCCTGGGGCTGGTCTCCTACGTGATCATCTTCACCAACTTGGTCACGACCATAGGCGCTGCCTGGTTCAGGCACAGGGCTTCGTTCGGGTTCAGGGACTTCATGGCCTCCCTGCAGGCTGAGACCCCGGGGGTGACCGGGTGAAGCAAAGGCAAATATCGGGTTCGGGGGCGGCACCGCCGGGGCCCGTGGTCTAGTCTGGCTATGACGTCGCTCTCACACGGCGAAAATCCCCGGTCCGAGTCCGGGCGGGCCCATCCACGCTTGCATCGACTCTCTGGGGCTAGGCCAGGGCGCCCCGCGCCGCGGCTGGCCTCCGTCTGAGCGCGACCGCCAAGACGGCTACCAGGACAGCCCCAGCCACTGCCCCGATTGCCCACAGGGCCGGGTAGTCGTACCCGAAGGTCCCTTCGACAGCGGCCGGGCCGGAGAGGACGACCGTTTCCACAGGGCTCCTCGTCCCCCCGGCCCATCCCGAGAAGACGTGGAGGAACGCGGCCTCTGCCGTGAGGTTGACCGCGGTCCCAGCCGGGGCGTAGACAGTCCTCGACCCGGCGGCGACTTCGCCGCTCTTACCCTGGTAGGAATAGGCGACCGTCCCCCCCGGACCGGCCGTGATGGTCAGCCCAGGAAAGAACAGCGCGCTTTCGTTCAAGGGGGCGTCGACAGTGGGCGTGGGAGAAGCCGCGCCCCCCGAGTAGGCGTCCGCCCCCGACCCGGTCCACCCCTGAAACTCCCAGCCCTGGCTCGCGACCGCGCCCAAGGACACCGTCCCCCCCGCGTCGACCCACCCCGGGCCAGGCGTGACCTCTCCTCCAGCAGCGGGGAGCGCCGCGACCGACACAGCGTATTGGTGGACGTACGTCTCGGTGACCGTCCCGGGCTCGCCGACCGGGATGGCTGGGTCTGAAGCCACCCACCTCTGCTGCTGGGTCGAGCCCGCGAGGGTGGTGGGGAACGTGACGTTGGCCCCTGCGTCAACCCAGGCGGCGGTCCCGGAGGCCGTGCTGTTGGCGAGGCCGAAGGACGTGAACCTTACCGCGGGGAGGGAGTATCCGGTCCCTCCACCGACGACCACGGCCCGCAGGGAGACGCTGTACTGATGATAGAACACGAAGCTCAGGGTCTGGGAGGCGGAGGCCACCCCGCTGCTGGCGTTCGCCGTCGCCCACCTCTCCCCTGGCCCTGACCCCGGGAGCGCGGCTGTGACGTTCCACGTGCTCCCGAGGTCGACCAGGTAGGTGGAGGGCGTGGAGGTTAGAGACGCCGTCCGGACCGACCCTCCCTGGACGTAGCCGAACACAGGAGGCAAATACGTCCCCCCTCCGACCACCGAGTATCCAACGGTCAGGGCGACGGTGGACTGGTTCAGGGTCCCGGTGACGAAGGTGTACGCGTCGCTGAGCTCCGTCGCGCCGTGGGAGCCGAACCGGATGAGCCGGGTCGGGGGGACGTAGTAGACCGGGCCGTCCGTGGACGCCGAGAAGAGGGGGGTCCGGGTGGCGCAGCTCGATGCGCTGCAGGAGAACTCGTCTATCCACATCCACGCGGACGCCTGAGCCAGGGCTGTGGAGTACTCCGTCGCGTCCTGGTCCCCGAAGTACGCGGCCCCGCGGTACCACTCGGTCATCAGCCCGGTGAAGAAACCGTCAGCGTTCGCAGTGCTCGAGGGGCTCCCCACGAAGCTGGTCGCCCCTTCCGCGCTGTAGGTCTCGGCGGCGTAGGCGCTCGTGTTCCTGTCTTCGGCGAGCATCACCACCTCGCCGGACTTGAAGTATAGGTTGAGCGCGATGGAGTCCCCTGGGCTGACCGGCCCGTTGAACTGCAGGAGCCCGCTCCCTCCGCTGGTGGGGAAGATGGAGCTCCCCGAGGGCCCGAACACCTCGTAGTTCATGGCGAACCCCTCTCCAGGGCTCCAGTCCCACGACGCCCCCACCTGGTACCAGTACCCTGACGCGGTCAGCCCGTTCAAGAGGTAAGCAGGGCCCGTCCCCGACACCGGGTCGCTCTGGGGGACTGCGGTTACGTTGTAGAGCATGGACACGAACCCCTGGGTGAACGTGAGCCCCATCTGCTCGTCGTAGAGGGTGGACGGGGAAGGCTGGGCGGGGAGCTCGGGGGCAGGGGGGGACGCCGACGCGCCCGAAGGCGCCGCGGCGGCGGGGTCGCCCGAGGCCGTGGCCGCGGGGACCAGCGGGGGGCGCACGGACGCCTTCGGACCCTCTCCAGCCGCCATAGAGTGCCCGGGGGCGGAGCCGAGCAGGAGGGCGGCTACCGCCAGCACCATCGCGGCACCTGGGCCTCGACGCGTCCGCAACGCCCTCGAACCTCGCGCGGGAGCTGATAAACGTGCGACCTGTCAGCGACGGTCTCTGCGGACCTGCTCATAGGCGAACCTTGTCAGCAGGTCTGCCTCGTGGTTCCGCTCCCGCGGTATCCACTCGAACCTCAGAGGCCCGAACTCCTTGATCAACTCCCTCGCCTCCTTCAGCCTGGCCAGGTACATCCCTCCCTTGACCTTCCACCCCTCCCCCATCTGCCCGACCAGGAGCTTCGAATCGGACCTGACAAGGACGTCCCCGGTCATCCCGAGCTCTTTCAGCTTCTTGAGGGCCTCGACGAGGGCGGTGTACTCCGCGAAGTTGCTGGTGACGTCGTATCCGGCCACCCCTGAGCCTTCCGCAAGCTTCTTGGGCCCGTCGTAGATCAGGTACCCGTAGGTCCCCGTCCCGGGGTTCCTCGGCTCGGCGAGGCCGTCGACGTACACCGTGACCGTCAGGGCCCACCTCAGAACCAGGGGGCCTGGAGGCGGCTGATCTGGGTCGAGACCTTGTCGACGTACTCGTTCATGTGCGCCATCATTATCCTCGACGTGATGAACCCTATCACCTGGTCCCCCTCCTTGACGAGCAGCCGCCGCACGCCGTGTTCCGTCATCATCTGCGACACCATCGACAACCCAGCCCCCGCGTCGATGCTCAGCAGCTCCTTCGTCATCACCTGGCCGAGGGTGACCTTCTGCGGGTCGAGCCCCTCTGCGACCACCTTGGACAGGACGTCCCACTCGGTCACCAGCCCCTGCGGGTCCGCTGGCGTCCCTACCAGGACGAAGCCGCGCCTCCGCGCCTTCATCGCCTTCGCCGCCTCGACGATTGTGCTCTCGGGGGTGAGCGACAGGAACTCCTTCTCTACTATGTCCTTGGCGTAGAGGACCATTGGCGCGCGATAGATGCAAGTCGATTTAGTCTTTTCCTCGGGGTTGCGTTGCTGAATGGCTCATCAGATCGCCGCCTGGTGGTGGCTCCCATGAGGACGGCTTGCCAACGCGCTGGACGATGCTAGCGTGGGCGCGATGGTTATCCGACAACCCTCTCCTGGTCTCCTTCCGCATATCGTCAAACGATGGTCAACGGAACTACCAGAGAAAGGGCCCGCCGTGGTCAGGAAAGGTCAGAAACCTGTGCACCCGTTGGTGCAAGAGAACCAGGCTTCCGCGACCGTTCCCGCCACCACAGAGAGCGGGTTCGAAGTCTCCTGGGAGACGCCGAGCGTCCCCCCTGTCCAATAGTTGAATACCACGTCATGGGTAGAGCCGTGGCAGAGGTCGCAACTGGTCGCATAGAGATAGTACGTCTTCCCGGGGGCGAGCCCGTTGAAGGTCAGCCCCCATTCGTCGGCGAACCCGGCCTGAACCACGTTCCCAGCCGAGTCCTTCAGGATGAAGTACATCGAGGCTCCAGGACCGGTGCCAGCGCTGCAGACAGTGGCGAAGCAGGAGGCCCAGTAGGGCGCGGGGATCCTGTTGGCGTAGACCGTCACCCCATCGGTCGGAGGAGGCGCTGTGCTCCCGTCGGAGCACGCCCCCGCGCAGAATACAGCGTCGAAGCTCGACGAGGAGGAGAGCGAGACGTTCGTAGAGGCGTTCACCCAGTTCGTGCCGCTCCAGTACTGGAAGTAGGCCGAGCGGTACCCTTCGACCTCCACCTGATATTGCTGGCCGTTGTTGAGAGAGAACTCGACGGGGGTGTATCCTGCAGCTACCTTGGCCCCTGACTGGTATAGGATTGCGTAGAGCCCTGTTATCGTAGTGCCGTTTGTCCACTCGCTCCCGACCGTGAGGTGCGAAGGCCCTGAGGACGAGGTGATTGTGAGGGCAGAAGATGCGGAGGTTGCGGTCGATGACGAGGAAGAGGGGGTCGATGACGAGGAAGAGACGGCCGAAGTCTGGCTCGACAGGTCGGACTGGGAAGTGAGCTCAGGCCCAGTGGACGGCGCCGTCCGTGAGGAGGGACGAGGCATGAGTATGGCGTAAGATGCGGAGAGAAGTATGATCGAGACCGCGATGACGCTCAACGCTATCTTTGCCCTCCCCTTCCTTTCGCCGGCACCGGGCCAGAGCCTGGATGACATGCGCAAAAGGAGCGCCGCCGCAGCAGATTAGGCGAACCGATGAATCATGCATATCCTCCTTCGGGAACAAAAAGGAGGGGGTATGTTCTCGTTGACCGACGATGAATGTCGGGCCCTGCGGCAGCAAAATCAAAACGGTGCGGCCGTCGTAAAAGACGAGCCGCCAGTCCGGGACAAGGGCCTTGGGGGCCCTACGCTCCCTGCTCTTCGCTCTCGCTTGTGGAGGCCTGACCGTCGGCGCCAGACATGCCCTCAGACCCGCCAACGACCGCGCCGGTGGCGAACCTGTTGGCTACCTGGGTCACCTTGATCTTGCCCTGCCAGCCCTGCTTGGCGCCGGACACGAAGATGACGAAACCGTCAATCTTCGCGATGCCGTCACCGCGCCTGCTGATCTCGGAGATAGTAACGTCGTACTCCTTCCCGACCTCAACAGGCTTTGGCTTGAAGGACCTGAAGCCGCCGCTTCCGCCGCTGCTGCTCCGCCCGTAGCCTCCTCGTCCGAAACTCGTCTTTTCACATCCTAGCTGCTTTCGGTGCCGCTGAATCCCCGCCCTTCTCCACAAGTTATTAAGTTTGACTAGTCCGGGTTCCGGAGCCGATCGCGAGTCACTCTCACATGCCATCATTCTAAATTGCCTCGGTACGCGTTTTGCTACATCGTCAGACACCTGGTCTGTGTATTCCGACCCAGTCCAGTCTGACTGCTCCGGAACTGGAAACGCCGACGGCTCTCCGAAACAGAATCGCACGAAGATCAGGAAAACAGGGGGCGGAGGGCTGGGGCCCTCCCATTGGTTACGATGGCGGTGAAACGAGGTTCGGAATCAGGTTGGCTACGTTGGGAGTTCCCCAGCCAGACGCGTCGTCCCAGCCGGGACCGGCTTTGTAGCCGAACGGTGTCCCGACGAGCTGGTTGTTCCCAACGGTTATGTCGTGGAACGAGGCGGCGTACGTATTCGTGTCCTTCCCGATGGCGTAGATGACCTTGTTGAGGTAGCCGAGCGGATGGCCCGCCGCTTGGTCAGCTAGTGCCGCTATAGCGGCCCACTGAGGAGAGCCAGCGCTTGTCCCGCCCACTATGAAAAAGACAGGCCCGGTGGCGCCTATGCACGCGGGGCAAGCGCTCCACACTACGAGTACCCCGCCGTTAACCGCCGCGTTGTACGACACGTCAGGGGTCGCTCTGCTCGTCAGCCCGAGGCCGCTTTGGAAGCTGGGGGTCGAGAAAAGTAGGCTCTCGGCTCCCCCGCTTGCGGCGCCAAAAGAAGGTTCGTTCCAGACCTGCTCCCCGCCGTACCCGGAAGGCGTGCAGCCCCCGCTGGCAGAGCACGAGCCAGCGGCCAACCCCGCAGGGTACGGGTCCCCCATGGTGCCGCCGACCGCCGTGACCAGTGGGTCCGAAGCTGGAAAGTTGGCGTTGGGTGTCGCTATGCCGTTGGTGGCACCCGAGTCCCCTGCCGAAGCGAAGACTGTCCACCCGTCCGCAGCCGCTGTCCTGTAGTTCTGTTCGGCCTGAAGGACCTGCGCGTTGTTGTTGTGGATCAGATACTCGGGGATGCCGAAGCTCTGCGACATTATGGCGCCTGGGAACATCGGTATCACGGTGCTCTCGGCGACGTTGATGGCGTTACCTGCAGGGGACGCGGCGACGTCGAGGACTATATTGGCGCCTGGGGCCATGGCATGCGCATATTCGACGTCGAGGCTGGTTTCAATCGACCAGCCGAAAGGTCCGAGGGGGTTCTTGGAGCTGTACGAAGGCGTCGGGCAGCCGCCTGGCGGGCAGATGATTGTGAACGAAGGTGGCGGAGGTATGTTGAAGGAGGTGTCGAATAAATTGAGGTCGCTCACGATTGTGGGGCTGCCGTAAGCGTCGACGATCACTATCGTTTGGCCCGCCCCGTCGAGGTTGCTCGGGAAGTCATAGGCCGAGCGGATGAACTGGGGGGAGTAGCAGACGAGGCCCGCACTCGCGCAAAAAGTGAGCGGATTGAAGTTGGGGGACGACGTCACAGTCTGCGTGCTGGCCAATGTGTAGATGTCCATAGGTATGTAGTTGAAGTCGCCGCCCCCAGAGGTAGACACGGCGAAGGCAAGGGGGCTGGCGGCCAAGATGACGGAAAATGCAATTGCAGTGAATAACAGGTTTTTCTTCATCGGCGCGCTTTACCATCAGTCGATATTTACGATATTCGGTCACCCTGGCTGGCAGGGTTCATATCCCCCTCCGCCTGGGGTTGGGCCTGTGCCCAAAGAAGTCAAAGGCAAAGACGAATTCATCAAGCTCCTGGAGGGTGCGACTGAAATACGCGTGGCGCGCCACGGCGACCAGGCGAAGGTCAAACTAAGGACCAGGGATGCGCTCTACACCCTCAGGACCACCTCCGAAGAGGCAGACGCCCTCATCAAAGGGGTCAAGAAGCCAGTCGTAGAGTTCTAGACAAGATACCGCAGCACCACCAGGACCCCGAGCAGCATGGGTATCGGGAGCCCGGGGAGGAGCCTCCGCCTCGAGAGCAGGAAGAGGGTGATTACCATCCCGACGTCGATGGCGGCCGTGGTGAGGACGGCCGGGACCGCCCCGGACGAGTTGTAGAACTGGAAGAGCGCCAGCGACGGGAGGAGGGTGTAGAAGACCACGTCCCCCAGACCAAGGGTGAACTCCCCAGCCCTGATGGACATCCCGACAAGGGCGATCCCCTGGTTGGTCCCCACAAGCGCCTTCAGAGGCCCCCTGAATACGGCGTAGATGTCGTAGACCGCGAAAGCTACGGGGAGCGCCAGCGCGGTCCAGGTGGGGAGTGTGACGGCGAAGAAGCTCCCCACCTCGGCCCCGACGAAGGCTAGGGTGACAGTCGCGACCCAGCTGACGTTCCTCACGAATATGACGTAAGCGATGGCGGCCACCACCGCCGCCGGGACGCCGTATGCGACAGGGAGCGCCATGTCGGCTGGGAGGTAGTTGTACGCGAACTGCCCTGCGGTCACCAGGGTGAGTATGAAAGCCGAGAAGGCGACCGACCCGAAGATGAGCACCTTGAACGGGAGGACCATCTTCCTCCTAAGCAGCCACACGAGGGCGAGGGTCAACACGAAGGCGAAGGCGACCAGGAGGGCCGCGTTCAGGGCGGACCCAGCGAGGGACGTCCCCGCAGGCGCGTAGCTGGGCCCCGTCGTGGCAACAACGATGGAGTACACAGGGATGTTCTGGCTGGTTATCAGCAGGGCCGTGACCTGGATCGCTGCGACGACGGCCGTGGCTATGAGCAGGTTCGCAGGGGTTATCCTCTTCGCGTCGGGGGGGGCTTGGTCGCTCATCTCAGGAGACGACCTCTATATGCCGCCTAGACGGTGAATTCCTGTCCGGGCATGGCCGCGGTCGCCTCCGCCCCGAAGCCTTCATGGAGCTCCTTGGCGAGGGCCAGGCACGACTCCTCTTCGCCGTGGACAGTAAGGAACCTCGGATTCCCCTGGATGCCCTTGAGGTCGCTGAGGAGGGTGGACCTCCCTGAGTGGGAGGAGAAGTCGAAGCGCTTCACCTCGGCCTTCACCTTGGTCGGCTTCCCCCTGTAGATGGTCAGCCCTTTGTCTATCAGTGTCCTCCCCGGCGTCCCGGGGACCTGGAAGCTCACTATCCCTATCCCGTTCTTTTCGTCCATCGAGAGGTGCTCGTTGTAGAATATGGACGACCCCCCCACCAGCATCCCTGCAGGGGATATGATCACCCCCGGCCTCTTCACCAGGCTCCTCCTCTGGGTCCAGCTGGTGACCTCCTCTATGTTTTCGAGCATCTTCCGCAGGGCCGCCGGGTCTCGGAGGAACTCCTGGTACCTGAGCAGTATCCCGTTGACTTTCAGGGCCATCCCGTCCATGGCTACGGGGTGCTTGAAGCCGTTCTTCACAAGCGTCATGGCGACCTCCTGAGCGCGCCCTACCGAGAACGCAGGGATGAGCAGGACGCCCCCCCTCTCCACTACCGTATTCGCGAACTCCACCAGCTCGGTCTCGGCCTTCAGCCTCCCCGGGTGGTCGGCCTGGGCGTAGGTGCTCTCGGTGATTACCATGTCCGCCTCCCCCAGGTTCTTCCAGGACCCCGGCATGAGGTTGGTCTCGTCCCCGTTGATGTCCCCTGTGTATATGAGGCGCTTGTTCCCCGCCTCCACGGAGATGATGGCCGACCCAGGTATGTGCCCGGCGTCGTACAGCTGGATGGTGAAGTCCCCCACCTGGAAGGGCTCCATGTAGCCGTGGTGCACCGTGTTGGAGTTCATGGCCATGAGGTCGAGGAACTCGAACGGGAGGTACTGCCCTGATATCTTGATGAAGTCCTGGATGAGGAGGTTGGCGAGCTCCGAGGTGATCGGCGTAGCGTGGAGCTTCATGCTACCGCTGAGGAAGTTCAGCGGGGCGGCGCCAGAGTGGTCCAGGTGGGCGTGAGAAAGGATGATCGCGTTGATGTCCTTCGGGGGGACGTGCATGGGGAACCCAGGGACCTTCGTGGTCAGGGCCCCATAGTCAAGCAGGATCTTGCTGTTGTTGTGCGACACGAGGAACGCGGAGCGGCCGACCTGCCTGGCAGCTCCCAGAACCTTAACTTCCAACTAATCGTAAACTCTTGAGAAAACCTGACGCCGATGCGTAGTTAAGCCTTTCCCCGCAATGTTCTGTCAAGAACTCGGCTTCTGACCACCTGAGTTTTGTCCGTCAACTTTCGGCTCCTGCCTGGACTTCGCCTTCTGGATGATTGTGAGCCACTTGTTCCGACCCTCGACCTTGATTCTCGCCGCGTCCGAGGGTGTCCTCCGGTCCAAGCCTTCATGCGGCTTGATGAAGTTGTGGTTGATTTGAACACACCTCATGGTGAGTGCGCCCGCCTCCCCCAACCCGCGCCTCGCCTTCCTCCTGTCTCGGGCTTCAGTTCATCCTCTCAATCCTATTGTTGTAGACGTGCCGCTCCTCTTGATTCCCTTGGCGCATCTTGGAATCCGCTAGGCTCAGCCTGAGCATCGGCCCCCAGTGCCTAGGTTCACTGTTCGGGCCAGGCCTCAACGTCTGCACCAGGGCTTGCGTACCTGGCCTCAGGGTCTTTGGAAAGACCGACTCTCCTCGGCCACCGGTTTCTCTTCCAGACCCAGAATTTATGTGACAAGAAGTGATGCCGAAATCTCGAGCTGACAACAGAGCCTATGCCGGCTTCTCGTCCATTTCCAAGGCGCTCTGGGCGCGAGGCGTCTCTTTCCGTCCGCTCGTCTGGGATTTCCTTATATTTCGGGCCCTGGCGCTGCTTCTCATTGAAGTCCTCCGGGGGTCGCAGCCTCCTCCCTGCGGCCGCCCTGGCACTGCTGCTTCTGATGCTGCTTGAGCCGGTCCCTGCCTTCGCGATAGCCCCGTCTGCCCAGGCGCCGAGCGCGGCCCCGTCGTCCCCGCCCCCGACGGGGGTCCCAGCCTTCAGCCCCACCTACGAGATACTCGGGAAGCTGGCAGGGACTCAGGTGGTCCAGTCCCACCTCCCCAACTCGGTCCCGCTCGCCCAGGGGATGCAGTTCGCGGCCACCTACTACACCCCCAAGGAGATACAGTCGGCCTACAACGTGACCGGGCTGATCTCGCAGGGGTACGGCGGCAAGGGGGAGACCATAGCCATCATAGACGCCTACGGCGACCCCACCATCTACCAGGACGTGGCCTCGTTCGACGCGCAGTTCGGCCTCCCGGCGGTGAACCTGACCGTCATCCCTGTCGGCCCCTACCAGCCGGCCAACGGGATCACCTTCGGCTGGGACGCTGAGGTTGCCCTCGACGTCGAGGCCGCCCACCTCGCCGCCCCCTACGCGCACATCAACCTCCTGGTCGCCTCGAACGCCAGCAACGCTCTCTTCGACGCGGTCAAGGTTGCCGTAGACCGGCACCTGGGGGACGTCGTGACCATGAGCTGGGGGCTCGGCGAGAACTCCTTCGGCGAGTCAGGGTTCTCAGTCGCCGGGAGCCTGAACTACGCCTACCTCGACTACTACTTCCAGAAGGGCGCCGCCGAGGGGATAAGCTTCTTCGCGTCGTCCGGTGACAACGGGGCCTTCGGCGGGACGACCACGGTGACCGCAGACTTCCCGGCCACCTCGCCCTTCGTCACAGGTGTGGGTGGGACGACCCTCTACCTCGCCACCGACTCGGGCTCCGCCCTGTCCCCCAACGCCACAGCCACCTACCAGGGCGAGGCGGCTTGGAGCGTCTCGCCGCAGTACGTCGGCGCCCAAGGGGTCAGCTCCGGAGGGGGGTACAGCACCTTCTTCGCCAGGCCATACTACCAGTCGGGGGCGGTCTCGTCGGCCGCAAGGGCGTCGCCAGACGTGGCCGCGGTGGCCAACCCATACACAGGGCTAGTCATAGTCCTCGAGGGGGTCGACTACGCCATAGGGGGGACCAGCCTATCCTCGCCTCTGTGGGCCGGGATGACGGCTGACATGAACCAGTACGTCGGGCGGAACCTCGGGCTGCTCAACCCGTACCTCTATTCGATCTACGCCGACAAGGCTGAGTACTCCTCAGCCTTCAACCAGGTCACGTTCGGCTTCAACGGGGTGTACCAGGCCGGCCCCGGCTACAACCTGGTGACAGGGCTCGGGTCACCCAACCTCCCCGTCCTCGCCGCCGACATCAAGGATCAGGCCCAGGGGCTGCAGATCACCGTCAGCACCACCAGGAGCGCGTCCCAGTCGGCCCCCGCCCAGTACAAGTACGGTGAGACCTTCACCATCTCTGCACAGGCGACCGGGCCTGGGGGGGTACAGGTGACATCGGGTGAGTTCAGCGCCGACATCATGGCTACCGGCGGGATGGTCGCGTCCGTGCCACTCTCGTTCAACGGCATCACCTGGACCGGGTCCTACACTGTGGGGCCCTCCGACCCTCCAGGCTCCTGGACCATCCAGGTCTATGGGAGCGCAGGGTCCGCGTCGGGGTACGGCATCGCCGACGTCTCAGTCGGTGACAGCCTGGGGATAGCCACCCCCGTCCCCTACCCGTTCGCCAACGCCGTGATCCCAGGCGTCCCGTTCACGATCTCGGCCGTGGCCGAGACCCCCAACGGGAGCGCGGTCGACGGGCTGACGCTGAAGGCGCACCTCCTCTACGAGGGGTCCGTCGTCCAGGACGTCGCGCTGAACTCGACCGGCGGAGGGTTCTACTCGGGGACGGTAACCGTGGGGGCCGCCCAGCCCCAGGGCTCCTACACCCTGGTCGTCGAGAGCCCCGGGGTCGGGAGCGTGTACTCCTACGTCTACGTCGGCGAGGAAGTGACTGGGGTGATGCTCACCCCGCTCGACACGGCTGTCCCATCGGCCGCCCCCGGCCAGCAGGTGGTGCTGCTAGCGAAGACCCAGACAGCGGCGGGGGCGGGCCAGTACACCTCCAACGTGACGGCGAAGGTCTACAGCCTCGCAGGGGCGCTGATGGCCTCGGTGACCCTGAAGCCGTCCCCTAACACCGCCCAGTTCGGCGTCTTCGACTTCTTCGGGTACAACCAGGCCAACTACACCGTCCCGTCCAGCTTCGCCCCCGGCTTCTACAAGCTCCAGTTCATCTCCTCGTATCAGGCAAACAGCACCGCCACGGTGCAGCTCGGCAACTACACGACCGGCTTCTACGTCTCCGGTCCGACCCTCGCATACAAGGTCTCCGCTCCCGCGGCAGTCTACGAAGGCCAGACGGTCAGCATCGTAGCCCGGGTCACCAACTCCACCGGGGGGCAGGTAGACTCAGGTGTCTTCTTCGCGACAGCCATCCCATCGGGATACACCTTCGAGTCGTACGCCACCGACGCCCTCGGCGACACCGGGACCCCGATGCAGTACAACTCCACCATGGGGGCGTGGGTGGGCGAGGTCCAGGTCCCTTCCCCGTTGACCCCGCCCAGCCCCTTCGTCGGTAACATCCCAGCGATCGCAGCCGGCCCCTGGACTGTCTTCGTCACCGGCCAGTCAGCGGCCGCGACAAGCGTCGTCCCGGTCGAGTCATACCTCGACGTCCTCCCCTACATCTACTACACCAACGACACGTTGGGTCCCTCCAACATAGCCGTCGCCCCCCTGGTGGCCGCCAGCGGAGGGGGGTACACGCTGTCGGGGATCCGCGCCGACACCCTCACCGTGACAGGCGTCAACATCACCCTGGCAGGGGTCTCCATCGGGGACCTGACGATCCACAACGCCACCGTGACCCTGGTCGGGTCCCAGGTGACCAAGTTGACCGCCAGCGGATCCAAGCTCTCGCTCCTCCAAGGGACTGACGTCGGGTCTGTCTCGCTCTCTTCCACCTCCCTCACCTCCTCCGACTCGTTCTACGGGTCGACGGCGGCCCCTGCCTCTGAGGACTACCTGGCCTACGCCGCGGCCGCGGTGGCAGTCGTCGCCCTGGTGGTGGCGGTCTTCTCCTACACGAGGAAGGGGGGGCGGGCCCAGCCAGGGACCACGCCGACCCCGCAGGTTTAAGACCGCTCGCGGTCGGGCCGGCTGACAGGCTTGAAGATCGTACCACAGGGGAGCAGGATAGACGGCACCTCGCTGATAGCGGGTTTCCATGGGATAGGGGCGACGGGCTATTGGACCGTGAAGTTCCTCGTCACCGAGCTGAAGGCCCAGCGGAGGTGCTTCATCGATTACGAGCACGCCCCCGCTGTGGCGTCGCAGATAGAGGGGAGGATCGCGACCCCCTACGAGGTGTACTCGGCTGGGGAGCTGTCCCTGCTGAAGGCCGAGGTCTCCCCGGTAAGGGAGAAGGAGAACGAGTTCTACCACCAGCTCGCCGAGTGGATAATGTCCTCGGGGGCGAAGGAGGTGGCCCTGGTGGGGGGCCTCGACGAGTCTCTGCGGACAGACGGCGGGGCTTACAGGGTGGCGATGACAGGGGCGATGTCTGCCCTTGGCGGCCTCCCTGGGGAGCCCATCTTCGAGGAGGACAGGATGATAGTCGGGCCGGTGGCCTCCCTCCTCAACGCCTTCGAGATGAACTCCTTCCCCGCCTACGCCGTCCTCGCCTACTCGAACACCGAGAGGGTCGACCCCAGGGCCGCGGCCGTGGCCGTGGAGTTCCTCGCCAGGAGGTACCGCTTCACCGCCAACACCGCCCCGCTGATCAAGGGGGCCGAGGTCATCGAGAGCGAGCTGAAGATGATCGAGGAGAAGGAGAAGCGCCCCGCCGGCTCCGTCTACTCCTGACGCGCCTGGGCCTCCGACCGGCGCCCCCTTCGGCGACCACCCTGGTGTAGCCCAGGGCCTTCAGCCGCCTCTTCGCTCCTTCGAGGTCTACTTGCACCTTGGACGCGTCTGTCTCGGTCTGGCTGAAAGGGTACATGAACTCCAGTTCCGATGGATACGGCCCCAAGACCGGGTGCACCCTGTATGCATCGAACCCCCTCCGCCCTTCGGTCGAGCGTCCAGGCTTCCTCCCCGTCAAAAGGAGGGCCCGCTCCGACGACCTGTGGTACGCCCCTGCCAGCCTCGACGCAGCCGCGACGACCTCCGGCCGCGCCAAGTCCTCCTGGCTCCTCACGAACAACCCCCTCTCCTTCAGCGCGGGGGTCCCCGCCGTGAGCTCCTTCGAGCGCTTCGACAGTTCGGTGAAGGCCTCCCGCAGCCTGGGGTGGGCCGTGGCGCGCTCCTCTACGAGGTCCCAGAGCCTCCCCTCAGCTATCGCTTCCTTGCACGATTCGAGCTCCCCCCTGAGGACGTGCAGGTTGTGGACCGCGAGCCCCTTCGTCCTCTCGCCAGGGTCAAGCTCGAGGAGTCCCTTCACGCTCGTCCTGGAACAGACAGGGCAGCTGCAGGGGAGGTATTTCATCGACTGCAGCTTCATCACGCCCCCCCTCGTCATGTACCGCCCAGCCCTCGCGAATATCACATAGCTCGCGGAGTCGAAGGTGTCGCACCCCAGCGCCACAGCCATGGGCATGGTGAGGGGGTGCCCGGCCCCGAAGAGGTGGAGAGGGACGGAGTAAGGCATGGCCAGCCGGGCGGAGAGGATCATCCTGACGAGGTCGGAGAACATGTAGTCCTCCATCACTTGGACGGGGCTCCCGAGAGCGAGGAAATCGAAACGGCTCTCGACAAGGGACTTCGTCGACTTCCGGACGAGGTCCCCGTAGACCCCCCCTTGGATAGGCCCGACCCAGGTGGTCCTCCTGTCCCCGAACTCATCCATCGTGGCGACCGCGTTCTTGAGGCTGTACTCCACCGTCTCCCTGGCCTTCCGCTTCGTCTGGGGGTAGCCGGTCGGCCTGTCCAGCGTCACCGCCAGGTCGGAGCCTATGTCTGCCTGGAACGACGCCACCTCGCGGTAGCCTATCTCCAGGTCCCCGTAGACGAGTACCTGGTACCCACCCGAGTCGGTCATCACCACACCGTCGAAGTCGATGAGCTTGTGTATCCCTCCGGACAGCGCCTCATCCTTCCTGCGGGAGTAGGCGATGTAGGAGTTGGTCATGAGCCCTTCGAAGCCCATCGCCCGCATTTCCGCCGTCGGGACGATCTGACTGACGGGGTGGACGACAGGGAACATGTAGGGGGTCTCCAGCGTCTTCCCCGAGACCTTCAGGGTGCCGATCCTGCCCAGGAGGTCGGATTCCTTGACCTCGAAGGAGAAGCTCAATTTCGCCGGTGCGGAAAGCGGGCCGCTATAAGCTCTGAGAGGCCACCCTGCGCCAGGGATGACGAGCACCGCAGTCAGAGCCTGCGCCGCCACGTCGCAATGCTGCCGGCAGACTGGGTCTGACCCAGCGGCGATGCCCTCACTTAGCCCGATCTCGGCTGTCCCGTCCCCGTTGCCCCTCGGCCTTGCCCGCTGCTTCGTGCAAAGCATAAACGTCGGCCGTGGCAAGAAGCTGCGCGATGCCCTCAGACGAAGACGCTAACAAGGAGCTGGTCGGCAGCTGGGTGAACGACGTCCTGCGAAGGCCGGCCAAGAACGCGGGCGAATGGTTGACGTGGGTCAGGAGAAGGGCACCCGAGTACTGGGACGAAAACTACGTCGCGCACCACGACCCGACTGCGAAGGGCCGCGAGGGCTTGGTCGACAGACTTGCTGCTCTGTCCTCCGCCTTCTCAAACACGCAGGTGGAGCTTCTTTTGCTCTTCGCGAAGGGGGACGTGGTGTCTGATTGCTTGCGCATCACCGGCGACCATACGGGGAGTTTCCTCGGCATCCCACCTTCTGGGAAGAAGGTCTCTTGGCTCCAGAACGAGATATTCCGACTGAAAGGGGGGAGGATAGTGGAAGGGTGGGTGACCAGGGACTGGCTCGGCCTCCTGCAGCAGCTTGGCGCCCTCAAGACGGCCAGATAGCGGAGCAGGCGCTGCCTCGCCCAGACCCCTCCGCGCCGTCGCGGTCTTCGCCGCCGTCCCGTTGGGGCAGGGCCCCCGTGCCGCGGCCCCGCTTGTCTGCTCCTGCGTGGAGCATCAGGGGGTGCAAGCCTCTGGCGTGTCTGTCGCCTGCGGGGTGGCCGTCCAGGCTATGCCGGATCGAAGGCCTGTCTGGCCCGGGGTGGGCGACATGCCCCGAAAGCGGTGAGCGCTTAACTAGCGGGGTCGGAAGCAGACAACATGCTGGGGGGGAGACAGGAATCGGGTCCCGGCCCCGCTGGTCCCGGACCATCTGCGAGCGGCGGGGACCTGAACGTAAGGTGGATCCACGGGTCGCCCTCCCCATGGCACAGGACCGACCCCCCCATCCAGGTGCAACGGTACGACGAGCGCACCTTCATCCTCAGACAGAGCAAGGACGTCTCCTACGAGGCCCCTTTCATGTACCTCCTTGTCGGGGACGAAAGGGCGGTCCTCTTCGACACCGGGGCGACGAAAGACCCCGCCTCGTCCCCTCTCCGCGCCACCGTCGACCGGCTGTTGGATGAGTCCTCTGCCAACGGCCACGGCCCCGTCCGAGGGCTGGTGGTGGCGCACACACATGGGCACGGCGACCATGTGGCCGGGGACCCGCAGTTCCTGGGGAGGCCGGACACCGCGGTCGTCGCCAGGGACGTGGACGCGGTCAGGGAGTTCTACCGCATCCCGGGCTGGCCCGACGGCGTCGGGCGCATCGACCTAGGGGGGCGCGTGCTTGACGTCCTACCCACCCCCGGGCACCACCCGTCGGCCGTCGCCGTCTTCGACCCTCGGACGGGATTCGTCCTGACCGGAGACACAGTGTACCCTGGGCGCCTGTACGCGTTCGACCCTCCGGCGTTCGCGGCCAGCCTAGAAAGGCTCGTCTCCTTCGCGGAAGACAGAGAGGTGAGCCACGTCATGGGGTGCCACATAGAGATGACCCGCACCCCGGGGAGGGATTACCCGATCGGGACGCGATACCAGCCGGACGAGCCTCCGCTGCAGATGTCCATGGGGCAGCTCGTCTCCGTGAAGGAGGCCGCCTTGAAGGCAGGCGGGAGGCCAGGGAGGCACACCTTCGACGACTTCGTCATCTTCAACTCCCCTTGCCGTCGGGCGCTCCTCGCCTCTGCCCTCGGGGGGGTCGGGAGGAACCTCGGGCGCCGTCTCGGCCTCTCCCAGGGCGCCCCCGGGGAGGCGCGCCTCAGGGGTCCGCATGTCAAAAACCAACGGACGGAGATAGACTAATTTAGAGTCCCGTGCAACTCCTACGCTGGGGGAGTATGAGCAGGGTCGCAGACGTCAAGACGCGCATCTCAGCGGTCGAGCTCCTGGCGACCCTGAAGAAGAGCTACAGCTACAAGGAGCTCTCCGCAGTCCTGGGGCTCTCCGCACCGATCCTCAGCAGGTACGTCCGGGGGCACGTCCTCCCCAGCGCGGCCCGTTCAGAGAAGTTCATCGCGACTTTCAGGGAGACGATGCTCAGGAAGATGGTCCTGGACGCGGTCAAGGTGACCTCGGACGGGTCCTACGACATCAGCGGGGTTGTGAACAACGTCGGCCTCCTGAGGCAGATAGCGAAGGTGGTGTACAGCGAGTTCAGCGTGGCCACCGTGAACCGGGTGGTGACCATGGAGGTCGACGGCATCCCGCTCGCCGCCGAGGTCGCCGGGGAGTTCAACGTGAACCTGGCGGTGGTCAGGTCGGAGAAGGAGCTGGGGGTGGAGGAGTTCGTGGAGCAGAAGGCGGTCTACTCGCCCTCGTCAGTGAAGTACCTGTACCTCCCAAAGACGGCCATCAAGAGGGGGGAGCACCTGCTGGTGGTCGACGACCTGGTGCGGTCGGGGACGACGATCGAAGCCCTGGCCAGGATGGCGGAGAAGGCGAAAGCAAGGATAGTAGGGGTCTTCGCCATAGCCTCTCTCGACCAGTCGATGCAGAAGCTGAAGGGGAGGCTGGGGCTCACCTGCCCCATAGAGTCCCTTGTCACCCTGGAACAGAAGCAGAGGCGCTACAGCTACTAGTTGGTCGCCTTGGAGAGGATAATCATCGACGCCGACTTCGTCTCCAGGGCGGTCCCGCCCAGGAGGAGGGACGCCCACAAGGGGATGAACGGGACCGTCTGCGTCGTCGGCGGGAGCAGGTTATACCACGGGGCGCCTTTCCTCTGCGCCAGCGGCGCGATGAGGGTGGGTGTGGACCTGGTGTACGTAGCCGTCCCCGCGCAGATCGCAGGGGCGGTCAGGTCCCTGTCCCCCGACTTCATAGTCGTCCCGCTCCCGGACGCGAAGCTCACAAGGGGGAACGCGTCCAAGCTCCTCGCGTGGGTCCGCGGCGCCGACGTCTTCGCGGTCGGCCCCGGCCTGGGGGCGCAGAAGCCGGACGCGGTCGCCCAGGCCCTGAACCAGATGAAGGGGGACGGCAGGTCCCTGGTAGTGGACGCGGACGCCCTCAGAGAGCAGTCTATCCCATCCATCCGAGGGACCGGGTCTGTGGTCACCCCCCACGCCAGGGAGTTCGAGCGCCTGTTCGGGGTCAACCTCCCAGACGGGAGGGAAGGGCGCGCCGGAGTGGTCGCGGCCCAGGCCAAGAAGGGCGGGGTCACAGTGCTGCTCAAGGGACCCACGGACATCGTCTCCGACGGCGAGAGGGTCGCCTTCAACGAGACCCACTCCCCCGCGATGACAGTCGGTGGCACCGGGGACGTGCTCACAGGGGTGACGGCCGGGCTCCTGGCCAAGAAGGTCCCCCCGTTCGAGGCAGCCTGCGCCGCGGCGTACATCAACGGGGCGGCGGGGGTCGCGGCGGCGAAGAGGCTAGGCCTGCACATCACCGCCTCGGACGTCGTAGACGAGATAGCAAACGCGATGAAACCCTTCGACAGGCTGGAGTGACCGGCGCCCGGGGTCGCCTATCCCCGCCGTCTAGGAGAAACGATTATCACCACTGAAAACCTACCACGGCTCCGGGATGCGCTCATTCGCCGGCTGCTCCGGCACGACGGGGGCTACACGGCCGCTGAGTTCGGGACCGACCCGGGCAGAAGCGTCGTCGAAAGGGACCGCAGGGGTCGCAGAGGCGTCGCAGAGCGGCGAGCCCTCCGAGGACGATGGCGGGACAGCGGTGACCTCGGCGGCGGTCATGCTTTCCCTGATCGCAGGGACAGTCATCACAGCCGACAGCATCGCCGCCCTGGCCTTCTCCTCCCCGTCGCTGAGCTACGGGAACAGCCAGTTCTTCGGGGGGGTGCCATATTACTACTGGTTCGGGCCGTACATCTTCGGCCTCGGCAACCACTACTGGTTCTACATCTTCGCCGTGACCAACCTGGTCTCGGGGCTGGCGATCGCCGCGGGGGCAGGGATGCTCTACTTCAGGCCAGGGAGGGCCGAGCTCTGGGGGGCGGTGATACTCATCTTCGCGATCGTCGGGTTCATCGGGATAGGGGACTTCTTCATCACCCAATTCCTCGGGGTCGCCGGGGGCGCCATCGGGATCGGCTATGGCAGGCACAGGAGGATGACGGCGCCGGGCGGCTCGGCACCCCCGCTCTCTCCCTGAGGCAGCGGACTGGTCATCCCGTGTCAGACGCTTCGCGTCCGAAATCGGCACACTCGGCGCCGGCTCCGCCCACCCGCCATGCTGCGGAGCGTCCTGCGGCCCTTCGTCGGCCGCGCTGTTCCGTAGGTCGCGGGGGGGAGCGTGGTAGGCGCCGTCGGAGCGCCTTCTCAGTCGAAGCCGACGCAACACCCCCTTCAGGGGGTCCGCCATGATACGGCGCCGAGGGGGTCTCCAGACGGCCCTCGAACGCTACTGCGCGAGGGCGGGGGCCAAGGTCGGGGTGGGGTACAAGCCCCTGGGGGGAGGGCGAGGGGCGTGGGTCAGAGGGAGCTCGACCTTCTCCACCGCGAGCGTCTTCAAGGTCTTCGTCTTGGCCGACCTCCTGCGCCGGTTCGACGAAGGGCGCCTCGACCCGGCCACCAGGGTGGGGCTCAAGGACGCGGACAGGTCGACTGGGTCGGGGGTGCTGCAGTACGTCGGAGAGGGCGCCGCCCTGACGCTAAGGGACTACGCCAGGCTGATGGTCACCGTCAGCGACAACACCGCGGCCGACGTCCTCTTCGATTACCTCGGGCCTGACAGCATAGCCGACACGGTATCATGGCTCGGGCTCAGGGACACCGCCGTCCGGTCTTCGTGCAAGGACATCCTGACCTACGAGCTGCGCGCCGACGAGGTGCGGCGCTACCTGCGCATCCTCGGGCTCGACGGCGAGAGGCTGGCCGAGGAAGACGCCTTAGGACTGCTGAGGAAGAACATACACAGGCTGTCGGGGGTCCACCCGGTCAAGGAGCTGGCGGCCATCCTCTCCGAGGCCGAGGCCCGCCCCCCCGCGGGGCAGAAGGACATGGCAGGCGACGACGTCACCTCGCCGCGTGATCTCGTAACCACCTTCGAGCGGGTCTACTCGGAGCGCGTCCTCGGCACGTTCAACGACGAATTCCTAGAGATACTCGCGGCCTGCGAGACAGGGGCCAACAGGATACGGAGGGGGGTCCCTAGGGGGGTCGTCCTCGCCCACAAGACGGGGACGCTCAGGGGGGTTGTCAACGACGCCGGGATAGTGATGGACGGGGAACGAGCCTACGCCATCGCCGTCCTTGTGAACGACATCCCGACGGGGGGGAACGTCAGGTACACGAGGAGGGGGGAGAAGATAATCTCTGACGTTTCGACGATGGTCTGGAGGGCGCACCGCACCCGCATCTGAGGCGCGCCTCGGGCCGCCGGCCGGTGCGGCCTGCACGGAAGCCACCTACGCGGGGGTTGACCGCCGAGACTCTCGGCGGGGGGCAGACCGGAAGTTTGAAAACCGCGGCGGGGCGAATCGGCCCGTTGAAGACCAGGCGGGCGGGGCTCCAGGGGAAGTGGGCCTACGTGGTCAACTCCCTCCAGGAGATAGTCCCTTCCTACGAGGACGCGTCGAGCAGGATCTCGCTCTTCCAGGACAGGAGGATGCGCTCCGAGGCCGTCGCCTTCGCTGTGAAGAAGGGGGACCTCGTCCTCGACCTGGGCTCCGGGCCTGGGACGATGTCGAAGGTGGTGGCAAGGGCCGGCGGGGAGCCGGTCCTCCTCGACGCTTCCAGGGCGATGCTCAGGGCCTCTGGTTTCACCAACTCGGTCCAGGGGGTCTTCGAGCGGCTCCCGTTCAGGGACGGGGCGTTCGACGCCGCCGTCTCCGGGTTCGCGGTAAGGGACGCCCACGACCTCGAGACCGCCGCCGCGGAGCTCGGGCGCGTCCTCAAGGCAGGGGGGAGGTTCGCCTTCTGCGACCTCGGTAAGTCTGACAACCCGCTGCAGGCCCTGGCCCTGGGGCTGTACATCAGGGTCGTCCCGGGGGTCGTAGGCCTGGCGTCTACCGGGAGGTCTGGGCTCCGCTACGGCTCCCTCTTCGACACCTACAACCTCGTCCTCCACAACTCCGAGCTCAAGGCCCTCCTGGGCCGCTACCTCGGGGAGACGACAATCCATGAGATGCAGATGGGGGGCGCCATAGTGGCCAAGTGCGTCAACGGAAAGAGCGCCGCGGGCGCGGCCTAGACCTTCTTAGACAGCGCCGCGAGCATCTCCTCCGCCTTCGCAGCCGGGATCCTGCACCCGGCCGCCTTCTGGTGCCCTCCGCCGCTCCCCCCTAGCTCGCCGGCTATCTTCGAGATCGTCCTCCCGAGATGGACTTTGGCCCTGCTCGTCCCTCTGAGGCTGACCTCGTACCACCCCGGCTGCTTCTGTTTGAGCGCCACCCCGACGGGGACGTCGAACGCCCCGATCAGGACCTTGGCCACGTTACCGGTCGAGTGCTCCGCCGTGAACATGTACGCCAGCCCCCCCTTCTTCCTCCCCTGCTCCTTCACGACGGCCTCCAGGCCGGCCTCCTTCTGCAGCTGGCGGACCGCCGCCTCGGGGACCCCAGGTATCTCGTGCGCCTTCTTCATCTTCGCCATCTCCGCCGCCATGGACTCGGGGTAGCCCTCCTCGTCCCCCCTGTTGTCCAGGGCCAGCGCCAGCATCGTCGCCTCGGCGAGGACGAATTGCCTGTCCGTCTTCTCCATCAGCTCCTTCCCCATGGGAGAGTCGTCCATGTAGTCCGTCACGGCCCCGCAGAGAGCGACCAGGGCCGCTCCGGCGGGGAGCTTGTCCTTGAACGTCTTGTAGGTCAGCATGGAGGCGCACTCTTCGACGTCGTGGACGAGGCGGACCCCGGACTTCATCACCTTCTTCCTGGCGGGCTCGGACAGGTAGTGGTGGTCAATGTACGTCACCTCGGCGTGCTTTGCCAGCCGCTGCAGCTCCGAGAGGAACTCTGGGAAGTCTGCGCTGTCTGCGCCAAGGTCGCTTATCACCACCCTGCTTGCGTCGTCCGGGACCTTCCTCAGGCTCAAGATCATGTCGTCGTAGTCTGTGAGGATGATCTCCCCCCCTGTCGCCGCCGCCGCGAGGGAACCTGACCCGAGGCCGTCGATGTCCTTCCTGTGGGAGACGCAGTACGCTTTCATCGCGCCCCGGCCCCCTGACGGCCCTTTTAACGGGTCCGCCCCCGCTGGCAACCGATTTAACGGGGCTCAGCCAGGAAGCGCCGTGGACGACTACACCACCGACATGTACGAAGGGATGCTTGCGGAGACAGTGGCATTCGAGGGGCACGGAGGCAATCGTATCAACGCGTATTTCGCCCGGCCACTAGGGCCCGGGCCGTTCCCGGGGGTCGTCCTTGTCCACCACCGCCCCGGGTGGGACGAGTGGTACAAGGAGGTCACGCGGAAGTTCGCCTACCACGGCTACCTCGCCGTCTGCCCCAACCTCTACTTCAGCTACGGCCACGGGAAGCCTGAGGAGGTGACGGAGAGGATGCGCGCCGCCGGAGGGGTCCACGACGACGACGTGGTGGCCGACGTCGCGGGGGCCGCCGCCTTCCTCAGGTCACTCCCGATCAGCAACGGGAAGGTGGCCGGGTTCGGCTCCTGCTCCGGGGGTCGCCACGTCTTCCTGGTCGCCTGCCGGACCAGGTCCTTCGACGCCGCGGTCGACTGCTGGGGCGGGTCGGTGATACAGAGGGGGGACCAACTCACACCTAACGCCCCGGTCTCCCCCCTCGACTACGCCGAGGGCCTCTCTTGCCCCCTCCTAGGGCTCTTCGGGGACGAGGACACCAACCCGAGCAAGGCGATGGTCGACGAGACAGAGGCGGAACTCAAGAGGCTCGGGAAGAAGTACGAGTTCCACAGGTACCCCAAGGCAGGCCACGGCTTCTTCTACCACCACTCCCCGCGCTACAGGCAGGAGGAGGCGGTGGACGGGTGGAACAAGGTGTGGGAGTTCCTGGGGCGGACGCTCGGCCCCTCGCCCCGGTGACCTGACAGCCAGGCCGGCCGCCACGGAAGTGCGGGGCCAGGCCTCAGCCCTCGCAAAGCTGAATTATCATCCAGCGCGAGGAAACGCGGAGAGCGGGGTGTCGGAGGGGCGGCGGCTGGCGGCGGTGATGTTCACTGACATGGTGGGGTACACGGCCCTCACCCAGTCCGACGAGTCGAGGGCGATGGAACTCCTCGACGCCCACAACCGGATCCTCAGGCCCCTCTTCCCCCGCTTCCACGGGAGGGAGGTGAAGTCCATCGGGGACTCCTTCTTGGTGGAGTTCGACAGCGCCCTGGACGCCCTCCGATGCGCCGTCGAGATACAGGAGAAGGTCCGCGGCTACAACTCCACGGCGGGCGGAGGGAAGGGGATCAGCATCCGCATCGGGGTCCACCTCGGGGACGTCGTCCACCGCGGCGGTGATGTCTTCGGGGACGCCGTCAACATATCTTCCCGCATCCAGCCCCTCGCCCCGCCTGGCGGGGTCTGCATCTCAAGGCAGGTCTACGACCAGGTCAGGAACAAGTTCGACCTCCCCCTGGTCTCCATGGGGGAGAAAGGTTTGAAGGGGGTCGAGGTCCCCACCGAGGTGTTCGCCGTGGTGATGCCGTGGGAGAAGAAGGACGAGGTGCCCCCCGAAGGGGCGAGAAGGGTCGCCGTCCTCCCGTTCGCCAACATGAGCCCCGACCCCAACGACGAGTTCTTCGCAGACGGTATCACCGAAGAGGTCATCTCCACGGTCTCGCGCATAGAGGGGACCGAGGTCATCTCGCGGACTTCTGTGATGCAGTACAAGAAGGCCCCAAAGCCGGTCAGGGAGATATCCAGGGAGCTGGGGGTCGGGACCGTCCTCGAGGGGAGCGTAAGGAAGGCGGGGAACAGGCTGAGGGTCACGGTCCAGATGATCGACGCGACGAAGGACAGACACGTCTGGGCCGAGAACTATGACAGGGACCTCGACGACGTCTTCGCCATCCAGAGCGACATCGCCGCCCAGGTTGCCGGGGCGCTGAAGGCGAGGCTCCCTGGCCCGGCCGCCACTTCCCTCCGCCCCCCCAGCCTGGACGCCTACACCGACTACCTGCGCGCGCTCCAGGTTATGAATGAGGCGACCCCCGACGCCCTCAGGGAGGCAACTTCGCTCTTTGAGGCGGCCCTGCGGAAGGACCCAACCTTCGTGAAGGCATACGCTGAGCTCGCCTCCATCTGCCGCATCGTAGGGCAGTTCGGGGACTACGACGCCTTCATGAGGAAGGCGTGGACCGCCGCCCAGAAGGCCCTGGAGCTGGCCCCCGACTCGGCCGAGGCGAACGCTGCCATGGCAGAGGCGTGCATGACCAGGGACATGTTCGAGGAGGCAAGGCCTTACCTGCAGAAGGCCGTCAGCATCAACCCGAACCTCGCCGCCTGCCTCAGGCTCCTCGCGGAGGCTGACGCCGTCCTGGGGGACCTCGGCCCAGCCGCCGAGTCGATGCGGAAGGCGGTGTCCCTCGACCCGCTCGACCTGGTCAACCACATGGTCCTCGCGGAGGTCTACAGGGTCTCCGGAGACATGCAGGGGGCGCTCGCCATCTACATGCGCCAGAAGGAGCTGCACCCGAGGGCCCCCGTCGTCTACAGCGGCCTCGTGTCCTGCTACCTGCAGGCGAAGGACTACGCGAAGGCGAGGGCCGTGGCCGAAGAGGCCGTCAGGGTGAATCCGTCGATGAAGGAGATGGGGCTACTCAAGGGCGTGGTCGCGGGATACTCCGGCGACCGCGCAGGGGCAGAGTCTGCCCTCGCCGCCTTCCTCAAGGAGGGGAACCAGTTCATGAACGCGACGGCCAAGCTCAACTTCGGGGTGGCCCTCAGGGACTTCGACCTGGCGTTCGAGGGGCTGTCGGAGCAGGCCAGGCTCCACTCGTGGTTCTTCCTGATGAGGTCGGACCCCCTCTACGCGGACCTCGTCCGCGACCGCCGCTTCGCCGAGTTCAGCCGGAAGGTCGGGATGCCCGCCCCGGCCTAGGGGACGGCAGGCGGCTCCATTGACGCGCCCCTCCACGCCAGGTAGGACAGCGGGGCCCTCAGGGCCGCCCAGAGGGACGGCAGGACCAGGACATAGAGCAGGAGCTGAAACTGGAGCCCTATCGTCGTCCCCGCCGCGGTGACCTGAAGGTCTCCCCCGTCGGTCACAAGCCACAGGTAGGCTGCGCTGAGCAGGGCCGCGCCAGAGATGAAGGGGACGGACACCGCCATCCCCTGGAAGAAGGCAGCCCCTACGTCAAGGATGACGAAGAGCACCCCGAACTCAAACACGAAAGCGGGGATCGCGAGCGCCAGGTCAGGGACGACCCCGGAGAGGTACGCCCCCAAGTAGTATGGTATGACGATCCACAGCACCACGTTGGCCACCAGCGCGACACCCGCGCTGGTCACCCGCTTCCGCATCGTCACCCTCCGCCCGAAGGACAACTAGGGGCCTCCTGGCGCCTTGACGAAGGCGCCCAGGTCCACCCCGATGGTCAGCCCGGCGAACGGGACCAGTCCGATGGCCACCGTCCCGTTGATGCGCGCGCCGGGGGTCGCGAGGAACTGGCTGACGTCCGCCACGGCCATGCGGAAGTGCAGCACTCCTTCGCCGCCGGGAGGGACAGACACCTGGGCGGGCTGGCAGGAGACCCCCGGGGTCGGGGCGCATGACACCGTGACGTTCAGGGTGTACATCCCCCTGTTGGGGACGGTGATGTTGATGGACACCACCTCCGCGGAGCCCTGGAGGGTGGCGCTCCCCACGGCGCGGCCCGGACCCGCCCCGAGCTCCGCCTTCAACCCCGTGTAGTCCTGGTAGGCGGAGTAAGCCACCGTACCGACCACCAGTATGACCACCAGCGCGACGGCCGCGCTCACCCCCCTCAGGGCCCACGCCCCCCTCGGTGTCCTCGTCTTCACCCACTGTCCCTCCTATGGCCCCGGGTCAAGGGTCCGGTCCGACGGCCGCGACCACCCTCCCCTTCTGGTGGTCGAACCACGCCCGGCCCATCGCCTCGGTGTTGAAAGCCGCTCCCACCCTCCCCTTGAGGTCCACGGTGATTATCCCTGCCGTCCCCTTCCCCCTGACCTTCGTGATGTGCCCAATCGCCCTCGCCGCCGAGCGCTGGGCGTCGTCCGTCCCCATGAACTCGCACGCCTTCAGGCAGAGCCCCACCCTGATTATCTCCTCCCCTGTCCCGGTGGCGCAGGATGCCCCGAGCCCCGAGTCAGCGAACAGGCCCGCCCCGAGTATCGCCGAGTCACCCACCCTCCCGGGGAGCTTCATCCACGTCCCTCCTGTGCTGACCGCCGCGGCCGGGACCCCGTCCGACCCGAGGGCCACGGCGCCGACCGTGTCTCCTGCCTCGAACCTGCGGACCGTGCGGAGGGGCTCCGAATATTTCGCCTCCCTCTGCAGGGCCTCGAACCTCGCAGCCACCCGCCTCGACGGGGTGAGCTCCTCCACTTCCAGGCCCGCGAGCCTGACGTAGTCCCTGGTCCTGTCCCCTACGACGAGGACGTGCTTCGTGTTCTCCATCACCCACCTCGCCAAGGTCACCGGGGTGTGGGTGCTTGTCACGTTCCCCACCCCCGCCCCGGCGAGCCCCTCCCCGCTCATGACGGCCGCGTCAAGCTCGACCTTCCCCTCGGCGGTCAGGTACGCCCCCCTCCCGCAGTTGAAGAGCCCGGACTCTTCCATGAAGCCTACGGCCGCCACGGCCCCGTCCAGGCCAGACCCTGACCTCATCGCAGCGACCCCTGCTTCCGCCGCGCTGATGAGCCCGGCGTAGCGCCTATCCGTCCTTCCGTACTTCCCGCTCCCCGCGCCTCCGTGGACGATGATCGTTGGTTTCAGCGACGTCCCACCCGGCGTCCTCCCGACCCCCGTATGAAAAGATTAAAGCACATCTTTGTCTTATGTCATGTAAGACACGCCCACTGTGACCATCAGAACCTCGGAGGAAGACAAAATGCGCCCCGCCAATCGCGGCAGGATCTCCGACGCTGTCAGGGAGGCCGTGCGGAGGTGCTTGGGTTCAGGGGCATCGGACGAAGCCTTCCAGAAGATCAGGGCCCTCCACCTGAAGGACCGGGTGAGGACGCCTCCAGAGGAGATAGTGAGGATGATAAGAGAGGACGGGTACCATGTTAGTGGCAGATCGCAGCTACATAGCAGAAGGGGTGCTCGTGGACGAAGCCCTGCTGAGGAGAGACGGCATGGTCGCTCCTGACCTCGCCGTCTACGAGACCATGGGGGCGATCTGGAAGCACCAGGCCCTACTCGGCAGGATATCGGACGGCCAGAGGTACCTCGCCCCCCTCGCTGACCTCGTACGGTCGAACTGGCTGGTCGCATTGAAGCCCGACGACCGGCTGGCGGGAGAGACCTACGACCTGTCCGTGCGTTACCGCGCGCATCAGAGCGGCACCGTCTTCGTGGCGCTCGCGGCCATGACCGGGCTGGGGCTGAAGACCTTCGACCGGAACCAGAGACGGATCCTCGAGCGCGAGACACCCAGGAGGGGGGGCGCGAGGTCAGAGGGCCAGGTGAGAGGAGACCGGCGTTGATCAACGTCCCGAAGGGGGCGCTCAGGCTCGCTGCCCTCAAGATGCTCTCGGAGTCCTCGCTCTCCGGGACCGACCTCGCCAGCCAGATCCGCCGGGCCACAGGCGGAGAGTGGAGCCCAGGTCCTGGCTCGATCTACCTGATGCTCGGCGAGCTCCTGAAGAAGGGGCTGATCACCGAGCTCCCCAAGCGCGAAGGGAACGTGCGGAGGTACATCATCTCGGGGAAGGGGAAGGGGGAGCTCTCGCGGTTGGCGAAGGAGGCTGAGTCCGACGTGGCGCGGCAGCTGAGGCTCCTGGCGGTGTACTCCGCACTCGCCGGACGCCCTGAGCTGAAGGCCAGGGTGCTCGCGGCCGCGGGGTCCCTCGAGGGGGGCTCCAAGGCAGGGAAGGGCAACTGACTCTCCGGGAGAGAAAGCCCGGATCGGAGGAAGGGGACGGGGGACGGCCTCGGCTCAGGGCGCCAGGCGGGGCGCGGGGGGCACTACGCAAAGTAAGCCGGTCACCACGTCCCAGACCTCCGGCTACCGTCCTTATGCTCGTCTCCTTCGCAGGGACCATGACCGGTGCCATGGCCTACCGGAACGACTATCCATGCAGCCAGGGCCTGTAAGGTTCTCAGGGCCGTCGGCCGACCGTCCCCGCCCCGGCGCACGCTTTTATCCCCTCCACGGCCACCACCGGTCGTGTCCCAGGACGCCAAGTACAAGGTGAACATCTACCAGACGCCGAAGCCCAAGAAGGTCCCCAAGGCTGTCTCCGGCGAGCTGAAGGGGGCCGCGAGCGCGAAGGCGATCGCCCGCATGAAGAAAGAGAGCGTGGACTGCCCGGTGGTGAAGAGGGAGGTGGCCTTCCTAGTCTGCTTCGCATGCCCTTCGTTCCTCCGCAGGGTCACCGGGACCGTGGACTGCGCCGGGGGACAGGGCCCCCCGCCAGAGTGGCTCCTCGGCTGACGTTGGACGTCCGAGGCCGCCCGGCAGGAGTCAGCCTTTCAGCAGGCCCACTGCCAGCCCTATGATGAACGTCAGAGAGGAGTAGGGGAGGTACCCAGCTATCCTGTTGGCGTACGCCGAGACGGCGCTCGTGGTCGCCCCCGACTTCACCAGCGCCGCCAGGGGGGTGATCACCTGGTTCGGCGTGATTATCCCCGCGGCTATCAGGAGTATCACTAGGACCACGAGGGCGATCCCCACCTTCAGGGCGTTCCTTACTATGTAGCCCACCACGAACCCGATGAGCAGGGGGATTATGGCGGCTGCTAGGAAGGTCGTGGACAGGTTCGGGAGGAGAATCGCGACCACAGAGACTGACCCGCGTCCTCCATTTAAGAACCTATGCCATTTTTCAGCCCGGGACGCCCCCGGGCGAAGGCGCCTCCGTCGATGCGCCGCCGAACAGATTAAATTGCCGACATACGGGGCTTCATCAGTGATTTATCTTTCATAGGACCAAGGTTGTCGCCTTCGCCCTCGTACTCCTCCTTGTCCCCCCCGCGTGCGCGACCGCCCTGGCCGCCGTAGCTTCGGCGCAGAGCCACGCTCTGGCGCCCCGCCCCCTCCAGCCAGGAGGCGGTCCGATCAACATCTACCTCGGCTACTCCGCTGATCCCGCCCCGACAGGGATAGCTGACTACGGCATCATGAACAGCTCGGGCGTGGTCTCCGCCTACACAGAGAAGGCCACCAGCGTGACCGGGACGGCGCTCATCAGCAGCATGCAGTCCACGGTGTCGAACCCGCCGCAGGGTTCGAGCCCCTACGGGGCAGGGCTGCAGCTGAACGTCGTCATGCAGGTCAACACCACCTCCTCTAGCTACGTCTATTGGCTGCAGAACACCGTGACGTTCTACACTAACAACGACACCTTCTACTACGTATCCAACGTCTGGAACTACTCCTCCTCTAGCGCGTCGATGAACGCGAACTACACGGCAGGCCAGGGTTCCGTGTCCCAGTCGGGGAACCAGTCCTTCTACGGGTACTCCACCAACGAGGAAGGGTACACCCTCCCCCTCGCCCTCGACATCCCGATCAACGTCTCCTACTCGGGGGACGCAGCCCGCGCCTCCTTCAGCTACCTGCAGGCCCAGGGGGGCGCCCCTCTGACAGGGACCCCGTCCCAGTATGACGAAGTGACCATCACCGAGCCCCAGCCTGTCCAGTCTGCGGTCATACTGATCACAGGGAACGCGTACGCCCCCAACAACGACTACTTCGACAGCGAGCTCGACTTCGGGGGCGACGCCAACGGGGCCAACGCCACCTACACATCCATGCACGCTGTGCTGAACATGTCGTACCTCCTCACCGACGGCCAGTCAGCCCTCCCGCGCTCCGTCTATGAATTCGGGAGCGACACCGCCGAGGCCGCGACGAACCTCCAGACCAACCAGGTGAACGGGGAGTTCGTGGTCTCTCTGGGGGCTCTGAACTTCAGCACGAGCTACGTCCCGACGACCGAGACCGTTTCCAACACGACGACCACCGTCGCCGCCACGACGACAACCACGTCGTCCGCGACCTCCACGCCCGCCGCCTCGTCGGTCACCAGCCTGACGTCCTCCACCTCCGCCAACTCGACCACCGCATCCACCTCAAGCGCCACCACGACGGCAGTCACCACGACGTCGTCTCCGTCGCCTTCGACTACTTCGACCGCGTCGTCCACCTCGTCCGGGGGGATCCCAGAGTTCCCGTACGCCCCTCTGGCGACCTTCCTCCTTGTCGCCGCCCTGGCTGCGTCCTACTTCGTGGCGCGCCGCCGCCTCTCGTCGCCGTCCCTCCCGGCCTGAAGCGAGACCGGTTCGCTTATGTCCATGACGAGCCACTAGTTGACGTTGCTGGATGGGCACTCTCCTGTTCGTTCTCTCTCGCGCAAGAACCGAAGGGGATCTGGCTGTCAGCAATCCAGCCTGAGGGGCTCCTCGCTCTTCAGCATGACGTACGTCGCCCGCATCAGCCTGCGGGCCGCTGCTACGATAGCTCCTTCTCGCCTCTCATCCTGCTCACCCCCGCGCGGGTCGAAGACGGGTTGCTCGTAGACGTGCCTGATCCCCCTCCGGAAGAGCCGGTCCGCGATGGCCTTCTCCGAGCGGCTCCTGGCTCCTGACGACCTCCCCCCGAAGTGTCACCGAAGGACGGCCGTACCCCTTGCGATGAAAGGGACGAAACACGACGACAGAGGCCAGGGCGAGCAGGACCGGCGCGAGGAAGGGGGACGCAGCCAGCGCCAGCAGGAGGAGGAGGCCCCAGAGGAGTCTCAACGCCACCAACAGCCGCCGGGACACTTAAGCACCAACGGACGCAGAGAAGTTGGTTGGGGCCTCCCGAAGGTCGTTCGAAAGAAGAGAAGCGGCGGATAGGGAAAACGCTGAAGGGCGGCGGTCCCGAGCCAGGCGGCATGGATGGCGCCAACTACCGCCCACGGAAGATGAACCTCGAGGCGCTGGTGGCGACGCTCGTCGGGGAGCATGTGCTGATGGGGGAAGGGCTCGCCAGGGCGCGGGAGGCTGCCTCCCGGAACGACTACGAAGCCGTGCGGACGGAGCTGAAGAAGCTGGACCCGGTGTTCAGGCAGCACATCGCCGACGAAGAGTCCCAGATCCTGGGGCTGCTGATCGGGGAGCTTGGAGCAAAGGGGGCCGCAGAGGAGATCAAGGTCTTCCGGCAGCACAGACCGATATACCTGCTGATGAAGAAGGCTGACGAGCTCGCTTCCATGTCTGCCTCTGGGCTCGAGGCCAACCAAGCTGAGCTGAGAGACCTCTTCGACAGACATGCGAGGGCAGAAGAAGGGCGAGTCTTCCCGAGGGCGAGGTCACTATCGGCTGGACCGGCGGCGCGGGCGTAGGACAGAAAGACGTTCAAAAAAGAGAAGGGGCGGGGGAGGGACCACGTCCCTGGCCATCGTCAACGGCGCAGCCACGCTAATCACGGTCGTCGCAGCAGGAGCGATCCCCTTCACCATGATCAGGGCGACCGACTTCACGTCCAAGAACACGCTCAACATGAAGGTATTATTTGCCTTGGCGGCGCTGGCCATTGTCGTCACGCAGTATTTCAGGCCAGCTTCTCTTTCGGATTCTGACCAGTCCTGTTACAATCAGGGGAAGAAGGCAGGTCTTCTCGACCAGGCGGGGCCGAAGGCCCTTCTCAAACTCTGGCAGATTCTTCCAGGCTCTTCTTCTTGAGCTCCGGACCGAATATAATCTCGGCGGCGGCGCCTACTAGCAACACCACCCCAGTGATGACAAACACAGGCAGGAGCCCGCCTACCGTTCCTATGAACGATGCCAGGGCGAAGGGCGCCAGTATGCCTCCCAGCCTCCCAAAGCCGACTGCGGTCCCCAGAGCGGAGCCCCTCGCCTTGGTCGGGAACATCTCACCAATCTGGGGATAGAGAACTCCTGCGGCAGCGTACACGAAGAAATACAGTATGATGAGCAGGGCGATGAAAGACGAGAATGAAATCGAAGTCACGATCAGCCCTATCACGATAGACAGGAGCCCGGCCACCCCGTACGAGATTGTTATGCCTGACCGACGGCCAACCGCGTCGAGGACGTAGGACATAACGAAGACCCCGAGGACTCCGGCGCCGGTTATGGTGGCGAGCAGCAGCGCCACCGTGGAGCCAGGGTAATTGAACACCTTGGTCAGTATCAGCGGAATCACAGAGAAAGCCGAGTAGTACGGCCAGGTCTCTGTGAAGTTCAGCGTCCATGCCAGGATCAGCCTGTTACGGTATGCCGTGAACAACCTGCCGTATCCCCCTGCCTCAGACCCCCCGAAGTCGATCTCGATAGGCTGCACCGGCGGGAGCGGCTTCCCCGCCTTCTTGGCCGATTCTTCGATCCTTTCGACCACCCTTGTCGCTTCCTCGGTCCTTCCCTTCGAGAGCAGGAACCTGGGAGACTCCGGCAGTCCCACCCGTCCGATGAATATGGCCACAGCTATCACCACACCGACGAGGAATGCTGCGCCGACGGCTGTGGATGGAAGGAGGACGGACAGCAGGAAGAAGGCGGTGAAGGAGGCGATGACGCCCCCAAGGTCGAAGAGCACGGCGTTTCCAGTCCCCGTGAAGAAGGCCCTAATCCTAGCAGGTGTGAACTCCTGGAGGGCCGAGATGGACGCACCGAACTCGCCGCCGACGCCGAAGCCTGTGATGGCCCTGAGAACTGCGAGGCTCGCGAAGTTCAGTGCGTTGGCCACGAACAGCAGCCCCACTATGACGTCACCTGCCATTATAACTGCTAGGCTCACCATGAAGAGAAGCTTCCGTCCGCGCGTGTCGGCCAGGTGACCGAGGTATACGGCTCCGAAGAGCTCGCCTATCAAGAAGATCGGCGTGACGGAGAGGCTTTCCAGGGTCGTCAGGTGGAGGACGTGGGATATCACCCCCAGCTGCGAACCTGCGACGCTGACGCTGAAGCCTTCGAGGAACAGCCCGCTCCCCAGAATCAGGAGGATCCTATAGTGCCAGGATGTTGTAGGTAACCTGTCCAACCTCGGCAATAAATCGGTGCTTATCTTGCCATCTTCCCTTTTACCGGAAGACAACGCCCCACCAGCGGGGAGGCCGATTATATAAGCGTGGATAGGGGGTGCCGTTACGGTAAGCCATTCCTGAGCTGATTGTCTACCCGTCTTGCGGTGGGAGCTGAACGGCCCCCAGAACGTATCGCGGATTGTGAGACCCTACAAATCGCCTTCGAAAGCCGTCCAGGACGCACACATCTTCAGAAGGAATAAGAGACCGCTGGGGAGCAAGGTTCTTGCCTGCCTGCTCTACATTAGTGGACTCTCCTCCAGAGGGATGACACACCAGAGTGGTATGATCCCAGTCAGCGCGGTGCCTGCGTTCAGGTGAGTCCTTGCGATGAGAGGAATCGTCTCGAGGGTGCCAGGAGGGAGAGGAGGCTCGAAGCCATCGACCAGACAAGGCTGAGGATCCAAGGATGGCAGGTCTTCGTCTAGGCTGCGATCGACACGGACACCAGGGAGCTCCTGGCGGTCTACGTGCTCTGCTGCAGGTCTTCCATCAACACCCTAGTCTCCCTGAAGAGGGCGATGGAGACATGCACCAACAGGCCCGTCGTCCCCGTGGACGGAGGGCGGTGGTACCAAGGGGCTCTGGACAGGTACGGCCTGAAGCGGCGCCACATCACTTTCGGGGAGAGGAACGCCATAGGAGTCCTCAGGGTTCGAGGAGAGGACCAGACTGTTCTACGACAACCTCCCCTCGAACACGCTGGACAACCTCAAATCGTTCAAGAGGCTATGCAAGACTTGGCACACCCGTCTGAGGAAGCATCAGAGACTCGGAAGGATACCCCTGGAGGTGACGTCATCGTAACGGTATCGGCGTTGCTGAGGGGCGACTTGATCGAAGGAGGACCCGACAGCAAAGCTCGCCGGGCTCGCCGGGGAGTACAACAGAGACGCGGAGGCACTTGTATAGGTGTACAAGGGAAGGCCGTTCACCATTGGATAGCATCATGGACTTTGTGGGCTACCCACTAGAAGAGTAGCTGGAGACCGCAGCCTTCAGGCTCGTCAGCGAGCGAAGCGGTTCCTCATGGTCGGCGTGAGCCTGTAGCGCCCTCGGCTCTGACCCACTCAGGCGGGCAGCCTTCCTTCCCACATCGTCTGGTAGAAGGCGTTCATGCTCCCCTGATCGAAGACGAGGGGGCTGTTGGGCCTCGGATACATGTCAAGGCACTCGCGCGCCAAAGCCGGCAGCTCATCCTCCTTCACTCCAAGCTCTTTCATGTTGGTCGGTATCCTCAGATGCTTCAGCAACTCGATCACTCTCCTCCCTATGGCTCCGCCCAACTTCGCGGGTTCTTGCCCTCCTGCGTCAACTCCGAAAGCGTCGGCCAGCCTTGACATCTTGGGGGCGCAGGCCGCGGCATAGCCGGAGATGACGTATGGCAGCGGAATCCCGCAGGAGACGCCGTGAGGTAACCTGAACCTGGTTGCAATGGTGTAACCTATGGAGTGCCCGTAGACCATCTTAGCCTGGAGCGAGATCCCGCCCAGCAGCGCTCCTAGGCTCATGGACTCGCGCGCCTTCCGGTCGCTGCCGTCGTCGAAGGCTCGCTCGAGGTTGCAGGAAATGAGCCGGACCCCCTCAAGGGCAATCGAGTCGGTTATCGGGCTCGCGGCGGTCGAAAGGTATGCCTCGGCGTTGTGGCAGAGGGCGTCTAGGCCCGTGGCCGCGGTCACAGACTGTGGCATGGTCATTGTCAGCTCTGGGTCAACGATGGCGATGTTCGGGAGCAGGAAGGGGCTGTTGATCCATTGTTTGTGTCCGTCGACGGTGACCATGGATGTCACCGTCAGCTCCGCGCCTGTGCCAGCAGTTGTGGGGACCATGATGGACGGCAGTGAGGGTTTTACGAAGAGGTTGTTCCCTACGAAGCTGCTGGCAGGCCCTGGGTTTGTCGCCAGCCCCGCGGCAACCTTCGCCATATCCATGCAGCTGCCTCCGCCGACGCCGACGACGAGGCCGTAGCCTCCCTGACGGACCCGCTCCCCGACAGACTGGGCCACCTCAATCCTCGGCTCGGCTTCGACCCCGTCGTAGACCTCCACAGTCGCCCCCCCCAACGCATTCACGACCCTTTCGACCACTCCAGCCTTGACCATTACTCTGTCTGTCACGAGAAGCGCCTTCGCCGTGTTGAACTGGCTCGCCTCCTTCCCCAGCGACTGCAGCGCCCCGAAGCCGAAGACGATCTTCGTCGGCAGATAATACGAGAAGTTCATCGGCGTGAACTGCCCGAACTGCTTTTAAAACGATTGCCCGGGCAGGCTCCACCGGAGACTCGTGAGTCTCGGACCCCCAAAGTGTAATCGTCGATGGCAAGACTCGATCTGTCGCGAAAAAAGCTGTTTCTCTTTGACCTGGACGGCGTCTTCTACAAAGGCAAAGAGAACCGCGTAAAGATCGGCGGCACGCGAATAGTCAGCCAGCTGAGGAAGAAGGGGAAGAAGCTGACGATTCTCACCAACAACTCGACCGACACGGTAGAGACGGTCCGAGACAGGCTCGCAGAAATCGATGTCCTCCTTGACTCGGACGAGATCATGACCAGCGGCCGCGCCACCGCGGAGTACCTCAGGAACGAATTCGGTCCGGTCGAATATTTCTTACTGGGTGAGGCCGGCCTCGAAGCTGAGCTTCGGAGCCAAGGTCACGTTAGGACTCATGGGCTGGGCGCAGGCTTCGTGGTGATAGGTCTGGACCGGCACCTCACCTATGGGAAGCTCGACAGAGCAGCCGCCGTTGTCAGAGGGGGGGCCTCCATCGTTGCTACCCACGCCGCACCCCTTTACATGTACAAGGACGGCCCAGCCCTGGCGTCGGGTCCAATCTTGAAGGCGCTCGAGTACGCGACAGGGAAGAGAGGCACGGTGATAGGCAAGCCTTCGCCCTTGATGTTCAGGGCCGCCCTCGAAAGAGCAGGCGTCCGAGCCTCCGAAGCAGTCATGGTCGGCGACCAGCTGGACACGGATATCGAGGGCGCCGCCGGCGCAGGCATCGAATCGGTCCTGGTCCTCACGGGCCTTGACCGCCCTGCGAAGAGAAAGGGCCTCATAGGCTCGGTGGAAAACGTGGACGACCTGGCCGATTTCCTATGACTAGCCCGCCAGGTTCGCTTTGATGAACCTCGGGTCGACCTCGACTCCAAGACCGGGACCCCTGGGCACCACTATCCTGCCGGCGGAGAGCTCCGGGAAACCGGGCGTCAACTGGTGAACGAGGGGGTTGTCGAAGGCGTCGTACTCTACCCCGATTGATTCCAAGGCCGCCGCAACCTGCACGGAAGCGGCCAGCGACAGCGCAGAATTGGCTCCCACCATCGGTGAAAACTCGATTCCCCTCTTAGAGGCTTCACGTGCGACTCTGGCTTCACAAGCTATGCCGCCGCACCGGCTGACGCTCGGCTCCACGACATCGACCAGCCGGCCCGATATGGGCCGGGCGAAGTCGCCAGCGAACCAGGTTTCGCCCGCCCCCACCCTGACTCTCCTCCCCTTCGCAAGGGCGGCGTATCCATCGAAATCGTCAGAAGGTACGGGTTCCTCGAGCCACGCGAGACCGAATCTCTCGAAGCCCTTCATGACCTTAGAAGCGCTCTTGGCGTCGTAGGCTCCGTTGGCATCGGCAACCATCATGCCGTCACCCCATCCCCTCCTCGCCTGTGCCAGGATCCTCGTGTCCTTGGCAACGCCGAATCCGACCTTCAGCTTCACCCCCTCGAGGCCAAGGGACTTTATCCATTCGATCTGTTCTGAGATGGGCCCCCTCGATTCGAATATGGAACCTGCGTAAGCCGGGACGCTCGCCGAGCTTCGCGCCGAAAGAAGCCTGGCTATGGGCTTCCCCCTAATCCTCCCCCAGGCGTCCCAGAGTGACATCTCGACCCCGCTCAGCGCTTCCATTGCGATTCCCCTGGTCTGGCCGCGGACCCTGAACTGCCGGTAGACGTCTTCCCACGCCGCCTCGGGCCGGGGAAAGTCCCTGCCCTCGAGGCGGTGTCCTACCCACCTCACCAATCCGGCGGTGGCCTCAGCCGAGAACCTCGTCATGGCTTCGCCCCATCCAGGTACTCCGTTCCAGACAGTCCTCACGAATACCGACTGGTAGTCCTCGTAGCGAAAGGTCCCCGCGAGCAACCTGTCCTTCATCTTGACCCTCACAGGGAACGCCTCGACGGACTCGACGGTCACCCCTCGGGTCTGTCGTGGCGGACTTAAATTGCTTCAACGGGGTCGCGGTCACCAGTGCGGCATTGGAAGGGTGCGGCCGGGATCTGCGCCCTGCGCGGGACATCCGAGCCTTCCCTAGGCGCATCCCCCATGGTTGTGGGCCTGGGCAGAAGTCCGCGAGTCCTGTGGGATGAAGAAGGTCAAGTGTGACGCGTGCTGGAGCCACTCGATTACAGCTATCCTGCTGCACAGGCCGTCTATCCTGTCAATGACTATCGCATCGGTCAGCTTCAAGACGAGGGGGCGGTTGCGGACCCTCAAGAGCGCGTCGTAGACGACCGGACCTGAGGCACGTGAAGCTACCGAAGTTGACGAAGCGTTGGGCACGCCGTGGACTGGCGTCAATGTGATCGTCCTCCACCAAGCGGCCTCCTCGTCTGAAAATGCCGAACTCCCTGTGCCTCCTCGTCCTGATCCTCGCGCCCTCTCTCAGGGACTTCGAGAGCGTAGTACCGGAACGGTATGGAAGGAGAACTTCTCGACCAAGGACACGACGCTGCATGAGAGAACGCATCACACGATAACCTATCCTAAATTATCCCAAATTGAACGCGAGAAGACCCGCTCTGTCGAACTTCGGATATCAGTCGACCCATACTGATTTCATGTTGGTAAGCTCCAGCATGCCATACCTGGAGAGTTCCCTGCCCACGCCGCTCCTCTTGACGCCGCCGAACGGGAGGCGAGGGTCGGACGTGACCCTCTTGTTTATGAAGACCATCCCGGCTTCGATACGAGGCGCCAGACGCTCAGCTGCGTCAGAGTCTCCCCACACCGACGCCCCGAGCCCATAGGGGGTTTCGTTGGCGAGAGACACCGCCTCTTCATCTGTCTCGTACTTCTTCAGTATCGCGACGGGACCGAAGACCTCCTCGTCGAAGAGGACGTCCGTCCTGACCACCGTCGGCGGCACGAAGTTCCCGTGCAGGCCAGTCAGTGCCTCCTCCACCTTTCCGATTTTGCCCAGCCGTTGAATCTGCTCCCTGACGGTCTGCGCTTGATTCCTGCTCGAGAGCGGACCGATGAACGTGCCCGAGTCGAGGGGGTCTCCCGCCTTGACTTTGGCGAAGCCTTCCTTCAACTTGCTGTAGAACTCGTCGTACACGTCGGCATGCACAATGAACCTCTTCGCGGAGATGCAAATCTGTCCCGCGTTCGTCAGGCGGGAGCTCACCGCGCTCTCCACCGTCTTGTCTAGGCCCGTGCCGTCAATCACTATGAACGGGTCTGAGCCGCCCAGCTCGAGGACCGCCTTCTTCAGATTCTTCCCCGCCTCGGCAGCTATGCGGGAACCCGTCCTGTCCGATCCCGTGAAGGCAACGCCGTCCACGTGGCCTATGATGGAGAGCGCAGTGTCCCCTCCACATATCGTTGATTTGAAGACGTCGAGGCCGAACAGCTCCTCCAGCTTCCTGCTCGTCCCAGAGACGATCGAAGAGTGCTTGAGCAGGACCGCATTGCCCGCGGCGAGCGCCCATACGGCAGCGCGCATAGCCTGCTGGACCGGGTAGTTCCAAGGCTCGATCGCCAAGATCGTCCCGAGAGGCTCGAAGCGTATGTAGCTCCGCTTCGCCTCGGTCTTCACCTGTTCGGGCGCTAGAAACGACTCCGCGTGCTCGATGGCATAATCCAGCAGCTGGATCGACTTCGTCACTTCCGAGAGACTCTGGGTTATCGGCTTGCCCATCTCCGAAGTCACCAGCCGGGCCAGGTCGTCTACGCTCGCTGAGAACCTCTTCTTAGACTCCTCGAGCGCCTCTATCCTGCCGTGCAGGTCACGTCCCCACTTTTTCTGGCTCTCCTTCAGCTGAGAGAGCTTCGCAGCTATTTCGTCCCAGCCGTCTTCTTCGTACTCGGCGATAGTCTCGTTCGTGTAGGGGTTGGTCGTCTTCACCGCCATCTTCTATGACCCAGGGTGATGGTCAGGGCGCCAACTTAAATATCTTCAGAACGCCACGTGTGCCGCATGGCCGTCGCCCAGCAGGTCGCGGTCCCGGCGCGGAAATCTCACGTACGATGGGCGATAACGACGCTGCTGACTACCGTCATCGCGGTCAACTACATCGACAGGATAATATGGGTGATCGCGGAGCCGAAGTTCGCGCAGACGTTCGGCTGGTATTCGGGCACCGGTCCCCTCCCCGCGGTGGCCCTGAGCGACATAGCCCTGATACTCTTCATATGGTCGATGGCGTACGCTTTCTTCAACTTCCCTGGCGGATGGATAGTGGACAAGCTCGGCATAAGGAAAGGGATGACGACGTTCCTTGCAATCTGGTCTGTGTTCACCATCGCCACCGCGGCCACGTTCAACTTCATCTCGATGGCCGTGGTGAGGGCCATCATGGGCGCGGGCGAGGGACCCGTCTGGCCCATAAACGGTAGGAACGCGAGGACTTGGTCCAATCCCAGCGAAGAGTCGACGATGTTCACGCTGGCAGGCTCCGGGCAGGCAGTAGGGCCAATCATCGCGGCCGTCGTCGGAGGGCTGCAGGTGTCTCTCTGGGGGTGGCAGCTGACTTTCGTCTTCTGGGGTGTCGTAGGGCTCCTCCTTGTCGCCGTGTGGTATTTCTACGTGAGAGACTCTCCGCGGCTCCACCATGGCGTGAACAAGGAAGAGCTCGATTACATCGAGAGCGCGCGGGGGAAGGACACGAAGGGGACAAACATCTCCAGCAAGGACACGTGGAAGATAACGCTGAAGCTCGCCTTCACGACGAAGGCGGGGTTTGGCGAGCTCCTGATCTTCGTCTCGTTCGCGTACATACTCGGCGCAATCTTGTCCTGGGTGCCCACTTACTTCTACAGCTCCTTCCTCCACAACGTTACGAGCACTGGCATCTACTCGGGCGCCGTCTACGCGTCCCTGCTGGGAGGCTATCTGGCGTCGGGCCCCATAAACGACGGGCTCTCGAAGAGGATGGGGCGGGCAAACGGAAGGAGGATAGCAGCTCTTGTCCCGATGGTTCTCATGATCCTGTTCGTGGCGGCATCCTACTTCACCGGGAAAGCGGGCGCTTTCATCCCCACGGCGATTCTTCTCGCCCTCGCCGGCGGTGTGATGAACATAACCGTCGGGTCTTGGGCGGCCAACGCGCTCACGATTTCGCCTGGCGAGACGAGCGCCACGGTCTACGGGTTCTACAATGGTGTTCTGAACATAATGGGAGCATTCACCTCGCTCATAATCGTGGGCCTGGCAATCAGGTACGGCTTCCCGGTGGCCATAACGAGCACAGTCTTCTTCATGGTGCTGTTCATAGCGGCCTACTCGGTCTTCATCACGGAGAAGTCGATGAACAAGGCGATTGAGAAGGGCAACGCGATGCTCGCCGCCGCCAAATCACACGCCGCGTACTGAGCGCCCATCAAAGGTCGGCCGCCGCCGCTTGATCACGCGAAGTTCACGCGAAGTGCAGTCGCGAGTGCCTCCCGCCTGTCGTCTCCGCGATGAATAGCGACTGGAACCTCGCAAGCACCTGCCGGCCGCTCGACTCCTGACCGGGAGAGGGACGCGCCCAAGACGATAAGCGAGCTATGGTTCGAATGGAGGAGATTTGTTTATCTGCGGCCCGTTGCGCCTTTCGGCTGGAGAGGGCGACATCCATGAAGATGTACATCGACGGACAGTGGGTCGGTTCGTCTTCGGGCCGGGAGTTCACAGCCGTCAACCCCGCCACCGGAGAGGAATTCGAAAGGGTCCCGATGGGGAACGAAGAAGACGTCAAGGCCGCGGTGGACGCCGCCGGCGCTGCGCGGAAGTCCTGGAGGGACCTGCCCGCGAGCCAGCGTGCCGACTATGTCCTGAGGGCCGGCCTGCTGATCAGAGAACAGTTGGACGCGATTGCGAAAGTCGATGTGGAAAACGTCGGGAAGCCGATCAGGGAAGCGAGGAGGGAGGTGGGCGCAGCTGCGACCGCCGCCATATACTTCTCCGGTATGGCCAGGAGGATGTACTCCAATGTGGTGGACAGCGAACAGCCCAAGAAGTTCACGATGGTCGTCAGGAGGCCGGTAGGCGTGGTGGGTGTGATCACGCCCTGGAACGACCCCGCGTCGCTGGGCATGTGGGGGCTGGCCCCGGCGCTGGTGACAGGGAACACGGTCGTCTTCAAACCTTCGTCCAACAGCGCGGTCATCTCCGCCGAGCTGGTGAAGGTGTTCGAGAAGGTAGGCCTCCCGAAGGGGGTGCTGAACATGGTCACTGGCGGAGGGGGCGAAGCGGGCGAGGCCATGATACGGAACAGGGGGGTCGACATGACTGTCTTCACCGGGGAGAGCGCAACAGGGCGGCACATAGCCGAGGTCAACGCCCCTCTGTTCCGAAGGCAGGTGATGGAGCTGGGCGGGAAGAACGCGCTGATCGTGGCCAAGGACGCGGAGTTGGCGGTGGCCGCGCGCGCCGCACTCTACGCCGCCTTCAGCAGCGCGGGCCAGAAGTGCACGGCCGCTTCGCGAATCATAGTAGAAGAGGAGGTGGCCGACAAGTTCTCGCGGCTCTTCGCTGACCTGGCTTCGAAGCTGGTGGTAGGCAGCGGCATGAGGGAGGACGTCGACGTCGGGCCTGTAATCAGCCGGTCTCAGAAGGAGAGGGCCCTGAACTACATCGAGGCGGGAGAGCGCGAAGGGGCAGTCGTCCTCGCGGGCGGCGGTGCCTATGAAGACGAGGAGCGACGGAACGGCTTCTTCGTGAAGCCCACCGTCTTCGGCTCGGCCCACAACGACATGAAGATAGCGCGGGACGAGATATTCGGGCCGGTGACCGCCATAATCCCCGTAGACGGCATCGACGAGGCCATAGAGGTCGCAAACGACACGCGCTACGGCCTCTCCTCCGCCATATACACCAAGGACGTCAGGAACGTCTTCAAGGCGATAGACGGGATAGACGCGGGGCTGACCTTCGTCAACCAGGGCACGGTGGGGCCTGAGGTGGGCGCGCCTTTCGGCGGGGCTAAGGACTCGGGGTTTGGGATGGAGCTGGGCGAGGAAGCTCTCGAACATTTCACGAAGAAGAAAACGGTCTTCATAGACTACTCCTACGAAGACAGGCCGTGGTACTTCGGCCTGCCGAAGGGTTAGGCCTTCAGCTACCGCAGCCTGATTGTCCCCGTCCCAGCGTCCACTTCCACCGCGTCCCCCGACTTCACGCGGCTTGGAGCCTCGGGCCACAGTATGACGGGAATCTCAACGCCGTAGAGGACCTTGGCCACCACGCTTCCTATCACCGCTGCCGGGTCGACGGAGGATGTGACCACGGCTGCGGGCGCGTTGCCGAGCCTGGCTGTCTCCAGGAACCAGGCGGAAGCCGTCGTGGACCCCTTGCCGTATGGGTAGACCAGGACAGCCCCCCTCACGTTCTTCCCGAGCAGGTCGCTGTGCAGGTCGGTCACGCTCCCCGTCCTCGGGTCGACTCCGTGGGCGAATGTGAATGCCTTCTTAGAGACGAGGGCTGGACCCTTCACCTTCCCGCCGGTCATCGTCCTGACGGAGCATGTCTCGGTCACGATGTGGCCTCCGCTATGATGTCCCTGAGCGGGGCGTAGCGCATTCTTATCTCCCCCTCCGACATGATCGTCTCCGCCAGTTTCGCCGAATTGGTCAGGACTGTCCTGAAGCCCATCTCCTTCAGCGGCGAGATCTCTCCGTCTGTGGAATGGGTCAGCCTGGCCCCGGAGGCCTCTATGGCTCTCCTGATCCCAGATTCCGTCGCCTCGTCGTAGGCCTGCTTCGAGGTGTACACGTACATGCTCGACCCGCGTCGGAGCCTCCTCCCGGCCAACTCGCCGGCCAGCCCCCTCAGCTCGTCGGGCGACAGGTGCGGCACGCCGAGCGCCACAAGGTCCGCCTTCTCGTCCGTCTGGTTCAGCTCGCCTTCGACCTCCTCCATCTCCCTCCTGCCTATGTCGATGACCTCGACCTTCTCTCCGCCGGTCGCCTTCGCCACCGAGTCGCAACCAGGGGTGAAGCCGACGAACTGGATCATAGTCACCGGTCCACCCGTGGCCGCGGCCGAACCCAAGTGCTTCAGGCTATCGAGCGTCGAGGACTTCGGGAGGCCGGAGAGGACAGGCACTCTCGACCCGCAGTGCCTTCCGATGTAGAACCCCGCGCTCCTGTAGTCCAAGTCGGACGGGCCGCCCACCGATAGCCTGAACGCCACCCTGGCGACCCGGTTCTCGTCAAGCAGCATGCCGTATCTGGGCGTGAGCCCCATCAGGGCGCAGGCCAGGTCTAGGCCGGAGGTGATCTTGTTCGTCCTGCACCCCAACAACGAATTGGCGTAAACAACGGCGTTCGACTCCGCCCACGCGAGAGTCTCGCCCCGGCTTGGGATGTTGCACGTCTGGTACTGGACGCAGGTCCAGCACGCCGTCCCACCGAGAGCTTCGTACGCCCTGGAGAGCTCGAACTGCTTCTCGGCGAACTCTTCAGGGACGCCGAAGCCCCTCCAGTTCTCCGGGTCGACGCTGGCCGGGTCGACGCTCGTCTTCACGGCGAACCTCCCCCCACCGTCCCGGAACTTCTCGAGCATGTCTATCCCCGCCTCGTGAAGGCTGCTGTAATGGGCCAGCACGTGCGCCGACGAGATGGGCACGAGCGAGTCGGCCCCCATGGCATCGCCGACCTTCGTGAGTATCTCCATCGCGAGCTGTCGGGCCCTTCCTTCTTCGCCCTTCAGGGCCCTCTCCTCCTGGCGGTTCAGCTGCATGGTGGTCGACTGCCGTCGCAGTCTTGAAACGGCCGTAATGAACCTTCCTGGCCTCTCCGGCTCCGACCGAGGGAATAATCGCTGTCGCACCGGTGGGGGGGCGGTGAGACGTTATCCGGGTCCGGCACCTCCACGGCGCGAGACAGCCTATCAGGCCTTGGGCGCAGCCAGGCCGGAATCAGGGGTTCGTCGTGCAAGGTAAAGCGCATCGATCATGTCGAACGCCTGCCTCCGCGCGGTCTAGAGCTTTAACTTGAAAGGGGCAGCTTGGTAATCGCGCCTGAGGTCTATAATGACGCCACTTCCGACTACGGTTTCGCGCCGGTAACCGTCTGCCCCGCAGGTTGTTCCCTGAGGCTTCGGGGTGTGATCGCCACCACTCGCTCTGTGTCAATCAGCCGAATGCCGGCTGGTCGACCATAATCGCAGTCAGCGGACTTCGGCGACATCGATAACATGCTACATCTTAAATGCATCTTCATTTCTGCGGGAGGCTCTTGAAGTTCAGGATCAAGAACTTCCTCGCCATAGGAGAGAAAAAGACGTTCGTCGAAATCCTAGAAATCGTCAGGCTCGCCGAGAAGGCGAACGCGTCCCTGTCAGGGATGTTGGCAAACCCTGGCGGAAGCGCCCTATCGATTGGAAACGAGGACATCAGGCTGCTAGAAAAGAAGTCAGACGAGATCACGTTCAGGATAAAAGGGGACATAGAAAACGGGGCGGTCAGCTCTAACATCCTGGACAATCTCCTTGCCTGCGTCGACGTGGCTGACAGCATCGTCGACGACTATTACTATGTCAGCAGAGAGCTGAACAGGATGGCTGGCGTCAGGTTCGACGGAAGTCGCTCCGAGCACACAGCCGATTTCGACGCTTCTCTCACGAAGATGCTGAAGCTGGCAGCCGACGCGTTGGCCATCCTTGAGACATCGCTCACCAGTGATGGTCTGGAGAAGATCCACGAGCTCCGCATGGACATACAACGCATCGAGGAAGAAGGCGACAACATCAAGGACGCCGGGTTCGACAGGCTCTACGCCATGGCCTCGGAGATGCACTACCTGCAATTCACGCACTTCTCGGAACTCCTCCACAAGTTCGACGACGTCCTAGACGCCTGCGAAGACATCTCGGACCTCGTAGTCACGATAACCACGTCCATCTCCAGATGACAAGTCGCAACAAGAGGGAGGGGACCGCTTGCCGGAGGGCCTGACGCAAGGTGCAGCTCTGGGAACTGGTCTCCGCTGGCGTCTTCCTCGCCGTGGCGCTGGTCTCGGGGAACAATCTGTCTGCCTGCGTGGGTACAGCGATCGGTTCCGGCGTGGTCAGCCGGAGGTTCGGGACTGCGCTGGGCGCGGCCGGTTACGTGACCGGCCTCCTTGTGCAGGGCCCCAACATGGCCTTGGCTGCGCAGGCCCTCCTCCCCAACCAGAGTGATTTCACTGCTTCGGCCGCGCTCTTCGTCACCGTGGTCGTCTTCGTCTTCGGCATGGCGGCGAGGGTGCCGCTCTCCTTGACCATGTCGCTCGTGGGGACCCTTGCCGGGATATCTATCGCGGGGCGCCTGCCCCTAGATCACGCCTTCGTGCTGACCGTGGTCGCGACCTGGTTCCTGGCCCCGGTCGTCTCGATAGCCGCGACGTTCTTCCTGCTCCGATCCCTCGGCGCCTTCAAACCGAAGGACATCTGGCTGACCGTCCGTGCCTACAAAGCCCTGCTGATCGGGCTGTCCTTCTTCACCGCGTATACGCTCGGTGCGAACACGCTTGGCCTGGTGGTCGCCATAGGCGCCTTCAGCCCCCTGAACGTGGCGCTGGCGGTGTCGGCCGCGATCATCGGGCCGGTCTACTTCAGCCGCGCCCAGCTGACCCGAATCGGGCGAGACTTCTTCAGCCTCCGATACTCGAACGCCCTGGTGACCCTCCTCGCCTCGACGGTCCTCGTGGAGCTGGCCACTCTCTTCGCGATACCGCTTTCGAACACACAGACCCTCTCCGCCGGTGTCTTCGGCGCGGGGGTCTCGTACAGGCGCAAGTACATCTCGGCGAGGTCGTTCCTGGTGGTCGTCGTGGGTTGGGTTGTGGCGCCCCTCCTCGGCTTCCTCATCGGCCTGATCCTATGATCTGCGCATGAGAGACAGACGGTCGTGCCGCTCGGCGGCCAGAGCGGGCGGAAGGCGCGACGCATGCTTTAAACGGCCTAACGGCGGGTTCCGGAGGGTGCGGCGGCTGCTGGTATTCGGGCACAGGGGGGCAAGGGGATACGCTCCGGAGAACACCATGAAATCATTCCTGCTGGCTGCCGAGATGGGAGCAGACGGCGTGGAGCTCGACGTCCACCTTTCGAAAGACGGCGAGCTGGTGGTCATCCACGACGACATGGTCGACAGGACGACTGACGGACACGGGGCAGTGCGGGGTTTCACCGTCGGGGAGCTGAAGAAACTGGACGCCGGGGCGAAGTTCGGCCGCGAGTGGAAGGGGGCGAGAATACCGACCCTCGGGGAGGTTTTCGACGGGCTCGGCCGCGCGGAGTACCGAATCGAGCTGAAGCACAGCGGCAAGGTCTATCCAAGAGTGGAGGAGAAGCTGGTCTCATTCGTCAGGGACTCGGGGCTGCTGCGCCACGTCGAGATAACCTCGTTCGATTACGACGCCCTCGAGACAGTAAGAAGGCTCGACGGCAGCATCCGCACGGGGATCATCATGCACGGGAAGGCCAGATGGTTCATCCCGATCGCCAGGAAGTTGGGCTGCGCTTGGATGCACGCGAACTCTGACCTCGTGGCCGAGGACGACGTGTCGGCGGCCCACGGCAAGGGATTCAAGCTCGGGATGTGGACAGTCAACGACGGGGAATCGGCCGAAAGGGCCGCCCGTCTGGGGGTCGACGGGGTGACCTCCGACTTCCCGGACGCCGTGGTGAGGACAGCCAAGCGTTCAGGCAGGTAGCTCCTCCGGGCGTCATGCGATATGGCTAACAGACTCGGCGAGGCCCAACTGATTTAAGGCCCGCCTGAGCCTGTCCGTCATGGACGGTCGGACCACGCTCTGGGGGGCGGTGGCGTCTTCGGTCGCCGCCATCTTCTTCAGCGCCTTCCTCCACTCCGGCTACTCCATCCCTTCCATCTACAGCGACATCGCGTCCTTCTGGGGGAGGGGGTGGGTCTCGGCCGAGCAGGTCCCGTACTCGTCCCCGGGCGCCTTCCTCGAGTATCCCCCCATCTCCGGGCTGTTCCTCTACGCGGCCAGGGTCCTGGGCGGGGCCTTCGCTGGTCTCGCAGGGGGTCTATACGCAGGTTATTACGACAGTTTCAGCGCCCTCAGCCTGGTCGCGGCGGCCGTCCTCGGGTGGTCCACCTGGCGCCTCGCCAAGGCGCTGGGGGTCCAGCTCAACCCGGTTTACTTCGTCCTTCCGAGCATGATAGTCTACGGCGTCTACAACTTCGACCTCTTCGACGCCATGTTCGTCGTCCTCTGCCTGCAGTTCTTCGTTGAGAAGAGGCCGGGGCGGTCTGCTGTCTTCCTCGGGCTGGCGGTGGCGACCAAGGGGATAGCGGTCGTCCTCCTCCCCCTCTTCCTCCTGGAGCTGGCCGGGGTGAGGGCGCGGGCGAAGTACCTCGCCGTGACCCTGGGGGTGGTGGGGGCCACCCTCGTCCCCATAGCGGTGTTCAACTTCGGCTTCTTCGGCCAGTTCGTCGCCTTCTTCTCCAACTGGGGGCTGGAGGACGCCTGGTACGTCTGGATCTTCGGGAGCCCCTTCTCCCACGCAGCCAAGTACTTCGGCTACGCCGTCCTGGGGCTCCTCCTCCTCAGGGTGTACACGCTGAAGATGCCCCTGGTCCCCCGGAGCTTCCTCGCCCTGACCGCGTACCTCCTCGGGACCTACATCTACGCCCCCCAGTTCAACGTCACGCTGGTCCCGCTGCTGGCTGTCATGGCTGTGACCACCCCGGTGCTCTACTTCTTCGACATCTTCAACGCGATGATAATCCTCACCTGGTTCACCGTCCCAGCCACCGCGACAGGCGGCCCGACCTACCCGTGGACCCTCCCCCAGGCGATGGCCCTCCTCCGCTCCGGGTGCCTGGCGCTGCTCGGCCTTTCTGTGGCCGGGGGGGCAGGGCACTCACTCCTGAACTGGCTTTCGGCCAAGGTGCGGGGCGGAGGGCCGGCGCCCATGGACGCCCGCAGTCACTCTGCGCCGAGGGGGGACGCGCCTACCCAGGCCGAGCCCAGAGGGCGTAGAGTGCCAGCGCCCCTAAGGCCAACAGCACCCCCCTGAGCCTCACCCCACGTATCGCCTCGACGACGCCCTCTGTCCCGGCCCGCAGCCTGAGGAGGGGGGACAAGAGGAGCCAGGCGCCGGGGACGAGCGCGGCCATGTCAGGAGGGAGCGACCCCGCCAGAATGGCGACGACATAGAGCGCGACCCCGGAGCCGAGGAGGACGAGAGAGAGGTCGACGGAGCGCCTCTCCCCTAGGACGAGCGCCGTGGTCCTCCTGCTGGCCGCGTCCTTCCCTATGTCCCTGACCTCCTGGAGGGCTCCGGACATGGCGGCCATGCAGAACACCACCCCCGAAATGAGCGCCGTCCCGAACGCCGGGGCGGCTGAGAGCGCGCCCCCCATGAAGACGAAGAGGGCAGGGACCGCGCCGTGGACGGCCAAGTCGACCCCTGGGAGGGACTTGAACGAAGGCCCCCAGCTGTATCCCCAGTAGAGCCCATAGACGAGGGGGGCGGCGTAGAGGGCCGGGGGTGAGACGAAGTAGAGCGCGGCGAGCGAGCCTGCGGCCAGGAGGGCGAACGCCGCGACCCCGGCGGCCCTCCCTATCTCGCCGTTGGCTATCGGGTTCCTCGAGGCCCCTGCGACAGCGTCCTCCTCCGAGTCCGCGACGTCGTTCAGGACGAACGCCGAGGAGGAGAAGAGGGCGATGAAGCAGAGCAGGGCTGCGAGGCCCGAGGGGGAGCTCACCCCGGCGTAGAGGGCCCCGGCCGCCCCGCAGAGGAGGAAGAGGGGGCCGTATTCATGGAACCTGAGAAGCGAGATCCACGGCCGCGCCTGGCTCAACGCCCGCGGTTCGGGGGGGTGCCGGAATTAAGCGTTGGCCGAGGGCCCACGGGGGACCGAGGGACCCGTCCCCCCGGCACGGAGGCCTTGTTGCCAAATCCATAACTCCTTTTACTTCCGCTCATGCGGCGGGGCGCCGATGTCAGAGCCAGGCCGCACGCGCGCCCCGCGGCCGAGGGGGGATAAGGTGAGGATGGGCGTCTCCTTCGACCCGGAGATCATGGCGGCCCTGGACGCTCGCTCCAAGACGTTCCAGGAGCTCGGCGTCACGCGGAGCGAGGTCGTCAACGCGATACTGGCAGATTTCCTCGACTCCGACGCCTCCGACGAGGCCGTCTGGGAGGCAGTCAGCAAGAGGCGCATCAAGAAGCGGATAGAGTGAGCCCAGGACCACGCCCGCATCGTCCCTGAAGAGCCGCGGCCTCGCACCGAGCCCTCCCTCCTGGCATACGACAATCGGCCGAAGGGCTGCCGAGCCCAAGCGGCAAGTTTCATTAGGGACGGCCGAAGCCGTGGCCCGCTTGTCCAAGGTCCTGGTGCGCCTCTAGTTGCTCGCCGTCGTACTGGCCGGGGGGGAGGGGACGAGGATGAGGCCCCTGACGTTCACGAGGCCCAAGCCGATGCTCCCTGTCGGACCGCGGCCTTCGCTGCACTACCTCCTCCGCCACCTCTCCGACCAAGGGTTCGCCGACGTGGTGATGGTGGTCGGCTACCTGAAGGACCAGATTATGGGGTACGTGGGAGACGGCTCGAAGTTCGGCGTCCGCGTCACATACGTGGCCCTCCCCGAGGGGATGGTGTTCGGCACGGCGGGGAGCCTGAGGCTCGCCTCCCATCTCCTCGATTCGACGTTCCTCGTCGCCCAGGGGGACACGGTCAGCCAGATCGCACTGAGAGAGATGTTCGAGTTCCATCATAGGGCCGGGAGGGACCTGACGATAGCGCTCACACCTGTCGAAAAGCCTTCGCAGTACGGCGTCGCCGTCGTAGACGGATCCGACCGCGTGACGGAGTTCCAGGAGAAGCCCCCCCCGGAGGAGGTCAAGAGCGACCTCGCGAGCACGGGGTTCTACATCCTGGAGCCTGAGATAACCGACTACATCGCGGACGACAGGTGGGACTTCGCCAAGAACCTCTTCCCTGCGCTGATGGCGGAGGGGAAGACTATCTCCGGCTTCGTGACCCGCTCCTTCTGGGCCGACATAGGGAGCCTTGCAGGGTACCTCAAGGCGACAGGGTGGGTCCTCGAGGGGATGAGCAAAGGGGGCGAGGAGAGAGGGCGCCTCCTCGGCAACGGGGTCGAAATGTCAGACGGGTGCGAGGTGCAGGGCCCAAGCCTCATCGAAGACGGCGTAAGGCTCGGGAAGGGCGTCCTCGTCTCCCCCTACAGCGTGCTGAAGTCGAACAGCGTCGTGTCACGAGGCGCCTCCGTCACGCGTGGCGTCGTATTCGAGGGGACGACCATCGGCGAGTTGGCCCGGCTCGATTCGAGCGTCGTCGGCGAGAGGGCCTGGGTCGGGGACGCCGCGGCTGTGAGCGGGTCGATAGTCGGCCCGGGGTGCAGGGTAGGGGGTGGGGCGACGGTCGAAGTCGGGAGCAGGATATGGCCGAACATGTCCATAGGGGAGAAGGAGGTGGTCGACGGGATAGTGGCCGTGCATAGGGATAAGGCGTTCTACTTCTACACCTCTCTGGGGGCCTACACCGGCGAAATGGCGACGTCCATCGACGAGTTCCTCGAAGGGATAGGCACGGTCCCCATCCCCTCGCTCGAGTTCCACATCGTGAGGAGGGACTTCGAGAAGTGGGCCAAGGACGTCGTCCGCTCCATGGTCCTGGCTGACAGGCTGAGGGACGTGAGGCGGAAGGGGCTCCTAGGCGAGGAGTTGAAGTCGGAGCTGGTCGGATGCGTCGAGAGGTGGAGGCGCGAGGCCACGACGAACGAAGGGAGCCCGCCGTAGCGGGGGAGGGGCGAGCCTGGTTGAGCGGCCCGGCACCGGGGGGCCCGGGGATGGAGCCGAGATGGACGAGGGGGAACAAGGACGGGGTGGGGACGGCCTACTCGGCCGACAGCAAGCTCTGGTACACCCTCTGGAGCGGGATAGCGACAGAGGTCTACTACCCCACCATAGACAGGCCTCAGGTCAGGGACCTGCAGTTCCTCGTAACCGACGGGGAGACGTTCTTCCACGAGGAGAAGAGGCACCTCAGGCACAGGGTGGAGAAGCTCGCCCACCACGCCCTGGGGTACAGGGTGACCAACGCGGACCCAGACGGGAGGTACGAGATAGTGAAGGAGGTCATAGGCGACCCTCACCTCCCTGTCCTGCTTCAGAGCACCACCCTCCGGACCAAGAAGGCGGGGGGAGGCGGCAACATCAGGCTCTACGCCCTCTGCGCCCCCCACCTGGAGGTAGGGGGGTGGGGGAACAGCGCCTACTCGGTGGAGGTCGCCGGGAGGAAGCTGCTCGTGGCTAAGAAGCGGGACACATGGATGGCGATAGGGGCGACCGTCCCGTTCACGAAGACGTCCTGCGGCTACGTAGGGAGGAGCGACGGCTGGACGGACATCTCGTCGGACCTCAAGATGGACTGGGAGTACGAGAGCGCGGACGACGGGAACGTCGCGCTCACGGCCGAGCTCCCCACGGTCGACGCCTTCACCCTCGCCCTCTCCTTCGGGGAGACGCTGCACAGGAGCGTCACGGCGCTCCTCCAGTCCCTGTCGATCCCCTTCGCCTCCCAGAAGGCGAGGTTCCTGGAGCAGTGGGAGAGGCCCACCAGGCACATCCTCCCCCTCGAGGCGAGCTCGGGGGACGGCGGGGACCTCTACCACACGAGCTGCAGCGTCATCCTTGCGCACGAGGACAAGTCATACCCAGGAGCAGTGATAGCCTCGCTCTCCATCCCGTGGGGGGAGGTGAGGGGGGACGACGACCAGGGGGGGTACCACCTCGTCTGGACGAGGGACCTCGTCCAGGCGGCTATGGGGCTCCTCGCGGCGGGGGACACGGAGACACCTTGGAGGGCGCTGATATACCTCGCCGTCAGCCAGCACCAGAACGGGAGCTTCCCCCAGAACTTCTGGGTCGACGGTGAGGCCTACTGGAGCGGCATCCAGCTCGACGAGGCGTCCTTCCCGATAATCCTCGCCTGGAGGCTGGCCGAGGCGAAGGCGCTCAGGGGGTTCGACCCGTTCGTCATGGTCATGAGGGCGGCGAAGTTCATCGTGGGGTTCGGCCCCTCGACCGGGCAGGACAGGTGGGAGGAGGTCGGGGGATTCTCCCCCTCGACCCTGGCATCGAACATAGCCGCGCTCTGCTGCGCGGCCGACTTCGCGAGGCGTCGCGGGGACAGCCAGCTGGCCGCGTTCTTCGAGGACTACTCCGACTTTCTGGAGTCGCACCTCGAAGCCTGGACGACCGCCCCCGACCCCAGGAGGCATTTCATACGAGTCCGCCCGGCCGACCCTGAGGTGGACGGCCCCGGTCGCGACGCGGTGGCGCTGGCGAACAGGGGGCCCGGGAGCAGGGCCGAGTTCAGCGCGGAGGAGATACTCGACGCAGGGTTCCTCGAGCTCGTCAGGTTCGGGATACGCAGCCCTGACGACCCCACCGTGAGGGCATCGGTCGAGCTGGTCGACGGCGCCCTGAAGGTGGACACCCCCTTCGGCCCCTGCTGGCGCAGGTACAACCACGACGGCTACGGGCAGAGGGACGACGGGACAGCGTACAGGGACGGCTGGGGGAGGGGGAGGGCCTGGCCGCTCCTCACTGCTGAGCGCGGGAACTACGAGTTCGCGGCGGGGAAGAGCGCGGCGGCGTACATACGCGCCATGGAGAGGTTCGCGTCGGAGGCAGGCCTCCTACCTGAGCAGGTGTGGGACGCGAAGGACATACCCGAGGCGCACATGTGGCTGGGGAAACCCACTGGGTCCGCCATGCCCCTCGTATGGGCCCACGCCGAGTACATCAAGCTCCTCAGGTCGGTCCACGACGGCGAGCCGTTCGACAGGATACGATGCGTGTACGAGAGGTACTCGTCGAGGCGCGGCCGCGACGTGGAGGTGTGGAAGCCGAACAGGCAGGTGAAGCGCGCGAGGAAGAGTTCGAAGCTGAAGGTGGTCGCCGAGGAGCCGTTCGTCCTGCGCCACTCCTTCGACGGGTGGAAGACGGCGAAGGACGCCCCTTCTGCCCACGTCTCTGCCGGCATCGACTTCGCGGACCTCTCTCCCGAGGGGGCCGCCCTCGTCTTCACGTTCTACTGGCCTGCGAGGGGCGCCTGGGAAGGGAAGGACTACGCAATCGATTTCTTCTGAAACCGGCGGAGCCCTCGCCCGCGGCGGCGGGGGGCCGGTGTGGTTCGTCGCCTTCGAGTCCCAGAGGGTCGCAGGGGCCGGGGGGCTGGGGGACGCCGTCGCTAACCTCTCGGAGGCGCTCTCCCGGCAGGGGTCGTCCGTCACTGTGTTCCTCCCGAGCCACGGGATGCATCGGGACAGAGGGGTCAGGGAGAGGCTCGGCCTGCACGACACGGAGGCACGCCTCCAGGGGGTGAGGGTCGGATACGACGGAAGCCGCCACCCGTACTCCATAGGGGTGGAAGAGGGGGGATGCTCCGGCGTGAGGTACCGACTGTTCAAGGGGCTCGACGCGGCGACGTCGAGGTGGCTCGACCAAGAGACGATCTACGGGGGGGACGAGGCGACCTACCAGAAGATGTCCCTGATGGCGAGGGGGCTGAGGGGCCTCGTCGACGGCGGGGGGGCCGTGGCGGGGCGGACCGGGCGGCCTTCCGTCATCCACGTCCACGACTGGCATTCCATACCCGCGGGGGTGTCGGCCTGGCAGGGGTTCGCAGGAGGAGGGGGGCGCCCCCCCGCCCTGGTGTTCACGTCCCACCTCCTAGGCTACAAGCGGCTCTCGTGGCACTACATGTCGGCGGACTGGTCCGGTCTCGGCGAGGAGAGGAGGGGCCACTACGTCTGGACGGGGGGCTCCCTCTCCTACCGGCCCGGGTTCAAGGAGGTGTGGGAGTCGATGGCGGGGGGCTCCATAGAGAAGTTCGGCTCCTACGAGGCTGACTTCGTCACGTCAGTGAGCCGGTCGTATCTTGGGGAAGTCCTGGGGTTCGTGGGGGGGGACGTCGGCGGGAAGAGCGACTTCGTCTACAACGGGTGCGACTGGGACCATCGAAAGATGATGGAGGCGGTCGGGGCTTCCATCGGCCTGAAGGGGGGCGGGGGAGGGGCGCTCCCTACCAGGAGAGAACTGCGGAGACACCTGCTGGAAGAGGCCCTCGCCGAGCAGGGGCGGAGGGGCGGCTTCAACAGGGACGGGCCCCTCGCCCTGATGACGGGGAGGTTCGACAGGCAGAAGGGGGTCGACGTCCTCCTCGCAGCCGTCCCGCGGGTGGTCGAGGAGATCCCCGGCTCGAGGTTCCTCCTCCTGCTCCTCCCGAGCGGGGGGGATGGGTCGTATGTGGAGGAGGCGCGGAAGGCGGCGGGGGAGCTTTCGGAGAGCGTCAGGATAGTAGAGGGGGCGCCGGGGAGGTCGATCTACCAGCTCGCATACCTGTCGGCCGACGTGTATGTCATCCCTTCGAGGTGGGAGCCGTTCGGGATAACCGCCCTCGAAGCGATGGCGTCGGGGGACCCGGTGGTCGGGTCTTCGACGGGGGGGATCAAAGAGACCGTGGTCGACCTCCTGCAAGACATGGACGGGGGGACAGGGATACTCGTCCCGCCGGAGGACAGCGTGGGGTTGGCGAGGGGGATAGCCGGCCTCCTTTCCCTGATGACCGCATCCGAGGGCGCCGGGGGGGACCCGGGCCCGATAGCCTACGAACAGCTCGGGGGGGCTCTGGCGGAGGACCCCGCCTTCGGGGCGAAGCTGAGGGAGAGGTGCATCAGGAGGGTGAGGGAGAATTTCAGCTGGGAGGAGTCGGCGAGGAAGATGGCGTCGTGCTACCGGAGAGCGGAGGGGTTCGCCTCTGCGAGGTCGATGCAGCGCTCCAGCTCATGATGGAGCTGAGGTATGGCCGTCAGCGCTTCGGCGTCCCCCGCCGCCTCGGCCTGACTTGATTCTGATGTCGAGTCGTCTTTACCTTGTGGAAGTGTAGCCGCTGAATGCCCCGAGCAGGCCGCCAGCCAATCCGAAAGCCACGGTTGCGAAGGGACCGAAGAACACCCCGACGACGACCCCAATGATCGTGCCCGCGGAGAAGTCCTTCACGACCACGCTGGACCAGTTCTGGGCGATGACAAGGCCTGTCAGGGCGTAGTTGGTGACGTACAGGCCCACGTATTCGGCAGAGAAGGCGCGTACAACGACCAGGTCCAGGAACCACAGGTAACCAGTAAAGATGTTCCCGACGGTGAGGAGCACCATGAGCTCCCTCCTCAGGCTGTCGCGGCCGAAGCGGGTGACCCAGAGCCCCACTACCAGAACAAGGGGGAACCAGACTATGCCGAACGCCCAGTATGGGACTCCGAGGAGGGAGGCATAGGAGGAGAATCGCACCTGCGTCCAGTAGGTTGTGAACGCGTTTTCCTGCCAGGCGTGGACGAACGCCTCGGCCACGCCGACCAAAGAAAGGAAGACGAAAGCAATGGATGCCTTCATGCCGTCAAGCAGCCTGCCTCCAGCATATTAAGCGGCAAAGACGTTTTCCAAGGTTGAGAACAGGCACCCCGGAACCGTCAGGAGACAGGAACGCTCCCGAGGTCCCCCCGGGGAGAGGCCGGCGGCCGGTATCTCCCCCGAGATAGTCCAGGAGGGAGAGCTCGCCACCCTGCTCGAGAAGATGAAGGACGACGGCCTCATAGAGATTGCGGCCGTCAGGAAACGCGGGCCGGTCGCTAGCGTCGACTACGAGCTGACCTCGCAGGGCGAGAAGCTGCTCGCGTGGGACTACGGCCATGACCGCTGCCGGCGCCAACCACGAAGCGAAGGGTACCATCGAGCTCATCGCAAGGGCCACCAGATACCACTATGTCTTGCACGGGCAGTTCTTCATCGCCTGCAGGCAGGGCCTCGACGTGGATAGGAAGCCCGCCGCGGCCGCCTTCGACTACCTCAACCAGAGGGCCGTCGCCGTGAGATCGAGAGCCCCAGCCACGTGTGCACCCTCGGGTGATGGTTCCCGTGCAGCCGCACTAAGGCGTCCTTCAGCTCATAGTCGTAATCGTGCATCTGATCGGGAGTCATGCGGTAGGGGTCCGGGTGCCGGGTGGGTACTTGACGTCTGGTAGAGGAGAAGTCGGGGACTTTTCGCGGCAATAGGTGCCCCGGCCGGGATTCGAGCCCCTGAATCCAGCCGTCCGGCAGAACAGTGGTTTTTAACGCCCAGTTGGGTCAATCGTCGACACATTGGAACCCGGAACTGACGACAGAAGTGCCTGGAACCGACCTTGAGTGAGTGCGGGCCCGACGGGACGCGTAAAGAAATTAAGCGAATCCCGCTTTGCGCGGCTCTTTGAATCTCAAGCCCTGAAGCTGGACGGGTTCAATAGCGGTGGGAATTGCTGCGAAAGTGCAACTAGAGGTGGTCCCGAACCCGCTGGAGCCGCATCACGTTTCCACAGGTCATTCCTCATCCACGACCCTTGTTTGTGGGTGTGGTAATCTCGGTGGGGTAATGCATAATAAACGGGGAGAAACTTGAGAAACGGGGCAGCATGGCCGAAGTAGCCAAGGTCGACGACCGAAGGAGGATAACGTTACCTCGAGAAGTGGGGGTGTCTCCAGGTGAATCCGTGATAATCATCGATGCCCGCTCGTATTTTCTCGGTATCCCAATCCCCTCCGACCCATTAGTGTCCTCAGGGTCATGGCTGAACGATGCACGGGACGTCAAGGAGCTGAAGAGGGCGGCAGAAAGGCGTGCTGAGGAGGACGCGACGAGCCGGGCGAAGAGAAGGGACCAAGGTTGATTATCGAAACGGACCTGCTCTTCTCTCACGTGAAGAGTGAAGATTGGCTCAAAAAAGACGCAGAGACAATCCTCAGGCATATCGCGACAGGGAAGCTCGGAGAGGTGTATGTCAGCAGAGAGGCGATCCATGAGCTCTACTATCTTCTCAACAGGACCGGCCACGCGCCTGCGGACATCCTCGCTAAGGTGGGGGCGTTGACGAGAATCTCCAACCTGACATGGGTCGCGACGACTACGGATGACGACCTGCTGGCGCTGTCGCTCATCACCACCTACGGGCTGTCGTCGGTCTTCGATTCGTACCATGCCGCCGCGTGCTTACTCCAAGACCCCGAGCATACGATGATTTCGACGGATGAGGTGTACGACAAGATTCCAAGAATCAAAAGGATCGATCCCCGCAAGCTTGCCGAGCAGATCAGGGAACCGGACTCTGTTCACAGACCCCGCTGAGGTATTGTGGCAGCGGGCCCGACGGGGACCGGTGCAAACCCGCGGGTAAAAGCGGCACCGATGACGAAGGCCCACGCATCTAACGTACTGCGTGACCCGGTGGCCATCAGGCTCTGTTTGGACGAAGAATCGGGATTTTCAATCCCAGCCCCCCATAGTCAGCCTCGTTCCAGGTGACGAATCCGTCCGAGGTAGCCTCTGCCTGAGCTGCTATCAAGAAGTCAGGGAGTATCCTGACAGGCGCGGCCTTACCTTTCAGCACTCTCGAGTAAAGTTCACCGGCTCTCCTTGCCACTTTCAAGGACCTGGATGTCCTGACCTCCACGCCGTTGACCTTGAGAAGGCTCTGGACCCTGGTCTCCTCGACCTTCGGGTCTGGTGCCAGGAATATCCCGGCGTAGAGTTCGGAATAGACCACGTCAGGTATGACGAGTTGCTTCTTGCGTTCCATGGCTCGACGAAGGAACGAGTCGGTCTCCTCGGCGAACCTGTCTCCGCTCAGGTGGCTGATCAGCACGCTGGTGTCCAGCGAGAGCGTCGTCATCTCTTCGCGCGCTTCCCTCTGAGCCAGTGAACCATCTCAACGGAGTCCTTCATGCCGGCAAAGGCCGGATGCGACTTCCAAGCCCCCCTCGTCTCCCTCATCACTTCTCCCCAGTTCCTCCCCACTCTTTCAATCACCACCTTCCCCTCATGGCTGCTGACGTCCACTACGTCGCCGACGTTTATTCCAACCTCCTCCCTCACTTCTTCTGGGATGGTGATCTGGTACCGTCTGGCCACCTTTGCCTTCATCGCACTCTCCGGATATTCCTATTCACTAAGTAGGAATATAACGATTCCCCCATGCCTTAGGTGATTTGTGAAGAAAGATAGGCGAAACTGAAGGCCGGTCGCGGGCCTGACGGGGCCAGGACCGGAAACAGTCCCAGAGTGGGCATCACCGGTTCGTTCCCCGAGGGTCCGAACCCGTCTCGACGGAAGCGTTCGAATTCGAACCAGTTTTGACGCTGAATATGAACTCGCCGCGTACATGTGCTGTCGCCTTTCGTCCCATGCGACGAACGCCTGGGGGGTATCTTCGACACCATCAGCATGAAGGCGAACCAGGAAGCTCTTCGGCGAACTCGGCGCTCGCCGCGTCTCGTCCGAGGAATACCACGCTGCGTCCAGTCCGGGGCGGCTCCCCACCCGAGAAGACGGCGGCCAGCAAGGTCGGACCTGACTGTCGGCTCCCCGCCAAGACATAATAGCAAGGAGGACTCATAAAGAGGTATGAGTCGAAGCAAGAAGGGGAGGAAGAGGAAAGCCGAGGAGCGGAGGAGGACGGCGGAGCTCCCGCCTGAGAAGGGGTTCTACTTCTACAGAGGCCTGGGGGGGCCGCTGGGCGTTTCTGCGAACAGCTTCGTCGACTTCCAGGCGAAGCTGGCCCACGTGGAGCCCGCCTCGGTCAAGTTCCACGTTGAGAGGGGCGACTTCCAGAGCTGGTTCAGGATGCTCGGCGAGGCAGAGTCGGCCGAGAAGGTCGACGCCCTGAAGGGGCTCCCCCCTGACGAGATGAAGGGGAGGCTGACGGCCCTCCTGGCCGAGGCTCTAGCGGGCAAGAGGGAGTAGCCCCCGCCTCCGCCCCCCCTGGGCCGTCCCTGCCTCGCCTCTGCCGCCCGCCCTAGACGCTACCCTGCGGGGCCCTCGCTGGAGACGCAGGGCCCAGCGGCGGCCGCCGAGCCCTCCCCACAGGGGGGCCTCACCCATCCCTGGCGGCCTTCGCCCTGCGCTTGGCGAGGACGTCAAGCCAGGGGTTGTCCACAGTGGACTCGGGGACAGCCACCCCGGTCCCTCCCTCGGCCCTGGGCTGGACCTCCGGGGCGGCCGGCTTCGCCGCGACCTGCACCTTCGGGGGGGCCGCCTGCCTCGGCTGGGGGGCCATCACCCTCACGCTGGAGACGCTGGCCGCGGCGGGGGCGGTGTAGACGGCAGGCGCCGCCGTCTTCAGGCCGGAAAGGTCCTTCCTCACCGCCGTTATCTCTGACATGATCGACGTCACCTTCTCAGCCAGGGCTGGGTCGACCTTCTGGTCGTCCCCTTTCATCTGGAGCCCCACCTTGTTCACCGTGTCGGTGAGCTTGCGGAGCGTCGACTCGATGTCGGCGAACACCCTCTCCGACGGCGGCTTGGTGAACGGCTGCAGCGCCACCCGGAAGACTATGAGCATGGCCCAGAGGAACGTCAGGGAGTAGACCCCTATGGGGAACTGGGGGAGGTAGAACAGGTAGAGGACGGTGTCCGCTGGGAACGGGTGCATGACAGGGAAGACGAAGCTCCAGACGAGCACCCCCACCACCCCTACCCAGGCCATCACGTCGAGAAACGCCAGAGACAGGGACCCCGAGGGGCCGTGGACCTTCCGATACGAAGTGAACCTGAGGCCAAGGAGGGCCAGCCCCCCCAGCGCGCCGACCCCTGCCGTGGCTGCGTAGTCGTTGGTCAGCTCCCCGGCGTAGGGGGCCGCGATGAGGTAGACCAGCGCCACCGTGAGGGCTGCGAACGCCGCCAGGAGGAACCTGGCGCGGCCGACGGCCCCCCGGGGCTCCTTGGACAGGGCGGCCCGCCTCCTCTCACCCTCCTCGAATGTCATGGAGGGGGCTCACCTGTCCAGGTACTGCCAGCCTTCGCGCTCGTCCCAGTCCCAGGTGAAGTCGTCGGGGATGTAGAGGCCGTAGGCGACGCACCCCTGCCAGACGTTGTAGACCGGGTTCTTCGTGAGCGTGACGTTGACCCCCTGTATCCCCTTGTCCTCCAGCATCAGCTTCAGCTTCGTCGAGGAGTCGACCGCGGCCCCCTCCATCCCCTGGGGGACCTGCCATGAGAACCCGCCCCCAGAGAGGAAGATAGAGCGGTACAGGGCCGGCTGGACCTCGAAGCTGCACTTCTGGACGGACTGGATGATCACCTCGGCGAGGTCCGTGGTCCCGGACACAAGCTTCCCCTCCGAGTACGAGTCGGCAGGCTTCGGGAACCCCCTGCGGTAGTAGGACGAGAAGTACTCGTTGGAGGGGTCGAAGAAGTACTCCCCAATGAGGAAGCGCTGCCAGCTGTTCCTTTCCAGGTCGATGGATATCCTCGTGTTGGGGACCCTGAAGACGGCGCCGTACTTCGGGTTGGCCTTGTCCGCCATCACCTCCTTCAGGCTCCTCGGCACCAGCCCCAGGGACTCCTTGAACAGCTTGACCAGCTTCGGCTCGCGGGCGAGGTCCCCGTAGCCGGCGTCCCTCAGTATCTCTGCGGCCACCAGGTCGCAGTCCCCTCCCGCCCTGTTCAGCGTTATGAGGGCGTTGAATATCATACCGCTGCTGATGGGGGCTACCTGGGTATTGTGGACAAAGATCCCACCGTTCCCCGCAAGGAACGTCTCGTTTCCAGGGCACGAGACATCGTAGACGTACTTGGAGTTTGGCTTGACCGTCTTTATCTCGACTACCTCGTCCCAGAATAGGTCGCTCTCAGCGAGGCTCGTCAGCCAGAGCAGTGCCTCTGATTTTGCTCCTCTGGTATACGCAGAAACTAGCTGGGATAGCCTTGCCCCAGACGGTCTGTTCTTTCCTTCCTCGTATTGGAGCGCCAGCCTCTGGCTGATGCCGAGCTTGGATGCCACCTCCACCGACTTCGCCTCGCCTCGAGCTTCCCTTAGCAGCTCGCCGCATGGGACGACGTCGGCATTGGTGTTCGCTCTGGGTCTGAGCATGAGGAAACCACCCGCAAACTTCCTCGACGAAGCGAACCCGATCTCCCGCAGGAATGCAGCGACATCTGCGGTACCGCCTATCTGGATCGCGTGGTAGGTCCCGACCCGGTTCTTCGACTCTATCCTCCTGAGCCGGGTGCGGGCGACGATGCCGAATCGGAGCAGCGCGACTACCAGCTCGGAAGCGAGCGTGGCGCTCTTGGTCGCCGCCTCGATGCTCTGCCCTCCCCTCCTGCTCTGCAAAGGAGCGCTACCTTCCCCTTCGTAATAGCACGCTAAAGCTATGGCGAGCCTCTCCGGCGCCTGGGACAGCAGCAACGGCCCGAAGCGCTTGCTTCCCGCGTCAGTGCCAAAGAGTTTGAAGAACAGCCTCGACAGCACGAGGTTGTCGACCACGAACGTCCCGTGCCTCTGCAGGTCGGTAAGCGTCGCGAATCTCCGGAAATAGGACCTGACGTATTCGTCCAGCCATCCACATTCTGTGCTGCAGACACCCATCTCTTGGCCGTGGGTCATTCCCTCGGCTATGTAGACTCCTGCCGCGGCAAGGAACCCTTCGTCGACGGCGACTAGGTTGCTCATTTTCGTTCCGCCCCTTGCGGAGATTTTGACGTCTTCTGACGCGAGGCCCAGAAGCTTCTCAAGCTTCCTATACTTGTCGGCTCTGATGGACTCCCCTCTGGCGACGATCCCGCTCAGAGAAGAACCGAGGGCGCGCCTGACCCCTCGTTCATGCCTGTGTTTTCTCACCAGCTCCCTGGTCTCGTCTGTAGCTATGACTCTGAGCCACTTCGGATATCCAAGTGCCCGGAGAACATTGATCTTGTCTGGGCCTGTTCCAGTGAAGCTGATTGACCGGGGGAGGGGGACATAATCACCTGCCTTCACATCGCCTGTCCTAAGCAGTTCTAGTCGTCCGCCTCGTAGCACGTAGAGGTTGTGGTCTTTGGTTATGGTAACCGTCCTCCCCTTCCGGGTCTTCACCTTGTAGAGCAGAGGCGGCGAAGGATGCCTGTAGACCTCCTTGACCTTCCGGAACGACACCTTCAGGCTGTAGGGGTCAAACGACAGGACTGAAAGGTCGTAATCGACAGGAGCACACTGCGTCCCTTGCCTCTCCTCGAAACCCCTTTCGATGATCGGGTCCACGACCTCGCCAATCTTGACCATCCCGATCTTGTCCCCCGAACGGACAAGGATTGGCTGATCATAAGTGACGGAGTTCCCCGCCCCCGCCTCGAGGACCGTGCACGCCAGGACCTTCTGAGATATGGCCACCGCGAACGGCTGGGGGATGACGGACAATGCCCTCACCAGCTTCCTCCCCTCCTCCTGGTTCACCTCCCTGTGTATGTCGAAGAGCCTCTCGTACATGTACCTCGGCGCCGCCGCCGAGAGGGCAGCCACCGCGTTGACCCCTTCGAACCCCGGGACCTCGGGGACGTGCCTCAGCAGCGCGTACCTCGTCAGCTCCTTCACCACGGACCAGGACCTGTCGTCGTCCCTGTCGATGACCCCGCTGCGCATGGGGTAGACCATCCGCTCAGCGATGTCCCGCTTCGCCTCCACGAAGTTGGAGACGTCCGGGCCTACCACGAGGAGCTTCTTGTCCGGCCCCCCCGTCATCCTGACCATGGAGCTCCTGGTGTCGGGGAAGTAGCCCCTGTTCTCTATCACGTCGGGGACGTTCCCCAGGGTCGCGGGGCCGAACTTCAGCTCGGACGTGCCATAGTCCTCGCCGAAGACGCGAAGTTCCTTGGGCGCTGACAACCTCTCGCCCTCTCGACCCTTTGGCCCTTTAAGTGTTTGAAGGATTCGGAGTCCTGGTCGACGCTGGCCCCCCGCCTGCGCCCGGCCGCTGCCTCTCGTCTAACCCTGGTCCGGAGGGCGGGAGTCCCTGCGGGGGTAGGTCTGCGGTGCTCCGCTGGCCCTGACCCCCCTGCCGCTCCGCCATGCCTGGTAGAACAGCAGGAGGAACGAGAAGAAGGCGGTGGTGAACAGGAACAGGAACAGCAGGACGGAGAATATGGTCATCTGAGCCCCTCCGCCTCTCCGTGACTCTTCCGCTCCCTAGAGCCGCCGTCGAACGGCGCGGCGAGCACGAGGACCAGGAAACCGTAGGCGAAGGCGACCGCCTCCCCCATCATCACCAGGTAGGTGGTGGTGGCGCCTGCTCCGGGGACGAGCCCGGCCGCTATCACCCCCGCCCCCCCGGCCATGCAGACGGCCGCCAGGCCGAAGATGGCGAACAGCCACCTCTGACGGGACACCCGCAGGGGGAGCGCGATGGAGCCCTCGAACATGGAGAGCACCAGGACGCCGAGCAGCAGCGAGATCGTGACTGCGGCGAGCCCGAAGTGGATGGCGACCGCCGTCGAGTAGAGTGCAGCCAGGGACGACGACAGCGCGATGGTCATGGTCGAGACCCCCGCGACCGCGGTGATGGCCAGCGCGACGAGGGCGATCATGGCAAGCCCTGCCGCAGGGGACCCCTCTTCCCCCCTGTCAGCGCCGTTGGACCTGACGATCCTCGCCTCCTTGTCCATGGAGTAGCCGGTGACGGGCATCCCGAACCCCGCCACCGATATCATGGTCAGGTTGGTAGTGGTGACCTGGGCCCCGCTGGACGTGTCCCCCAGCAGCAGGAACCCTGCGACCCCCGCCGCGACTATGACCAGGAAGAAAGCCGTGTTGAGGAATGCTATGTCCTTCTGGTGCTGCAGCATGGCCAGGAAGCCTAGCCCCGCTGTCAGGCTGGCCAGGGTGGAGGCGAGGACGACGTGCACCACCACCTCGGGCTGGGTGACCGCGATGCTGGACGCCATCACGACGGCCAGCCAGACACCCATCACGTAGGTGACCGCCAGGAAGAAAGCCTGGGCGTACATCAGGGTGAGCAGGCGCCGGGTCTGACGGACGAACAGCCCCGGGAGGACGTCGTGCGAAGCGTTGGTCAGCTCCTGCGACGTCATGGCGCCCCACTCCTTTGGTCCAGGGCCTCGATGAGCCTGACCGCCCTCATTATCTTCAGGGTGGCATAGTATGACAGGAATATGGCGAGCATGAACAGGAGGGACATCTCCCACCCTGCGGCGAGCGTCTCCGACCCCGAGACCCTCGACCCGCCTGTGATGAGGAAGAGAGCGCCCCCGGCCGTGGCCGCTATGAGGGAGGCGATGGCGCCGAAGCTGTACATGGCGACCTTCTTCATCCCATAGACGACCCCGACCATCATTATGACGAAGGTCAGCGCGAAGTTCCCAGCGGCGAAGAGCATGTGGACGAGGTTCGCCGGATTGCTGATGCCGACGGTGTCCACCCCCGACGTGATGAATATGTTGACGTACATGCCTGTGACGAGGAGCATGAAATACATGACGAAGTTGGCGTAGCTCAGCCTCAGGGTCAGCGTGAGCCCCCGCAGCCCGAGGCTGCCTATCTCCTCCCCCTGCAGCAGGGAGGCGGACTGGTAGGTCCCCAACTCAGCTGTCACTGCTCCTCAGGGGGACCGAGACCGTGGGCCGGCCGACGGCTATGGACTTCAGGCGTACGTCCTCCCTGACGATGAATATCCTGCTCAGCAGCGTCAGGAACACCGCGACGCCGAAGACAGACACCATGACGAGGGAGGCGACGCTCCCTGAGAAGATGATGGATATGGGGGAGGTAAGGTAGTAGATGTAGAGGGGGCCCATGAAGAAGCCGACTGTCCTGACGCAGATGGCCCCGACGTGCAGCCTCGTGACGTCCTTCAGCTTGATCCGCCTCGCCAGGTAGATCACCGGGACGCTCATGCTGGTGCTGAGTATGGCCATCAGGACGTGGGTGAAGAGGTCAGGCGCCATGATGACCTCGGTCACTATCTGCACCAGGGTCGGCTGCAGGCTCCCGGGGACGAGGAAGTAGTAGTTGGTGAACATCCCGGCGGCGAACGTCCCCCAGTAGTAGGCGTACTGGACGTAGAGGAGGAGGAAGAGGCGGTGGAGCGTGTCGCGCGTCTTCTCGCTGTCGGCGCCCGCTTCCACCCCGCGGACGGTCCTCGCGTTGCGGAGGGCGAAGGCGACGGTTATCGCTATGAGCACGGCACCGGTGCCGTAGACAAGCAGCCGCGACTGGATCCCTAGACCAAGGAATATGAAGCCGGAGAAGACGAAGATTATCAGCATCATCGCGGCGTCGACGCCGATCGGGAACTTGCTGGCCATCTATCCGCTCTGCATCCCTGTGTATTAGCGGCCAAGCTCACGCGCAGATAAATCTCAGACCTAACAGATTAGGTTCGAGGCCGCTCCGCGGCGCGTTTCGCCGGCAGGGGCCGATTCCCTAATGTAAGACACCAGGAGGGCGAACCCGGGGCCGCTTCTCAGGCTGGCGCGCCCGCCCCCCTAAGCGGCCAGCCTCTCCATCGCCGCCTTGAGCTCCTTCTCCACCTTCTCGGCCTGGTCCAGCTCCGAAGCCCTGGGCCACACCCTGCGGGCGTAGTCTGCCATGGGCATCCCGCGCTGGAGCTCGGACACAAGGACCTTCACGTCAGAGTCCGCCTGGGACCTCAGCATCATAACCTCCATCAGCCGCTTGTTAGCCCTGGCCCGCACCCCCCTCGCCCTCTCGAGGGCCTGGCGGTACTCCATGGAGGTGGCGCCGAGCCGCTTCGCGTTCTCGAGCTCGAGCTCGGACCTGGCCACGTCTGCCAGCAGCCCTGCGTCGACCCCGAGGCCCCGCACGTCTATCCTCGGCTTCATGGCCTGGAGGAGCTCCTCGGCGCTCTCGACTATCATGAACTTCCCGCCCGTCTTGGCTGCGACCTTCTCGAGCGTCCCCCTGTTGATCTTCCCCCCGATGGCTATGACGTCGATTATCGCCTTCAGGGCCACCTCGTCGCTGACCACCTTCTCTGGCTTGGGGCCGACGTTGGACTTCTCGTCAGTGACCATCACGAGCTTCTTTATCCTCCTGAGGGGCCCGTTGTCGGCGGCGTAGAGGAGGCGGAGCCCTTCCTCGATAGCCATCCCCGTGGGGGTCGCCCCCCCGACCTTCACCCCCGCGAGGGCCGCCTGCATCTGCGCCTTGGCCATGGACCCTATGGGGCTGATGGGGACCGCCACCTTCATCATCTCTTCGCCCCCCTTGAGGAACATCCCCCCCGCCCTGGTCGGCGCCTGGAAGGTCATCACCCCCAGCCTGCTCCCGAAGGGGAGCTGGCCGCCGTCGAGGAGGCCGACTATGGTGCTGGCGACGAGGCTCATCTTGACGAAGCTGGTACCGTGGGGGGACCTGTGGGTGTCCGCCATGCTGGAGGAGGCGTCGACGGCGTAGAGGATGTCCCACAAGGCGACCGTACCTCCCCCAGGCGCTATATCTGCGTGATTCCTTCCGGGGGGCGTGAGCCAGGCGCTGGGGGCCCCCGCGGCCGGGTCCTAGCAGGCGTTAAACAGGGCGGCAGACATCGAAACCGGCTCGTTTTCATCTGATTTCGTGGAATCGAACCGGAATCCGTCTATGTGTTTGCAATCATCCTGTTTAACTGTGAAACAGATAAATACAGAATCTCGGGCGGCTTTTCCCAGGAAAGCAGGGCCGATTTTGACCTATTCGTCTCATGACTTTGAAACGGAAGTCCAAGTGTGCACAACATGCACGATGTGCACACATGTCAACCGTGAAGATTGTCTGGGTCGGGATTCCCTTCGAGGAGGGCCTCGTTTGACTGCTAGGCAATCAAATCGGGGCGCTGAAGGAGCGGGGGGTAGACAGGGGCGAGGCGGTCAGCGCCATAGTCTCGGGGTCCCTCGAGGAGGGGGACACAGCGGGGGCCGCCGGGGAGGCGGTCGTCAGGATGCGGGCGAAACGGCGTCCGGGTTGAGGCCTGGCGGGCTGCGGAGGTCGGGCTGACTGTCTTCCAGAAAGGTGCGGGCCGGGATATCCTTCGACCCCAGGCTGGCGGAGGCCCTCGACGCCCACGCCAAGAACCTCTCCGAGCTGAACGTGGACCGCAGCGAGATAGTCAACGCCATCCTCGACGACTACTTCGAAGGGAACGGGACGACGGAGTCGGTCTGGGGGGCGGTGAGCAAGAGGAGGATAAGACTCAGGACGTGAAAATCAGAAGCTCATCCCGTGCAGGACGCGGGACCGTGGCGGTACTTGTCGCCTTGGCAGTCGTCTCCTCTCTGTTGTCAGTGGTCCCTGCCGCGTTCGCGGCCACTCCTTCAGGGGACTGCGGGAGCAGTGGGACCTTCCCATCCAACTGCCCTGCCGCCGTGTACAGTACAGTAGGTTCCTCGCCGATAAGTACCACCGGCCTCTCCACGACCAATTCCGGCGACCTGGTCATCGCCATCGTCGTCGCACAATCAGGTGACACAATAAAAACTCCTACCGTAGGTGGAACAACCATGAACGGTCCTATGTGCACTTATGCTCCACGGACTGGCCAAGTGGAAATCTGGTACCTACACGAGGCGTCCTCGATATCGAGCCAAGCTGTCAGCGTGACGGTCACCGGCGGCAAGACGACGGACGGAATCGGTCTCATCGCATTCGGCGTGAGCGGGGCCAGCAGCACTGCGGTCACCGACGGGGCGTGTGGTACCGGGTCCAGCAGCGCCAACTCCCTCCCGCCGCCTTCGGTGACCCTATCCGGGCTGTCTTACAGCAACGACTTCATCATCGGTGGGGTCCTCGCGTCTGGGAAGAGCAGCGGGGTAACCGGCATTACGGCCACTTCGCCTACGACACTCATAACTAACGCAACTGGCACCGGCGCCGCCAAGGGCGGAAACGCAGCCGGATATCAGCTTGGAGGGGTCGGCCAGCCTTCTCAGACCGTCGCGTTCTCGATATCCGGTTCCGCAGCCAGCTGGGACGAAATCGCCGTGGCCCTGGAGGCTTCCTCGACCACTCCCATCCCGCTCTTCCCTCAGGGAGCGATCCCGGTAATCGTCGCTACATTGGGTTGCTATATCATCATGAGGAGGCGGCTGCCTGCGCGAACGAAGGCGGTACCACGATGAAAGGATTGAGAGGTACGAAGCGCACGGCGACTAGGTTCCTGCCCGTTGCCGTCATCGCGGTGGTGCTGCTTGCCATCGCTGCTTCAGCGGCAGTCAACTACTCCAGGGTCGAGCTCGGCGTCTCGTTCCAGCCGTACTTCCCACGACCGACGAGCTACACCCCAGGCGTGAGCCAGTCGAACCTCCTGCTGATGATCAACTACACAGGTCCCGGGACGGGACTTTACAGCTATCTCGTCACTTACAACTCCAGCGCGGGCACGCAGGTTGCAGGGAGGGGCGTGGTTTCCTTGCCCAGCGGGACGTCCTCGTCCATCTTCTTCCTGATTCCAATCGCTCCCGCAGGAACTGTTTCGGCCCAGGCCCAAATCTTCAAGGGAGGTGAAGCGTCCGGTGAAGCGGTCTACACGGAATCGCTTTCATTATGAGGCCCAGACCTCTTGCGGCGACACATCCACTCTCACGCCATACCCTAGGAGGGTGTTGCCTTGACCTGCGCTCCCAAGACTGCCTGGTTCGCAGGTTTCATTCTGCCAATGTAGAGCAGAAGGATGACCATGTATCCTGCCACGTATAGGACGTAGCCCAGCCATCCGTGCAGGTTCCAGAGCACGCCTTCGCCGTAGTAGATGCCCCCTATGATGAGCACCACCACCCTGAGAGAATTGAGGAGGATGAACAGGACTGACCCTCCCACCGCGAACATGGCTGTGACCCCCAGGCTAGGCCTGACGTCGAGGTGCATCAGCGCGATCAGCAGGAGGAAGATGGACATTGACGCCATCCCCGAGCATTCCTGCGAGATGTAGAGGGACATCGGGACGCCCCCCGCCGCGGTGAAGCTCATGTAGACGCTCGTCCATGCGACGTTCAGCCCGAGCGCAGACGTCATGGCCCTGCTCAACCAGGCGACCACGACCGCCAGTGGGTCGCCGAACGCGGTCGTCAGGAGCCCCACCGCGCCTACCGCCAGAAGGAACGCGAGCAGGTACGGCCAGAGGAACGACAATGATTTAGGCCTCATCGCCACGAGGACCCCCACCCAGCCGGTGGCGAGAGCCATCGCCGCGTAAGAGTAAGACCCGTCCAAAGCTCCCCCCGCGCCGAGGAGCGCCACCAGGGGGACGACCGCCATGACGACGCCAAGCGCGCCTATCTCTGCGTCCCAGCGCCTCGGCCGGAGGCTCTCGACGAAGTCGGCCTTCCTGAGTGCGATGAACATCACCACGAAGAACATCCCTGCGAGGGGGAAGGCGGGGACGCTCGTGTCGAACACCCCGTTGAACACCTCCCCTACCTTGAGGAGGAGCAGAAGTGCCTGCTGGCTATACATCGCGAGCGAGACCGCAGTGGCGGCCACCAGAGGGGCCAGGACCTTCAGCGGGTCGCCCTGCTTGTTCAACTAATTCGACGGCTCCTTGCCAGGCCTACGATTAATCCCTTGTTCCACTGGCGGACCTCCGCCGGGGCTTGCTAAACATACTTCTCCCTTCCCCGGCGGCCCGTTCGTAGGGGGCTAGTTCCAAGTGCGCACAGCCTGATGAGCAGGCGCCAGTTCTACTTCGCGCGCCGAGTGACCAAACTGACAGAGGGCGTGCTCAGAGCGCGAACACATCCTAGCGGACGCCGCTCTTCATTTCATCAGCGACCGTCCGAGCCCCGGTGGGCGACGTGGCCGGAGTCCCTGACCAAGACGAGCGGTCTTGCCAACCGACGATTATCCGCGGCAACGTGCGCCCGTTGTCAATACTCTATCGGAAGGCTGGGTTCTAACTTCCGAGTGATGTGGTTCACCTCGAACCCGAGTATCTCGAAGGCGGTGCAGCCCACGGGTTCCGCCTCACCTTCTTCTCCGACCGTCACCGGCACGACATCCATTTGTGATCCTATCTCGAGCTCGATGCTGCCTAGCTCCCTGATGACATTCTCGCCGTTCGCCAGGACCACCTCTAACTGCCTCCTTCCGCTGAACCCCGACCTCCTGGCCGTCCTCCGCGAGGTCTTGGCGGAGGTGGCGCCTGTCTCCACAACGGCGTCGACCGTGGCGCTCCCCGATGGCCCGTGGACTGTCATCCTGGCATAGGCGTCCCCCGTCTCGGGCCCTACGTCGTCCGAGAGACACTTAACTGGCACCTTCTCTCCTAGAATATCCGCCGGGGGGTTGACCCTGAGAGTCAGAACCTGCTACTCCTCTGGGGCGGGCGCATCTAGAATCTACCAGGACGCCCTCGACAAGCACGGTTTTATCAGAGAAGGGGAAGGCGTCCGGCCACAGGATTATGCCTGAGCTCAGGACCACCTCCTTCGAGGGCACGCCATGAAGATACAGACTTCTCGCGCCATCGCGGCCATGGCTGCGGCGTGTGTCATCGCCCTCCTTTTCGTCCCGGCTTCGTCGGCCAGCGCGCAGACCTCTTCGCAGGTGAAGGCGCAGATCGCGCAGGCCTACACTTCGGTGCTGAGCGCAGAATCGAGCGGGGGGAACGTCACCTCCCTGGTGGCCAAGCTCAACTCCGCCGTCTCGCTCGTGCAGCAGGCAGACGCTTTGAACGCCACCGACCCCGCCAGGGCCCAGTCCCTCTACTCCCAGGCCTCCGCCCTGGCCCAGCAGGTGATCAGCGCGGCCCCCGCCGTGGCCGCGGCCGGGAGGGCGGCCGTCTTCGACGCCCAGGTCTCGCTCGCGGTGGAGACCGCCGCCCTCGCCGCCCTCGCCGTCCTCGCCTACCTCTACGTCCCGCGGCTCTACTGGGGGTACTGGTACAGGACCCACAGTGACTGGAGGGTGAAGAAGGCATGATCGACGACGACCTGAAGGTGGCCGCCGTGGGGGTCATCGTCCTCATCGCCGTCTTCAACGTCTCAGGCTACTACCTCGCCAACAGGAACGTCGAGCCTTTCTCGGAGCTCGGGCTCCTCGGCCCCACCCAGAAGATAGCCGACTACCCCACCAACGTCCTCACCGGCCAGAACTTCTCGCTCGACCTCTACGTCGGGAACCACGAGGGGGAGCCGTCCTACTACCAGGTGCTCACCAAGCTCGGGACCAGCGCCAACGCCAACCAGAGCGTCCCCCTGGACGCCCCTGCGATAGCCACATACGGCATGGTCCTCATGAACAACCAGAACGTGACAGAGCCCATAACCCTCAGCCTGGACCACAACGGGACCAACGTCCGCCTCGTCTTCGAGCTCTGGATCTACGAGACGAACACGACCTCCTTCCACTTCTACACTTCGGACTGGCTCTACCTCAACGTCACGGGGCCGTCGGCATGAGCTCCGAGGAGACCCCGAGGCAGAGGCGCGCGAAGGAGGTCCTGACTTCCGCCCTCGCCAGCGAGATGTCTGTGAAAGACGCCCTCGCCAGGGCGTCCCAGGGGACAGGGGCGACCCAGGTCGAGGCGTCCAGGGCCCTCTACTCCATGCTCGAGGAGAAGAAGGCGACGATCGCCGACCCCTCCCCCCCCGCCACCGCCTTCGAGTACCTAGGCCGTCCCTACTCCGCCTGGTTCTGGGTGACCATGGCCTACCTCGCGGCCACCGTCGCCTCCATCTACCTGGCCCCGCAGCAACCGCCCTTCGTGTACGTCCGTTACGTCTTCGGGGCCATCGCCGTCCTCTACTTCCCTGGCTTCACGCTCATCGAGGCCCTCTACCCCAAGAAGGAGGACCTGGACAGCCTCGAGCGGCTCGCCCTCTCCATCGGCCTCAGCCTCGCCCTCGTCCCCCTCGTGGGGCTCCTCCTCAACTACACCCCCTGGGGGATACGCCTCGACCCCATCGTGGTGTCGCTGTCCCTCCTTGGGGTCGGGCTGGCCCTCGTCGCCGCCGTCAGGAAGGAATCGTATATCAGGCTCGCATCAAGGGCGAGGCAGTAGCTTGGCGAAGGTCAGGTACTTCTCCTTCGGCGCCGGGATCGCCGCCTTCGGGGCGGTGGTCGCCTTCATCTCGTACTACTTCCTCTTCAGCGTCCCCTTCGCCGCCCTCGGCGTCGCCTGCGTCATCCTCGGCGGAGCGACCCTCACCCTCCCCGAGTCCCCCGTCCCCAGCGGGGCTGTCAGGGGGGTGATACACGCCTCCGTGATGAACGTGGAGGCGCTCCTCGAGGAGTTCGACGTCCGCGAGAAGGCGGTCTACCTCCCGCCCAAGGAGGGGGAGTCGGTCGCCTACGTCCCCCTGGCGTCCAACCCCCATCTGCCGTCAGTAGAGTCCCTCGTGAACGCCCCCAGGAGGCTGGTGTCCGAGGCGGACGGGGTCCCCGTCCTCCTGGTGATCCCCCCCGGGTCGGAGCTGGTCAGGGCCTCCGAGCTCTCAGAGGCGTCGGGGCTGGAGGACGCCATCCAGTACGTCCTCACCGAGGTCTCCGAGCTCTGCTCCTCCGCCAAGGCTGTCGTCGCCGGGGACAGGCTGGTGGTGGAAATGAGAGGTATCAAGGTGAAAACGGAGGCGGCGAAGTACCTCGTCACCCTGGGGAGCATCCCGGCGAGCATCGCCGCCTCGGTGGCCTCCGCCGTCCTGAAGAGGGGCCTGTCCCTCGTATCCGAGTCGATAGAGGGGAAGGACTCCTCGGCCACGTTCAGGCTGCTCTGAGCCCCCTTGGTAGGCTAAAATAATCGCCGGCGGGAGAGTAGGGGAGATTGGAGCGCCAGAACCTGTACCTGATGACGCTGGCCTCGCTGCTCCTCCTCTCCACCGCCGGGCTGTCAATGATCGGGGGGTACACGCTGGACGTCTACGTCTCCATGTTCACCATCTGCTACTTCGTCGCCTCCACCGTCTTCCGGCCCAGGCGGCTTACCTTCGACTTCGTCGGGGTCGTCCTCTTCATCGTCTTCGCATACATAGTCGCCCTGAGGGTGCTGGCGATACTAGCGATTTGAAGAGGCTCCTCGCCCTGGCCATCGTGGCCATGGTCCTCGTCTCCGCCCCCGTGGCCCTGGCCATCCAGTTCCCCCGGCAGGTCGACCCCGCCACGGCCCCCGCCGACCCCGTCTACGGCCAGGGGCTCTACCTCTTCTACGGCTCCGTCGTCGCCGCCCTGAGCGGGGGGAACTTCACAGGCGCCAGCCACCTCCTCCAGCTCGCCCAGTTCATCCACATACCTGCGGACGTCCTCTCCGCCGTGGACACCTTCGACGGCCTGATCAACTCCACCGCGGACCAGTTCGCGCTCATCCACGCCCAGCTCGACAACGCGTCGGCGTACCTGGGGACAGGGAGGGTCGGGCCCGCCAGGGACAACCTGACGTCGGCGATCGCCAACCTCAGGAGCGCCAACCAGACCCTGACCCAGCTCGTCGCCGCCGAGCCCTCGCTCGCCTCCCTGACGGGCATCCCCCCGTCCCTCCTCCTCCAGAAGCTCCACCCGCTCGAGACCCAGTACGCCGAATACTCCGCCCTGGCCTCGCGGCTCCTGACCGTGCTGACAGGCCTCACCAGGCTCGCCCCGACCTCCGTCACACTCTCCGTGGCCCAGGCGTCCATCCCCGTGGGGTCCAACGTCACAGTCAGCGGGTATCTCGCCGGGCCCTCGGGGCCGCTCGCCCACCGTGCCGTGACCATCTACTTCGGGGACGCCGCCATCGGGGACGCCAACACCACCGCTTCCGGCGCATACTCGGCCGAGCTCCGCACCCCGTTCTACTACGACGAGAACGCCACCATCTTCGCGTCCTACGTCCCGTCAGGGGGGGACTCGCTCGTCTACGCCCCGTCCACATCCGCCCCGGCCGAGGTCAGGGTCACGTTCGCCACCCCTGTCGCCTCTCTCAGCGTCCCCGGCAGCGCCTACGCCGGCCAGCCCATGGTGGTGAACGGGACCCTCGAGCTCGGGGGGCGCCCCCTCGGGGGGTACACCGTCTCCCTCTCCGGCTTCAGCCCCTCCTCCCTCGCCCCCCCTGAGGTCGCGACGGCGACCACCTCGCCCGACGGCTCCTTCTCCCTGTCACTCGTCCCGCCCTCCGGTCTCGGCGCGGGGTCCTACCCCATCACCTTCTCCACCTCCAGCAACGGGAGCGTGGGGCCGCTGAGCCTGACGCACCACGTCTCCCTGGTGAAGGAGAGCCCCACTGTGGCGTCGAGCGCCCCCGCCTTCGCCATCGCAGGCCTCCCCGTGACCGTGTCCGGCTCCGCCTCCGTCAACGGCTCGGCCCTCGCCGGGGCCCAGGTCCTCAACACGACCCCGACCCCCGGCGTCGACACGAGCACCTCGCCGTCCGGGACCTTCACCTTCACTGTCACCCCGCCCCTGACCACCCCCAACGGGGCCTGGGACTACAGGGTGGGGGTGTACCCGTCCCAGTCCTGGATAACCTCGGCCCCCGTGTCAGTCAGCATCTTCGTGATCAACCCCCTGGTCCTCGTCTTCCCGGCGTCCAGCCTAGGCCTGCTGCTCCTGGTGGTCCGGCGGAGGCGCCCCCCGCCCCAGGCGCAGGCGATGGCCCCGCTCCAGCGCGCCGAGACCGACGCCGCCCCACCTGCCAGGGCCCCGCTCACCGGCCTCCCCGCCGTCTACTACAGCGCGGCCGGGCTGGCCGAGAAGGCGACCGGGGTCCCGCTCCGCCCCCAGATGACCGTCCGCGAATACCTCGCCGCGGTCAGGGGGGCCTTCAGGGGCTTCGAGCGCTTCGCTACCATCTCCTCCCTGCTGGAGACGAGCCTCTACGCCGGGGGAGGGGGCCCAGGGGACGAAGCCAGGGCCCGGGGGGAGCTTGAGGCGATGAGGAGAGAGCTTGAGGGTTAGGACAGCCGTGGCCGTCGGGGTGGTGGCCGCCCTCCTCTTCGTCTCCGTCGCCGTCTACTTCGCCGCCTCGGTGAACATCCTCGGCAACCCAGGGGACTTCAGCCCGTCCAACACCTCATGGAACGGGCTGAGCACCCTCGTGCAGACCGAGCACGCCACCGTCCTGAGCAACGTCTCCTCCCTCCCGCCTGACGGCGCAGGGTACGTCCTCCTCGAGGAGGGCCCCTTCAGCCCGTACACGTCGGTCCAGGCCGCGCGGATATCGTCCTTCGTCTCCAGCGGAGGGACGCTGATAGTCGCCGACGGCCAGGACGCCATCGCCAACACGCTCCTTGCGGGGATGGGGCTCTCGTCCCGGTTCTCCGGGGGGGTCCTCACCGACCCGCTGTTCAACTTCAGGAACTCATTCCTGGTGGTGGCGCCGACGACGACCATGTACAACGTCTCCAGCATAGACTTCGACTACGCCACCACCCTGACCGTCTCCGACCCCGGGGCCAAGGTCCTCGCCTACTCGAGCGACTTCTCCTACCTCTACCCCAGCCAGCCGGGGTCCTCCATCGCCAGCGCCCCCCACGGCCCCTTCCCTGTGGCAGCCGAGATACCGCTCGGGAGGGGGACCGTCTACCTGATATCGGACGACTCCGTCTTCATCAACTCTATGATACACATGGGGGGGAACTTCAACATGCTCAAGGACATGGCGAGCGGCTCCGTCTTCGTCGACACCTCCCACCTCGCGGCCAACCCTGCCACAGTGGCGAGGGGCTTCGAGCTCGCGGTCTACTCTGCGGCCTCCCTCTGGGAGTTCAAGTACTCCCTGGTGATCGTCGGGGTGGCCGCCATCATGGCCTACCGCTTCGCGTCCGCCCCGTCCCAGACCGACCGCGAGGTCGAAGCCGTCGCCCTGGAGCACCCCGAGTGGGACTTGGAGAGGCTCAGGAAGCTCAAGGAAGAGCTCGGGTAGCCTCGCGCATCGCGGAGGGGACCGCGTGGCCGCGCCGCCGGACGGAGTGGTTAAAGCCACATCCCTCGGAGCGCTGACCGTGGAGCAGGAAGCTCCGAGAGGGAAGGCGGGGGGGCGGGCCGCTGACGAGACGGACACGGTCAGGAAGGTCACGGAGAGCGTCGAGTCGGTGATGGTCGGGAAGAAGGACGTCATAGTCAAGCTCCTGATGGCGCTGATGGCCCAGGGGCACGTCCTCCTGGAGGGCCCGGCAGGGATAGGGAAGACAACCCTCGCCAAGACATTCTCGGCCACGATCGGCGGCTCCTTCAAGAGGCTCCAGCTCACCCCAGACCTCCTCCCCTCGGACATCCTCGGGTCAAACGTCTACAACCAGAAGAAGGGGGCCTTCGAGGTGAGGCAGGGGCCCATCTTCGCCAACGTCGTGATGATGGACGAGCTGAACAGGGCGACCCCGAGGACCCAGGCCGCCATGCTCGAGGCGATGCAGGAGGGGCAGGTGACCATCGAGGGGGTCACCATCCCGCTCCCCGCGCCTTTCATCGCCGTGGCGACCCAGCTCCCGTCGGGGGCCGCGGGGACGTACCCGCTGACCGAGGTGCAGATAGACCGCTTCGCCATGAGGATAGCCATGGGGTACCCCTCCCCCCAGGAGGAGGGGCAGATAATCGCCAACATCGACGCCCTGGACAGCATGGCGGTGAAGCCAGCCGTGAAGCTCGACCAGCTCGCCAGGCTCTCCGAGACGGTCCGCTCGGTGGCCGTCTCAGACAGGGTGAGGGGGTACGCCGTCGCCCTGGTCGACGCCATCCGCTCCAACCCGAGCGTCCGCTCCGGCCCGAGCCCCCGCGCCACCATCTGGCTCTACAAGCTCGGCAGGGCCAGGGCCGTCCTCGAGGGGAGGGGGTACGTCATCCCTGACGACATCAAGTTCGTCGCCGACGACGTCATCGCCCACAGGGTCGTCCTCACCCCCGACGCGGAGAGCGAGGGGGCCACCCCTGAGAAGGCCGTCGCCGGCGCCCTCGACAGCGTCCCGGTCCCGAAGGAATGAAGCTGACGGAGCGGGGGAAAAGGTACGCGGCCGCCCTGGGGCTGCTGCTCGGGGCGGGGGTGCTCTTCTTCGACCCCTACCTGCTGGCGCTCACAGCGTCCCTCGCCGTCTTCTTCGCCTACGACGCCCTCGACGGCTACGTCGTCCCCAGGAGGAAGGGGGCGTTCAGGCTCGACCCTGCCGCCGTCGACGCCAGGATGCTGAGGGGGAACAGCAGGAGCTTCAGCGGGACCCTGGTCTCCCCCCGGCAGGTGGCCCTCGACCTGGGGTCGGCCCCCTGGTTCCGCGCCGAGCGCTCCTCCTACCCTGCGGGGACCTGGCCCTTCGCCTTCACCCTGTCCTCTGAGCTCGCCGGGACCTACCGCATGGAATCCCTCCCGGCCGACGCCAGCAGCAGGTACGGTCTCTTCACCTCCAGGGTCGGCGTCCCCTTCGACGTCAGGGCGCGGGTCTACCCGAGGCTCATAGCCGCGGCCATAGCGGCCCTGGAGTACCTCACCCGCGTCGGCTCGGGGAGCGAGGGGGAGGTGGAGAAGGAGTCCCTGGGCCCCGGGCTCGAGTACGCCGAGACCAGGGAGTACCTCCCCGGGGACAACCTCCGCAGGGTTGACTGGAAGGCCACGGCCAGGTCCTCGTCGCTTATGATCAAGCACTACTACAGCGAGGGGGGAGGCGCCGTCCACGTCATCTACTTCGTCGAGGCCCCGGGGCACATCACCCACGACGAGCTGGCCACCCAGCTCCTCGACCTCGTCGTCTCCTCGGCGGCGAGGGTCACCCCGGTCTCGGTGACCGCCTACGAGCGGGGGACGAGGCTGACCACCATCGAGGGGAAGGGGTGGCAGGTGGTGATCAACACCCTGAACCTGGTGATGGCCGAGAGCAGGATAACCTACGACGACCTCTACTCCCTCCTCGACGTGTCGTCCCTGAGCAGGGAGAGGCGGGAGCTGGTCGCCGCCGGGAAGGGGAGATTCGCCGAGCTCCTGGGGCGGGCCGGTGGGAAGCGCCAGGCCCTGGTGTCAGACGTCCGCGGGGTGGTCGCCCGGCTCGCGTCCCCTGACGTCCAGTCGTCCTTCATCCTGCTGAGCAGCCTGGTCTCGAACCGGGATGTCCTGGCCGAGATCATCGAGGACCTGAGGCTCAGGCGGGCCGAGACCACCGTCGTCTACCCCCCGAGGCCCTGGAAGGACGCGTCGAACCTCGGCGAGGCCTACACCCTGCAGGCGTCCCACGAGAAGATGCTTGCCTTCGTGGAGAAGTCCGGCTGCCTGGTGGGGGCCATCCCGCTCAAGCTGCCTAGGATGAGGGGGATACCGAGCTGGGCGGTCCCCGCCGCCGCCTAGGCGGCTCCGGCTAGGATATCCGCGCTCCCTCTTCGACCCCGCGGTCGCCCGTCGCCGAACCCTGCCGATCGCCCCCCCCTCCGCGTCCACTCCCTGTCAGCTTTTTCCAGAGCCTGGCGGCCCTCGGCTGCGAGGTTCGGCCGTCGCTTCTTTGCCACCCGCTGCCGCTTTCTATGGTCTCGTCCGTGCTCTCGCGGCGTCCTTGACGCCGTCCCGCCCTTGCGGTGCATGCCGCGCGGGCTTCGACCCTGGGCTGCCGCGGCGCTGCGAGCCCGGGGGGCGCCTCTCCCGCCCCGCGTCCCTCAGCTTGGAGGCGATCACCTGGTCTATGGAGTCATATAGCTCCAGCCTCTCGTCGATGATGCTTGCCTTCGCCTCCTTCACGCCGCGTATTGCCCGCACCTTCCTCTCCGCCGCTTCTACTGCGACGAGGTTAGCGGCGCTGACCGCGAACACGCTGTATCTGGCCCACACCCCGGCGTAGAACAGGTCGTCTTCCAGCGCCTTCACTATCTCCCCGTCCACCGCCGAGCGGTCTGCCCCAGGCTCGTACTGCACCACGACGTTCGCCTCCAGGCCCCCGCCGACTGCCCTGGTCTCGTGCAGAGCCATGGTGAAGACCGCCATCCCTGCCACCATCCTGTCCAGCCGCCGCTTGACAGTCTTCGCCGACAGCCCAGTTTCCTTCGCCAGCTCGCCGTAGGGCTTCGACGCGTCAGGTCTCAGCGCCGCGAGAATCTCCCAGTCCGCCCGCTTCAGCTCGAGCTCGCACGGCGGGAAGGCCACTTCCGTGAATATCGTATCGGTCCCCCCAGCCATCTCCTTCATGAGCTTCAGCTTCCTCTCCAGGGACGCCCCTCCCGCGTGGAAGAACACCAGCCCTATCATCCCGTCGAGGTGGGTCGCGACCAGCTGCACCCCTTCCACGAGGGCGAGCCTCCTCGCGAGCTTCGGCCTCGATGCCTCCGGAGGGACGTGCATCCCGAATGCCCCGATCTGCAGCCCGAGGACCTCCGGGTTCGGCTGAGCCACCACCCCGTTCAGTATCCCGGCCTCGAACATCCTGCGCATCCTCTTGCGGACTGTCTCCCCGGTCACCCCCAGCCTCTTCGAAAGGATCTTGATGTTGGGGCGGACCTCTGGCCTGAAGGGGGCGGTCATATGTCCCTGGAGGAACCAGCGCAGGATGCCGATATCAGTCCTGTCCAAATAGCGAAACGGGACCTGTTAGATTGCACACCTTAAGGTCTTCCTGTCCTCTTTTCCAAGGGCGGTTCCGCTCGGGCATATTACCTGTGCAATCCCACCCGAATCGGTTTGTTCATGTGCGCGCAGGCCGTGAGAGCGCTTGACTCGAGCGCGGGCTCTGGAGGACCGAGCCGTTGCGGGGAGTCCGCAGGAGATCTTGCTTCGCTTCCGCCATGCACCAAGGTCGAAGCCTGATGAGGCCTCGGCGCGCTCCCTCTGTATCTCTGGCGTTGTTCCTGCTTGCATTGCTGCTCTTCAGCACCGCGGCCCAGCTGCCTGTCGCCCATTCGTTGAGCGTTGCAACGTCCATGCCTGTTGGGACTGCCCCGAAGGGGACCGCCTACGACTCGGGCACAGGCGAAGCGTTCGTCCCCAATGGGGAGTCGAACACAGTCTCCGTAGTGCCTGCCGTGACTTCAACCACGACCTCCGTCTCCTGCTACCCCTCGTCAGTGGGAGTCGGCTCGTCCGCCTCCTGCACGGCGACCGTGGTGGGCTCTTCTCCGACCTCACAGGTGACGTTCTCGTCGAGCGGCAGCGGATCTTTCTCGTCGACCACCTGTCAGCTCTCTTCGGGCAGCTGCGGGGTCACCTTCACCCCGTCCGTCATCGGGTCGCAGACCATAACCGCAACCTACGGCGGGGATTCCAACAACGGTCCCAGCAGCGGGACCGCTACTGTCGCCGGCATATCCATCGTCGCCAGCACCGCGAACGCCGACCCGTCATCGGCGTCAAGCGATAGGAAGGTCGTCTTCGGCAGCGGCCTCTGGTGGGTCTTCTGGGCAGACGGCGGCGGTGTCGAGTACGCTACGTCCTCCGACGGGGCCACGTGGAGCGCAAAGACAACCGTCCCCTCGACCACAGGGTTCGCGTCCACCTCGGGCTCGAACGGCGTCAGCGTATGGCTCAGCGGGACAACGGTCTCGCTCGTGATGGCCGAGAACGGCGCCTCCAGCTTCACCTTCGAACAGGGGGCTCTCAGCTCCGGCGGCACAATAACCTGGGGCTCGCAGAGCGTTGTGCCTACGGCATACCCGACCTGCTCGGCAGGCTCCTGCGTCGGCTCTGTATCTGTAGTCACAGACAGCTCTGGGAACATATGGGTCGCGGTCTCGACCCTTGACACCTCGGGAGGCTTATCTTACCCGACATTCGAGACCTTCGAATACACCTCAAGCTGGGCCGCCGTCTCCCCTGTGGGTGGCCCGTTCCAGACGCCACCGGTGACGAGCCCGACGCTTCTCGTCTCTCTCGTGAGCCTCAGCTCAGGTCAGGTGGGGATCTTGTACACGGCTAACGGCGGGAACTCCAACCCGGCCGTCATAGACGTCTCCATCTACTCCTCGGGTTCGTGGAGCACCATCGTCTCCACCCAGAACAGCTACTACTCCTTCTCGGCTGTAGGTTATGGAAGCACCGTGTACGTCGCAGGCATAGAGAGCGGAGCAAGCTTCACGGAGCCACTCTACTTCTGGACCTACGCCCTGGGGCAGAGTTCGCCCATCGGCACCGAGGTCTCTCTCGATTCATGCTCGGCCACCTCGAGCAATTGCGGGACCGCTTCCATCGCGCTCGCCTCGGGGACCCTGGTGGTGGCCTACGGCCTAGGCGGCGTCAGCCCGCCGAACCTGTACTATCAGTACAGCACGAACCTCGGGTCCTCGTGGAGCGCGGTGCAGACCATGGACACCTACGACACGACGACCCTTCAGAGCATCTCGGCCCAGTATGACTCTTCCACGAACTCGGTCGGCGTGATCTGGGGCGATTACGTGAGCGCAAGTTCCAACCTCCGCTTCGCCGAAGTCACGGTCCCTGCCCCTGCGCAGGTCACCGTATCTCTTACCCTGAACGCAGACTCTTCCAGCACGGCAGTCTCTGCCACCAACTACTTCACCGTGTCCTACACCTCGGGAGGAAGCGCCCGGACCGCTCAGTACACCGGGACCCCGCTATCCTTCCAGGCCGACGCGAACACCAACGTCGAGGTCTCAGCGACCACCTCCGCCTCCTCCTCGGCCGAACAGTGGTGCCTTTCGTTCTCAGCCTCCGCCTGCCAGACCACCACCTTCAGCACCGGTTCATCCGGCGCCACCGCGACCTACTACTACTACGACCTCCTGACAGAGCCCGTCTCGTATTCCCTCCTCGGCGGGGGCTCCTACGTGCCTCCCTCGCCCCCCCAGTCTCCGGATCTGTCCTACGCCACGGCCCCGAGCGCCGCGGGCTCCGGCGACTCCCCGCTCGTAGAGGGCTCCCCGGGGGTCGGCGGCCTGGTGCTCCCCAACACCCCTGCCACCGACTTCTACATACTGAAGGGGACAACCGCGTCCGTCAACGAGTACCTCGGAGGCGCGGGGACCGGCGAGCAGTGGGTCCTGTCTTCCAACACCGCCACCCTCTCGACGGTGAACATGGTCCCGGTGGGCCAGTGGGTCGTCACCTCCGCCAACCAAATCGACGACCCCATGAACTTCCAGCACCAGTACCAAGTCACATTCGCCTCCAATCCGTCCTCAGGTGGGTCCACCGCCCCCTCGGGCGCCTCCGTCTGGGAGGATGCCGGCTCCCCCGGAATATCTATCACAGCCACCGCTAACCCTGGTTACACTTTCTCGAGCTGGAGCTCTTCGACCGGCTCCATCACCTTCTCGAGCGGCTCGTCGTCGTCGACCACCGCGTCGATCGGCGGGACAGGGACGATCACAGCGAACTTCGCCTCCTCCGCCCCCTCTCAGACGCAGGTCTCGATCACCCTGACGCCCGACTCCTCGGGGAGCTCAGCCCTCGGCGCGTCCAACTACTTCACAGTCTCGTACACATCCGGGGGGGCTCCGGCTACGGCAGACTACACCGGCTCGCCTCTTCTGCTTACTGTCGACGTGTCGACCACCGTTACGATCTCCGCCGCCACCTCTGGTTCAAACCAACGCGAGATGTGGTGCCTGACAGGCCCCGCCGCCTTAGGGAACGTCTGTGGAGACGGCGCCAAGATATCCGTGGGGGGGAGCCCGGTATCGGCGAGCTACTACTACTATGACCTCATCGGCGAGCCCGCGGCATACGCGGTCGTCGACGGGGGTTCCCCTTCTGCCCCTTCGGTCGCCTACGTCACCGCGCCCTCGGTCTTCACCTACGGAACCTCCCCTCCTCCCAGCGACTCCCCTCTCTCAGTCACGTCGGTGCTTCCAGTCTACAACCCCATGGGGGCGCCCTCCATCGTATACGCCCTAAGGGGCACCACTGTGTCGGTCCCCGACGCCATCGCAGGGGGGGCTGGCGAGCAGTGGATAGTGGTCTCCTCGACCGCGACCGTCTCCGGCGGCGCTGCGACATGGACGGCGGGTGGAGCGAACCCTGTCGACGTCCCCATCAGCTACTATCACCAGTATCAGGTCACCTTCGCGTCGAACCCAGGCGCAGGAGGGACGACCGCCCCGTCCGGGACTTCGGTCTGGGAGGACGCCGCGTCTCTCGCGATCACCGCCACCGCCAGCGCAGGGTACGCCTTCAACGCGTGGAGTTCGTCCTCCGGCTCCATCACCTTCGCGAGCTCTACCTCGGCGTCCACCACTGCCACGATCGGAGCGTCCGGGACGATAACCGCAAACTTCGGGCTCCCGTCGATAGCGCTCAACCCGACGTCAGGGCCAGCTGGCACCACCACCCAGGTCACTGGGGGCGGCTTCCCTGCCAACGCCCAGTTCGACATCTGCGCCAGCACCAGCTCCTCAGCATGCATGGGACCGTTCCCCTCTGGGACCGCGTACAGCGACGGCAGCGGCGCGGTCGTTTCATGCGCCGTCACCCCTCCGGGCGGGACGATGACCCCCTGCACCATTACATTCCCCGCTGGTACGGCCGTGGGGACATACTACGTCGTCCTTCTCTCGACGTTAGGGCCGGTCCTCGCCTACGCGCAGTTCGTAGTGACATCCGGGGCCGTCACTTTCACCGAGACGGGCCTCCCTGCCAGCACGAGCTGGGGGGTGGCGTTCGACGGCGTCCCTCTGACGTCGACCGGGACCTCGCTGACCACCGGGGCCCTCTCGGTTGGGTCTTACTCATGGTCAGTCCCGGCCGTGGCATGCGGGACCGGGTGCCGCTACGCCCCGTCTCCCGGGAGCGGGTCGGCCACGGTCCCTGCAGGGTCGGCGGTCAGCATCGTGTTCACCAAGGAGTACTCGCTTTCGATGAGCTACTCTGTCAGCGTCGACGGGGCTTCGGCTTCACTCCCTGCCGGCTTCGCGGCCCCCACCCTGAACTACACCTCCGACGGCTCCCAGGCGACGGCTGCGCTGACAACAACCGCAGCGCCCTTCTGGGTCGACTCCGGGACCACCTGGTCTGTCACCAACCCGCTCGCCGGCTCAGGGAGCACGGAGCGGTTCTACACCGGGACCCCGTCAGGCTCGTCCAGCGCCTCGACGGCCGTGGTCGTCCCCTACTTCGAGCAGTGGTACACGACCCTCAGCCTCCTCCCGGCGGGGTCGAGCGCCCCCATCGCCTCGCCTAACTGCTTCGCTGTCTCCTACACAAGCCTGGGGGTCTCAGGCCAGACGCAGCAGCAGTGCTCGCAGATCCTCAGCGAGTGGATGGACGCAGGGAGCGGGGCGGGCGGCCTGTCGATCCCCGGCAAGTCGAGCGGCTCGACATCATCTGAGGAGTGGTGCATCGATGCGGCATGCGCGGCCGTGGGGATCACCGTCCAGGGGTCGCAGCTGACCCCGACCCTGTATTACTACGACCTCCTCCTACAGACCGTCCAGTATTCGATCACCGGCGCCCCCCCGAGCTCCCCGGTCGTCCTCGGCTACGCCACCGTCCCCGCGAGCGGGAGCGTCAACGGGAACTCGGCGTCCGCGGTCGTCGACCTGACCTCGTCTCCCCAGTCCATATGGGCCCTGAGGGGGACCTCGGCGACCGCGCCGGTCTCGATAGCGGGCGCAACCGGCATACGGTGGCTCGTCCACACCTCTGCGACGATATCCAACGGCCAGGTCGTCTGGACCATCGGCGGGGCCAACGCCGTCGACAACCCGGTCTACTACTATGAGCAGTTCGCGCTCACCCTGAGCTACTCGGTCTCCGGTCGTGGGTCCCCGACCGCCCCGTCCTTCACCGCCGGGAACCTCACCGGCACGTCGACGGTCACCCTCCCTCTCTCCCCGACCACGAAGCTGGCCTGGTTCAACTCAGGCGCGAGCTACACAGTGACCGACCCGCTGACCGGCTCCACGTCGACGGAGAGGTGGTACGCCCTCTCCAGCTCGGGCACGGTGGCGTCCCCGGCGACCATCAGCGTCGTCTACTATCACCAGTACCTGGTGGACTTCGCCACCAGCGGGAGCGGGACGATCACCCTCAACGGGGACCGCTGGGAGAACGCCAGCGTCCAAGTGGGTATAGCGGCCACCCCCGGGGCCCCCTCGGACTTCCTGACCTGGGCCTCCAACACCTCCTCCATAGTCTTCGGGGACCAGTACGCCTCCACCACCTGGCTGTACGCCAACGGCCCCGCGCTCGTGACCGGAGAATTCGGCCTGCCCTCGCTGACTGCCAGTCCATCCTTCGGCCCGGCCGGAACCTCGGTGACGCTCACTGGGGTCAACTACACCAGCGAGGCCACCTACAATTACTGCTTCGAGCCCGGGGTGACGTCCTCTCCGGCGGTCTGCTCCTCGACAGACCAGTTCAGTGTCAGCTTCGTGACGGGCACCGGCTACATCCCTCCGGGGACCGCCATCACGATCCCCCAGGGCGCCTCCACAGGGCTCGTTGTCGTTAGCGGCGCCGCCTCAGGGGCCGTCCTAGCCTCCACCCTGTTCACTGTCACCACCCCCTCCATCACGACGAGCCCGTCGTCGGGCGCAGCGGGGACATCCTTCGCCGTCGGCGGCACGGGGCTGGCGCCGGACACGGAGTACAACACCTGCATCGCCTTCGGGGCCTCGGGGCCGCCGACCCAGGCTTGCCAGGCGTACATCTACGCGATCGGGGGCCAGAGCGGCAGCTCGCCAGCCCTGTCCACAGTCGAGGTCTACGACCCGGCGACCAACGCCTGGTCGACCGTGGCCAGCCTCCCAGAAGCCGTGACCAACGCTACCGCCTTCAGCGTGGGGGGTATGATCTACGTGGTCGGAGGAGTCGACTCCGCGGGGACTGCCGTCGCCTTGACCCAAGTCTACGACCCGGCGACCAACGCCTGGTCGACGGGCCCTGCCTACCCATCGGCCGCCTCAGGGCTCGCGTCCGCCTCCAACGGAACCCTCGGCTTCGCTTTCGGCGGGACCGGCGCCTCCGGCGCCCTCGGTTCGAACTACCTCTTCAGCCCGTCCAACTACTGCTGGTCGACCGAGGCGATGTGCGGCTCGGCGGCCTTCGTCCCCACCGCGAGGACCGCCCTCGCCGGCGCCTTCCTGGGGGGAGAGGTCTACTCCATCGGCGGAATCGCCTCGGGGACCGTCCTCGGGACCGTCGAGGCCTACAACACCACGGCCAACTGCTGGAGCACCCAGTCAACCTGCCTGCCTACGGCGCCCCTCCTCACGCCAGCGTACTGGCTGACTGCCTCCGCCGCCGGCGGCCTCGTCTACGCCATGGGCGGGACCCTCTCCGACGGCTCGTTCACTTCAGTGGCCGAAGCCTACAACCCGGCTAGCAATGCCTGGTCGGCGACCCCGTCTCTCTTGTTCGCCGCCGGGGGGCTGGCTTCCGCCGAGGCGAACGGATTGATCTACACGGCAGGCGGGAAGACGGGGAGCGGCTACATCTCCTCCGCGGAGGTATACGACCCCGCCACCAACGTCTGGTCCGAGGTCGCGTCGATGCCCACCCCCAGGGCAGGGCTCGCGATGGTGGCCGTGTACGCCTACCCCAACGGCCCCGGGTTCTCAGGCTCGTATCTGACGAACGGGAGCGGCGCCCTCCCGGCCGGCCTCAGCGCCCTGATCCCAGCAGACAACGCGCCAGGGTCCTACTACCTCGTGGTCAGCCGGGGCTCGCAGGTGGTAGGCTACTCGAAGCTCACGGTGACCTCCCCGTCCGTCTCCATCAGCTCATCCGAGGGCTCCCCTGGCGCGACGATAACCCTGACCGGGACTGGGTTCTCCCCAGACCAGGCATACGAGTACTGTCTCGCGCCGTCCAACCAGCAGGCGTGCCCGACCAACGACGTGTTCGCCTCCACCGCATCCGGCGACATCCCAGCCTCCACCACCCTGTCCGTCCCGTCCGGCGCCTCCGGGGGGCTATACTACGTCACGGTGTCGATGCAGGTCTTTCCTCCACCGAGCTTTCCGACCGTGGGGGTGTTCCTGGCCTCCGACCCGTTCACCGTGCAGCCGGCGATCTCCCTCAGCGCCTCTTCAGGCCAGGCAGGGACGACCTTCACCCTGACGGCGGGCGGGCTCCTCCCCTCGACCCAGTACGGCTACTGCTTCAGCCCCGCCCTCACACAGACCTGCGCCCAGCAGGGGATCGCGGTCACCGCTCTGTCCTCCGACGGGAGCGGCGACATCTCCGCGTCGGTCTCGGTCCCGGCCAGCGCCTCCCCTGCGGGGCCGTTCTACTTCCTCCTTGAGACGACAGGCCCGACCCCGGCCATAGCCGCCTCGGCCCCCTTCGTGGTCACAGCCACCGTGTCGACCGTCACCCAGACCAAGGGCGGGTCCACCTCAGTCGACGACGCCGGCGTGACGGGGACCTCGGTGGACATCACCGGGTCCACCGCCCCGGACGGGACCAGCGCCAACATCACGACCACCGTCCTCGGCACACAGCCAGCGGGGACCTCGGGCTCGATCCTCACCTCGGTGGGGTACTACGACGTCCACGTCACCGGCCTCACCGACGGGACGGCCCAGGTCTGCATCGAGAACCCGGGGGCGACGCAGTTCTCCAGCATGCAGTACTACAACACCGGCACTTCGTCCTGGGTCGACGCCACCCCGATGACGTTCAACGCCCCGGACACCCTCTGCGGCACGATCCCCGTGGCCGACCTGACGGGGACTCCGATACTCCTGGGGGCGCAGCCGGTGACCGTGAGCTTCTCCGCCTCGGGGTTCTCCCCCGACTCGACAGGGGTGGCGCTGACTGTCGACGGGGTCGCCTATTCGGCGTCGGAACTGCCTGTGTCGTTCAGCTGGCTCCCAGGCTCTGTCCACACCTACTCCTGGAGCGCCGCCGTCTCCACCACCGAGGCCGGAAAGCAGTACGCGTGGAGCTCGACGTCAGGCGCCGGGGTCACAGCGATGTCTGGGACCGTGAGCGCACCCTCAGGCGGCGGGACGGTCACAGGTTCGTTCGCAATCCAGTACTACCTTGGCGTGACGGTCTCAGGCTCGGGGAGCGTCTCCCCGCCGGCCGGATGGTTCGACGCCGGCTCGTCTGTCTCTCTCGCCGCCACCCCCTCGTCGGGGGCGACCTTCACCTCGTGGACCGGCACGGGGACCGGGTCGTACACCGGCACCGCCAACCCCGCCTCAGTCACGATGAGCGGCCCGGTGGACGAGACCGCTGCGTTCGCTGCGCAGCCGGCGCCGGTGTCGAAATACGTCGTGACCTTCACGGAGTCGGGCCTCCCGGCAGGGACCGTCTGGCAGGCGACCTTCGAAGGCGCCACGCTGACTTCGACGACGCAGTCGATGATATTCTCGGGCATCCTTTCGGGTGTCGGGACCTGGAAGGTGTCGGCGGTCCAGGGGAACACCGCCGGGGTCAGGTACGAGCCGGCCGCGCCCTCAGGGAGCATCCTCGTCCCGACCCAGACGGGGCTCACGGTCAGGTTCATCACCCAGTACCTGGTCTCCGTCGACGTCAGCCCGGCTGGGGCGGGGACCGTGTCTCCATCTCAGGGGGGCACGTGGTACGACGCCAACGCCTCGCTCTCGCTCGCCGCGACCCCCAACCCTGGGTTCGTCTTCGTCGACTGGTCGGCTCCGGCAGGGATTACCGTCGCTTCGCCAGCCTCTCAGTCCACGGCGGCAACCGTCTCCACCTTCGGGGCGATAACCGCGGACTTCGCCTCCACCGTTCCGATATGCAGCTCCTCGGCGGGGGAGGACTGCCAGGTGGCCCTGTCAGCCGGGGGAGCCTCGGCCAACGAGAGCTCCACAGGGATCTTCGTCGAGATAAGCGGCTCGACGTCACCGACGGGGACCTTGGTCGACATCACCACCGTCGGCGGGGGGTCCGCGCCGCCTTCGGGGGTGGGAGAGCCGAGCCTGACGGGGGTCACCTACTACGACGTGAAGGTCACAGGCATAGCCACCGGGAGCGCCAAGGTCTGCATCGCCTCCAGGGGGCTCCCCTCCGGCGCGGCGATGGAGTACTGGAACGGCTCCGCCTGGCTGGGCGCCTCCGGCGTGGCGGTCTCGTCCGCGGGGATATGCGGCGTGGTCCCAGTCTCAGCACTCACCGGCACCCCCTTCGCGGTCGGGTCTCCGGCTACCACCGTGACCACCACGACCGCCCAGGCGACGGCCACCTCCCAGAGTACTGTGACCTCGCAGTCCACAGCCCATGCCACGCCGGTAACCACCGCCTCCTCGACGACCACCGCCTCCTCGACGACCACCGCCTCCTCGACGACCACCGCCTCCTCGACGACCACCGCCTCCAGCTCAGGCGGCTCGGGGCCCTCCCTCGTCGGCTCCCTCTGGCCGATCGTGGCGGTCCTGGTGGTCGTGACGCTCGCGTCCATCGCCGTCGCGAGGCTGAGGAGGCGGAAGGCTTGAGCCGCGAGGGGATGTCGGCCCCGGGTTCCGCGGCGGCGCCGCTTGATTACTATGTGAATGTTTTATTACCGTAGGTCGTGTGGCACGTGTGCACTGACATGGGCGAACCTGCACCCTCTCGCGAGGGAGGGGGCACCACTGCTTCAGACACGACAGGGCTCAAGCATGGCGCACCGCGAACAGCGTCCAGCTGGATGCACGGCTACCTCAGGAGCCGGATGACCGTCTCCAAAAGGAGGGGCGCGGCCCTGACGGCCCAGGCCGCCGGAGGCCGGCGTTGATAATCACAAGGTCGCCGTTCAGGATATCCCTCGGAGGCGGTGGGACAGACCTCCCGAGCTACTACTCGAGGAGGGGTGGCTTCTTCGTCAGCGGGGCCGTGGACAAGTACGTCCACATCGCAGTCAACCCGCGCTTCGAGCAGGACAGCATCAGGGTCAGCTACTCCAAGACAGAGATAGTCGACGACGCCAGCAGGCTGGAGCACCCCCTGGTCAGGGAGGGGCTCGAGGCCGTGGGGATAAGGAAGGGGATAGAGATAGTGTCGGTGGCCGACGCCCCGGCAGCCACCGGCCTCGGCTCTTCGGGGAGCTTCTGCGTCGGGCTGCTGAGGGCCCTCCACGCGTACCTCCAGGAGGAGAGGTCGTCGCAGTTCATAGCCGAAGAGGCGGTCAACATAGCCATGACCCGGCTCAAGGAGCCGTCGGGGAAGCAGGACGAGTACGTCGCCTCCTTCGGGGGGATAAGGACCTACGAGGTCGACAGGGACGGGGAGGTCAAGGTCCAGCCCCTCAAGCTCTCCACGCACAGCCTGGCCGAGCTGGAGGCAAACATCATGATGTACTACACAGGGATCACGCGGAGCTCCGCTTCGGTCCTTTCGAAGCAGAAGACGGCGATCGAAGGGTCGAGCGGGCTGGAGAAGATGGACAGGATCAAGGAGATAGGCCTCAAGGTGAGGGACGCCCTGGCCGCCGCGGACCTCACGAGGTTCGGCGAGCTGCTGGACGAGCACTGGAAGGTCAAGCGGGGGGTGGTGAGCGCCATGTCCAACGACAGGATAGACCACTGGTACGACGTGGCGAAGGGGAACGGGGCCCTCGGGGTGAAGCTCTGCGGCGCCGGCGGCGGGGGCTTCCTGATGGTCTACTGCGAGAACGGAAGGTCCAAGCTCCGTGACGCCATGGCGAAGGAGGGCCTCGTGGAGCACAGGTTCCACTTCGAGCCCGAGGGGTGCAAGATAATCCACAATGCGTGAAACCGGGGCGCTCCCGCCTGAGGGTCGCTTAAGTAGGGAGGGGGGCCTGCCTAGGGTGATGCTGAGGGCCAAGGTCGTCACGGTAAGGGGGAGGGTCCAGAGGGTCGGATACAGGCGGTATGTCCTCGACGCTGCCCAGGAGGAGGGGGTCGCAGGGTATGTGAGGAACCAGCCAGACGGTTCGGTGCTGATTTTCGCCCAGGGGGAGGGGGGGCAGTTGTCGTCCTTCCTGGAGAGGATACGATCCCCCCCGCCGCCGGCGCTCGTGAAGGAAGTCCAGGAGAGGAGAGCGAGGCCGTCGAAGTCCAAGGCGTTCAGGGTGATGTCTAAAGGGCTGGCGGAGGAGATACAAGAGGGGTTCGGGGCGATGCAGGCAGAGTTCAGGGACTACCGCTCGGAGTTCAGGGACTACCGCTCGGAGTTCAGGGACTACCGCGGTGAATTCAGAGGCTTCGCATCTCGGACGGACGGCAGCTTCGCCACCATGAACCAGAAGTACGGAGAGATCTCTGAGAAGCTCTCGGCGATAATGGCGCAGCTCGCAGACCAGCTCCAGTCCATGAGGGCCGACGCCAAGGAGACGTCGATGACGCTCAACGAGTCGCTGAAGCTTCTAAAGGAAGCCGTCGAGAGGCTCCCCAAGCAGAATTGAGCACCGCGGAGTTCATCAGGTCATACCTCGACGGCGTCGAGGCCGTAGTCAAGAATGTCTCGAAGGCCGACATCGAGGCAGTCATAGGCGTCCTCCACGAGGCGTGGAAGAACGACAGGGCGGTCTATGTCTGCGGGAACGGCGGGAGCGCGAGCACAGCGACCCACTTCGCCGCCGACCTCAACAAGTACGTGTCGGACGACGCCCCCCACAGGTTCAGGGCTTTCGCCCTGGTCGACAACATACCCCTGATGTCAGCGCTAACCAACGACGACGGGTGGAGCGACGTGTACTCCTACCAGCTCGAGTCGTTCATGCGTGAGCGGGACGTGCTGGTGGGGATAAGCGTCCACGGCGGGTCGGGGAGCGACAAGGCGGGGCCTTGGAGCCAGAACCTCCTGAAGGCTGTGAAGGTCGCCAAGGAGAAGGGGGGGAAGGTGGTCGGCCTGGTCGGCTTCGACGGGGGGATGCTGAGGAAGCTCGCCGACGCGTCCGTCGTGGTCCCAGCAGACTCGACCCCGCAGGTCGAGGGGTTCCACGTAGTCCTGACGCACCTCATCGCGTCTCGGCTCAAGGAAGCCATTGGGAACAAGAGCAAGCGATACTGAGAATCGTCAGACGAGTTAGCAGCAAGTGGGATATGTCATGGGATGGGAAACCACATGGGCGAAGCTGTGATAGACGACAGAGGGAGGATAGTCATGCCCAACGGGGTGAGAGAGGAGCTCAACCTGCGGCCGGAGCAGAGGCCGAGGGTCGTACCGAAGGGGAGGGGCCTCGTGCTGACCCCGGAGATAGGCGCCGAAGAGTTCATCGCCGAGCTCGAGGGGTGCGCCCATCGTTCCAGGACCGTGGTCCGGATGCACCCGGAAGTAGACAGGTCCACCCTTATGGACATCATCGACCAAGCAGGTCTGACGCGGGACCAGTTCATCGGCCTCCAGTAAATCGGTGGGATGAATTTGGAACAGTTCGCAAGGTTTGTGGGTTTGGACCAAGGGCCTTGGGTGTCAAGCGAGTTGAGCGGCCCGTATGGCGGGCTGAAGTGGAAGTCCCCGGTAACTCGTATGCCATCGATTGGAGCGATGATCTCAACCAGGTTGTCGCGGGCGGGATCCCATTAGGAGGGCCAAGCCGCGGAAGGCGGCAATAGAAGCACAACGCCGAAGGCTAAATGACCCCGCATACCCAGGCAGATACAACGGATACAAAGAAGAATACGGGCGAAGGTGGGGGGGAACCCATGGCGAATAGGGCCGTGCTCCTAGACAGAGATGGCATAATCGATGAAATGGTGTACTACCCCGACCAGGGCATCGTCGACAGCCCGTTCACAGCGAAGCAGTTCGTCCTCACCCCTGGCATCGGCGCGGCGCTCCGGACGATGAAGGCCGCCGGGTACAAGCTAGTCCTCGTGTCCAACCAGCCAGGAATCGCCAAGAAGCACATGACGATGGCCGACTTCAAGAAGGCCCAGGCGAAGATGCGCCGGCTCCTTGCCGCCGAGGGGGTCGAGCTCGACGCCGAGTACTACTGCTTCCACCACCCGCAGGCGAGGGTCGCTGCTTACAGGGCCGACTGCGCCTGCAGGAAGCCGAAGCCGGGGATGCTCCTCGAAGCGGCGCGCGACCTCGGGCTCGACCTGAGGCGCTCCGTGATGATAGGGGACGGCCTCTACGACGTGCTGGCTGGGAGGCGCGCCGGGTGCAGGACCATCCTGGTGGCGAACCTGAACGGGACCCTGAGCGCGAAGATGGACGAGCTGGACGCACACCCAGACTTCGTCGCGCGCGGGGTCGCGGAGGCGGCTGATATCGTTAAGAAGATGCCCCCGGAGACGCCCCCTCGATGAAGCGCTTCGAGGTCTGGGTCGACTGCGACGACAAGAACGAGAAGGAAGTCAGGACGAAGGTGAGGGATGCCTTGGAGGAGTCGGGGGTGGACTACACGATGCTCGCCAACTCCATCGAGATAATCAAGAAAGGGTCGCAGAGATAGTGCAGGCGGCGATACTCGCAGGCGGGCTGGGGACGCGGCTCAGGCCGCTCACCATCAAGGTGCCGAAGGCGATGGCCCCTGTGAACGGGAGGCCGTTCCTCGAGTACGAGCTCGAGCTGCTTGCGAGCCACGGGGTGGACGACGTCGTCCTCTGCGTCGGGTACATGGGGGAGCAGATACGCGGGCACTTCGGCGACGGTTCGAGGTTCGGGGTCAGGATACGCTACTCCTCCGAGGGGGAGAGGCTGCTCGGTCCGATAGGGGCGCTCAAGATGGCGGAGAGGATGCTGAGGAAGGAGTTCTTCGTGACCTACGGGGACGCGTACCTGCGGCTCGACTACAGGAAGATGATGGACGCCCTGCTGGAGCAGGAGGAGCTGGGGGTGATGGCGGTGTACAGGAACCAGGGGAGGTACGGGAGGAGCGACGTGGTGGTGAAGGACGGGCTCGTGACCGTCTATGACAAGGAGGAGAGCGCCCCCGGGATGGAGTGGATAAACTTCGGGGTCACGGCGATGAAGAAGGGGGCGCTTGGGTACGTCGAAGCAGGAAGGGTCTGCAGTGAGCCTGCGTTCTACGGCAGGCTCGTGAAGGAAGGGCAGCTGCGCGCCTTCGAGGTGGGAGAGAGGTTCTACGAGATCGGGTCTGAGAGGAGCCTCGAGGAGTTCGCCGACGCGTTGAGAAAGGGTCCTCTTTCAGGGGAGCGTCCCCTGGCCTAATGTCACGCTACTAGTAGAAAAGTATAATAGTAGAGGTGCGACCGAAGCCGCAGATGTCACTTACGGTGAAGTTGGACAAGCGGAGGAAGGACGAGGTCGAGCGGTTCGTCGCCACCCTCATCCTCGAGCGGGGGGTCAAGGTGACTTTCCAGGAGGCCCTCGGGCTCATGGTGGACTACTCCCTGGAAAACAGGGACGAGCTGGTCAACAGGCTGAAGGGGCTGCCTCCACTGGAAGGAGACCCGGCTTGGAAGCTCCTGCACCGCCCCGAGGACTGGGGCGTCGCTGACGCTTCGGAGCGCGTGGACGAATACCTCTACGGGAAGGGCTGAAGATGGCCGTCTTCCTCGACACCGGCATCTTCGTCGCCGCAAGGAACAGCAGGGATTTTAACCACGCGAGGGCGACCGAGCTGCTCGAAAGGGCCCTGAAGGGGGAGTTCGGGGCCGTGTACACTTCCGACTACGTCGTAGACGAGGCCGTGACCACCGCCCTCCTTCGTACCAGCAACCATGAGATCGCGGCAAACGTCGGCAGGCTGGCGCTGGGTTCGCCGCGGGTCGAGACGCTCTACACCGGCGTCGCAGAGTTTCGGAGCTCCTGGGAGAGATTCCAGAAGCTGGGAAGGAGGGCGATGAGCTTCACCGACTGCGTGTCGCTGACGCACATGGAGAGGCGGGGGGTCGACAAGATAATGAGCTTCGACTCGGACTTCGACGGGGTCGCGGCGCGGATACACTGACGTCGCCGGCGGAGCGCCCCGGACGTTCTTCGCCCCCTCGGAGGGGCGCGCTTGGAGGCGCAGGGCCTGCTAACCTTCATATACCGAAGGGTAGGTCCAGGACGATGACATGACCCAGATCTTCCTCGACACTGCAAGCGCCGTCGAGATACGGGAGTTCCTTTCGAAGGGCATCGGGGACGGGGTGACCACGAACCAGAAGATCTTCCTATCCGAGGGGAACGTCGACTTCAAGGGGCGTGTCCTCGAGATCTGCGAGATGAAGAAGGACTGGCCCGTCAGCGTGGAGACGACCACCAAGGGGTTCGACGAGCTGGTGGCCGAGGCGCGGACCTACGCGAAGTGGCACAGGAACGTGGTAGTGAAGGTGGCCATGGACAGGGACGGCATAGGGCTGAAAGTTGTGAAGCGGCTCGACGACGAAGGGATACGGACGAACATGACGGTGATGGTCACCATGAACCAGCTCTTCCTAGCGGCGAAGGCCGGGGCCACGTACGTCAGCCTCTTCTTCAACAGGGCGCGTGACGCCGGGCTCGACCCTGTGAAGACCATCCACGAGATAACACCGTTCCTCAGGCGCCACGGCGGGACCGAGCTGATAGTCGGGAGCATCCGGAAGCCCGAGGACGTCGAGGAGATAGTCGCCGCAGGGGCGGACATTGCCACCGTCACCCCCAAGGTCCTGAACCAGATGGCCTACCACCCCAAGACGGAGGAGACGATAAAGGAGTTCGACGACGCCTGGAAGGAGTTCGTCGCCAAGAATAAGCTGACGGTCCCCTCGAGGGCGAAGGCCTGAACATCGAAAGGCAAGACAGGTAGGGCCGCCGTCGTCAGGTCGAGTTCGAAAGCTGTTGCGTCTGCTGTCCCGGTACGATTCTGGTCGCACGGACTTCAATGAAGGTTCAGTCTCGCTTGTGAGGTCGCTGGGCCAGAGCTGATTCAAGTCTACGGGAGACACCCGACTCCGGACAGGGACGTGGCACGCCGCGTGGACCCACCACAACCCTCGGTAGCGATAGGACCTGAGACGCACGCCGAGCCGCGTCAAAGTTCTTTCGCGACGTCGATGACTCCGGATGTAGGGCAGACCCAAAGTCGCTGAGAGCGCCTTCCTCACCATGCCGATACGTCAACGCAACCTCTAGTGTGGAACGCCTTCAGGAGGCACTTCTGGAGGCAGCTCTGGTCTCTGGGTGAGAGCGCGGGGACCCTCTGATGGAATCGTGAAATTTGAGAGACGAAGGCAATAGGCAACCTGGATGTGAAGAGGAATCATTGGGAGTATCGACTGGAAGTGTCAGCCTCGGTTGAATCTTGGACGCAGATGGGCGGGCCTTTCTGTATGTTTTCGACCCAACATCACTCCGACCAACTCATCCATACGATAATCCAACCTTGCTGCTCTATCCTGGTGGGGCTAGCACCTCTGGCGCACAGACCGACAGGGTCAGGGCGTTTGCCTACGCGAGCAGGAAGGTAGGAATGAACCTCGAACACGGCGTTCAACAACGCCTTGGAAGCAGGGGCCGAAATATGCGTACGCCCGTTGCGGTTTCCCTGACCGTCCTCATACTCGTCGCACTTTCGCAGACGCATGTGACGCATGGTGCCGGCGGCCTTGCCATAGCCGGGGGCGCCCAGGCAAGCGGCTGCGGGGTCCGAAGTTGACCGCCGTCTACTCCCTCTCCAATGATGCGCTGACCGGTTGAGATCAGTTGCCCGCTGGCGGCGGAAGACCGATTCGGCATGATTCGCTGGCGAACTCCGTGCCCCTAATCCTGGTTGGCTAGGAGGACCGGGGGCATTCGCATCAGGGATCGGATGCCCCGTCCCGGAAGACAGTCAGCCAACGCCCGCTGTCTGATACGTCACTCGAATTTCGCATAGTGTTCAGACGCGCAGTTGGTGCGAGTTGAAAATCTCAAGCGATTCGGCGGAATCGTTAAAACTCTTATACAACGGGCTCGAACAAAATATGTCCACCACCACTACTACCACCAGTGTTAATACTCCGCTCCTCGCTGAAGCTTGCTCAACGACCGGGGCGTTCCCTCCACAGACCCTGCTAGCGACTTGGGATGCGCGAGGTGTACCATGTTACCGACGGGTGGGTTGAGGAACAGGGTAGGGATTTCCTTCGATTCCCGAGTTGTGGGAGAGCTGGACAGGCCCGTGGAGGCGTCTGTCGAACTGGCGGTGACCAGGAGCGAGATCGTCAACGCGATTGTCTCCTCGTTCCTCGAAAGCGACCCGCGTGAGGCATTGCCGGAGCTCGTGATGGAGAGGAGGAAAGGGAACCGAGTGAAGGAGACACGAGAATGACGTTCCGCGGCAGTCATGAGAGAATCTCAGGGGGTAAGGCGCGAAGCGGCTCTCGCCGTCCGACCGGGGTACTGCTTGTGCTGGCGCTGCTGATAACTGGAAGCATGGTTCTGTTGCCGCTGGCCGGGAAGGTTAGCGCCGCGGTTCCGGCCCTGAACGGCTTCTGCGGCGCAACCTCCGGGACTAAATCAACAAGCTGCTCTCTCACCACGTCTGGCGCTGGGAATGTGATAATCGTCTTCGTGTGGACCTCGTCAGGAACCCCCGGCACCCCGACGACTTCTGGGGTGACGTACTCCGCCAGGAACACCGGATCGACCGCCGGTGGAACCGTTAGCGAGTTCTACGCCACCGGGGTCGGCGCTCTTAGTAGCGCAACCGTGAGTGACACCATTTCGGGAGGGTCGAGCCCTAAGTCGGGGATAATAGCCTTCGGCGTTTCAGGAATAACGGGCGGCCCCTTCGACCCCAACTTGGTGACGGCGCCGGCTGCAACGACAGGTACTAGCGGCGGTAGCCCGTCCGTAACCTTCACCACCACCGGGACTTCCGATTTCATCATCGGATTCTTGGGCCAGGCCTCTAGGACAAACCCGACCGCGGGCTCCGGGTTTAAGAAAATCACAGTTCATTTCACGACTGGTCGGTCTGTCGCGGCCGAGTACAGAACAGTAACAAGTACAGGTTCGCAGACACCTGACTGGGCCACCGCCGCAGGAGCGTGGGTGATGCTAGGGGACGCCCTTGATACGTCGCCTAGCGACGTCCCTGAGTTTCCTCTAGGCGTGTTGCCGCTCCTGCTCGTCATACCTGTTATGTATGTGGTTGCAAAGAGGGCCAGACCCCTGCGCCCCGAAGGGGCGACCCTTCTTCTCTTGGCGATTCCCATTGTCTACATCCTCATTGGACGACGGACGCTCGACGTGGGTCGTGTTGGAGCGTCGAAATGAAGCCCAGCGTCCAGCTCAGGCGAAGGCTGATAAGGGGGTTTCTGCCATTCGCCGTCGTCGCCACCATCGCTGTGATAGTTGTCTCCGGCGCAGTGGGCAATCTCTACAGCGGCCACGAAGCCTTTGGCTTCGAGGTCCTCTGGCCAACTCCGTCAACCTACATTCCTGGAACCGTGTCTCCAACAGCATACCTCCAGATCAATTACACAGGGCCCGGTACCGGCAACTATACCTACACCATCACTTCTAATTCAACTGGGGTAGTCGCTCTGCTCGGGCAAGCGAATGTTCTTGTCTCCCCATTGTCCCCTTTCCGTGATTACGTCTTTGTCAGCGTACCACCCAACGCCGTCGTTCTGCTGCAAGCAGATGTATACAGAGGCGCAGCGAGAGCACAGAATCTCTTGTTCAGCAAGACGCTGACAGTCTGACGGAACTCGGGGTTCCGGCGGCGATTCTCGTGTACCGGCCTCCGGATAGTAAGTGATACCGGAAACTGATCCGGCATTCCGCCGAAGCTTACCGCGGTCGCTCGCTCTGACCAGTGCGACAACCACCATGAAAGGTTAGTAGGACGAGAAGCTCATTCAGGTTCTAGAACGGCCCGAGCCTAAGCCGCTTCACCGCCCGCGCTTCGTCAGGGTCCAATCCCGGCGCCGCTTTGGACGACCACCTTGCGGGAAAGCGGATAGCTCTGAAGATGTGAAGTTTCATAGAACCCGCTCGAAAAGGACTCGGCGCAGGGGGCGCTCACCCTTCGGAGGTACTCGCTCGTCTCCGCGAGGGCCGCCGCCGGGACGACCAGCTCCGCGAAGTAGACGAACCCTTCGTCTCCCCTCCCCCAAGCCTCCAGGACGGAGTAGGGTACGTTCCTCACTGCAGCCCGAATCCCTCCGAACAGTTCTTCGCCTAGCCGCTCGTAGAGCACGATGAGGCCCGCCTCGCCCTCCTTCGGGCCCCTGAACCTCCAGCCGAGGGGGAACTCGCGGACGAACCGGGCAGCCTCTGCGAGCCTCTCTGTCCCGAGCCCGGCGCCCTCGGCCATGACCTCCAGGCCCTCGGCGGTGGGGTTCGACAGAATCAAGTTAAGAGCTTCCACCACGTCAGGAGCGACCGCGTCGGCCCGCTCGCCTCCTGGCTCTCCGTACCCGCGCGCCGGCAGACGGTCCCAGAAGAAGTCGAAAGTCCCGCTCTCCTCGTTGAACGCCCCGAGAGGGGCGGAGAGGAGCCTGACGTCCTCCAAGGGGTGGACAGATGGGCCTTCCAGCATGCGCTTCCTCCATGCCGTTCGCCAGGACCCTGCCGAGCCGGCGGCGGGCATAGCGAGCATCACACTCCCAAGGGACGAGGAGTAGTACGACCGCAGCGCCCCCGAGCCTTCTCCCCCCAAGTCCCAAAGGCTGGCCCCTCCCCTCACGCGGCCTCGGACCAGGGCCGGGGCTAGCCCGAGCCGCCTGAAGTTGAGGTTCACCCCGACCTCGAGCCCGGCGGAGAGGAGCGGACGGAGGGCCCTCTTCTCCCCCTCGCTCAGCCTCCACCAGCCGGCGGTCCTGAGCCGCTCGGCAGCGGTCACCGCGCCTGTAGTCCGACGCGCAGGCTCTGCAGCCGTTCCTTTCTCCACACCCACCCCCCCTGTTCGGGGGAGAACGACAGGAATGGGAGCGAGTAGTTCGCGAAAGAAGACGGAAAGGCTACGTTCATCCCCCCAGCCGCGTTTTCGGTCAGGAAGTCAAGATAGTCCGGTATCAGTCGGGATGGGGCTGAGACGATGGCGAAGTAGAACCCCGACGCCACGCTCCCCCCGTCGGTCCTCAGGTACGGCACCGACGTGGCCGCCATGGCAGAGCGCTCCAACCCGGCCTTGTCGAGGTGCTCCCACCAGACCGTGAAGCTCGCCCATCCGTGCCTCTTCCTCCGTGTCGCTTCCGGGTCCCCCCTGGACAGATGCATGGCGAATGAGTCGACGTATCTCAGAGCCCTCCTGAGCACGAACCCCCAGTCTATCCCTGGCCTCGACAGCAGCGCGCTCACTTCCGCGTGCCCTCCCTCCCCCCACCTCCCCATTATTCTCATGAGCCCCTCCAGGTCTGCATCCGGGTCTGTCTGCAGGGCCGACAGGACCAGCACCTCCCGGTAGTCGAGTCGACGCGGAAGCAGCCCGAACCTGCCTTCCGGGAGCGCCGTGAGCGGCCCAGAAGTGGGAGCTTCCAAGGCCCCGCGCTCGTTCCACGGTCCCCGTATGGGGTGATACCTCATCCAGTGGAGCGGGACGAGCTCGCTCTGGGCCAGCGCCCCGGCCCCCTCCAACTCCACGAGGAACCCCTCCAGCTCCGTGGTGAGGAATGGCGGGACGGAGAATATCATGAGATACCCGTCGGCCGGGTCGAGCCTCTGCCAGTGCTCCAAGTATGCGTAGTCTCCCATCAGGTCAAGGAGCTTAGCTGCGTCGCCTTCGCTCAAAGCAGGACCGGCCTTCGCTATCGCTGCGAACCTCCGGAGGCCCAGCCTCTCCATCCGCAGGCTAACCCGGGGGCCGACGCCCTCCCTTCTCAGCCTCCCATAGCGCTCCACCACCTCTTCCTCCGTGATCTTCAGTCTGCTGGCGATCTTGGTGCGGTTCGCCGGGCCCCACGACGACACGAGCCGCACGAGCCGCTCCTCCAACTGCGACCCGTCCCCTCCTCGGTCCGAGACGGCTTCGCCGGCTGAACCCTTCGCCACCATCGACCACCTAGGTCCGGGTTGCCTTCTTTGAAACGTCCCCGACCACGTTGCGCGCCGAGTCGACCTTGTAGTGGCAGCTGGGGCACGTCACCAGCAGCAACTTCGAGTCCGTCTCCCATTCATAGCCGCACCTGTGGCAGCGCAGTCTCCTGTGTGGGAGCGGATGCCACTCCGGAGCTCTGCCCCCTCTCCGCTGACCTGAGTTCCCCGCGAGCCGGAGGGGGAAGTTCATCCTGACCCCCGCTTCAATGGAGCGCTTCAGGTGGGTGCGTCACTCCCTATGCGAGGGTCCGCGACCAGTACCTTCAGAGGAGGGCTGAAGTTGGTCTTGTCCGACAGGCTCAGCCCGATCTGGACCGTGCCCTTGAATATCTGTGTTGTCGAGGTGAACACCCCGTCTCCTCTCCCGTCGGTAGCAAGGAGGCCGTAGGACCGGGCGAAGGAGCCGCCCGTGGAGTTGTAGAACGTCACTCTGACGAGATATTCCGTGTTCGGCATCCCCTCTGAGAGGGTGACTGTGTAGCTCATGCGGGTGAATCCCGCCTCTATCGAACCCGTCCACACCCCGCTCCCGAACTCGTACCCCTGAGGGACCAGGGGGACGTTGTAGGGGGCGAGCACTGAAGAAAACTGCTGGACGGCGGAGTCAGATCTGGGGGACGGAGCGGCGGCGGCGACCGCGGGTGCGAGCAGCATGACCAGGATAAGTGCACCCAGTGCACCGGCAAGCGCCCCTTGGGAACCCTTCATCAGCACCCGACGATTCCGCCACCACCGCCACTATTTAAGAGCGGCTGACCACCCTCGCTCGCGCAGCCCGTCTCTCGTGCTTCAGGAGATGGGACACCCTTTCGTCGGTGCGGCCCTCCGCGAAGAACGAAGAGAGTATCGCGTTGACGACTTCGCTCCTGCTCGCCGCAAGCTCGGTCGCATCCTCTGCGACCCTCTTCAGCTGGCGGTATACTTCCGGGTCGAACGACACCCCTGCCCTCACCTTCCTCCCATGGTTCTCGCTGTCCGCGACCCATCACCACTCCCAGGCCTTCCTCCAGGGCCACTTCCGCACGCCCTCCATGGGGCTTTCCTCCTCCACCCGGGCCGCGCCGTGGACGTGGTGCCTCACCAGCCTCCTCCTCGCTTCCGGTTCGCTCGGCGCAGATATGGAGAGCCGCCGTCGACAGGTCTCGCAGGTGACCAGCCAAATGTCCTCCAAGCTCACCCCTCCGATGGGCGGGTCCGGACATCGCCCCTGGCCTCGAATCCATGCCCGCCTGCGCCGCCAGGGCTCGCCGCTCCGTCCGATACGGACCGTTCTGATCCAATTCGTAGTGCCTCCCAGAGGAAGCCTCCCAAGGTCTCCGCCCCGTCACCACCACCACCACTACTAATAAAGTGCGGCGGGCGCCCTGGCCAGGTTCCCCCCCCGCCCTCCGACGCCCTCACTGGGGTGTCGCCCCCGCGCAGGCGCCTGCGGGGCGAAACGCTGTCCCCTGGGCCCCTTCATCCCCCCGGCCCCTGGGGCGATGCCGGTCGATGCGCCAAGGTCCCTTGCAGGCTATGGGGCGGTCGCGGAGACAGACACCAAGTTCCCCATCGACGTCACGAGCGTGAAGGTGTAGGACCCGGGGGTCCACGCGTACAGGACGGCGACCGAAACCGAACCCGATGGAGCCACCCACGCGTCAAACCTGTCCGCCCCTGCGATGGTCGAAGCGAAGTGCTTGGTCCCCGACGGCCCCGAGACCCAGAGGCTGACGAAGTGCACCAGTGACGGGCCTTCGTCTTGGAGTATCAGGGTCACCTTGCTGGTGTCCGAGTAAAACACCGTCATGCTTGCCGGGCCGAGGGTCCCTGTGTAGGTGGTGAACGCGGAAGAGGCCACGCGGGCGACCACTTCCCCGGGGGCGGTGCTGACGTCCCCGCACCCGGGCACGGAGATGACCGCAGATCCTGTCTGGACCAGCCCCGAAGGCGCGTAACCCAGCGCCGTGACGTTGGCCCCCCGCGTCGTGCTCGTCCCCCCGATGGTTGCCTGGTCGAGCTGGACGAGGGAGCTCAGGGCGAAGTCCCAGGCGTAGATGGTCTGTGAGACTACCTCCGTGTAGACCGAAGTGAAATCGAAGACGATGCCTGTGATAGACGGGACGCTCTGCGAAACGGAAAAGACCGCACAGACGTTGGCCTCGCTGTAGGTCGCGAGGAAGAGGACCAGCCCCAGGTCGTCGTAATAAACGCTGAACGTGGAGGTGCCGAAGTCGTTGGTGAGCGATACGTTCGCTGTCACAATGAGGTAGTACGTCCCTGCCCCGGTGAAGACAGCAGACTTCTGCGCAGACGTCATCGACACGCCATTCGTCTGGACCCAGGAGGCGTCCGGGGTGCCGTAGGTGGGGGCGAGGGTCGCCAGGACCGCCTGGGCATGGGTGTTGCCGTTCTCTACGACCACCTCGATGGTCGAAGTCCCGGTCCCCCCGAACGTCGAACCGAACACGACGACCCTCCTCCCCCAGCTGAGCTCCAAGGTGCTCAGGGCGTTCGTGAGTGCGCTGTACTCGTTCTGGTCCAAGCTGAATGACGTTGTCCAGTTCATGACAACGTGCGTGGTGGCGAAGAACCCGGTGCCTGTGAGGTTGGCGAACACCTCCCCCGGGCCCGAGGGGGAGCCCATGGCCTTGGTCGCGAACCCCCCTGACCCGCCCGTCGCGCCGGAGACATAGGCGACGTTGAACGCCCACCCGGCGTCGCTCGTCGTGAAGTTCATGTTCCCTATGGGGTAGACGTCGGCCCCCGAGGTCGGGGACATCGTGTACGGCAGCGCCGGAGTGACCGGGGCGTACTGCTGGGAGCCCCCGAAGAGGACCTTCCCGATCCCAGGCCTCTCGGCGGCCTGCTGGGCGTTGAACGCCGCCCTCTGGTCCACCGCCGCCTGATACGACTGGAACGAGTCGAAGATCACCATGCCGTAGCCCGAGGCCACCACAAGGAGGGCGAGGACGAAGAGGGCGCCGATCATCTCCGACACACCCCCTCTCCTTCTAGCCCTCAAACTGACCCCCTTACTGAGTTCCCCCGCGAGGTGCTCACGCCCACCTTGTAGAAGGTCGCGGCCCCCCAGTCGAACGGGACGGTGATGCTGCAGAAGTTCCCGACGAGGACCCGCACGACCCCGTCGGCCTGGCTGCACCCCCCGCTGAGGTCGGAGGAAGGGATCCCTGAAACAGGAACATGCCGCTCTGCTGGCCGGTCGAGTCCGTCAGGTTGACCAGCGCGACGTCCGAGACGTCGGCCACGATGAAGCCCACGTTCCGCACCGTGGCCGTGACGTTGGCAGGGGGCCCCGCTCCGAACTAGACTTGCTCGATCACATAGATTTCTTCCGCGGCCTGGGCGCCGTGCCCGAAGAGGAGGGAGAACCCGTTCGAAGTCCCGCTAAGTGTCGTCGAACCCACAGAGAACACGACCAGCCCGAGCGTCACGGTGATCGCGAGCAGGATGAGCTCCCCCTAATTCCTGACACCCCCCTGCGCCTTGTGAACCTCATCGAAGCGCCCTCAGATCCTCCGAGGCCCGGTCCGGAGCCGGTCGTATCGTGCCTGGCTGCTGCCTGGGAACGTCTGGTCGCACTTCATCTCTAGCCAGTCACCTGCACCTCGGCGTACGCCGTCTCGTTCCCGTCAGTCACCATGACGCTATAGTACGCGCCTACCGTCGCCGTGCTTGGCACGACGAATGTGACAGAGCCGAGCGTCGGGGTCCCGTAGGTCGCGTCTGCCAGGGTCCCGTTGGCCCAGGTCCAGTACGCTGTCGGGGCGGTGGTGAATCCGTTGAGGCTGAGGGTCATGTATCCCCCCCGTGTGAGCTGCAGGTAGGGGTAGTTGTCAAGCCCGTCCCCGAACGTCGCCCCGCTCCCATAGCTCGCTACGAAGGGTATAGTCTGCCCGAAGGGGGTGTGGTCGCTGTACTCCCCGAAGAGCTCCAGGAATATGGGGGCGACTCCGTTGATCGAGTTCTGAGCGTTCTGGCACCCGCGCCCAGGCCCCCCGGGCCCGGGGCCTCCGGGTCCGACGCAGACCCCTGGCGAGGGGGCGCTGAAGTTGAGGAGCACTGTCTTTCCATACGGTATGGTGACGGGGGTGTACGCCTTCGCGCCCACGCATGGGGGGTGGCCGTCGCCTCCACCGCAGGTGGGGTAGTTGACCAGGTCCCCCACTATGAAGTAGGCGGCAGCGTTACCTCCGCACCCAGGGCCGCCAAGGCACGCAACCTCCTGGTACAGCGACGTCTGTTCGTTTATGGTGATGTTCCGCTGCAGCGGGTCGAGATTCTCGAATGCGCCCTGGAAGAGGGAGTCTACCCCGTCTGGGACGTTGAAGCCGTAGAAACCACCTACCTGCCATCCGTCCCCTATCGTCTTGGGGTTGGCGTCGACGGAGTAGAACCTGAATGAGCTGAACTTCATAAAGACAGAGCCGAGCCCTTGCGTAACCCCAGACAGCTGGACCGCCTGCTGCTGGGTGCTCAGAGGGAAGGTAGCGGCGAAGAGGTTCCCCCTGGCGGTGAAGACCTTTATCGTATAAGTGAGCGTGTTCTCGTAGGTGACCCCTGTGTCGATGACTGGAGACGTGGTGCCCGGGTCAACAACTACGGGGATGCCACTACTCGAGCCGGGGCCGACGTAGGTCGTATTACCATTCGAGTCCGTCACGAAGGCGCCTGTCACGTTGATAGGCACTCCTCCGCTGTTTGCCACCACCACGCCGAGGGCGCTCCCCACGAGCTGGGCCGAGACGGTCGCAGACTCGGAGATGGCCCCCTCCACGCTGTCCGCCCTGCTGAAGAGGGCCGAGGTGTACAGTCTGTCCCCTTGGTTGATGTAAAGGAAGTACCCCGCCCCTACCGTGAAGAGCATTGAGAACAGGAGGACGGCCGCCAATATCCCCGCAACCCCCCTCCTCCTCCTGTGCAGGCGTCCCCTGTCGAGTTCCATCTACTGTCTCACTTCGTCATATAGGCTGTCACTGTGTTACCATAGAGGCCGAGGACGCTCACGGAGTACGCTACCCCGCTGTCGAAGCTGGCCGCCGAGCAGGCGGGGAGGGCGAGGGTGAGGCGCTGGACCCCCCCCTTCGGCAGGTCTATCGCGGAGGGCTGAGGGGCGGGGTTGAGTGGGTCGTACAGCACGTCCGGGCCTTCATAGTTGGCCACGCTGGAAGTGGAGCACTTCTCAGGGCCGAAGGACACGACCTCGGTCGCGTTGTAGAGGAGGTACATTGACCTCGAGGCGTTATAGATGAGCACCTGGACCGGCTGGAAGTTGATCTGGCCGTCGTTGTAAAGCCAGATGGTGGCGGCTGATGCGGAGAAGTTCATGTTCACCACCACGAACCTCTCCTCGAGGTAGTTCACGTTCCCTCCGACGCTGGCGCCATACGCCCTCTCGGACACCCCCGCCTCGCCGTTGACCCACCCCCAGACCGCGAAGCCAGCGATGAGCGTCGCCCCTATCAGGAGGACTGTCGCCACCAGCTCGGAGACCCCCGCGCGCCGCCGGATCATCATGGTCCACCTGCGGCTGGGCGTCGAGGAATAATTATCGTTGTGGACGCGGCATATGGATTCCCACTACTACCACCACCACCGCCGCTATCATTGCGAATGCCTCCACCTGCCTGTCGCTCGCTCAAGGGCCGGGCCCCGGACCACTTCTCGATGTGCAGCAGGCTCAGATTCGGGGTCGGGACGCGTCGCTCAATGCGAGACCCCGTCCCCTCCGGGAGGGTCTTCGCCGTCAAGCTGTCGGGGGACCCAACGGCCTAGTGAACTTAGGAAGAAGTTCTTCCAGAACCCAGACGTCATGTCGGCGGCGCTGCTCCTTCCGGGGCCTTTCCTCGCGGTTGGCGTCCCTCAGATGCTCTGGAGGGGCAGCAGGAACATGAAGTGGTTCGTAACCGTCGGCGCGCTCACTACCGTCTGGTTCGTCTTCGACCCTCTCAACCATACGCTGGACTACTTCTCCCTCAGCGCCGGGTCGACCGGCGTGGGTATAGTCCGGGAGACGGCCTCGCTCGCGCTGCAGAGGGCGATAACCGACTGGCTCAGGTTCGGTTTCTTCCTCGCCGTCTTCGTCGCGACACTGAAAGGAAGACAGTGACACGGACCAGCCTGCGGTTCGAATCGCGCAGACGCATCCGCTCTCTGAAACGACACCGCCTTCGCGCGGCCGAAGCAGAGCACGGAAGGGCTTCAACCGGCATCGGACCTCAGGAGCAGTGGTAGCCCGCAGGTCGTCGCGATGGCAGCAGCCCACACACCTGGCGGGTCGAGTGACTAGGCCCCGCGAACACCGAGCCATCGGCAGCCGTGGCAGCATGGAGCCCCGGTCGCAGAGGCACCTGCAGCACCATCAGACCACCCGTGCACGGCGCTAGGCGACGGGCGACGATCGCGAATAGGTTGCTCCCTTCTCTGTCCTCCAGGCCAGCGGGATTGCTATCAGGGCGATGACGTCGCCGGCGTCGGCTACCAGGGAAGGCCACCCGTTGAAGGCGGCCTGGAACCCCAGGACGGGGAGGAGGGCGAGCCGCGGGACGGTCGCGAGGAACATCGCGGCGACGAGGAGGGCGGTGAGGGTCCGCCTCCTCCCAAGAAACAAGGAGTAGACCAGAGGGACGAGGGCCATGGCGACCATCATGTCCGAAGTGAAGGCGAGGAGCCCCCAGGCGGTGTGGGTGACGGCCGGCGAGGACAGCGTGACCGCGGTGAGGTTCCACGGGCCCCCGCGGATGAGGTCCCCGCTCCCGTCTGTGGCGTAGAAGACTGCTATGAAGGTCCCGAGCCCCGCCCCCAACTTCCAGGAGCTCTCCCGCCCTGAGTAGGAGAGGTAGGCCATGGCCACGAAGAAGAGCATGAAGACCATGTGCCCGGCGAAGAAGTCGAAGTAGTCCCCGAGGATGGCAGGGACGAGAAGCAGGAGCCACCAGTTCCCCCAGGTCACGAGCTTCTGGGAGCCCCCCTGCCCCCTCGCCCTGTCCATGTAAGCAGCGACAGCCACCGCCGAGAGGACGACGAAGAGGGTCGCGGCGAGGCCGAAGCCGACGGCGGGGGTGAAGGCCATCCCTCCGTTCACGTAGGCGGTGACAGGATCGACCTGGCTCGCTATGGCTGTGGGACCTGCGACCGCAAGAACTGCGTCCAGGAGGAGCGTCGCCCGGACGAGCAGTGATGCTCTCGGGGGGAGCGACTTCAGCGGGGACGTGCCTGCCTGGCCGGGGGCCAAACCCAACGGGCGGCCTGTCCCCCCGGCCTGCTATTAAGCGCGACTGGGGGGTTGAAACCCCGCAGAAGCCCACTAGGGGTCGAGGCGCCCAGGGGCGCTTCCGGCCACTCATCCCTGCCTGTCCCCTCCCTGGAACCGCCCAGGTCCACCAGGGGACCGACGAGAAGCGCTATGCGAAGTGCGACGACGCCGGCCACACCAGCAAGGACGAGGAGTTTACGCGATGAGGACTGACCAGGAGAGCCTGTCGGTTTCACGTTGTGCCCGGCCTTGGAGACACGCTCGAAAGTTTTAACGTCGGGCGCCTGAAGCGCAAGCCATCTTGGCAGAGCCGTTGAACATAGAGAAGCCCAAGACGGCCCTCGTGGTGATAGACCTCCAGAAGGGGATATCGCAGATGGAGGCGAAGCCCCACCCCGCGAAAGAGGTGATCGCCAACGCCGCAAAGCTCGCGGCCGCGTTCAGGAAGAACGCGATGCCCGTCTTCCTGGTGCACGTCGCCATGGGCCCCGGGACGGCGCTGAAGGCGATAAGCGACGAGACCTTCCAGAGGCCCTCTAACGCGGCCCCCGACTGGGCAGACTTCGTCCCAGAGATGACCCCTCAGCAGGGCGACGTCGTGATAACGAAGAGGCAGTGGGGGGCGTTCTATGGGACGGAGCTCGAGCTGTGCCTCAGGAGGAGGGGGCTCGACACCATCGTCCTGTGCGGGATAGCCACAGACTACGGGGTGGAGAGCACGGCGAGGTTCGCCTACGAGTACGGCTTCCAGCAGATTTTCGCCGAGGACGCGATGAGCTCGAGGTCGGAGGAGCAGCACGACGCGGCAGTCAACTTCGTGCTGAAGAGGATCGGCAGGGTACGGAAGACAGAGGAGATACTGAAGGCGCTCTAGCCGCGGCCCTCGCCTGGTGGTCGGCGGATGGGTAGCCAAGCCTATATGTCTACATATCTACATCTTCCCATCATGAGCACCACCATCAGGGTCTCGAAGCGGGACAAGGAGGCCCTCGAAGGCCTCCGGAAGCGGCTGGGGACGAAGACGATGTCGGAGACGCTCAGACGGGCCATCGCCCTTGCCCGGGCCAGCGACGACAGGTTCGCGGGGAACATCGAGGCCCTCCAGAAGGTCCTTTCCACGGCGCGGCCGTCTGCCAAGGGGGTGGTCAGGGCTTCAGAGCGGGTCGACGAGGAGGTCGCCGCCGCCCTCGCGGCCGAGTCAGCCTAGGTGGGCGCGCTGGCCATATTCCTGGACACAGGGGTGCTGTACGCCCTGCACGACACCGCCGACGTCCACCACCTCGACGCAGCCGCCATCGTCCTGCACGCCCTCCGTGGGAAGTGGGGGAGCCCGTATTTCGGCAGCTATGTCACTGTGGAGACGACCCTCATGCTGAAGTCCAGGCTCGGCTGGGCCGCCGCCCGTGCCTTCCCAGGCTCGGTCAAGGAGATGGGGGCGAGGGAACTGGTCGTCGACGAAGAGACCCACAGGAAGGCCCTGGGGATGTTCGCAGAAGGGAAGCGGGAGCTCAGCGTGACCGACGCCGCTTCGGTCCTGCTCATGTACGCCCTGGGGATAGGCGCCTTCGCCACCTTCGACAGCCGGAGCTTCGGAGGGGGGGCGCAGGAGGTGGTCGGGGACGGATACTCGGAGGAACTCAGCGACAGGGAGAAGGAAGAGGTGGACAGGTTCTCGAGAGCCGGGGCGAAGGGCCCGGCCCGGTGAAGTCCGACCGCTCAGCCAACCATCTTGGTTGTCTCTCGGCCTATCCCCTTCTCCACGTGCTCCGTCCAGAGCATGAGCGCAGACCCGACTATCAGTATGATGAAGAGAAGATCGACCGCAGTAAAGTCGCTGTAGAGCGCGATTGACATCGGCAAGAGGAGCAGCATCCAGAAGCTGCCCAAGAGGTCGGAGCGCGTGGCTCCTGGCCTTGTCGACAAGTACACAGAAAGAAAGATGGACGTGGAGCCCATAAGAAGGAGGCTCAACACGAACGGCGCGAACGTCGCCATGAACGCCTCCGAGCCCGTAACCGAGTCGACGTACTCGACGTAGCCGACCACAGCCGTAAAGAAGCCGAGAGACGCAATCAGGAGAAGATAGACTCCCTTCTTCGAACGGCTGGACAGCCTAGTCCAGGCGGATTCCATTTCCGCATTTGTCGCGTGCTTGGTCGAGCTCGCATCTTCAATCAATGAACCGGGCAACAGTGACCGGCCTCCCTCTTGCGGCGGCGTCTTCATAACTCTTCCAGCGCATGTTCGCGGTGCTTCGAATGGGGCCATGGACTGCTTCGCAATGCGGCCGTCTGAACTTCCCCGAAGGGAGCAGACAGGAAGCTGCTGACCGGCCCCTCAGCCCCGCAAGCTCAGCGAAGTTTCGAGCCGGTCGTCTGCGCCTCTCCTCTTCCGGTGAATCTACTGGAGAGGCGACCCTCCCTCTTCGTGTGATTCCGAGGGGGGAGGACCCCCCCAGGCCGCAGCGCAAGGCCTCTGCCCGTACTTCCTCGGCCTGAGTCTTAGAGGAGTATCGCACGCCCTTGACCCGTTTGCCGAGAGGAGTCACGAGGCCGTGCGGAAGTGTGTGCATGGATACGAACCGCGTCGTGCCTACGATGTCAAGGGGGTCAGGCCTTCCTCATAGACGAGACCTCCGTGACGAGGAGTTGAGCTCCTCACCGTCGACCAGGAGCTGAGGTCGACCATCAGGGGGCACAACCTCGCCGACACCTCGGTGTTCCTTCGGAGATGCGGGCGCTGCCGCGAAGACGTCGAAGGTGATACTGCAGATGCGCTCTCGCCAGGAGACAGAGCAGTCCATAGAGAGGTCAGACTAGGCGTGGAGGGACTTTGGCGGAGAAGCATCTCGTCCTTCCTGAGAGGACGAGCCAGACCATCTCCACAACGTCGAATCGCCCTGTAGGTAAGGATGGGAAGACTATGGGTGAATGCTCATAAACAGGTAAATGAACTCAGAAACTGGGAGAATGGACGTAATAGAGGTAAGGAAAGTGGACGGACAGGGTAGGGTGCTCCTCCCTTCTGAATGGAGGGGAAGGAACTCGGACAGACGAAGGAAGTCATCATCTTGAGCCAGGGCGACCACCTGAAGATCATCCCGAAGAATAAGGTCGACCTCACGAGGTTCTTCGACAAGGTGGATCTGGGTGTAGATGCCATCGGAGACTGGGGATCCTTCGAGTCAGCTTTCGACGAGGAAGTGTGACGGGGGCTGAAGTTCCTCGACGCCAACCCTTTCGTATATGCCTACTACAAACCTCGGAGGACACTGACCGCGGACGAAAAGCTGATGAAAGAAGAGGCCAAGACCATAGTCGCCAGGGTCAGCAGGGGGGAGGAGCAGGTGCTGACGAGCGTCGTGCACATTTCAGAGGCCTCCAATATCCTCAAGCGAAGGATGGCGATTTCCGAGCTGGCCGAGCTCGTTTCGGGGCTGCTCACGAACGTGAACGTGTAGGTCGAAGGGGTCACGCCCGAGGAGTATCTCGGGGCTGCCGAGTCGGCTCGCGACCTTGGGCTCGACCCGAACGATTCCCTGGCCGTCCGCCTGATGAGGCGTCACGGGGTCCAGGACATCTTCGCCTTCGACAGGGGTTTCGACAGGGTCGAGGGGGTCACGCGCCTTCCCGGCTCCCCCGGCAAGCGCAAGGAAGGCGAGGCCGAGTGAGCGCGGCCCCATCAGCACTCCTGGGCGGTAGTGACGGCTCCGTCAGGGGTGGACCGTCGGGCACAGGTTCGGGGGTCGGCAGCGTCAGGAAGCCGGATGGCATCGGGGAGACGGCGTCGGCAGGGGCGCGCATGGCGACGACTGCACCGAAGGCCATCAGGCGGATTGCCTCCCTTCGCAAGAGCGAAGAGACGGCAAATGGGTTCGCCGAAGCCTGAAGGGGTTCGTCGCCAAGAACAACCTCGTACTCCCCGCCAATCGAGGCCGGCTTCATACGCGAGCCCAGCTCAGCAACTGCGACGTCCTCACCTGGTCCCAGGTCCCTCCAGTCTCCGTCCGACTTCGAGGCCAAGTGCGCTGAGTTGAAAGTGTGAAACACTCGAACCGACGTCCGTCCGCGTACACCCCTCGCCCAGCAGCACCTCAACGTCGAAGGCGTAATGAACACCTCAAAGCTCAGAGACTTCTTCAGGCGCGAGATGTCCGCGGCAAAGAGGGACGGCTCCTGGTTCAGGCTCGGGGGGGTGGAGCGGGGCGCGTCGGGAGCAGGGACAGGCCAGGTGGCCGCGAAGACGCGCTTCAGCCTTGCCCACGGCGAAGAGATCGCGGTGAAGGCTGCGGATAAAGAGCGGAAGGGACGACCACGCGCGCGAGGAAGATGGTGGAGGAGAGGTAGAGGTTGGCTAGAAGACGGCTGAGCTTCTGGGAGGCCACGGCGGTCGGGCTGGGGAACATAGTCGGGGCGGGGATATTCGTCATGGCAGGCTCGGCCATCGACGAAGCGGGCCCCGCGGCGCTGGTCGCGTTCGCAATCACCGCCGTGCTTGCGATCACCGTGGGGCTGAACAGCGCCGAGCTCTCGTCCAAGCTCCCAGACGTCGAGGGCGGGGTGTACAGCTTCGCCAGGGCCACCCTGGGGGACACCGTCGGCTTCCTCGTGGGGTGGTTCAGGCTGATATCCTACGCTGTGAGCGGCGGGGCCGTCGCCCTCGGCTTCGCCGAGTACCTGACAGGGTTCGGGCTGCCTGGTTCGTGGTACTACCCGCTCGCCGCCGCCTTGGTGCTTGTCCTCTCCTACGTCGAGGTCAGGGGGATCAAGATAGCCTCCGAGTTCGAGAAGTGGCTCGTCGCATTCACCGTATTCGGCCTGGGGCTGACCGTCGCCGCCGTCCTCTTCTTCGGGAGGTACTCCCCGTCCAACTTCGCCCCCTTCTTCCCGCTCGGCTCGCTCGGCGTCCTCCAGGCGGCGTCCCTCGCCTTCTTCGCGTACTCGGGGTTCAACACGATCGCGACGCTGACCCCGGACGTGGAAGACGGCGCGAGACAGGTCCCCAGGGCCATCATCACCTCCCTCGTGACGAGCACCGTCCTCTACGTCCTCGTCGTCTTCTCGATGCTCTTCGCCATGAGCTGGTCCAAGTACGGCACCGCATCGAACCCCGTCTCGCTCGCCCTCTCCGCGGTGAAGGCGCCAGGGCCGATATCCGCCGTGGTGAGCGTGGCTGCCCTGACCGCCACCCTGACCGTCACGCTCTCCCTCATAATCGCGGGGTCGAGGACGACGAAGCAGATGGGGGAGGACGGGCTCCTCCCTTCGTACCTCGGGAAGGGGTCCAAGGTACCGACGGCGGTGATAGCGGCGGTGATGCTCGCATCCCTCGCGCTCGGGAACGTGGAGACGATCGCCCTCGTGGCCAACTTCGGGGTGATATTCTCCTACATGCTCTCCGGGGTGGAGGTCGCTGTGACGAGGAAGAGGAAGGTCCCCGGGGCCTATCTCGCGCGGGGGTACCCTTACGTCCAGGCCTTCTCCCTGGTCGTGTCGGGGGTCCTGTTGCTCGGCCTGGGGGAGGAGTCCCTGGCCATCGGGTCCCTCACACTCTTCGTAGGGCTGGTCGTCTACTCCGCGTACAGGTCGGTAGGGAGGGAGCTCAGGGGCCGGGCCTCGGACCTGCCGAGGGGGAACGTCTGAGCCTCCCTGAAGGCGATGGCGCGCCCTCGCTACAGCTCCACACCCACGAAGGCGTAGTCATGCCTTCAGATCTCAGAGATGTCCTCGGGCGCGAGACGCCCCGGGCGAAGAGCGGAGGCACCTGGTTCATGCTCGGGCGGGTCGAGCGGGGGGTTCTCCTCCATCGCCATGAGCCTCGACGTGAAGCCGGATAGCAGCGTGGTCGGGGGCCCTCGATGCGGCGCTGAAAAGTGCGACCCCATTGCCAATCTGCCATGGGATGCTCCCCGACCTCATCAAGACGCGAGGTGCCTGAAAGGTGGGCCAGACACAACCTCGATTCATGAACTAGCGGGTCCACTTAAATAACTGGCCGGCCTCTGTATCTCATACATGTCGATGAAATTCAGCATCAGGTTGTACAAGGGCGAGAAGCACTACATTGCCAGGGTCCCAGAGCTGGGTATCACAACCCAGGGGGCGACCAAGGAGGAGGCCAGACGGAACCTGAGGGAGGCCATCCAGACGCATCTCGAAGCCATGGCCGACTACGCCATGGAGCATGGCGAGGTGGCGATAGACAAAGGACAGCTGGTCCCCGCAGAGTGACCGGTTGAGCAGGCTTCCGGCTGTCTCTGGGAAGGACCTGATCAAGATCCTGACCAAGCGCTTCGGCTTCCGTGTCCTGAGGCAGAGAGGGAGCCACGTCACTTTGACCAACGATTCTTCATTCATCACGGTCCCTCTGCATCCAGAGCTCGACGAGCCCACCATCGAGTGGACGGGCAGGCTCGCTGGCATAGACATCAACCCGGAAGGCATCGCATGCACCGTGGCGTCTGGAGACGGGAACCTCGTCGCTACGAGGTTCTTCAGGGATAGGAGGCTGGTCACGGCCTCGAAGGACAAGAGGAGGTGGGTGCTCGAGGATATCGTGAACAGGATGCTGAGGTGGTGCAGGGACACCCTCGGGTGCAACGCTGTCGCAGTCGAGAGGTTGAGGTTCATGGGCGCCTACGACCGCTCCCCTCGGATGAACTTCAAGCTCTCCAACTTCATGAAGAACAAACTCGTCCTCCCGGCGGCCAAGGGATAGGCATCTGCCTTCGAATACCATAGGGGACCGACCGCATGGCATGCATGGGGCCGTCACGGAGGGAGGGGGGTTGCCTTCGACCAGCCTATGGCGGCGAAACCGGCAGCTGCAATCTCCGGACCTTTAGGTCGGAGAAGTTGAATCGACGTCCCTCCTTGATACCATCAGCTCCCCAAACCTTCTGGTTATCACTCCCATGAACTCCTTCGGACTCACTACCTTGGTGCCCTTGAATTTTTTCACCCTCCGCAGATGCCCGTCTCCGGACACCACATAAGCGGCCTTGCCGTCGTAAGCCGCGTTCAGCACCATGTCGTCCTTCGGATCTTCTTCCACGACCTTGAAGGTCGACCTGACACTGACGATCTCCGCGACTGCCCTGATTGCGCTTACGAACTCCTTGGTTTCAGACGCGGTATAGCCGAACCTCTCTCGTACTTCCTCCCTGGCGATCACGTCTGAGAACTCTTTCAGGATTCCGTCGGAGAGAAGGAGCGTCATCTCTTCGAAGGTCGTAATGAGGTCGAGGATGTTCGCCGGATAGCCGCGCTTTGAGATGAATGCCGACACCAGGACGTTCGTGTCGAGGACGACCCTCATCAGCTGACCTTTCTGGCCTTCTCTATGAGCTTCTCCACTTCCTTCTCGGTGAACCCAGATTTCCTGGCCTTCTCGCTGGACTCCCTGATCAGCCTCTTCAGCCTCAGCCTCTCGTGCGAGAGCTCGAGCTTCCTCAGGATTATGGTGTCGCCCAGGCCCGTCACTATGAACCTCTCCCCCTCCTTCAGCTTCATGCTCTTCCTGAGCTCTGTAGGTATGACTATCTGCCCCCTCTCCGAAAGCCTTGTCAGTTCAAGCGTCATCTCTCCCCACCAGTAAGATATATCTTATTTCAAGTATTTATTGGTTCCCTTTCGGCGTTTCGAGGCAGAACTGGGAGATGCCGCCGTTCATGGGGAGATCCTTTCTGGAGGTCCACTGTGTCGAGTGTGCGAGCTTTGCAGGGTCGCGAAACGCAGGAGGCCAATGGGGGCAATTGTTCCGCGACCTGAGAATGTACGATGCAGATGCCGACGCGTTGACCAGACCAACGGCATAGGTGGTCCGACTTGCACAAAACGTGACCACTTGGTCCTCGATGCCGACCAGAGCTCTCAAAAGTCGTCCAGCTTCGGTTGTCTCGCTCTTTCTGTATTTCACAAACGACCCGCTCTTCGCGCCAAAGCCTGTACGGTTCAAAGTAAAGGCCGGGGAGACCAGCTGGGCCTCCTCCGCCGCGGCCCGACCAGGCTCCGCTCTGGAGGGCGCCGCTTCGCTCGGTATCGGTTTCCGAGGATCCTCGCTCCGCGTCGAGGCTAGACAGAGCCCGCTCCGTGGGGTGGAACGCTCGGACCGACGTCCGCCCCCATGCAGGCCCCGCGCCCAGCAGGCAGGCCCGCGGCATGCCAGGCGATCCATCGTCCCCGACGCGTCAGCCTGCGTCGCCGCGCGCCGCCGGCGGAGCCCTCGCCGCCACCATTGGGAGGGCGTTCAGGAGCACCGCGACCGCGACGAGCGGGAGCCAGGTCCAGTAGGGGAAGTCGTAGGCTGCGAACGAGGCCGGGGAGAGCAGGTAGAACACCCCGTTCCCTGCGAACACGTCGTAGCTGAAGTGGGCCGCGACGGACGAGAGGGTGACGAAGAACACCCCCCTCGGGGGCCTCCCGCTCTTCATCGCCAGGTAGGCGAGCACCCCTGCTGCGAAGAGGGCGAAGAAGACCGAGTGGGCGAGCCGCCCCTCGACCGGGTACCCGAGCGCAGCGAGCAGGTGGTCGGAGTCGATGAGGACGCTCTCCCCGGCGGCGAGGAGGACCAGCCCGGCGTCCATGGTGGCGGCCGCTGCCACGACCCCGAAGAGTATGTGCCCACCCACCTCGGTCACGAGGGCAGGGAAAGCGTACTCGTGCAGGTGGACCGGGGGGACGGGGGACGCGAAGCCTAGGACGCTCCAGAGGAAGGACATGGCCGCATACACCGACGCCATGCCAGCTGCCCAGAGGAAGACCCCCGTCCGCCCCTGGAGCATGGTCATCGCGCTGCGGCTCCCGGGCGTGGCCTAAGACGTTTTCCGCCTGCGACCCGCTGTCGGTCATATTTCCCATGGCAGCCCACCAACATCCGGTTCGAAAAGGGAAACTCAAGTCGAACCTCTCAGGGTTGCGACCAAGAGCAGGCCGTCCTTGGCGAGGGCCAGACACACGGGACAGTCCACCGTACAGGTAAAGTTGTCGGAGTCGCCCGGGATCAAGGAAGGCTCCATGCTGGAGGTCCGCGTGGACAAGGGATGCGTAGTCATGAAGGCCAGGCCCCCGCTCGGAGCAGGGAGGGTCGTCGGGAAGGGAGAATGCGAAAAGGTCATTCGCGACTTGGGCGAGCAAAGGAGAAACTGGGGTTGACCGCAGTAGCCGATACGCGAGGAGGAACTGGCCGCCGGCATCCGAGCTGGACCAGGCCGAGAAGGTAGAGTAGGAACTCAGCGGGGCGACGGAAGGGCTGGCCGCCTGACGGCCCGGAAGTGTCAGTGCGGGGCCAGGAGCGTTCGGCCCCTGGAGGCCAGCGAGCGCCTCGTCAACAGGTAGGCCGTCAAAACGACGGCGACGAGCACGAACGCGGCAGCGGACTGGAGCGGGAACTCCGGTATGGAGTTGCCCGACGTGGTGCTGGCGGTGCCGCTCGTCTGGCTCCCTGCGCTCTGGGTGGTGACCGTCCCCACGCTGAAGGTCATGGGCGCCAGGGCCGACCCGTTCACGTTGACCCAGGTGGCCGACGTGGCCGTCTGCGAAACGGGAGCCGGGACCCCTGGAGGGATGGTCAGCTTGCCTCCCCCGCTCGTCCGGACCGTCAGGTTGGCCGGGGCGCTCCCGAAGGAGCTGAAGAACCCGGATTCGTTGAACTGTCCGCTGGTGACCGTCACCCTGGGGTTGAGGACCAGCCCGCCGAGCTTGAACTCGGCATTCACGAGCCCGGTCGAGGACTGGTTCATCTGCGCGCTGAACGAGAGCCCGCTGATGTCGAACGTGGTCGAGCTGAGGAAGGCCTTCTGCGCCGAGGTGAAGTTCCCTGACGACTCGGAAGACCTGACCTCCGCTTGTGCTATCGAGTTCAGGTTGAAGTTCGTGGGCCCGGTCACCGTCGCGTCGAAAGTGATGGTCCCTGAAGAATACCCGAAGGAGTAGGTATACCCTGTCACGGCGTTGTCGATCGCGTTGAGGAGGCTCGCCCCGGCCGCGCACGCGCTGGCGGAGGATCTCGTGCAGAGCGACGCGACCTCCGCGCCTGGGAGGGCGGTGAAGTTCCCCGAGAGGCCGAGGTCCACGGTGACGGTCGAATAGGAGCTCCCGGGGGTGTTCGTTATCGTGAACGCGGTCGCCGTGACGTTCGCGGCTGCGTAGATTGGGCTCTGGGCCAGCATGGCGTTGATCCTTGTCGTGTTGAATTGGCTCTGGTATATCGAGACCAGCTGGGACACGTTGGCCTCGGTTATCTCCACCGTCTGTGTGCCGAAGGTGTAGGTCCCGTAGGTGACCTTGAAGGTCCCCTGCGCCGTGACGGTGGTCGCAGTTCCACTGTAGGTCAGGTCTATGGTGGAGGTCGGGTTGTTTATCCCTGGCGAGCCGCTGATCGTTATCGTCCCGGACGACTTGTCGTTGCCGTAGGTCCCGTGCCCCGAGACCGACCCCGTTATGTTCTTCGTGTCGGCCGCAGGGAGGGTCGCGGTGGCTTGGATTTTCGCCACCGACTGGCCGCCGGAGCTCGACACGCTGGCGCTCGCAGTCACGCTGGGGACCGTCCCCGGGGTCGAGTAGTTTTCAGTCACGACCTTGCCCGCCAGGGTGAGCGAACCGACGGGCCCCACTGTCACCGTGAGGGACGAGTTCGTGCTTGACGTGGACTGGGTCGTCGCCCCCGCCGAAATCGGAAGGAAGGAAAAGGCAAGGAACGTCGCTCCGAGGATGGCGAGCGCAGTCCTATGATTCAACCGCACCCTTTTTCGATGGGTCAGTATATAGACGTTGGCCGGCAATTCGGGAAGGATACCGAACGGCCGAGCGCGAATCACCCTAAATAGAGACGCTGAGGGCAGAAGGGCTCGTGTCTCTGGCTTCCCTGGGACTTCGCAACTCGTTCAGGAAGCCCCTGAGGACTTCGCTATCCGTGGCTGGGATAGCCTTGTGCATCGTCCTCGTGCTGACGGTCACCGCGGTGTCGGCCAGGTACACCACAGTCGTCGACCAGAGCTACACCATATACAACGCCGACTTCATCGTCGTGTCGAAGGGGGCCCTCCTTCTGGGAGGCCTCCCCCTGGGGGCAGTCATCTCGCAGGGGGCCGTGTCCGAAGTGGCGAGCGTGAAGGGGGTGACGTCCGCGACCCCCATCCTGATAGTGGTCGACGTGAAAGGGCTGGTCCCTTCCAACATAACGATCGGGGTGCCGATCCAGAACTTCTCTATGTTCGCCTCCGCAACCCCACTGACCCTCGAAGGGAGCTACCCCGAGTCGGCCGACCAGGTGGTGGTGGGGAACTACCTCGCGTCGACCGGGGGGCTGGGGGTCGGCTCCACCATCCGCGAGGGAGGTGCAGTGCTGACCGTGAGCGGGGTGATGCACACCTCCAACGTAGTCCTCAGCAACTCTGTCATCATGCCGCTCCAGACGGCGCAGGCGTCCCTCGGATACTCTGACCTTGTGTCCGCCGTCCTGGTGGACACGGACAACGCCACCGCGGGGGTCCCAGCGAGCATAGAGTCGGCGGTCCCAGGGGTGGGGGTCCTCTCCTACGGGGCGAGCCAGGCGATCACGGCCCCGCTCCTGTCTTCGGTGGGGACGTTCGACATCGCCATGGCGGCGGTGGCGTCGGTCCTGGCCGGCCTCTTCGTCACTGTGATAACCATGGTGAACATACTGGAGGAGAGGGAGGAGCTCGCCACCATGGTGGCCATGGGAGCCTCGGTGTGGTCGGTGCTGAAGGTTACCCTCGCTGAGACAGCGCTGGTGACCCTGGCGGGCGGGGTGGCAGGCGCCGTCCTTTCTGGGGGGGCCACGGCCTTCGTGTTCGAGCGGTACGCCGGGCTCTCCCTCTCAGTCTCCCTGGGGACCCTTGCGGCCATCCTCCCCCCGACCGACGCCGTCCTCGCCGTGGCGGGGGTCCTGGCGGTCGGGGTCGCTGTCGGGGTCGCGGCCACCGTCGGGGCCGTCAGGAGCCTGGGATGAGCCCCCCGGTCGCTGCTCTGGAGGGGGCCACCAAGGCCTACGGGGACGTGAAGGCGGTGGAAGGCGCCACCATCAGCGTCGAAGTGGGGAAGGTGATGGGGGTCGTCGGCCCCTCCGGGTCAGGGAAGACGACGCTGATGGGGATGCTCGGGACCCTCCTGGTCCCGACCTCAGGCAAGGCATACTTCGTCGGGGAGGACGTCGGGGGGATGCCCGTCCCACGGAGGAGGGAGCTCAGGCTCCGGAGGGTGGGGTTCGTCTTCCAGCAGCTCAGGCTGATGCAGAAGCTTTCGGTGATAGAGAACGTGAGGCTCCCTCTGGTCCTCGCGGGGGGTCCAACGGCCGCCCAGCTCAGGAGGGCGTCCGACCTCGTCGCCGCGGTCGGGCTAGGGGGGAAGGAGAGGCGGAGGCCGCGGGAGCTGAGCGTGGGGGAGCAGCAGAGGGTCGCCGTCGCGAGGGCCCTGGTGAACACCCCCGCCCTCGTCCTCGCCGACGAGCCCACGAGCCAGCTCGACTCGGCGACCGGGGGGAAGGTCCTCGACCTCCTCGAGGGGCTCTCCCGGGAGGTAGGGGCGGCCGTGGTGATATCCACCCACGACCAGAAGCTGAGGGGCCGCCTGGGGAAGGTGTACGAGATGCGCGACGGGGTCCTCGGGCCGGGATGAGCCAGGCGAAGCGGCTCGGTGTCGCGTTCGTCCTCTTCCTCGTCGCCGGGGTGGCGCTGGTCGCCGTCCCTGCCGCGTCCGTCTCCGGGCTGAGGCTGACCGCCGGCGCGCCTGTCAAGGTCGCAGGGGCTCTGGTGACTGTCCCCGTGCAGATTTCGAACCAGGGGTTCCTGGGGATCGCCGTCTCGGGGCTGCAGGTGAAGGTCGTCGACGACGGGGTCGTCCTCCTCTCGCATGGGATAGGGTCCGTCGACATCCCCCCCGGGGGGAAGGTCGCCTTCCTGGTCCCCTTCCTCAACGTGTCGTCCCCGGCGTCAGTCATCGGGAACATCAGCGGGGAGGTGACTGGTGAGGCGGAGGTCGGAGGCGTAGTCCCTGTCAGCCTCGACGTCTCCGCGCGCGTGGTCACGGCGGCCGAGAGCCCAGCGGCAGGAGGAGCGATGGCTGCCTCGTGGGCGGCGGCCCTGCTCGCCGCGGTGGCTGTGGCGGAGGCGGGGGGCGGGGGCGGAAGGGGGGGACGGCGGCGGAGGGCCCTCCGGTGGTGGGGCGGAGCGGGGGTGGCGGCAGCGTACGTCGCAGTCCTCGTGGTCGCTCCGAGGCTCGCCGGTGGGGCTGTCGCCGGGGCGGTGTCCCGCGCGGCCGGGGCGGGGGCCGGGCTCGTCATCGTTTCGGGGTTTTCCGACTTCGTCATGAGCGCCACCTACGCAGCGCTCTTGGTCGCCGTCGCTGCGGTCGAAGCAGTGCTCAAGGGGTCGGAGCTGGGCGCGGCCTGGAAGGGGTGGCTCAAGGCGGCGGAGGGGGCGCTCCTGGCCCTGACGTTCTACCTCCTGTTCGGGGGCGGGACCACCCCGGTCGACCTGCGTCTCGGGGCTGTCGCCGCGGACTTCTCCGTGGGGCTCCTCCTTCCGCTGGTCCTGTTGGAGATGGCCGCGGGTTCGAGGCTGGCCCAAGGGGTGGTCGAAGCAGGCGTCTTCTCCGGGTCGGGGCGAAAGGGGGAGGACGGGGCTCGACAAGGACAAGCGGACGACGCCGACTTGCGCTGCACGCGCGGCAGGGCGACCCCCTACCAGACAGGGACCTCCTGGTCGCCCTTTCGGCGAAGCGAGGTTCGGACCTGATAACCCTGGATGAGGACCATTCGGGGATGAGCGAAGCCCTGCGGTCGAAGGGGGTGACCGTGTCGTTCCTGGGGGAGCTCCTGCGACCGGGCGCCCCCTCGTGACAGGCGGGGCTGGGTTCACAGGTAGCCACGTCGTCGGCAGGCTCCTGGAGGAGGGGTACGAGGTGGCCGCGGAGCTTCCGGTCCTCCGCCCCTTCCTTCGCGTCGAGCCTAAATAGAGTCTGTTTCATGGGATGAGACGCTTGAACCGACGCCCGTCCCTACGCAGGCCCCGCGCCCGGCACCAGCACCTCAACATCAGTGAAGGCGTAATGAACACTGCCAAGCTCAGAGACTTCTTCAGGCGCGAGATGTATTCGGCCAAGAGGGACGGCTCCTGGTTCAGGCTAGGGCGCGTCGAGAGGGGGGTCTACTCCCTCGCCGTGAGGCTCGACGTGAAGCTGGAGAGCGCGGTCCTCCTCAGGGCCCTGGTCGGGGTCCTCAAGAAGCTGAAGGAGATGGGGGACAGGGCCTACTCCGTGTTGATGGAGGGGATGAGGCTCGCCTGGGCGTTCTCCGAGGCTGCCGTGTCGTGGGGGAACCAGGCGGCGAAGGCATGGAGGAGCGACCCTAACTACGCGTCGTTCCTCGGCAGGTTCCTGGTGAGGAGGGGATGGCCGTGAGCGCGTCCGCCCACCGCATGCCCCACCCGAGGCGGATTCCTCCTAAGATGGTCTCGCATTGAGCGCAGCGACGAAAGAGGTCGAGGAGCTGAAGAGGAAGGCAGGCGAGTTCCTCGAAGGCGCGAAGAGGGCCCTCGACTCCCGCCAGTTCGACCTCTCCTGCTTCCTCTACGAGCAGGGGCTGCAGCTCACACTGAAGTCGGGCCTCCTCGCGGAGGCTGGAGACTTTCCCAGGACGCACTCTCTGCGCGGGCTGCTCGCGGAGTTCCGTGAGGACGTCCCCGCGGTGGAGGGTTTCGTCAGGAGGAACAGGGCCAGGATCTCGAGCCTGGAAGACGCCTATGTCATGGCTAGGTATTCAGAAAAGGGGTACACCGAGGCCGACGCGGCCGACGCCGCAAAGCTCTGCGGGGAGGTCATGAGGCTGATAGGGGGCCGGAAAGGCGCGGGGCGACGGAGGCGCCTCGGCAAGGCATGAAGAGCGGGACCCGGATGGTGATGGGCCTGGCCCGGAGGAGGGCCGGGCTGGCGCGGGGGTGGAGGGAGGTCGCCCCCGACCTGGCCGACGAGTTCCACCGCATCCTCCCCGGCTCCAGGGTCTACGCCTTCGGGAGCGCGGTCAGGGGGGACATGAGCGGGGGGAGCGACGTCGACATCCTGGTGGTCTCGGACGCCGTCCCGGCGGGGGCACTGGCCAGGGCCAGGCTGAAGGTCAGGGCGGAGGAGGGCGCCGGCCTCCCCGACTGCCATCCGTTCGAGTTTCACCTCGTGACGGAGGGGGAGGCGGAGCCGTTCCTGAGGAGGGCTGGGCGCGACATCCTTCTGATTGAAGGCAGGCGGGGCCTGCGAAGAGCCAGGGAGACGGGGAGGATCCGAATCGCTGCAAACTCGTAAGGGGGCGAGACCGTCAGGGCGCTTCGGGGACAAGGCCTACGCCGTGCTGATGGAGGGGATGAGGCTCGCCTGGGCGTTCTCCGAGGCGGCCGTGTCGTGGGGGAACGAGGCGGCGAAGGCATGGAGGAGCGACGCGAGCTACGCGTCCTTCCTTGGTAGGTTCCTGGTGAGGGAGAGACGGGGATGAGCGACCTTCGCCTGCGTGCGCTTATCCGGTGCCAAGCCATTCACGACTATCCAGCATACCCAAGGGGATTAGATATCAGAGCGCTCGTCACCTGCGGGGCTGGCTTCATCGGGAGCCAAGTGGTCGACAGGCTGCTCGAGGAGGGGCACAAAGCCGCCCCGGCCGGAGCTTCGGCGAATACCGCCTGAATGCGCCGGCCTTGCCAACCATTAAATATCTGGGAGTGAGTTTCCAGTCGATGCAAAGGTCGTTGCTCGAGAGAATAGTGACGGACCCGAAAGTCATGGCAGGGAAGCCAGTCATCAAGGGGACGAGGGTGCCAGTAGACCTCATCATTCACAGGATAGCCCAGGGCGAGACGGTCGAACATCTCCTTGAGGACTACCCGAAGATGACTCGCCAGGACGTCAGGGCAGCCCTCGAGTACGCCAGCAGCGTCGTCAAGGGCGAAGACATCATCCCCATTGCGCGCGGGTAGGCTGCGGGTCCTAGTCGACGAGAGCACGGGGAGGAGGCTGTCCGAACTGTTGGGTTCTGCCGGACACGATTCGGTCTTCGTGGGGGACGTCACGCCGGGGGCCGCCGACGAAGAGGTTCTGTCCAGGGCCGAGCAGGAAGGAAGGATCCTCATCACCGACGACAAGGACTTCGGCGAGCTGGTCTTCCGGCTCGGCAGGCCCACGAGCGGGGTCATCTTGTTGCGAGGGGTGGAAGGGAGTCACGAGGACAGGATGAAAGTACTTGCCAGGGTCCTCCAAATCGAGGGACTCGCGGGGAGCTTCGTGACCGTCAGGAAGAACAGGGTGCGCGTCCGGAGAGCGCCACGGTAGGGGGAGCATGGCACAGAAGGCATTGGTGACGGGCGGGGCTGGCTTCATCGGGAGCCACGTGGTAGACAGGCTGCTCGAGGAGGGGTACGAGGTGACCGCGGTGGACAACCTCAGCGAGGGGCACCTGGAGAACATCGCCCACCTGAAGGACGACAAACGGTTCAGGTTCGTGAAGCTCGACCTCAAGGACAGGGGCGCCACCATGAAGGCTGTGAAGGGGAACGACGTCGTGTTCCACATGGCCGCCCAGGCCAACATACGGAAGAGCATAGTCGACCATATGGGGGACCTCGAGAACAACCTAATGGCGATGATTAACATCCTCGACGGGATGGTGGAGCACAAGGTCGGCGAGCTTGTTTTCGCTTCGAGTTCTGCTATTTACGGGGAGGCAAAGGTCACCCCGACCCCTGAGGACTACCTTTCCCACCAGACATCCTTGTACGGTGCGTCAAAATTGGCTTGCGTGACGGGTCGGGCGAAGGTTCTCACCGGGGGAGGGTCCAAGGAGATACGCGAGGTAAGGGTCGGAGATATGGTGTACACCCACAAGAACAACCTGAAGAGGGTGAAGCAGACTTTTCGGAGGCTCTACGACGGGGAACTCATCAACATCCGATTCGGCTCCGGGGACGGACGCAAACACATTCACATGCCAGAGAGTGCCTTCCCCGAACTTCCCACCAACTGCGAAGTTTCGGCCACGCCAGAGCACCCGGTCTTGACGGAAAGTGGGTGGAAGTCGGTCGGGGGGCTGACTGTCGGCGAGAAGGTGGCCGTCGTGGCGAATAGTTGCATCTCATGTAAGAAACTCATACCCTATTGGACAATCTCTTGCTCGCAAGCCTGCACTTATGCGGCCTTCCCCGACATCAAGGTCAAGATAGGGAACAAGACTAGGGGTCACCCCAACTACAACGAGCACCTGTTCAAGGACCCAACGTGGCGGGCGGATTGGTTGAGGAAGACTCTTGGGCACAAGGAGATCAACTCACAGGAGTTCTACATCTGGCTGCTCATAAAAGAGGCCGGTGGTGACAGTTTCAGCTATGTTGGCAACGGTCAGAGAGTGATAGGGGGGTATTGTCCCGACTTCGTGTCTGAACCTTTCAAAGCGATCATCGAGTACCAAGGCAGAAGCGGGAGCAGTGACGTCAAACGTGACAACCAAAAGAGAATCAGCGCATTCCGTGACGCGGGGTACAACGTCCTCGTCTTGAATGACGAGACCGACTTCAGGCGTCCGATTGAGACGGTTCGAAAGATTGCAGCGTTCATCACCGAGAGCGTTGCCATGGCGGTGCGGACCGACCCCGAGTTCATCTTCGCGCAGGTTCAAAGAGTGAGAGTGAGCAGACGCGCACATTCGCGCAGGCCGATTTGGGTCTACAACTTGGAGGTTGAGGATGACAACTCGTACATCTGCCAGGGCATCGCGATGCACAACTGCGAGGCGTGGGCCGAGAGTTTCGTGCAGTTCGCCCCCATCAAGGTCTGGTCGTTCCGGTTCGCCAACGTCGTCGGGGAGAGGTGCAGGCGCGGGGTCATCTGGGACTTCGTCCACAAGCTGCAGAAGGACCCGAAGGAGCTGGAGATACTGGGGAACGGGAAGCAGAGCAAGGAGTACCTCTACGTGAAGGACTGCGTCGAGGGGATGATGACAGGGTGGAGGAAGTCCAAGGGGCCTGTCGAGGCGTTCAACCTCGGGCAGCCGAGGCAGACGCTGGTGGACGATGTGGCGGATTTGGTGATCGCAGAGATGAAGCTCGACGGGGTGAAGAGGAGGTACACGGGCGGAGAGCGCGGGTGGATTGGGGACAACAAGCTCGTCGAGCTGTCGCTTAAGAGGATGGTGAAGCTGGGGTGGAAGCCTAAGGTTTCACCTGAAGAGGCGATCAAGGCGACGGCGCGTTGGACGCTGTCGAACAGCTAGGTGTCGGGGACGGACACCGCGCAAAATCATCGAAGAAGAGCATTTCAAAGTAGAGCGGCTCTTCTTCACCTTCCAGAAGGTAAGCATGATAGAGCTCAGCCTGAAGAGATGGGTAAAGTTCAGACTCGTGGAGGACTTGACAATGGCCTAGGAGAGATACTCAACAAACTGAAGCTGAAGACGCCTGCGTCTTACATCAAGACGATGCTCTGGTTGACGCAGACAACCAAAAGGTCGAACGCTCGCGTTCGGGCGCTTCTGACCGTCTCCCCACATGTGAGCGGACGAAGGCTCGACACCTCCTCGCGAAATCGCAAAGGGAAGCCTGTCGTTAGAGCGATGGGAAGGTGTAATCGAACCCGGCGGCCGTTAGGGGCAGGAAAGATCGTCGCCTAACACATAATATCGGTAGGTAGGGACTCTTGAACAATGGGATGACTACCAAGAGGGAGGGGATGCGCTACACCCCCACAAATGGCGAAGTAGGGGTGGCCGACTCAAAGTCAGAGACGCCACTTGGTAAACAGGGAAGCTTCGATGAAACTGCGGAGCGCGGAGGATTGGTAACCGTGGTCATTCCAACATTGAACGAGGGGCAAGCGATTGGGGAACTGATAGAGGAAATCAAAGCAGAGGGCCTTGACAACATCATTGTAGTTGATGGCTACTCCCGAGACAACACCGCGGAGGCTGCTCGTACGCACGGGGCAAAACTTGTCTTCCAGCACGGAAAAGGAAAGGCCGGCGCGCTCTTGACAGTTTTTCCCATGGTTCTGACCCCATACATCGTAGTTATGGATGGCGACTCGAGTTATGCTCCCTCAGATATTGAGAAGTTCCTCCGCCTGATTGGCCAATACGACTTCGTCAAAGGGGTGCGCGCGAACAACGAAAATATGTCCCGCGTGCATAAGTTTGGAAACTGGGTAATCACCAAGACCTTCGATTTACTTTTCGGTACATCCATTGGCGATGTGTGTTCAGGAATGTATCTGATCAAGACACAACTGGTTAGGGGGTTACATCTCGAAAAACACCCGTTGACTGTCGAGCAAGAGATTGCTGCTCAAATGGCGCTCGCGTCTGGGAGGATTACCACTGTTCCGATTGACTACAGAAGGAGGGTGGGGGGTGTGTCCAAGACCAAAACCTGGAGACAGGGATTCCGAGACCTTGTCACCAACTTCGACTTGGCAAGGACATACAACCCAATTTTGCTATTCTCATTCCTAGCAGCACTCGTGACACTACCAGCCTTAGGGCTACTATTGTACGGCATCGCCCTAAACTACGCGTATCACGAGTTCCATAGTGGATACTTTTTAGGGAGCGCAATTCTGCTTCTTATTGGGATGCAGGGACTAGCAGTCGCTACAATTGCAGCGATGCTGAGAAGGATTGAGCGGAAACTCCCACGGGACTGAGAGTTGTGACACCAGGTTACACCTTCTATAGCAGCCGGAGACCTCCTCAGCCTGCTAAACATATACGCCCGCATTTAGGAATAAACAAGCATGGCGACTCAGGCTCTTCTCAAGTGTAACTGAGACGAATTGGCTCGGTCTTCGTACTCTGATAACGCCGTAGAGAGCCGATCTAGACTTGGATTCCTGTTGCGTGTATCATCCACACTTGCGTTCCGCCTAGTCCGCTTGATTGCAACTAGACGTATCCGTGTCACTCGGTTGGGAATCAAGAGCATGGAACTCGACATTCAAAACTTAGGGCGGGTTCGGGGGTCGCCTTTGCATGTCATAAGAGTCGGGATGGAAGCGACAGGTAAAGGCTACTGGGAGAGTGTGGGTGTCAAGAACGCCGTCATAATAGATATCGGTGGATACATAGGAGATACCGCAATGCTGTTCGCAAACCGTGGTGCCTCGCGAGTTTACATGTTCGAGCCGAGCAAGAAGTACTATGACATGGCATGCATAAACCTAGCCCCGTACTCAAATATAGTGACATTCAACCAAGCCGTGGGCCACCGAAATGGTTTTGGCATCCTGTCGGGCAGTTTAATGGGGAAGACTTTGACGAGCGGCAAGGGGGAGCCGGTAAGTATAAGGGCGTTCAACGACTTGGTAGACGAGATTCTAACCCGTGAAAACTGTATTGACATAGTTAAAATGGACTGCGAGGATGCAGAACGGCAGATAATCGAGGAGTCAAACCCACGAATCTTCGAAAGAATTCATTCATTTTGGATTGAAATGCATGGATCTCAGGATCAAAATGCATCGTTAGTCGAGTATCTCAAGGAGCTCGGTTATGACTTGGTTTATCAGAGCCCCCACTTCTTCTTAAAACATAACTTTCCTGATTTAGGTTCGAGGTGGGTGTTTGCTGGCTTGGGGACTCCAGTGAAAGCACCAAACCTTCACCTGACTCGTGAGCATCGGTGAGAAATTCAGTCTGACTCACAAGGTCGATGCTGTGGGGGCTAGAGAAATGCGCATGCCCCCGACCACATCTGAGAGATACTCAGCGTATTCCCGTCGAAGCAACCGACGAACATCCGGACTGTAGGTGTTCCTGATTAGTGGAGGACTCCTGGCGGCATTTGAGGTGGCCCTTTGTTTGAGTCTTAATCTTGACCACGAGTCGAAGTGGACATCGGACCTGAAGTCAAGGGATCAGCTTCTACTATCCATAGTTGTAACCTCCTATAGTAGGAGGCGTGCGGGGGATCTGCGTGATCTCTTTGAAAGTGTGACCAAGCAGGGGTCCCTTGATATGATGGAACTGATTGTCATAATCGAGAAAGAGAACGCTCTCTTTGATTATGTTAAGCGTGTATTGAATGAGATACATAGCCTCAGTTCAACTGTTCTCTACTTTCCTCATATAGGGGGAATGTCGGGCGCCAGGAATATTGGAGCAGAAGAGTCGCGCGGCAAATTCATCGCGTTCGTCGATGACGATGTAATCTTGGATGAAGGGTGGTTTGCGAGTCTTAGTCGTGTAGTGAACAGCCACGACATTATTTCTATCACCGGTCCCTCACACCCGTTGTGGGGGAGTACGAAGTTAGATTGGCTCCCGCGTGAGTTGTCGTGGCTCGTGGGCTCAACCGACTGGTTCGATTGTCACGCTCTAACGGAAGTGAGAAATGCATGGGGATACAATATGGCGGTTCGACGCAGCGAATTTCTTGCGGTACACGGTTTCACAGAGAGATTCGGATTACATAACGCCTCAAGAAAGCGGTGGTTTGACCCCCCGTCGGAAGACGTTGACTTGTCATTAAGGCTTGTCAACCGATTCGGGAAACCAGTTCTCTACGTTCCTGGATTTAGCGTTCACCACAAAGTTCTCTCACAGAAGGTCTCCGTCTTCTTCATGGCTCAGCGGGCATATAGTTTAGGTTTTCAAAGGAAGTCGATCAGGATGGCGTATTCCAAATTGAAGGCTGAGGGAAGTCCACTTTCCTTGGAAATGAGTTTGGTCCCGAGGATGCTTTTACTTCTCCCGAAGTCAATGGCAAAAGCTCCCAAGTCACCGACAAGGTCGCTCCACATAATCTCTTCGGTGGTCATAGTATTACTGTTCGCATTTTTGGGCCACCTCGACAAGAGGGCTTATTAGATATCGATGACTCAGACGAGAGAGCAGCGGATGAAGATTCCTGTCCGTGTTTGCGTGGTTGGGGCAGGCCAAGTCGCAGCGGAGGTTCATTTGCCCATTCTCTCCCGGATTAAGGGAATATCGATTGAGGGAATTTGCGACCTTTCCAGACCCAATGCGGAAAAGCTAGCTTCGAGGTTCAATATCGCAAGGGTCTATGGCAGTATTGATGAAATCAATCCGACTGACGTTGACATCCTCGACATATGCACGCCGCCACAATCTCACGAACAGTTAGTAGTGAAGGCGGTGGAAGCGGGGTTCGATTGCCTAGTGGAAAAGCCATTTTCGGTTACTGGTGAAGAGTGTGCCGTAATGGTAGAAGCGGCACGAAAATACGAAAGAAGACTGTTTCCTATTCAGAATTATTCCTTCACTCCTGCAATGCTCAAGGCGAAGGCAATGATAGATAGAGGGGAAGTCGGCCAAGTTGTTAACGCAACTGTTCGATATTCGGCTTCTTTCGATGACCATCGACACAGATATTTTCTAGACCAAGCCCACTGGGTTCACGAGTTGCCGGGAGACGTATTCTCTGACTTGGCAATCCACGCTGCCTTCGCTTTGGTAGAGATTATCGGGAGACCAGGGGAAGTAAAAGCAGTTTGCACGAACACTAGAGGGACAGATAGCGTACTCGGCAGTGAGCTGGAAGTGATAGTCGCAACGGAAGCCGCCGTCGGGTCATTTCTTCTGTCATTCGGTTCCGCGTTGAAACTGTTCACGATTGACATAGGCGGCACAAAAGGTGGGTTGAGAGTAGACGGGAATTCTCAGGCCGTCGTAAAGCTGAACAGGATAGGAAACTCGAAAAGTATCACTTCTAGAGGACTCCAAGCTGCGAACGAAATTCTCCAGCTTACTCGTAACTTGCTAGTTGTGGGATTTAATGTTTTCACCCGAAGATACTCGACTGTTACATACGGTCACGAGTTCTTATTCAAGAGTTGTGTAAGAAACCTGAAATTCAACGAACCTTATCCAGTAAGTATGCTCGATGTTATGGACGCCACCTTCCTTTGTGCTAGAGCTTTCAGACAACTCGGTAACTCAATTTGAAATTGCCTTTTGCTCTCGAAATGTTCCCTCCTCTGGATTTCTGTATCGCATGGTATGGAGTGTGATCCGATGTCTTGAAGTGCCAGCAGGCGAAACCTTCAATGTGAGTGGTGACTTGAAAATGAAAATTGCTTTCCTTTCGAAGGAATATCCGCCTTATGGGATGAACTACGCTGGTGCTCTGTTCTTTCCCAAAGTAGTGAGAGCCTTCGCGGAGCGTGGACACCAAGTTCACGTCATCACCCAAGCCATGGGGGAAAGTAGCATAGATGATGATCAAGGAGTGGTAATTCACAGGATAGGCCCAAAAGCGAAAAGCGGAAGTGCCCTTTCACGTATGCGGTACAACGTAGCCGCATGGAAGACTCTATCGAGGATGGCGAGGGACAGTCAGTTGGACATCATAGATGCACCAGTCACATTTGGGGAAGGGCTCTTGCCGACTCTGCTCAAGGAAAGGCCCGTGGTGCTGTATTCTTTCGCGTTCAGCAATATGTTTACCCGGACCGGATCTTATGAGACACGACGGGAGTCCCTCTCGCTACGTGTTTCTTCCGCGCTTGAGGACGTAAGTCTCAGATACGCCGATCGTGTGGTTGCAAATTCACCCGCAACATATCGCTATCTTATCAGCCAAAAGGGATTGCAACCAGAGCGAGTCGAGGAAATTTGGGAAGTCAGAATCGACTTTGGCAAATGGTGTTTCGCGCAGTCAAGCATTAGAGCAGAGTACAACATCCCTGTCAATGCACCAATGGTGCTTTACGTTGGGTGGTTTCAGGCAAGGAAGGGGATCCAAATTCTTTCCATGGCTATCGCGAAAGTTCTCGAGAAACACCCAGATACGGTGTTTGTTTTTGTTGGTAGAGACCCTCCCTCTACCAGTGGTGCCAAATCGCGCAAGAACGCATTAGTTCAGCTCGCACGTCGCTTCGGGTATCTTAACAACATACGGGTAATCGAAAGCTTCTTGCCTGAAGAGAAATTAATCAAGCTCTATTCCAGTTGTGATACATTTGTCTTTCCCTCTCTATCGGAGACTTTCGGATGGCCAATTGTGGAGGCGATTAGTTGCGGTAGACGGGTCGTTGCAACCAATGTCGGAATTGCGCCCGACCTTGCTAAAATGGGAGTGAAACTTCGAGTCGTTAGACCAGGGGACGCAAGCGGACTTGCTGACGCGATAGTGACAAGTCTGTCAGATACTGGGAACCCAATGATTTACGAGTCTGAGAACCGCAGAGTGGTTAAACAGAAATTTTCTTTCGAAGAAATGATGGATCGGATCTTCCGCCTTCATGAAGATGTCCTGGCTAGCCCTAAGCGGTAGCGCGGAGACAACACTATTGCGAGGGTTGCGATTGACTCTGGCTGCTTCGGACGGACCTCAGACAGGCGATTTCCGGGCGCCTACAGAGGTACTGAAGCGACGGTTTTCGCTGCATCTCCTTCTCTTGTGCTCTGGGCTGCTTATTCTGGGGTTGCTATGTCTCTCGCTTGGATTCAACACACGCCCGCTACACAACGAACTCTCCATCTATTCAGGTTACCCAGAGTACGTCTGGGTTCTCTTGTACGCTCTCTTTGCAAACGGCATTCTACTAGCGGTGAATGACTCGGTCTTCCACACTCGTAGCGTGGTTCCCGGTTTATCCTTCGCATTCCTCAGCAATTCGGTCTTCTTACTTGTTCCCTATTTCCAAGGATACTACATGGCTGACCCGGGGGACCCAACTGCCATGTTCGGTCTAGTTATGGACATCAAACTCACCGGCCACATTCTCTCTCAGGATTTTTATCCTAGTTTCCACATACTGTTTTTCAGCGTTGCCACAATAACGAATCTAAGTTACAATACCGTTTCATTCATGTCTCTTCCGCTGCTCTATCTCTTCTTCCTGATTGGGGTGTGTCTTCTTTGTCGAGCACTAGCGCTCACGCAAAGGGCAACTTCCGCGGCGTTGATACTGATGAGTGCGCTAATCTACCCTGAGATTGGGGTCGCTGTCCCGCGAACCTTCCTTACGGCATTATTTCCTCTGTTCATGTCGGTTCTGATATTCACAGTTAAGAGAAAATCGAGAGGTTATCTTTTGCTAATGGCAATTTTCATTCTCGCTCTTGTCCTAGGGCATCCAGTAAATGGGGGACCTCTGCTTTTCGCGCCGACTATGCTGGTATTGATTCTGATGCCAAGGAACAAATCAAGTTCAGGCCCGAAATCTATCTTAGGTGAACCTAGGCGCCAAGTCTACCTGAAAGTAGTGGCAGTTTGGTCTTTCATTTGGCTGGGGTGGATTGCAGACTTCACCCAACTTCAGGCAGGATTACGAGAATTGGCAAATATAATTTATGGTGAGTCTTACCTCACTTACGCAACTAATGCTATTAGTAACAGCCAGTTACCTGGGTATTTCATCGTAGAAATTCTACTGAAAAATTGGGGGGCTGAGTTCTTTTACGTTGCTCTAGGACTCGGACTCTCTGTACTCTCACTCCTTTCGCTTCTCAGGCGACGAACAGTCCAACCCAGCATATTGTTCCTGTGTCTCCTCTTCCTTACATTTGGCGCCTGGCTCGTTGGATCGGTATTCGTGGGAACCGGCTTGGAGTGGTATCGGTTCATCCCTTACGTGTTGATTCCTTCGTGCATCTTGACTGGTGTGAGACTCTCCAAATCTTCGCGTATGGTAACTGTATCCTTGGTCCTTGTCTTGGTGCTTTCTTCCCAGGCAGTGGGATTCTTATCCCAGTATCCATCGGCTTGGACCTCGAGCGTAAACGGCAGCGTAACCAACGCCGACATGGACGCATACTCGTTTTTTGTTTCCTCCGAGGTGACTAGTATTCCGGTCTTGCAAATGTGGGTTCAGCCATTTGGCCCTCTAGTCGCGTTAAAAAGCAATAACTTCCAGTATGCGAACATTGGATCTGACTCAATTCCGCCCGTGGGGCTTAACTACACAGGCGAGGAGACGGGCGTCCCTCCAGGCTCAAGCTTCTACCTTTTTGTTCCATGGGATGCGGGGAACTATTACCAAGCGTCGTTTCCACAATTTCCTTTTATGTGGAAGTACAACTCAACTGACCTTGTTCTACTTGAAAAGCAGCCTGTCACAGCAATCATATATTCTAATCCGACGCTCAACATATTCATATTGACAAAGAGCTAGGACAGCGAAAGAGTGAAGGTTCTCGTTCTTCTGGCAGGAGGAAGCAAATTCGAAGCGGACTCCTTCGAGTGGCTGGCTTCGCTCTGGAGATACATGTCCATGAAGGGACACTCAATACGGGTGGTGGATTACATGTACGAGCCAACCGATCATCCGGTAGAGGGGCACGGAAACCTGACGGTAACAAGGTTGAAGGTGTTTGGCAGGGAATACGATGAGGCGTGGAGAGACAGATGGAATCTCATAAGGGCGCTGGAAAGAGTTGCGTGGGCTTGCGCCCTCCTAAGGCTCGCTTTGAGAGAAGACTCGGATGTAGTCTTCTGCAACTATAGCTGGGCAGGCTTCTTCATCGTCTGGCTGGTGCCTCGACTTAGGAGGAAGCTTGTGATGTATTCCATGGCTGGGTTTCAAGAAGAGAGTCACAGCTGGATGGATAGAGTCAGACTCTACGTCGAAGCTCAGGTTGGACGTAGAGCGTCAGTCACGGTGGCGGAAAACATAATTGCTGAACGCTGTCTTGGAAAAGCTGGCATCCCGCGAGGAAAGCTCATAACCCTGGAGCCAGGAGTTGATGTTTCTTTGTGGTCCCCACGAATGATGCTGCCAAGCGCCAAGAGCAGCCCTGGTTCTGGAAGTCAGATACGCATTTTATGTGCGTCAAGGATAGTTCCAAGAAAGGGGATAGGTTTCTTAATCAAGGCAGCCGAAATACTTGTACATAAGAAAAGTTGGCACAACCTTTCGTTTCTTATAGTTGGTCCCCCCACGGAAGGGGTGCGACCAACTCGGGCGGATCTCCTTTACGTTGCAAATCTAAACGCGCTTGTCGATTCACTTCAGCTACGGTCATGGGTCGAGATCTTGGCGAAGTGGCAAAGTGCAGACTCACTGTTTCAGAAATATGCGATGGCTGATATCTACGTGTTGCCTACCCTGAAAGACATGGCCCCTCATTCGATTAAGCAGGCAATGGCGATGGGGAAACCAATTCTGACAACTAGAGTTGGATGGATTAGGACTCTTGTGGAAGACGGCAAAAACGGTTTGATTGTCGAACCTAGAAATGAGAATGCTCTAGCGAACGCACTTGAGTCGCTTCTCAAAAACGAGAGTCTCAGGTCGGTGATGGGTTTGCATAGCCGATTGCAAGTCGAAGAAAGATGGAGAATGGACGTACAACTGAGAAAGTGGGAAGCGCTCTTGGTACGAACTCATAGGGCATCAGGGGCCGTCGTTTCCTAACAACATGACTGAAAGGCACGCATCACCCTATCCTGCCATTGCGCGGTCTAAGATATCCTTTAGAACCAGATTCCTCGTTTCGATAGAGAATCTTCCCCCAGGCTCGAGTCTCTTTCGTCCATTTTCTCCGAGCCGCCTCCTAAGTAGTTCGTCTTTTATGAGAACTCGGAGAGAATCCGCGATACCACGAACTAATGGCTCGTTGTCTTTGAGCCACACTTTGTCGATGCGCGTCAATGCCTTTCGGTTTGGTATTTCGAAGTTATCTACGATCAGGTCAAGCTCTGGTGGCACATCAACTATCAACCCTGTCTCGTTGTGCTGAACCACCTCTTTGTTTGCATGGCAAGCAGTAGTAACTATCGGCAGTTCCCTGTTCATCGCGTCCAGGAAGGCAGTCCATGGTGTTACGATGGTCGGGAGCGCACAGATGTCCATATGCCAAAGCAAGTTGTTTAGGTCTTCTCCTAGAACCGGAGTGCCGGGGACGAAAATTCTAGGTTCAGACTTCAGGATCGAAGCGTAGTCGGACGGAACCGAATTCAGCATAGTCAAAGAGATGTTATCGAACTCTTTCTTCAAGTTAAGGAATGCCTTCACCAAGAGATGGCCACCTTTAGCATAGAACCACGATGGGATACGAAAATTGGCACTTCCGAGGAGAACAATGTCTACAGTCTTCTTGGCAGAGCGCTTCTTCTCCTTTACCAGTGGGACGGCCAGTGGTAGATGTCTTAATTTGCTTCGCGCGCGACCGAGATTATACGTGTTGGTTAGACTCCTTTTTGTCGCATCGAAGCAATAAATCACTGCTTTGCAGTTATCAAGTTCCAATGCCTTTTCCACTACGGGGTGATACAGTCTTATGTCCGTTCGTAGCCCCAGGAATGAATTGATTGCATCCTCTGCAGCAACGATCCACCTTTCTCTCCGAAAGTCGATTAACCCGGATGTTAATACCAAGTCAGTTCCCGCGGGGGGTTTGCTAAAGTATCCGAGTAATGATCTGGCAAGTTTGAGTGGAATAACATTACTCACTCTTGGAGCTATTGAGGCAATCGCCTGCCGATTCTTGATACCTCTTATGCCGAGAATATCATAATAGTCCCTAGAGAAGAAACGATAACCTTGGGGTGGGTAGGTGATTATCGACCTGAAGGAGCTGTGGAGTCTTCCAGAAGTTTCCAAGTAAACTTGTCTGATTGCTTGCTGGGACTCTTTCGGCTCACTCATCACGAAACGCAATTTAATTCACGTATTAAGGACTCCTATGTTATGGTGCCTTCGTAGAAGGCCACCCGAATCTGAATATGTGTGGACATTGGGGCAGGTCGGAAATTAACTGCCCTAGAGTCTTCGCGTTAGAATGCGGCAGAGATGATTGTGTTGATACGGCTTTGGCACATTAACCTTTGAGCGTTCTGTAAAGCCTTCTGTAAAGTCTCCTCAATGCGGCTCTTCTTCCGCCCCAGAGCCCGTCTAACCGCCCATGGTAAGAAAAGGCCAATGGCACGACTACGAAAACGGCAAGAAGAAGGAGTACGGAGAGTTCGTCAGATACGCCAAGGAATTCGTCTACGCAAAGGAACGGCCATGGACACCAAACGCGAGCGACAGGGGACAGCCCGTAAAGAACGACCCGAGGGCGCTCGTGATCTGCCTCCTCCTCAAGATGTGGCTCGGCAAGCTCTACAGAGACCTCGTCTCCTTGCCGGCTGACGCCAGGTACCTCTGACCGGTCATCGGGCTCAGGGAGCTCCCAGGGAGGATGGACCTCCAGAGGGCGATGAACCGCTTGAGCAGGCAGTACCTCGACTCGCTCAATTCCTACATCGTGGAGCAGGCGTACCTCAAAAAGGGGGGCAAGCGTCGTCGCATCTGTGCCGTCGATAGCACCGGCTTCTCGATCTGGAGGTACGTGAGATGGCTCACCATAAGGCACGGCAGGAAGAAAAGACGCAAAGACTTCCTCAAACTGCACTTCATAGTTGACCGCAGGACCCTCCTCATCCTCTCGTTCAAGGTCATCCCTCCGTTCAAGGCAGACTCCAAGCAGGTGGAGTAGCTCCTGAAGTTCATCGGGCAACTCGGCAGTCTCTGCGCGGACAAGGCGTACCTCTCTCGGAAGATTTGCAACCTCGTCGCCAGGCACGATGGGAGGCCCTACATCTCCGCCAAGAAGAACGTCGTCAGGATCAGGGCGCAGGGGTCGAAGGCCAGGAGAGAGATGCTGGTGATGTGGCGGAGGAGCAGGAAGCTCTACAGGAAGAGGTACCACCGGAGGAGCCTGGCGGAGACCGCGGTCTCGACTGTCAAGAGGAGGTTCAGCCACACCCTCTACTCGACGAAGAGGAGGACCCAGAAAAACGAGCTCAGGCTCAAGGTCCTGACGTACAACCTGTCTATCGTAGCCAGGCTGCCTCACAGAACCAGATAGTGTGCCAAAGCCTGTTAATACCCTGGGTTTAATTCACAATATATATTCCGTAATTCTCTCTAATGGCGATGAGCCAGAAGGAAATTCGCATTAACCTCGGTTCGTCTGATTGTGGTCCAATGAATTGGATAAACATAGATAGCGACATCAGGTTCTACCTAATGCATCACACCATCACGAGAGGGATGTTAAAGTCCATTGTTAGGTTGGGGGTCTTGAAATCCGGAGCCGATGACCTGTTGGTTCCACCCCCGAACTTTCTGTATGTCGATCTGAGCAAGGGGCGGCTCCATTTTGCCTCGAATAGTGTGAGTTATTGCTACACGTCCCACTTTCTTGAACACCTGCCGAGGTACAGAGCATCCAGACTAATGACTGAAGTCTATCGGGTTCTCAAATCAGGAGGGCGGGTTCGAGTCGTTGTTCCTGACCTTGAAGCGGTGGCAAGGGCATATGTCCAGAAGAAAACGCAATGCGAGACGACGAATAATAACCTCTTGGACTTCGAATACCCGAATCTTGCCACCCCCGCACAAAAGCTCAATGCTTATTTCTCGAAATTTGCGGATCCCACTCCGGGTACGACTGGGCTCAGAGGAACCATAAAGAGAGTCTTCCAAGGCTTCTTCGGTCAGAGTTTGGGGCACCATTGGTTATATGACTTCGAAGATTTGGAAGACTTGCTCGCTTCCGCAGGTTTTAAGGACATTCGGCGCGAGAGTTATGGCCAGGGCAACTTCCCAGACTTGTGTGTCCTTGACATAGAAGGTCACCGAAGAGAGAGCCTCTATGTTGAAGCTGAGAAATGAGCCGTCTTTTCGAATGGCTAGGGGTGTGGTATGGCTCACGACATGTAGAATGGATTCAGAAGTGATAATATCCAGTTCTGCAGTAGCGAATTGGAAGGAGAGTCCTTCCCAAAACGGTAGGGTGGCGCGTGGTTTCCAATCGAAATTGCTGTCTTCCAACCAATTCAATTGTCCCTAAGCCCTTCTGTGTTCCGGACACCCATGTTATTGTTCGGGTCCCATACGGTCATCGAATGGTCATTTTCCTCGAAGTATGTGGCAAAAAATAGTTCCAGGGCAGCGGACATTTTGATTGCGCTTCTCGAGATTCGTTTGACGCGGACAGAATGTTAGAGCACAGAGCAAGCTAGACCAGAGGTCTGCCCACCTTCTCGTGACTCGGGCATTCAAGATCAACGGCATGTTCGGCATTGTCTTATTGCTCTGGGTAACGCTCATCTTCATTGGAAGCATAAAGATACTTCAGATTCTGGCGCGAATCAGCGAGGCTCGATTCAACGCTAAATCCGTTGCTCTTGAGAAGGCTCATGATGATGGTGCAATTCGTCTCGGTTGATTCTATCGTTAAGTGGCGCACTCTTTGCAGGGTTTCTCGACTGGCGCCCATCAAAATTTCAACCTCAGCTCCTTCGCAATCGATTTTCGCGAAGTCAATCTTCGGGGCACCGGTGAGTTCCAATACTTCTCGAAGTGTGATACACCTCACCGTGGTTTCGCCCCTCTTCTTATGCACTTCGTAGAGCGAGTTGGCAACCATCTCCTCGGAGAGGTTCAAAACTCTGCTTCCACTCGCGCCTGCAACACAGAGTCTGTACGTCGAGACAACCGAGTCCATGTGATTCAAGGCCACATTTCGTTTGAGCATCTCGAAGTTCTTTGGAGAAGGCTCGAAACTGTGTACCCGGGCCGACCCAAAGCGCGAAGCGGCCAGTATGGAGAAGACGCCCACATTCGCGCCGATGTCCACGATGACCCCGTTTGAGGGAACAAATTTCAACAACTTGTCGTAGGCGTGGTCGAACCAGATTTCATTTAGGAGCCCAATCGCATCGCTTTTGCTAGGAAAACTGAGTCGAAGTCCATTCCTAAATGAGTAGGTTGTACTTGATTCCGACCTCAAGCCGAAGTTGTCGGCAATGATTACAGGCCAATTATGGAAGTGCCGGACGATTCTTATCACTGTTCTTGCAGAATGCGGGCGTATGGGCTTCATGCAGAGCGTCGAAAAAGGAGATGCCGAGAGTCTTCTATTAGGTCTTGCTTCAGCCTAATCCATGAGCAACTAGCGGTTAACCATTGCCCTTTGCACTGCGTTGCATTGGTCGATATCTTTAGAAGCCATCTCAATACTCTCCACAGTATCATGGTGCAGGCGAGGTGGAATAACCCCGAGAATGCCCCAGGAAGTCTCCCATACCTGATCGCGAGCTTCCTGAAGTTCTCCGTCCACGCGAAGAACCTTTCCACGGTGTATCTCACCTTGTAGTAGGCCGGCTCGTCGAACAGCCTCGGCCCTCCGGGCATCTTCTTCGTGGCCGTAGTCAGTATCGGAGAGACCATCTTCCTGTTGTCGAGATAGAACCTGTTCAGGTGCATGTGGTATTTGGTGTTCCGCATAGACCATCCTCGGGTTCTTCCTTGGCCTCCCCCTCCCGTGCCTGATGCTGACCGACTTTAGGAGAGAGATGAGCTTCTTCCCTTCGTGCTCGCTCCCCTTCCCCATTGTGACAGAGGCAGGGAGTGATTGCTCGTTGACAGCGGCGTGTATCTTGGTCCCGTCGACCTTCCTGTTCTGGTCGTAGCCGACCAGCTCGCCCCTTTTTCGCAGGTATGGTGTCGCTGTCGATGGAGAGCCTGTCGACCTTCAGCTTCCCTTCGGAGTGCTCGTCAGAGAGGAGGGAATCCATGATCCTCTTCCAGACCCCTTCCTCCTCCGACCTCCTCAGCCTCCTATTGGCCGTGGAGTCGTCCCCGTACTGTCCGGGGAGGTCGTTCCAGGGTATGCTCGTCTTCAGGACGTAGAGGATCGCGTTGGTCGTCGTACTGTCGTCTGCCCTCGGCTTCCCCTCCTTCCCAAGGGGAGGAAGGATGGGTTCGATGTACTCCCACTGCTCGTCGGTCAGAGACTTGAATTTCATGGGGGCAAAAGGGCGGGAATTACCGAAAGGAACTTGTATCAAAGAAGGTAGATGATACGGTCAACGCGGCATCGAGATAGCTTCTGAGGAGGCATTCTATTTAAAGGAGGTCAATCGGAAGTCCACGAGCAAGAGCTCGATGCACAAGACCACGGTTGTCGTTACTGGCGGGAGTGGATTTGTGGGTTCCAATCTTATACACATCTTGAAGACAAAGGGGACCTACAACATACGGCTGATGGATCGGTCTCAGCATAGTCTCTTTCGCCCACGAACTCTGGAGAAATTGCTAGAGAATGTCAACGTCGTGGTGCACCTCGCAGGGGCCAATCGGGGCACTAACACAGAATTGTTGAAGGTTAATGCGGAGGGTACACTCGGGTTACTTGAAGGACTAGCCGCTCAAGGCTCACCTGTTAAGATAGTATTTGCCTCGTCCGTTTTGGTGTACTCGCCCACAAGTCTCTACGGCCTGTCTAAGAGAATAGCAGAGCAACTGATAGAACGGTACGCCCGCATCTATCCTATCAAGGGAACTATCTTACGGTTGTCAAATGTATATGGTCCTGGAGGAAGACCATTCTACAATTCGGTCGTTGCGACGTTTGCCAACCTGATTAGAGCACAAGCTGAGCTTACGGTCAAAGGAGATGGCTTGCAGACCAGGGACTTCGTTTTTGTCAAAGATGTTGTCGAGGCATTTGCCCGCGCCATAGAGTATGAGCCTGCAAAGGTCGATGTATTCGACATTTGTTCTGGGAAGGAAACGTCATTGAAGAGCGTTGTTCAGACTCTTGAAAAGATCGTTGGTCGTCCCATTCCAGTCAGATACGACGAAGGCCAAGACAGCTTCCCTCGAGTACATCTCGATTGTTCTCGGGCACGAACTGCCCTCGCCTGGCAACCCAAGACTAGCCTTGAGGAAGGTCTGAGATTAGTTATGGGCGCGTTTTAGAATGGCTTTACGAGTGAAACAATTGGAGGTGAAGCAGGATTCTCGGGGATGGCTAGCAGAAATTCTGCGAGTCGAGGATACTGGTGCCCATCAGTTTGGGCAAATCATAGTCTCAACCGCGTACCCAGGTCAAACAAAGGGAAACCATTATCACCTGCGGAAACGGGAGTGGTATTGCGTAATCAAAGGAAAGGCAAAGCTTACTGTGGTCGATAGGAGAACAAGGGAGTCGACGGAGCTAGTGATGGAAGACGTTCATCCAGTCGTGGTTGAGATTCCTGTCGGGACATTGCACTGGATCTCCAATATTGGCGCAAGCGACATGTATCTTCTGACCTATACCGACGAGTCTTTTGACTTGAATGACCCTGATACCTTCTATGAGAAATAATCGGACTAGAAGGATGGTTTATCATGGCTACAACGGGAAGGGCAAGGAGTTTGGAAGCAAAGAGGGCACAAAGTCAGTCGCAGGTTCACTCTAAATCAGGTGCGCTAGGACAGGGTGACCAAGCTGTAGCTAAGAGAATAGAGGGTTCAGCTATCTTGATAACTGGTGGAACTGGTTCATTCGGTAACAATGTCGTCAGGAAGCTTCTTCAGTGGAATCCCAAACGTGTCGTGATCTTCAGTCGAGATGAAAAGAAGCAATTTGATATGAGAAATACCTATAGGGACTCGCGGCTGCGGTTCGTTATTGGTGATGTTCGCGATTCGACCAGTGTGAGCAGTGTCATGAGTGGAATAGATTATGTCTTCCACGCAGCGGCACTCAAACAGGTCCCAACATGTGAGTTCTTCCCCATTGAAGCCGTAAAGACAAACATCTTGGGTACTGCAAATGTGATTCAAGCAGCAATTAGAGCAGGAGTTAAACGCCTAGTTATTCTGAGTACCGACAAAGCTGTCCAGCCCATAAATGCAATGGGCATGTCCAAAGCCCTGATGGAGAAAGTCATGATTGCGAATTCAAGAGAATTCAACGGAGTTGCAAAGACAACAATTTTGTGCGGCGTAAGGTATGGAAACGTCTTGTATTCGCGTGGCTCTATACTACCATACTTTGTGGACCTGATGAAACTGGGTAAACCACTAACTGTTACTGACGGTCGAATGACAAGGTTTCTGCTTCCTTTGCACCAGGCTGTAGACCTTGTGCTGTACGCGTTCGCTAACGGGGCGGCAGGTCATATCTACGTACGAAAGTCTGCCGGGACCACAGTTGAAATGTTGGCCCGTGCCATGATCAAGATTTTCGAATATGACAAAGGTTTCATCGAAGTGGGCATAAGAGCCGGAGAAAAGATGCACGAGACCTTGGTGACGAGGGAAGAAATTCTCCGAGCAGAGAGTCGAAATTTGTATTATGATATTGCCCCAGAGACCCAAGGTCTCGACTATAATCAGTATTTCGTTCGTGGACGCAAACTAAACGTGGACAAGGTCGAGCCATACACATCGTCAAACACCAAGCGTCTCAGTTTGGACGAGACAGTTGAACTACTACTGACCTTGCCTGAAATACGAGAGGAACTCAAAAATTGGAAGAGCCGCTCAAACTTAAGGTCGTAACGGTTCTGGGAACTCGGCCGGAAATCATCAGACTCTGTCGTCTCCTGCCTGTGTTAGACAAATTTGTCGAACATGTCATCGTTTACACGGGGCAAAGTTTTGACTACGAGATGAGCGACATCTTCTTTGAGGAATTGGGCCTGAGAAGACCAGACTATATGTTATCTGCCAAAGCGAAATCTCTCGGTGGACAAATCGCCAACATAGTCACGCAGTCAGAAAAAGTGTTTCTCAAGGAGAAACCAGATGCCTTGCTAGTACTGGGAGACACGAATAGCAGTCTCTCAGCGATAGTCGCCAAGAGAATGAAGATTCCAATTTTTCATATGGAGGCGGGAAACAGAGCGTTTGACTGGGATGTCCCCGAGGAGGTGAATCGGCGGATAGTAGACCACATAAGTGATATCAACCTGGCATACACGGAGCACGCCAGACGTTACCTCATCTCCGAAGGCATTCATCCAAGTGCGATATATGTGACTGGAAGCCCTCTTCCTGAAGTGTTTGGGCATTTCATGCCAAAGATAGATTCAAGCAGGATTCTAGAAGACCTCGGCCTCAAGCCCCAGGGCTTCTTTCTTGTCAGTACGCACAGAGAAGAAAACGTTGAAAATGAAGCACGCTTGAAGGAATTGTTCAGTTCTTTTGATTATCTCGCCAAGGGATATAGTCTGCCAGTCGTGGTCTCCTTGCACCCCCGGACGAGGAAGAGAATCAACCAGGTGGGCAGACTAGACACCTTGATTCGCCTCCATCGACCCTTCGGATTCTTCGAATACGCGAAGTTAGAAAAAGAAGCCTTGTGCGTACTCTCTGATAGCGGCACAATACCGGAAGAGGCTGCAATCCTCAACATCCCCGCGGTGCAAATACGTGTTAGCAGTGAACGGCCAGAAGCGTTTGATGCGGGTTCGGTCATCCTTTCAGGATTCGATCGAAATACCATAGCTACAGCTGTTTCTATAGCTGTTGAAGAAAGAAAAAACAATACAGCAAGGGCTATTCCTGACGACTACTTGGATATGAACGTCTCCAACAAAGTAGCCAAGTTGGTCATAGGCCTGGCGGGAATACTGAAGCATAAGCGCGTTTAGCGCATTTGAATCATCGACCCAACTCAGAGAACCTCTCACTAGGACCTTCTTGGACGTATGAGATCGGCAGCAAATGTTGTGTGGTACATCCTCCTACGACAGTTGTTGATACGGAATCACTGGAGAACCGCGGAGGATGTGTCATACGGCCGTGCTCAGGGAGGAGGAGTGCCCAGTCGAGCTTTAGACCCTTTACGTGTCTCTCGTACCACGAAGGCTCCCTCCTGCCGGAGTATCTCTCCTCTGGGCTGCACCCGAAGGTCCTGACCCTCAACCCGTTGTTGTGCGAGCGGACCTAGGTGCGGATGCACTTGTCAACAGAGCCTCTGCCAGTGCTCCTCCCAAGCCTGTTGATGAGGAACGCCTTCAGCCCCTTCTGAAAGATTGAGAGCTTCCCCAGTGTCTGGTGATGGTGGACCAACGACCAGATGCCCTTGCCCGTGATCCCACATTCGGAGTACCTTCTCAAGTCGGAGTTCATCCTGTAGAACTGCCTCCCGTAGTCCGTGAGGAAGTTCTCGAAGTCCTTCGGGTGGAGATGTGTCGTCCGCTCCATGACCATGTCGTCGGTCGCGTCCGCGGTCCACCCGGCCCACCCCTCCCTCGAGTGGTCGTCCTCCATGGTAAGCGCAGGATAGCTGTTAAACTCCGTGGGGTCATACCGGACGAGCTCATCGGGTTTCCTCCACTCAAAACACTTGTACCTCTTCCTGGCCCTCCCTTCAGCCTCCACGAGACAGTTCCTCGCCAGGATGTTGTAGTACGTGGTGTTGGTTGCCGCCGCCCTGCCCTCGATGGCGAGGCATTCGTTCATTATGGACGCGCGTTGTTCCGGGCCGAACACCTTGGCGTTCCTTAACTCGAGCACCCGCATCTCGATGTCCGGAGGGGTCTTATTCCTCGGTCCGTGCGAGGGCGCTTGGACCTGAACCTAGGGCCCGGGATCCTCTCTTCTCTGGACCTCTTCACCAGGCGTTGGAGTTGCCTCCTGGACCTTTGTGTTGTCTCCGCAGATCTCCCCCTCGTGGCTCCGAACGGGGAGAGGGTACTCGCCAATGCGTGGTAGCGCTTCTTCATGTACTCTGGTTCTGCACTTAATAGAGAGACATAGCTCTCATCAAGGTAAGCCTTCACGTGCACGATGGTCATTAAGTGACTCTGTTTGTCATGCGAAGGGGGTGTCATATCTCCATTAGTCTTTCAGTCTATGGTGTGTCACGAGACTTCTCTAGCTTAAATCGTCAGACTCCAGTGGTCGGCCACCAAGTTGACTGTGGCAGTCACAGGCGGGGCAGGGTTCCTCGGGAGCCATATCACCAAACACTTGCTCGATGCGGGAGAGGAGACAGTAGTGATTGGCGATTTCTCGGTAGGCGGCCAAGAAAACCTCTCCTACCTCGATGCGAAGCCAAAGAGAGTCGTGGGGGACCTAAGGGATCTGGCGTTCGCCAGGAAGTCCTTGAAGGGGATAGACGAAACCTATCATTTCGCGGCCGACATAGGGAACGTCGCCTACCTGCACGGCTCCCAATCAAAAGAGCAATCTGCGCTGCGGAACAACCTGGCGATTGACACCAGCGTAATCCGGGCGTGCGTCGAGAACAAGGTCAAGACCATGATCTATGCGTCAAGCGTCTCAGTCTATCCGAAATCAGAGCAAGTGGGCCAGAAGGTCTTCTTCAAGGAGGAGGACTCGGAACGCCTAATCGAACCCGAAGGCGGCTACGGCTGGGCGAAGTACATCGCCGAGCGGCAGCTCGCAGTCCTCCCCGACATTAAAGTCGGCATCGCCAGGATCTTCCACGCCTACGGCCCCAACATCTACCTGAAGGAGGACAGGAGCCAGGTCATAGGCTCGCTCATCAGGAAGGCAATCAGGTACCCCAAGGAGGACTTCGTCGTGTGGGGGGACGGGACCCAGAGGAGGGCCTTCCTCTACGTCGACGACTTCCTGGACGGCCTGTTCAGGCTGGACAGATACGTTGAGTCCAAGGGGAACCTCACAGTCAACCTGGGCTCCACCGAGGAGACGACGATCAAAGGCCTCGCGGAAAAGGTCATCGGCATCTCAGGCAAGCACATCACCCCGAAGTACGACAAGACCAAGCCGGTGGGGGTCCTCCGCAGGCTCCCCGACATCAGCCGGGCCGAGAAGACCCTCGGCTGGAAGCCGAAGACCAAGCTGGCCGACGGGCTGGCGAAGACGTACGAGTGGGCAGAGCGCAGGATAGCGACCTGGTCATGATGCGTACTCCTCGGTGAGGCTCGACGAGCCGATGGGTTGGGTCCACGGTGCAGTCCAGCACATTCCTAGGGTCCTGCGGGGCAGACAGCAGAGAAATGGCATTGCTGTCAGTGCTTGTCCCGACCTCCTTCCCTCCCGCGAAAGCAGGTGTCTGCGAGAAAGCGTTCCTAGTCATGCCGCTGACGCATTCCCCGGGCTCGTACTGTCCTGAACCACTGTCACCGGGGAGGGCGTAACATCCGCACCCTTTGCCCTTCGGGCCAGCCGAGTCTGGCGTTTAGAGTCGCACTCCATGCGGAAGGCGACGTAGCCACGAAGGTCTTTCACGAGTCGTTGACGGCACCATCGAGGCCGAGGCCGTCCGACACGATTTTCCTCATGGCCCTCTCCCGCCTCCTGCTACGCGAATAGTAGCCTTCGTCGGCCGTCCCTTCCGTCAGCAGGACGACCACCCTCCCTGGGCGTGTCCTCCCCGTCCTCCCCTTCCGCTGTATCGAGCGTATCTCAGACGGGACCGCCTCGTAGAACACCACCAGGTCGACGTCCGGGACGTGCAGACCTTCCTCGCCGATGCTGCTGCTGACAAGCACCTGGGACCCGCCTCTGCGGAAACGGTCGAGGGCACTCCCCTGCGCCTTCTGGGCCATCCCGTCGCTGTCCCCCCTGTGCGCCTGGCCGACGAGACGCATGGAGGCGACCCCCCTCGCCTTGAGGCACGACATGATAGGCGGGATCGCGTCCCGGTACTGGGCGAAGACGATGGCCTTCGTCCCCCCTCCCGGAGGACACCTGCCGTCCGACTATCTCCGCCAGCCTTTCAAGCTTGGGGTAAGGCACCCTGCGCAGCCTCTCCGCCTCAGCTTCCACGAAGGCCCAGCGCCTGTCGCCGAGGAGAGCCCGGGTGGGCACGTCCTTCCCTGCCCTCCCTCTCAGCCTCGCCAGGTACTTCGAGAGGACCTCGCCCCCTTGGGTCCCGAGGAGCTCCGACGCGTGCAGGATCTTCACAGCCTGGGCCTGGTCTACCAACGCGCCGGCGGCTGATTCCCTCCCGAGTGGTAGCGCCCCCTCGGTCCGCCGTTCGCCACCCTGTCGGACCCGCACCTGGGGCAGGCGATGACGCCGTTGGGCCACATCATCTCCCTGAGCGTCGAGATGCACTCCTCCTCACGAGGCATGGACGAGTCGATGTCCATTGCGTGGAAACCACGGATGGGACGCCCCGGTAAGCTGCCGTGATAACACTGCCAGATGCGAGTGAAATCCTACTAATCAGTCACATGAGCGCCGAATCGTACCTGATCGAAAGTCGAGTGCGTCAAGTGCATGGCCCACATAGGTGAGTGCGGCTCGGGTTTGACTTCGCCTTCCCACCTGCTGGCAACCCATCATCCAAGCGTCCTTGGTCCCCTCTCGGTAACCCCTCGGCCCTCCGGTGGGGGATTCCTCGGTTATCCGAGGCGCGTTTCCCGGTTCAAACGGGGCCCGTCTCCGTATGTAGGAAGGGCCGTCAGAAATTGCTGAGGGTCGGCATGTCGGTCGCCCTGATAGGGCAAGCACAAACCTGTGGCTTCGGCTACCCTGGGAGGAGGACGCCCACGAAGGAGGGTGCTCCTCCCCTGCTTGACCTGTTGCGGGGAGTCGACCGAGTTCGGTGCGCCTGGGCAAGCAGGAGATCGCTTCGACGAGCGCCCCTTCTCGTCACGGCACGGTCAGCGGGCGCCTGGCATCACTGTGGGGGGGATCTCGAACACGAACCTGAGGACCGCCTGCGGGTCCAGGCCGTACATGCGCCGGAGTGTCTCCGCGTCGATACTGCAGGTGACCACCTTCGTCCCAAGGTCGACCCTGCAGCGGGGGAGGTCCACGACGAGGCAGGGCCGAGCCGCTTCTTCCATGACCGAATATCAAACGTAGGCCCGGTAAGGCAGGCGGGGTCGAAGCCATCTGACAGCCCGCTTGGAGCCCCTGCCAAGGGGAGCGTCCTCCGTCGGCATGCGCCCCCTGACAGTCGCCACCCTCACCCCCCAAAAGTGCCGTTTCGGGGGTCGAAAAGGGGGGTGAGGGTGGGGGTGGGGGTCCTCTTCCGGGGGGTGAGGGTGGGGGGTGGTCCCCGAACGGATGGGGGGTGAGGGGGGGTGAGGGTACCCCCAGGGTCCACGGTCAGGATTTCGGACGCCGAGGCCGGAAGAGCACCAAAAGGGGGGTGAGGGTGGGGGTGAGGGTTCCTATTTTCGTTCGGAGGGTGGGGGGTGAGGGTCTCTTTCAGGGGGCGAAAACCCCCACCGAACCGCTACCGGTTTCGGTGCCTGTTCGGTCCCAGGTCCGACTTCGGTAGCTGTTTCGGTGCTTATCCCGGTGCCCCCCTGACCGTGGGGAGTGGGAGCTAACAGGGCACCGACTGCCCCTCCTGTCTCCGCTACCGTGGAGAGGGGGGCTAACCAGGCACCGACTTTACCCCGCCATTTTCGCTACCGTGGAGACGGGCCGCGAACCCGGCCCCGAACGTACCCCCTATTTTCGCCACCGTGGGGAGGGGCCCCGACTGTACCGGAGGTGCATTTGGGCCCCGAAAAGGCGGCTATCCCCTTTCCCACGTTCCCTATAGTAGGAGATACCCCGGTGCATCCCCCCTCATGCGGGCTCGGATCGCGCCCTCTCCCCGGGCCCCCTGCGGCCGCGGCGGTCCAGGACCCACGCCGGACCCTCCCGATCTCCCCCACCATTTCCCGTGATGGAAAGAGCCTAGGTGGGTTCTCGAATATCGAATGGGCAGTCTGTTGGATTGAGAACACGTCTCCCGCAGACCCCGACGCCGCCCAGTACGCCTTCAGGAGGGTTCCGGGACCTATGGGCCCCTCGGGCCGAGGGCCGCCGGAGAGGACTCTGGCGTGGGGACGATGAACCGAGGCGGTCCTGGAGCGAAGTGCAGCCGGACCTGCCCCCGCTGCGGCGCCCCCTGCGAGCGGCAGCACGCCCCGGAGACGGCCGCGCTCTGGAGGAAGCTGAACCACTATCACATCACCCCCTACCCTGACTACGAGAAGCACGAGTGGAGAGCGTGAAGGGGGAGGGCCCCTGGAGGCGGGCGGGAGGACGTCCGAGCAGTCGGAGCCCAGACATCCGCCACGGCCTAGGAGACCGACGGGCACCACCACGATGGGGATGAGCGCAGTCAGGAACCCGATGGCGGTCGGGCCCCGTCAGCCGAGGCCGGCGTCGGACCATCTCCTGATGGTCTGGTAGAGGCCCTCCCGCCTGTCGTCCTGCTGGGTGGGTGGGCCACCCGGCTCGTGTGATTGAGTTGCGGGGGTAGCCGCCCCCCTCGCCTACCCTGGGGGGGTGTCAGGGTATGGGCCTATGTCACTACCCACGGCGATTTTGACCCTGACCCCCCTGACCCCCCTCACCCCCCTTTTTGGCCGAAAAGGGGCCCTTTTGGGGGGTGAGGGTGAGGGTGAGGGTACCCCCAGGGTCCACGGTCAAGGGACGGGTCCCTTGGAGCCGATTTCGTCAAAGAGGAGGGTGAGGGCGGCGCTCCCGTTCCTACAGGGAACCCGCGCGTCATACGTGGAAGAGCGCGTACGCTCGCACGAGCAGGGCCTCCGGACAGCGCCTGGTCAGCCCGACCGCCGTCCCCGCCGCGGCTCGGGCGGGCCGCCTCACTCGGCCAGCTGCCGCGATCGGCCCCTCGCAATATGAATCGCAGAACCCTCCCACGAACGTCAGGTTCGAGGTCCGAGGCCGCTGTGGGCCCTTGAGATCACGAAGGCCGCATCCGGCCTTACGCAAGTCTGCGAGTCGTCCCCCCGAAGCAAAGAGTGGTGATGCCAGGGTGCACGATCATAGGCGACGAGTCCAGTAATGACGCCGAGGCCGAGTCAGCCGATCAGTAACGAAAGTCTATCCATCGGGGAGGGCTTTTCGCTAAATCAGTCTGCTGGCCGTGAGCCTCGAGGACGCCTCCAGGAAGGACGTCGTGGAGATGCTCTTCGTGAGGCGTGACTCCCGGGACGTGTCGAAGGCCCTCCTCCGGTGGATGAGGGAGGGCGGAGGGAGGCGCACTGGGATGGGATGCTGTCCCGTCTGTTTGGTGGTGGGACGACGCGTCCCACTCTTGGTGGTCAAGGGACGTTTCATATAACCGGGGCGCCGTCCTTGGGACTCACGGAACACAAGATAGCGCTTCAGACAGTCGGAGTTCTGGGCTTCGGCATAATTGCTATGGTGTTCGTTCTCTTCGTGTTCAGGGGGATTAGCATCATCGTGACTCTTTTCGAAATTTTCCTCATAGTTGCCGCAATCGGTGGAACAGTCTGCTTTCAATTAGTTGTATGGCCGGAGAAATTCATTTCTAAGAAGGAACAGGAAAGGCCCGCACCTACGAGCCGAGAACAGACCGCAGAACATACCCCGCTAATCGCAAGGAGAGGGGAGAAGCATGAGCGCGAAACAATAAACCTTGAAGGATACGAGTGGATAGGATGCACGTTCGACACTTGCGACCTAATAGTTGAACGGGGGAATTTCAGGGTCTTCCCTCTCGATTCACGGACATTCAATCGTTGTCGCCTGATTCCCCAGAGTAGTGCGCTGAGCCTTACTGAGGTCGCAAACTACTTTGTGAACAGCCAGTTCTTCCTCATCGAAAAGTCATTCACAACCAAGGAGCAACAGGAACAGATGGAACGGCTGATGGAAGAGATCGGAAGAAAAAAGAGGAACCCAGCCTAGGACTTTGGTTGGTAGAGGGAGAAAACAAGTGGCTCTCGTTGATGAAGGCCGCACTCGCCACCAAAGGCAGGACAGCCTCATGACCACCAAATCAATGGGACAGAGCCCGGGATGGGGAACCGGATACCTGAGTATGTGCAAGAATATCTCACCCATATGGGGCGGCAGATTGAAGAGATGGGATTCACGAAGGCGAGTTCGAAGGGGCAGGTGGTGATCCCCACAAGAACCAGAAAGAGGCTAAACGTCAAGGAGGGGAGCGTGTTCGCCGTGGCGGCCGACAGAGGTGTGATCATCCTGAAGAAAGTCGAATCAGGCTTGTCGGCCCAAGACCTGAAGAGCATGAAGCTGGTTGAGGAGGCCTGGAAGGACATCGAGGAAGGAAGGTACGGTGTCCTGTCGAAGGAGGCTTTCTTCAACGAGCTGAAAGAATGGTAGCAGTCAAAGAAATCGTCTACACCCAGAAGTTTGAACGCGACGTCAGGAAACTGCGCGACGGACTGGTCAAGGGAAGGCTGAGCAGACAGATCAGGAAGATCGCGGAGGACCCGGAGACTGGTAAGCCTCTCAGGTGTGGACTAGAAGTCGAGTGGACGGCCCGTATCGCTCCCTATCGGTTGATCTACGCGGTTCAAGGGGACAGGCTCGTGTTGCTCAGGTTCGAGCACAGAAAGTCGGTCTATGACTGATTTGGTGAAGCTTCGCCGCGCATGGGGTCAGTTGCGCCTCCGCCGCGCCTCTCTTACCGTCATCAGCCCCGAGTCCGGACTCTGCCCCCCCACGAACCTATGGAATGGAAGAGTGGTGGGGATGTCAACGGACGACGGGCGGTAACAGAGCTGCTCACAGCACCACCCGCTGTCACCTCCGCGAGGGGGTTAAGCCACTCTCCGCAAGGAGTTACTGCAATCCCAGATACAACCGGGCGAGCGGGCAGGGTCCATCCAAACGGCCACGCCAGCCGGGGAGATGGAGTTAGAGGGCATAGAGTTAGCCCTCCGCCATCGAAAGACGGCGTCGCCAGCCTTCTGTCGCGTGATACAGAAGATACAGCTATTTGGTAACTCCTTGAATCTCTACGCAAGATGTTAAATAGAGTGAGGAGCATTCTTTGGTTGTGAAATACCGCATAACCATCTACCAGGACGAAGACGGAGTCTACATCGCCGAGTGTCCCGCCCTTCCCGGCGCAGTGTCCGAAGGGAAGACGAGGAAGGAAGCGCTCGCCAGCATCACCGATGCCATTGAGGGTTACCTTGCCAGCCTCAGGAAGCATCACGAGCCCATTCCTCCACCCATAGAAGAAGAGCTGGTAGAAGTCTCTGCCTAGGCTTCCTATTGTTTCGGGCGCCAAGGCGGTCAAGGCATTGTCGAAGGTCGGGTTCGTGGTCGACCACCAGACGGGCTCGCACATGATCCTCAGGCAGAAGGACGAGCCTCACCGAAGGGTCACGGTCCCCAACCACAGGGAACTGGCCAAAGGGACCTTGAGAGCCATTATCAACGATGCGGGGCTCACTGTAGAGGAGTTCGTCGACCTTCTCTAGATGCGACGGCCGTCCCTCGTCGGGCCAGTTTCGCTGGCGGTTTCCTTCGAGGCGCGCCTCTGTCGGAACCAAGCCCAGGATAAGTACGACAGGGCGGGCATGTCCTAGAAGAACATAGGTCCAGTTTCAGAGAGGCGTCCCCTTCGGATCCTTGGTCGGACGTGGGGCTTCTCATGCTGCATTCAAGCTAACTCGCTTTGGGAGACAGGGAGGTGATGCGAAGTCGTAATCAAGATTGGTTTTGAGGACCTTTAAGCGCGCGCTACGCGTCGAGCGTATCAGTCTATCCCAAGTCAGAGCAGATGGGCCAGAAGGCCTTCTTCAAGGAGGAGGACTCTGAGCGGTTAGTCGACCCCGAGGGCGGCTACGGCTGGGCCAAGTACATCGCAGATAGGCAGCTGGCCGTCCTCCCCGGCGTCAAAGTCGGCGTCGCTAGGATCTTCCACGCCTACGGCCCCAACATCTACCTGAAGGAGGACAGGAGCCAGGTCATCGGCTCGCTCATCAGGAAGGCCATCAGGTACCCCAGGGAAGACTTCGTCGTGTGGGGGACGGGACCCAGAGGAGGGCCTTCCTCTACATGGACGACTTCCTGGACGGCCTGTTCATGCTGGACAGATACGTCGAGACCAAGGGGAACCTGACCGTCAACCTGGGCACCACCGAGGAGACGACGATAAAGGACCTGGCGGAAGGGATAATCGGCATCTCAGGCAAGCGGATCACCCCGAAGTACGACACGACCAAGCCGGTGGGGGTGCTCCGCAGGCTCCCCGAATTCACCCGGGCAGAGAAGACCCTCGGCTGGAGGCCGAAGACCAAGCTGGCCGACGGGCTGGCAAAGACGTACGAGTGGGCGGAGCGCAGGATAGCGACCTGGTCTTAGTTTCTGCTCCGAGTCAAGCCTCAACAGACCGCTGGGTCCGAATCGGGCCAACTCCGTGGTGCACCCCCCCACAGAACGAAATATCTGCGGGGCAAGCCGATGTCCACCGCTGACGGAGCTACGATGAGGGCCGCGCGGCGGGAGATTTCAGTGCAGAGCTGATGCGACGCCCTTCCTTGGCCACTCTGAGGGCAAGGCAGGCCACGAAGCGGGACAATTGGCCGCCATGGTGGTGCCCGCTCTCGTCGTGTCTGCGGTGGTCCCGGCGACAAGCGCCCAGACGCTTATGAGGCGACCGGGTCTCTCAGATTTGACCCCGGGTCATCGTCCGCCCCTCAGGGGCCTTATCAGCGGACTCGGGGTGAGGAGAAAGGGCTTGTCTGACTTGGCGGCGCAATGGTCTCTCCCGGAGGGCCCCGCTTTCAAGACGGTAGTTGTCGTCGGCAAGCCCGGAAGGTATGGTTGGAGCAGGCGCCTCCGGCGGGGCGCCAACTGCATCGTAGCCCGGTGGGAGGGCGGCGACCGCATCTCGTACTCGGAACTCGAGTCCTACATGGACGAGTTCGTGAAGGGGGACGTGATAACCGGAGCTCAGAGGGAGGAGTTCTACGGCTCGATAAGGAAGCTGGACGAAGGCAGGGGCGGGGCTGGCGACCTGCGGAGCATCAGGGCATTCGGCAAGGCTCTTTCGATGAGGGTGGTCCTCAGGGGACGCGAAGCCCCCTTCAGGGAGGTGGAGCCCGGGCTCTACTCCATGTCGTACCGGGAGGCATACGGGCTGGCCAGGTCCATGAAGAGCCACGCCGCGGGGGTCGACGTCGTGTACTTCGTTCCTTCGTCGTCCTCGAGCTCTATTTAGGTCCATGAAGAGCCACGCCGCGGGGGTCGACGTCCACGTCGTGAAGACCGATGAAGAAAACCCTCGGTTCCTATCGATGGCCGGGGGGCCGAGGTCGCGCCCAGGGAGCTACGTCGTGAGGGCAGGGCCGCCGGGGATGAAATGGAGGACACCAGCGCACGTGGACCCAAACGCTGGGTGGCGAGCGGGAGAGATGCGCTCGCCTCGACATACGTGAAGCTGTCCGGAAGGCGAGCCGCCACCGAATGTAATGCTGGAGGAACTGAAGCGGGGTGGAGGTCGTGGCCCTGGGCGGAATGAGCAGGTCGGCGCAGGAGTGAGATGGGGGTTCAACGTGGTGCGCCGTCCAGGGCAGCTCAGGGGGCGACCGGCACTCACCAGGGTGCCAGTCCTGCTGCCTTGCTCCGTCATGTAAGCTACCCGCGGCTGAAGCCTGTGGGCTTTCCCCTTTCCAAGGTCGGCGTCGGCACTGCCATCTGACCCTGGGTCATCGGAGACGGACGTAGGAGCCCGCTTACAGGGACTCTCCTGCCGGAAATCTGGAGGGTGTTCTGGTCGGGAAAGCCCCTCCGCTCCAGCAGGGTCTTGACGGCCACGGCGAGACTCGCTTTGCGGTCCGAATTGACCGCTTGGCCGCATTCTCTGCACCTGAACAGGGCGTAGTTGCCACCGTCGTGTCCTCTCCCCACTGCACCGCAGCGGGAACACCACTTGGACGTGTGGTATGGGTCTACCCTGTCCAGCGTAATGCTGTTGTCGAAGCAGCGGCCCTCGAGGATCCTTCGGAAGAGGTAGAAGGGGATGGTCATGACCTTCCTGTCGAACCTCCTGCCCCTCGGCTTGAACCTGGAGAGGCGTTCGATGGAGACGTCGGCGTCGTATCTCTTGGCGAGGATGATCATCTCCCTTACCATCTGGCCGATGTTGGTCTTGACGTAGTTTCTCTGCCTGTGCCTCATCCTCTTCAGCTTCTTCGATGCGTTGAGGGACTGGAGCATCGCCCTCCGCCCCGCGAAGTGCTGTTTCTTGGGCCACATCTGCTGACCCAGATAGCCCTGCTTCAGTATCTTCCCTTCGGGCGTCAGGACGGTGTAGGCGAAGTCCTTGGCGTTGATGTCGATGCCCAGGACGTTCCTTCGGGCCTGAAGGGGGGCGTCGGGCCTCGAAAGGTAGGCGACGACTTCAAGGGACGGGGTCAGGCCATAGGTCTTGCACGTCCACCCGCTGCCGAGGAGGCCGGAGAACCTGTCCCAGTTGCGGTTCCTTCGGATGGGGATGGCGGTTCGCTCTCTGGGATACATTCCTAGCTCGACGAAGGAGAACCGTTTCATCCTGAACGTCTTGCAGTTTCGTGGGACGTTGAACTTCACGGTCGTCCCTTTGACCTTCATGCAGTTCTTGTGCTTCCTCCAGGTGCTTCTTGCCATGTCGCAGACGACCTGGATGTTGAAGCCCGCGTTGGCCCTCAGACCGGGAGCGACCGCGATCTGGAACTCGGAAGCGTTCTTGCAGCCCTGTCGCAGTGGAAGGACTCTGTTGACCTCCGTGGTCGCCCTGTTCAGGAAGTCCGAGAGGACCCTCTTCTTGGAAGCTGTCGCGTCTGTCTGGAGAAGGATCGCCCTGTTCACGTCATTTCTGGCCTGCAACCTAGGAGGTCCGAGAGCGCTTAAGCCCCCCGGCAGCAATTCCTCCCACCCCTGAAGGGGTGGGCTTCCTTGCTTCGCTAGGTGAACGCTGCTCCTCTGGTGCTCCAGGGGACTCGGGCCCCTCAGCGAGGAGACAGGTCTTTCGTCGCGCATCTGTTGGTGGAGAGGCTCGGGCGAACCGGAAGGCTTCAGCTTCTTCGTGGAGCCTCCTCCTGCTCGGCATCCAGGAACCCATGTCCGAACGCAATGACACTGCGCTGGGAGGATCCCGCTCGCAAGTGCGTCCGATTCTACGCGCCGTCATCGTCAGAAGGCGCTTCCGGCACCGACAAGATCTGCCTCCGGTATCTTCGGACGCGGGAGGATGTCACTAATCCATCGGACACCGCCGGCTTCGGTTGCGCATGCCTGCCTCCACGAGTCGGCATGGGCGTGAGCCGGAACCTGTTTATACCTTTGTCCCTAAATACCTAGCCATGGCGGAAACGAAGGTCTACATCCCCGACTCGCTGGACGCCCAGCTCCGAGAGGCGGCCATGAAGAGGTTCGGCTACGGTAGGGGCTCGATCAGCAAGGCGGTCGAGACTGCCGTCGCCCAGTGGCTCAAGACCGAGGCCGCTATCAGGGGGGCGATAGACGCCGTGGTAAGCAGGGCGAAGGACGACAGGAACGCCGTCGCTGTGATACTCTTCGGGAGCTACGCGAGGAAGGAGCCCGCCTTCGGCGACGTGGACGTCGCGCTGGTGCTCAAGGACCCCCGAGGGTCCGACCTGCTCGCCTACGGAAGTGCGATAGAAGGCCGGGGCGCCTTCAGCCCGGTAAAGCTCGACGTGGTCGCCTTCAACTCCCTCCCGCTTGACCTGAAGAGGAGCGTCCTGAACGAGGGGGTGGTGCTCTACGCGGCAGACGAGAGGGAGCTGCGAGCCGTCGCGGCGGAAGTTGCGGAGGAATGGAGCGACTTCGCTCCCACCCTCGAGTACCTGTCATCTTGACGGTGGTGTGTTGGACCAAGACAGGATAAGGAAGCGGCTGGCGTTGCTCAAGGAGACGCGAGGCCTCCTGTCCGAGTCCCTCCCCGACAGCGAGGAAGGATACAGGAGGGCGGACAGGACGACGAGGGACGCGACCGAGCGGAGGGTCCAGATCCTGGGCGAAGCGGAACTGGACGTGATAAAGACCCTGTACAAGGACTACGGCAAGAGGGTCGTCGGGGACGAGGAGTCGCTGGTCGACGCCATGGAGGGGACGCTGGGGAAGAAGCTGATCGAACAGGTGAAGAAGAGGAGGGCGTTGAGGAACAAGATCATACATGCCTACCTTGACATCGACCTGGCCGAGGTCTTCGGCCAGGCGAGCGACCTGAAAGACGTTGAAGAGTTCGAGAAGGTAGTGGCGAAGCTGATCGGTGGACGGGCCGCGCATGGTCCGTCGTAGCGGCGCTTGGATGCCTCAGGGTCGGTAGGTGCGCGGGTCCACCCGCGTTATCCCCGCCACCCTGTCGTATGCTTCGTCTGTCGAGAGTATCTTCCGCTCGTCGTCCTGGTTCAGGGCCGTGGCTGCGTAGATGGCGTCGAAGAGGCCAGGCACCCTGAACGTCCTCATCACGGACTGGGCGGCGAGGACCACCTCTGACGTGAGGGGCATTATCGTAAGGCCCCTGACGGCGGCCAGCTCGGCCTGCTTCCCCAGTATCGCTTCCTTCCCGTAGCCTGCGTCCTCAAGGACGTAGTAGAGCTCCAGGAGCGCTGCAGACGAGGTCTTCATCGCCGTCTTCCCCTCTTCCATCTTCTTGAAGAGGGGGTCTGCCACCCCTTTCAGCCAGTCGCTCTTCTTCGAATGCGCGACCAGGAGGTCAGACTCGATTATCACGCTGCCGCCTCTTCGCCCGGGCTCTCACTTCCTCGGACAGCCGCTGCTCCGCCTTCGCCTTGGCCGAGGCGCCGGAATCTTCGATGTCGAACTCCAGCGGCGCCTTCGGGATCGGGACCACCATGTACGACTCCCCCAGCGGGATTATGAGGGCCCTGTCGGCGTCCACCCTCATCTCCTTCGGGATGGTGAAGCGCCCCCTCTCGTCGACCTCCACCACTGACACGAGACTCAGAGAGGCTCTGCCCGTATTTATCAGTTGTGGGTAAGACCGAGAATCGACCCACTACGGATGCCTTTGCCCACATCCAGTCCACTCGTCGCCGGTGCCGTTGGGCCCCTAGCCGGCGTATGGCAGGCACCGGCCTCGGCATCGAGATGGTCCCCATGACGGAGTTCTACTACCGCAGGAAGTGCGAGGGGATAGCCAGCGAGAGCATCTGCCCGCACCCCGAGGGAGACCGCCTCACCTGCCACCCGCCGATAACCGTCCCCGCCTGGATGGTGATGATGACGGGCAAGAACCCAGGCAGGTCGGCGTCTACGAGTTCAGGGATAGGTGACTGTATGGTGGGAGTTGTTCTGAGCACTGACGAACTCCTTCTGAAAGAGGCCGGCAGACTCCTCGACCGTGAGCCCCGAGTCTCTTATGATCGCCTAAACGTCCCCTTCGCCAGGTCCCTGCAGACGAAGCCGTAGTGGTAGGGGCTAACCTCGAAGGCCTTGATTTCAGAGAAGCCGGCTTGGCGGAGATGGCCGCGCGACTCCGACTCGGAGAGGCGCAGGCCCAGCGGCGGCCCGAAACCGTTGTCTACCTTCCTCCAGTCTACGTCCACGGCCGCCCCGCCCTTCTTCATCACCCTCCTCACCTCCCGCAGGAAGGACGGCACGTCGGCGAGGTCGTGCATCACGTTCGCGAAGAGGACCACGTCCGCCGCCCCGCCCTCCAGAGTCGTCCGCGAGACGTCCGCCCTGACCACCTTCACCCTCGCCGCCACCCCTGGCCCTGCGCCGCTCAGGTTCCTCCTGAGGTGCGACAGCATCGTCTCGCTCGAATCGACGGCGAAGACGACCCCTCGCTCCCCCACCGCCTCCGCGAGCGGGATCGTGAAGAACCCGGGGCCGCACCCGAGGTCGGCCACGGACGACCCCCTCTTGACCCCGGCGGCGGAGACCACGACCGACGGGTCCTGCCAGGCCCTCCTCTCCTCAGACATCAGCGCCTCCGCGAAATCGTGTTCGTCCGTAGCGGGCTCCGCCCGGCCGGCGCTGATGTGTGTTTCTCGGGGGGCGACCCCCGCCGCCAGGGGATCCAGGAGGACGGTCGTCGAATGACAGGGCGGGCGAGAGAGGGTAGAGGCCCCCATGCTCACGGCCGTGTTCGTCGCGCTCGGCAGGGTGTCCTGGGGGAGCGTGGTCGCCGGCGAGAGGATTCGAGCGAGAGGGAGCTCCGCGGGGGCCATCGAGGGGACGCGGTCGAGCTGCTGGATGAGCCGGCACAGAAGGCGGCGGGGTAGTGCCAAGGAGCGTGAGATACGCGGGCCCAGCACGGCCGGATGTTCCGGTTGCATGACTAGATGTTGAAAGGCTCAGGATTCTACTGCTCTCGTCAAGCATCTCATTCTATCCGAAATCAGAGCAGACGGGCCAGAAGGCCTACTTCAAGGAGGGGGACTCCGAGCTCCTCGACATTCCGGAGACGGGAAGCACACGCCAGCGGACACATCTATGTCAAGGACGCGCCGACGGGACCATGACAGCCTACCGGGAGGCAAATCGGGCCCCAATGATGGAATCCTGATGGCCTTGGCTGTGTTTTGATCACCACTCTTCCACCTCAAGCCCAGGGACCCTGCCGAAGTGCTTGACGTTCCGCGTAGCCAGCCTTTCCTTGTGCTGCAGCGCTATCGAAGCTATGATCATGTCAAAGTCGCCTATGGGCTCCCTCCGAAGCGCTTCTGAGCGCGCGAGTTCGCCGTACCTCTTTGCGGCCCCGGCCCCGAATTCGAGCACGACCAGGCGGGCGACGAGCTCATCCACCTTCGAAAGCTCCCCCTCTGGTTCCCTCGCCCCGGCGGCGCCTGCGTACAGCTCGCACAGGTTCACTGGCGTCGTGGAGACCACCCCTCCCCTCTCCGCCTCTGCCTCCAGGGCCCCCACAGCGGCGTGGTCTTTCCTTATCAGCGCAATCAGGACAGACGTGTCGAGGCAGACCAAGGTCCGACCCTGGTTATGCTTCGGCGGGCCTGAGGCGCGCCCTCCTCGTTCTCTTCATCGCATCTTCGACCCGGAGGGCGAGCCCTTCGTCCGGGGCTGACGATCTCACGTGCTGCAAGAGCATCCTGGCGCTCCCCTTGCCGGTGGTCAGGCGGAGTATGACCTTGGTGAAAGACTCGTTCGTCAGCCGAGACTTCGCGAGAGCATCATAAGCCTCGTCAGAGACCGTTATCGTCTTGTGGCCCATGCGACCATATGTGCATGTATGTGTATTTAAGCCCATATTCAAAGGGCTCGTCAGTTCCACAAGCCTCCCCGTCCCCATCAAGCCGAACCTTATATAGGGTCTTTCAACCTTTTCGGTATAGGTGGTAGGAGCTTGCCCAAAGTGAAGACTAGCATCTATGTCGACAAGGAGTTGTGGGGGAGGTTCAGGCGGCGTTCCTCAGAGGAGGGGAAGGAGGTCACCAAGCTGCTGGAAGAAGCCATCGAGGGCAGGCTGTTCGAGGACGCCCTCCAGGGCGTGCTCTCTTCCATCGAGACGGACGAGATGCTCGCCATCGACTTCGAGCCGGTGAGCCCCAGAGGGGGCGACGTGAGCGGGCTGGTCAGGGTTGACAGGGACAGGAGAGCGGTCGACATACCTGGACAGTAGCGCCATCGTCAAGCGCTACGTCGCAGAGGAGGGGAGCGACCAGGCGAAGGAGGAGTTCCGGAGGGCCTATGCGGGGGAACATGTGCTCGCATACAGCGTGTGGAACATCGGGGAAGTGCTAGGGGCGCTGGACAGGGCGAGAAGCGTCAAGAGGCTCGCTGAAGATGATTACAGGCTTGCCCGGGGGAGGTTCATCGGCGAGACGCGCAGGATGGTCAGACACCGCATGGCGTCGGTGTTCGCGTTGAAGATCGATATCATCGACGAATCATGGAAGATACTCGAGTCTGCGCACATCTGTCAGGCCGACGCGCTCCAGCTCGCCACCGCCAAGGCTGCGGAGGCCGCCCGCTTTCTTACGGGGGACGAGAGGCTGCACGCCGAGGCCCTGAAGCTCGGCCTGAACAGCGCCCTGCTGGGGACCCGACGAGAGCGCCAACGGTCCCGCTCGAAGAGCGGCGGATAGTCGCCGGTTCCCTCTCCAGAACCTGGCGCTCGAATCTGTTTCCCGTGTGGCAAGACAGGATGGACAATATACGCAAAATTGTCCATTGTGGATGGACGATATCGCTACGTCGGCGCCTCGCCCCCCGGGACCGTCCCGAGGGGCCTCGAACCCACAGACGGGCAGTTCATCTCTGCCATAGTCGGGCCGAGGAGGGCCGGGAAGACGGCGTACATGCTGCAGGTGATGGCGGGCCTCCCCCTCCCTCCGAGCAACAAGATCTTCTTGAACGGGGAGGACGTCAACCTGGAAGGGGTCGCGGCCGACCAGCTTGACAGGGTGGAGGAGACCGCCTTCAGGGTCTACAGGCCTGACAGGGCATTGCAGATCTGGCTGTTCATACGTCCGTCTCCGATGACCCAAAGTCGTTTCGGGGTCGTGGCATCCGGCTGGGGGAGAAGGGACGGCCCCGTCTACAGGACAGCGCACCGCGTCTTCGGAAGCGGAAAGTCCCCGAGGTCTGAGGGATTCCGCCCTTTGACCAGGTAACCCCCTCCCAATGGAGGCGTCATTTTCCCACTTTTCTTATATAGTGGGACTGCGTCTCCTGAACTGTGAGCGAAACGGTCTCGATGGACGACAAGGGGAGGCTGGTGCTCCCGAAGAGAATCAGGGAGGCGGCTGGCATAACCCCTGGTGCAGTGCTGGTGGCGAGGGCGAGTGGCGCGGGGAGCGTAGAGCTGTCGGACCCCGAGGTCTTCAAGGCCAGGGCCAGGGAGATCGGGGCCAGGAAGTTGTCCGGATGGAACGAGGAGAGCCACGAAGCCACGGCGTACCTGACCGAGTCTGCCCGCGGGAAGAATGAAGCTCGTTGACACTGTCGCCCTCATCGGGTTCCTGAACCCGAAGGACGGGGAGCACAGGCGCTCGGTCCGCCATCTGGAGAGGGTCGGCCGGGATGAAGACGTGTTCGTGCCCGTCACGTCCCTCGTCGAAGCGGACCTGGTGATGAAGGTCAGGGGATACACCGAATCCGAGAGGGGGACGTCCTGGGGAGCGTTGGAAGGAGCGATCCCGGCCGCGAAGGTCGTCTCCAACACGCCGTCGTCGCTCCGGTCGGCGGTGGAGCTCCAGAGGAAGGGAATGGACTACTTCGACTCCCTGATAGCCGCGCTGGCCGAGGAGTCGGGCTCCAAGGTGATAACCACGGACGAGTCGATCAGGGGCGCCGTGCAGGCGGAGTGGTAGCGGGGGGAGGGCCTCCGTCTGCGGTCGCTTCCTGAATGCAAGATAGCCCCTGCCGCGGGTTCCTGCCGGGTGGCATGGTCCCCGCCGCGTGCAGTTCCTGGTTCCGAGAGGACCCGTGGCATGAGGACAACCCCGGGGACGACGAGAAGAAGCCGCGGGCCTACCAGGCCTCGACTTCGAGCCCCTTGAAGCGCGAGAAGCGGCCTGCGTCCCTCGTGACCACACAAAGCCCCTTGGAGGCCGCCACCGCCGCTATCATGGCGTCCCTGAAATCCACCGGCCTCCCCCTTCCGGCGAGGGAGGCAAGCTCCTCCCCCGCCCTTTCGGAAGACTCCCTGTCGAAGGGGAGTACGTCGAGCCGCTGGAGGAGCCTCCCGACCTCCTCTACGTTCTTGCGTCTCTCCCCCGACCTGTGAGCCCCGTAGAAGAGCTCGAAGGTGTTGACGGAGGTCGTGGAGTGCCTCCCCTCCGCATCCAGCTGCTCCAGCTTCCTTCTCGCCTGGGGGTCGCCCCGGAGGACGGCTATCAGGAAGTCACTGTCGAGGCATTTCACGTTCGATCTTCTCCTGCGCTGCGCGCCACCCTCTGGAGAGCTCGTCGGCTATCATGGCAGCTTCTTCGTCTGAGACGTCCCATGCACCGAAGCACTCGGAGAGCCTCCCCCTGGAGCGGGCAAGGCGAAGGATCGCCTCGGGCAATGCCTCGGAAAGCGAAACCGAGGGGTGGCTAGCAATGCATTTAACCGAGTCTGAGAGTGATCAAACGTAATGGCTCAGAAGCTGAGAGCGGCCAAGGAGATCGGGGAGAAGGAGTGGGATAGGCTAGCGAAAGCAGTCCTGAAGGAAGACAAGGAACTCCTCGAGATGCTGGCAAAGGTCTAGGCTCAGCGGGCCACTTCAGATTGTCCCGGGAATCGGTAGAACGGTCGACGCCGCCCGGTGTACCGTGCCAGAAACGTACCCGAACTCGGTCCGAGTCTTGGGTTCAAGATGCATTTTCGAGCCCATTCCACTCCATTGGGTCACGGCATTTGAGCACCACCGAAGTTCTTGAATGCATCTTTCACGACGTTTGACACAATGCTCACAGAGTCAAATGGCGCGCGAGCTCATGAAGCGAGAACGTGCGCGCTAGTACCATTCCGGCCGCAAAATGCTATGATTACGCCTTCAACGGATACCATGACGACGGCGTCCGTCCCGTCCTCCACGCGATGTATTATTTCACCGGCTGGAGCAACGGCGTGAAAAGCGAGAACGCGCCCCTGCTCTCCTCGGCTCCCGCCTTTTCCGTCACGGCCCAGTACTTCAGGAGCGTCGTCCCGACCGCATATTCCCTCCTCGCGCTGTCGGACGGTCAGGCGCCGGTCGGAGGGCTGAGGTTCAACGTGAGCAGCAGGGCCTTGGGGGAGAACCTCGCGCTGACCACAGACAGCCAGGGCGAGGCCGACTTCATCCTCCCCAACGCCTCCTCGTTCGTCGTCTCGGTGCCGGAGCTCTACCAGCCTACGGGCCAGACGAGATGCTCCCTCCTCAGCTTTGATAACTCGACCAGGAACGTTGCCAACGTGACCGCCACCACGATCGAAGCCGCCTACGCGGCGTACTACCAGTTCGAAGTCGCCAGCCCCATAGGGAACACAACCGGGTCGGGCTGGTACAGGAGCGGCTTGACCGCGACCTACTCCGTCGACGAGACGTCCTCAGGGGGGCCGCTCGTCTTTCAGAGGTTCTCGGGGTGGGCCGGGTCCTTCCTGAACGCCTCCACCATCCTGACCATCCCCTCCTCCACCTCCTTCGAGGTGATCTTGACGGCGAAGTCAGGCCCCGGGCTTGTGGTGTATCTTCTTCGGGTCCGCGAACCCGGCGAACTCCAGGAACGACCTGGCGTCCCTCTTGTAGTCCTCCTTGGTGTGGGGGGACTTCACAGCCTCCCAGGGGAGGATCACCTCATCCTCTTCGAGGTCAGGCATCGCTCTCACCCGGATAATTCGGGTACAGATTTAACACGGTAAAGTGAGCGGCGACGGTCGGCCTCGAATCGCATACCAAGCTAGGGCTTACCCCGAACTTCCTCCTTTCGCTTGGGAACACCTTCAACGAACCCTCCCCAATCGATGGGGTGGTCGCTCGAAATCCTTAAAGGTGGGAGTTAGACGCGTATAACAACGATGCAGTTGAATGCGAAACTAAAGCGATGGGGAAACTCATACGGGGTGGTGGTGCCCAAAGAAGTTGTGGAGAAGGAGGGACTCAGAGAAGGAGAGGTCGTCGAGGTGATTGTCAGGAAGGCGATTGATGTGAAGCGGCTATACGGGAAGTACCCGTTCAAGGACCTGCAGGCGCAGAAGGAAAAGATGCGGGAAGGATGGGAATAGGTTGCCATCCACTTTCTTCTACGACAGCTACGCAGTGTTGGCCTACACCAGCGGGCACCAGGGCTACCGGAAGTACTTCGACGAGAGTGAGGGTGTTCTGACGAAGTTGAACCTGCTCGAAGTATTCTACAGATCCCTGGAAGAGCACGGCCCGAAAGCTGCTTCCAGCATCATGGGGACCTTCTCCAAATATCTTGTCGATTTCGGTCTGAAAGATATTGAGGGCTCTATGAGGATTAGGATGGCACTCAAACGTGAAGGGAAGGATGTCTCCTATGCCGATGCAGTGGGATACTTCCTGTCGCGTAAGATGGGAATCAGATTCCTGACGGGAGACCGAGCCTTCCGGGGAATGAACGGCGTAGAGTACTTGGAATGAGGCGGTCGACTCCGAGGCGTCGATGAAAGTCCGGCTCAGTCGGCTCCTCGTACGGGGCCTGCATCCCTGTCATGTTGCCTATCGCCTCCCCGCCCAGGATGCAGATTCTGGGGTGCTGCTTGCAATACCGCGCCGTTCCGACCCAAGAGCTAGCTCTCCACCTCTACAACCAGCCTGTCCTTGTCGGAGGGGTAGATTATGATGGGGAGGTCTCGTTTGAGCTTCATCGACTTCACTATCTCCTGGGGTATCCTGATGACCAGGGAGTTCCCTGACTTCGACACCCTCCCCCTCCGCTCGAGCCCGAAGAGACCGCGCTTTCTGACTTCTGCTTCAACCTCCTCCATCGTCTCCTGCGAGAGGTACTCCGTCCCGCACTCCGCGCAGGACTCCACCTTCTTCACCCCGAAGTCTATCCCGAAGAACTCCACCTCCGAGGCGCGCTCTTGGAGTTTGCCGCCGCATCTGCATCTGACCCCCTCGACCTCTGTGCTCATGGGACCTTCACCGTGACAGGGTACACCTTGCGTATCCCACGCTCCTGGTATATCTTCTCGTCGTAGACGACGACGTAACGCCTGAACATGGCCTGCAAGAGGCCGGTCTCCTTCTGAACGGCGATCTTCCCCTTGAGGATCGCCTCCTCGACCTCTCTCACGGAGATCCCCCGGAGCCACATGCGCTCGATGGCGTGTTTGACCCTCTTGTGCTCCCAGTTGATTCGAAGTTTCACGAGGCCATAGAATAATACGCGTATTATTAAGGATCCCAAGGTTTGCCGTCAGCCCGCGGGAGGGGTAGGCTCGTCATGCCTCTTGAGGCGCGCAAGATAGCCCTCGGTGGCAGAGGTACGCTACCCACGGCCAAGGCCTGTGGGCTCTCTGCCGAACCCAGGCGACCCCGGCCGCGACGGAGGCTCCCGCCTCCCTAACACTCCGCCTGCACGACCCCCCAGACGACTCCTCTGTGGTTGTCACCTGGAGGCCCGACCCCCCGCGCCGGGGCTAGCCGTCCTCGGCGTGCACGTGGGTCGAGCTCGCTATGCAGCCGCCGCTGTGGGCCCCGGGCTTGGGGGGCCTGAATCCGTAGATTCGGAGCTTCCCGGGGTTCTTCCCTGTCATCAATCACCATCATCCACGCCGGGTCTGTGACGGGCGGCCTCACTCCCGGCCGCCCCAGCGCGAGAGGTCGACGACCTCGACGCCGAGCCTGGAGGCGTTCCTTGTGATGTACCCGTCGCTGGTAAGGAGGGCCAGCCCAAGGCTCTTGGCGGTAGCGACGTGGAACGAGTCGAAGTAGCTCAATCTGCTCCTTCCTCCGAACTCGACGTAGAGCGAGACCGCTTCGGCTGCCGTCTGGGCGTTCATAGGGGCCGGGGAGTGAGGGATGGACCTCATGTCACAGAGGAACTCCCTGATGCCTTCCAGGGGGTGGTCGTCCGACCTCAGGGCCAGGATGGCGTCGTCGTACACCTCTGACGACGTCCTCAGATTGAGCCTTCCGGACTCGGCCCCGACGATGACCTCTTCCGCCTGCCGCTCGAGCCGGCCTCCGCGGAGATAGTAGAAGAAGAGGTCTGTGTCCGCCAGCAGGGTCCTGGGCGGGCTACCTCTTCCAGACAAGGTCCTCGCTCATCTCCTCCAGGGCCTCCCAGTCGGACCTGATGCGGTGCCTGTACTTCCCCTTGAGCTCCTTCAGTCCGGGGAGCGGCTCGAGCTCGACGACATCCCCCCGCATGCTCACCTTGAGCCTCCTGCTCGTGAGCTTGTGCCTGATCTCGGCTGGTATCAGCACCCTCCCCTTCTCGTCCAGCTCCACTACGGCACTCATTTCCCATCCGCCCACGGGTGGGCGATATTTAAGGCGGTGGGCCGGCCAGGGGCCGAGGACTCCGGGGCTGGTCGAAGGACAACGCGCGCTCTTCCGCGGTCCCCCCGACCATCTCCCACGCCGAGCGTCTTCATCGAGCCCGGCTCCGGAGCGCGGGCGGCATCGGCCCGACCCGCTCCCACGGCATCAGGGCTGCTGCGGGGGCGCGGACGTTCGATTGGCACATTTAGCACCATTTTTGGCACCAGATCGGTCGCTGGTACTCGTTTGGGATTTTGCCGCGCACGCCCTCACCTGGACAAGGGCGAGGAAGGGTTCAATCGTCCTGCCATGAAAGCCGATTGCCGAAGTCCTTCCGACCGACGATGTTCTACGAGCTCGCCGAGAGGTTGCGACATGACAAAGTCATCGAGGTCTTTGTGATGGTCGTCGGGCTGACGCGGGTCGGCATGATCACCTGCGAGAAGGCGTCCCTCGACTCCCTGACCATCGGGGCGTGGTCAAAGGAATGCAGATATGCGAACTGGCCCAGCCACGACGACAGGCGGTGCAGGCACCACAGAGCGAGGGACAGGGGCGCGTCATGGACGTGGGACTGCCACCGCGAGACGCTCGTGCATGGGTATGAGGTCCGCGTCGCCATCGACTCGCTCCTTGGCCTCCCGATGATGCTCACTGTCACGAAGGCAGGATACGGTGACGGGAGGTCGCGCGACTGTTGTTCCTAGGGCTGGCTTATCTCAGGCCAGTCCTGGGTCTGGAGCGGCGCGGCTCCGACGCCCTCTCCTCGCAGACCGAGAGCCGCTCCCTGACGCGCGCTTGTCCGCAAGCATGCGCTTCAGAGCCTCTAGGTAGTCTGAGACCGACCCCCGGGCCGCCTCGGCCTCCAAGTAGGGCCAGTCGAGCCTCTCCTCGAACGCCTTGGCCAGGAGGTAAGCCTGCTCCATGTCCGCCGGGACCTTCCAGTGCTTCGCCGACGCGAGCCTCTTCAGGACAAGGTCTTCGACCCCGATTATCGTCGCCGGGCCGTAGTCAGTGGTGATGGTCGTAGTCCTTTCGGCGGAGCCCGCGAGCTCCCCCCCGACCATGTCCACCGCCAGTCCGAGCTCGTCGTTCACCCAGGCACGCAGGCCCGCCCCGAGGTCGAACTTCCATGCCTTCAGGACGGGCCCGAGCGCCCTGGGGTCGTGGACCACGTCCATGTCCCCCGTCCGGAGGACCCCGTCGAGGTACACCTCGACTGCGGAACCGCCCACGAGCACAGGTCTCGCCCCCCGCTTCGGGAGGGCCGAGGTCAGCAGGGCCATGAACCTCACCTTCCGCTCCGTGGGGTCTTCTGTCTGGAGGATGACCCTCTTCACGGTGCTATAGGCGAGCGTACTCTCTGGCCCCCACCTGCCGGTACTTCCTCGCGAACTTCCTCCTGCCGAGGGCGGCGAGGCCTTCGAGCTCCCCCGGCAGCCTGGTGGGTTTGGCCAGGCCCCCCTCTGCTGGCGTTCCGATGGAGAAGTCAGGGACCCTCCGGAGCCCGGCCCTGAACCTCGACGCCCGCTCTCCTTCGTCGCTCCACCTGCGGTAAGTCACGACCCTGGAGGAGAGCTTGACAGTCAGCCGCTTCAGGTCGTCGTCCGCGAGCTCGTACTCCGTCCCTCGTCTCCCCCTCACTCGCCTGAGAAGCCCGGCCCCGGCCAGCCTCTTCGCTTCGAGGTAGGTCTTGGCGACGTTGATGTTGTACTCCTTGGCGACGCGGTAGGGGGTCAGCGGCCGCTCCGACAGGGCAAGCGCCTCCACCAGGGACTTCCTTGTCGAGCTCCCCAGCAGAGCCTCGAGGGCGTTCACATCGACAGAGGACCGCCGGAGCTGATAAAAGCTTATCCCTGTAGGATAATATCGTGCGCCCCTCCGCATGGCCCGCCTTGGGGGAGGGCCCCCATCGCTGCCGTCGCCGTCCCGTCGAGCTCCGCCAGGGCGAGCAATCCTAGGCAAATCGGGCAAGCCGGAGTCACGGCTTCCGTAGCTTCCCGAGCCGGCGAAGGCCCGAAGTAAGCTCCCCGACGCACTCCTCCGGGGCCAACTCTGGTGTCGACGACCTCGACGCCGAGCCGGCTTCTCTGAGATCAAGGCCTTCGAGCCTGGCCCTGCCCATGCTCCCGTGGCCGCTTGGCTGCGGGGGCCGGACGTGGATTCGCTTTGTTGAACGTGGCACGGATGACGCAGGAGCTTAGCAATTGTGCAGCGGGAAACCCCACGGCTTTAGTCGTGGGATGAAAGCGAAGGCGCGCCGGTGCTTATATAGATGTCGACACTACATCTAATGATGTGCCGAAGGGATACGTCAGGGCCGAGACGAAAGTGCATTTCATGCACTACCACTTCGTTTGGAGTCCGAAATATCGAAGGCCGGTCTTGGTCGGGAAGGTCGAGGAAAGACTGAAGGGCTTGATATGGGAGAAGGCGGCCGAAATGGGATGCCATATCATCGCGCTTGAAGTGATGCCCGACCACGTGCACCTGTTCCTTCAGGCGGATCCCACGATTTCACCGAACAAGATCGTCGGGATGATGAAGGGCTACAGTTCAAGAGTCCTCAGACAGGAGTTCCCAGAACTACGTTCAAGGCTCCCGACATTGTGGACCCGGTCGTACTTCGTTTCTACTTATGGCCACGTCTCTTCAGAGACGATCAAGCGATATGTGGAGGAGCAGAAAGGCGTTTGATCACCTACAAATTCAGGCTGTATCCCACCGACGCTCAAGCCCGTTTGATGAATGACACGATAGAAACTTGTAGGCTCCTCTACAATGACCTTCTTGACGATAGGACTCGGACTGGAGCCAGGGCGTTCGAACAAAAGAGGGCTCTGACCGTCCACCGAAGAGAGAACAAGTTCCTGGCCGCCGTCCACTCCCAAGTGCTGCAAGATGTCGTGTTCAGACTCGACAAGGCATACGGGGCCTTCTATGCTGGGCTTTCGAGGTTCCCAAAGTTCAAGCGGAGGGGCAGATACAATTCGTTCACGTATCCTCAGCCCGGGGGCTTCAGGATCGTCGGAAAAAGACTGAGACTTTCGAAGATTGGATTGGTAAAGGTCAAGCTTCATCGCCCCATCGAAGGGGCACTGAAGACATGTACAATAATCAGAGACATCGACCAGTGGTACGCGTGCATATCCTGCGAAACTGAATCACGGGGATTCGCTGCTTTGAAAGGAGACAGGCCAGTCGGGGTAGACGTCGGATTGCTGAATTTTGCGACGCTGAGCGACGGACGGGCCTTCGAGAACCCGCGTTTCCTGAGTGGCTCCGTGGAGCGAATCAAGTCCCTTCAAAAACAGCTCTCCCGAAAGAGGAAGAGTTCAAACAAGAGGGTAAAGGTGAAGGTCCGACTGGCAAAGGCATGGAGGAAGGTCAGGAGGCAGAGGGACGACTTCGCCCACAAAGTCTCCGCCGAACTTGCATCCGAATACTCCACCGTCGTCTTCGAAGAACTGAAGATTCCGAACATGGTGAAGAACCACAATCTGGCATCGGCAATAATGGATGCCTCTTGGGGCCAGCTGCGCCGACTAACTGCCTACAAGGCAGAAAGGCGCGGCGGACGGGTGATACTCGTCAACCCAAGCGGGACGTCGCAGAAATGCTCCGGATGCGGAGCCGTGGTTCCGAAAGGACTGGACGAAAGAACGCACTCGTGCCCGAGTTGCAATCTCGTCCTCGACAGGGATGTGAATGCGGCACGAAACATATTGGCGGCGGGCCTGGAACGGGCCCGTGCAGAGGGGCAGCCTCTACTTATCCAACGAAGGCGGACAAGCAAGTTCGCCCCGATGAAGCAAGAAGCCAACGCCTTCAGGCGTTGGTAGTTCACCTCGGCATCACGGATTTTCAGATGGAATGGTTGGATGGGAAGCGTCGAACCTGTTGCGCGCCGTGGTTCCCGGGTAGCATCCAAGACTCCCCGTGGGGATTCCAGATTGGGCTACACTCGGAACATGACAGTTCGAAATCACGAATAAATATTCCAACCTCATATTGTCCATGCGGGTGAGCTGTGTCTTCGATGTTTAGCCCCGATGAAAGGGTGCTTCTCAGCGGCAAGGGATCCATCGAGCAACCGATTGCCGGGAATGGTGAGATGTATCTTACTGACAAACGGATTTTCTTGGCTCACAAATCTGGGTTGATTAAGAAGAGAGAGACGCCGCTGCTCGATGTGGACGTGAGCCAGGTGACTTACGCGAAGACAGAGGGCTCGTTGCGAAAGGTTCTCGTTGTGGGTGTGAGAGGAACCGGTGGTCAAGTAATCACTTACAAGATCCACGTAGGTGGACCCCAAAGCTGGGTCTCCCAAATCTACAGTCTGAAAGGCGGTGCGGGTGTGGGAGCTAGGGCTGAGGCAGCGGTTCAACCGGCTCACCAGGGTCCTGCAGGTTCCTCAGGCGCCAGGTTCTGCAAGCATTGTGGAAAGGAGATCGACGCAGATTCTACCTTCTGCTCCGCTTGCGGGAAACATCAGTAGGTCACCGCGTTCTGTTTCCCCGAGAAGAGGTAAGAGCGGAGACCGGAGAAACTCTGTTCCCCGGTGGGCGGCGCGGGACGGGACGCGCGCCAGGATCGTTCCAAGAAGCCTGCGGGTTCGCCCCTCCGCACCAGTCTGGACTGAGACGGAGTCGACCGCGAGGAGTAAAGGGTGTTGAAAGGGTGTTGAATGGGCGTTGAAAGGGCGTTAAAGCGCGTAGGATAATCTACGCCCACCCCACAGGGGGGGTGAAGAAAATGTCAGTGAAGGGCAAAACCCTCAAATTCGGAGTCGCGGCGGTGGTCGTGGCAGCGCTGATAGTCGCTGCCGTCTACGTCGCAGCTCCGAACGTGCTGCCTTCAGGGAAGACAACCACTTCGCAGGCCTCCGGGTCGGGGACGACCCAGACAGGCTCGTCCACCTACCTGGTGATGCTCACAGACCCACCCAGCGTCCCAGCAGGGACCGCCTGGCTCAACGTCACGTACGCCGGGCTGACCCTCGACGTCACCCTCCATGGGGGCGCCTCCCAGCAGGTCACCTCGTCGGCCTCGGGGACCATAGACCTGATGGACTTGGTCAACGTCAGCCAGACCCTGGCCTCGGTCAGCGTCCCGACGGGCTCTGTGGTGCACTCGCTCCAGCTCACCATCACCTCGGCAAAGATAGACGTCAACAACACGGTCTACACCATACCTTCGGCGACAAGCAGGCTCAGCGTCAGCGTGGCGTCGTCCGTGGCTGCACCGCCCGGATTTTCGGGCGCCATCGTTGACTTGAGTCCGACGGTCGTCCCGGTGACGATCATCGCCCAGAACGGGAGCGCGAGCACGGGCTTCGTGTTCGTCCCGAGCGCCGTCGCACTTGGGCAGGCGGGCGCCAACCAGAGCCAGGCCCACGTCGGGGCCAGGATCCAGCTCTCGTCGTCCGTCCTCGGGGACCTCGGCAGGGCGCGGTCGTCGGCCTCAGCTAACCTCACCATCGCCTCGGCCACGGTGTCAGTCAAAGGGAACGTCACAGACATCTCCATCCGCCTGCACAACAGCGGGAGCTCCAACGCCACGCTCTTCGGCCTGGTCCTCCAGGGGGAGCTCAACACCTCGCTCTCGTTCCCGTCACACATCTGCCCGATCGCGGCCGAGTTCGCCTGCGTGTCGGGCTCGATCTCCTTGGTCCACCAAGGCGCCATCCCGTTCGATGTCAACGCGGCGTCCGACGCCCTAGTCCCCCTCTTCGGGGAAGGGAGCGCATCGGGGAGCCCGTCCCCGGTGGTGATAGCTGCTGGGCAGTCGGCCACGCTCAACTTCAGCGGGACGATCAGCCTGGCGCTCTCGGGCACAGGCCAGGCCGCGACCTTCGTCGTCTCGCCCGTCGTAGGGGGGTCGTACACGGTCCTCCTGATGGGCGACGGCGTGGTCACGACCTCTGTCCAAGCGGCGTAACTCGAAGAGGCAGCACACCCCATTTTTTTCTTCACACCGCCGAAGGTCAGGGCCGCACCCTGATGGGCGGACCGCGGATTCATCTGCAGCGGCGTCGCAGCCGGCCGTGGGAAGGGGAAGCTGGCCCTCGAAGCGTCATGCCGCAGCGTCGAAGGCGCGGGGCTCCAGCCTGCCTAGGCGCCGGTGCGGGCCGAGGGGCGGCAGGTTTAACACAGAGCAGGGGTTCTAACCTCTGCGGGATTTTGGTCAATAGGGCCGCGTTGGCCATCCTCCAGGTCTCGGTCCTTGTACTCCTGATGCTGTCGGCCCAGCCTGCGCCGCACTGAGTTCCTGAGCTCCAAGGGCGCCTTCCGTGGCGTGTCCTATGGCCAGAGGCACGCCTCCGAGGAGGCCGAAGGGCGGGAAGAAAAATCGGGGAGGGAGCCTGCGCGTCCCTTTGGTCTCTATGACACTGTGTAGCTGACGAGCTGGAAGGTCGCCGAGCCGGTGGAGCCGTCCACTCCGACCCCGCTCGCGAAGTAGTAGCCGCTGCCGAAGGAGAGGCCGATGTACTTGATGTTGGCCAGGGCCTGGTCGAACCCCGAGGGGTTGCCGCTCGCCGGATTGCCGCAGATCCCAGACCAGTTGGCGTAGTTCAGGGTCGCAGCCATGGTGACGCTCCCGCCGGAGCCGCCTTTGACGAAGGTGTACGAGCTGACGTCCGCCCACCAGTAGTTGTCCTCGTTGGCGTGCCCCCCCACGCATGTCGCGGAGCCGTCCGCGGGGAGGTTCGCCTGGATGAACAGCCGCACGAACGCCGGCGTCGTCGGGTTGACGCCACCGAAGGAGTCGCCTATGATGGCGGTCGAGGTGGAGGTCGCGGTGACTGCGAACGTGGCCGTTATCGTGTCCGACTCGCTGAGCGAGGCGGTGTACGTGTCGAGCATGTAGTTGACGAAGGTGGGGCTTGACGAGGTGGCGTCAGGGATGGCGAACGACATCCCGTGTCCGATAGGGCGGAAGGTCATCCCCCCGTTGGGGAGGGTGCTCTGTCCGTAGATGGCCCACTGGGTCGGGGAGCTGGTGGAGGAGCCTGCGAAGGCTACCCCTGTCAGGGGGAGGACTGCGAGGATTGCGAGTGTTGCTATCGCATATGATGCTGTCTGTCTTTTCGACATCAGCGCCGCCAGGGCGGGCCCCCGTATAATCGTTGCCTCGGTGCGCCCCCGCGCTGCGGAAGCGGTCAAGCTGTGGATATCCCCGTCTGAGGGCGCGGACCCGGCGGCGAATAGCTTGAGGGGCCCCGCGCAGAGGAGCAAGGGCATAGCCCCGGGGACCGCTTCCGTGGCGTGTCCTCTGAGGAGAAGTATTTACGTCCGACGACATTTAAATACATTGTCATCTAAATACAACATCATGACGACCAAGACCTTGACCGTCAACGTCCGCGCGGACGTGGAGGAGAGGTTCAGGAGGGTGGCCGCGTCAAAGCACGGCAAGACGAAGGGGTACCTCGGGCGGGCCCTGACCGAGGCGATGAAGAAGTGGGCCGACCAGGAGGAGGCTACCGGGGCCACCGCCCAGACGCTGCGGATGCTGGAGGACGGGCTCGACCTCGGCGGGCTGAAGTACGTCCACAGAGACGAGCTGCATGACAGATAGCGCCTTTGTGGACACAAGCATACTTGCTTACGCCTTCGACACCAGCGACCCGGCGAAGCGGCAGGTCTGCAAGGATCTGGTCGAGGGCGCTTTCAGCGGGGCGTTCGTCTGCGCCGTCTCGAACCAGGTGCTCGCGGAACTCTACGTCGTCCTCACTCAGAAGATCGCGAAGCCGTTGAGCCGAGGACGGGCAGGCACCATAGTAAAGGGGTTCGCAGACTCGCAGGCCTGGACGAAACTGAACTACGACTCGGGGACGGTGTCCAGGGCGATGGCCACGGCGGCAGGCGTCCCGAACCACTTCTGGGACCTGTTGATCGCCGAGACGATGAGGGACGGCGGCATCAGGCGGATCTTCACCGAGAACGTCGAGGACTTCCGAGGGATGGCGTGGATCGAGCCGGTGAACCCGCTGGTGGAGCGGACGCCAGAGCTCGGCGGGAAGAGGCGAAAGGGGGAGGCCCGCGCTGTTGGCTCTTTCCGGTGAAGAATTCGTCCCGAGCCGGGACCTGTCAAGGGCGTCATAAGCCTCGTCAGAGACCGTTATGGTCTTGTGACCCGTGCTGTTATGTGCACGTAAGTGTGTCTGATACTGGCGCCCTTCCTGAGTCCCGAGGGTCTGGCTCTTCCCTGCCGGGGGTGGGACTGATTCCTACCCGGTGGCCGGCGGGTTGCGCGGCGGGACGGTCCTCACGCCCAGGTCGTCGCACTGGGCCCGGAGCGCTCTGTCGAATGTCAGGAGCGGGGCCCTGGTCCTGCGCGCGACCGAAAGGACGAGCTTGTCGTTGAACCTCATAAAGGAGGCCTTCTCTGAAGCAAGTAGCGACACCGCCGACTTCACGTCCCCCGCGCTGACGGGCACGAAGCGCGTCCGGCCGTCGGCTAGTGTCTCCCCGACCTTCTTCTGGAGGAGCCCGTCCGCCACCCCGGCCTTCTTCATGACGAAGACGAATTCCTCGATGACGACGCTCGGGACGAGCCAGCCGTCCAGGCTGTCGAGCCACTTGCTCGCCTCCGCGTGCAGGTCGGAGTTCTCCACGTAGTCGTACACGAGAGCGTTGGTGTCTATCACCGCTTCCATCTGGCCGCCTCCCCCCATCCCTCCTCCGTCATCCTCTGGATCTTTCCTTCGTCGAGCTCGACGGCGAGCCGGACGGTCGGCCTCTTGACCCGCGGAGGCGCCCCCGCCATCGCCAGTTTCTCGTTTACCAGCAGCGACAGCTTCCTCGTGCTCCCGTACTTTTCCAGCGCCTCGTTGACTAGCTTCTTGTATATCTCGTCGTCTAGGATGATCGTCGTCTTCACCATAGCCGAAAACAAGATGTCACCACATATAAATTAAACGGTTGTATGGCGTGCCCGAAATAATATGCAAAGGATGCGGTGCGCTTCTGACGGAGCAAAATTGGCGGGCGTCAGATAGAAGGAGCGGGTCCAAATGAGGTGTGCCATGGAAGAGCCAACACCAAGAACCAGAGGCTGTGGAGGAATAATCCAGGCGTCAGGAGGAGGCTTGCGAAGCGACGCGCCGACTGGCTCAAAGCCCACCCAGGGCATCACAAAAGATTGGAAGACGCACGCGGAGACGTATGTTACCTCCACGGAGTCAACAGGCACTTGGTAAGGTGGTATTGCATCACACTTGACCAAGCAGTCAAGATAGCCGAGAACCAAGGCTGGAAGTGCACATCTGTGGGACTGACCTCAAATTGTCCCGTCGCAACAATTCCTTGAGGAAGAGGAGCTTCGCCATTATTTCATGGTGGACCATGACCCCGAATCAGGAAAAGTCAGAGGGATACTATGCATCTCCTGCGACAGCCTTCTCGGCAAGGCGAGAGATGACCCATAAGCCCTTATGACTGCTGCGCGAGGTCTTCTGCGACATGGCAAGACCGAGGCTGTTGACGCTCTCGGAGAGGCTGAAACTGACCCCGTCACTGGGTCCCCGTAAGCAGGTCACCACGAACATCCCAAGCAACGTATCTGCGTCATGGGCTTGGTATGACAAGGCCGGCGGGGTGGTTCAGTGGACCTTCGAGAACGCCGACACGTTGGAACATTCAGTAGTCCTCCTCCGGAATGGATACAGCCGTTAAAGCGGCGTCCTGTACTTCGGGGGAGCCTTCTGGCCTGTCTACGTCGGCAACCCGGGGTTCAACACCGTGTTCGCCTCGGCCATCGCCCCGCTCCATGACAACGGGGTGACGAACAACTCCCCGCCCCTTGCGCTCGCAGACTTCGGCGGCGCCAAGAGGACGGTCCTATTCCTCTTCACGCTCGCCCCGGGGCAGACCTGGTCCATGCTCGAGGGCGGGTTCTCGCAGTCCATGACCCCCTCCGGGATCTCCGTCTACGAGGCGACGCTCGAGAAGGCGGGGCAGTTCTGCATCGGCTACGACAAGCAGAGGGTGATCGACTGGGACCTCCAGACGCAGACCACGATGCAGGGGTACTCCCCGAACCCTGCGACTTTCGTCACGGTGGAGGTCCGGGTGGAGCCAGACGCCCCCTTCGACGTCCTCCCCTACACGGACTCCTATGCGGACGGACCGTGCCCGTCGTCGGGAGGGGGAGCTCGGGGTGTTCGCAGTACCTCGACCAACTGGTGACCGACGCAGAGGCGGGGGACGGGCTCGTCGTGCTTCTTCAGGCTGGCGATGTACCCCTCGATGGCGTCTGTGACGTTGGCCAAAGCTTCCTTTCTGGTCTTCCCCTGAGCCACCGTCCCGGGGAGAGCCGGGCATTCGGCGATGTAGACCCCGTCTTCGTCCTGGTAGATTGTGATGCGGTATTTTACAACCCTCACGATGGCCTGAGGATATTTAACGCCTGTGGGTGCGGCGCTTTCAAGGCACAGGGTTGGCATGGCTAGCAAGGTCGCGATGGTCAGCCCCGAAGGGGCTCTCAATCGCATGTGGCCAGCCCGCGGCGCACATAGCGGTTCGGAAACTAGAGCCTGTCGACCAGCTTCATCATTTCAGAGTAGTGGTGGTCGATTATCTCGGCGCCGCGTGTCCCCATCATCTTCTCTGCATTCTGCCTGCATGCAGATATGGCCGCCACGACCCCCTCCTTGGTGGGCGCGACATAGCTGACGCCTCACTGCGAGAAGACCTGCTCGACGAAGCTCTTGACCTGTCTCTTCAGCTGGTCGTCGGCGACCGGCTGGCGGAGGACGGCGGCGAACTCGGCGTTGGCGCTCTCAAAGCACTTCAGCAGCTCGTCTCTCACAAAGGTCGGGGTGACCTTGGAGTCGGGGACTTCGGGAGCCTTGTACCTGGACGACATTGTAAGGCGAATGATAACATATGTTATATATAAAGAGGTATGCGAAAACGCCTTTCATGCAGAAGGCGGACGTCGATACTGAGCTCCTCACGCGGTTCGACTCGGAAGTGCTTGCACGGATTCCTCACCTTGCTGGCGGGAAGGTCGCCGACCCGACCCCACTGGTAGAAGTGACTGACGCGGTACTCGAGTGTGCCAAGACGGAGTATGGGCTGGACCTGTCTCCTGAAGGGGTCAGGGTTTTCGCCAAGATGGACTCCAAGCTCGCAGGTGCTCCGCCAAGGTCAGGACCGTCTTGCCCATCCTCCTCATCCCCCAGATGAGGGTCGCCTGCCGCCCTTCGAGCTCCTTCTCCGCCGCGTAGTACGCCTTCCTTTTGAATCGCTCGAGCAGCGCTTCCCTCACCCTCCCTGTCGTCCACCAGGGGTTGAACCGGGTGAGCTCTGAGAGTTCCATTCCATAGCAACCTAATGCTATGACTTCGTAAGAGTTATGACATTATGATGTCATAGTTCTGACACAGCCGTCCCCTCGTCGTTTCCACCATTAGCCCCATGCTTCGTCTCGCGTAAGTCAAAGGAGGGACCGTCTGCTGGAACGGATGCCCAGCCGCATGCTGCCTGGACGCTGGTCGGCCCTCGCCTCTGTCCGGACCATCAGAAGATAGCGCCTCTTTCGCCCTGCGGCGCCCTACATGGCGGGACGCATGCAAACGGGGGGTCGACGCGGGGCGGCCCTCGCTCTGGCTTGGCCCCGGTCGACGGCGGGGGGATGCGGCGGAAGCTATTCCTTCAGCATCCTGGCGAGGGCCCTGCTGATAAGGTCCCTCCTCAGGGATGTGGACGAGAACCTGACGTGCCTGGTCGACTCGTTGTGAGGGACCCCGAAGTAGTGGAGGAGCTCGTGGGCGAACGTGGTGTCGAACTCCTCGTCGGAGAGGTACGGATTGACCCTTATCGTGGTGTGGGCGACGCCGTACTTCACCCTGTCCGTCAGGATGACTGTCAGGTCGCTTGTGTTCTTGAGGCCGAGCCTCCTGAGATACCTCCGGACGCGGAGGTGCCGCTCCTTGAGCCTCTCCTTCATCCTCTCTTCGCGTGACTTCATCCCCAGCCCTGGCGCCTCGGCGCCCCCTCTTATCCGGTTTCCCGAAGGTGGTTTGAGGGGTGCTGGTGGGGGGTCGAGACGAGCTGGGAAGACATCGATTCGGTCCTGTACGGAAGGGCGGCCGGTGACCGATGAATGGCGGGGGTGTTCGTCGACTCCGGCGTCTTCGTCGCCCTGGCCAACGAAGACGACAGGGACCACGCTGCCGCGAGGGAGCTCGCCGACAGGATCAGGCGCGGAGAGCTGGGGAAGCCCTGCACTTCCGATTTCGTCTTTGACGAGGTCGTCACGGCTTCGCTCATCAGGACGAAGAGCCCGGACAAGGCGATACGAGCGGGGGCGCTCATCCTAGGGTCGGAAGAGAGATCCTTCAGGCCCCTCGTGGAGTTGGTCGAAGTGGGGGGGACGGCGTTCTCGCGGGCATGGGAGGCGTTCAGGTCGAAGAAGCACCCCCGACTCAGCTTCACGGACCACACCATACTCGCGCAGATGAACGAGGTAGGCCTCGAGTACCTGGCAAGCTTCGACAGCGGGTTCGACGGGCTGGTCAAGAGGGTCTCGTAGTCAGCGGCGCGGTCTTCCAGCTGCCCATCCTGGTCTGCGGTGCCGACCGTCCCGAGAGGCTCCATGCTCCGGAAGCCGGACAGCCTCGTCGGCGCATGCAACGCGACTCCGGCTGGAATCGGGGGCGAAGGGTCGGCGTCGAGGGACAACGGGGAGCGAGACCCGTACTTCGCCAGACCCGGGGGCATGGTTTGGGCATCTCGCCGACGAGCAGATTGAAGGAAACCTGGAGGGCGCTTGACCGTCGCAAGAGGACCGACGAGTGCTCCCTACGACCGCGGGGCGAGTGGGGAACCGAGGAGGCCGAAGAGCTGAGGGCCGACGGTCCTTGCGAAGGGGGGGGAGGGGGAACGGTGGGATTGCCGAAGCAGAGGGGCGCGGGGCGCCTGGGTGTTTATATATCTGTTTACAATATGTAAACATGCATGTCTGTGATCAGCGTCAGGGTGGACGAGAAGGTGAAGAAGAGGCTCGAAGAAGCGGGGGTCGACGTGCCGCATGAAGTCAGAAGGAGGCTTGAGGAGCTGGCCTGGCAGGTGGAGCTGGCGGAGAGGATGGCCAGGCTCGAGAAGCTCGTCAAGGAGATGCCCCCCGCGCCGAAGGGGTACTCTGCGAAGAGCGTGAGGGAAGACCGTGAAGGCCATTGACTCCTCCACCGTGGCCAAGTTCGTCAACAGGGAAGCGAACTGGGAGGGGGCCGCCGAGGCTCTCAGGGGCGGGTGCGTCTCCGTCGACCTCGCAATCAAGGAGACGGGGAACTCGCTCTGGAAGCGGGTCCGAAGGCACGAGCTCGACGAGGAGCAGGCGAAGCGCTTCTTCTCCGAGTTCGTCGCGTCCGTCCCCTTCCAGGTAGTCGAGCAGGCGGAGCTCTATCCTCAGGCCTTCGAGATAGCTGTCGGGTCGTCGCTCCCTGTTTACGACGCTCTGTTCGTCGCGCTGGCGAAGGCGCGGGGTCTCCCGCTCGTCACCTCGGACCCGTCGCAGGCCGAAGCCGCGAGGAAGCTCGGCATCGAGGTCGAGCTGATAGCCTAGGCGCCTCGCCCGCGGGAGCGACGTCCCCTCTGGTGATCTTTAAGGTACCAACCACGTATTACCAGCTCGCAAGATGGAAGTCGTCAGCGTGAAGGTGGACAGGGAGCTGAAGGAGAAGATGAAGCGCTTCTCAAACGTGAACTGGAGCGAGACGATCAGGGAGGCGATCAGGCGGGCCGTCGCCCAGGAGGAGCTCAAAGGGAGGCGGGTCGACCTCAAAGAGGTCAGGGGAGCCGTGAGGCTGACCGACTCCGTCAGGAGGTCGGCGGAGGGGTGGAGCTCCACCGAGGAGATAAGGAAGTGGAGAGAGGCAAGGAGATAGTCGTCCTCGACGCTTCGGTCGTAATCAAGTGGCTCGTCGACGAGAAGCACACAGGCGCGGCGCTGCGGGCGAGGGACGACTACCTGGCCGGGAAGACTGACATCTGGTCGACGCAGCTCCTCCCGTTCGAAGTGCTGAACGCCCTCCGCTACGACCAGAGCTACGGCCTCGAGGAGCTGAAGACGGCTGCCGCCGCCCTGGAGCGCTACAGTCTCGGCCTGAAACCGGTCCTCGGGGAGCTGGCCGAGGCTTCGGGTCTCGGACGCCGTCAGGTACGGGGTCGCCCTCTATGACGCCGCGTACGTCGCGCTGGCCAGGACGCTGGGGAGGCGGATGTACACTGCCGACGAGAAGCTGCTGGCCAAGCTGTCAAGGGTCGAGCACGCCGTCCACGTCGAGGAATACAGGCCGAGGGCGTAGGGGGCGCGCCGAAGCGAGCAGGGGCGGGGGATCCGCGACGACAGCCTTCGACCAATGCAACGGAGCATCTGCGCGGGTCTTATTCGCAAAGGGGCGCGCCAGCTCCGGTCTTCCTGCAGACACGCGGAGGCGCGACAAAAGAGGGAAAGGGGGTCCCAGCCGGCCTAGGACAGCCCTATCTGCTTCATGAACCCGACAAGGTCGTAGAAGAGGCGCTCTTCGACGATCTCCCCCTTGTCGTTCCAGCGGGCGATGGTCGCGAACTCCACGTCGAACTTCTTGTTGGTCGGCGGGATGGTCTTCCCACCGGGGGCCTTCATCGGCCCGGAAAAGGTCCCCCTGAACCTGGCTACGGAGGTGGTGTAGTCCCCTGACGCGAAGAAGATCTTGTAGGGCCTGTTGTCAAGGTGCTGGTCAGGGAAGGCCTTGAAGAACTCGATCGCTTCGAGGTCATGGTTGTGGCGCCCTTCGGTCGGCGGGGCTCCTCCCGGCCAGTAGACCTTCACGTCCTCGGTATGGCGCTGCTTGAACGTCTCCCAGAGGGGGCTCCCGGGGCCGGCGTTCCAGGCGTCGTCCAGGGTCTGCATCAGCTGCATGTTCCTTTGCTCTCGTGAGCTTTCAGATGGATTCATACTATCTGATAGCAAAAGGAAAGTTAATATAGGTTGTTGGCCCCAGCGCCCTCAGGTGGCATAGGTGCCAGTTAGGAAGACAGAATCCACGGAGGAGAACGAGCTCTGCCCTGTCGTGGAGTCGGTAAGGAAGGTAGGGAACGAGTGGCGCCTTGTCGTCATCAGATACCTGTTGGACCGGCCGATGAGGTTCAACGAGCTCCTGAGGGCAGCAGACGGGGTCGACGCCAAGACCCTCTCCAGGGTCCTGAAATACCTTGTATCAGAGGGGATAGTGAAAAGGGACATCCTGAGCACGCAGCCTTTCATGGTCCAATACCAGCTCACCCAGATGGGGGAGCAGCTAAGGCCCGTCGTCGAGTCCCTGAGGGCGTGGGGGAACAGATGGGTCCTTCCCGCGATGCTCGCGGAGCGCAAATGACACGCCAGGCCAGCCGTGAGACCAGTAGCGGCGGAGGAGTAGTTGCCTCCACCCGCGTCCTTACCAGAGCCTTAACTACCGAACCGCTCTTTGGGCGTGTCCGTTGAAGAGGTACGACCTGATCGCGATCGGGACCGGCTCCGTCATGAACATAGTCGGACCCATGATCCAGCGGAACCCCAGGATCAAGATCGCTGTCATAGACAAGGACGAGCCTGGCGGCATCTGCCTGACGCGGGGTTGCATCCCCTCCAAGATCATCCTGTACCCCGCAGAGCTCGTCAGGACGATCGAGGAGGCGAAAGAGCTCGGCCTGGAGGTCGAGATGAAGCGCGCCGACTTCGCGAAGGTGATGGGGAGGATGAGGCGCCTCATAGACGCCGACATCGAGTCCATCCGCAGGGGCCTCTCCGGCTCCGAGAACATCGACTACTTCCACGCCCCCGCGGAGTTCGTCGCCCCGTACACGCTCAGGGTGTCCGGCGAAACGGTCACGTCCAAGATGATCTTCCTCTGCACAGGCTCCCAGAGCACGATACCCACCATCGAAGGGCTCGACGGGGTCGGCTACGTCACCAGCGACTCCGCCTTCCGGATGACCCGCCTCCCCGAGAGCATAGCCATCGTCGGCGGGGGGTACATAGCAGCGGAGTTCGGCCACTTCTTCTCGGCCATGGGCTCCAAGGTGACCATAGTAGGGAGGAACCCGCGGTTCCTTCCCAACGAGGAGCCGGAGGTCTCTGCGTTGGCGGCGGCCGAGCTCGGGAAGCACATCCGGATAATCACGAACCACGAGGTCAGGGCCGCGGAGAGGCTCGGGTCAAGGAAGCGCCTCCAGGCAATCGACAGGGCGACAGGCAAGGAAACCTGGGTCGAGTCCGAAGAGGTGATGATAGCTTCCGGGAGGGGCCCGACCACGGCCATCCTTCACCCCGAACGGGGGGGAATCAGGACCACTAAGGATGGATGGATAGAGGTCGACGAGTACCTTCAGACGTCCCAGCCGGGTGTCTGGGCGCTCGGCGACGCCCTCGGGAAGCACATGTTCAAGCACGTGGCCAACTATGAGTCCACGATCGTCTACTACAACGCCGTCCTGGGGAGGCGCACAAAGGCCGACTACCACGCGGTCCCGAACGCCATCTTCACCTACCCGGAAGTCGCGAGCGTGGGGATGAAGGAGCAGGAGGCCGTGGCCGAATACGGGGAGGACGGGATAATGATCGGCTTCTACAGGTACGAGGACACGGCGAAGGGCGAAGCGATCAACGCGAAGGGGTACTTCGTCAAGGTCATATTGGAGAGAGAGAGCCTCCGCATCCTCGGCGCGCACATAATCGGGCCCTACGCCTCGATCCTGATCCAGGAGATAATCAACCTGATGTACACCGAGAGCCAGGACGCGAGGCCTTTGATGGAGTCGATGCACATCCACCCGTCGATGAGCGAGGTCGTCGACAGAGCCTTCAGTTCGCTCGTCGAGCCGCATGAATATCACCGTATGATGGAGCACGGGCACGACTCTGCCTGACATCACGCACGAAACGGGCGCCTGAACGCCGCTCTCCATGGTCGCGGTTGACCCGGACCGCCTCTGCGGGACCATGCCGGCGCCGGAGCTCACGGGGACGGACATAGAGGCCGTCAACGCCTCGGGCGCCACGACCTCGCAGTCGGCCTCGACCACAAGCTCCGCCCTCGCTGCATCCACTTCCAGCGGCGCGCCCAAGGCCCCGTTAGCCAGCTGGGTCTTCCCGGCGGCCGTCGTGGCTGTGATAGCAGTGATAGCGGTAGCGGCCGCGCTCTAGGCTCCACGTAAGGGGAAGGAGACCGGGGACGGCGCCAAGATAGGCGCTCGGCGACACACCAGGCGGCGGGCCGAACCAGGGCCCCCAGGGAGGTCAGCGTCGCCTGCACCCTGCGGCGCCCGTAGTGACAGAGCACAAGCAGGGGAGGGGGCGGCCACTCTACGGCTGTCCTCGCTCCCGCCCTTCGTGGTCGACGGCGGGGGCCTCTGACGGCCGCGCAGGCGCCCCTCAAGGGCGGTAGGTGCGCGGGTCCACCCGCGTTGTCCCCGCCACCCTGTCGTACGCTTCGTCTGTCGAGAGCATCTTCCGCTCGTCGTCCCGGTTCAGGGCGGTCGCGGCGTAGATGGCGTCGAAGAGGCCAGGCACCCTGAACGTCCTCATCACTGACTGGGCGGCGAGGACCAGCTCCGAGGTGAGGGGCATTATCGTGGGGCCCCTGACGGAGGCCAGCCTGCGTGACAGGGCCAAAAGGCGGACCGGCGGAAAGCCTATATCACCTCTCGGGTCATAAAATCCGATTGCTCAGGGAGCGCCCTCATCCGTCTGTCGGCGGGATCGTTGCCCTGTTGGTCGTCTCGCTCATAGCCGTGGGTGCGGGGGCCACCCCTCTGGCACCTGCCGCGGCGCAGTCCTCCTACACGTTCACTCTGACCCCGTCCGCCACCGCCACGCAGGCCGGGAGCGCCGTGTACTTCACCGGGACAGTCTGCCCGTCCCCCAACGCGCCTCTCGGGCTGGGGGCCAACATCACCTATACCGCCCCTAACGGGACCCGGTCCGTCCGGTCGGAGACCCTCGGGTACGGGAGCAGCTGGTGCTCTCCCCCCTTCGCCATCGACACGTTCGTCCCCAACTCGTCCGGGACATGGACCGCGGTCTCCTGGGTCCACTGGGCGGAGGGAGGGACGGGCCCCAACTCCTATGTGGAGAGCAACACGGTCACGATCCAGGTGTCAGGCTCGACCACCACGACGACGTCTACCTCGTCTCTCTCCACCACGACATCCACCACGACGACCGTCCCCCCTCCTGGCTCGCAGTGCGACGCCTCCTCCCCTGGGAACAGCTCGGTGGTGTCGTTGGCCCCCGACTGCTACAACTATCAGACCCTCAGCATCTCTTCCGACGCCTTGGCGGTCTATTACTCCAAGAGCACCGCGCCCGTCGACACAGGGATAATGACAGGGGCTCAGCTCGCTTCCTTCGAGCAGACAGGCGACTTCGCGGGCACGATGGGGGCGTACGGCTCTTACCAGACAGGGACGTCCAACCTCAACGCCCTGCTGCTCACGGCGGGGACCTACTACCTGGTCGTGAGCACCGGGAGCTCCCCGGCTGAGGTCAACTACACCAACGTTGTGAACACAGACCTGCCTGTCCACAACGACACCACCAGCGTCGGGAGCTTCCTCACCATCCCTCCTTCGAGCTCCTTTGGGGTAGCCGTGCACGACGAGACGAGCGGCTCGCCGTCTACGATAAGCCTGTTCGGCATATCGAACGTCACCCTGCAGTACGCGTTGCTCGACGTCAACAGCAACTCCTACGTCCCCCCTCTCACCCCGAGCGCATCCCCCGCGGTGACCGTGACCAACCTCACGGAGTCGGCCAACGGGCCGGTCATAGGGTACAACCTCTCCCTCCCTATCTCCACCTACGTCGTCAAGCTGAGCAACCCAAACCCCGTACCCGCCTTCGCTTTCTTCAGCTACCAGATTCAGCCGGAGTACGTCTACCCGTTCCTCGTCTACGGGAACGAGTCCCAGCCTGCCCCGACTGGACTGGCAAGCTACGGGGTCACCCCCCAGGGCTCCGGCCCCCCCTCCACCTACTTCGTGACCTCCAACACTGTGATCGGGTTCGCCAACATAACCTCCTTCCACGCTTCTGAGGGCGGGTGCCAGGGGCAGTCCTCTATTGACGCGACATTCCAGCTCAACTCGGTGCTCGTGGTCACCCACCCTGACTCCCCGCCCGGGGTCTACTGGCCGCAGAACGTCCCCTACTTCGCCACGGGGTGCTCTGCCTGGGTGTTCACCAACAACGTCCTGAACGTGACCGGGGACGGCGCGTATCTGACGAACAGCTCGATCACGGGGTACGGGTCTGTCCTGGCGTGCCCGCCGTCGGTCTGCGCCACCCCACAGGAGTACTACGGCGTGGCCTATGGGCCCGGCGCCCCCGCTTCGACCGCGTACCGCCTCCCCCTCGCCTTCACGATTTACATGAACGCCTCGGTGGTCAGCGGGGAGGGGGTCCTGCTCACGATGGGGTACCAGGTCCTGCAGAACGGTACGACCGTAGCGAACCCCCGCACCGTGGTCTTCGACCGCATAATGGTCCACGACCCCCTCGCCCAGGACGCGTTCTTCTACGTGACAGGGGTCGCCTACACCCCGGTCGGGGCGCTCCTCTCGTTCCAGCACGGCAGCTTCTATGACACAGAAGCTGTGTTCGGCGGGCCAGGGAACGGCGCCTCTGCCGACTTCAAGCAGCTGAGCGCCGACGTCGGGCTCTTCTACGTGAACGGCACGGGCCAGCCGGCGCCCTTCCCCTCCTACTTCTCGTTCGGCGGGGACACCGGCGAGACTGTGAGCGACGTCCACGTGACCTATCTGGGGCAGGGGGTCGCTGCCCTGTCGGTCGGGAGCCCGAACTACGAGTACCTCTCCCCGCCCTCTGGGGCGGGGACGACCACGACCCCTGGAGCCGCCCCTGCCTCGGCGCCCTTCCCCTACGTGTATCTGGCCATAGCGCTCGTGGCAGTAGCGGCAGCCGCAGGGGGGGCGCTTTTCATCAGGGGGCGAGGCGCCAGGGGCGCGCCTCCCCCGCCTCCGCCGTAGCCGAGCCTACGAGACTGCTATCGTGCTGATGATGGCGTCGCAGGTGCCCAACATGGCGTAGAACCTGCCGCCGGTGGCGCCGCAGACGACGCTGAAGTAGTCCTGGCCGGCGTTGAAGGCGGCCATCACGTCCCCCGAGTCCCCGAAGGTTATCGCGAGCACGGCCGCCTGCGTCCCGCCCACGTTCACCGTGGTGGCCTTGGTGAAGCGGTAGAACTGGCCGGGCGGGGCTCCGGTCTCGGCGTAGAGCTGCTCCAGGACCTGCGCTACCGTCGTGGAACTCGAGTTCCCGTTGGAGAAGAGCTCCACGAAGGAGGTCCCGTCGGGGCTCGAGAAGGCCGCGATGGCGCCAGGGGCGCCGCTCTGGTGCCAGCTCGAAGGGTACCCGAACGAGACCCCCGCCCCCGAGGTGAAGCCTCGGAGCCCCTGGGTGGTGTCCCCGGAGCTGTAGGTCCCGACCGCATAGATGGCCCCCGTGGCCGCCGAGATCGCGAGCAAGACGACTGCGAAGAGGGCCAGGCGCCTTCTGAGGGGGGCGCCGGCGAGCCCCCCGACCTCGGCCCGGCCGACCCTGGCTCCGCACCCCCCGCAGTACTTCGCCCCAGGCTCGACAGGAGCCCCGCACCTGCGGCATGCCTCCTTGCTCACCCCCAGGTCCACCCCCAGCTCGACTCGAAGGTCGGCCCGAAGGCCGCCACGAAGACGACTATCAAGAGTACCGAGACCAGCGCCCACCTTCTGAGGCCGACGGACGCGGACCCGGCGTCGCCCAGGCTCGGAGCCCCGGCCCCGACCCAGCCCCAAGGGCGCAGCGACAGGGCGACCAGGACCGGGAGGAGCAGCGAGACCCCGATCGCGCTCCCCTCCGCCCAGAACGAAGAGACGGCGGGCCCGGAGAAGACGTAGAGGACTGCGACCGTTGCGCCGATGTAGAAGATGACCGGGAGGTACCCCACCTCGAGTACCTTCAGCAGCCTCGCTCTCGCGCTTGACAGGTCGCCGCAGAAGGGGCTGAGCACCCGAAGGTACTCCCTGACGACAGGGTAGAGGCCTGCGAAGGCGAGCGGCGCCACCACCAGGGAGGCGGCCCACGTCGGGGACAATCGGACTATCTTGGCCAGGTTGTCAAGGTCCCCGTAGTTGAGGATGGTGCTCAGGAACGGGTACATGAGGTCCGTCTCGAACTGCAGGACAGCGAACAGGACGAAGACGGCTGCGGAGGCGGACCGCTGCGCAGCCCTCGGGTACACGAAGAGGAAGACGACGAACCCCGCCGCGACGCTCACCAGCGACCCCGCAGCCAACTGAAGGGCGGCCGCGGCCGGGGAGAGGCTCAACGTCTCGAAAGAGTACTGCGCACCGAAGGGGGTGAGGTAGATCCCGGTGAAAGACTGCCCGAGGGCTAGGGCAGCCAGGCCGTGCCCGAGGAACTCGTGCACGAAGCCGTGGACCGGAGCGAAGGACAGCAGGACAACGCCTCCGAAGACACCGAGGGCGACCAGCCCCCTCCACGATGTGAGGTCGAGAAGAGGGGGACCAGGCGGTTCAGCCACGGCTCTCTCCTCGGCGCCAGGGCTTATATCAGATACCCTCCGCCTCGCCCGGGACCCGGTGCGACCCCGACCATACGCAAGCCGCCGGGTGCCGTCAGGCGTACTTCTTTTCCTTGTAGCAGTACCACCGCTTGTACTCGGGGACCCATGTCAGTGGCTTGCCGCAGCTTGTGCAGAACCTCTTCGTCCCTGGGAGAGGTTCCTCGGCGACCGAGGGCTGGGCGGCAGCCGCAGGTTCGGCCCGCCTGAACTTCGCCGGGTCTATCACCTCCTTGGTTAGGATTATGTCTTTGGCTGAGCTTACCGAGGCCCACGGCAGCTCCAGGGTGCTCCCGTCGGGGGCCCTGACTATCAGGCTGGGGGTGTTTGCGCCCAGGGTGAAACCGATGTCAGTCACCTCGCCCACGGAGCTTGCGTCAGGGTTGTACACCTTCTTCCCGGCGAGCTCGTTCCTGGTTATCGACATCGACGGAGGTGCTCTTACCTCAGATAGAAAACCGTTTTCCGAAGCCCGTCTTCACTGCTCCTGACAGCCGTGGCCAGCCTAGACGCCTCCCGCAGGTTTCACGGAGGGGGACGCCGCAACCGCTAACCGTTGACCGGGCTGCGTGCCTCCCCCAGCCGTCCCGCTGCTTCCCGCCGCGCGGTCTGGCGAGTGCGTCCGTCGCCCTCATCGTCTGCCTCACCAGGGCATCGTCTTGAAGAGGGGACGCGCTCGGCCTCCGCCCGCACGGCCGCCGATGCGAGGACGCGCGGCTGACCGCCTATCTGGGGAGGTAAGCCTGGGAGTGGGTGCCGGTCGAGAGGAACGTCAGCGCCCTCTGAGACGCCCCGAACACCACCAGCAGGTTCCCCCTGACCCTGTGGCTCCAGCTGCAGAAGTATGCCTTCCTCTCGAGGTGGTGAGCCAGCAGGGTCGGGTCGTCTGCAGACAGGATCAGCCTGACCCCTCCCTCGACCAGCCTGCGCTGGGACGGGGCTAGCTCGCGGTACCTCCTGACGAACTCGTCAGTGTATCTCGCGCGTCTCGACACGGCTCACGCCTCCCCTGCGAGCTCCCTCAGGAAATCGACAGCGTCATGCCCCTTCGGGACCTCGCGGACCCTCCCCTTGCCGGCGTCTTCCACCCCTGCCACGACGCTCTGTTCGAATTCCCTGTCGAGCATGATGAAGACGTTCGTCAGCATCTGTTCCTTCGGCTGCCCCTCCCTCGAGGCCCTGGAGACGTAGTCTATCACCTCGAGGAGCGACGACGCCGAGATCTCAGCGGGGGGAGAGACCGCCGCCCGCAGCGCCTCCTCTACGACGAGGCTCAGGGCCCCCCTCCTCCCGCCGTACTTCTCCTTGACTATCCTCCTGACCTCCTTCGCGAGGTCCTCGTCCACCCTGACCAGGATCTGAGCCATATCTTAAGAGATCATAGCATATCAGATAAGCCTTGCGTGTTCCGGGGTCCACGATGGGGGCGTCCTGCCTCAGGCACTCGAAGATAGTCAGCGTCTACGCCTGCTGCGACGACTTGGCAGCGGACCGGGAGAGACGCGGCTGCCGTGGAAAACCCGCCTCCCGCAGGACGGCTCATCCTCCCAGGGGGGCCGCTCGCGGCTCGGTCCTCAGCCCCTGCAGACGAAGCCGTAGTGGTAGGGGCTAACCTCGAACGCCTTGATGTCAGAGAAGCCGGCTCGACGGAGATGGCCGCGCGACTCCGACTCGGAGAGGCGTATGCCTACCGGAGGCCCGAAACCGTTGTCTACCTTCCTCCAGTCGACGTCCACGGCGGCCCCGCCCTTCTTCATCACCCTCCTCACCTCCCGCAGGAAGGACGGAACGTCGTCGAGGTCGTGCATCACGTTCGCGAAGAGGACCACGTCCGCCGCCCCGCCCTCCAGAGTCGTCCGCGAGACGTCCGCCCTGACCACCTTCACCCTCGCCGCCACCCCTGGCCCTGCAGCCCTCAGGTTCCTCCTGAGGTGCGACAGCATCGTCTCGCTCGAATCGACGGCGAAGACGACCCCTCGCTCCCCCACCGCCTCCGCAAGAGGGATGGTGAAGAACCCGGGGCCGCACCCGAGGTCGGCCACGGACGACCCCTGCTTGACCCCGGCGGCGGAGACTATGACCGACGGGTCCTGCCAGGCCCTCCTCTCCTCAGACATCAGCGCCTCCGCGAATCCGTCTTCGTCCGTAGCGCCCTCCTCCCGGCCGGCGCTAATGAGTGTTTCCCGGCGTCCGGCCGTTGGTAGGAGTATGTCCATCTGGGACAGCGCCTCCTTGGCGCCGTCGGCACCCTCCTCGTTCCTGCCTGCCATGGTCGCGTCGTCCCACGGCACGCGTCCGTAGGAAGGACGCCCTTGCTCCCCATTTCTTATAACCGGAGGCCCCTCGGCCGCCCCGGTTGCAGCCTGAACAGGGGCCGGGAGGGGGCTCCGACAGAGGGAGGAACATCGTCCGGGGCCTCGGCTCTCTGACGGCCCAGAGCGCCCTCAGCGCCCTGCTCGGGTTCGTCCTGTTCTTCTCGCTGGTCAGGTTCCTCCCCGCCTCGATGTACGGGAGGTACGCCGCCGTCCAGGTCACGGTGGGGATCGCCGGGACCTTCGCCGGGTTCGGCCTCAGCTCGGCCGTGGTGAGGTACCTCGCCCCCGGGTCGTCCGGGAGGTCGGTGGGAGGGTGGGGGGAGGCGAAGGCGGCCCTCCTCCTAGTGGTCGCGCTCTCCGCCGCGGCGACCGCCGCTCTGGCGGGCCTGGCCCCTTACTTCTCGGCGTACTTCTCGAAGGGCCCCTCGTCCATCTGGGTCTTCGAGCTGGGGGCCCTCTGGCTCTTCACCTCCGCCCTCGCCTCCCCGATGCAGTCCCTCCTCCAGGGGATGCGCAGGTACGGGACCCTGGCCAGGGTCCTGGTGGTCTCCAGGGTGGTCGCCGTGGCCGTCGCCGTGGTCGGGGTGGCCCTCTACCGGAGCCTCGCGGTGGCAGTGGCCTCCCAGGGGCTCTACGGCGCCCTCATCGCCTTCTCCATCCTCCCGCTCGTCTTCGGGCCCCTGCGGAGGGCCGACCCGCGCCCCCACTTCCGGAAGGTGGTCCGCTACGCGCTCCCCCTCGGGCTCGCCGGCCTCGTCTCCGTCGTCGCCGGGAACGCCGACATAGTGGTGGTGGGGGGGTACCTGAACTCCGAGTCGCTCGCCGTCTACAACGCCACCGTCACCATCTCCGGGGTCCTCTCGGCCTTCTTCATCACCCCCCTCGTCACAGCCCTCTTCGCAGAGAGCTCGCTCAGCTCGGAGAGCAGGGACGAGCTGAGGCTCGGGACGAGCCTCTCCATCCGCTTCCTCCTGATGACCCTCCTCCCCGCCTCTCTCTTCGCCGCGGCCATGTCGACCCAGCTCTTCGACCTCTTCAGCGGGGGCGGCGCCTACTCGCAGGGGATACCGTTCCTCCAACTAATCACCCTGATGTACGTCTTCACAGGGGTCCAGTCGGTGATTCTCTACATCCTGCAGGGCGTGAGCAGGACGCGCCAGGTCCTCATCGTAGGGGCGGTGACCGCCGTGGGCGAGGTCCTCCTCTCCGCCTCCCTGGTCCCAGGCTACGGGCTCGCGGGGGCCGCCTACAGCCGCGTGGCGATGTTCGTCGTCGGCTGCGGCCTGTCCCTGTACTTCATACGCGACTATCTCCCGAGGCCCTTCGACCTCCGCTTCGTCGCCAAGGCCCTGGCGGCGTCGGCCGTCCCAGCCTTCGCCGTCTACGTCCCGTCGGTGGCGATATCCTCGCGGCTCGTCACCATCGTCCCGTACACCCTCCTCGGGGTAGCGCTGTTCGTCGCCTGCGCGAAGGCCCTCAGGCTCCTCAGCGACGAGGACAAGTCGTACGTCCGCCACGTCCTCCCCCCCGGGTTGCGCTGGGTCCTCCGACTGCTGTAGGGCTCCCGCGCCCTCAGGCCCTGCCGACGGGCGTGCGAAGCCGCAGAGGGCCCTCCTCGAAGGTGAGGGAGAACGCCAAACCGAGAGCTCGTGCCCTGGCTCGCTGAGGGCGGACCCTGGGAGGCTGCCCACGTGCGTGGCGCGGGGGCCCGCAATGGCGCGGGTCACTCCCGGTCGCCTACTGGTCTCCGACCGTCCAGGATATCCCCGAGCGCATAGCCCTCATCTCCAGGCTAACCGAGCGCGGGGGACTCGGTCCTCCCGTGGGTCGCCGCGAGGGCCGGCCCGGCGGGGGGACGCTCTGGCAGGGGGGACCGGGCCGCAATCCCCCGCCTTCAACCGGGGGGAGCCCCCCCGTGGCGTCCGGGACCGTCCGCCGCGCCGCCGCGCGGCCGCCTCGTCCGACCGGAGCCGACTCCCTATCTTATATCGGGGGAGCCGCCGCCCCTGTGGATAGACCATGGTCTGCGCGACGGCTAGCCGCGCGTCCGCTCCACCCGGGGCGGTCGGAAGGGCGCCTCCTCGTGCACCGCGCAGCTGCGGGGGCGAGTAGGGGCTGGCCACCTCGTTGGGGGTCTCCGCAGGGGACGACGGCCGGTCCCTGGACGCACGGGCCGGGGGTCCGCGCGCTTGAACAGGCCGCTGCAGGTGGAGGAGGGGCTGCACGCCGCCCTTCAGAGGCCCGTCCCCCGCGTGGAGCAGGGGACGATAATCGCAGTCGCAGGGACCCTCCTCGACGTCCCCCGGAGGGAGGTGCTTCTCGTGACCGACGACAGGGAGCCGGACCTCCTGGCCACTGGGAGGAAGTGGAGGGCTTTCGGGGGATACTCGCTCATAGAAAGGCTCCTGGCGACCCAGCCAGAGGACCTCTACACGGTCCTCTTCCACCCGGTCGAGCACTGCACCATCCGCATGGAAAAGGTCCCCGCCCGCGGCGACCTGACCGCCGTGCTGGAGGCGTTCAAGAGGGCCAGGTTCGGGTGGGCCGTGGTCGAGTCGGCCACCACGGTAGGGCTCGTCACCCTGGCGGACGTCCTCGCCCTGTACGCCGACGGCTCCATCGACACCCACCTGCGGCTCCGGGACGTCGCCTCTTCCCCGGTGTTCGCCCTCCCCGGCGGGACCGAGCTCAGGGACGCCCTCCTTGGGATGATGAAGAGGAGGGTCCGCAGGGTCAGGGTGGAGGGGACCGACGGCTTCGTCTCCGACAGGGAGGTACTGTCTTACGTCTTCAGCCCTCCGAGGCTCTATCAGGTGAAGGAGTCCCCAGAGTCGATGTTCGAGCCCGCGCTCGAGGAGGTGGGCCGGGTGAAGCCGGCGGACGTCGACGGGGGGACGAGGGTGAAGGACGCGGCGGCCGCCATCGGGCCGGAGACCGGCGGCTTCCTGACAATAGACGGCGGCGAGATGGTCGTCACCCCATGGGACATCGTGATGAAGCCATGGGCCTTGGGGAAGCTGAGCGTCTCCCGCAGGTGAGGCGGCGCGGAGCGCCGCGAGGGAGGCGGCCCAGAGGCCTCGGCCGGGCGTCCTTAGGCGCGGGCCGTCCCCCGGGGTCTCACTCCGGGGTCGGACGCGGAGGCGGGGCGCCCATCCGTCCCCCTGCCTCCCCCCTGCAAACGCCTAAATCGGCGCCCCCCACGCCGACCCCATGAGAAGATACGGGTTCGAAGAAAGGGACGTGAAGCCCGCCGATGTCTATGAGCACATCAAGTCGCTCCTGGTGGGCGAGGGCTTCAAGGTCACGTCCGAGGAGAAGAAGGACGGGTACCTAGACCTCCACGCCAGGAAGTCGAGCGCGGAGAAGATAGTCCTGGGGAAGGTGAGGGACGTCGACGCCGTCGTGGCCGGGACGACTGGGAAGTTCGAGGTCCAGCTCCACGCCGGGGTCTGGGGGAGGGACCTGATGGTCCCTGCCATAGAAGGGATCGCCACCCTGGGGGCCGCCCCCGCCGTCCAGCTCCACGAAGCCCACGAGTTCGAGGAGAGGCTCTGGGAGCAGATAGTAAGCAAGATCGACCCGTCGCTCAAGGTGAGCAAGGTGGACGGGATGCTCTTCAAGTCCCAGGACGAGCTGGACAAGCACCTCCAGGCGCTCCAGCAGGCCCAGCAGCAGGCCGCGAACAGCATGATGATGTACGGCGGCATCGGGATGATGGGGATGGGCCTGATGGGGATGGGGATGATGGGCGGGCTGTGGATCTAGAGGAAAGGCACCTGCCAGCTGACCTCTCCAATCTCCAGCGGCTTTGACGAAGGGGGCCCTCGCCGAAGGCGCATCCCAAGGGGGCCGTCGGCGCCGGTCGCGCATCTAAGTTTCTGAAGAGCGCATAGCCGATTGACCCTGTCCAGCCAGGACAGGTGTGAGGAGTCCCCTGACCCCCTCGGGCTGAGCGCCGCCCACCGATTTTTCGGTTGCCCTCCTGCTTCCACTCCTCTCAGCCATTATCGAGGTCGACATGCTCGTGGCGACCACCCCCGCGACTGCTGCCAGGAACAGGACGACGTACGCTGATGCGAGATGGGACTCGGAGGGGCTGGCACCGATCCCGAAGGCGGAGAAGGACATCACAGAGAGCAATAGCAGCGTCAGGCTTCGAAGCGTCCCAATCTCCCTCCAACACCTCCTCGGGAGGACCTGAAGATAACCGAAATGGATTCCTAATCCGTAGCTGTGATATCATGTCCCACCGACCGAGGGGAGAGATGTCTCTACATGAGACGCCAGCCACAGGAGGCCCGGAGGCCCCTCCCCATCTGCCCGTGGGGCCGGATGCCAGCGTTAAAATGCGCCTCCGGCAGACAGTACGGCCGTAGAGTTTGACAGGCGAAGCGGACCCGAAGGAGGGGAGGAAGGCGACGAACCCGCTCCGTGGGCTCATCAGGAAGCCCCAGGTCCTCGGGGCGAAGGAGTCCAGGGACAGCGTCCGCGCCCTCCTATCGCACGTGGACATCGACCCGGCCCTCCCTCCGAGCCTCACGGCCAGGGCCAGGGCGCTGAAGGAGGGGGTCGAAGCCGCCAACGGGGTGTTCAAGCTGGACATACTCCAAGACCTGGCGGACGAGGCCTCCGCAGGGGACGTCAGGAAGAGGTTCGCCGCGCTGGCGATCAAGACAGCCAGCAAGCAGGTGATGGACTACAGGAGGCTACTGGAGGAGCGGGAAAGGGAGCACAGGGAACTCAACGAGGCGGTGGTACGCGCCTGGGAGGCCTTGCAGGAGGAGCAGGCGCCGATGCTCCGGTTCCTGGCGAAGCACGCCCCCGACGACCCCGAGGTCGAGCGCGCGAGAGAGGCGCTTGGAAGGTTCACGACGGGGATGGAGGAGGCGAAGGCAGAGGTAGAGGGTGCCGGGGCGCTGATCGCCGCCTCCAAGGCCAAGGAGACAGCCCTCGAGAAGATGCTCGAGGGGGCCTCCAAGGGGCTGAAGTAGGGGGACCTAGAGGTCCGCGGGACGGCGCCGCCCGCAGGGATGGCGAGCCCTTTTCTACCCTGGGGACGTGGTCCCCCGGGAGGGTCTTCTCCCTTTGCAACGCAAGGGACCGCGGTCCCGGGTTCTGCCTCCCTCCGAATCGCTGGATGGGTCCAGGCCCGGCGGGGGTCTGAAGGTCGGGTCCGCCCTCGTTGTCATGGCCCTGCTGGCGCTTTCTGTCGCGTCCGTCTTCTCGCCGAACTCCAGCGGCTTATCCCTGCCGTCGTGCGGGCCCGCATCCGCCATCGACATAGGTCTCACGGCGCCGGCCTGTCGCGCTGCCTCCCCTAGCTCTTGCACCGGCCCGGTCGAGCTCGACCACGCCGCACACGGCACCGCAGACGGCGCCCTGGATGACCAGGGGCCTTCCACGCCGGGGTGGACGACAGCCATGACGGAGGGCGTCGCCATGACCCAGACGGCTACCTCGACGGCGACTGGGGACTCAACGTCGGCGACCACTTCCACATCGGCCACCAACTCCTCCTCCCCCACGCTCCCCGTCTGGGGGACGGTCCTGGTCTACGTCTACACGTCCAAGGGGGCCCCGGTCGCCGGGGCGATCGTCACCCTGTCCAGCTCCAGGACGACGCAGGTGTTCGCGCTGTACACAGGCCCGGACGGGGGCATCCAGTTCTACCGCCTCCCTCTCGGGGCTACGTACACGGCCACCGCCTACTTCGACGGCGCTAACGTCTCGGCTCCCATCTTCCTCGACTCGGCTGTCCCAGGCGGCACCGTCGTCCTGGAGCTCCCCGCCCCTCTACCGATGGCCTTCGTCTACGCCGTGGCAGGCGCAGCTGCTCTGGTCGTGGCCGGGGCGGCGTTCGTTTTCATCAGGGGTCGGCCCCGGGCGAAGCGAGCCGGGCAGGACGACGGGGAGAAGGTCGCGGCCCCAGGCGACGGGTAGCGACGAGGGTGCCGTGTCGACCTCCGCGCGCTGGCCCTCTGTGTGTACCGTGGCCGCGACGGCCGAAGCCCGGCGTCCCACCGCCTGCAGGAGCCTTCTGGCGAATAGGTGAGACTTCACACACATATGATTAGTCGGTATCTATGTATATTCCAATTTATATTCCAATTTATATTCCAATTTATATTCCAATTTACATCAAACGCAAGGAGGTGAGGATATCGGGCCATGGTCCAGCGAAATCCTCTCCTGAGCTGAGCGGGAAAGGCGAATCCGCATCTTGATGACGCGGACTTCGGCGAGCCTGTCTCCAGGCGTCGCAGGCCAGCGTCGACGTCGCCGGCTCTCGCGGGCGCGCCTTCGCCTAACCCACCGCTCTCTTCAGGAGCGAGACGACCCTTGCCTCCTCGTCGGCGTTCAGCTGCTTCAGCGCGAACGCGACAGGCCACATCCCACCCTCGTCGAGGTTGGCCTTGTCGCTGAAACCGAGCGTCGCGTATCTCGCCTTGAACTTCGCGGCGTCCTGGAAGTAGCAGACCACCCGTCCCTCCCTATCGGCGTATGCGGGCATCCCGTACCACGTCTTCGGCGTGAGCCCCGGAGCGTTGGCCCTGACGATGGCGTGGAGCCTCTCGCCGATGGCGCGATCTGACCCCTTCATCAAGGCGATCTTGGCAAGGACGGCGCTTTCGCCCCCGCCCCCGCTCATCCGTTCCCTGACCACCTCCCTCATCGCCGCCTTCTCCTCCTCTGTGAACCCCGCCCCCTTCGTCCTCTTCCGTGTATGTGACATGGTCACCGCCGCCTCCCCGGAAGCCCGTCTATATCTACGAAGGCCACAGACGCCCGCCGCGGGGTACCCACAGCCCTCCCTCGAGCTCTCCACCATGGCCGTCGGCTCCGCGAACACAATGGAGCATCGTGCCAGGTGACGTCGGAAGGCGAGCTCCAGGGCTACCTGTCGGTCCCTATGACGTCTGATGGTACCCTGAGGCAGACCCCTGGTAGTATCCTAGGAACCAGCTCGTGGGGGCGTCCAGCATGAACGGGAGCATGTAAGACGCGGGGAGGGTTTGTGGGCTCACCCCGGGGGAGCTTGTCTGCATGTTGTACAGCTCCCCGCTGAGGCTGTAATCCTGTATCGGATACTGGTTGCAGCAGGGCTGGAACTCCATCTGCGTGTAGGTGCCGTAGAACTCTGTCCCGTTGTAGGGCCTCGAAGCCGTGAACGTGAGAGGGGACTTCAGCTGGGGGCTGCTGACGACAATGGTGAACACCATCGCCTTGGCCGCCTGGTCGTCTGTTATCGACAGGCTGAGGTGGGTGTCATGTCCTGTGTACACACCGCCCTGTATAGCGGGGTCCTGGGAGTTGAGGAAGTAGTGGGCTATGCAGTTCTTCCCCGGGACGTACCAGGGGGCTATGTACCCGTTCGGGTCAAGGTCGACTCCGAGCTGGTAGAACCCGTTGCAGCTCGAGGTAGTGGCAGTAGTCCCGTAGTAGTCCATGGCGTTGATCTGGAAGCTGAGGATGCCAGCCTGGGGCGTGTCCCAACTCTTCAGTTTCATCTCGGCCGAGAGCGTGGTGAACGGTGGGAGGAGGCTGACCAGGAGCCCCGAGCCCTGCCCGTACCCTTCCATGTTGTTGTACCCGGGGATAGTGGTCGACACCTGGTAGGTGGTGACGACTACGTCAGAGTAGTACACTGTCCTGCTCATCGTGGCAATGATCGCGCCGGCGTACCCCCCCGCCTGGGGGACGCTCAGGGTGGCGTTTGGCGCCACCGTCTGGTCGACGTACACCTGCATCATCCAGCCTGCTGGCTTGTGTGACTGGGTCGTCGAGGCGAAGACGTTCGCAGAGAGTAGGACCCACCCTGAGGGGTACGCTGTCCCCGTTGGGACCGGGCCGACTTTCTGCAGCGAGTTCCCGTTCGCGCCTGCGACCACCTCACCGCCTGTCACCCCGACCACCGCGACCTGCGAGGGGGAGGCGGCCGACCCGGAGTAGAGGCCGAAGAGCCCGTCCCCCGCGCCCGCGTCGACTGCCACCTGGAAGGAGAGGAACGAGTCCCCTGCGATGAACCCGCTGCTCGCCACGTCAACCTGAGGGGCCCCCGAACCCGATGACTCGAGGGAGTATTCCCCGGCATACGTCGTCGACGTCGAGACGGTCGGGACGGCCCCTGACACAGTGGACCACCCGTCAAGCAGGCCGTCCTCGAAGTTGGAGACGAAGGCGAAGGCGCCCTGGGTCGACGCGGCGTAGCCATGCTTCGGGTTCGCCTGGTGGGTGGCCGCGGGGGTCACTGACAGCACGGGGACAGCGGCGGAGAAAAGAAGGAGCGCGATGATCGGCACTGCCTGAGCTCGCATACCGTGGACGGGGCTCAAAGCTGATTTAAACCCTGCCGCTCGGGCGCTAGGACACAGCCAGGCCGAAGGCGCCGCTCCCTGCGGAGTGATAGGCGTCCCCAGAGTATGTGGCTGTGACGCTCTGCGCACCCGCCGAGGCGGGGGTGAATGCGACCATGCAGACGAGCTCCTGGCCGCTGGCGCCGCCTGCATAGTGAGTGGTGCAGGACACGGCTCCGAACGTCCCGCCCTGGCTCCCCACGAAGCTGACAGAGCCGGTGAGCCTCCCTCCGTCTGCGCTGGTCACGGTCGCCGTACACAGGGCGCTGTGGCCCACCTTCACGTCGGCAGGGGCGCACGTCACGCTCACCTGGGTAGGGGCTTGGACCGTGCTGGTCTCCGTGGTGGTGACCGTGGACGTCTCCGTGGCAGTCTGAGTGGTCGTCTGGGTCAGGGTGGTCGTCGCCGTTTCTGTAGTGGTCGAGACGCTTGTCGCGGTCTGCGTGCTCGTCACAGTGGACACCTCGGTCACGGTCTCGGTCACGGTCGTGACAGGTACTGGAGTGAAGGCAGCCGCGGATTCAACCCAGGTGAACCCGCCGCTCAGAGAGGACGGGAAGTCGGTCGGGGAGGGGACCCCGCTTGTGGCATATTCAGTCCCGGAATAGGCTCCATAGAAGCCAGAGTAGCCGTTCACGAAAGAGAAGCCGGCCCCAGGGGTGATGCCTGCGCCCTCAGGGTTGATGACGGCCACCAGGAACGCCCCAGGGGTGAACGCCACCGATGTTGAAGTGGAAGTCGAATACGAACCGTACGGGTCGCTCCCAGACGCGAAGGTTGGGGGCGCTGCGGACACACCTGCCACCTCGAACACGTACACGTCGGCGTCCATCCCGCTCGCGCTGAAGGTGACGGTGACGGTGTCAGGGCCGCTCGAGTACGCCGGGGAGTAATAGATGCTGGAGTACTGATACGTGCTGCCCAATGACGACGAGCCCACCTGGGTGAACGGGCTCCCTAGGGAGTCGGTGACGGAGTTCACCGAGACGATTCCTGAGCTACCCAACGTAGACACCCCAACCACAAGGACATCACCGAGGGCGACGCTGTTCGGGAGCTGAACAGAGACCGTGTTAGAGCACGAGTTGCACCCGTTGTTGGCGTGCTGCACCAGCGAAGAGCCAGTGGACGCTGCGACGGGTGCGGACAGGGTCGTTAGCGCGATTGCGGCGATTGAAAACACGAAGAGGGCCGAGAGCGCAGCAGACGTCCCCTTCTTCGATACGGTAGAGCCCCAAGAAAGCGAGACCACTACTGAACCCGTTTCGCCTCCGGTTTTCGGTACTTAAGGTTTCAAATTTCACAACCAGGGCTGACCTGCGCCGCGGTCGCTCGCAGAGTGTGCCTCCCGGGCCGGGGGGTGAGGGCTCTGCTCCAGTCTCATTATTCCCGACCGCATGACTTCCATAACACAAGGTTCAACGTAGACCCTGAAGTGACCACTACTGGACGTGGAAGGGGCGGAGAGGGTCGTCCGCTCCCTAGGTCTCGAAGGCGAGGCCAGCGCCGCCCGAACGACTCGTCTAGGGTGAAACAAGGGGGGCGCCTTTTCGATCGACCCGGCGACACTCCAGGCATCCGCTTCGAGGACTGTGGCCGGCGACGCGTTGTCGGGGACAGATTCATCGGCTCAATAGCGATTGAACAGCCAATGTGCCTTGTCGACAGATTCGACACCCGCTGTGGGCTACCATCGGAGCTGTCAGCCTACGTGGAACAAACGCGCGCAGAACAGAAGTCATAAGGGTGCAGTCCTTCAGCGTGGGCATGGTCTGCGGTCGAACGGAAGAGCATCGTGTCGACGACACCAATAACGGAGCTGGATTCGCCCCCGTCGAAGGGAGGCTCGGGGGTTCGGCTGCAGGGAGACTGGATGGGCTTCACGTCCGGGCCGGGGGGTGAATGCGTCTCGGCCACTGCAGATGAGGTGAAGCGCCGGGCCAGGCGGTTGGAGGAGGCGCTGTCGGCCGCAGCAGCGGTGATAGGTGGGACCGAAGCGGCGGCGTACCTCCTTGGGGCCCTGTCGATAGGCGAGGCCTTCGTCATGACCCCGCTCGTTCCCTTCCTCTTGACTTTCGTTCTGGTGGTCGACCACGAGATAGAGTGGGACGAGCGTTCTTGGAGGCGTCGTCGGGTAAGAAGCGACTTCACGAAGTCGCTGCTCATGCTGTTGGGCGGGATACTCGTGATGGCTGGGGTCGCCGCGTTCCTCGCCGCGATATCGGCTGACCTTGACAGGGTGTTATTCGACATTGGGGGCGGGTCCAGCCTCATCTGCGCTGGCATCTACACCGTGAAGAGGTTCGCTTGGTAGGACGTCTTCTCACGCCGGTCCCATATGCGGGTTGGAATCGATCCGCGCCTCCCCTAGGGGAGTCGGCCCGGGTACGGGGTCGCCTACCTTGAGGCGGGTCTGGTCACCGAGTCAGTGCGCTCTTCGCTGCGTCCCAGGGGTGGGCCGCGCTCTGGGGACGGCAGGTCCGGGTGTCGGCGCGTCAGAGGGGTCGTCCGACACGTCGTTCAGGAAGCCCTTCGAGCCGAGGCCCATGCGGTCGCGGGCCCTTCGAGCCTGAACGGCCTCGAACCGGAGCCGGTCCCTGTTTGTGCGGCCTGGCCCAGGAGCTGCCACGGTGGCGGCGGCCGCAAGCCGCCTCTCGCTCTTGTCAACCGGCCTAGGCCGCGAATATGCCTTCCTCTATCACGTACTTCCTGCGCGCGAGGTCCATCAGGTTCCTCGTGAACGCGACGCCGTAGACAGCTACGATCACAGCGAATATGACGGAGACGTAGGCTGCAGCGGCTATCTCCCCGCCGGCCATGTTGGACGATATGTAGTACATCATCCCGAACGGGACCTGAAGGCCTTTCGGCGCGACCGTAGGGGCTATGTTGGGCCAGAACTCGCCGATGGCTATCCCCGCCCAGGCGCTGTTGATCGTGCTGGAGAGGCCTGTGATGAGGTAAGGCATCGTCGAAGGGAAGACCACCCGCCGCATCCTTGTCATGAAAGGTATCTCGTGGTTCCTCGTCACCTCGTCGAACTCCGAAGGTATCGCCTGGACGCCGATCCAGAAGTCGAAGAACACGTAGTAGAAGCAGCTCAGGAAACCCAGGACGAGTATGTACACCTCAGAGTAGAAGAAGGGGAGCGCGTGCTCCAGGAACGGCAGGGTGGCTATGAAGACGAGCGGGAAGTACGCGGGCGCGGGGAAAGCGGCGAAGACTTGGACCAGAGGGAGGACGGCGTCCCCCGTGCGGCGGTGCGTTGCGAGGAAGTACCCCGCGAAGACCGCGAGGCCGAGCGACGCGAGGGCGATTACGGTCACCCTCAGATAGTCCGCGCCCACGTACTCGAGAAGTTTCGGCGTCTCCAAAAGGAAGCCGTACCACGTCGACGCCGACACGGAGGTGGCTGCGCGGAACGAGGAGTAGGCTAGGTAAGCGAGTACGAGGGCGACGAAAGCGTACGCCACGTACTTCAATGCCCCGGTCCGCCTGCTCCCTTCACCCGCGAGGTCGGCCTGCCTGGGCCTTGCCGCCACCCTCGAGACGTTCCTCATCTGAGCCCTGACTGCCCGCCACGGGCTGGGGACCCTCCCGCGCCACCTCCCCGCGTACCTCCTTATCGCCCCGGGGGTGTCTACGCCATACTTGGCCACCGCCCACCTGCTGAGCCTCGACAGGGCGAAGGTGACCGCGACCACGGCGACGGCTATGGAGGCGAGCGCGTAGTAGACGCCGAGGAAGTTCCCGGCGCTCAGGTACTCTGTTATCAGGGTCCCGATGCCGAACGTGGCGCACGTCCCGCCGGGGCAGACCCTCGCGGTGGCCGCCCCGGCTGTGAACACCTCGCTGACTGAGATGTAGAAGAAGGCGTCGGCGAAGCTCGAGAATATGTTGGACGTTATCCGCGGTATCGAGTGCGGGATGTAGAGCTCCTTCATCCTCTTGAAGAACCCGAAGCCGTAGTTGTCGGAGACCTCGACGAGGTGCTCCGGGACTGTCTTGAACGCCTGGTACGTCCCGATCCAGATGTTCCAGGCGACGGCGTCGAAGACGAGGAAGTCCACGGCGAACTCCACGCCGAAGGGGGGCGGCAGGGCCAGTACGAAGGCGACGAGGACGAGAGGGAGGAAGCCTATCACAGGGATGGATTCGAGGACGTTCACGAGAGGGATGTACGCAGCCTCGAACCTCCTGTTCCTTATCGACGCGTATGCGAGCAGCCAGCCGGTGACTATCGACAGGCCTATGAGAGCGAATATCCTCCCGAGCGTGGCCAGCGTCGCGAGCGGCGCAACGAGGTCCATGCGGCCCTCGCTACCTTATCGACCTGATGTCCAGGCCCCTGTACAGTATGTCCACGAAGTCGTGGAACCGCGGGTGGTGGTCGTCCCTGGGCCTGGGAAGGTCGATCTTGACCACTTCGGTTATCTTGGCAGGCGAGCCGTTCATTATGTAGACCCTGTCGGCAAGCTGGACCACCTCGTGGAGGTTGTGCGACACGAGCACCGCCGACTTCAGCGTCGTCTCGGGGTTGAAGACGAGGTCGTACACCTCCTTCCTTATCTCGTTCGCTGTCAGCTCGTCCAGGTGCACGAAAGGCTCGTCGAGGAGAAGGACCTCGGGGGAGGCGGCGAGTGCGCGCGCTATCGCGACACGCTGGCGCATCCCTCCGCTCATCTCCTTCGGGTAGAGGCTCTCCGCCCCCCTGAGCCCGACAAGGGAGAGCATCTTCTCAGAAAGCTGCGCCGCCTCCTCTTCGGCCATTCGGCTCCCTGAGAGGACGAGCTTCACGTTCTCTAGCGCCGTCATCCAAGGGAAGGTCGCTATCGACTGGTGGACGAGCGAGATCCTGGAGGACGGGCGGCACACCTCGACCTCGTCGAGAAGGACACGCCCGGACGTGGGCGGTATCAGATGGGCCATGACCCTGAGCAGCGTCGACTTGCCGGTACCTGTCGGTCCCACCACCGCGACGAACTCGTCCTTCCCTGTGTGCAGGCTCACGTCGGCGAATATCGTCTTGGAGTTCGGGAACTTGTAGCAGAGGCTCTGGCAGTCCAGCACGCTCGACGCTCGCAGGTCGGTGTTCACGTCGGCCGCATGTCTCAGCGCCACAGGAGGGGCCCCTTCGGGTGGCCCGAGGTGTGGTGGATTTACGCGTATCCGCGGGGCGCGGCGCATCCCCTTGGTCGGCCCGCCAATCTTCTCCCCCGAAGACGGGGCCCCGGAGAATGTCAAGAAGGCGTCCGGGAACGTCCATGCCGTCCAGGCCAGCAAGAAGACCGCGCCCTCCGCATCGTCGCGTCGCAGTGCCGACTTGTGTTCCTTGCCCCCTCCTCCCTCGCGGGTGGGAGCGGTCCGGCCGACGCCGCGGCCCGGGCCTGCGGCGAGCCTCCGGGGACCTGCGCCGACGTCGCCGCCGCCTGCTTCCAGGCCGCCAAACTTTCGCGGGGGCCTCCCCCGGCGTGGCCCCTGGGGGGCGCCTTCAGTTATATCCCGTCGGCCCGGCCTGACGGCCATGCCAAAGGCGAGAGACGGGTTCTGGACGGCGAGCGGCACCATCGGGCCCGCCCGCTTCGTCCAGGCGAACGAGGGCTCAGGGGGCGTACGGCGTCCATGATGAGCGAGACAGACGACGAGGCGATGAGGATATGGCGGGAGATGGCCGACCTGGCCGCCAGGGTGGTCGCCCTGGAGCACCGGGTCTCCCACCAGGAGACTTTCATCAAGGGGCTGGCCGGGAAGCTCGAGGAGCTGGCCAGGCGGTAGTGCGCCGAGCCATGGCACAGAGCGTCACCCCGTCCGCCCCGCCCCGGCTCCGATGCGCCTACGTGACCGATCTGCCCTGCGAGCGGGGTAGGCCCTGCATACAGAACGGCCTTGCATAGGCGCCGAGCGGGCCGTCCCTCTCAGAGGGGGCTCCTCAGCGCCTGAGGGCGTACTCCAGCTGCTTCGGAGCTCCTTCTCCCTTCATGCTCATGCCGAGCGCGTTCAGCAGCTCCTCGGCCTGGTTGGTGAGCGAGGCGACCTTGCGCTTCCACCCCAAGAGAGGCGGGAGCATGAACCGGCCCTTGCCTGTGGCATAGTCGTTGAGCTTAGACAGTTCAGCCAGGAACTTCGCTGCCTTGACCGCCTCGGCCTCCCCGACTCTAAGGGCCAGCTTCTGGACGGTCAGGGTGGCGATGCCCTCGGAGAACTCCATCGCCGACACCTCGTCGACGACATCGTAGAGCTGGGCGCAGGTAGCGAGGTAGAACGACCTGTTACGCGAGAGGGTGAGGAAGTCTGACCTGGCCTTCGACTCGGCCACCACCTGCTTCTCCACCGATGGGATCGGCTGGTCGTCCTTGACCACCTTCTCCATGGCGAAGTACCTCTTCAGCATCCGCCTGATGAAAAGGAGGGCGATGAGCGCGAAGAGGAGGCTGAACGCGAAAGAAGGAATGCCGAGGAAGCTCCCTCCTCTGGAGAAGAATGACGTCGCAAGCCCGAAGGGAGAAAAAATGGCGGAGACGAACCCGTCGAGGAGAAGCAGCCCCAGATACCCCACGGGGACGCCGAGAGAAATCGGCGGCAGGGTCGGGTGGTAGTGAGAGTTGTCTACCAGCACCGTTTTGTTGGCGCCGGCGGGGACAGCCCATCCCATTATGGAGGCGACCATGGACGTGTCGTTCGGAGCGCCCTTCGCTCCCGAAGTTGGGAGCATCAGAGAGTTGGTGAATGGCGCAGCGTCGGTTACGAAGAACGCCCTCCCTCCCGCCTGGTCCTGGGCCACCGCCGCCACCACTTCGGGCGCCGGGGTCTGTGACCCGGGGATTGTCGACTGGGGCGGGCTGCTCGCGACCGGGGTGAGGGTGTTCCCCGTAATCACCAATGGAGACGCGACGTCGAAGAAGGCCTCGGTGACCGTCCCGCCCAGGTCCATGGTGGCATAGAACTGCCTCTGATCGGCGAAGGGGGATGCGGGGTCGGTGATGGCCACCCCGGTGACCTGGCCCCCGAAATAATCCTCGATGAACGGGGCGTTGGTGGTGTTGCCCTCCGCCATGACTATCGAAAGGGCGCCTGTCTGATAGGCGCTGTAGATCGCCTGTTGCTCCTGGGCCGTGAGCGGCTCGTCCGCCCCTATGAGCACGTACGCCGACGGCCCGCCATGCAGCATCGACATCTCCTGCGACGTGGTGTTCGCCACCTCCACCCTGTAGCCTGCTCCCCTGAGATAGGAGAGGAAGTGAGACAGCCCGCCGGTGGAACTGGTGAGCGGGTCTATCGACGCTCCGAGGCCAATGGTGGAAGGGGAGTAGACCACAGCCACCAGGGCGACGAAGAGCAAGAGGAACGCGAACGTCTTCCGGTTCAACTACGTCGCCGCCCTGACTGATGCCTCCACCTTCGCCGCATTCCCCTCGGCGTCGGCAGCCTCGGCCTCGGTGACCTCCGCCGTGGCGAACTTTGCCTTCTCATAGTGGGCGCTGACGGCACTCACCTGGGATACCTGCGGGAGGGAGGAGCATCTCGCAGTGAATTCCCTGTGGGTCTCGTGCCGCTGCTTGACCACCCCCCTCTGGCTCATGGCCCTGAGCATGCGGTTGAATGCCCTCAGCACCCTGTTCCTTGGGGTCGCCGCGCCGGTGACCTCGTCCAGCTCGAGGGCTCCCATCCCGCCTGGGAGGATTTGGCCGGAGAAGAGCGCCCTGAGCCTCTTCCTGAACACGAAGAGCGCGACGCCTACGGCAGCTGCGACCGCTGGGAGCGCCAGGCTCTCCAGGGTCTGGATGGGGGATGCTTTCACCAGCGAGGAGGTCCCGGGGACGCTGAGCGGCGCCGTCCCAAAGCCGGGGAGGTTCCCAAGCTTCAGGCCCCCGACGGGCAAGTTCGGTGCAGCGAGGTCGGGGAAGCTCAGCGACATCTTGCCCAAGTCGCTCAACAGCTGGTTCGTCAGGCCTCCGGCAAGTGAGGGGTTGGCCGAGCTCAGACCGCTCACAAGTGACAGCAGCGTCTGCATGTTCTCAGCCGCGAGCTGGGGGCCGATCCCAGAAAGCGCCGAAGGGACTCCGCTGGCGCCGGGGGTGCCCGCCCCTATCAGCGAACCGAGCGACCCCAGGTTCAGGTTGACTGTCCCGTCCCCGTTGATCGTGGTGCTCTTGAGCAGGGCGGCCAGGGCCGGAGCCTCCGAGGCAAGGTTCGGGTAGGACTCAAGTTGCGAGAGGGCGGCCTCTTCCGCGGCCGGATTCCCCGACTGCAGCGCATTGGCAAGCTGGCTTGCGAGGCTCTGGAGCTGCGGGTCTGATGTCGGTGTCTGGGAGGCGAGCTGGGTGATGGCGGACGCGAGCGCCTGGTTGCTGGCGGTGGGGCTGTTGGAGAAGTTGTACGACAGGACCTGGTCATAGGCGACCGCAGGGGTGGAGCATGTCGCGAGCGCGAAGAGCGCGACAGCCGCTGCTGCCAGGACGCGGGTCGGTTTCATTTCCCTTCGGCTGCTCTCGTTATCACGAACGTCCTGATGAGGCTCGTCCCGGCCGAAAGAGTCGCGAACCCGATCACCGCCGAGAGGAGTCCTGCCACGACGGCCTGGGAGGCGGCCATGTAGGAGATGGCTGCGAGGAAGAAGTAGACAGCCACTCCGATGAGGACCAACCCGGTGCCAAGTGAAACTGTCGAGAGGCGCCGCCCACTCACACCGAAACTGGAGCCTCCTCGGATATTAAAGCGCTCTTCATCCCCACAACAGCCTCGCGATCGAGACGATGTCGTCTTGCACCTGGTCGTACAACGCGTTGGCTCTTGCCACGAATTGGCCGTAGGACGTCGGCTGGTGACCCCCGAAGAGAGACGGTGCTTCGCGGACGACTGCCCCCGGGCCGAAATACACGACAAGGAACGCCACTATAGACCCCACGACGGCGACGGTCAGGGCCGTCCCCCTATAGTTGCGTCTGTTCACAGACTCTGCCTGTTCCGAGACCTTCTTCAGGTCCTCCCTGAGAAGCTTCACTGCGTCCTCCTTCGTTATCGAGTAGTACATCACCCACGGCTCGACCAGCTCTTTCACCAACCACATGAGTATCCCGGCCACAAGGAGGGTCAGTCCGACGGCCGCGATCGGGCTCGTGATGCTGGAGGAGAAGATTTCAGAGAGGGGCGGAGGGAGGGACTCCAGCGCCCCCTTGACGGCACCGAAGGTCTCGACGGTAGCCGTGACCAGAACCGCTGCGAGGACTGCCGGGACTGCGAAGTCTAGCGAAAGGCCCAATGCCTTGAAGAGCGAGGAGCCCCGGGTCCTTATCACTGGTGGGTTGGCGCCCCGTATCCTTGCAGCCCTCGAGAAGCTGAATGCCATCAGCGCCAGAAAGGTCGAGCCAACCACGGCACCGGCGGAGGCCTCGGGACTCAGGGAGAGGAGTCCCGGCGCGGCGGCCGAGCCCTGCACGAGGGAGAGGACGAAGTAATCCACGACCAAGAGGGTGAGGACAAGAGACGACCTGAAGGACAGGACGGCATAGACAGAGACAGCAGCCAACGCCCAGGGAAGTATCGTGAGGACGAGCACGAGCACCTCGCTGAAAGGACCGAGGAGGCGCCCTAGCGCTGCGACCCCTTCGCTGGAAGCTATGGAGGTGGAGAAGACCACTTCGAGCAGGACCGCGGGGAGGGAGAGGAAGAGGTACGCCAGCATGCTCCTGCTCGCATACCCGGAGAACCTTGAGCCGCTTCCTGCCTTCCTCGTCCTAGGACCCTCCCATACGCCGGAGCTCTTCCGCTCTCCGGACGAGCTGCGAGAAGAGGTCCTTTGGCCCGACGTCGATGACCCTGACCCCGAGCTTCGCCGCCTCCTTCAGCAAGGCGGACCTCTCCCTGAACATGTGGGCTGTCTTGATAGAATACACCATCCTGTCGATCCCCGTTATCCCGTGCGACTCGAAGAGGGGGGTGAACGGCGAAATCACCACCACTTCGTGGCGCATGGCGATGAGCCGCCTGAGTGGCTCCAGGTCGGACTCCGACTCGAGGTCTGAGATGACGAAGAACAGCGCCTTCCCCCTCACCCTCCCTAGGGCCAGAGCGTGCCTTACCGCTTCGGCGAGGGCCCCCGGGTTGTTGGCCCCAGGGCTCAGCCCTCCAAGCAGGCGCATCAGCCTGTTGAGTTGGTCCGCCCCACGAGAGAGGGGGATGACCACGGGCTTGTTCACGCCGTCAGCGACAGTCGCCCCCACGAAGTCCCCGCGCCCTGCGAGGTATGCGAAGAGAGAGGCGACCGACCTGGCGGAGTAGTCTAGCTTGGTCTCCCCCGCTTCGCCGTAGGCCATGGTCGCGGTGGCGTCCAAAATCACCATCACGTTCAGCTGGGTCTCCGCCAGGCTGTCCCTGACCATCAGGTGCCCCGTCCTGGCGGTGGAGCGCCATTCGATCCTCTTGTAGGGGTCGCCCTGGGAGTACTCCCTGATGTCCGCGAACTCCATCCCCTCCCCCTTCCTCGTGGACACGATGGCTCCGCCGTAGGCGGAGACCATGACCGCGGTGAGCGACCCCCTCACCAGCTCCTTCGCCCCCGGGGTGACCCTCACCGAAGTGTCGACGGACAGCTCCCGCTCGTAGAAGAAGAGCCCTGTGATGTCTCTGAACACCAGCCTGAGTGGGCCGAACTTCTGCTCCCCCACGGAGGTGGGCGCCACCCTGTAGACCATCTCCGCGTACCCCCTCGGCGGGACCGCGACCATACCGACGTTCGAACCCCCTCTGAGCCTGAGGAAGGGAGGGTAGGAGTCGGAGACCTCCAGTGAGAGGCGGTTCACTGTCCTGTTCACCATCAGCAGCTTCACCTCGAACTCCCTCCCGTCGTCGACCCTGCCTGGGCAGCCGCGGGTCACCTCCAGGGAGCTCAGGGCCTTCGCCTTCACCTCGAGCATCAGCTTGGTAGCGTAGTAGAACATGAAGAGTCCGATCCCCGCGAAGAGGAAGGTCGACGCTGACGAGACGAAGACGATCCCGAACGACATGAGCACGGCGGATAGAAGGATGAGAGTGTTGCCTCTTGGGGTCCTGTTAAAGACCATGGCCGCTCATGGAGCCTTCACAGACTTCAGCACGTCATCCACGACCGCGCCTTTGGTGACTCCATCGAGGACGGCCTCCTGCTTGAGGATCACCCTGTGGGCGAGGGTGTGGGTGGAGACCCTCTTGACGTCGTCGGGGATGACGTAGTCTCTCTTTTCGATGAGCGCTACTGCGGACGAGGCCGACTGCAGGGCGAGGACCGCCCTGGGGGAGCAGCCGAGCCTGACCGACTGGTGCTGTCTGGTGGCCTCGACGAGGTCGGCGATGTACTGCTGGACCGGGTCAGATACGTTCACCTGCGAGACAGCCTTCATCATCGCCTTCAGCCCCTTCTCGTCGACCACCCTCTGGACCTGAGGAGGGGTGTCGGAGTGCATCCTCCTCAGCATCTCCAGCGACTCGGCCCTCGTGGGGTACCCGATCTCGAGGCGCATCAGGAACCTGTCCACCTGGGCCTCCGGGAGGGGGTATGTCCCCTCGAACTCGATTGGGTTCTGGGTGGCAAGTACCATGAACGGGAGAGGGAGCTTCATCGTGGACCCCTCGATCGTGACCTGCCTTTCCTGCATCGCCTCGAGGAGGGCGGATTGGGTCTTGGGGGAGGCCCTGTTGATCTCATCGGCCAGTATGACGTTGCCGAAGATGGGTCCCTGTTTCAGGTCGAAGTCGGCGGACTTCTGGTTGTAGATGTAGGTGCCGACGATGTCGGACGGGAGTAGGTCCGGCGTGAACTGAATCCTCTGGAAGCTTAGATCGAGGGAGTCGGCGAGTGCCTTGGCCATGGTGGTCTTGGCGACCCCAGGCACCCCCTCCAGGAGGACGTGGCCGCCTGCGAGCAGGGAGGCGAGTATCATCTTGACCTCCTCCTGCTTCCCCACGATGACCTTTCCGACCTCTGCGAGCGCCCGTCTGGACATCTCCTCGACGCTCTGGTCCAACGTCACTTGTCTATCGGAGGCGTTATTTCTGTGTTCTCCAGCCTGGCGCCTCCGGCCCTCGAATCCCCTCCCCTCCAGGGGGCTCCCTTCAGCGAGCGCTTCCTGGAGGCATGATATGCCCCCTCAGTTCAGATGCGCCGACTGCGCCTACGCGACCGACTTCGAGGCCGGGGCCTCGGCCCACAGCAGGGGGACCGGGCACCTCGTGGTCGGGGAGCGATGGCGCGACGGCCAGGCCCGCCGGGGCGCGCTCAGCTTAAATCGGCCGCGGGGGCGGTCCGGGGCATGACGACCGCCTACAAGGCCCCCGAGGTCCCGGCGGGGTCGGTGACCCCGGAGCTGGTGAGGGACGAGCTTCTCGCCTGCTTCGGGAGCGCCAACAGGGAGTTCGCAAGGATCCTGGACCAGCCGGTGGGGGACGAGGAACTGAAGCGGCAGGTCAGGGAGTTCGTCGCATCCGCCTTCGGCAGGTGCGGGGTGAGCTTCGAGAACCCGACCAAGGCAGGCATCGTGGCCGCCGTGGAGGAGTGCAAGAGGAACGCCGAGGCTATGATGGGCCCCAGGGGGGCCGAAGTGATCAGGGAGCACTATGCGGAGATGGCGAAGCCCCTCGAGAAGCTCCCCGGCTAGGTCAAGGCGCCGAGGGCCGGCTGCCTCGGCTTAAATCCAGGGGGCGGCCCAGGCGGCCCGATGATAGTCTGCGAGCTGACAAGCTACAAGTTCACACCGCCCCCAGAGCTCCGCGCCGAGCACCTGAGGTTCTTGCGGGGGTGCGGGGACAGGGGGGCGCTGCTGATGGCCGGCAGGTTCGCGGACGGGAGGGGAGCGCTGATACTCTGGGACGTGGCCTCCATGGAGGAGGCGGAGAGGGCCGCGGAGGAAGACCCCTACGTCCGCGGCGGCGCCGTCGACTACGAGCTCAGGGAGTGGCCCAGGGCGTTCGACTACACAAAAGACCCCCCTGCCGTCCCCAGCATCTGACGGCGGGCCCCGCTCGAGCCGGTCAGGTTCATTAACCGGCCCGGTGCCCTCCAGCCCATGTCAGACCAGGAGCGCCCCCCCGTGCCGCGCAGGGGGTTGCTGGAGGAGCTCTTCGACCGGAGGCGGGTCGGCGTGGTCCTAGGCTTCTTCCTGGTGGAGTTAGGCCTCTTCGCGGCCGGGCTCCTGACCCCGGTCTCCGCCTCGACCCGGCAGAGCCTGACCCAGCAGGCGGGGGCGCAGTTCGCCCCCCTGCGGTCCGCTGGCTTCCTCCCCGAGGTCCTCCTGATATTCACCCACAACCTGACCCTGGCGATAGGGGAGATGGTCCCGCTCCTCGGCGCCCTCCTCCTGGTCTTCTCCATCTACACCACCGGGCTGGTCGCCCAGGCGCTGGTCGCCGCCCAGGGGCTCCCCGGCACCACGGCCATCTTCCTCTTCGCCTTCCCCTACTCCTTCATCGAGCTCTCCGCCTACGCCATAGCTGCCGGGGCGGGGCTGATGGTGATAGTGGCCTGGCGGGGGAAGAGGCTCCGCCGCGAGATGACCGTCCTCGCCGTCGAGGGGGCCGAGGTGGTCGGCGTCCTCCTGCTCGCCGCGGCCATGGAGACCACCACGACCTACTCCCCGCTCCTCGGGCTCGCCCTCTGGGTCCCCACCGCCCCGGCCCTGGCCGGGCTCTGGGTCGTCGCCAGGAGGCGGGGGAGGAGGGGGGCGGCCACCGGCTGGCCGGCGCACCCAGGCCAGGGCCCCACCGGCGTCCCCGCGGGGTGGGCCGGCGCGGCGGGCCGGCCCGAGGACCCCAGGGCGAAGGCATTCGAGGACGCCTACAGAGAGTCGCACCCAGGCGCCCCGCCCCCGGCCGAAGGGGAGAAGGAGCAGGACCCGTAGCAGGCGGCTCTGCTGCCATGAACCGACGCACCCAGCCACGCCCGGGAGCCGCCGGACCCCGCGCCGTCCTCTCCTCCTCCCTGGTCCTGTCGCTGCTCGCCCTCCAGGCGCTCGCCGGGGCGTTCCCTGCCGGCGCGTCCGCGGGGGGGACCGCCACCCCGATCAAGCACGTCGTGATAGTGATGATGGAGAACCACAGCTTCGACAACATACTCGGGCTCTACCCCACGATGAACAGCACCCGCCCGGGCCCCCTCGAGTCGTCCCTGCAGGTCCCCGACGACGTCCTGGGGGCCCCGGCGTCCGCGGCCAGGGCCCTGTCGCAGGTCCCCAACGGGACCTACTCCACGACGGACCCCAACGAGGGGGTCTACCTGCAGGACTTCGCCGGGGGGAAGATGGACGGGTTCGCCGCCTACGGGAGCCAGTCGATGACCTACTTCGGCCCGGCCCAGCTGGCGGCCGAGTGGGACTGGGCGGAGGAGTACGCCGTGGCCGACAGGTACTTCTCGAGCTGCCTCTGCAAGACAGACCCCAACAGGCTCTTCTCCCTGGCGGGGTACGCCGCCGGGCTGACCGGGGACGGCGGCCCTCCGCCGTACATACCTGCGGGGGAGTCCATCTTCGCCGAGCTGTCCGGGGCAGGCGTGAGCTGGGGGTACTACGTCCTCGACCAGGCGGCCGGTGACTTCCCCCTGGACTACTTCAGCGGGTTCGGGCCCTACTCCTCGCATGTCCGCTCCTGGCCTTCCTTCTACGGGGCCCTGGCCGGGGGGACCCTCCCCTCGGTGTCCTGGGTGATGCCTGTGGGCGGGGGGGCGGGGTCGGGGGTCTACGACCAGCACCCTCCGGGGAACGTCACGGCCGGGGAGGGGTGGCTCCTGGGGGTGGTCGACCGCGTGATGAGGAGCCCCTATTGGAACTCCACCGCCATCTTCGTCACCTACGACGAGGGGGGCGGGTACTACGACCAGGTCCCCCCGCCAGTGGTCGACGGGGTCCAGCTCGGGTTCAGGGTCCCGCTCTTCGTCATCTCCCCCTACGCCAAGGAGAATTATGTCTCCCACACCGTGATGAACCACGCGTCCCTCCTGGCGTTCGTGGACTACAACTGGCGCCTCCCTGCCCTGAACCCGTTCGTGGCTGCCTCCGGGCTCCCGCTCGACATGTTCGACTTCAGCCAGGCCTACCCGGGGGGCGGCGTCCGGAGGGCCCCTGTGGTACTCCAGAACGGGAGCTCCTACCCTGCCCCCCTCCAGGTCCCCCTGGCCGCCCTCCCCTACCAGCGGGAGGGGTCCTACGGCGCCACCCTCTCCTCGCTCGGGGCCTCCGTCTACGTCAGCTCCGACTCTGCCGTCACCCTCCCCTATCGGCCCCTCCTCTTCGCGGGGGCGGCCCTGGCGGCCGTCGCGCTCGTCCTAGCCTTGGGGTATGCGCGCTTCAGGAGGCGGCGGGGGGCGGGGGGCCGGTCACCTTCGGGGACCTCTCCTCCCCTGGGGGCCCGCGGGCGGGGGGCCGGTCTTATCCCCGCGGCCCATGGGCGCGCCCATGGTCAGACTATGCAACAAGTGCCACTTCGACGGGGAGGGGGTGTGGCACAAGTGCGGCCTCCCGGTTGAGCACATCGACGCGACCATGGTCCACGTCCACGCCTGCGGCCTCCCTTCCATGACCCTCCCGCTCGACGCCAGCGGGGCCTGCAGGTACAGGTGGATGGACCCGGAGGAGCTAGCCAAGGTGGCCCGAGCCCCCGCGGCGAAGGGGGGAGAGGGGCCCACGGCAGCCGGCGGCAGTCCACAGGGGGACGGAGGCCCCGGAGACGCTACTGCTCCCCCGCAGGCGCGTCCGACCGGGGGACGAGGTTGAGCATGTACCTGTCGATGCAGTCGACGTCGTTGTCTATCCGTTCCAGGGTCATCATCCTGAACCGCGCGAATATGTCCTTCAGCGACTCCTCGTCGAGGCCGTTCACCAGGGTCGCGTTACCCAGGAAGGAGAGCCAGCCGGCGTTCGTCTGCCTCATGAAGTTGAGGCACTCGGCCACCTTGCTGACCGCGTCCAGCCGGTCCCTGGGCTCGTAGGACTCTATCTGCGCGCGGAGCTGCTTGATGGAGTCGCGTATCTGGACGATGTTCTTGTTCCACTCGCTCACACCCCGCTTCGAGAGGGATTTCGTACTAAAGGGTTGCTGAGCGGGGCCCCGGCGGGGCGAAGGCGCCTGTGGGGGGCCCAGCCTCGCGGCCCTTAGGCCCGAGCCCCCTCCTCCCTCCTCCTCCTCATCTTCGAGGGCCACCAGTTGAACCTCTCTGCGATGGCCATCAGGGCGGGGACGAAGAAGAGGATCACGACCGTCACGTCGATGACGACGGCCGCGGAGACTGCCAGGCTTATCTCCTGGAGCATCCCTATCCCGGTCAGGAGCAGCGAGCCGAACACGCTGGAGAGGACCAGCCCCAGCCCGACTATGGTCACCCACACCTTGGTGGTGGCCGTCTTGATGGCCTCGGCGTCAGACTTGCCGCTGGACGCCTCCTCCCTGATCCTGGTGACGTAGAATATGTCGTAGTCTATCCCGACCCCGAGCATCGTCACCACCACGAACAGGGGGGCGAAGTTGAAGATAGGCATCGCCAGCAGGTGATAGAAGGTCACCGAAAGGAGGGCGAGGGCGAAGGCGACGCTGCAGAGGATAGTGAACACCAGCCTGAGGGGGGTGAAGAGGGACCGGAGCTGCAGGAAGAGTATCACGTACACCGCGGCGGCGAGTATGACCAGGACCTGGGGGAGGAGGGCGCTCATGAACTGCTCGCTGTCGTAGGTCCCCTCGGTCTCCCCGCCGTAGTAGACCCTGGTCCCGGGGGCGAGGGGGAGGGCGTTCACGCTCGCCTCGACCCCCCTGAGGTCGCTGACCGCCTGGGCGCTCTCGGAGGAGCTCGAGAAGCCCACAAGGACAAGGGCTGTGCTGTTGTCCTTCCCGATCTGGGCCATCATCCCTGCAAGGTACTGGGCTTTCAGGGGGGCGGCCATGGTCTGGACCGACGAGTAGTCGAACGCGGACCCGTAGGGCATCGTGGCGCTGGTGACGCTCTCCACCCCTGGCGACCCCGCGGCCGTCGAGGAGACCAGCTCGATCTGGTCGAGCAGGGTCTGGTTGAACTGGCCCCGGCCGTCGACTATGGGGGTGGGCGTCTGGACGATTATCGCCGAGGGGGAGATGGTCCCGCTCCCGAAGCTGTCGGTGATCACCGTCAGCCCCTGGTTGCTGGGGAAGTTGGGGACCAGCCTGAGGAAGTCCAGGCTGGTGGGGGTGTTGGTCGTGGCGTAGACCGCCCCCAGCGCGACAAGGGAGATCAGGCCTGCGACCGCGAACTTGTGGCGCATCGTCTTCTCAGAGACCCTCTCGAGGCGGCTCGGCCCGCGGGGGCGGCCGGCCCGCAGCCCAGGCCAGAACAGCCTGTCCCCGATCGTCAGCTCCAGGGAGGGGAGGAGGGTGAGGGAAGCTAGGAGGAGGATGGAGACCCCGATGGCGATGGCCACCCCTACGTCGCTGAATATGGGGACGTTGGCCGCCGCCATCACCACGTAGGCGACGATCACCGTGACCCCTGCCGTCAGGACCCCCTCCCCGGCCCACCTGACCGAGGTGGCGACGCTCTCCTCCTTGGTCCTGCCGTTGGTCCTCTCCTCCTTCGTCCTCCTCAGCTGGAGGACGGAGTAGTCCACCGCCAGGCCGAGCATCAACAGGGTGGTCAGGGTGGGGGTGAGGAAGCTGATCTGGCCGTGCCCTATCTTGACTATCCCCAGATATATCGCCGCGTAGGCTATGGAGATGGACAGCCCGCCTATCAGGAGTGGGACCAGGGCAGCCAGGGGAGACATGAAGAGCAGCCCCACTATGACGACGGAGACTATCACCCCTGCGACCACGGTCACCCCCAGGGACGGAGAGAAGACGCCCTGGACGTCGTGGGTCAGGACCGAGCCTCCTGTGACGTAGACTGCAGCCAGGGACGAAACGTTGGAGCTCCCGACAAGGTGCTGGAACCCGGCGATGGCCTTGGCCCCCGGCTGCGAAGAGAAGTTGAACACGGCTATCATCGTCTGGTTGTCCTGGCTGACGAAGCTCTTGGTGAGCGACCTGGAGAGGGCCAGGGGAAAGCTGGCGTAGCTCTGGCCATAGACCAGGGAGGCTGCAGCCGACCTGACCTGGGCCGCGGTGGTCTGGTTGTCGAACCCCGCCAGGAAGGACGAGAGGGAGCCGGGGTCGACGGTGAACAGCGGGGAGCCAGCGAAGGACGACGCCGTGGCGTTGGCCACGAACCCGCTGGCCAGCTTCCACGCCGCCTCCGGGGCAGGCGCCGGACCGAGGGCGTAGGCCGACCTGACCACCTGCGCGAAGGGGATCCCCGAGGCCCCCCCTGCCGAAGATGCGTTCACCACCAGGCCGATGGCCAGCCCCGCCAGGGACGAGTTGTCAGGGGCCTGGCCCAGGGCGTAGGCGCTCTTTGCGAGGTAGAGGGGGGTGACCTTCAGCGGGGCGGTGAGGCTTGCAGGTATCTGGGCCGCGACCGTGCCGATCGCCAGCCCGGAGACAGCGCTCTCCTGGTACCAGTCGGTCACGTTCAGTCCCGTCGCCACGCTGAGTATCAGCCCGCGGGCGGCGCTGCTCAGCGTCGGGGACTGGGCGAACTGCGCGGCCGTCCCGTTGACCGCCAGGGCCTCCCGCTGCACCGGCGCCAGCCCGGGCTGAGACGCGAAGCTGGAGTTCCAGGCCGCGTAGAAGGCCTCGTAGTACCCCAGCCCCTCCGCGCCCTGGGCCCCCTCCGACGCCAGCCTGGTGTAGACCGTCTGGTTCGCGGCCGCGTCGGCCTGCGCGGGGGAGTCCCCGCCCTGGACCAGCGACCCCCAGAGCTGGACGAACCCGGCCGGGACCCCGTAGACCAGCTGCGACGTCTGGTTCAGCCCCTGGCTGAGCCGGTACAGGTTCGTGTTCAGCCCGGAGACGCTCTGCTGCAGGGAGTAGAGGGACGCGCTGAGGGCCGTCACGTTGGTGGCCAGGGCCGCGACCCCCGGGAGGAGCGCGGGGACCGTCGAGTTGAGCAGGTCGTACTCCGCCGAGTAGACGCTGGACACGCCGGTGTAGTTCGCCTCGGCGGGGTCGGCTGCCACGCTCCTGTTCAGCGCCTGGAGGGCTGACCTGATCTGGTCCGAGTAGACCGTCCCCCCGGACGGCTGTATCACCAGGACGATGCTGTCCTGGCCTGTGCTGTTGGCCGACGGGAACTGGGCGCTGAGTATGCTCTGGGCGACCTGGTCCTGCGAGCTCTTCTGCCCCAGGCTGACGTCCGTGATGTTGTAGGAGACGGACGAGAAGAACGACGGGACGACGGCGACGGAGAGCAGGACGGCGACCACCCAGGCGGCTATTATCCAGCGGCGCCGCTTCCCGATGAACGAGTTGAACGCGTTGAAGCGCGAGCCTGACAACCTCGCCTTCACCTGCTATGCCCGCGGGGCGCCTGCTCGGCCCCCGACAAGGCCGTCCCCTCGCGGCGGGGATGGAAGCTCGCCATGCTCGACTGGTGGCCGCCGACCGCGTCGGATTATTTACTTATCGCGCCGTGCCACCCCGGGCTTCAGCTGAACGAGACCCCGGAGCGCATGTATGACCTCACCGCGAGTGTCAGGAGCACGAACATCACAGCCGTCACCCCCAGCAGCTGATACAGGTCCCCTACGGCCACCCTCCCCATGTACCCGTCCCTCACTATGTTGGCCAGGTAGGTGAGGGGGTTGACAAGGAAGAGGGCCCTGAGGGGGGCGGGGATGTCAGGGCTGACCGAGTAGAAGACGGTGGAGGCGAAGTTGACTACGAATATGATCAGCACCTGGATGCTGTTGTAGGCGTTGTTCGACTTCACCAGGGCGGAGATGAAGAGCATCAGCGACCCGAAGAGTATCGACCCCACCAGGATGGCAGCGACTATCACCAGGCCGCCTGCGGCCGTCACCTCGAGGGTCCCGGTCAGCAGGTAGGCGACTACCATCATCACCCCCGCCCCGGCGAACCCGAAGATGACGGACGTCAGCATTATCCCGAGGAGGTACTGCAGCCTGGAGAACGGGCCTACCAGCAGCTGGGCCAGCATCCCCCACCGCCTGTCGGCCCAGAGCATGCTCCCCCCCACCACCCCGGCCATCACCGTCTGGAACGAGACTATCCCCGGGGCGAGGAAGTCTAGGTACGAGTGGGACGCCCCGGCCGCAAGCGACTGGAACCCGTACCCGAAGAAGACCAGGTAGAGCGCCGGGAGCCCGACGAGGATGATCAGGGTCCCGTAGTCCGTGTTGACGACGACGTTGCGATAGACGAGCCTGACGATGTCCGGTGCCCTCACTCGCCGTCTCCCTTCTTCGACACAGACTCGAGGAAGACGTCCTCCAGGGTGTCCTTCCTCACGTTCAGCCACTCTATCTGCGTCCCGGTGTCCCTCGCGGCCTGCAGGAGGACGGTGAGGGCCTCCTTCGTGTTGTCCGTCAGCACCAGGGCCGAGCCCTCCCCCTGCTTGACCGCCCCGCTCCCCCCGAGGGCGGCCCCGAGCCTCTGGTAGAACGCCCCGGAGCCCTCGCCGTTCACAGTCACCTCGATGGTCTTCTTCCCTATGTAGCGCGTCTTCAGGTTCTCGACCGTGTCCATCACCAGCACCCTCCCCGAGTCTATCACAGCCACCCTGTCGCACAGGTAGTCGGCCTCCTCGAGGTTGTGGGTGGTGAAGACCACCGTCAGCCCCTTCTCCACGTCCTCCTTGACGAAGTCGAGGAGCTCCCTCCGCATGATGACGTCCAGCCCCACCGTGGGCTCGTCCAGGAAGAGGACGTCTACGTCGTGCATCATCTCCCTTGCCACCTGGACCCGCCTCTTCTGCCCCCCTGACAGGTCGAAGGCGCGCTTCTTCCTGACGCCCTCCAGCCCGAACCTCCTGATCAGGTCCTCCCTGCGGCGTACCCTCTCCTGCCTGGGGACCCCCCACAGCACCCCGTAGAGGTCGAAGTTCCCCTGCACCGTGGTGAAGTCGAACGACTCGTCCTGCTGGACCACCCCTATCCTCCTGCGTATCCCCCTCCCGTCTCTGGCAGGGTCCATCCCGAGGACGCTCACCCTCCCCTCCGTCGCCCTGATGAGGGTGGTCAGTATCTTGATCAGCGTCGACTTCCCTGCCCCGTTCTTTCCCAGCAGGCCGAAAACCTCCCCCTTCTTCACGTCGAAGCTGACCCCCTTGAGCGCGTAGTTCTTCCCGTCGTAGGTGTGCTTCAGCCCTTCCACGCTGATGACGGCGCCGGTGTCCTGGTCCAATGCCCTTGGGCCGGCTCACTCCGACCGTTGATAAATAGTGAGCTCACGTCAGGTAATCTCCTGACGCGGGCCCCCCGGGGCGCCCGGCCTAGGTCTCCTTCTTTCCGTAGGAGCGGGCCATCTCGCTCAGCTCCAGCATCGCGGAGGGGAGCTCCTCGTAGGACGTCCTGGCCAGCATCGCCCCCCCGCACCCCATCGCCGCGTACTTCTCTATGTTGGCCTCGATCTCGGGGAGGGTGCCGTTGAACATCACGTTCACATGGCGGTCACGCCCCTCTCCACCCCCGCGGAAGGCCTCGAAGACCCGGCGGTACTCGTCGTCGGTGACCCCGGGGACCGGGGGGAGCCAGGCGTCCGCATACCTGGCCGCGACCCTCCTCAGCATGTAGTTCCCCGTCCCGCCGAACCACAGCGGCGGGTGGGGGCGCGACAGGGGCTTCGGCCTGAGTATCGCCCCCTTGGAAGAGTAGTACTTCCCCTGGAAGTCGAAGGGCTCCTCGGACGCCCACAGCCTCAGCATCAGCTCGAGCCCCTCCGCCGTCATCGCCAGCCTCGTCCTCCCGTCCTCCCACCTCCCGTACGCGTCGAACTCGGCCCTGCTCCACCCCGCGCCGACCCCCAGGACTGTCCTCCCCCTGGAGACCTGGTCCACGGTCGCCACCATCTTGGCCAGCATCTGCGGGGGCCTGAAGGGTATCGGGGTGACGCACGTCCCGATGGTCATCCTGTCTGTCTTCGCCGCCAGCGCGGCCAGTATCGACCAGGCGTCCACCGAGCTGTCTGAGGTCGGGGTGATGTAGTGGTCCGTCACGAGAAAGAAGTCGATCTCGAGCATCTGGGCCGCCACCCCAGCGTCGAGTATCTGGTCCGCCCTCCACCCGCTGGGGACCACGAGCCCGAACTTCACAGGCGGCCCCGCGCAGCGACCGAGTTTATACTTTGAGTCGTCCCGGAGGGCCAAAGGCGGAGGCCCGGAGGGCCTCGTGTGCACTCACCTTCGGCCGCGCGGGGGGCTCACCGATGCTAACGCTCGTTAAATACCGGGGGCGCGGACGCGCCGCCGTGAACCCGCATTGAATTTCTCGGAGAGGCCTGTCCTGGTCTTCTGGGAGACCACCAAGGCCTGCCCCCTCTCCTGCGTCCACTGCAGGGCGTCGGCCATCACCGGGCCGGTCCCGGGGGAGCTGACCACCGAGGAGGGGTTGAGGGTGGTCGACCAGGTCCGCTCCTTCGGCGGCCGCCCACCTGTCCTCGTCTTCACCGGCGGGGACCCCATGATGCGCCCCGACCTCCCCAGGCTGCTGGCCTACGCCAGGGACTCGGGGGTCCCCTTCGCCGTCTCCCCGGCGGTCAGCCAGAGCCTAACGGACGGGGCGCTGGAGGGGCTGCGCGACGCGGGGGCGTCGTCGATCTCAATCAGCCTCGACGGAGCCCGCCCGGAGACCCACGACTCGATAAGGGGGGTGGCCGGGACCTTCGAGAGGACGGTCGACAGGGTCAGGGCCGCCAGGGCCCTCGGGCTGAGCGTCCAGGTCAACACGGCCGTCATGCGGTCGAACCTCCGCGAGCTCCCCGCGATGCTCCGCCTGGTCAGGGAGCTGGGGGTCAAGGTCTGGGAGCTCTTCTTCCTGGTCCAGGTCGGGCGCGGGACGGGGGTCGCAGACCTCACCCCGGCGGAGTACGAGAGCGCCTGCAACTTCGCCTACGACGCCTCGCGGCTAGGGCTCGTCGTCAGGTGCGTGGAGGCGCCCTTCGTCAGGAGGGTGGCGAAGCTGAGGGGAGGAGGGGACGACTACTGGCGGGACAGGACCTACCTCGAGCTGAAGGAAGGCCTCGGGGGCGCCCAGGGGCCGTCGACGCTGAACCCGAGGGGGACCCTTGACGGGGACGGCATACTCTTCGTGGCCCACGACGGGACCATCCATCCGGGGGGGCTCCTCCCGGTCCCGCTGGGGAACGTAAGGTCGGACGACCTGGCGACTGTGTACAGGGGAGACCCTCTGCTGAACAGGATACGAAGGAGGGAGTTCAGGGGCCCCTGCGGGGCCTGCGCCTACGCGGACGCGTGCGGAGGGAGCAGGGCAAGGGCCTACGCCCACAGCGGCGACCCGCTCGGCTCGGACCCGGCGTGCCTCCTGGCGGGGGCATAGGCCGCCCGGACGTGCCATGTCGCCCCTGTCCATCCTGATCCTCTGGGTCCACCTCTTCTCCGCCATCGTCCTCGTCGGCGGCTCCTTCTTCATCTGGTTCGTCGTCTGGCCGGCCTCCTACAAGGTAGCCGCGGACGAAGCGGAGCGGACCAGGATGGTCGGGAGGGTGGCGAAGCGCTTCTCCTACTTCACCCACGCGACGGTGGCGGCCCTGGTCCTGAGCGGGCTCTACCTGGCCGCCCCCTACATAGAGGACCCGGCGCTGGTCCTCTCGACCCTGAGGGGGGAGGTCCTGCTGGCGAAGGTCGTCGTGGTGGCTGCGACGATATCCCTGATGTACGCCAACAACATCTACCACGGCAGGAAGATAATGCGCCTGGCCGCCGCGGGCCGCCTCGACGACGTGAAGAGGGTGAGGAGGATCACGCACCTGGCGTCCTACCTGACCCTCCTCCTGCTCGTCGTGATCACGATCCTCGGCGCCACCCTGGTCGGCCTGTAGCCCCTCCGCCCACCACAACCCCAATAAGCGTGGCCCACGCACGGTCTGCCCGGTTGATCCGCGTCCAGCTGAGCGGCCAGCTCAAGGAGTGGTCAAGCGGCATGTCGCGGGTGGACGTCGAGTCCGGCCCTGACGTCATCTCCGTGGTGAGGGCACTCGACGCCAGGTACCCGGGCCTGGGGGGGAGGATAGTCGACGACCAGGAGAGGATCAGGCCGCACGTCAACGTCTTCGTGAACTCTGAGAACTCCAAGGAGCTGGGGAGGGAGCGGGCCCAGGTGAGGGACGGGGACACGGTCCACATCCTCCCCGCGGTGTCCGGGGGATAGGGGGAGGGACTGATGGGGCAGAAGGTAGCGCTGATGGTGGGGACGAAGAAGGGCGCCTTCGTCTTCACGTCGGAGGGGAGGAGGGGGTGGAAGCCCTCGGGGCCGTATTTCAAGGGGGATGAGGTATACCACGTGGCCTACGACCCGCGGAGCGGGAATTTCCTGGCGGCTGTCCTCAGCGGGCACTGGGGCCCGACGATCGCCTCGAGGCGGGGGCTCGAAGGGGAGTGGAAGGTGACGAAGACCCCTCCGAAGTTCCCCAAGGCCTCAGGGCTGACGGTCGCCAAGGCCTGGCAGATAGCGCCGGGGACCCCAGACCAGCCAGGGGTGGTCTACGCGGGGGTCGAGCCGGCGTGCCTCTTCAGGTCAGACGACGGCGGGGTGTCGTGGAAGGCCAACGAGCCGATGCTCAACCATAAGACGAGGAAGAAGTGGACCCCCGGGGGAGGAGGGCTCTGCCTCCACACCATACTGGTCAACGAGAAGAGGCCGAAGAGGGTGGTCGTCGCCATCTCCGCAGTCGGGACGATGGTGAGCGAGGACGGAGGCGAGACTTGGGGGTTCAAGAACAGGGGGGTCCTGGCCGACTTCCGCCCGGACAAATACCCGGAGTACGGGCAGTGCGTCCACAAGCTCGCCATCAACCAGTCGCGGCCTGACGTGATATTCCAGCAGAACCATTGCGGCGTGTACAGGAGCGACGACGCGGGGGAGAGCTGGAAGGACATCAGGAACAACCTCCCCTCGAGGTTCGGGTTCCCGGCCGCGGTGGACGCCAACGACCCCAGGCGCTTCTACGCCGCCCCCCTCGAAGGAGACTTCGCCAGGGTCGCCCCCGGGGGCCACTTCGCCGTCTGGGGGACGGACAACGAAGGGAAGGAGTGGGCCCCCCTCGACGCGGGCCTCCCGAAGGCGTCCTACTACGACGTCCTCCGCGACGCGATGGTGACAGACCAGGAGGACCCGTGCGGCGTCTACTTCGGGACCACCACGGGGCAGCTGTACGCGAGCCGCGACCAGGGGAAACACTGGAGCGCAGTGGCTGACTGGCTCCCGCCCATCCACTCGGTCTCTGTCTCCGCTGTCTGACCCAGGGCCGCCGCTCCCCCGCGCCTTCAGCAGGGTGTAAATAGTGACACGCCGTCGCTACCTCGATCTCTTGGGGACCTGGGGGCGTTCGGCGGCCGACTTCGACACGGGAGGGGGGAAGCCGCGGCGGACCCGCCTGTACGCGGCGGTTGCGCTGTTCGTGGCCATAGCCGCGGCCGCGGGGCTCTACGCCTCCTACGAGCTCCTCGTCTGGCACGTCTTCGAGGAGACCTACGCGGCGAAGCTGGGGCTGGATTGGTTCGGCACCGTCTTCTTCGGGGGGTACGCCTTCGTCGTCCCCGCCGTCTTCGCCTTCGTCGTGATCTACCCGTTCCCAAGGCGGAGCGACTTCTTCGCCCTGCTCAGGGCGGTGAACGACAGGCGCCTGGAGTACGGCGGCCTGGAGGCTGGGAGCGACGGGCCCTCGGCCGGGGGCGCGACGTCGAGGAACATCTGGGCCGCCTGGCAGGGGGTGAAGTGGGTCGCCGCCTACGTCGCGGCCTACTACCTCCAGGGGTTCTTCTTCTACCCCAACGTGACGGAGACCCTGGAGTTCGACCTGCACGGCATCGGGTCCTGGGCCCAGGTCCCGCGGCTCTTCGCCCTCCCCCTCTTCCCGGCCTCCGGGAGCGGGCTGGTCTCGCTGGTCCCGACCATGGAGACGCAGTACTACCTCCTGGTCGCCGCCGTCGGCTCGGTCCTGCTCGTCCTGGCGGCGAGGCTCTCGCTGAGGCTCGTGACCGACTACCTGTACCGGAAGACCAACGCCTGGATCATAGACCTCCTCGTCGTCGGCCTGCTCGTCGGCGCCTCCGTCTGGCTGGGCGCCCCCTACTGGCTGATGAACGCCTTCACCCCCTACGTCTACGGGTTCCTGTTGACCGTGATGTTCGGCCTCGCCTACGGGGTGATGTACTTCCGGCTCTCGGGGAAGGGGCTGGTCCCCATAAACAAGCGGAGGCGGACCCTGGTCCGGGTCGTCGCCGTCGTGGTGGTGGTCCTCCTTGTGGCCAACCTCGGCTCCGTCGCCTTCATAGGGGTCAACTGGAACAACAACTGGCTCGGCTACTCCTGGACCCCCCAGGTCCAGAAGCAGATCAACGTGACGAGGTGGGCCGCTGGGCTCGAGGGCGTCAGCACCAGCGACGTGGCGTCCGTCCCTCAGGGGAACGTGAGCCAGATCCTCGGGCTGGTCCGGCAGTGGGACCAGAACGCCTCGCTGATTCGGAGCGAGGCGGAGATAGGGGTCAACTACCTGTCGATACCGAGCTCCCAGATCGTCTACCTCAACGGGCAGCAGTACTGGGTCCAGCCTACCACCATCAGCTACCCGCCGGGGCACACCGACTGGATAAGCGAGCACCTCATCTACACACACGCCGACAGGGTCATCGTCATAAACGCACACACCGGGGGCTACTCATCCCTGAGCCAGGTCCTGGGCCTCCAGGCCAACAGCTCCTTCGACAACCCGCTCATCTACTACGGCCAGGGGTCCGGGTTCAACAACAACGTCTACGTCAACGTCAAGGGGGAGCCTGCGCAGGTGGGGAACGTGACATACCAGGGGAACCCAGACTACATCCTCTCCGGCGCCCAGCGGGCGCTCTGGTTCTTCGTCAGGGGCCCGACCACCTGGGGGTTCGCCTTCAGCCCGCCCCAGAACAGCATCGAGATGCTTGTCAACAGGGACGTGATCAACAGGGTGTCCCAGACCCTGGTCCCCGGCCTGGTGGCTGACCCGCAGACCTTCCTGGTCACCGACGGCTCCCAGCTCTACTTCGCGGTGATGGTCTACATCAACTACCCCCTCCAGACGGGGTTCGCCCAGGCCGACTACCTGAGGAACTTCGCCGTGGTCCTGGTCAACGTGAACGACGGGAGCATGCACCCCTACCTGGTCAACAACTGCTCCTCGTTCCTCTGCGGTTTCTTCAAGCAGTACTACCCGACATGGAACCGGGCCCCCCCGGCCTGGCTGGTCCCCCAGCTCCGCTACCCCGAGCAGCTCCTGGGGACGCAGACTGCCCCAGGCCAGCTAGACGCCGACTTCTACTACCACGTGGACACCCCACAGGTCTGGAGGTCTGGCTCGGACTTCTACGAGAGGCCCTCGGGTACCTACGTCTACTACGTCCTGGTGAACAACGGGACGCAGGTCTCCTACGTCGGGATCCAGCTGGCTGAGTTCAGCAACTCCCCCGGGCACAACCTCGGGGGGATCTACGTCGTCTACGGGGGCTCTGACCTCGGGAAGACGTACCTCTATCAGGTCAACCCGTCCTCCAACTCCACCGAGAAGCTGTTCGGCCCCTCGGCCGCGCTGTCGGCGGTCACCACCAACCCTCAGATCAAGGAGCAGATGACCCTCCTGAACAACCCGACCCAGGGGAACGTCCTCCCATACCTCATCGGAGGGCAGCTCTACTACTTCATCCCATACTACGTGAACGCCGGCGCCTCGGCCAACGTCATCACCAAGCTGGCGTTCATGGCCGTGGTCGACGCGAGCAACGGCGTCTCCGCCTACGGGACGTCCTCGGCCGTCGCCTTCGCCAACCTCCTGGGGAGCGAGAACAGGACCGCGCCCATCGTCCCTGGGACTGTCACGATCGGGGACGTGGCCGCCGACTTCCGGTCCGCCGGCTACGACGTCAGCCAGCCGAGCTTCGTAAACGTCGACGTGGGGTACCTCACGGCGACAATATCTCTGAGCAACGCCACCGCCCCCTCGGTGCAGGCGGCCGTCTCCTCCTTCGTCTCAGAGTACGCGGCCCCGGCCCACGCACAGACCGTCTACGAGTGGACCCAGGGGAACAGCACCGACTTCGGCGTCATAACGGCCTCGGGGGGGCTCTCCGAGGCCTACTACATGCAGGTCGTCGGCTGACACCCAATTCGTAAATATCGGCCCAACGGGTGAAACGGCCGGCCATGGACAAGCGAGACGACTTCGCCTGGATGCTCGAGTTCAGCAGGCGCTACCGCGAGGGGCCGAGGAGGCAGCGCCCGGGGGGGCAGGGCTACGAGAGCGCGGAGCAGATATACGACAGGAGGGTCAGGAGGAGGAGCAGGCTGAAGACGATAATAGCGCTCATACTGCAGATAGCCATACCGCTCATCATCTTCCTGATCCTCATCTGACTCGCCCCGCGGCGACCCCCCGAGAGGCTGCGGCAACGTTTTTCAGCACAAGGGGAGGGAGACTGTCGATGTCGTCCTATCGCAAGCGGATGGAGCAGAAGGCGAAGGAGCCGCAGAAGGGGCACAACCACCCGGCAAGCGAGAAGTGCGGCCCCCACTGCCCGAGGAACGAGAAGTACAAGGGGCCCGAGAAGCCAAACTTCCTCCTCAGGGGCAGGCGAAGGTAGCCCCGCCCGCGCGTGCCTCCGGACCGGCGACCCGGTGGCGCCTTCCCCGGTCGCAATTCGTTAATATCTGAACCGTACTTCTCCCCCCATGAAGCCCCGCCGGGCCCTCCCGCCGCTCGCCGTCGCCGCATCCCTGGCCTGCGCCCTCCTTGTCATCGGGCCCCTGCCTGCGCACCTCCCGTCCCCCCCTGGCGAACCCGCCCTCGTCCCGACCAGGGCGTGCTCCTGCGCCCCCCTGGCAGCCGGCGGCGCCCCGCGCTTCGGGGTCAGGAGCCCCCCTATCTACCACAACTACGACGAGCAGGTCGGGGTCACATTCACCCAGAGCTTCACCTCGATCGAGTACAACGTGACGGCCATGCCGCAGACAGACCCTGCGCTGGGGACGGGCCCAGCGTACCTGGTCAACGGCCTGTCCAACAAGGGGTACTGGTACCAGGTCGGGGTCTCCTGGGACTGGGCGCCGGGGGACACCCTCGGGACCGGCCTGGCCATGAGCTACGAGGTCTTCGACACCCACGGGAACTCGGTCTACCCCACAGACGGACAGGGCGGGCTGGGGGCCTTCTCGGGGCCTGTGAACCCCGGGGACATAGTCCTCCTCGACCTCTACTTCTCGAACTCGTCGGGGGACGTCGTCATGCAGGTCTACGACGTGACCACGGGGGCGTCGGCTTCGGAGGCCTACCCAGCCTTCGGGGCGACCTACTTCGTGGGGCTCCCGGCCTCGGTGGCGAACTCCAACGGCTTCTTCACCGGGCTGATGACCGAGTGGTACCACGGCCTCCCATACTTCGCCGACGAGGCACCCGCCGCCTACACCGAGTCCGGGAGCGGCCCGACCTCGGCGTGGATGTGGATGGACGAGTTCAACGCAAGCAACTACACCCCGATATTCGCGAGCAACACGACCGCCCCGGTCCAACTGGGCGCCCGCCCTCTCCAGGGGTTCTCCTACAACGGGACCACGGAGTACGCAGACGCGACCGAGTTCGTGACCGGGGCCCTCCCCAACCCGGCCGCGGCGGCGTCGGCCGTCCCCCTCGTGCTCTCCTACGGCGTCCGCGGGGACGCCGTCGGCTGGTCCCCCCCGGAGCTGAGCTACGTCTCGGGGGGCGAGCCCGAGTCGGTCGCGCTGACAGGGGAGCCGACCCTCTACTTCCCCGACAGGGGGACGGGGTGGAGCGTCGCCCCTGTCCTGGGGGGGTCCAACAGCACCGTGAGGTGGGCCACAGACCAGGAGGTCGCCGGGGTCGCCTCCTCCCCGGCGTCGGCCGCCCTGGCATACTATGGCCAGGCCCTGGTCGACTTCGGGTTCTCCGTCGCAGGGGGCGGCTCCGGCTACTCCCCTCCCACGGTCAACTACACCTCCTTCGGGGGGGCGGCCACGGCCGCCGCGGGGGAGGGGGTCTGGGCAGACCTCGGGGGCGGCTACAGATACCAGAGCCCCCTCCAGGGCTCCACAGGGGCGGAGAGGTGGTCCACAAAGTCGGCCGGGACCGTCTTGCGGCCGGGTCAGATTGACGCCGCCTACTACCACCAGTACCTTGTCACCTTCGACGTGAGCTTCAGGGGCACGGCGATCATCCCCGCCCTTTCTGTCGAGTCCGTCTCCGCAGGGAAGCCCTACACAGCAGGGGTGGTCCCAGGGACCAACGGGATGTGGCTCGACGCCGGGGCGACGTACTCCTTCCCAGCCACCATGCCCTTCGGGACCGGACAGCGGTTCCTCCTGAACGGGACGTCCTCGGGGGAGGTCGCCGGGAGCTCCACTGTAAATGTGGTCTACGAGCACCAGTTCTACGAGGGGGTTGCGGGGTCCGCCCCCGCCGGAGGGGTGGTCACGCCGGCGGCGGGGTGGTACGACTCTGGGACGGTCCTACAGCTGGACGCCGTCCCGTCCCAGGGGTGGCAGTTCGAAGGGTGGCAGGGGGGAGGACCAGGCTCCGTGTCCGGCCCGCAGCCGAGCCTCACCCTCATCGTGGGACCGGGCGCCCCGTCCAACGAGACGGCTGTCTTCTACCCTGGGGTCGAGATCAGCGCCCAAGGCCCATCCTCAGTGGCCTACGTCGACGGGAGCGTGTCTGGGACGGTCCAGCCAGGACGAGAGGAGGCGGTGTACCTCCCCCCTGAGACGGTGCTGAGCATCAAGGGGTCGAGCTTCCCGCCATGGACGACCTTCTCAGGGTGGAGCGGCGCTGTCAACACGTCGTCCTCCGCTGCCACGGTCTACGTCGCCGGCCCCCTGTCCGTCACCGCGAGCTCAGGCTATGACCCTGCCGGGGTCGCCGGGTCCCTCCTCCTTCTGGCGGTGGGAGCCTGGGTCGGAGTGGCTGTCTGGAGGCGTCGCGCGGGGCGCACCCCCAAGGGCCCCACTGAGGCCAGCGTCGCCCGATCAGCCGAAGACCTCTATCCAGTTCCCGTCAGGGTCCTTGACGTAGTAGATCCCTCTGACCCCGTCCTTGTCCTCGGGGGTCAGGGCCGGTTCGGCCCCCTCCGAGACCAGCCTGTCGAAGACGGCGCGGGGGTCCTTCGCGGTGAAGCCTATGTGGTCCAGCCCCTCGCCCGGGACGTACCTGGTGGCGTAAGGGGAGCCAGGGGGATACCAGTTCAGCTCCAGCCTCTGGCGCGTCCTGGGGTCGGCGAGGAGGACCCACACCCCGCCGTGGCTCATCTTGCCGCGGCGCTGCTCCTTCAGCCCAAGAAGACCGGCGTAGAAGCCGAGCGACCGTTCGAGGTCTGTGACCCTGATCCCGAAGTACCTGAGACCCATGGGCCTCCCCGCCCGCGGGCCGTTACTTAGCTTCGAAAGGAAGCGCAGGTGCCCCCCTGGGCTGGACGCCTGGAGGCTTTTATGGGATGGCGGCGTGCCAGGGCATGAAGACTGCGTCCAGGTTCCGCCTGTACCCTGACTGCGAGCAGGAGCGGGAACCGCTGGGGATGGTCGAGGCGGGGAGGAGGCTCTGGAACGGCGCGCTCACCCGCCCCAAATGGCGCCGGGAGGAGCAGCCTCTCTCCATGTCATACGGCCAGCAGCGCCGGATGCTCGCTGCCGAGGCGGGCCCCTGCGGCGAGGGTTGTCCTCGGGTCCAAGGCCAGGGCCTCGGGCGCCGAGGTGACTTGTTCCACAATCAAGGCCCGAGGCGAAGGCGGTCAGCGGTGACCCGCACATCAGGGATTGGCGGAGGGCGACAGCCTAGCTGAGCGCAGCGGCATCCGTACTGAAATGGTACGAAAAACGTTAATATTCGTACCGAGCCAGTACATACGTGCAAACAGAAGATAGCCTCGTCACCCTCAACCAATGGTGGACTTCCGGAGCGATACCTGAGACGCTGGCCAGGAGGTATAGGCGGCGCGTGTTCCCAGAGGTCCGCAGGCTTTTCACCTCGCACCGGCAGATCCTCCTGCTGACAGGCCTGAGACGGGTCGGAAAGAGCACCATCGTCTACCAGCTGATCTCGGACCTCCTGAAGGAGGAGGACCCCAGGAGCCTGCTCTACTACACCTTCGACGCGGGTGCCGCCGACATCGTCGCCATCCTGGACGCCTACACGAAAGCGACAGGCCGTGACTGGAGGAACGAGAGGGTGTTCCTGTTCCTCGACGAGATACAGAAGCTGGAAGGCTGGAGCGGCCAGTTGAAGATGCTCTACGACTCGTTTGCGAACCTCAGGGTGGTCGCGTCGGGGTCGGCTTCGCTCAGGCTGCATAAGGAGGCACTCGACAGCCTCGCAGGGAGGCACTTCTCCCTGGACGTCCCGCCGCTCAGCATAGTCGAGTTCTACGAGCTGAAGCATGGGAAAGAGGTAGACAGAGCAGAGCTCTACGCGAGCAGGATCGGGTCGGAGCTGGACCGCTACCTGAGGAGGCCCTTTCCGGAGATAGTGGGCTGGGAAGAGGAGAGGGACGTCAGAGAGTACGTCAGGGAGCAGGTGGTCTCCAAGGTCGTGAGGGGGGACATCCCGGACACCTTTTCGAAGGCGAACCACGCGCTCCTCGAAGGGCTGCTCTCCGTCTTCTACTCGAGGCCCGGCATGATCCTGAGCGTCGACAGTCTCGCAAGAGAGTTCCGCGTCAGCAAGACCACGCTGGAGAACCACCTCTTCTTCCTTGAATTCTCGATGTTGATCAGGCTGGTCAGGAACTTCAGGCCGAGCAGGATGTCTGAGTCGAGGAAGCTGAAGAAGGTGTATCCTTACTGCCTGGCCCTCGCCCTCTCCCACAACAGCCTGGAGAAAGGCCTGGTCTACGAGTCGGCCGTGGCGGACATCCTGGACGCGAAGAACTACTGGAGGGCCGGCGGCAATGAGGTCGACTTCATACTCAGGGAACCGCTCAGGGCCGTCGAAGTCAAGAGCGGCGAGAGAGTCGACTCGCGCGACCTTGACGGCGTCAGGCGCTTCGCGGAAAAATTCGCCGCCAAGGGCCTGGTCGTGTACGCCGGACCGGCCGGAGAGGTCCGAGGGATAGCGCTGGTCCCCCTGACAGATTTCCTCATCCGCCCTATGGTGTAGCGCCGGTGCGTGACGCTGCGAGACCCGGTTGACTGACCCGGCGGGGGAATCAATCGATCCATGGGCGCCGCGCCTGCTGCTGCGCCCTCACCCCTAGCGGGGGGTCCTCCCTGGAGGGGCTCGGCCAGGCCTTGCTATCCTAGGTGGAGGTCGAGGTCGCGGAGGCCGGCACCACTGGCGCAGGGATGGTCGCGACGTAGAACCCTCCTATCCCTTCGCCCGTCGTATCGCCGGGCGCCTTGTCGTGCGCCCATGTGAACAGCGCGTACCCGCCGAAGGTCACTATCTTCGTGGAGTTGTACGGGGTGATGGTCCCGAACGACGAAGCGCTCAGCCCCGGCGGGAGGGAGAGGCTCGGCGTGTAGAAGACAGGCCAGTTCGCCTCGCAGAGCGGGACGTCGCATGTCGTCGTCCCGCTGTTGGGTGTGTCGGTGGATCGGAAGTAAAGCGTGAACCCTGTGCTGTTGGTCAGGTACAGGCCCACAGACGCCTTGTAGGCGATGCCGACGCTGTAAGCCGGTCCCCCGATGATCTGCCCCCCGCTCTGCTGCAGGGTCGGCGGGATGGCGTACCACATCCCCCCGAAGTGGTCTATCCCCTCTCCGAGGGTGCTCCCGGCGCTCTTGTCAGGGGCGAAGAAATAGAGCGGCCACCCGTTGTAGGCGGTCTGCTTGCTCCCGTCGGAGCGCGTGATCACAGAAAAGCTCGACGCGTTCAGTCCTGTGGGGACCTTAACGATGGGGGCGTAGAACGGAGGCCAGATGGACGTGCAGGGCCCGGTGCAGGCGCTCGACCCGCTCCCCGGTGTGTCCGCGCCGAACATGTAGAGGGCGAACCCGGTGCCGTTGGTGAGGTAGTACCCTACCCCCGGCTTGTAGGCTATGTTCACGGAGTAACCGCTGGTCGCCGTGGCCGTGCTGACCTCTGTCGTGGTCGTCGTGCTCGTCCTTGGGTAGGCGAGGAGGTAGCCCGTCCCGGCTGCGAATATTATCGTAAGGACCACGAAGACAGCGGCGACGCCCTTGTAGCTCTGCACGGCACGGCCACGGGAATCGCCCTGTTTTTATTACTTGCTGACAGGCGGCAGACGGAGCTGGATCACCCGCCCAGCAAGAATTAAATCTGCCTCCAGGGGACAAACAGAGCCCGTGCGAGTCAACCAACACAGCGCCTGGAGGTTCGGTCGCGGTTTCGCCGTAGTATTGGTCGTCGACGTCATAGTCGCCGCAGGGCTGTTCTACGTGGTGGCGAGCGGGGGGGTGTACAACTTCCTCTACAGCTCTCCGCGCGCGGCCACGACCGCTTCGAGCTCTTCAACCACCGCGGCGGCCTCCAACTCCACCTCCGCCGCGTCGAACGCCACGGTGGGCGCCACCACTAGCACGTCGTCGGTAGCTTACACCATAGGCGTGGCGACCAGCCCCACCCTGGGGAAGTACCTGGTGGACGGGGCAGGGTTCACCCTCTACTACTTCGTCCCCGACCAGGTGGGGAACGCCACCTCGCCCCCCGTCAGCCACTGCACGACCGCCCTGAACTGCATCCAGGTGTGGCCCGTGTTCTACGCACCGACCATAGTCGTCCCCCCTTCGCTTAACGCTAGCTCCTTCACGACGTTCACGCGCGCCGACGGGAGCAAGCAGACCGCCTACCTCGGCCACCCGCTCTACCTCTACCTCGGCGACTCCAGCCCCGGCCAGACCAACGGCAACGCCATCAACATCAACGGCGGATACTGGTACGCTGTCCCGGCGACCCCCGGTGCGACGTTCAACTCCTAGGCTAGCTTTCGAGCTCCCCGCCAGGGACGAGCAGCTCCACCTTCAGGTATCGGCTCAGCGTCCCGGCCAGGACGAGGTCTGGCCTCATCTTCCCTGACTCCACCAGGCTTATGACCGAGGCCTTCACGTTGATGGCCCGCCCCAGCTGCTCCTGCGTCATCCCGCGCTTCTCTCTCGCCTGCTTCACCATGGCCCCGCACCGGGGGTCCACCTCCAGCTCGGGCGCCCTGGGCCGCTGGCTCGGCCTCGGGGAGAGGCGGCTCCGCATCGAGGGAGGCGGCAGGTACGGCCTCCCCCGCCCGGCGCAGCGAGGGCACACCCTGAGCACCGCGCCGTCTATCGTCACCTTGCTCGGGACGCCGTCGAGGGGGCGCCCGCAGACCTCACAGGTAAGACCCATACCCTCCTCCGCCCGTCTGCCGCAGAGTCAAACCTTTCCCCGCCCCGTGGGGCCGGCGTTGCGCTAACAATGCTAAAGAGGGGGAATCACCCTAACCCGGGGGCTCTTTGTCGGGACCCGCCGAGCCTCTCTGGGTGAAGAACGGACCAGCGTTCCCCTACGACGTCTGCTTCGACTTCCCCAACAGCCGGATCCTCGTCCTGAGGGCGGGGACCCTCGCCTACCGCGGAGGGTTCCTGGGCTCCTTGGCGAGTGGGAGGAGGGGGGCCTTGATGGAGCAGTACGAGCTCATAGAGGCGCTCACCATCGAGGAGAGGCTGAGCGCGGACAAGGACAGCATCGTCATCCCGTTCAGGAACGTCGTCAAGGTCGCCTTGGCGAAGCCCTGGGGGAGACCGCCCGTCCTCCGGTTGGAGACGGACCTCACGGAGAGGACCGACCTGGCCCCCAACGGGAGCCCGTACGTGCGGAAGCACGAGTTCCAGCTCTCGAGCAAGAGGCCCCTGCGCGACGACCAGGTCCGCCAGATCAGGGAAGCGCTCCCCAGGTCAGAGCTCGGCCGGAGGTTCAAAGACGAGGTCCGCTGACCTGGTCTGACGGTTCCGCCTGCTTTAACTGAGTCCTCCCTTCGTTCCCCGCGTTGGACTACGATGCCGTCGTCTGCGGCGCCGGCCCCGCGGGGGTGACGGTGGCCTCCCTGCTCCGGGGCCGCCGCGTGGTGGTCCTCGACAGCAACCCGTTCTACAAGCCCTGCGGCGAGCTTGTCCTGGCGTCGGAGGCGAAGGCCTTGGGAGCCAGGGTGACACACAGGGCCCGCGCGGTCGAGGTGCGGACCCCCTACGGGCGGAGGGAGTTCAAGGTGGAGACAGCGGCGATCGACAAGGCGGGGTGGCTCGAAGCCAGGCTGGCCGCATCCGGGGCCGAGCTTGTCAGGAGCGCCGCGAGGTCCCCCCTGGTGAGCGGGGGGAGCTGTCGCGGGGTCTACGCGGGCAGGGAGTACCGCGCCCCCTCCACCTACGACTGCACGGGGCCGGCGAGGGCCCTGATATCCCACCTTGTGGGCGCGTCCCCGCGCGAGTTCGGGTCATGCTACGAAGAGACGCTGGCGAACGGCGACTACGACATACCCACCGTCCTCTACGACACCCGCATCGTCCCGGGGGGGTACGCCTGGGTCTTCCCGCTGGGGGACGGGACGGCCTACCTCGGGCTCCTCTCCTGGCCCTGGGCCGGGGACCTGAAGGGGAGGCTCAGGAGGGCGGCGAAGGCCTTCGGGGTGGACGGGTCCAGGCGCCTCGGCAGGAAGGGCTCGAAGCTGTTCATGGGGTTCTCCAGGGACGTCCCTGTCCACGGCCTCTTCGCGGCCGGAGAGGCCAACGGCTCCGTGGACCCCTACACCGGCTCAGGCATAGTGCAGGCGGTCGTAGACGCCACGAAGTGCGTCCTCGGGGAGAGGAGGAGGTCCGGCTTCCTGAGGAAGGCATCGTCCCTCGCCCTCAGACAGATCCACCCTGCCTTCCTGCAGGCCCTGGAGGCGGTCCCTGTCCCCTTCGTCGCCTACTACCCCTGAGCCCCTCGCCTGCCTCGCCCCCCGTCGGCGGGGTTCAGTCAAGTATGAACCGCGCGAGCTCTGGCCTCCCCCTAGTCGAGACGTATGCCCCCTGGAAGCCGCTCGCAGCCAGCCCGGCCGCCGCCTTCCTCGCCTCTTTCAGGAGCGCTGCCTCGCCCCCCTTCCCTATCTCGTCCATCCTCGCTGGGATGCTCCAGCCGAACCTCTTCCTGCAGTGCTCGATGTCCGCCGTGTCCCTGAACGGGAAGACGTTGGGTATCACGCGCCCCTTCAACCCGAGCTTCGAGAGGCTCCTGTCATGGCTCCTCAGCGTCGGACCGGAGTCGACCGTGGGGGGCTGGGCGAGCAGGTAGTCGGCCCCCGCGCTGAGCCTCGACTTCGCCAGCTCGACCCCCCTGGCGCTATCCAGCTTCGCTATGTCGACCGGAGCGAATATCCTGCACTTCTCTCCCGACCTCTCGACCAGTCCGCGGGCGTGGGCAACCATCTCAGATAGGGTGGCGAAGTCGTAGACGTTCTTGACCCCTTCCCCCTCGCCGTACCTGTCCCCCCACACCAGCATGATCCCCCGAAGCCCGAGGGCGAGGGCGGTCAGGATCGACGACGTCACCGCCTGCCTGTTCGAGTCCCTCGCCGTGACCACAGGTATCGCGTCGACCCCCGTCTCGTCCCTGAGCAGGGACGCCGCGTGCACGGGGGAGAGCTTGACCCTCGAGGCGTCTTTCACGTCAGCCACTAGTATCGCGTCGGCGTAGGGCTGTATCCTCCGCACCCTCTCCACAAAGTCCCTGCTCTTCTGTCTCAGCCCCAGGGCAGGCTCCTTCGCCGCCCCCCCGTAGCTCGGGGGGAAGACCTCCACGATGTTGAGGAAGCTCCCTGTCACTGGGTCACCCTCTGCCTGTATGGGGGGGACCTCTCCTCCAGGGAGCCCTCGGCCCTCCCTAGCTCCAGAGCGAGGTAGGCGAGGTGCCTCCTGCTTATCCCGAGGGAGTCCGCCTCGGAGTCCAGGGCCTGCATGAGCCGCTCCGCAGACCTCGACCTGTACCTCCTCAACGCCCTGTGCCTGTAGGTGTAGAAAGTCGCGACCAGCTCCCGGCTCTCCCTGTTCACCGTCAAAAGGAAGTACCCCTTCGCGTCAGCCTGCTTCCCCCTGAGCCTCGCTCCATCTGGCTCTTCGGCCTCTCCGAAGAAGACGTCGTCCCTGGCCATGGTCATGTTGGCGTTCTTCCTGAAGGCGGTGTCGCGGTCGATGCTCCGTTGGCCGCAGTGGGGGTGGACGTACCCGAGGCGGTCTTCCCCTATCTTCTTCCTAGCCTTCTCGATCAGCGCGGAGATCTCGCTGACCGGCTCAACGCGAAGCACCTGCCCGTCCAGCACGCCGAGCCCTATCTCCTGGTCGAACCCGGTCCTGGCCACCTCGTCGAGGAGCCTGGGGTGGTGGTAGAAGTCGAGCTCCAGGGTCCGCACCTTCAGCCCGGCGAGGAACCTGAATATCCTGGCGGTGTCCCCGCATGCGTGCAGCGCCAGGGGGACCTTCGCTGCCTTGGCCGCCTCCTCGTAGAGGTCCGGGATATAGGACGGCACCGACGACTCCGCAGCCAGGTTCGGGGAGTCGAGCTGCACGGCGTCGGCCCCTCCCTTCTGGAGGTCCTCGATCTCAGGTATCACCACCTTCTGGTTGATGTCCGTGGCGAGGTCCCTGGTGTCCCTGTATGACCCTGTCATGACTTTGGCGAACCTGGCCAGGGTGTAGGCGTCGGTCACGGGCTCCTTCAGGGACAGGTGCCTGGGGAGCATGCTCCGCGCCAGCTTGAGGTCGCCCAGCCTGCTGCTCGCCACCCTCTCCAACCTCCCAGTCACGTAGGCCTCTGCCCCCTGCCACTCTATCCCCTTCACGAACCTAGGGTCCAGGAAGAGGGAGTAGAGGTCCCCCCTTGTCTGACCGGTCGAGACCACCTCCACCCCGGCGGCCGCGAAGTCAGACACCGCCTCCTGGGTGGCCCAGTCGTAGGGGTCCAGCACCTCGTCCCCCACCCCCGAAGCGGACATCTTCTGGTAGTACTCCAGGTCCTCCCCCGAAGGGAAGACAGGGTAGCTCCCTATGGTCGTGGTCCTCGGCGCCGTCAGGCGCGGTCCCCTCCGGTGAGGAAGGGGGTGACGTCGATGCCGTAGTCCTTGGCTACCGCCCTCAGCGCCAGGTCCCTCCCCCTGTGGACAGCCACGCCGATGTCCCACATGGCCTGCAGGCTGAGGTTCCTCTGGCCGCAGTCCAGCACGGGCTGCACCTTCCAGGGGTCCCCCAAGACCTTCACGGCGTAGAGTATCCTGTCTCTGACGAGCTCAGGGTCCGGCGGGGTCGCCCCCTCGTAGGTCGAGGCCACCCCGACCCCCACCACTTGGTTCTTCCTGAGACCGTACTCCTTGAAGACCTTGAGCGACTCGAACCCCGGCCCCTTCCTGACCTCGTCTGTCGTCCCCGGGAGCTCGGTGTCGTGGCTCGACATCTCCAGGCAGAACTTGTCTACGTTGGGCACCTCCACGAGGTACTTCGCGTAGAGGGAGTAGTCCTGGAGGCAGTTGTGGATGAAGTACCTCACCCCCGGGATGCTGGGGGTAATCTCCTTAAGCGACTGGATGAACGACGGCGCGTCGAACCCGAGCTTCTCCATGACCCCAGGGTCGTACTCCCTCTCCTCGCAGGTCACGATGAAGTTGTCGTGCTGGATCGCCAGAGTCGACCCTGCGGGGACGTGCCTGGCGAGCTCCTTCACCCTCTTCACTGTCACCTCCCTGGAGAACTCCATGGTCGCATCGTGGTCCGCCTTCAGGCTGGCGAGGACCTCGTCCCTCTCCTTTCGCAGCCACTTGCCGTAGTAGTACAGGTTGTCGTTGGCGTGGACCTCGCAGTGCGCGTCCGTTATCGGGAACCTGACCTCCTTCTCAGCGAACTTCGCGACCCGCATGTACTCTTCTACGTGCCTGTCCGAGTTGGTGTATTCGAAGGGGCGGGCTATCTCGCTGGGCTTCCAGAACCTGTACCCGTAGGAGTGCTGCCAGTTCTCTGACCTTTCGAAGCCTCCGACGTCCGCCCGTTCCCAGTCCACCATCTCCGTCCTCGGCCACTCGAGGTCGAAGGACCAGTTGAACCCCAAGGCACGAAGCGCCTCCGCCGCGAGCCTGGTGAGGAAGTCCTTGGCCGCATCCGCCCTCTGGGGGAAGGGGGCCCTGACCAGGTCGCCGTACGCCTTCGCAAGCCCGGGGTCCACCAGCCTGATGAAAGACCCGGCCCGCCTCGCCTGCGCCTCGTCTATGGGCTTCCCTGTCAGGAGGTTCATGAGCCCGGGGTCCCGGGGCCCGCTCCCGATGTCCATGGTGCAGAATAGCGGGTCGGTCAAGCCCGGCCCTCCAGGAGCCGTATCGCCTTGGCGAGGTTGTCGAGCCTCCGCTTCGCCTGCGGGTAGGTCTGGAGGCCGTCGTAGTCCTGGCTGGGGGCGAGGAATACTTCCGCGTCCTCTCCCAGCCCGAGCCTCTTGACATACTCACGCGCCCTCGCAGCGAGCGCGACCGGCTCCTCTTCGAGCCACTCCCCGGGGAGCTTCCTCGTGGAGTTCTGCAGCCCGAGTACCGCCCTCTTGCCCTCCAGGCTCCCTCCGGCAGCCGACGGGTCTGTGTTGAAGTCGAACCCGACGGTGGTGACCCGCGCGTCCTCAAGCGCGGGGAGGAACGGGGAGGCGTCCCCGGCGTGGAAATAGACGCACGACGCACCCTGGAAGCCCTGGAAGACCAAGCTCACGCACTCCCCGAACCGAGGCGCGAGCCTCGCAGCAGCCTTGGCGAACCTGGCGTTGTTGATGAAGCACTCGGTCAGCTGGACGAAGCCGAACCCCGAAGCGGCCAGGTCTCTGACGTCCTCTCTGAGGACCTCCGCGTACGCGAACATCAGCTTTTCTGGCGAGCGGTAGTGGGAGTCCTCGGAGGCGAGCGACAGCGCGGCCGGGGACGGGAGTATGGCCTTCTTGTTCCTCCCCTCGAGGGCCGACGCCAGCAGGAACCTCGCAGCCACCCCCTTCGGCCGTATCTCACCTGTCACGACGGGTGTGTGGAAGTAAGAGTTCCGCGTACCTGGGTACTTGTCTATGTTCCCGCCGCTGCTCACTCCCTCGAGCCCCTCGGCGTACGGGGTGAAGACGTCGACCACCCCGGCCCCCCCGTCGGTGATGAACTCGAAGCCGTACGAGGACTGGAGGGCTACCGCTTCCCGAGCCGCCTCCAGCTTCGCCTCTTCCAGACGGGCAAGGTTCTCCTCTGTCTTCTCCCTGGTGTACCTCCTCGCCGCCTCCGTCAGCCCGGGGGTCCAGGAAAACCTCCCCGTCAGCTGCCCTCCCCTGATTATCGCCACGAGACGCCTGCTACGATGGGAGTAATAACGTAGACGGCGGGATGCATTCCTATACGAATGGCGCCGGCCGACGGCTGGGGGTGCCTTAGCCACGAAGCGGTCGCCTGACGTCGGGCTCGAGCCGGCCGGTCGGCCCAGCGCGACTTGCTGAGCCTCAGCAGCACCCAGAGCTAGTCCCGGTCTCGGCGACCTCTCCAACCCCTCCTGCTCGCGGCCCGTCGGGGAGCGAGACCAACGCCCACCTGGTCAGCAGCCCGCCCCCCGAGCCCAGGACGCGGAAGCCGTCCAGCACATTCTTCCACTCGTCTGCGCCCACGGCCCTCGGGTCCTTCTTCCTTCCGAACTTCGTCACGCTCAGATACATGCGGCCGTCACTCTTCAGTATCCTCCTCATCTCCCTCAGGGCCCCCGAGTGGTCCTTCATGCAGCAGAGCAGGCCGTGGGCGAAGACGAAGTCGACCGAGCGGTCCGGGATGAATCGGACGTCGGCTGCCGAGCTTGCCCGCGCCTCGACGACCCGGCCGAGCCCTCTTTCCTCCGCCTTCGCGGCGACCTTTCCGACCGCCCTCTCGTCGAAGTCGACGGCGTAGACCTTCCCCCCCGTCCCAGCCAGCTCGGCCATGGGGATGGTGAAGTACCCCGCCCCGCATCCGAGGTCTGCGACCGTCCCCCCCGGGGAGACATACCTAGAAGCAGTCTTCTTGGGGTCTGAGACGATGCGGCGGAGCAGGTTGTCGGTCACGAAGAGCGGCACCTTCCTGTCGTCTGGGGGGCTGGCCAAACCAGGCCCGTCCTCGTGCGTGCTGGATAATAGGCTTGACCGTGAGGCCTTCGACGCCGCTTGGCCCGCTTCTTGTCGGCTCCGAGCCAGGCTCCTCGTCGGCCCCTGGGCGTCCCAGGGCCGGCCCGCCTATGACGCCTTCCGTGGCACAGGCTCAGCGTCCGCCCACAGGTGCTCGAAGAACATGCGGAACGCCTCCGAGAGCCCGGGGTCGTCGAAGACGATGTAGCTGTCGACCGCCGAGTCGAGGGACTGTGACGTCTCGTCGAACTTCGCCCCCAGCATCGTCACCGACCTGTCTACGACAGTGAACCTCAGACGGACGCCGGACAGGTGCTTTAGCTGCACCACCTTCGACAGCCTCCTGGCGTAAGCCCTGTTCTTCCTGTCCACTTCGCAGATCATCCTGGTCTCGACCCCCCTCCTCCTCGCTCCTTCGTACTCGCGGTCGAGCCCGGAGATGACGGTCCTCGCGACCCCTCCGGGGGAGACTATCCTCAGTATCTCCGTCTTCGCCCCCCTCGCCAGCGCCGCCATCTCTTTGTAGTACCGCCTCCTCCCTCGGACGAACCTGTAGGACCCCTCCCCAGGTCCCCGGGGCCTCCCGAGCGGGGGGCCGACGGCCCGCCTCGCGCTCTCCAGCCTCGAGAACGCCCCTTTCAGGTCCACTTCGAAGGCAGAGAGCCTCTCCTCCTGGCGGCGGAGGAGCAGGGAAGACGCGACGGACGGCTCGACCGCGGCGTACCTCTTGGGGTCCTCAAGGTACGTCTCCAGGAGCCCCAGCCCGTCGAGGTCGCGGACCTTCCTGTAGACCTCGACCCTGTGGACCCCCAGGTCCCTGGAGATCGCGTGCGCCGTGGACGGCCCTCTAAGGAGCAGGTGGACGTAGACCCTGGCCTGGTTGAGCGTGAGCCCGCAGGTGACCAGCCCGGCGGCGAGGGCGTCGGCAGACCCTGGGGTCCATCCATCCTGGACGACGGTCCCAATCGCTTTGTCTGACAGCGGCGTTCGCCAGGTCCCTCCCCGCCGCCCCTGCTTATCAAACGAGCGGGAGGGCTCGGGAGCTCCACCCCCCCGGGGAGGCGCGACGGCAGCCGCCGGGACCGCCTTCGGGTACAGGCGCCCGCCTTCGGGCGCAGGGTCTGCGAACGCCTGGCGGCGGCCCAGTTCAGAATGTCCCTCCTCCGCAGCAGCGACAGGGCCACGAGGGCATAAGCCTCCTCACCAGCCAGGCGGCAGAAAGCCCAGGTGCTTCAGCCCTGGGATGGATGCCTTGGGGTCCTTTGGTATGATGGGTCCGTTTGGGGCGGGCGACTCTGACCATCGAATAATGTTGGTTTCGGGGCTCGTTGAAATCTCAGGCGAGAGGTCAGACTGGCTCGGAGGTGATGTCTCCGGCAGGCATCGGCAGACCCGGGCGAAGCGCAGGCGGAGCCGGTCACGGTCCCCGCTTCAATGAGTCAGGCCTTCGGCGGCGCTCGGCTTGTCTGCGCGGGCCTGGCTCCGGCGCCGCCACCATACAGTCTGCCGGGGCTCATCGTCCCGTTAGGGTCAACTGCCTGCTTTATCCTCGCGAGGACCTGCAGGGGTACCTCGTCCTTCGCGTAGACCATCTTCAGCATGCCCACGCCGTGGTGGTGGGAGATGGTGGCGTCGTGGGATTTCGCCACCATCGCCATGCGGTCCCACATGGTCCGGTATGTCTCCTCTTTGGGCTGAAAGAGGACGGTGAAGTACAGGCACGCCCCCTGGTCGTAGAGGTGCGAGACGTGGGCTCCGACCCCTCCGACCCCCGGCACTCCTCCGAGGGCGTCCACCGCCTCGTAGTACAGCTCCAGAAGCCTGCTCCACCTGGCCGCCACCTCCATGGTCTCGACGGCGTAGCCGAGCTTTCTCATCGAGTCCATCTGCTCCCTGAAGTTGAACCGCTTCTCGAGCCACGCGTCTACGAGCCCAGGGTCGGCGGGCGTGGACCCCTCCTCGAGGAGCGCCGCGACCTCGCCCCTCACCGCTTTGAGGACCCCCTCTGACCGAAAGTGGTAGACCAGCAGGAGCGCGCTCCCCTTTTCGTCGAACTGGAACTGAGATTCAAGCTCGTTGTATGCCCTGCAGACCGCCGGTCTGACGTCGAGTTCCAAGAGCCCCCTGGCGGCGTTGACCGCGGCCGCGAAGCCGGGGAAGCTGAAGGCGGCCTTCCAGACGTGGCCAGGGAGCCTCCTCACTTTGAGCTCTGCGGCTGAGACGATCCCAAATGCGCCCTCGGCGCCAAGGAAGAGCCTGCTCAGGTCGGGGCCCACCGAAGACCTCGGGGCGCCCCTCTTGCGCGTCCATATGACCTCCCCCGTAGGGAGCACCACTTCGAGCCTCAGCACGGAGTCCTCGATCCCACCGTAGAGGGTGCTGTACTGTCCCGTGCCGAGGGTCGAGACGAAGCCGCCGACAGTCGCCAGCTCGACCGACTGGGGGAACTGGGAGAGCGTCAGCCTCTTTTCGTTCAGCTTCGACTCGAGGGCGCTCAGCTTCACCCCGGCCTGCACGGTCACCGTCCTGTTCGTCTCGTCCAGGTCCAGTATCTGGTCGAGCGACGCCGTGTCGACCACCACCCCTCCCGATGGGATCGACGCCCCGGTCACCGAGCTTCCCCCTCCCCTGACATAGAGCGGGACCCCCCTGGTGGAAGCGAAGTCCACGAGCCTGACGAGCTCGGCGACGTTCGCAGGTCTGGCCGCGGCCGTCGCGCTGCCTATCGGCTCGTCCGTCACCCACTGCAAGGGCCACCAGTCCTTCAGGTAGGCTGCGACATCCGTCGTTACTCGGCCTGGAAGGAGCTCTTCGAGTTCTTGAGCCAAGTCGCCAGGTCCAGCCACTTTCCGTACTCGTCCTCCAGCTTGGCGTCCGCGCTCCGGCTAAAAACCTCTGTCTCCCTTCTGACTTTGGCTAGCTCCTCGAGCCGCCCCTTCCCCGAGGCCGCCATCTGGAGCATGGCCAGCCCCCTCGAGGTGGCCTCGAGGTCTGCAGCCCGCTCGACGCCGATGCCGGTCGCTTCGGATATCCTCCTGAGGAGCTCGTCTGACTTCGAGAGGCCGCCGTCGGCCCTCAGGACCCTCGGCGCCTCGCCCGACTGCTCCAGGACGAACCTCGTGTGGAAGGAGATCGCCGTCAGAAGGCCTGACACGATGTCCTTCCTCTCGGTCTTCAGGTCGAGACCTGCGATGACCCCCTTGGCGCCGGGCGCACGGGGGACCTGCAGGCCCGACAGCGCCGGGATGAAGCTGACCCCGCCCCTGCCTGCGACCTCGAGGTCAGAGTAGCTCCGCATCAGGCCGATGGCGAGCATCAGGTCGACCGCCTTTCCCGTGGTGGGGAGGTACCCTTCGACCCCGAATCGGGTCTTCCCCCGCTCCTTGAGAAGGACCAGGGGGATCAGCTGGCCTCTCCTCGCGAACCCGTCCGTCGGGACGTCGACGAACGTCCCGGTGCCGTTGGTGACCTTGGCGACCCCTCTCTCCAAGGCAGACTCGCCCACGCAGGCCGCCTGCTGGTCCGCCACCAGGGCGTTGAGCTCCATCCCTTCGAACTCGCCGATCTTCTCCGCGTTCTCTACGATGGTCGGGGTCTCCATCTTCAGCCCGAAGAGCGACCTCACGATCCCTATCTCCTTCATGCTCCTCGGGTCTATGATGCCTGTCAGGCATGCGTTGGTCGCATCCGAGACGAACTTGCCGGTCAGCCTGTAGGCGAGGTATGCGTCGATGGTCCACTGCATGCTCCCTTCCGGGAGCGCCGGGTTGAGCTCCTTCAGCCTGAGAAACCTGATCACTGGAGAATACGGTGATATCACGAGGTCCAGCGGGGGTATCTTGCCCAGGGCCTTGACGTGCAGGGGAAGCCTCCTGTACGTGTCGTAGACCTCCCTGTCTGTCCACGTGACGACGGGCGTCAGGGGGGTGCCGTCTTTCCTCCAGGCGACAGTCGATGCCCTGTAGGTCGCGAGCCCGGCAGACTTCGCACCCAGCTCCTTCCCCCTCAGCAGCAGGTGCTTCACCGCGTGGAACAGCTGCTCCGCGTCTTGGAGCCCTTCGGAGCTCACCGGGACGGTCGCGACCTCCGAGCGCCTCCGGACGAGATCGGACTCATAGACGCCGAGCTTGATGGACGTGGTCCCGACGTCCACCGACGCGAACAGGCTGTCCTCTGCGCTCATTGATTGGGCCCCGCTATCATGCGCTCCACCATCTCGGCGATGGCAGGAGCGGCTGTCAGGCCAGGGGACTCGATCCCCACCAGGTTCACCACCCTCTTCTGTGGGCGATAGTCTATGATGAAGTCCCTTGTAGGGGAGAGGGGCCTCGTCCCGACGTACACCCTTACAGTCTTCCAGACCGCCTTTAGAAGAGGGCCGAACTTCGCTGTCAGCTGGGCCAGGTCTTCTTCCGTGTAGGCCCTGTCCTCCTTCGATTGGGTGACCCTGAGGGTGGGTCCAACGATCGTCGTGCCGTCGGTGGCGGGGATCAGCGCGCCCCCCTTCGTCTTCGAGCCCGTCCCCAGCGGGAGCGGCGCGACGATGCACTTGAGAGATAGGCCCGAGCACACCGCCATGACGCCCAGCCCTGGCTCGAGCCTCCCTAGGTCTACTCCGAAGGCAGCCGCGACCTCGTCGGAGTACAGTCCCGCGGCGTTGACGACGACCCTGGCCCTTATCTCGCCGCAGGAGGTCTTCAGCGACACCGCCTCTTCACGGGCGTCCGCCGACGTCACTTTGCAGCCGAACCTGAACGTCACGCCCCTGGCCGTCGAAGCGTCAGCGAGGCGCGACACCAGTTCATGGACGTCCACAGTCCCATAGCCGTCGACCTTCAACCCCCCGATGACCCCCACGGCCAGCGAGGGCTCGGCCTTCCTCAGGCTGCTCCCCCTCATCAGACTGACCCTGAACTCCTTGCCGAGCTCAAGCTTGACGTAGGCGAAGGCGGCGAGCAGAACAGGGACTGCGAGCCATCTGTTCACCACCAGGAGGGCGGGCATCCGGTTCAGCCTGACCCCGAGCTCACGGCAGAGGTCGTCGTACATGTGGTTCCCCCTCCTTGCGAGTTTGCTCTTCAGCGAGCCAAACGGGAGTTGGATCACATGGATGACGTTCGCCTGCCCCGCGGTGACCCCCATCCCAGGGCCCTTCTCCTTCTCGACCACCACGACCCTCTTCCCCGAGCCCGCGAGGCGGTGCGCTACGGCCAGACCGACCACCCCGGCGCCTATGATCGCGACGTCCGAGCCCGGCGCGGCCTCAGGCAGAGCTCTCCACCCGCTCACTCCCCGTCGGGACGCCGCGGCCCCACAGGGCGGCTGTCACACAGGCCGTCTTATCAACGCGCCCATTCTCTGACAAGGCGATGACCCGGGTCCTATCTGACGCGCATGAGGACCATAGAAGAGAGGAGCGAAAGCGCCAGCAGGACAAGGGGCCCGACGTAGAAGTCGAGCTGGCCGTTCGCCTCGTAGTGGTACGCGTAGAGGAAGACGAACAGGATGGTCAGCAGCCCCTGCGCCGTTCCGAACATCGCTCTCATGGGGAGGGAGTAAGGCCCCCTGTCCAGCCTCAGCAGCGTCCCAACCGGGGCCAGGGCCGAAGACATGGCGAAGGAGACCGCGAGGACCGTCGTCCCGCCGAGCACGAACGAGTCGAGCACCATGGCCGAGTAGGAGACCGCGAGGAGCAAGGACGCGGCCAACGTCTCCAGAATGAGGACGCTCAGGGTGGGCCTGGTCAGGTAGCCGACGAGCGAGAAGAGCATGCTCCCCGCGATTATGCCAAGGAACAGGGGGCCCAGCTGCCTGGTGTCCCCGATGGTATAGACGAGCTGCGACGCGTATCCGAACCAGAGCAGCAAACTTGTAGAGAAAAGGGACCCCGTGAGGGAAAAGACCGCCAGGCCCGAGACAGACTTCCATAGTGATGACAACTCTATCCCCTCTCCCTCTTCCTGACCCTGACCCCCCAGGCGAGGAGAGCGACGTTCGCAGCCACCAGGAGGGTGAGGAAGTAGACAGACGCGTAGAACGGGACGACAGCCGAGTCAGCCTGGACGAACACCCCCGGGCCCAGAGAGGACAGAGTCGTGTTGGTCGAGCCGTGCCTCGGATATGGGAGGCTGGACAGGCTGTACTGCGGCTGCATCGGGAAAGCGCCGGAGATCTGCTGCGACTGCAGGTTGCCTGGAAGGTCGAAGTAAGGCGACTGCGGGAGGGGAAAGTTCGAGCCGAAGTCGAACGTCATTGGCGCTCTTGGGACGCCACCCCCTCCGTATGGCGCGCTGAAATCGAAGAAGTCGAGCGGGATGTTCACGCGCGAGACATACTGGTTGAGCGCGGGGACCTCCCAGTTGTAGTCGATGAGCGCGAGGATCGACGAGTGCGTCAACACCGTGTTCGACACGTAGTCCTCCTTGGCGAAGGGGGAGACGAGGATCATCGGGAGCCTGAAGCCCGACTGGACCCCGTCGATGACGGGAGGGGGCACCTGGTCATAGTATCCGCCGGGGTCGTCCCATGTTATCGTTATGGCCGTCGAGCTCCAGATGGGGCTCCGCTCTATCTCATTGATCAGATAGATTATCCACATCTCCCCCTTCAGGACGTTGGAGGGCGCCCCCTGGTCGGTGCCGTTTGCGCCCTGTGAAAAGACCCAGCTCACAGACGGGACGTCTCCGGAGCTCAGGTCTGACGTGAACGTGCTCCAGGAGAAGACGTTGCCCAGACGGTCGTTCATGCCGGACACGTGGCTCCACTCAGAGTATGTCGCCCCCTGGCTCTGGTAGGGGATGAAGAACCCCCAGGAGACGCCGTAGCTCTGGAGCTCCCCCATGATCGTCTGGGAGAACGGGATGGAAGGAGGCGGGCCATAGTCGTTCATGATCGGCGAGTATCCGGCGAGGTAGTACATGGTGTTGGGGGCGCTCTCGGAGAGCAGGGGGGCGAAGTACATGTTGGCCAAAGAGTACTCTTCGGCCAGGTCCCAGAGGGGGCCCAGCTGGGAGGCGGTGTAGTATGTCATCGAGGAGGGACCGCTTCCGTCCACAAACCCGTTCATCTTCCCTCCGTTCCAGTCGATGTGATAGGCCGTGTTCCCTTCGACCGGGTCGGGGGTGGAAAACGTGCCAGGAGGGACCGGGCTGGGCACGTTCGCCGTGGAGTTGGCGTCCAGCATGTTCGTCGGGGTGGAAAGGCTCGCGACCAGGCTCTGGTTAGGAGACGAAGGGTCGAGGGGATAGACCCCGAAAAAGTTGTCGAAGGTGTGGTTCTCCAGGTATATGTTGATCAGGTGCTTTATCGGCGTCCTGGTCTGGCCCGCGCTCGCGTAGGCGGGCGCCCCAGCCGAGAGCAACAGCAGGACCGCTATCGAAAGGACGCCGACATACGCCGCTGTCTTCATCGCCGGTTCCCGAGGACCAACATTGGCGGTTGATGCCCGCGCGGTACGCGCTCTCCGTGCGATTTAACGCTTGGCGGGGGCCCGCACAGCTCGGGTCGGGCCCAGGGCCAGCCCTTTTATGATAGGCGTCCGCTCTGACGCCCCGGTCGAGATGGCCAGGTTTCCAAGCGAAGAGTGGACGAAGCTGTATGCGGAGAAGCTCAACGCGAACAAGAGCTACGAGGACGCCGGGAAGAACTGGGAGGGCGCCATCACTTTCGTGGTGCAGAAAGACAGCGCCTTGGACAAAGACGCGTTCATCTACCTCGACCTCTACCACGGCAAATGCAGGGACGCGAAGTTCTCGCTGACAGAGTCTGACCTCCCGACTCCGGAGTACAAGTACGCGGGCCCCTACGGCAACTGGCGGAAGCTGATCAACAAGGAGATCGACCCGATCCAGGGCCTTCTGACCGGGAAGTTCAAGCTCCAGGGCTCCATGATGAAGATCATGAGGTTCACCAAGGCGGCCAAAGAGATGGTGAACACGACGGCCAGCGTCCAGACCGAGTTCTGATGTGGTTCTTTCGTTCGCCGCAGGTCGTCTTCGGGGACGAGGCGCTCTCCTACCTCTCTTCCCTCCCCATCAGGCGCGCGGCGATAATCACCGACCGCTACCTCCTCGGGACCGAACTTCCCGAGCGGGTGCGCGGGGCGCTCCCTGAGGGCGCCGAGTCGCTTGCCGTGGGGGACGTATCGGCGGAGCCTCCCCTGTCCGAGATGACGGCGCATTTAGAGAAGGTCAGGGGGTTTTCGCCGGACTGGTTCGTAGCGGCGGGGGGCGGCTCGTCGATAGACACCGCCAAGATACTCTTCGCCCTGTACGAGCGCCCCGACCTGACGGTGTATGACATCACCCCCCTCGTCCAGCTGGGCCTCAGGACGAAGAGCCGCCTCATCGCCGTCCCGACGACCAGCGGCACCGGCTCCGAGTGCACCTGGGCTGCCGTCCTCTCGGAGGAAAACGAGAAGAGGAAGCACGAGCTCGCGTCCCCAGAAATCCTCCCCGACTATGCCATCCTCGACCCTTCCTTGGTGGTCTCTCTTCCGCCCGAGCAGACGAGGAACACGGCCGCGGACGCCGTCGCCCACGCCGTGGAGGCCTACGGGAGCACATGGCACAACCCCTTCTCCGATGCGATGGCCGAGAAGGCTCTGGAGCTGATCTCGGAGAACATCGAAGGCGTGATGCGAGACCCGGGAGGCCTCGGGCCCCGGGGCCAGGTCCACATCGGGGCGTCCATGGCTGGGCTCTCCTTCTCCAACTCTCAGATCGGGTTGGTCCACGCGCTGGGGCACTCCCTCGGCGCGACCTTCAAGCTCCCCCACGGGAAGGCCGTCGGCCTCCTGCTCCCCTACGTCGTAGACTTCAACTACGACGCCTGTCCCGAAAGGTACGACAGGTTGAACTTGCTCATCCCGCCCAAGTACCGAGGGAGGCGCCTCTCGGACTCTCTGAGGAGCCTGCTTGGGATGATGGGGGTCGCGCGCTCGGTCAGGGACGCCGGGGTCGAAGAGTCGGCCTACGCCTCGAGCATGGACACGCTGGTCACTCTAGCCTCAGAGTCGACAGGCATGGTCACCAACCCCAAGGACTCCGGGAGCGAAGACCTCAGGAACATTTTCATCAAAGCCTTCGACGGTGACTGACCCTTGATAGCACGCTACGGGAATTTCATAGGAGGCCGGGAGGACTTCGAGGGAGAAGAAGCCGAGCTGAGGGGTCCTGCAGACGGCTCCAGGCTGGCGACCGTCACGTTCGCCGACGCGGAGAAGGCGAAGGAAGCGATAGACGCGGCGGAGGGAGCATTCGCCAGGTGGTCGAAGACGAGCATCGGCGAACGCCAGAAGCTCCTGGCCGCCCTCGCAGACAGGGTCCAAGAGAGGTCGGCCGAGTATTCCGGCCTCGAATCGGAGAACACCGGGAAGACGATCCGTCAGAGCACTCTGATGGACATACCCCTGGCCATCGAGCACATCCGCTACTTCGCGACCACGAAGGACTTCCCTTCGGCGAGGGAGATAGAGCACCCGGAGTATCCGGGGACGAAGGGGATAGTCCAGTACGCCCCGCTGGGGGTCGTCGGGGCCATAGCGCCCTGGAACGTCCCGCTCCTCATGGCGGTATGGAAGGTCGCCCCCGCGCTTCTCGCTGGGAACACCGTCGTCCTCAAGCCCTCCCACCATACGCCGCTGACGGCCCTCGAACTGGCGAAAGACTGCAGCGCAGCAGGATTCCCAGCCGGCGTGATGAACGCCGTCGCCGGGACAGGGGAAGCAGTGGGTCAAGCTCTGGTGTCCAGTTCAAAGGTGAGCATGGTCAGCTTCACCGGGTCCACAGCCACAGGGGAGCGCCTGCTTTCAGGGTCCGCGGGGATCAAGAAGTTCACCATGGAACTAGGGGGAAAGTCCCCCAACGTGGTCTTCGAGGACGCCGACCTGGCGAAGGCGGCGAAAGGGGTCCTCTTCGGGATATACCTCAACTCCGGCCAGCTCTGCGAGTCAGGGAGCAGGCTCATCGTCCAAGCCTCCATCAGGGAGAGGTTCCTCGCCAAGCTGAAGGAGGGGATGGAGAAGATGCGGGCCGGGAACCCGCTCGACATGGAGACAGACGTCAGCGCCATCACGACCTCGGAACAAAAGGCGAAGATCGAGACTCTGGTGGACAAGGGGGTCAGCGGAGGCGCGCGGGTCTACTACAGGAAGCAGATGGAAGGGGCGACCCCGGCGGGGGGGCTGTACTATCCGCCCACCCTCTTGACAGAGGTCCCTGAAGAGGCCGAAGTCGCCAGGGAAGAGGTCTTCGGCCCGGTCCTGGTCGCCCTCGACTTCGACACCGAGGACGAGGCCCTCAGGCTGGCGAACGACACGGAGTACGGCCTCGCTGCCGGCGTCTGGACCAGGGACGCGGAGAGGGCACGGCGCGTATCGGGGGGCATAGACGCGGGGACGGTCTGGGTCAACGAGTACCATCTCCTCTCCGCCGCCGCCCCGCGAGGCGGATTCAAGAAGAGCGGGATAGGGAGGGAGCTGGGGGTCGAGGGGATGCTGGAGTTCACACAGACGAGGCACATCTTCCTCAACGAAGGGACAGACATCGACGAGGTCGCCTATGGCCTCCTTCTCCCCGAGTGACCGCCCTCAGCGGCTGCGAGTGTCACCAGAAACTCCGATGCAGTTGGAACTTGAATCGTTCAATTGGTCGCATGACAACGGATGCAGGATGCCGGTGGGTGCCTCTGCGGTCTCGGGCACTTTCTCGCGCACCGCCGCGACCTCGAAAGGACCGCGCGGCTCTTCCATGGCTCCTCGGGGGGCTCCGGGCAGCGTGACGTCTGCAGGCGTCTCGGCCTGGCCGGTGCCGGCCTCAGGCTTCCCAAGACGCCCATCCTGGGAAGGAGCCGGAACCTCGTCCTGGCAGTCGTCTATCTTGCGACCTATGCCGTCTCGATCTTCGCTTTGCGTTGTCCGGCCTGGTGCCTCATCTGCGCGGTTCCGGCGGCGATAGCAGCTCATCCCTCCATCCTGCAATGCGCGGCGGCGGGGCACGTGCCCAGCAGGAACGCCACCGGACACCCACGACTCTACCCGTGGGAGGGTGTCGCCACGCCATCCCGCGGGGCCCTCCCCGGTGTAGGTGACGCCGCGTTATTGTCCCCGGTTTAAACGGGGTGCGCCGGCCGCACGTCCTTCATGTCGCACGAAACGGGTTTGTCCGCCGGCGCCCCGGAGGCGCGACCATGAGCCTGACGCGACCCGACCAGGTGCTCGTCGCAGGGGCGGCCCTCGTCCTTGCCGCGGGGGGTACGGCCACCGCTGCGCTCCTCGTCTCGTCCCCGGTCATGTTCTACCTCGTGTTCCCCATCGGCGTCCTGGGGGTCTTCGTCGCAGCCGCAGGATACCTGATGGAGGACTCCGTCGAGCGCCGCCACGGGCGCCCCGCGCCCGCCGCCCTGGGAGGGGGCTTACGCTTCGCCCCTAGCTCCCGGGCTCCGGAACCCCGGACCCACAGAGGGAAGGCCGCGGGCCGCTCCTGACCCCGCACGAGGGCCGTCCGTGCTGTCGCGACCGCTCTGCTTAATTACACATAATTGAACCCCGGGGAGAGTTGAACAAGTACACCACCGTGTCCATCCCGCGCGCCCTCCACAAGAGGGTGGAGAGGCTCCTCGAAGGGAAGTCTGGCTTCAAGTCCGTGTCAGACTACGTCACCTACATCCTCCGGGAGATAGTCGAGATGCACGAGACCAACCGCCCCCCCGCCCCCTTCACAAGCGAGGACGTGGCCCAGATCAGGGAGCGCCTGAAGGCCCTGGGCTACCTCTAGGTGAGCAGGACATGCCCAAGGTAGCTGTCATCGGGCTGGACTCGGTGCCGCCGTCTCTCCTCTTCGAGAGGCTCCTCGACAGGCTCCCCAACTTCAGGAGGCTCTACCAGGAGGGGCTCCACGGCGACCTGCGGACCTGCGACCCGCCGATAACCGTCCCCGCCTGGATGGTCATGATGACGGGGAAGAACCCGGGGAAGCTCGGCATCTACGGCTTCCGCCATCGCAAGCCCGGGGCCTACAGCGACGGCTACATCGTGAACTCCACCCACGTGCACGCCGACACTGTCTGGGACGTCCTCGCAAGGAAAGGCCTGAAGTCTGTCGTCCTCGGCGTCCCCCCGGGGTACCCGCCCAAGCCCATCGAGGGCGGCAGCGTCGTGTCCTGCTTCCTCACCCCGAGCAAGGAGCGCCCCTTCGCCTACCCCGAGGGGCTCAAGCAGGAGGTCCTCGACGTCACCGGGGGGAGGTACGAGTTCGACGTCACCTTCCGGACCGAGGACCGCGACGGCATCAGGGAGCAGCTCTTCGAGATGACGGAGAACAGGTTCAAGGTAGCGAAGCACCTCGCCGAGCGAAAGCCCTGGGACTTCTTCATCATGCACGAGATAGGGTTCGACAGGCTCCACCACGCCTTCTGGAAGTACTTCGACCCGGCCCACCCGAAGTACGCGAAGGGGAACAAATACGAGCGCATCGCGGAGGAGTACTACGAGATGTTCGACAGCCACCTGGGAGAGCTCTTCGCGCTCTTCCCGAAAGACACCGTGACCTTCGTCCTCTCCGACCACGGCTCCAAGGGGATGGAGGGTGGGTTCTGCGTCAACCAATGGCTGGAGCAGCAGGGTTACCTGAAGTTCAGGACGAGGCCCTCCGAGGTGACCGACCTAGACAAGGCGGACGTCGACTGGCCGAAGACGAAGGCCTGGGGGTGGGGCGGATACTACGCGCGGGTCTTCTTCAACGTGAAGGGCCGCGAGCCCGACGGCGTCATTCCTCCGAAGGACCTGGAGTCGGAGAAGAGGAAGCTCACGGAGAAGCTGATGGGCATCAGGGACCCGGCTGGAAGGGTCATGGCCAACCGCGTCTTCGAGCCGGACAGGCTCTACGGCACCGCCATCGGGGACAAGCCGGACCTCATGGTCTACTTCGACGACCTGAACTGGCGCTCCGCAGGGACCGTGGGGCACGACACCCTCTACCTCTCCGAGAACGACACGGGCCCTGACGACTCGGTCCACTCGATGGACGGGGTGTTCATGATGGGCGTCCCTGGCAGGGACCTCGGCGGGAAGGAGCTGAAAGGGCTCCGCATCGAGGACATCGGGCCCACCATCCTGAAGCTCTACGGCCTCGGCTACGGCGACGGCGCAAGCGTCGACGGCCGCGTCATCCCTGAGGTGGTGGAGGCGTGCCGATGAAGGCAGGTGGCCCGGACGAGGGGTTCGTCGTCTGGATGACAGGGCTCCCCGCCTCGGGGAAGTCCACACTCTCAAAGCTCCTAGAGAAGGAGCTCAGGGAGCGGCACGGGAGGCGGGTCGAAGTCCTCGACGGGGACGAGGTGAGGAAGGGTCTCTCCAGGGACCTCGGGCTGTCGAAGGAGGACAGGGAGGAGCACGCCAGGAGGGTGTCGTATGTCGCCAAGGTGCTTGCCAGGAACGGGGTGGTCGCGATAGTGGCCCTGATCTCCCCCTACCGGCGGTCGAGGGTCGAGGCGGAGGAGACGGTCGGCGCGGACAGGTTCGTCGAGGTGTACGTCCGCGCCCCGCTCTCCGTCTGCGAGATGAGGGACCCCAAGGGCCTCTACGCCAAGGCGCGGAGGGGCGAGATAACCAACATGACAGGCATCCAGGGCCCCTACGAGGAGCCCACCGGACCAGACCTCGTCGTCGACACCTCGGAGGCGGCCCCGGAAGAGTGCGTCGAGGAGCTCGTTTCGGGCCTTCGCAGGCTCGGAAAGCTACAGAAGCCATGACTCTCCTACCGCTCGTCCGTACTGCCTAGGATAGCCGGCCTTGGGGTGGCTGCCGCGGCCTTGGCGAGCTGGTCCAGCACCCCTCCCTTCCTGACTTCCAGCATCTCTATCCCATCGCTTCGCCCCTGGCGTCCGTCCCGATCATGATGTCGTCCGCGACCTCCTTTGCCGTCTGCGCCCGCCCGGCTTTGAAGTGCCAAACGAATACCTGTACCCCCGCAGCGGACCTGGTGTTGTGGCAGGGGGTTGGACCGATGCCGCGAGCGCTCCGGGTCCGGGCGCGTAGGTGAAAACACCAGTTTAGGGAAACGGCCATGTCCGCGCCACTGGAAAGTGGCGTGAGACCGGCTGCTGCGTCGTCGTGCGATACGCAATGATGCGCAGAAAACCGACCCTTGGCCAGAACGCTTCTAGCTAAAGGGGGCCATGCGCTTATGCGGGTTAAGTACGCTCTTCGACCTGAATCCGAAGGAGTCGCCCAGAGAGCTCTTCGGGCGGGAGAAAGAACTTGACGAGCTCATCAGGCTCATCAAAGCGAGGAGGTGGGTCGCGCTCCTCGGCCCCATGATGGTGGGGAAGACCAGCCTCGTCAAGGTCGCAAATGCTCGGCTCGACCCAGGTGGTCTACAACATCCCCTCTGTCAACCAGACGCTCCTGGACGGGGAGCTCGCCCAGGGGAACTTCTCCCTCCTCCCGGCCGGGGTCAGCGTCTGCTCCACCCAGGTCGACGGCCAGTCATTTGCGAAGGTCAGCGGCTTCTCAGAATCCTGGTGGGGAGGGACCGCCACCAACTCCACCGAGTTCGTCTTCGGCGGATGGGAGTCTTTCCTGACGGTCGGGGCAGGGTGGCCAGCTGAGCCCCCTTGCGGCTAGTATCTCTCAGTCGTCGAGCTCGGCGCGGCCGGTCCCGATCGACCCTGCGGCTTCCAGCGAGTCAGCGCCATGGCCCCCTACGCGGCGTTCTTCCACAGGAAGGCTCGCGGCCACGACGGTCTGGGGCGGCTGCAGGGGGTCCGACCCCGGGGCTCCCCCGTCCCCTCTCCGCGCCCTGCGGGCTGGGTTCAGCCTCCTGACTATCCCGGTTATCGGCCGGCTCAGCCAGACCACGACGAAGGCGTCCATCCCGGCGTAGACCACGCCGTAGGCCAGGCCCAGCCTGTCCATGCCTATGTTGTAGGCGACGAGGACGCTGGCGACGTCGATCATGCTCGCCACGGACTTCTCGAAAAGGTCCAGGTTCCCGCGACGGATACCCATGTGATATCCAACCGGAGGCGCTCCAGCGATATTAAGGAGAATGGATTTCCAGTCCATCTGCGGCGGCTAGGCGAGCCCGCGCCCCGGAACCCCTCGAGCAGCTGGGGGCGGCGCACGTGGACATCGAGGGGCTCAGCCTGACGTCGGCCACCGAGGCGCTGCTGAAGAGCGCCGAGCCCCTGCTCGCCCAGGGGTGACGCGGGAAACCCCTAAATCGCGCTGCGCCGAAGTTCCTCCCGGATTGGACAAGCTCACGCGATACCTCCTGGTCGGCGGGGCCCTCCTAGTGGCCGGGGTGGGGCTATTGGCGGTGAGCGGCTCCGGGCTCCCCTTCCCGGCCTCAGAGAGCATAGGCATCCTCGGGGCCGTGTCCATGGTGATAGGGATAATCATGGTGGTAGGCGCCCTATGGATCGACCTCTCCCAGCTCAACAGGGAGAGGGCCTCGACGTCGGTGGGAAGCCGATGAAGCCAGCGGGGACGGGCTCCGGGACGAAGAGGTGGTGGCGGAGGGCCGCGCTGGTCGCGGCGCTGGTCGTCGTCGTGGCCGCGGTGGGTGCCCTCGAGGCCTTCCCCTCCCGGACGTACGCCTTCCAGGTGCCCTCCGCGGTGGGCTTCTCGGTGTCGGCCAACTCGACCGCCGTCGCCCCGGGTCAGACCATCAGACTCACGATGAAGGACGTGAACTACCTCCCGTTCCCCAACGAGCCAAAGTCATACTTCGTCTTCCCCAACGGCCTGAACATGAGCGCCGGGGTGTGCGGCCTGCTTGCGCCATTCGGGGTCGCGGCCTACGAGGGGCACGACACCCTGGGGAACATCTCTTCGGCGACCCAGGTGGCTGTGTTCGACGACTTCGGCTTCTACTCTTGTCTTGCCTCACTCAACCCCTTCGCCCTAGGCCCCTTCCAGTCTGCCGCCAGGGCTGCCTACCTCGACGGCTACTGGACGGCGGGCGAGACCCAGGCCCCCGGAGGCGGGTACACCCAGGGGGTGCTGCACCCTTTCGCCCCCGGGGAGTACACCGTGGCGGTGGGGGACGGGTGGGGGCACACGTCGTTGGTCTACTTCCAGGTCGATGCCGGGGCCTGACCGCGACCCTCAGCCGTCCGCCTCGGCCGTCATCAGGTCTATCTTCGTCACAATCCCCTCGACCTTCTCCCCTGACTCCACCAGGACGGCCGGGAGGTACTTGAACAGCGAGAAGAGCGCGTCCACGGGGGTGTCCTTCCCCACCACTGCGAACGCCGGCTGGATGTGGTCCCTGACCTTCTCGTCGAGGACCTTCTTCGGGTCCTGGGCGGCCGCCAGGAGCTCCATGACGTGGCTGTCGGTGACCGTCCCGACTATCCTTCCACCGGAGAAGACAGGGACCTGGGAGAACCCCTTCTTCTTCATCAGGGCCGCGCACTCCCTCAGGCTCGCCCCCTCCTGCACCCCGACCACAGGGGACGACATCACCTCCCCTGCCTTCCTGACCCTGCTCCTGCTCCCCGAGTTGAGGGCCCTCGATATGGCCGCCAGGGTGCTGTAGCTCGGGTCCACCGCCCCCGCCTCTATCTTGGCGACTATGGACTGGCTGACCCCTGCCTCCCTGGCCAGCCTCCCCTGGGTGTACCCGAGCTGGTTGCGGACCTTCTTCAGCTGCCTCGGCTCTATCAGGGCGATGGACATATTCCTATGCGAATAAGCCCGCCAACATGCTATTTATCTGATCACCCCAAGTGAAACCGCTGGCCCAAGGGGCTCGAGCTGGCGGCCCTGGCTGAGGGGGCCGCCCTGGCGAGCTCGACGCTGGGCTAGCCCCGGGGGCCGCTCGCCACAGTCGAAGGCACGCGCCCTCCCAGACGGGGACGGCGCCCGAGAGCCCCTCACGCCACCCGCGTCCGTCCCTACCAATCCGTCTCCACCGCGCCCCCTATCGACCTGTCGGTGGTTATGACTCGGGTCCCGGACTCCTCTGCCAGGGCCGCTATGAGGGAGACGAAGTAGTCCATGCCGGTCCCCTGGAGCCTGACCGCCGACAGGACGGACGACGCCGTGTTGGGGATGACCTTGTCTGCCGGGACAGCCCCCTCCAGAGCCTCCAGGGAGACCTCCCTCTCAGAGTCGGTGTACCCCCTCACCTTCATCGCCTGGTCCGCCTCTATCAGGGACGTCGCGGGGAAGTAGTCTGCGTCGGAGCGGGCCCTGTCAAGGTGCTGCACGGGTCGCTCGTGCTCCATGTCCTTGGATTCAGGAACCCTATGAGGGCCACATTGTCGACGAGCTTCATCGCGCCCGCCCACGGGCCGCAAGAGATGCGCCGTGGCCTCGTGGCGCCCCTCCATCCACCCGGGCGCTTCTTTGCGCCGACCTTTCTCGCCCTGGTCCTTGCGACGTCTAGGCTCGAAGGCTCCACGGTCCCCGCCCCCTTCTCCTCGCAACGACCTCGTCCCCCGCGTCTATGCCGGCGGCCAAGGCCTCTCTCGTCGGGCCCCGTCCCTCGACCTGAGAGCGACGGCTTCAGCCCCGGCCGGTCGCCCGACGACCCACAGAAGTGCGAGGACCAGGGTCGAAGGAGAGTCGGACCTAGGACCATAGTCTGGGACGCCGGCCGCGGGCCGACCCTTGGCAGGCGGGTGGATGAGCCGAGGCGTCGAAGAACCCCCTCTCGGTAGACCTAAATACCAAGGCATCGCCTATATCCGCTGTTATGACCAAAGAGTTCGCCTGCAAAGACATAGGGATGAGCTGCGGCTTCAAGGCTAGCGCCAAGACCGAGGAGGAGCTGATGCCGAAGATAGTGCAGCACGCGAAGGAAGTGCACAAGATGGACCCGATCCCCGCAGAGACGGTCCAGAAGGTCAAGGCAGCCATCAAAGAGAAGAAAGGCTGGTTCTGACCGTCCCGCGGCGCAACCTGACGCCAAGCCCGGTCAACGGTTGACTATATGGTCGGGCTCGTCCCCTTCTTCGAGCACCCTGACCACGTTCACCGCGCAGGCGCCGTCGATGGCGTCGAACGATTCGACCGTGTAGGCGGCTATGTGTGGTGTCGTGAGCGCGTTCTCGAAGCCCAGTATCGGGTCGTCCCTCGGGGGCTCCCTGTCGAACACGTCGAGCCCCGCCTTCAGCCTCCCGCTGGCGACCGCATCCTTCAGCGCGTCCCGGTCCACCACCTCTGCTCTCGACGTGTTGACCACTATCCCTCCGGTCTTCATCCTGCCGAGGAGCTCCGCCGTGACTATGCCCACCGTCTCGGGGGTCTTGACCAGGTGGACCGACACAGCGTCTGCCGACGAGAAGAGCTCCGGGAGGGTCACGGCCTTGAACTCCTTGGAGCTGACGTAGGGGTCGTAGTAGACCACGTCGGCCCCGAAGGCGGTCACCAGCCTGGCCACCCTCGTCCCGACGTTCCCCAGGCCAACTATCCCCACGGTCATCCCTTCGATGTTCCGCCCGACGAAGGCCCTCCGCTCCCAGGACCCATTCTTCAGGGAGTTGACCGACCTGGTGATGTTCTTGCTCGCGTCCAGCAGGAGGGCCACGGCGAACTCAGCGACTGCCTGGTGTTCGTCCGGGACCGGGGTGTTGGTGACGTAGATCCCCCTGGCCTTGCAGGCGGCCAGGTCTATCCTGTCGTACCCTATCCCCCTCCTGGCGACTATCTTGAGCCGATCCGCCTTTTCTATCACCCTGCGGGTGAACGGGTCGAGCCCCGCGATGACGGCGTCGTACTTCGATATGGCGCCGAGGAGCTCCTCTTCGGTGTACCACCTCCCGAGGGGGTCGTCGTCCACGGCGAACCTCGCCTGGAGCGTCCTCAGGTGTCTCGCTGTGAACGACGGGGCCGTGATGAGCACCCTAGCCAGGCGAATCACCGTCGGGGAGGACCGTCCTTATTTCAGAGCCCAGCTCCCGCTCCTCTTCCGCTGAGAGGGGGTAGATTGGGGGCCTCGGGCCACCGGGGTCGTACCCCTTGACCAGCCTCACCAGCGAATGGTTCGCCGACCACTGGCCGAACTTCTGCGCCACCTTCGCGGCCTGGGTCATCGTCTTCTGCAGCCGGAGCCCCTTTTCAGTCGCCGCCTCCCTGAACAGGGCGCCGAATATGTTCGGGATGTAGTTCCCGCTCCCTGCCACCGCCCCGTCCAGCCCGGAGTTCAGGGCAGGGAGGACCAAGGGGTCGGGCCCGCAGAAGACCAGGAACTCGGAGCCCAGCTCCCACTTGAAGTTGAGCATGTGCGAGACGTCCGTGACGGTGTCCTTGACCCCTACTATGTCTCCGCCCTTTTCGTTTGCCTCCCTCACGATCGCCGGCGAGATGTCGTAGCCCGTCGCCAGGGGGAAGTTGTACAGGATCGTCGGGTGCACAGAGGAGACCTTCGCGAAGTACCTTACCATGGTCTCGTCCCTAAGCCTGGGGAAGTAGTATGGGGGGAGGACGGAGATGTACCTGAACCCCCTCGCCTTCGCGAGCTCGGCCAGCTCCACGCTCTCGTCGAGGTTGAGGGACCCGACCTGGCAGATCGCCCTGTCACCGAACTCTGCGAGCGCGTCGACGCACACCTTCCTCTCCTCGAAGGAGAGGGTCGGCCCCAGCCCTGTCGACCCCATGGCGAAGACGAAGTCGACGCCGCCGTCGAGGAGACGCTTCGCGTGCTGTCGGTAGACCTGAGGGTCGACCCTCCCCCCTCTGAACCCGGTCACCAGAGGGACTATCTTGTACTTCGCGCCAACTCACCCTCGGCGGCGCGCCTCTAGGGCGCCCCGGCGCGGCTTTTCCCTCGCCCCGGCCTGCCCCTGAAGTAAGGTATCACTTTCTCCCCGTACAGCTTGAAGAGCTTCTCTGGGTGCTTGCTCACGTTCATGATGAAGAACAGCTCTATCCCATCCTTGATGAGGCGTTCGATCGCCCTGATGTGCTCATCGGCGCTGGTCGTAACCAGCCGGGCTCTCCGGAGAGCGTCGTCCCCCACGGCCCAGGAGTCGGCTTCTATCTCCCTCGGGTCGTAGATGTCGTAGTTGAAGTGCGCAGGTATGGCAGTGACCCTCCAAAACCTCGCTCCTTCGAGGGCGACGTCCAGGTCTTCGTCATAGGACGCGTTCAGGAGGGTGGCCATCGTCCCCTTGGGGTCCTTCCCCTCGGCCTTCGCCCCCTCCTTGAACCTCTCGAAGAGGACATTGCCGTGCTTCTGGAGCGCGGCCGGGAGGACGACCATCCCGTCCCCGCGTCTCCCCGCCAGCTCCGCCGTCTGAGGGCCCCCCGCCGCGACGTAGATGGGGATAGGTGCGCGGGGCTTGGTGTACAGGTTCGCCTTCGAGAGCGAGTAGTACTTCCCCCTGAAGCTCACGAACTCCCTGCTCCAGAGCATCCTCATCACCCTGAGGGCTTCGTCGAGGCGCTCGATCCTCTCTCTGGGCCCGGGCCACTTCACCCCCACCGGGGTCTCGTTGAGCGCCTCTCCCACCCCCGCCCCGAAGAACACCCTCCCCGGATAGACCCAGGCCAGCGAGGCGAAGGCCTGGGCGACGACGGCCGGGTTGTACCTGAGCGTGGGGGCGGTGACCATGGTACCTACCTTCGCCGACCGGGTCCTCTCGGCCGCGGCCGCCAGCCAGGTCCAGGCGAAGCCGCAGTGGGCGCCGGTATGAGCCCACGGATGGAAGTGGTCTGACGTCCCTATGGCTTCGAACCCCGCCCTCTCGGCGAGGACCGCGTAGTCCAAGAGCTTGTCAGGAGGGAACTGCTCCTGGGGGGCGTCGTACCCGAAGACTACCAACTTGGCAGATCCGGGGGAAGTCCGCTCCAATCGGTATTCAACGTTTTCCCTATGCGCCCATCCGCGTCCGGCCAGCGCCAGGCTCCTCTGTGGCTCTAACGCCTATAAGCGGACTCGGCGGCGTGCGACCCGCGGGTGAAAGGGGACGAGCCAGCATGGACGAGCTGAGGTCAATGCAGTCCTCGTGGAACTGGCCAAGCTTTCGACCCCCACCGTCGCGAACGCCGTAGAGCTGTTCAACGTGAGGGGGAGGGAGGAAGGGTTCGCCGACTCTTCCGTGCGGTGCGTCTTCCCAGACTTGGGCGTCATGGTCGGGTACGCGGCCACTGTCAGGATCAGCACCGCCACCAGGCCTCCCTCCGACGGGCTTGAGAGGACGTTTCGCTACTGGAAGAGCCTGCTGGCCGTCCCTCCCCCCAGGGTTGTGGTTGTCCAGGACGTGGACGACCCCCCTGGTCTGGGGGCCTTCTGGGGCGAAGTGAACGCGAACATCCACCGCGCCCTGGGGTGCGTGGGGGCCGTCACCAACGGGAGCGTGAGGGACCTCGACGAGGTCGAGGCCATCGGGTTCCACCTCTTCGCGGGGGGTGTCTCTGTCGCCCACGCCTACAACCACGTGGTCGACTACGGGACCCCGGTAGAGGTGGGGGGGCTCCCAGTCAAACCCGGAGACATAATCCACGCCGACAAGCATGGCGTCGTGCAGGTCCCCGTGGACGTGGCCGCGGGGGTCCCCAAAGCGGCCGCCTTGATAGCGGACAGGGAGAGAGACGTCATAGACCTGGCCCGCTCAGGGGACTTCACCCTCGAGGCCCTCCGAGACAAGGTCAGGCGGATGAGGGAAGCAGGGAACGACTTCCACTAGCCCCCTCGGTCAGGGGTTCCGTGCGAGCGCTTCCTTGTTCAGCGGATAGACAGGGGGTTTCCCATCCAGCACCCTCGCAACGTCCTCGGCAGCTGCCATCGCCATCCTCCCGAAGGTGTAGGGGCCGTTGGCTGCGTGAGGCGTCAGTATCAGGTTGGGGATCCTGTCCCCCAGCCTGTAGAATGGGCTCTTCTCCGACGGAGGTTCCTCGTTCAGCACATCGAGGCAGGCTCCCGCTATCCTCCCTTCGGTCAGCGCCTCAGCCAGCGCGCCCTCGTCCACTATCTTCCCCCTGGCCGTGTTTATGAGGAAAGCAGACTTCTTCATCTTGCCGAGGAACTCCCTGTTGACCATCCCCCTGGTGGCAGGGGTGAGCGGCGTGTGGATCGAGATGGCGTCCGCCCGCGACAGGAGCTCGTCGAGGCCGACGAACTCCGCACCCGCGGCCTTCTCCACCTCGGCCATCCTCACGACATCGTGATATATGACGTGCATCCCGAGGGCCTTCGCCCTCTTCGCCACCTCGAAGCCTATCCTCCCGGCTCCCAGCAGCCCCAGCGTGAGGTGATAGGCGTCCCCGACCTCCCGGGTCCATCTCTGCCTGTCCCACTCCCCCAGCCTGATTGCCCTGTTGAGCTGGGGGATCCGCTTCACGAACCCCAGGAGGTGGCCGATGGCCAGCTCGGCCACGGCGTAGCTCAGCTCCGGGATCGGGGTGGTGGTCACCACTATCCCCCGCTTCGTCGCCGCGGGGACGTCTATCTGGTCGTACCCCACCCCGGTCCGCGCGATTATCTTCAGGTCAGGGGCCGCGTCCATGACCTTCTCCGTGTACGGCTCCCCGCCCGCCAGGGCCGCGTCGTACCCCTTCAACACAGACACCATGTCCTCCTCCCCCAGAGCCCTCTTCAGCGGGTTGTAGGTGAACTCGACCCCCCGCCCTCTGAGGAAGCCCTCCAGCTCTGAGGGGAGCGTCAAGGCGCCGGCGTAGATGCAGCGTTTCAATTCGGGTCGAAGGCCGGGGGTGCGTATTTTAGGATTAATACGGCTGGTTCTGGTGCGTCTTCGGGTCTTGACTGATTTGGAGACCTCCAAAAGTTCTGGTGGTGCAACTCGGGGCTTTTGCGCTATCTCTTCCTAATGGTCGGCGGTATCTTACTTGGGGTTCGGTAGGGGCATTTCGGGCCATTTCTTCTCAAGCAATTCTTTAGCTGTCACAATCTGAATCTTCGGGTATTTGCGGCCCCATGTCGGAGACTCGTAATATTCTGCGTCTCTCGCCTCTGTCTTCATCGGTTCTGTCGGCTCATCGAGAGTTATCAAAATCCCCATCGCGGCCATCCAGTTATCGATGGTGCCGATTAGGTCACGCACATCGCCAGCTCCGACGTTCTCCCCGCCCTTGGCTTGGACGATAATCTTGCGGAGGTTCGGGTCGGTGCCTTCCTTGAAAGTTAGATAGCCGTCCCTGCCCCTGTCGGCCCCCTTCTTCCCGTTTCAGTCAAGAAGGGTTCGAAGCAATAGACTCGTCAGTTCTGCATGGCCGGAAGCAACACGGCGTCCTGTTTTGCGTTGCCAGAGAACTCTTCGAAGATTGTCTGATGCCCCTCGTAGTATCTGCCTTCCTTCGATAGGATTTCCACGTGGACTATTCTCTGGATTTGGCCCGTCTCGACGACGCTTTCTTGGTAGCCGCCGCCATAGAACCTCTTGTAGTTCTGGACGAGTTCGTTCTGTTCCGCCTTCACCAGATGCCCCGCCATGAACGCGGGATAGTAGTATGCGTTGCACCATCTCAGATAAGGCGTAATCATCGTCCAATGGAGAACGTCTTGCAGGTATCCCGCCTGTTTCCGAAGGACTTCTCCGAGAATCGTCTCGTAGAGAAGCGGCGGTTCGATTTCGTTGGCTTGGAGATTCTTCATCTCTGGGCCAGCGACGAACTGACCTCGCTCTTCCTTGATGTAGTGCAAGTCTCTCAGGAGGGTAAAGTAGTTTCTGACCTGTTCGAACATCTCGTATTTCTTCCCTAGCGCATTCGGGAGCACGAACCCATCCTCTTCGATTGCCGTCAGGATGTTCCTCAACGGACTCATGTTCATGTCCACTTGAGGGATGCGGACAAGGCGCGTATACAGGGTAGGGAGTAGAGCCTGCTGGGAGTGTTCCGTCATTGTCATGTATCTGTCGTTTACTCTCCTTACGAACTCGTTCCGGTTCATGTCCGTGATTCTGAAGTCCTTCTTGTTGCGACTCCACTTGATGGACGCTATGTCGTCGAGTTCGATGAATCTAATTTCCGAGTCGTTTTTGTCCTTGTGGTCGAGGACGAACTCTTGAATCTCGATTCCCAAGACGGCCCTTGATGAAGAAGGGTCGTATTCCGAGAAATACAGGTATGGGCTATACCGCCTTCTAAGGTAGGTCAGCAGTTGCTTGCTCTGGAGCTTCTCAGTTTCCGTTAGCCTCATTGTTTTTGCACCACTACCTCTCTCTCTGGGGTTTGCTTCATCGAATCGAGGAGCGTGTTCATAATCGTTTCCTTCTTCATCCAGAGACACCATTGGGTTGCAACGGACGCGCCCCTCCAATAGGATATGAAATCTGGTGTCTTAAGCGCGACAACCCCGCGCCCAAGATTCTGGTTCAGGCGAACGGGCATCGGCTTTATGGATTCGAACGGGTCGTAGACCATCGTTATTTCTCCCGTCGAACGGAACACCATTACCGCGTGGTCGGAATCATTGTCCTTCCTGTAATCGCGCTCGTTTCGGAGATATTCATGCGATAACCCCACCACGGGATACGAAAAAGCCTTGTCCACCAAGACGGCGCGTAGTCGGTTATGGCTTGTTCCGGTCGAGTCACCGGCAACGTAGCCTTAGGGCTTCAGGGCTTTTCTGAGATTGGGAAGGAGGACGATGTATCGGGCGCCGACATTGTTCCGGTAGCCGCAAATATCATTGACTCTTCGAAGAGAGAAGTTCAGGTCGGGGTCTTGGAACCTTATCCCCATCTCATGCAGGGCATTGGTTACGCAGGTGGTTTCGCACGAACTATTGTTAGGTTGGAACACGAAAGGCCTTGTTATCTCGCCTATCATCCTCCCAACCTTCTCATCTATCCGGTCTCTTGGAGCCACCGACGGAAGGTCGCTCAACATCGCCAAGGCGGATGCAGTTCTCAATTAAGCGTATCATCCTTCCCATTCTCAGCTTTGACACAAAAGCCCCGAGTTGCACCACCAGAACTTTTGGAGGTCTCCAAATCAGTCAAGACCCGAAGACGCACCAGAACCATACGGCTGGCAGTAGCAGGGACTCTAAATCAGGGGACGAGTCCTCGGGGAGACTTTCCCCGGAGACTCGCGGTTGTTGGGTTACTTCGCCGGTGTGGAGGGCTTTCTCCTACTCATCGCTACAGCCGCGATTATGATCACGACTATGGCGACTGCGGCCACAGCGTAGTAGTAGTTCGTGTAGTTGGGGGCCGCGGCCGTAGAGGTGGACGAGGATGATGGCGTGGATGATGCCGTGGTCGTGATGGTGCCTGTCGACGACGCGGGGGTCACGGACGTGAGGACGTTCTCGCAGACCACCGTGTCGCAGAAGACGTTGTCGTAGGAGGACTGTCCGAGTGCAGGCTGCCAGTTGGAGAACGCCAAGTCGTTGTAAGCCACGTACTGCGGCAGGACGACGAGGTAGTCGAGGACGGCTGCCTGTGCCATGACGGACTCTGCCTGCTTGATCTCGCTCAAAGACTGGGCCTGGTTGGGGTTGTCGAGCGCCTCGTTGAAGTATGTCGTGAAGGTGGAGTTCTTCCACCCGTTCAGGTTGCTCGGGTTGCGCATCCATCTGAACGGGACCGGGGCGTAGTTGTTGGGGAAGACAAGTAGTTGGAAGTTCAGCGAGGTCCAGTCAGAATGGACCGTGGCATAGGCAGGGTTTTCGAGGTTGACGTTGATCCCCGCCGCTTCGATGGCGGACTGGACGAACTGCGAGGCGCGGACGTAGTTCGGGTCGTTGTTGGGCGCCTCGACCGTTATGGTCACCGCAGTCCCGTTGGCGTAGTCCCAGTGGCCGCTGTTCTGGACCAGGCCTGCCTTCGCAAGGAGGGAGTCAGCCGTGCTCACGCTGTAGTTGTAGAGCGGGGCGCCGGCCGCGTAGTAAGTAGGGACGACCTGCGGCAGCAGCAGCTGCGGGTTGCCCGTCGCGGTCTGGTTGCCGTAGAGAGAGCTCTTGACCTCGTTGCTTGGGAGGAGGTAGAACAGGGCCTGCCTGAACGCTGTCTCGTTCCAGGGGTAGCCTGTGGTCTTGATGTATATCTGTAGCTGGTAGTCGCTCGGCACCTGGGACACCTTGATGTTCGGGTTCGACGCCAGCGCCGATATGTCGCTGGGCGTTATCGTCCCCGCGTCTATGGTGCCTGCTGCCAAGGCGCTGGTCTGGGCGGAGTCGCTCGTGAAGAACTGGAGCGTCACTGTGCTGATGGTGGGGGTCTTGCCATGCCAGCTCGGGGAGTAGGGATTGGCCTGCAGGGTCATCGTGTAGCTCCCCGCGGTGTAGCCTACCGGGACATAGGCGGAATCGCCTGGCCCGCCGAGGACCGACACCGACTGCAGCACGTTGTTCCCGAACCCGAACTTCTTGTAGTAGTGGTATGGGTAGATTGAGTACAGGAAGACGAGCAGCGGGAACTTGGCGTCAGTCTGGAATGTCTTCAAGACCACCGCTGTGGAGTTGAGGATCGACACGCTCTGGACTGTCCCGCGGATCGCTCCCCACCTGTCTATGTTGGAGGTGTTCGCGTAAGGCCCTGTCGGCAAGAAGATCCCGAACGAGTAGGCGAGGTCCGTGGAGTTGATCGGAACCCCGTCAGACCACTTCAGGTTCGGAGAGATCAGGTTGACGATCCACTGGGTGTCGTTCGTGTTCCCAGGGACAGGGGTCGGGACGGTGCATATCTCAGGGAGCACGCTGCCGTTGATAGACAGGTGGCCCACCGGGAGATACGGGACGTCGATGGCCGTGTTGCCGAAGGAAGCCGCCGTCGGGTTCTGGAAGAACGTCGAAGGCGGGCCGTACTCCATGCCGATGGTGATGTTGCTCGCAGGCGAGGCCGCGAAGCTGTCCAGGCTGAGAGACGATGTGACTAGGATGAATGTTAACGCTATGACGAGTATTTTCTTCATCGCGAATTGGTCCGAGAAGCAGTTTATAACGACTCCGATGAAGCGACGGAAACAGAGGCGGAGGTCTGCGGGCTGCGAGCAACGGTCTCCTCCGCTTGCAATATGGTTATGACCACGGCGTCCGCGGGCGGCCGCATGCCGAAGAGAAGTCCCGGCGGTATCCAAAGGGTTGCCTCCGCGAAGGGGGCCGCGCCGCCGGGCGGCGCTTACTCCCACGCGGTCGCCGCCGGCGGGTTCGTCTTCGTGTCGGGGCAGGGGCCCAAGGACCCGGCGACGGGGAGGTGCGTGGCCGGAGGGATAGAGGAGCAGACGCGGCAGGTCATCCGCAACATCAGGATGGTCTTGGAGGGAGCAGGCCTGGGCCTCACAGACGTGGTCAAGGCGAACGTCTACCTCAGAGACATGGGGGACTTCAAGGCGTTCGACAGGGCATACGCCGAGTACTTCGGCCGCGCCCCTCCAGCCAGGACTACCGTCCAGGCTGCGCCCCCGTCCCCTGAAACCATGGTGGAAATCGAAGTGGTTGCAAAGGACAGGAGGCCTCGACGGAGTTGATTGAAGACATCAGGGTGGTCAACGGCGCGATCCCCCTGACGGAGACCATTCCAAGGCAGCAGTGGGTCGAAGAGTGGGGCTTCCAGCTCTACGTCAAGGTGTCGGCAGGGGGGCGCACCGGCTGGGGCGAGACCTTGGCTTCAGGGGGGAACACAAGGGAACCCTACGCTGCACTCGTGGACAGGCTCGCCCCCGCTCTCCGGGGGAGGGACGAGTCGGAGACAGACCAGCTCTGGACCGTCATGAGGAGGCTCACCTACTCGGGGGGGTACGGGGTGACCACCGGCGCCATCTCCGGGATAGACATAGCCCTCTGGGACCTGAAGTCAAGGGAGGAAGGCAAGCCGCTGGCCGAAGCCCTCGGCGGGAGGGCGAAGAAGGTCCCCCGATACGCGTCACTCTCCAGGTACCAGAGGACCGAAGACGCCGTGGCAGCGGTCGGCTGGCTCCTCGAGCAGGGGTACGCCACGATAAAGCTGCACCAGTCTGGGAGGGACGCCCTCGACGCAATCAGAGAGGTGAGAGAGAGGTTCGGCCACGGCTTCGACCTGGCGGCCGACCTCAACTGCGCCTTCCCGTACGCCAAGGCCCTCGAGTTCATGAAAAGGACCCGCCGGCACGAGCTGAAGTGGGTGGAGGAGCCCCTCTGGCCCCCGGACGACTTCGACTCCCTGAGGAAGCTGAACAAGGTGGGTCCGGTGGCGGCGGGGGAGAACTTCTTCAGCTTCTTCGAGTTCGAGCGCCTGATGGAGATGGATGCGCTGACCTACTACCAGCCTGACATCGCGAAGATTGGCGGCGTCACCCCTGCCCTCGCCATCTTGAAGCTGGCGAAGAGGCACGGGGCAGAGGTGGCGTTCCACAACAGGCCGGACAACGGCTGGGTGTCGACCATAGGGAGCGCCCACCTCGCGGCCGCCCTGTCACCTGGGTCCGTGGTGGAGAGCCCTCCCAACGAGATCCCTGGCAGGTACTTCGAGTTCCACGGGTCCATGGACAAGACGACGATAACCCCAGGGGGACCGGGGCTCGGGGTCGCCCCCTTGGGCTCCATCCCGCTCTCCGACAGGTCGAAGATGCTCGTCTTCCACGAGCACTGAGCGGCTCCACGCAGGTTAAATCGGCGGGGGCGGGGCTCCCCATCCATGGACGTCGAGAGGATCATGCCGGGGATGGGGGTCAGGAGCAACGTCGGGACCATGGGCGCGGCTGGCGTCACCCTGGTCAGGGACGACGTGAAGGTTCTGGTGGACACCGGCCACTACGGCACCAGGGACTGGCTCAAGGCGGAGCTCGAGAGGCGCAAAGTCTCGCCTGCAGACATAGACGTGGTGGTCCTCACCCACCTGCACTGGGACCACTGCCTCAACGTCGAGATGTTCCCACAGGCGAGGATACTCCTGGGCGAGGACGAGCTCAAGGAGGGGTTCCTCATGGAGCCGGGGCAGCCTCAGAACGAGGCCTTCAAAGCCGCCCTCAGGGAGATGAAGGTCGAGACGGTGGGGGACGGGGACAGGATATCGAGTCACGCCACCGCCCTGCTCACCCCCGGCCACTCCCCGGGGCACGTCGCCGTGGCCTTGAAGGGGGACGACGGGAGGCTGACCGTGATGTCTGGGGACGCCGTCCCCAACTACAGGGCGTACCTCAGGGGGTTCCCCGACATCTCCTTCCACGACAGGAAGCAGTCAGAGGAGAGCGTGAAGAAGTTGAAGGACCTCCGCCCCGACCTGGTCATCCCCGGGCACGACAGCCCCTTCAACGACGGGGGGTACGTCGAGAGGGACGACTTCACCCTCATCCTCCGGAGGGAGAACGAGGAGAACTCCACATTCACCTTCAGGCACGTCCCGGCGGACAGGCCAATCATCCACCGCTGAGCCGGGGCGACGCGGTCGGAGGGGCCCCTTTCAGGGCTCTGTGGCCGCAGGGAGCCTCCTGACGTCTTCCCCCTTCAGGCGCAGGACGGGCTTCACCTCCCTTTCGAAGGCGACCGCCTCCCCTGCGGCGTCTTTCAGCTCCTTCCTGGCGGCTGAGACCCTGAGGGTCACGAGGTCGGCGGGCCGCCCGACGGCGATCGAGCCATGCACCGGCCTCCCCAGCGCCGCGGCCGGTGTATGGGTGGCCGCGAGGATGACCTCCTCGACCCCCATCCCCAGGCCGAGCATCTTGGTCATGGTCGCCTCTAGGCTCACCACAGGTGAGGCCGCCGAGAAGGCATGGAGGTCCGTGCTTATGGTGTCTGGTCTGAACCCTTCGGCCAGCGCAGCCCTGGCTGTCGCATATGAGAAGCTCCCGCTCCCGTGGCCGAGGTCGAACACCACCCCCCTTCTCCTGGCATCCCAGGCTTCCCGCATCACGTGCCCGCCCTCGTCGACGATCGAGTTCGGCCCCGGCCTGAAGGCGTGTGTGAGTATGTCCCCTCTCTCGAGCAGCGAGAGGACCTCCTCCACCCGAGGCGGCGGCCTCCCGAAGTGAACCATCACGGGGACCCCGGCCCTCCTGGCGCACCGCTTGGCGGCCCTGACCAGATCCGCCCCCATCGCCCCGTTTGCGTTCTCGCTCACCCTCACCTTGACGCCCACTATGTGCTCCCTGTTTCCCTCTATGCACCCTGCGCAGGCCTCCTCGTCGGCTACCCGCATGTCAGGGACCTCCCCCGCCTGCTGGCCCCCGTGCATCCCGAAGAAGGGAATCCCGCCGAAACCTATGTTGAGGAAGGCATAGATCTTTGAGCTTGACCGCCTTATCACGTGCTCGAGGAACCCGGCGAAGTTGCCTGCCCCCGAGCTCCCGGCGTCCGCGAACACCCCTGTCCCCCACCGGCTCGCGACCCAGTCGGGGTCCACGCCGAGGCTGGTCCCAAGGTGATAGACGTGGGAGTGGAGGTCCACCAGCGCCGGGCAGACGTAGTCCCCATGCGCGTCGAGCACCCTGTCCGCCTTCTCCCTCACCTCTCCCACGGCGTCGATTATGCCGTCCTTCACGCCGACGTCCACGCGCTCCGCTTCCTTCGAGCGCGGGTCCACCACCCTGCAGCCGGAGATCTTGACGTACACTCCCTTCGCCGTCGAGGGCCCGGGGGAGGTTAATACGCGTGAACGGAGAGCTCGTCGCGCCCCGGGCTCGTCAGTGCGATCACGGCGTCCCCAGAGCCTGGTCCTAGACGGACCTTGGGACGCCGGCCGCCGTCCCCCCGTCGACCCCTTTCTCAGCCTCTTTCTTCAAGGAGTTGTAATTCGGGGCCACTGCGCCCCGTTCCATGGACCGCCCTGGCTATCTCTTCGCCGGGGCCCTTTTGCCCTTCGGGTGACCAGCGCCACCCTCCCTGCGAGCTCTTGGTAGCGTGTCATGGGCGACCTCCGGGAGCCCGGCCAGGCCGCTCCGACCCCCGGCCCCCGCCCTATGCCGAGATGTAGAGCTTCGTGGGGGCGAACTCGAAGTGCCTCAGGACTTCGTTGGCGGTCAGCCTGCCAGACGCAGTCTTCACCAACAGCTTGTACAGCCTGTCCGCTGCCTCGTCCAGATCGTACTCGAACCTGAGCAGGCCGGTGATGTCGAGGTCGATGTGCTCCGGCATCGTGGCTACAGTCTTCGGGTTAGCTGAGACCTTGACCACGGGTACGATTGGGTTCCCGATTATGTTACCCTGGCCCGTGGTGAATACGTGCACCGCCGCCCCCGCGGCCGCGAAGAGGGTGACGCACTCGGCAGCCGCCGAGGACGTGTTCATGTAGTTGAGCCCCTTCTTGGTGGGCTCTTCGGCGTAGTCGAGGGCGTCCACGAACTTGCTCTTCCCCGCTTTCTGGATGTTCCCCAGCGCCTTCTCTTCGATTGTGCTGAGCCCCCCTTTGATGTTCCCCTGGGTAGGCTGAGACCCAAACAGGTCCGCCCCCTGCCTCGCGATCTCTTTCTGATAGTCGTCGAACATCTTCTGGAACTTCGCCTTCAGCGCGGGGGTGGCCATCTTTTCCGCGATGTAGCGTTCAGCCCCAGTGAGCTCCGAGGTCTCACCCAGCAGCAGCGTCGACCCTTCCGCCACCAGCCTGTCGTAGAGGACCCCCACCGTGGGGTTGGACGCCAGCCCAGAGGTGGTGTCGGACTCACCGCACTTCGTGCTAATGGTGAGGGACGAGAGGTCGTATTCGCGCCTGCGCTTTTCCGAGGCGTCCTGGACCATCTTCTTGGCGATCCTCGACGCCTTTTCTACCGTCTTCAGGTCCCCGCTCCCTTCGATGCCCAGGGCCTCGACCTGCTTGCCGGTCTTCGCTATCCTGTCAGCTATCTCTTGCGTCCAGTTCTGTTCTATCCCTATCACGACGGCGCTCGCTACGTTGGGGTTCCTGCCGAACCCGGCCAGCGTCTTGAACATCAGCTCTAGGTCCGGGCCGAACTGGAGCCTCCCGTAAGGGTGGGGTATCGCTCTGGTCCCCTCGATCAGGCTCTCGACCCCCGTCGCAGCCGAGTTGGACAGGTCGTCGAGTGGGATGATGAGGACGTGGTTCCTCACCCCTATCCGCCCGTTCTCTCTCTCGTAACCGAGTATCTTGGTCATCTCGAAGCCTTCCCCCATCTGAGGGAGCTAATGTTGTGGACGTGGACGTGTGCCCCCTTCTGGATGTTCTCTGTGGCGACCCCTATCGGCTCGCCGTACTCGACCACCTTCTCCCCCTTCTTTATCGCCGCCAGCGCTATCTTATGGCCCAGGGGGACGGCGTCCTGGCTCCTCAAAGAGACTTTGCCCCCGCTGTCCATCAACGTCCCCTCGACCTCTTCGCCGCTGTCGATGTCCGCCACGGCCACCCCGACCGAATCCTGTTTCGCGTGCACCAGGAACTTCTTCTCCATGGGTTTCGCGCGCCCGTCTGACGCGATTTAAAGGTTCACGGAAGTCTGTCCCCGGCGGGGCTCAGTCGAGAGTGTACTCGACTATCTTCGGCTCAGTCATCTCCATCATGGTGTTCTTGGTCCCCTCCCTCCCTATCCCGCTCTTCTTGACCCCGCCGAAGGGGAGGCCGTCCCATCTGAGCCTGGTGGTGTCGTTTATGATCACTGTCCCAGCCTTCAGCTTCGACGCTATCCTGAATGCTCGAGAGAAGTCCCTGCTGAAGATGGCGGCGTCTAGGCCGTAGTCTGTCGAGTTCGCCTCCGCCACCGCCTCCTCGTCAGACTTCACCTCGATGACCGGGAGTATCGGGCCGAAGACCTCCTCCCTCGCGATTCTCATGGTCCTGTCCCCGTGTATGACGGTGGGCGGGAAGAAGTAGCCCGCGGTCCCCGCTGGTACGCTCCCTTCGTACACCACCCTGGCCCCGGCCCGCCTGGCGTCGGCGACGAACTCGCGCATGGAGTCGACTGCCTCGCGCGTGATGAGCGGTCCCACCGACGTGTCCAGCTCCATGGGGTCCCCCACCTTGAGGCGCTTGACCCGTTCCGTCAGCTTCTCCCCGAACTTCGCCGCGATCTCGGCCCGTACGATGAGCCTCTTCGTGGAGTTGCAGAACTGGCCGGCGTAGTCGAACCTGCCGAAGACCGCCGCCTCGGCAGCTCTGTCCAGGTCCGCGTCCTCTAGGACTATCTGGGCGTCGCTCCCCCCGAGCTCCATGATGACCCTCTTCCCTTTCGCGACGGCCTTCCCCGCGAGGTCCAGCCCGACCGTCTCCGAGCCTGTGAAAGATATCATGGAGACCTTGGGGTTCTCGACGAACTCCTTCCCTATCATGCTGGACTTGCCAGTGACGAAGGAGACCGACCCCTCGGGGAACCCCGCCTCTTTCACCATGGCCGCGATCTTCAGCTGGGTCAGGGGCGCGAGCGCTGTCGGCTTGTGGACGACCGTGTTGCCCACAGCCAGGGCGGGGGCTACCTTGTGGGCGAAGCTCGACGCCGGAAAGTTGAACGGCGTGATTGTCCCAACCACGCCGACAGGCTCTCTCGTTACGAACGCTATCCTCTTCCTGTTCCCCTTCGGGTACTCGTACGCCTCGAGCGGGACGAACTCCCCCTCGAAGACGCTCCGGAGGTCCGAAGCCACGAGGTCGAATATCTGGGCTGTCCTCGCTATCTCGCCCTTCGAGCTCGTCAAGGGCCTCCCCGCCTCCCTGGTCATCGTCGACGCGAGGTCGTCGGCGCTCGCTAGTATCCGCTGGGAGACGCTGCGGAGCATGGAGGCCCTCTCCGCTATCGTGAACGACTGGACTGCGCCGAGGGCAGAGTAGCTGCCGTCTATCGCCTCCCTCACCTGCTCCAGGGTGAGGTCGGGGACCGTCCCCACCGCCCGCCCCGACGCCGGGTTGATCACCTCTATCGTCGATTCACCCATGATGCCGCTTCGGCGGGTCCGGCTGTATAAACCCTCCATCCCCCCTATCTTTATCAGCGGCAGGCCGAGCCCTGGGACACACTTCTTGGATACGACACCAGCGCGGTGCAGCCATTATCAGGCCAGGCTGGGGGAGAGCCCTGTCTACGACCCTGCCTGCGACACGTTGTACTGGGTCGACATACCTGCGAAGAGGATAGTCCGCAGGGACCTGGGGACCGGAGGGGAGAGCTACGTCGAAGCTCCCGACCTCGTCACCTCGGTGCAGCTCACAGGTAGGCAGGGCGAGGTCGTCTGCACCCTCAGGCACTCGTTCTGTAGGGCTGACCTGGCCAAAGGGAGGTTCGATGTCCTCGCCGAGGTCGAGAAGGACGTCGCCAGCAACAGGTTCAACGACGGCAAGTGCGACCCTTCGGGGAGATACTGGGCCGGGACCATGAACGTCGACCTGGTCTCGCCCACGGCCTCGCTCTATGTCCTGGACCTCGACGGCGAGGTGAGGACCAGGGTGTCCGGCCTGGCAGTCTCGAACGGCCTGGCCTGGTCCAGGGACGCGGGCAGGATGTACTTCATCGACACGCCCACCCTGAAGGTCTTCAGCTTCGACTACGAAGAGGAGACCGGGGAAGTCAGGAACAGGGCGGTGTGCGTTGACTTTCGAGAGGAGGCCGGCCGTCCCGACGGGATGACCATCGACTCGGAGGGGATGCTCTGGATCGCGCACGCTCGCGGGGGGAGGGTCTCGAGGTGGGACCCGGCAAGGGGGAAGAAGCTCGACGAGCGCGCCCTCCCGTTCAAGGCCACCACATCGCTTGCCTTCGGGGGTAGAGGGCTCGACAGGCTATACGTGACGACGTCGAGCGAGCTCCTCAAGGAAGCAGGCGCCGGGCATCTTTACTCCCTCGACCCAGGGGTCAGAGGGCTTCCACCCGACCGGGTCAAGATCTGAGCAGCCGCGCCTGAGCCCCGAAGCACCCCGGCAGGTGCCGGAACCCATTTAACCCCAAGGCGGGATGTCGGGCTTCATGAACCTGGTAGAGGGCAACAGCGTGAAGAAGTCCCTGAAGGAAGGGAAGGTCGTCCTGGGGACTATGGTCAACGAGTTCAGCAACCCCGAAGTGGTGCGGCTCCTGGGGGCGGCGGGGTTCGACTTCGTCATGGTGGACACAGAGCACGGGCCCTTCACGCTCGAGACCGTGGCAGACATGGTCAGGGCTGCCAAGTCGACAGACCTCATGGTCCTGGCCAGGGTCCCCACTGCCGACTACTTCCACGTCGCCAAGACCCTCGACCAGGGGGTCCACGGCATAATGATCCCGCACACCGAAGACGTGCAGCAGGTCAGGATGGCGGTCGACGCCGCCAAATACCCTCCCATGGGCCAGAGGAGCTACGGCATCAGGTCAATAATCACCGACTACCGCCCGTCGACGGTGAAGGAGCAGATCCAGCGCCTCAATGAGAACACGGTCGTCATAATCCAGATAGAGAGCCAGAAGGCGATCGACCACATCGAAGACCTGGTGTCCATAGAGGGGGTCGACGTGGCACTCATCGGCCCCAACGACCTCTCCATCTCGCTTGGATGCCCCGGGGAGCTGAATCACCCGAAAATGGTCAGCGCCATCGCCAGGGTCGTCGAGGCAGCGGAGAAGCACGGCGTCGCGGCCGGGAACCACATCCGAGACATGAAGCTGCTGAAAGAGTGGAGGGACAGGGGGATGCGGGTCCTGATGTACTCGACCGACTCGGGGTTCATGTTCTCAGCCGCGAAGGACGCCGTGCAGGCGCTAAGGTCTCCCTGATCCCCTGGCCCCGGGGACAGCCCCTGCGCGCAGGACTTCCCTGTTAACCAGATTCGGCGGGACCTCGCCCTTCAGCGCCGCCACGACGTTCCTTGCGGCCATCATGGCCATCTCCGTCCGCGTCTCCACGCTCGCGCTCGCCAGGTGCGGGGTGAGGACGGCGTTCTCCAGCTTCGCGATCGGGCTCGAAGGGCCGATCGGCTCGTCTTCGAATACGTCGATCCCCGCGCCTGCTATCGTCTTCTCCTCCAGCGCCCTGACCAGGGCCGCCTCGTCTATCACCTGCCCACGGGAGGTGTTTATCACGTAGGCTGTCTTCTTCATCAGGGCCAGCTGCTTCGCCCCGATGCTCTTCCTGGTCGAGGGGAGGAGGGGGACGTGGACCGTCAGGAAGTCGGCTCCCTTCAGCAGGTCGTCGAAGGAGACGTAGCTGGCCCCGAGCCTCTCCTCCAGGTCGCGGTTCCTGTTGGAGTCGTAGTAGACCAGCCTCATGCCGAAGCCCGAGGCCCTCCTCGCGACCGCGGCGCCTATCCTCCCGAGCCCGTAGATCCCGAGGGTCTTGCCGTACACGTCGTGCCCCACCATCATCATGGGGCTCCATCTGAGCTTCCACCCTCCGCGCCTGATGAGCCTGTCCCCCTCCGCTATCCTTCGCGCGGCCGCGAGGACGAGCGCCATGGTGGCGTCCGCGGTCGTCTCTGTCAGGACGTCGGGGGTGTTCGTGACCATGACCCCCTTCCTGGTCGCCTCAGCCAGGTCGATGTTGTCGTACCCCACGGCCATGTTCGCCACGGCCTTCAGCTTGGCCGCCCTGGCGAAGAGTTCGGAGTCTACCTTCTCCGTCAGGATGCAGAAGAGCGCGTCCGCGTCTGCCACCTCCTTCAGGAGCAGGTCCCTGGGGGGAGCGGCGGTCCCGTCGTACACCCTCACCTTGCCGACGGCCCTCATCAGGTCGAGGGCGCTTCGCGGCACCTCGTTGGTCGAAACGTAGATGTCGAAATCTGGCATCGGTGCACGCGAGGCCGCGCCCTCTTCTAAAACCTAGCGACCCCGCTCTCGCGTCGGACGCCTTGGAACATGCTTCCGTCCAAATCGGCAGGCGAGGGCCATGGTCTTCAATGGCGCCGGCTGCTCCCTTCTCAGGCGAGCTGGCCCCGGTACCGCTTCGAAAGGAAAAGGGACGCAGCCGCGGTCGGCGCGAGCAGAGTCAGGAAGGAGGGCCGGATCCCGACCACCTCTATCATGTAGCCAAGGACCACCGGCACGGCTACGTACACGACGTTCGTGTACGCCTGGAGGAGGCTCACAGCGGCGCCCCTCTCGCCCTCGGGGCTCGTCCTCGAGACCATGACCAGGGAGATGGTGTACGTCACCCCGTGCGGGAGCCCGAAGAGCGCCATCGCGCCCAGGAAGACGTAGTAGCTGGGGGCGGCGGCCATCGCGACCAGCCCTATGGAGGTCGCCAGGACTGAAGCAAGCACAGGGGCGCGCAGCCTCTTGAACGGCCTGACGCTCATGTAGGCCCTGAAGCAGAGCGATACCACGAAGAGGGGGACGAACGACAGGTACGACGCGGCCGCGCTCGTCCCGAACACCTGCGCCGCGTATATGGGGAGGAAAGCTGTGAACGCCGCGAACGGGATGTAGAACACAGACGATACCAGGGTCGCGGCGTAGATCCCGCTCTTGGACCTGGGGCTGACCCCGGGACCCTGCCTAGGGGGGCTCTTGAAGTCGACCGTCCAGGACGCGAGGAACATGGCCCCTGCGATGAGGGAGAACACCAGGAAGACGAGCCTGTAGCTGAAGGTGAGGATGTCGCTCTCTAGTATCGGGCCGAGGACCAGGCTCACGGCGAGCCCCGTCGAGAAGACCGCCAGGAGCCTCTCCCCCCTGTACCCGCCGGCGAGGGAGGCCGCAGTGATTATGCTCGGGAAGACTATCCCGAACGCGAACCCGATCACCCCCCCGAGTATCAGCGCGGTCACGATGTCGGAGTAGGTCAGCAGCAGCGCCGAGACAGCTATGACGGCGGTGGAAGCGAGGACGGCCCTCTTCTGGGCCTCCCCGGAAAGCCGGGGGGCGACGAGGTAGTTGGCAAGGATTCCCAGGACGCTGTATATCGAGAGCGCAGCCCCTCCGTAGAGCGTCCCGGCGCCGAAGACGTACTTCCCGAGGATGGGTATGGTGGTCGAGACCATGTTGCTCGTGGCCCGGGCACAGGCGCTTACGACGAATATCGAGAGCGCCCCGGGGAGGAACGCAAGCGCCGAGTCCTTCAGTCCCATTTGGGTCGCATGCCTTCGGAGCGGCCTCGGATATGGGTGAGGATATCACGTTTGCTGAGCGAGCTCGAATCAGGCCTCCGGCCGTGACCCGCTACAGACAGGTTAATACGCGAAAGCGGCTCGAGGTAGTAGAAGAAATGGCGAAGGGGACGCTGGAGCAGCTCGGTTTCGTGAAGACGGTGAACGCAGGGGGGCACATCACGGTCTACGGCGGCTCCTGCCCTGACCCCCAGGTCGTCAGAGCCATGGACGAAGCGTCGAGGCGGTGGGTGGACATGAGGGAGCTCCAGAAGAACGCGGGGAAGATGCTTCGCTCTTACCTGGGGTGCGAGGACGGGTTCGTGACCTCGGGCGCGTACGCGGCGAACGCCATGGCCGCCCAAGCCGCCCTTTCTCTCGCGAGGGAGCGGAGAGGGCGCGTCGACGCCCCCAACGTGGTCATCCAGGCCTGCCATGTGACGAAGTACGCGGATTCGTTCGTGACCGGAGGGATCGGCCTCAAGGAGGTGAAGAGAGCCTCCGAGTCGGAGTCCTTCGCCGAGCATATAGACGCGTCCACGGTGGCGGTCGTCTACGTAGTGAACGAAGTGGACCTCGAGTTCAGCCTGAAGGAGACCGTCGACGCGTGCAGGGAGAAGGGGGTCCCGGCGATCGTGGACGCGGCCGTGGTCGACCCAGCGATAAGGGGGATCAAGGAACTCCTCGCCTACGCCCCAGACTCCGTGTCTGTCAGCGGGGGGAAGAGCTTCAACGGGCCCAACGCCACCGGGCTCCTCGTCGGAAAGACTGGCTTCGTCTCAAGGGCGAGGGGCCTTTCGTTCCCTAACTACGGCCCCGGGAGGGCGATGAAGGTGAGCAAAGAGCAGATCGCTGGCCTGATGAAGGCTGTGGAGATGGCAGGCGCGTCGAAGGACGAGTCGCTGATCGACGAGTGGAGGAAGAGGACGGAAGAGGTCAGGGATTCCCTCTCCGGGATCCCCCATGTCAGGGCCGAGGTCATATTCCCCTGGAAGCTGAACTTCCCGCAGCCGGTCCCTAGGTTGGGGATATTCATCGAGACCCCCGACGGGGAACAGATGGCCGACGAGGCGAAGCGCCGGCTGTCAGAAGGCGACCCGCGCGTCCTGGTCAGGCCCACCAACGACGTCGTCAAGGCTAAGAACAGCATCACCCTCGACCTCCGCACAGTCCGCCGGGGCGAGGTCAGGGTGCTGGCGGAGTCGCTGAGGGCGGTGCTCTCGGCGGTGACGAAGCACGGCCGGCGAGGCGTCAAATAGCGACGGACATCCATCTGTCGACGCCCGAGGGGTGGCGCCCCGCGGGCGCGGCCGCCCTCGACCGGGAGGCCCATGTGGCACCCTTTAATACGAAGCGGAGGCGCCGGGGCACGAAGGGGTCTTTCGCGCGAGATGCAGCTGGGGAGCCTTGAAGGGAAGAGGTGCCTGGTCACCGGCGGGACGAAGGGGATAGGGGAGGCTACCGCGAAGCTCTTCGAAGAGCTCGGAGCCGAAGAAGTGCTCATCGTGGGCCGTGACAGAGAGAGGGGGGAAAGGATAGCGGAATCCTCCGAGAAGATCAGATATCGGCGGGTCGACCTCGAGGACCTGGACGACGCTCGACGCTTCGCGAAGTGGCTCGAGTCAGACTCAGGGGCTCTCGATGTCGTGGTGAGCAACGCCTCAAGAGACAGCAGGTACAGCGTGCTCAACATCCCTTTCGAGGAGTGGGAGAAGATGGTGGCGCTAAACCTGACGTCGCCCTTCCTCATATGCCGGGCGGCCGCCCAGAGGATGGTCAGAGAGAAGGTCAGAGGGAAGATCATACTGGTCGGCGCGATCCAGGCGATCTACCCTCTGCAGGATTCGTTTGCATACGTCTCCACCAAGGGCGGCGCCATATCGATGATGAAGAGCATGGCCTCAGACCTGGGGAAGTTCGGCATACAGGTCCTCTCGGTCCTCCCGGGGCCGATCTACATCAAGGACGGCGAGGTCCCCCCTTCCCTGGACGAAAGGGCGGCCCCGCTCCTCGGAAGGATGGGGCGCAAGGAAGAGGTGGCCAAGGTCATCGCGTTCCTGGCGTCTGACGACAACTCCTTCATCACCGGGAGCCAGGTCATCGTGGACGGCGGGCGCCTGATAAGCCGCAGGCCCGACCCCACGGAGATCTCTGCGGTGTCCTAGCCAGGCCCCCCGGCCCCGCGTGACATCGGGCTAAGAAAGCTCGACGCGCCAGCGCCCGAACCCATAGGTCAGATGGACAGGGAGCGCCTCGCCGGCTATGGACCAAGCATCACCTGGGGAAACAACGTCAAGGAAAAGAAAGAAATATCCTGAAACTCGGTCCGAGGCAGTGCCTCGCTTCCGGCGCTCGCTCCACCTTCCGAGGAGACTTCGCGGCTCCTACCTGCGGCAGCGCATCCTCGTCTCCATCGCCGCATTCTTCGTGGCCTACCTCATCAACTTCATCCTGCCAAGGCTCGAACCGGGGAACATAGTGAATGTGATAGCTTCGTCTGACCTCCTCCCGCTCCAGCGGCAGCAGCTGGTGCAGCAGCTCGGGCTGAACCAGCCGCTTTGGAACCAGTTCCTGAAGTACCTCGTCGACACCTTCGGGAGCTTCCCTCCTAGCTTCGGGGTGTCGTTCGCCCACTACCCTCTAACCGTCTGGACCCTGGTCTCCACAGCCCTCCCCTGGACCCTCCTGCTTGTCGGGGTCTCCCAGCTCATCGCCTGGCCGCTGGGGGTGCTCTTAGGGGCATGGCTTGCTTGGCACCGCGGCTCCAAGGCAGACAACGCGATGTTCGCTCTTTCCAACGTGATGTGGGGGGTACCAAGCTACTGGCTCGCCACCATACTGATATTCATCTTCGCGATACAGCTCAAAATCTTCCCTCCTTCTCTGTCGACCAGCGGGGGGGCGACGACCCTGTCCGCGGGGGCGGTGGTCAACATCCTGGGGCATTCGTTCCTCCCCATACTCACCTTGGTCATTCTCAACATGCCGCTGCAAGCGCTGGTTATGCGCAACAACATGGTCAACATCCTGGAAGAGGACTATGTGATGGCAGCGAAGGCCCGCGGGCTTAGACAGAGGACGCTCATCCTGGGGCACGCCGCCCGGAACGCCCTCCTCCCTAGCATCACCAACCTCGCGCTGAGCTTCGGCAACATACTCTCCGGGGCGTACCTCGTGGAGATAATCTACTCCTATCCTGGGATGGGGTATCTGATAGAACAGTCCGCACTCGTCCGTGACTACCCGGTCCTCGAAGGAGTGTTCTTCGTCTCGGCGATACTTGTGATCCTGGCGAACCTCCTGGCAGACATCTCGTACCTCTATCTGGACCCTAGGGTGGAGTACTGAGCAAGGATGGCTGACCTCGCCTCGTTCGCCAGGAAGCGCCTGGATGACTTCAGAATCATAGTCGGCTCCACGTCCGGGAAGGTCGGGCTTGGGATAACCCTCGCTTTCTTGGTCATGGTCTTCTTCGCCCCCTGGCTCGCCCCCTATCCGCCTACAGAGAGGTTCCCCCTCGCATACGCTCCGCCGTCCTGGGCCCACCTCCTCGGCACAGACGACATCGGGGAGGACCTGTTCAGCCAGCTGATCTGGGCTGCGAGGGGGTCGTTCATCATCGGGGTGTTCGCCGGAGCGATCGCCACCGTGATAGGGACGAGCATCGGGCTGATTTCCGGATACCGTGGGGGGAGGACAGGCGAAGGGCTGATGAGGTTCACCGACGTGGTCCTCGTCCTCCCCCTCCTCCCGCTCCTCATAGTCATCGCGTCGATCTTCCCGGCCAACGTGGTTCTGGTCATAGCCGTCATCGGGTTCCTCTCCTGGCCTTCCATGGCGAGGGTCATCCGGTCCCAGGCGCTGACCCTGAAGACGAGACCCTACGTGGACGCGAGCAAGCTCAGCGGTATGAACGACTGGGAGATTATGCTCAAGGTCCTGCTCCCCAACATGCTCCCCCTGGTTGTCCTCTACGGGGTGTACGCTGCCGTCACCGCTGTAGTGATAGAGGCGGGGCTGGACTACATCGGCCTCGGTTCTGTGACCAACCTGAGCCTGGGCTCGATGCTCTACTTCGCCCTCAGCAGGAACGCCCTCCTGATAGGGGCCTGGTGGTGGTTCGTCCCCCCCGGACTCCTGATAGCCCTGCTCGGCATCGGGTTCATCCTCCTCGGGCACAGCATCGAGCGGGTGGGGAGGGTCCGCTCTTGAGCGCCGCGCGCGCAAGGCCCGCGGGGACCCCGATCGCAGAGATCAGGGACCTCGTGGTGACCTATCCTACCAGCAGGGGTCCCCTGAAGGCGGTGGACGGGGTGAGCTTGGACCTCACGGAGGGGGAGTTCCTCGGGGTCGTCGGCGAGTCCGGGTGTGGGAAGACGACCATGGCCCTTACCCTGCTGAGGATGAGCGACCCCGGGAGGGTGACCGGGGGGGCAGTGAAGGTGGAAGGGACCGACATACTGTCATTGCGCGACGAGGCCCTCAGAAAGTTCAGGTGGGAGAAGGTCGCAATGATTTTCCAGGCGGCGATGAACGCCTTGGACCCGGTCAAGACGGTCGAGTCCCAGATAGTCGAGACGATACTCCAGCACCAGGACGTGACGAAGGAACAGGCCAGGGACAGGGTCAGGAAGCTCCTCGAGGCGGTCAGCATCGACCCAGCGAGGGCGAAGTCGTACCCTCACGAGCTCAGCGGGGGGATGCGGCAGAGGGTGGTCATCGCACTGGCCCTCTGCCTCTCCCCCTCGATCCTTGTCGCAGACGAGCCGACCACGGCCCTGGACGTGGTGGTCCAGGCCGAGGTGATTAGGACGCTGAAGGAGCTGCAGAGGGGGCTCGGGCTCACCGTGATGCTCATCACCCACGACATCTCGATCATGAACGAGACGAGCGACCGGCTGGCCATAATGTACGCGGGGAAGATAGTCGAGGTCGGTCCCACCTCCCAGATAATCTCCGACCCGCAGCACCCTTACACCGAGGCGCTCCTCAACGCCGTCCCTGTGATGGGGAGCGGGAAGGCTGATGTGAGAGGGATACCCGGGAACCCCCCGGACCTCGTCTCCCCGCCCGTCGGGTGCAGGTTCAGCCCGCGGTGCCCCTATGCCTTCGACAGGTGCAGGGAGGAGGAGCCCCCCCTCGTCTTCGGAGGGAAGGACATGGTGGCGTGCTGGTTGAGGTCGAAATGAGTCAGGAGACGTCGGTGGTGGAGGTGCGGGACCTCAAGGTCCACTTCCAGGTGAAGAACGCGCCGGCCGGGGAGCTGCGGAGCAGGCACGACGTCGTCAAGGCAGTGGACGGCGTCACCCTGGGGATAAGGCGGGGGGAGGTCATATCGATAGTGGGGGAGAGCGGGAGCGGCAAGACAACCCTCGGCAGGGCGGTCATAGCCCTCACCCCGCCCACCTCTGGGGAAGTGTTCGTCGAAGGCAGGAAGATAGACTATCGGAAGAGGAGCGTGCTGAAGGACCTCTGGAAGTCTATGCAGATGGTCTTCCAGGACCCTTACAGCACCTTCAACCCGCTTTCGACTGTCCTCGACAACCTATCTACCCCACTCAGGAAGTTCAAAATCGCCACCGGCGAGGGGGACCTGAGGAAGAGGGTCGAGGACGCCCTGAGCGGGGTCGGGCTGCGCCCCGACGAAGTGCTTGACAAATACCCGAACCAGCTAAGCGGGGGGCAGCGGCAGCGGGTCTCGATCGCTAGGGCCATGGTGGTCGGCCCCGAGGTGCTGATCGCGGATGAGCCCGTCTCGATGATCGACGTCAGCCTCCGGGCAGGGATCCTGCAGCTGCTGAAAGACCTGAACCTGGCGAAGAAGCTGACCGTCGTCTTCATCACCCACGACCTCGCGGTAGCTCAGTACATCAGTGACAGGATCGCGGTGATGTACCGCGGTAAGATCGTCGAGATCGGGACCTCCAAGGACGTGGTCACGTCCCCCCTCCACCCGTACACCCAGCTCCTGATCAAGTCGGCGCCGAGGCTCAGGGGGGAGCAGAGCTGGAACGAGGCCGACTCGAACGTCCTGAAATCTGTGGACCCCTATGCCTTCTCGGGGTGCGCGTTCTACCCGAGGTGTCCTATCGGGGTAGACAGGTGCGTCACCGCGGAGCCTGCGCTCTTCGAGGTGACCAAGGGACACTTCGTGTCGTGCTTCGTCCGCGGCGACCCTTCGAAGAGGGACCCCTCTCCGCCGTAGGCCTGCGAGACGCTCCTCCCCGAGGGCTGGCGGAGACGGTCCAAATCTTATAAGCGGAAGCCAGGCTCGCGGGGACCACGGCCAAGATCAGACTGGGCCTCGCGGGGTACGGGAGGTTCGGACGGATGCACGCTGAGGCTGTTTCTCGGATCCCCACCGCCGAGCTGACGGCGGTCTGCGCCGGGAGCGAAAGGAGCCTCCATGAAGCCAGGGAAGAGACGAAAGTCCCGGCGTATCTTGACTACTCCGATTTCCTGAGGCACGGGGGCTTGGACGCGGTCATCATCGCGACGCCAAACCACACCCACGCCAGGCTCGCCGTCGAGGCGCTCTCTTCCGGCAAGGACGTCTATCTTGAGAAGCCGATTGCAATCACCCTGGACGACGCCGCTAAGGTCGTCGATTCGCAGCGCCGAGCCCAGAGGGTGGTGCAGATCGGGTTCGAGAACAGGTACTCCAACCTCTGGACGGCCGTCAAGTCAGTCATCGACAGGGGGGACATCGGCTCGCCTGTCTTCGGGAAGATCGAGTCATGGCGGTTCCCCATGCGCAGCGGCTCCGGAGGGTGGAAATACGACAGGCAGAGGGTCGGGCACCAGCTCTTCGAGGAGGCGATCCACTACGCCGACCTCTCCAACTGGCTCTTCGGCGAGGGCCACCCCCCGCTCAGGGTCTCGGGGTTCATCGACTCGAAGGAACCTCTCGCCGCCGGGACGTTCAGGTGCGCCCATTTCGAGGTCGAGTTCGAAGGAGGGAGGAGGTTCCTAGTCGCAGACGTGCTGGAAGGGTTCGGGTCGGACCTCTCGATCATGATCGCGGGGGACAGGGGGGCGCTGACCGGCGCTGCGCGGGCGGACTCGGACGACTCACCGAAGGTCGAGAGCTACCTCAAGGTGAGGGAGAAGGGAGACAGGACGGAGCTGCGAGACGTGCATCCGAGCGGGCAGCTGTCTGACCTGACCGCTTCGCTCGCTAGCTTCGTGGGTGCCGTCCAGGGCCGCAGCCCCCGGGGCGCGACCGTCCAGGACGGGTATGCCGCCCTCGCCGTCTGCGAAGCGGCGCTCAGGTCGGCGGAGAGCGGCAAGCCCGAGCCAGTCCGACGCCTGCAAGCCTGAAAGGAGGAGCGAAGCGGACTAGGCCTGCTTCTAGCCCCGCCTGCTACGACGGGCCTCCTCGGCGACCCTGCAGGCTCTCGGTGGTGACCTCTGACAGGGAGCCTCCAGTTCACGGGCCGAGCCTGCGCCATCAGGCTTCGAGGCGGATTCCTACACGAATAAGTTCGCCAACAAGGTATTTATCGCGTTACAGAAGGGCGCCTACCCCATGCCAGTCGGTGATGCTGTGGCCCGGCGCTCGTCCGTGGGCCCCGGGGTAGTCGGCATATTTACTCGAGGCCCAGACGGGGAGAAGGACGTCGTGGACGATGGGGGTTCGCGGCCATCCGCGGGGAGGAGCCGCTCCTGCTGTCCCTATATCGACGAAGCGGCGGTCGCTCGGACCAGCGCTGTCTCGTCCGAGGGTCTAGGTGGGTCAGGCGATCGGGCGTCGCGGTCGTCAGGGGAAGCCGCAAGGAATCTGCCGATATGAGCCACCATCTGTTCACTTCTGAAAGCGTCGCCGAGGGGCACCCCGACAAGGTCGCCGACCAGATCTCTGACGCCATACTCGACGACGTGCTGCGCCAGGACAAGAAGGCCCGGGTCGACGCCGAGACCCTGATAATGCAGGGGACCGTCATCGTCACGGGGCAGATAACCACCGCGGCCTACGTCCACGTCAAGGACGTGGTCCGGGGGGTCCTCAGGGACATAGGCTTCAACAACGCCCGGGACGGCCTCGACTGGGAGACCTGCGGCGTCCTGACCTCGATCGAGGAGCAGTCCCCGGACATAGCCCTGGGGGTCAACAGGCCCATCGAGGAGATCGGGGCCGGGGACCAGGGGCTGGTGTTCGGCTACGCTTCCAATGAGACTAGCCAGCTCATGCCCCTCCCCATATCCCTGTCGCACGGGATAGTGAAGGCGCTCGCCGACGCCAGGCACCAGGGGGTCCTCCCTTACCTCAGGCCGGACGGGAAGTCCCAGGTGACCGTGGAGTACGACGACGGGAGCCCCCGGCGAGTCGACGCCGTGGTGGTGGCGGCCCAGCACAACGAGAGCGTCGGCGAGGCGCAGGTGAAGAAGGACGTCGTCGAGAAGGTGGTGAAGAAGGTGGTCCCCAAGAACCTCATCGACGGTGACACGAAGTTCATAGTCAACGGGACGGGGCGCTTCGTGATAGGGGGGACCCTCGCCGACTCGGGGCTGACAGGGAGGAAGATCATAGTGGACACCTACGGGGGGATAGGAGCCCACGGAGGCGGGTGCCTGTCCGGCAAGGACCCGACCAAGGTAGACCGCTCCGGGAGCTACATGGCCAGGTACATAGCGAAGAACATAGTCGCCGCGGGGCTGGCCGCCAAGTGCCAGGTGCAGATAGCCTACGCCATAGGCGTCCCCAGGCCGGTCTCCTTCATGGTGGACACCATGGGGACAGGGAAGGTGGACGACGAGAAGATAACGGAGGCGGCGAGCCTCATCTTCGACATGCGCCCGGGGATGATCATCAGGGAGCTCGACCTTCTCAGGCCGATCTACAGGAAGACGGCCTGCTACGGCCACTTCGGGAGGGAAGACCCTGACTTCACCTGGGAGAGGACCGACAAGGCGGATGTCCTCCGGAAGAGGCTGTCATAGCGGGGCCCACAGGCGCGCCTTTCACCCAGATATATACTGAGGTAATTACAGAGATAAAAACCCTAGTACTGACCCAGGGCTCTCCGCGTCGGGTCGCACCCCCTCCTGCACCACTTAACTAGCACCCAGGCCGCCGCGCCCGCCGTTGAGCTCTCCGAGGCCCACAGGGCTCGTCGTCCTCGCCCTGGCCGAGGCAGCAGGGGGGGCGCTCACAGCGGCCCTGGCTGCGAGGGACCTCGGCGTCGTCTACGCCTATGTCTCCCTGTCTGGGATCAGCCTGCTGCGCTTCCCTGACTTCCTCTCCTACTTCTCGACCCTCGTAGCGGTCGGCCTGGCGGCCGCCGCGTCCGCCTACGGCCTCTGGACAGGGAGGCGGTGGGGGTGGACCCTGGGCTCCTACCTGGGCGTGGCCTACATGGTCTTCTTCGTGGGCTTCCTATCGTACTTCCTCGCCCAGTACGACGACAACTACACCGAGTTCCAGGCGGGGGCGGCCTACCTGGCCGTGTCCGTGGCGGCTGTCTTCTACCTCGACAGGGCCCACATCAAGGCACGCTTCGGCCGGGCCCCCGGCCCCGGGGCGGCGCCGGCGGCTTAGCGCGACCGTCCGCCTATACCGTAATATATCCTGCCGGCGGACGGCCCTCCGCTCATTTGTATACGAAAAAAAGAGCAATAGGAACCACAGTCATCGCAGCCATCGTCATCATCCTGATCGTGATCGCAGGCATAGGCGTCTACTTCTACGAGACCTCAGCGCCCTCCACGAAGACGGTGAAGCTCAACGTCATCACCTTCACCGACCCGTCCAACGCCTGGCTGAAGGCGGCGGCGGCGTCCTTCGACGCCAGCCACCCGGGCGTCAACATCAGCGTCATCGCCCAGGGGTTCAGCAGCTATACGACGACGGAGCTGACCTCCCTCAAGGCGGCCTCCCCCACCTACAACATCGTCACCTACACCTCCACCAGCGCCCTCGGGTTCGAGAACTACGTGGCGAACCTCCAGGGATTGGTCACCCTCAACTCCTCGGACATCCCCGCGCCTCAGCTGAACTTCGGCGGGTATGCCCAGGCCAACGGGACAAAGGTGCTCATAGGCATCCCCTACGACTCCTCGACCTTCTCCATCTTCTACAACAAGACCCTGCTTAGCAACCCGACGCTGAGCGCCGAGTTCCAGAAGGAATACGGCTACAGCCTCAGCCCGCCGTGGTCCAGCTGGCAGGCGGTCCTCAACGTGGACAACTTCCTCGTGCACCAGACCCACACGGTCCCCTACGGGATCGTGGTGGACGGCTCTGAGTCCCACGACATCATCGACACCTACCCGGCCATATTCGGGTACTACTACATGAACGACAAGTCCGTCAGCGGGAACAACCCGCAGGGCGGGCTCCTCAACTACAACATCATGTTCAACGGGTTCGCGGGGAGCAACGGCATCCCGGCGCCCTCCTTCAACGGCACGGCAGGGGTCCAGGCACTCCAGATGATGTACAACCTCATGCAGTACGACCCGCAGCCGGCCGGGACAACGGTGAACTACGGCACCGTCTTCGCGCCTCTGCAGGCAGGCGAGGCGGCGGGGGCCCTGATGTTCACCGCAGACGCATCGACCCTCCTCTCCTCCAAGAACATCTCGTCCTCCATCGGCGTCACCACCCTTCCGGGAGGCTATGCCGAGACGGGGACCGACTTCTACGCCATCAACAAGTACTCCGCCAACCAGAACATCGCAGCCGAGTTCATCCAGTACCTCATCTCGCCAGCCATCAACTCTCAGATCTACAGGTACTCCGGCGAGTTCCCCATCTCCAAGGCGGCCACGGCGATGCTGACGTCTAACACGACCCTCTCCCAGCCGGTGAGGAGCGTGATACAGGACGTCTTTGACACCGCGTCCGTCGGATGGGCAAACCCGCCTAACCTCGCTATCACATCGTCCACGCTCATCCCGGCCTTCAACCAGCCGGTGTACGCCTTCCTCACAGGTAGCACCAACAGCACATCAGCAGCTCAGCAGGCACTGAATCAGGCCGCGGCCGCATGGGCGACCGCCGTAGGCTGAATTCCAGTGCCTGTCCCTGATTTTTCCGCCAGGCCTCCGGCCGAGGAGGGGACGGGAGTCAGGCTGGAAGGGATATCGAAGCGGTTCGGAAAGTTCGCGGTATTCGACGGCATCGAACTCGAGGTCCACCCCGGGGAGCTCTTCTCCCTGGTGGGCCCGTCAGGGTCGGGGAAGACGACCCTGCTCAGGATCATCGCGGGGCTCGAGGCCCAGGACTCGGGTCACGTCTACATCGGCGGGAAGAAGGTCGACTCCCTGGGCCCGGCAAAGAGGAACGTGGGGATGGTCTTCCAGGACTACGCCCTCTACCCCAACAAGACGGTGATGGAGAACATAGCCTCACCGCTGATGGTGAAGGGGGCGAAGAGGGCTGAGGCCATCAAGGAGGCGGCGGAGATGGCCGCCCTCCTCGACATCGGGGAGACGGTCGACAGGAGGCCAGGGCAGATCTCGGGGGGGCAGCAGCAGAGGGTAGCGCTCGCCAGGGCCCTGGTGAAGAAGCCGGACGTCTTCCTCCTGGACGAGCCCTTCTCCAACCTCGACGCGCAGCTGAGGTTCTCGTCAAGGAAGTTCCTGAAGGACGTCCAGAGGAGGTTCGGGATAACCACGATCTACGTCACCCACGACCAGTCCGAGGCCCTCTCGATCTCGGACAGGGTCGCCGTCGTGGGGAAGGGGAGCGTCCACCAGGTGGGGACCCCGAAGGAGATCTACGCCTCCCCGGCCGACGAGTTCACCGCCACCTTCATCGGCAGCCCCCCGCTCAACGTCCTGACAGTCACGGTCGCCGGGGGCGCGTCCTCGCCGCTCTTCATCCCCGTCGACGGCCTGAAGGACGGCGAATACCGCGTGGGGATAAGGCCGGAGAGCATCGCCCTCGGCTCCGGGCCCAACGGGGCGGAGGTCACGGCGCTGGAGTTCGCCGGGAGGGAGACCATCGTCTACCTGAAGGTCGGCGGGGTGGAGCTGAGGGGGGTGGTCCAGGACGCCGGGGGGCTGCAGATAGGCGGGAAGGCGAGGTTCGCCGTCCAGCCGGGGGCCGTCAGGGTCCTCGCCGGGGGGGAGCGGTGACCCCATGTCCAGGCTAGGGGACGCCCTCGCCAGCAGGGTCTTCTACCTCCCGGCCGCCGCCTACCTTGTAGCCTTCGCCCTCGTCCCTCTCCTCTTGTCAGTGGCGCTGTCGGCCCCCAGCTCCGACCTCGGCTCCTACGTCAGGCTGTTCCAGCTGACCGACTTCCCTGAAGTGGTGTACAACACGCTGTTCTTCTCGCTGGGGACGGCCGTCGCCGCCCTCCTCGTCGGGACCGCCTTCGCCATCTTCGTCGACAGCCGCCGGCGCGGGAGGCGCGTCTTCTCGCTTGTGGCGTACCTCCCGTACATGATCCCCTTCACCGCCAGCGCCCTCATCTGGGCCACCCTGTTCAACCCCGGGTACGGCCCCATAGACCCGATCCTGAAGTCAGTCGGCCTCCCCATCGTCGACTGGATGGGCCCGTCCCTGCAGCTCTACTCCCTCACCCTGGTCAGCGTCTGGACGGCCATCCCGCTCGCTTTCCTCATCGTCCTGGCGGGGCTGACGTCCGTCCCCAAGCAGGTGAAGGAGGCCGCCGGCGTCGACGGGATGGGGATGTGGGACTACTACTCCTCGGTGGCGCTCCCGCTGGCCAAGGGGGCCGTGGTCACCGCCTTCCTCATGACGATGATACTCGCCTTCGGCAACTTCGACCTACCGTTCATCCTCAGCGGGGCAGGGGGGGTCCCCCCGGCCACGATGGCTACCCTGGTGGTCTACGCCTACGCCGAGATGTTCTACGTGGGGCTCTCGTCCCAGGGGCTCGCCGCCGCCGTCTTCCTCGCCCTCATCGCGAGCATCCCGGGGCTCCTCCTCGTGAGGACCACCCTGGGCCGCCCCGGGGAGGGGAAGGCGCGACTCCGGGTCCCGCACCCCCGCCTCCCCAGGCTCCCTGAATCCCCGTTCAGGTACCTCATCTACGCGGTGGTCGCCCTCGTCTCCGTCTTCATCCTCTTCCCTGTCTACTGGATGTTCCTGGTCGCCTTCAGGCCGCAGGCGCTGGACTACCTGCTCCCCCCCGTGATCTACCCAACCAAGATAATCACGGGGGTCTTCCTCTCCACCGTCCGCCAGGCCACCCCTGAGATAATCACCACCTTCGCCGTGGCATGCGCCGTGACCGCCGTCACCGTCCTCCTGGCGGCCCCCGCGGCCTACACCATAGCGAGGGACGGGCGGAGGGCCCTCCTAGGGGTGATGATCTACGTCTTCTCCCTCCCGTCCATAGTCTTCGTCTACGGGGCCTTCTACATCATCGCCAGCCTGAAGCTGCTGAACACCTGGGCCGCGCTGATACTCACCGAGCCCCTGTTCACCATCCCCTTCGTCGTCTGGACGATGTCCAACTTCTACAACTCGCTCCCGAGGCAGTACGAGGAGGCGGCCCTGGTCGACGGCTACTCGAGGGTCCGGGCGTTCTTCTCGGTGGTGATGCCCTTGGCGAGGCCCGGGCTGATAGCCGCCGGGATGGTCGCCTTCATCTTCTCCTGGCACCTCCTCCTCTTCCCCCTCGTCCTATCCCAGACCCCTTGGTCCTTCGGCTTCCCCCCCGTGGGGTCCAACACGGTCACCACCTTCGCCATCCTCTTCGACCCCGACAGCACCGGGGGGACGCTGTCCAACAACGTCTGGACCCAGCTGGCGTCGTCCGGGATAATCCTCGCGATACCTGTCATCGTCCTCTCCCTGGTCGCACAGGGGTACCTGCTGAAGGGGCTCTACTCAGGCGGGACCAAAGGGTAGGCCAGGGACCTCAGCACGAGCTCCGCAGCCTCCTCCGGTCCCAGCCTCGCGGTGTCCACCTCGACTGCGCCGGGGGGGTCCTCGAACGCCGACGCTATCCCAAGCAGCCTCTCCGTGGGGACCGCCTTCTCCCTGCCTGTGTTCCTCCTCAGAGCCGTCTGCTGGTCGCAGACCGTGCGGACGAACGTGACGCTGCCGTAGTGCCCCTCCAGGGCGGACACGGCGGATTCCCTGCGCGCCCCCGTCCTGAACGTCCCGTCGAGGACGACGTCGTATCCCGCGTCCAGGGCCGCCCTCGCCACCGCCAGGCAGGCCCCGTAGACGAACTCAGACTCCTCGGGTGAGTAGTCCGGGTTGGCTATGGCCCCCCTCACCGCGTCGGTCTGGAGGTGGACCGCTCGGCCGCTGCGCGCCGCGACCAACCGGGCGAGGGTCGACTTCCCGCTCCCCGGGACGCCGCAGATTATCACCAGCCTGCCGGGCACGGACTCCCCTTCCTCCTCCGGGCGTTAAAAACCTGGGCCGCGCGCCTGCTTCTTCCCTCTCAGCTGCACTACGGCCACCCCGGCGACGACAAGGGCGATGCCGACGGCCATCAGGGGGGTGACGGCCTCCCCCAGGAAGGCGAGGGCGAAGAGGGCTATCTCCACCGTCATCAGGTCTTGGAGGACGGTCAGCTCGTAGGGGGGTATCGCCTCCAGCGCCCGGTTCCACAGGAGGAAGGCGAAGGCGGTGTTCGCCAGGGCCAGCCACGCCACCGCTTCCACCCCGGCGGTGCCGATGGGGGCGTACTCCCCGGACGCGGCCGTCAGGGCAGCCATCCCAGCCACCCCCACCCCCATGGTGGCTGTGGTCAGCCCGAGGGGGCTCATCCCGCCGGACCTCTGCACCCCTCTGACAGCGAAGAGGTACACCGCCCAGCCTAACCCCGACGCGACAACCACCAGCACCCCGAACCACTGGCCTCCCCAGCTCAGCCTCTCGCTGAAGTAGGCCCAGGCGCCTGCGAGCGCCACCCCCATCCCGAGCAGCTGGGCCGCCGACACACTCTCTCCCAGGGCGGCCATCCCTATCATCAGCACGAACAGCGGGTTGAAGTCGAGGATGAGGCTGGTGGTGACCGCCGGGAGATAGTAGAGCCCGACGTACTGGAACCCCTGCGCGACGGTGTACCCCGCCAGCCCTGCCACAGCCAGCAGGCCGAGGGACCTCCTGCCGGGGGCCGGGCCGAAGGCGCGCCGGGGCCCGGTCGCGACGGTCAGCGCCAGCAGCACGGAGAAGGCGAGGGCGTACCTGAGCGTCGCGAAGTAGAGAGGGGGGATCTCCTGCAGCCCCTCCTTGATCAGGACGTAGGACGACGACCAGAGCACCGTCACCAGGAGCGCCCCCGCGTACGCCCACCCCCTCCGCCCCGGCATCTGCAACGGGGCGGCCTGCTCCGGCAGGGCGTTATAACGGCCACAAAACCACTTAACCCGTCCCGTCCCCGACCCGAGCCTGGGCTTGATGAGCATCCGCCTCTCCGTCGGGCGCCCCCGCTCCTTCGTGGCGAGGATGCTGGCGCTGTCCTCCCTGGTCGCCCTCCTGGCCGGGTCGCAGGCCCTCGGAGGGCTGGTCGCCCAGGCGGCCCCGCCGGCGGGGGGCCCTGGGGCCCTCTTGGTGTCTTCGTTCCTCGGCGAGGTGGGGTCCCTGCTCGCCGCCTGGCTGGTCCCGGCGTGGGCGCTCACCGCCGCGGCCGCGTTCGCCGTCTCGGCAGGCTCGTCCAGGGAGTTCGCCGCTACCCGGCGGCTCCTCTCGACCCTGGGGGCGCCGGCGGGGGCGACAGCGAGGCTGCTGGCCCTGAGGACGGCCCTCATCGCCGCGCTGTCGCTCGTCCTCGGGGTCGCCCTGGGGGTGGTCGCAGCCCAGGTGGCTTTCCGGGGGGCCGCCGTCCTGGCGGGGGCGCCCTACTACGTCCCCGAACTCACCCCGGGGTCGCTCGGGGCCACGTCACTGATGGCCGCGTCCGCGGTCTTCCTGGGGGCGGGTGGGGCGTCGCTGGCATCCAGGCGCAGGGGGCGGTCTGCACGCTGAGGCGCGTCACAAGGTGGAGGGACCTCGGGGGGCTCCTCGCCGTCGTCCTGCTCCTCTCCGTGGTGATGTCGACGACCACGTTCATCCTCTCCGGCTCGTCGGGCGCCTTCCTCGCGGCCCCGGGGGCCGGGAAGGACGTGGTGGTGATCTCCGGGGGAGGGAAGGTCCCGGAGACCGGGGCCGTGGACCTCACGCAGGTGATGAACGCCGCCTCGGTCCCCGGGGTCCTGGCGCACAGCGCCGAGGTGTACGCGCCCGTGGAGTCGGGGGGGAGCGTCGCGGTGGTCCTCGGGGTCGACTACGCCGACTTCTCAGCGATGCAGCCGACCGCCCTGGTCTCCGGGAGCGCGTCAGCCTTCGGGAACGGGACCGCCCTGGTGGGGGAGGCCCTGGCCAGCAGGGGCGGGGTGAAGGTCGGGGAGGAGATCGTCGTCTCGGGGATACTGGCGAACTCGTCGGCGACCCTCCGCGTGGTGGGCATAGTGTCCGCCGGCCCCCCCTTCGACTCCGAGGTGCTCACGACCCTCTCGACCGCCCGGGCGCTCAGGGGCCTCTCCGCCGACCAGGCGACCTTCCTCAGGCTGAGGGTCGACCCTGCGGTGTTCAGCGAGTCTGCCATGCTGAAGTCCATCGGCGCCGGCCGTCAGGGGGGCGGGACGCCTTCCAACCCCTACGTCCAGCAGCTCGGGCTGGCCCCGTACTCGCTCCTTGTGTCCCTGGCTCCCCAGGGGGGCCCTCCGTCCCTGTCGGCGGAGCTGGCCGGGGGGTCGGGGCTGGTCCGGTCCCTCCTGGAGTCCCTCGGCGCGGTCGTCCTCGCGGCGTCCCTCATGGCCGTCTACTTCGCCACCTCCAACTGGCTGGAGGGGACAGCGCCCACGGAGAGGACCCTCGCCGCCCTCGGGATGGGGGCGGGGAGGCGGCTCGCCTGGCTAGCCGGCGCGTCCGTCCCTCTGGCGGCCCTCTGCGGGGCCCTGGGGTACGCCGCCGCCTTCTGGGGGGTCGGGACCCTCTCGTCTGCGGGGGTGCTCAGCTTCTTCTTCCAGCCCCTCCTGGTCGCGCCGACCCTGGAGGGCGCCGCCGTCTCCGTCCTCGGCCCGGCGCTTGCTGTCTTCGCGTCCCTGGCGTTCGCGTTTCGCGGCGAGGGGCCGCGGCTCTGACCGCGCGGGGTACAGGAAGCTGCCGCGCGACCCGGGCGCGAGCGATTGTCTTTCCCGACGTGTACGGAACGCCGCGCGCGAGCAGGGCGGCAGCCATGGACTAGACGTAATAACGACCCCGACGCCGCTGTAGGGGAGACCAATGGAGAAAAGGAAAGACGTCATAGTCTCCATTAGGGAGAAGGGGCAGAAGCTCTACCTGGTGGGGCTCGAGGTCCGCCACGAGGTGGGCGCCATCGCCAACCTGGCGAACATCCTCGAGAAGGGGCGGTTCAGCATCGTGTCAGGGTTCGTCTCGTCGCCGGGGGAGGACGGCTATGGCAGGTGCAGCTTCTTCGTCCAGGCGACGGAGGGGAGGCCGTCGGCCGCGGCCCTGGCTAAGATGCTCGAGGGGTCCAAGTACGCCCGCGCGGTCGAGGTGGCCGAGGCGCACAAGGGGCTGATAACCGACGGGATGAACTTCCCCCTGGCCTGGAACTCGGGGGACCGTGGGATCATGCTCCGGACGCACTTCTTCTCCGTCATGGAGGAGGGGATCCGCGACATCCTGGGGACCGGGGGGGACGTCCTGCTCTACCAGCTCGGATACCACCACGGAGCGCCCACCTGGCGAGACCTCCTGAGCGGCTACCACGTGGAGGACGCCGAGGACCTCCAGGTGGCCCTGGGGTACTACAACGCGACAGGGTGGGGGCGCCCCGAGGTGGTGTCCTTCGACCTGGAGGGGAAGAAGTCGGCGGTGGAAATATGGGACAACTTCGAGTGCCTGTCGAAGCCGGCGAAGCTACCTGCGGGGAGCAACTTCTTCCGCGGGCACCTCGCAGGGATGTTCGAGAGCGTCTACAATGCCAGGGTCAAGGTGGTCGAGACGAAGTGCGTCTCTACCGGTTCGGACCGCTGCGAGTTCGCCGTCACCGCCTGAGGCCATGTTGAAATCCTCCCCCGCCCCGGCCAGGGCAGAGCCAGAGTGAGCCAGAGGCAGGGCGTCTACTTAGCTGCGGCGATCGTCCTGGTCGCCTTCGCCCTGAGGGCGTCCCCCTACCTGGCGAGCGGTGTCCCCTACCACACGGACACCTACCCTCAGCTGGCCAACGCCCGCAACCTCGTCGCTTCGACCCCCGTCCCTCTGGGCCCGGGGAACGGGTTCGGTCCGTACAACATACTCTGGCCCGCCGACACGCTGTTCTACGCCGTCTCCTCCGTCCTCCTCGGCCTGCCGCCCTTCTCGCTGATGCCCCTCCTCGGGCCCCTGGTCACGAGCCTGATGGCGGTCGTCTTCTTCGCTCTCCTCCGGTCCTTCGGGATCGGGACCCGGGCCTCCGCAGCGGCGACGCTCTTCTTCGCAGTGGCGGGGGGGACGGTCATGATCTCGGCCGGCGTCACCAAGGAGGGGTTCGCCCTCCCCCTGATGGTCCTCGTGGTCCTCCTGATGAACATCTGGCTGAAGAGAGGGAAGAAGGGGGCCCTGGCCCTCTCCGCCTTCGCCTTCGGCGCCCTCCTCGCGGCCCACAGCCTCGCCAGCGTGGTAGGCCTCCTCCTCTGCTGCTACCTCGCGATGGCCTACGCCCTGTCCCCCGGGGGGCGCGCCAGGGTGGGGTGGGCCTCTGCCGTCCTCGCCCTCTACTCCGTCGCCGCTTACCTGTACTTCTACGTCCACGCTGTGACCAGCCTCCCCTACGACCTGACCCCCTCCGACGTCATCGCCGTCTTCGCCTACGAGGCCCTGCTCACCGCGCCTGTCTGGGTCGCAGGCGCGTTCAGGCTCGACGTGCACAGGTGGACCTCAGCCTGGCTTGCCGTCCTTTCGCTCGGGGTGGCGGGGCTCTTCGCATCCGCCCTCGCCTTCCACACCCTGCTCGACTCCCCCGTCGCCTCCCCCTACGTCCTCGCCCTGCTCCTCCCCTACGTCGCCGTCGCCCTCCTCTCCGCGGCCGGGATGCTGTCGGCAAGGGGGACCGCATACTCGAGGGGGGCGGTCTTCGCGTCCCTCTGGGCCCTGGGGGTGCTCGGGCTGGTGGGGTTCTCAGCCTTCGCGACCCCGGGGGCGGTGGGGACCACCCTGAGGATACTCGACTTCGTCTATCCGGGGGCCGCGGTCCTAGCGGCCCTCGCCCTCGCGAAGATGATGGGGGGACGGGGGTGGACCGCCGCCGCCGGCTTCGCCGCCGTCGCCCTGATCGTCGCGGGGTCGGCGTACGTCGTCCCCTACTCCGCCTACTGGTCGGGCCCCCTCGGGGGGAGCCAGCGCGTCTACACCCCTGCCGAGGTCTCCGCCCTGGTCTGGGCGGGGAGGTCCCCCCCCGGGCAGCAGATATACGCCGACGCCAGGTACGGCTACCTCTCCTCCTACTACGGCGGGAACGTCAGCTCCGGCCCCGGCTTCCTCTACCTCGCCGGGGCGCACCCCCTCAGCCGCGGCTGTCTGATACTGGACAACCTCATCGGGGAGATAGGCTACGTCGGGGGGACCTACGGCCACCCGGTCAACATGACCTTGGTGGCAGGGCTCCCCGCGCAGACCTCCCTCCAGCGGGTGTACGCGGACGGCCAGGACTCGACCTACTGCAGCCTCTAGCCCCCTGCGAACGTAGAAGAATCCCGCCCCGGCCGGGGGGTGCGGTTGGACCCTGCCCTCCTCGCCCTGGCTGCGGCAGCGTGGCTCGCGGGGGCGGCGCTCTTCGGACTCACCGCCTACTCCCTCGCCCTCTTCGCCTACGGCAGGTCCCTCGCCGAAGAGCCGCCCGACGCGTTCTCTGCCACGCCTGAGGTGACCGCCCTGGTCGCGTCGCTGGGGGGGACCCCTGCCCTCGACGAGACGCTCCGCAGGCTGGCTGGGGTGAAGTATCCCGCGCTGGAGCTGGCCGTGGCTCTCGGCCCCTCGGCCCAGCCTCCCCGGGGGGTCGGGAAGCAGCTCACGCTCGTCCGCTCCCCTTCGGCGGGGAAGGCCAGGGCCCTCAACGCGGCCATCGGGGCGGTCAGGTCAAGGTACCTGCTCCTCCTGGACGAGGATTCGCTGGTCGAGCCGGACTGCATAGACAGGCTCCTCCCGCTGGCCGACGCCCCCGGGACGTGGGCGGTGGTGGGGGTCCCCTACCCGAGCAACGCCGGAGCGGGCCCCCTCCAGGGGACCCTGGCCCTCGAAGCCGAGGCCTGGGCCGCCGCCGCCAAGGCAAAGGACAGGCTCGGGCTCTTCCTCCCTGCGACAGGCTTCTTCTCCTTCATCCCGGTCGCAGCCCTCGGCCCCGGAGGGGGGGAGGTCTGGGACGAAGGGGCCCTCGCTGAGGACGCCGACCTCTCCCTGAGGCAGCTGGCGAAGGGGCTGAGGGTCAGGCTCTCCACCGCGAGGGTCGGGATAGAGGCGCCTGGGACCCTGGGGGCGCTGGCCAGGCAGCGGCTAAGATGGTACAAGGGGATGCTCGACGCCCTCTGGAAGAATCGCAGGGTGGTCGCGCGCCTGAGGCCGGCCCTCGCCGCGGACGTGGTCCTCTCCTTCCTCGCCCCCCTCGCCCCGGCGGGGTTCGTCGTCCTCGCCGCCCTCTCCCCCCTCTGGCCGTCCGCGCTCGTGCCTGTCGTCCTCGGGGCGGCCATGGCCTACGCGGCGTCGGCCTGGCTCTCGGCTTCGAAGCTCAAGGGGGGGAGGGCGGGGGTCATGCTCCTGTCCCTCCCCTACGCCCTGGTCCAGGGGGCGGTGGCCCTGGCCGCCCTGGGGGCGTTCCTCTTCCATGTCCGGGTCAGGTGGCAGAGGACCCCGAAGGAGGGGGACGCGCAGACCCGGTACGCTTAGACACGCGCCTACGACCTCGTCGAGCTGTACAACTCAGGGATCTTCGAGTACATGATGAAGATATTCATGGCGCACGCGGTGGTGATACTCTCGGGCCCCAAGGGGTACGCCATCAGGGAGCCGCAGAAGGCGAAGGGGGAAGGGCTACTGAGGGCGGTCCGGTCGAAGTTCACCGGCGTCGACGTCAGCCAGGAGGGGCAGGGGATACGTCCGGCTTCGCTGCGGTGAGGACCGCCCCCTTCACCACGGTCAGGAGAGGCGGGAGCATGAACAGGTACATCAGGGCGGCCATGGATATCGCCACGCTCCCCGCGGCCGAGTACTGCGAGAGGGTCGGGACAGTCGCATACACGGTCCCCCCGTGGAAGAGGACGTACACGTAGGCCAACAGGGCTAAGCCGAGGACGACGAGGACCGGCCCGTACGCCTTGGTCCCCCTGAGGAAGAAGCAGACGAAGACAAGGACGGCGACGGCGACGCCCAGCGCCGGGAGCGTCGGGCCGACGAGCGAAGCGACGAGGGATGACACAGCCGGTGTGTCCGCCGGCCCCACAAGGCGCGAGGCCAAAGTCCCCAGGGACGCGGGGACGTAGTAGAACACGACCAACGCTATGGCGCCGAAGACGGCGGCGAGGACGGCCCGGAGCCCCAGCTTCCCCGCGCTCATCTCCACCCCTAGGAGCCTAGGCAGACGCGGTCACCTCCGTGGATATGGTCCCATACTGGGTGCCGATGGTCAGGTGCAAGACGTAGCTCCCCTGCCCCAGGGCGGCGTTCTGTATGAGCCCGGAGACCGTCGCCAAGAACTGCTGGCCCGGGTCAGCTGTCACGACCATCGGGGCGATGGTCCCGACGACGGTCCCTGAGGGGCCAGTGATCGTCCCGCTCACCGTCGCGTTGAGCCTGATGAACGACGACGCGTCCGTGAACGTGAGGGGGGCGGCCACCGACGAGTAGGTGGCGTTGACCGGGGACGCGGTCAGGGGGCCGACGCTGAGCCCCTCTAACGGCGCCCCCCAGGCGTAGGTGACGGGCTCGGAGAGGGTGAAAGGGCTCCCCCCGGTCGGGATGGTCACCACCGCGGTGTAGCTCAGCGTCTGGTCCTGGGTGAGCAGGGACTGGACCTGGCTCGCGGGGATGTCGACGTACAGGGTCACGGCCTGGTCGAACTGGCCGCCGGGGACGGCGTCGATGGAGACCAGCCCGGAGCCTACCTTCTGCCCCGTGGAGTTCAGCACGGAGACGGTCCCGTCACCTGTCACCGCGAGGTAGGCGTTGTCGTCAGAGAACTTTACAGGGACCGATGCCTCCACCGCGGTGGAGTTGTGCTGCGAGAACGTCGGCTCCCCGACCGTCAGCCCGGCCACAGGGGCGCCCCACTTCAGCTGGGCGCTGACCGTCCCTGAGACGCCTACGAACGGGGGGACCGAGGCCGCCAGGGCCGCTGTGACTGTAAGGTTCTGAGGGGTGGTGAGCAGGCTCTGCAGCGCCGCGGAGGAGAGGTTCGCCGTCTCGAACGCAAGGGAGGCTGTCGTGCGCAGCGTCTGCCCTGGGTCGACGGTGAACGGGCCCAGGGTCCCCGCGAGCAGCTGCGCCCCGGCCGCGTCCTTCACCACCACGTCGACGGCGACGTTGGAGAAGCTGAAGTACCCGCGGTCCCCTATCTGGAGCGGGGCCACGATGTAGGTCACCCCCCCTGAAGTCCGGGTGGTGGGCGTCCCTATCGATATGGCCGACGCTGACGACGCCCCCCCGACGACTACGAGGGCGAGGACGGCGGCGGCCGCCAGGAGCGTGACGAGGATGAGGACGTTGAGGACGAGCACGACCCTGGAGCGCTTCAAGCCTCGCGAGGTCCCTGCGGCTGTTATTAGAGCGTTGCAGCAGGCCCGCGCGGCCCCGCTCCCTTAAAGCGCCTGGAGGGGAGGCGGCGGGGAGGTGGCCTTGCCCGTCCCTGTGCTCGCCCTCGAGGACGTGTGGAAGTCCTACGCCGACGGCGAGGCGGTGCTGAAGGGGGTCACCCTCTCGGTCTACGAGGGGGAGTTCGTCGGGATCTATGGGCGCTCCGGGTCGGGGAAGTCGACCCTGCTCAGGCTGATGGGCCTCCTGGACAGGCCGACGAAGGGGTCCGTGGCAGTCCTGGGCGCCGACGCCTCCGCCCTGAGCGACTCGGCCGCGGCCAGGATGAGGAGGGAGAGGCTCGGATTCGTCTTCCAGGGGTTCAACCTGATACCTCACATCACAGCCCTCGAGAACATAGAGGTCCCGATGTGGCTGGCAGGGGTCCCGAAGGAGGAGAGGAGGGCGCGGGCGACGGCGGACCTGAAGCACTTCGGGCTGGAAGGGCTCGCGGGGCGCTACCCGGGGGAGATGAGCCACGGCGAACAGCAGAGGGTGGCCGCCATCAGGGCGATGGCGAACCGGCCGGGGCTGATCCTGGCCGACGAGCCCACTTCGGCCCTCGACGACGAGAGCGCGAAGGTCTTCTTGGACCTGGTGGCCAGGTTCAACAGGGAGCTCCGCACCACGGTGGTGATGGTGTCCACCAGCGAGGAGGAGGCTGGGGCAGGGACGGCGGTCTACAGGCTGTCCGGGGGGGCCCTCAGCCGCGTGCGACCGCAAACCAGGTTTTCCGACGAAAACTGCTAGCCGTGCCTCGCCTTCTTGATGGAGAAGCGGCACTCGTCTTCCTTGGGGTCGTACTCGACGGGTCCGGCCGCCAGGTGCCCCTTGCTATGCGCCGCGAGCATCCCCACGAGCAGCCCCACCACGAACTTTCCGGGCCCCTTCGCTGACCCCGTCCGAGGGCTGGCCGGGGCAGACTTCACCTTGACGTCGTACCCCTCGGGCGACTCCTTGACCGTGGCGACCCCCCACCCTTCAGCCCTGAACAGGTCCTCTATGTTGCTTATGTCCCACTCCGCGCCTACCGAGCGCCTGTACTGCTCGAGGGCCTTCATAGTCGACTCGGCGTAGGCCTTCCCCTGCTCGTACGACATAGTCTCCCCCGCCGTCCCGAATATCTCGACAAGCCTCTCCTCCATCTCCACGAACGCGCCGGCCCCCAGGGTCAGCATCCTGTCCGCCAGCACTGACGCCACCGGGAACATGAACTTCTCGAACATCATCCCCTTCATCGACGTCAGGCGGACCTCCGCCACGAAGGGGAGCTTCCGGAGCCGCTTCTCCAGCTCCTCGGGGGTCACCTTGGCCCCCGCGAACTCGCAGTAGTAAGCGTGGACGAACTCTTTCCCCCCTTCGTCCATCTGCCCGTGGGTGAGGACGAAGTTCACCCCGGCGTCGCTGACCACCCCTGATATCTTGTGGAGGACCCCGACGGAGTCCGCCCCGGTCACCACCAACTCATACACGTCCACCCCGGGGGGGCGGGTGGACATCACAAACCGCGGCAGGAAACCCAAGTGTTTTCCATTCGCATAGATGACCCCTCTATAACATTTGTTTACCTGGCGTCCACCTATCGTCAGGGCTGACGGCGTCCGACCACAAGAGGCCGCGCCCCTTCTGCAGGCCAGTATGGTGGGGGTCCGCCTGGGTCCCCCGCCGCCCCCCGGCCCGCTAGTGCCCGATCAGGGCACGGAGCCAGAGCGGCAGGAACGCCTTGTCAGGGAAGTAGACGAGGAAGAAGACGAACACCATGACAAGGTACAACGCGGTCAGCCACTTTGGGAACCACCTCCTCGACGCCCAGTAGGCGGTCCCCATCGCCATCGCTGGTATCGCAGGGATGATGTAGAAGGGGTATGTCACCCTCCCGTCGAAGAAGAGGAACAGGTATGGGACGTAGCTCCATCCGAAGAGGGTCAGCGTGAAGGCGGCGAGCCTCCCCTCCCCCGAGAGGGCTGGGCCGGGAGGCTCCTGGAGGGGCGTTTCGTCGGCAGGGACGCCTTCGGGTACAACACGGAGGACGGAAGAAGGATCACCACGGACCTGGAGGGGCGTTTCGTCGGCAGGGACGCCTTCGGGGCTCGGCCGCCTCCTCTTCCGCTCCAGGTAGAGTGCGTACGCCATCAGGGGGACCCAGATGAAGGTGGCCCAGGTCACCAGGAGGTTGGTCACCCCGTAGTACCCCACGGAGACGTACGTCAGGTTCCCCGGGTTGACCGTGACTGTGACCAGGTAGTACGCCACCGGGCTGTAGTAGAGGAGCCAGTCGAACGGGAGGATGGGGGGGCCTCCGGGGTCGTTGGCGAACATGCACCAGTACCCCGTGGTGGGCTGGCACGCGAGCTGGTGGGCCACGAGGGACGTCCCGTAGCTTATGATGTACTGCACCTGGGCGACGAAGGTGGGGAACGCCGCGCTCGCGAGCGTGGAGTCGAAGGCCTGCATCCCTATGGCGAACACCGCCCCCACCGCCAGGACGACCTTCAGTGCGCGGTAGACGCGCCCTAGCCAGGCCCCCTCCTCGAAGAGGAGGACGTAGGTGGCCAGGGCGGCGACCGCGAAGACGGCCGTCTCCTTCGCGAGGCCTGCCAGCCCCATCAGCGCCCCGGCGACGACGTACTTGTCTGCCTTCCACCAGCGGACCCCCCTGAAGTAGACGAAGAAGGCGAGCAGCCCGAAGAAGACGGGGGGTATGTCGAGGACCCCGGCGCTCGACTGGGTGAAGAACATCACGTCGAGCGAGAGGAGGGCGGCCGAGAGGTAGGCGACCTTCTTGTCCCCGGAGACCTCCCAGGCGGTCCCGAACAGGAGGGGGATGCAGAACGAGCCGAGGACCGCAGGCATCACCCTCCAGCCGGCCGCGTCGTACTCGCCGAGGACCGCCATCCCGGCGGCCATCAGCGCCTTGCCGAGCGGGGGGTGCTCGGGGTTGCAGTAGGCGCCGGTCCCCGAGGGCGCCCCCACCTGGCACTGGTCCCCTGCGAGGAGGTGCTGCGACGCAGGGACGTAGTACACCTCGTCCATGATGCAGCCGTAGCCCTGGCTAGACGTGTCGTAGCAGACCAGGGGGGCGTAGTCGACGGTCAGCCTGGTGAGGTTCTCCCCTGCGGGGACGGTCCAGTACCCTGACGTCGACTCGTTGGGCTGGAGGGGGGACGCGTAGCTGGGCGGCGGGGAGAACCCACCGCCGGCCATGGGGGCTCCGTTGCCGAGGAGGGTGAGGTTCGCTATGGCGTCCCCCCCATCCTCCGCCTGGACGGTGACCTCGAGCTGCTGCCCCACCACAGAGCTGGTGACGGACACCTTGCTGTCCCCGAAGGGGGTCCCTGGGGCCCCGCTCACGGCCCCTGCCCCGGCCGCCGGGGGGGTGTTGATGATGTACGCGTGGGCCAACAGAGTCGCCAGCGTGACCCCCACCACGAAGAGTATCGCCCGCCTGTGCTGGCGGTACCTCCCCCAGGCGAACCACACCCCCGCGGCCGCCGACGCCACGGCGAAGGCCGCCAGGGCCGCGGTCAGCGCCGAGGCGAGGGCCAGCGTCGAGGGCTCCGGGTAGTAGAAATGGACGAAGACCAGTGCGACGACGGCTGCCAGGGTCAGGACCGAGGCGGAGACGAAGATGCGGACGAGTGTCTCCGGGACCCTCCCCCCCTGGGCCGGCTCTATCTCCACGGTGCTCCTCCTGAAAGGGTGGTAAAAAAACCGGCCATCGGGGCGCGCCGCAGCCTACGGCGCCCTTGGGGTAAGGGTGAACTCGCAGACCTCGTCCCCCTTGGCGATGCAGAGGGCCTCTCTGCACTCCATCGGCTTCCCCAGCCAGACTGTCAGCATGCCCTCCAGGTGGCCCCTGACGAAGTGGCTGTGGGGGACCTTCGCCTCCACCCCCGCGCACTCGAAGCTGTCCGCCGCCCTGACCGAGACCCGCTCCCACCCCGGCGCCGCCTTCGCGCCCTCGACCCTGAACCACCCCAGGGCCTGGTAGAGCTTCACGACGTCTTCGAGGTTTGCCATTATGAAGTCGGCGCCCAGCCTGAGGAGGTACTCCCGGCCGAGCTCCCGGCCGTACGTCTTCCCCTCCTCGTGGAGTATGACGTTCCCCCCCGTCCCGAACCTCTCGTTCATGGTGCTCAGCATGTTGGCCGCGGCCCCGGCCCCCATCATTATCGCCCTCGTCCCGTTGTTGAACGCCACGGGGAAGTGCACGCTGTCCACCAGGAACCCGTTGTTGCTCTCCATCACGATCGCGTCGTGGACAGCGGGGGAGGCGCCGAGCTTCCGTTTCAGGTCCTGGGCGGTGTATTCGCCGTCCTCGACGAACCCGCTCCAGACCCCCACCCTGGCGGCGCTGTCCGCCGAAGTGAAGCTCCCGAGGATGTTCAGGTCGAGGCCGTGTATCACCTCCATGGCGCTCTTGAGGGCGCCGGGGACGTTCTCCAGCTCCAGCACTATCTGGAAGTACTTCCTCGCAGGGTCGAAGAGGCACACGTTGACGTCCTTTCGCAAACGCACAAGGCCGCGCCCTCTCGGGCGTTCTTAAGGGGGGTGAAGAAGTTCTCCACAGGCCCCCCGCGCTCCCTCGTGTGTGCACCTTCCGATGTGACACACCCTTAAGCGGCAACGCCGCGCCCGCGGACCCATGAAGAGGCTCCGAGGGTTCCCTCCGCACCGGCTCAGGCTATGGGCCCTCGGGGGGGCGGCGGCGTACCTGCTGGCAGAGCTGTCAACCCTGGCCGTCTTCCGGGGGCCTGTCCTCCCCCTGTCCCTGCTCCTGGCCGACGTCCTCGGGCTGGGGGCCGCGCAGGCTGCGGCTGTGCTGGCAGGAGCGGGGGTGGCAGTCGTCGCCCTGGCGGTGGGGGTGTCGTGGATGGGGCCGGGGCCGATGCCCTCGCCGGAGGCCGCCATCCCTGAGCCGAAGGGGCTCGAGCGTGCCACCCTAGACCGGATGCTGGCCGAGTCCGCTTCGAAGAACTTCGTCGAGGTCTTCCCGCTGAAGGCCGGGGCGCTGAACGTCTATGGCGCGATCGCGAAGGAGGAAGGGGTCGAGGGGTACAGGTACGTGGTCATCGAGCCTGAGCTGACGGCCGAGGAGAAGAAGCAGTTCGCCGACCTGAAGGAGCTCCTCATCGAGGAGATGGACGTGGACCTGCGGAGCATCGAGACCAGGGAGAAGGCGGAGGCTTTCCTGTCAGACAAGGTGGCGAAGATGGCGCAGACCTACGGGTTCAAGGTCCCCAGGCCGAGCATGCGCAAGCTCCAGTACTACTTCACCAGGGACTTCATCCACCTGGGGAAGATAGAGCCGCTCATGCTCGACCCGCTGATCGAGGACATCTCCTGCGACGGCTCTGGGATACCCATCTACGTCTGGCACAGGGACTACGAGTCCATCCCGACCAACGTGGCGTTCGACACCGACGGGGAGCTCGACACCTTCGTCTCCAAGCTCGCGTACGTCTCGGGGAAGCACATCTCCATGGCCATCCCGATGGTCGACGCCTCCCTGCAGGACGGGAGCCGCCTCCACCTCACCTATGGGAAGGAGATCACCCAGAGGGGAAGCACGTTCACCATAAGGAAGTTCAAGGAGGACCCGTTCACAGTCATAGACCTCATCAAGTACAACACCCTCAACGCGGAGGTGGCCGCCTACCTCTGGTACCTCGTGGAGAAGAGGCTCTCCATGCTGATAGCCGGGTCCACCGCCTGCGGGAAGACAACCTCACTCAACTGCCTCTCCATGTTCATCACCCCCGGGCAGAAGGTGGTCAGCATCGAGGACACCCCCGAGCTCAACCTCCCGCAGGAGAACTGGGTCCAGGAGGTGAGCAGGGCGGAGGGGTCCGCCGGGGAGATATCGCTGTTCGACCTGGTGAGGAACGCCCTCAGGCAGAGGCCGGACGTGATCATCGTGGGAGAGGTCAGGGGGAAGGAGGCGTTCACACTATTCCAGGCGATAAGCACGGGGCACGGCGGCATGTCAACCATCCACGCCGACTCGGTCGAGGCGGTCTTCAACAGGCTGACGACCGAGCCGATGAACCTCCCGAGGAGCCTGGTCGGGACAAGCCTCGACTGCGTGATACTCCAGCTCAAGCTGAGGATGGGGGACAGGTCCGTCCGCCGGGTGGTGAGCGTCAACGAGATACTCGGCTACGACAGCAGGACCAACGAGATGGTGATGAACGAGGTCTACAGGTGGGACCCGGTCACCGACCGGATCTCAGGGACGGGGCGGAGCAGGCTGGTCGACAAGATAAACCAGAGGTACGGGCTGAGGCCCGAAGAGATCAGGCGGGACCTCGAGTCGAGGAAGGTGTTCCTCGAATGGCTTGCAGGGAAGAACTACAGGTCGTACAAGGAGGTCAGCAGCTACGTCCAGGAGTTCTACGGGAACCCCTACGCCATGGCGAGCAGGGCGAGGACGGAGCTCGAGGCGATGGCTTGACCGCCAAGGAGCCCCGGAGGCTCGGGTTCTGGGGGGCGTCGTACGTCCTCTACTCCCCCTACGCCAGGCGCTTCGAGGGCCTCTTCGACGGGGTAAGGGAGGACCTCGCCCGGAGCGGGCTCATGGTCACCTTCCGCGCCTACGTCGCCGGGGCCCTCTTCACGTCGACCGTCGCCGGGGTGGCTGGGGCCCTGGCCGGGTTCACCGCCGCGTTCTACGCCCGCCTCCCGCTCGGGTTCGCGGTCATACTCCCGGCCGGGTCAGGGGTCCTCGCCTTCGCCTGCAGCATGGCAGCCTTCTACTTCCTCCCGAGCGCCATGGCGAGCTCCAGGGGGCGGAGGCTAGACGCCGAGCTCCCGTACGCCGTCGGCCACATGTCTGTCCTCGCCACGGCCTCGGTGACGCCTGAGAGGATCTTCGACGTCCTCGCCAGGGAAGAGGACGGAGGGGTGGTCGCCAGGGAGTCGAAGATGATGGTCAGGGACATGGCCACCATGGGGATGGACCTGACCCAGGCAGTCGAGGCGGAGATAAGGCGCTCCCCCTCCGACAGGTTCGGCGAGTTCCTCGACGGGTTCAGGGCCGCGTCGGTGTCAGGGGGGGACCTCAACTCCTACCTCAGCAGGTCAGCGTCGGCCATGATGCTGGACAGGAGGCTCCAGGCGAAGGCGGTGGGGGAGAACGTCGGGATGGTGGCTGAGATATACACCATCGTCCTGGTCGTCGCCCCCCTCCTCCTCCTGATCATGTTCTCGGTGATGGGGGCGATAGTGGGCTCCTTCGCAGGGCTGAGCGTCCTCACCCTCATGTACCTGGTGGGGTACCTCTTCGTCCCCGTGGGGGGCCTGGTGAGCCTCATCCTCGCAGACCAGACCGTCAGGAAGGAGGTCGAGTAGCTTGGGCGTCCTGGAGCTGCACGAGAGGCGCAGGGCGCTCTACCTGTGGGCCACGGCGGGGGCCGCGGCCGCCCTCACGGCGCTGGCCGCCCTCAACCTCGTCTTCGGCGCCCCCCTCCCCTTCCCCCTCCCGTCCACCATGCTCCTCGCCGGCGTCGGGTTCATGGCTGTCCCAGGCGGCGTCGACTGGGCCTTCGAACGCTGGAGGGGGAAGATAGACGACGCCCTGCCGACTTTCCTCTCCGACGTGACGAGCAACGCGAAGTCGGGGTTCAGCCTGACCCGCGCCCTGGAGATGGCCGCTGACAACGACTACGGCCCCCTGACCAAGGAGCTCGTCAGGATGAGGACCCAGCTGTCGTGGGGGGTCCCCTTCGACGACGTCGTGCGGATGGAGATGCGGCGGCTCGACTCGAGGATGGCGAAGAGGACGTTCGGGATCATCCTCGAGGCTGACAGGTCAGGGGGGAAGGTCGAGGAGATGCTGGAGGCCATCCAGAGGCACACCATGGAGCTCCACCAGATAGGGAAGGAGGTAAGGAACTCGCTGAGGCCCTTCACCCTCACAACGTATATCGCCGTCTTCATATTCCTCGGGATAGCGATAGTCATGATAGACACCTTCTTCGCCGGGCTCATCAGCACCCAGAGCTCCGCCGCGGGGGCGGCCGTCGCCTTCGAGGGGCTCCAGGGGGTCAGCCTGTCGTCCATCAAGAGCGCCTTCTTCCAGATCGCCCTCGTGGAGGCGGTGGTGGGGGGGCTGGGGGCCGGGAAGCTTGGGGAGGCGTCCTTCGCCGCAGGGATCAAGCACATAGTCATACTCGTGACAGCGACCGTGCTGGCGTTCCAGCTCTTCGCAAGGTGAGATGGTTGCAGGCCCCCGCCCCCAGGATAGAAGCGACCCGCCTGTACAGCGACCCCAACACCAGGGAGCTCCTGCGCAGGATGCTCACCGACAACGTCCTCCTCGAGCCGTCCATAGGGGCTGACGGGAAGGTCCACTACCTCCTGGCCGAGGCGGTGCTCGGGCCGGAGGTGGACGTGAAGGGGTGGATAGGGGAGATGGTGGAGCAGGCGGTCCTCCGGAAGGCGTCGAGCAGGCAGGTGGTGATGTGCCCGGTCCATCTCAGGGCGGACCCGATGGCGATGGTGGAGTGCGTGAAGTGCAGGGCGAAGAACTCTGTGAAGCGCTCCCTCGTGGAGCACACCTACTGCGGCTACATCGGGGACGACTCGCGCTTCGACAAGGGGGGGACCCTCCAGTGCCCCAACTGCGGGAGGCCGATAAGGTCCCAGAGCGAGCTCAGGGTCTCGGGGGTGTGGTACGAATGCCAGAACTGCCTCTCGAAGACGAGCTCCCCGAGGCTGGTCTTCCTCTGCAAGGAGGGGAGCCACGAGTTCAACACGGCGGACCTCGCGCTGGTCACCATAGACGCCTACTCCGTCAACGAGAAGGCGCTGGTCGAGCTCAGGAACACGCTCCTCCTCGACCCCGAGCTGGCGGCCATGCTGGCAGCCATGGGGTACGAGGTCTCAGCCCCCGCCAGGGTGCAGGGGCAGTCGGGGTCGGTCCACTCCCTGGACGTCTACGCCAAGAAGGACTTGGAGACTGTGGCGCTCCAGGTCGCCGTGGACACCAAGCCGGTGGACGCCAGCGCCGTGATAGCCTTCTTCGCTAAGACGTTCGACATCAAGCCCAGCCGGGCAGTGCTGGTGGCCATCCCCGCGGCGTCCGAGGACGCGAAGCGCCTCGAGGCAGGGTACGGGGTCTCTTTGGTCGAGGACTTCGACGGCTCCGGGGTGGTGAGGAAGGTGAAGGCGGTACTCGAGGGCGCCGGGGCCTCTGGCTAGGCGTGCGCGCCCAGGAACGAGAGCAGGGCCCCGTTGAAGGCCCCAGGCTGCGAGATGTTGACAAGGTGGTCGGCCCCCCTGATGAGTATCCTCGACGACCCCGGTATCCTCTGGTGGACCCTCTCGGCGCATGTGATCTGGCCCGGGAAGTCGTTGTCCCCCCAGACCAGCAGGGTCGGGGCGCTGACCTCGCCGAGCCGCCTGAAGGCAGGCGTCGCCCTGGAGGCCCTCAGGTCGAAGAAGGGCTCGGTGAACACCCGGTAGTTGTCCTTGGCCATCGACGCCACCCTCTCCCTGGCGGCCCCCAGGGACTGGCCCATTATCGAGAGGTGGACGTCGATCGCCTCGCCCACCCTCCCCTGCTTGACCGCCTCCTCCCAGCGCCCCCAGTCCCCGTCCCTGGCGTGGTCCATGTGCTCCTCCTGCTCGGACCCGTACTCGTAGCCGTCCACGGTGGGGGCCACCAGGACCATCCCCCTGACCCGCTGCGGATGTGCCAAGGCGAAGTCGATGGCGACGCTCCCTCCGTTCGAGAGCCCTACGAGCGTGGCCGTCTTCACCCCGACGTGGTCGAGTAGGTCTTTGAGGTCCTTGGCGTCGTCGTAGGGCCCCCTCGGCCTGTCTGAAAGCCCCGACCCCCTCAGGTCGTACCTGACGGCCCTGAACCCCTTCCTGGGGAGCAGGTCGAACTGTTCGTCCCACATCCTCCTGTCTAGGAACCCTGCGTGTATCAGGACCACCGTAGGGTCCTTCTCCGCACCCGCTGCTTCGTAGTAGAGCCTTCCGCCGTCCACCTGGGCGTAGGCCCCGGAGGCCGTCACGGCCTCCACCTCCGACCCCGTCGCTTGGAAAAGCATTGCGGTCCCCCCAGGCGGGGGGCCTGGGTATGATGCGACTTTGGCTGCACCCGCGGATGTTACACCTCCTTAAGACGACTCTGCCCGCCTCGCACCGAAGATGATACAGTGGCCGGCGGGAGCGGCTTCCAGGCCCTCTGTCCTGGGGGGGCGCTGAGTTGAAGGTCTCGAGGAGGAGGGGGCTCTCCCCCATAATCGCCGAGCTGATACTGGTGGCCATCACCGTGGTGATAGGGACCACCGTCTTCTACGTCGGGAGCACCGCCGTGGGGGGGTACGCCAGCGGGTTCTCGCTCCTCTTCGGTAAGGGCGCAAACGCCGCCCAGGAGATATACGTGGTCGAGTACGCCCAGTTCGGGACCGGGGGGGCCAACATCACAATAAGGAACGTGGGGTACGTGGTGACGCAGCTGACGTCGGTGGACCTGTTCAACCAGACGGCCGTGGGGGCGGGGTACCCGACCTCGGGGATCTTCACCAACTCGACCACCCCGGCCATGGTCAGGCTCCCGTCGACGGCGAGCCCTTACTGCTACTGGTCGCAGCATGTGCTCGTCATACCGGTGGGGACGTTCTGCAACGTCAGCGTCCCCTTCAAAGGGTACACCGGGGCCGTCTATGACGTCGTGGTGAGCACGGACAGGGGGAACAGGCTTGTCGTCCAAGAGATCGCATAGGCCCGCCAGGAGGAGGGGGCTCTCCGAGATGATAGGGGCCCTGTTCATCCTCGTCCTCCTCGCTGTCTCGTTCGGCTTCACCCTGGTGATGTTCAACTCCTTCACCGCCTACCAGAGCGCCGTCGACACAAGGGCCCAGTACGACGCCCAGCTCCCGAGGGAGCAGCTGGGGTTCAGCAGGGTGGTGTTCGGGGCCTCGGAGGCGTACAACCCGAACCCCGGCTTCCTCGGGACCGTGTCCTCCACGGCGTCGGCTGATTTCTTCCCCATATCCAACATGAACTTCACGTCTAGCTCCGCGGGGTGGACTTTCACCAGGGTCTACCTGCAGCCAGGGGTGTACGGGATGAGCGGGAGCTTCGACCCCATCACGGCGACAGGCTCCCCGTCGGGGCCGGGATCCATCTTCACAGACTTCACCTACAACCCTGGTTCGAAGAACACCGTGCAGGCCATCGGGAACTGGACGGCCCAGTTCACCCTGACCCCCGGCCAGGTCTCCTCACTGGCATCGGGCCAAGGCGTGGTCGAGTTCTCAGTGGGGCAGTTTCTGGCGATCGACAACCAGGGGTCGAGCTCCTCCCCACCGACGATCTCCGTCTACCTCCAGGACGCCAACACAGGCAAGACTGTGACGGTGGTGGCCCCGACCCCGGCGACGACAGTCTGGTCTGAGACGTACGGCATACCCTTCCCGGCAGGGGCCTTCCCCAGCTCTCTGGCAGCCCAGGAGAGCTTCTTCACCGGGAGCTCAGGGACGTACAACTTCATACTCGAGGCGGACGAGTCCTTGAAGGGGCAGAGCAGCACCCTGTCAGAGGTGAGGGTCATCTTCGACGACAGCGGGGTCGAGCTCGTCCTGAACAACTACTACTCGGCGACGGTCTGCCCCACCTTCACCATCAAGCAGAACCCGCTGTCTATCCAGGACCTGACAATGAGCGTCACCTCGGCATACACGGCCCCCGTCACCCAGACCATCTACCTTTGGGACTTCTCCCAGGGGACGTTCACCCAGGTAGACCTGGCGTCCGTGGGCTCCACGGCCACTACCAGGTTCATCGACCTCGGAGGGCTGGTGGGGGGGGCCAGCGAGGTCCAGCGGTTCCTGCAGACGGCGACGGCGAGCGTCAGCCCGCCGGGGTGCCCCAACGCCCCGATATCCACGACCCCGGGGTACGCGATAATGAAGATCTACGCCGTGGGGGGCGCTAGCTTCACCGGGGACCTGAGCGCTGACGTGCTCACGGCCTACTACACAGACACGAGCCACATGTCCTTCGCCCTCGTCAACGACGGGACCTCGACGATACACCTGGTGAGCCTCTGGATAGTCGGCTCCTCGGGCCCGACGCACTACGCGTCGACGCTCCCTCCACCCTACAACTTCTCCGAGTGGGTCCCCGCGGGGGGGAGCGTGTCCGTAGCCGTGTCGTACGACTGGACCCCCGGGGAGTACACGATCGAGCTGGTCTCTTCGCTAGGGAACGTGTTCTCGGTGACCGCCACTGCCTCGTGAGTGTAGAATTTCTTCACCGGCCTTAAGTACGGTGGGGGGCTAGTCCGGCCGATGAACGTCTCGCAGAAGAAGGGCGTCTCGCCCATCATCGCGACGCTGCTGCTCATCGCAATCACCGTCGCCGCCGGGATCATCGTCTACGTCTTCGTCACCGGGCTCGCAGGGAACCTGACGAAGTCGGGGGGGAACCAGGTGACTGAACAGGTCTCTCTCGACTCGTACAACTTCCAGTCTACCAACTACCTCACCATGTACCTGAGGAACACCGGCACCAGCGCGGTAGAGGTCTCTGCGGTGTACTTCAATGGCGTTCAGGCCATATTCCAGGGGACCTGCGGGGCAAGCTCGGGCACGATCACGGGTCCGACGACGATTGGTACGATATCTCTCACGTCCAGTCAAACTACTACAATCGTAGCTACCACAACGGCGGAATCCGCGCAGAGCACCTGCCAATTGAACGTCTACATCATTCCTAGCGCTGACGCAGGGACGTCTTACCAGGTAAGAATCGTCACATCGGACGGTGGCATATTCCCGTTCAACGTGGTCGCTGGGAGCACAGGGTAGACATGAAGGTCTCGCAGCGCAGGCGCGCGGTCAGCCCGATAGTGGCGACGCTCCTCCTCATCGCGATATCCGTCGCCGCGGGGGTGATAGTCTACGTCTTCACCGTCGGCATCGCCGGGACGCTGACGAACTCTCACGTCAACCAGCTCACTGAGCAGATAAGCCTCGACGCCTACAACTTCCAGAGCTCGCCGCCGAACTACCTGACCATGTACCTGAGGAACACCGGGACAGGGGCGGTCACAATCTCAGCAGTGTACTTCAACGGGGCTCTGGCGAGCTGGTACGGGACATGCGGAGCCACTGCAGCCACGACCACGGTTACGAGCGGCAGCGATAGCACGGTGACGACTCTGATTGTCTCGACCGCCTCGACCACTGCCGAGTCTGCGCAGGGGACCTGCCAGCTGAACATATATGGCATCACAGCCTCGGCCGGAACCTCTTACCAAGTCACCATAGCCACCGTCGACGGCGGGAAGTTCATCTACAACGTGGTAGCGGGACAGACTGGCTGAGGGCCCCGTCACCCACAGGATGCGCCTTGGCGGACCAACCCTGGCTGACTCCCCGGTCTTTGGGCATCACGGCTCCCGAAGGGTCGGACGTCTACGAGTTCTACATGAAGGTGAAGTCGAAGCCCTCCGTCCTGGGGAGGGTGTCCAACCTCGTCGGCTCCAAGGGGATCGACATACTCTGGATGACGGGCCAGGCGTCCGACGACAAGCAGACCGCCGATTTCTTCTTCTTCGCCGAGATGTGCTCTTCCACGGCCTCCCATTCCGAGGTGGTCGAAGAGCTGCGGAAGCAGGACTTCGTCCTGGAGGCGAGGTCCCACAGGCTGGACAGGGTCTACTTCGAAGAGTTCGCCTTCCCCCTCACGAGCGGGGGGCACAGGCGGGTGATGGTCCTCGACGCCGTCGGCTGGGCCAGGCTGGTGAAGAACTTCCTGGACAGGTTCGGGAGCGCAGGGCAGTCAATCCTCCATGAGGAGGGGGTCGCCTTCGGCCAGGAGGTGGCCGACAGGCTCCAGAAGAGGCTCGACGCCGAGCCGGGGCAGGTCGTCCAAAACCTGAAGGCGCTGGTGAGGGCCAGCGGCCTCGGCCTGCTGGAGGTCGCAGAGGTCGAAAAGGGGGAGCGGTTCACGGTGTCGATATCCGACTCCGTCCTCTGCCAGGGAGAGGGGGAGAAGCTCGCCGACGACTTCCTGGCCGGGGTGGTCAGGGGGGCGATAGGCCGCACCTACGGCCGGGACTTTTGGGTGAGCGGGACCAGGTTCGAGGGGGACGACATGGTCTTCGAGCTCGCCCCCAAGGGCGCCCAGCTCGTCCCTCCCGCCTGAGCGCAGGGGAGGAGACGCCCCTCCGCCGGCCCCGAAAACGCATGATATCGCAGGCCGACGGGCCGCCTAGCTTATATAAGAGACTTAAAGGCGCTTCCAATATCCTTGGCCTACGACGGCCAGCGCGCAGAGACGGAACAGTCTGCTCCTGGAATCAAGCTGACAAACCTCGGCCTGCAGGGGTTGGAGTACGTCCTCGGCGGAGGCCTGCCCGAGAGCTCGGTCTACCTTTTGACGGGGGGCCCGGGGACGCACTACGTCACCTTCGCCGACCAGGCGATCTACAACCACCTCGCCACAGGTGGGAAGGCTGTCTACTACAACCCTGAGACACCCCTCAGCGACGTGGCCGAGGACATGGCCCTCTACCACTGGGGGATACGCCCCTACCTCGACGACAGGTCCCTGGTGTACTCGAGGCCGATGCCCCCCCAGCTCCAGAGCCTGGCCGACGTGATGGAGGAGGACCCCATGGAGGAAGTGATCAGGCTCGGCTCGTCCCTCGCGGGGCTCACGAAGGACTTCGTCGAGAAGCTCAAGGAGGGGAGGTGGAGCATACTCAACGCCGGGTACCTCATGGGCGTCTATCAGCGCCAGGAGATGACCGACCTGGTCATGTTCTGGGTCGGCGCGGTGCACAGGTACGGCGGGGTCCACTTCGTCACCCTCCCTGAAGGGGTCCACGACGAGAAGCACGTCAACTTCATCAAGAGCGTGGTCGACGGGGTGCTGTCGTTCAAGTTCGCCCAGGGCTTCGGCCAGGCGGAAGGGGAGGTGGAGGTCCAGAAGCTGCGGCGCATCATACCAAAGTCAAAGACCTTCAGGCACACCGTCCAGGCAGACGGGATCGCCATCGAGACCACCGCCCGCATAGGCTAGGGCTTGTCTTCGGCTGCCTGGCCTTCGTCGGGGAGGGCGGGCCGCCTCTTGTTCAGAGTGTATCTCACCAGGGCCAGCCCGGCCACGAGGACCGCAGCGACCACGAACACTGGTATGAAGTCATACAGCCCGGAGAGCGCGCCGGGGACCGCGGGGGAGGTGGCGGTGGTCGACGTGCTGGTCACGACCACTGTAGTGACAGCGGTGAGCCCCCCCAGCAGGGTGCTGTTTGACGAGGCTGTTATCGTGGCGGCGCCGAGCCCGGAGGGGATGAAGCGCACCGAGACCTGGCCGGCCTGATCCGTGGCCAGGGCCCCTCCTGGGACCAGTGTCCCCTGGCTCGCGGCGAGGTAGACCGGGACCCCCGGCACGGGCATCCCAAGGACGGTCACGGAGACGGTCAACGACACGACCCCGTCCAAGCCTATGAACTGCGGGTCCGCTGAGACTGACATGCTGGCCGAAGCGGGGAGGACGCTCAGCTTGGCGGACCCTGTGGCGAGCTCTGGGGCGAGGGCGGTCAGGGTGGTCGACCCGGGAGCCTGCACCTCGATGGTCCCGTAGGCGGGGTCAGCCCCGGGGGGTATCGCCACGTAGACCGGGTCCCTGAGGACAGTCCCGTTGGAGGCCGTCAGGACCACGTTGGTCCCGAGCGGCGTGTACGCAGGCTCCCCTGCTGAGTCCACGGCCTGGACCGCGAAGACCTCGTCCGCCCCAGAAAGCGCCATGACAGACTCAGGCGGTGCCAGAAACAGGGCGAGGGCGACGGGCGCCGACGCCGGGACTGCTGTCTTCAGGACGCTCGAGGCGGGCTGCAGCCCGGCGCTGGTGGCAGCCAGCGTCGCCGTCCCCGCGCTGGAGGAGGTCGACACGGGGACCAGGACGTACGCCTGCCCAGCGGGTATGGTGACCGTCGTCGGAATCGACCCGACGGTGGAGTTGGACGAAGAAAGGAACACAGTCACGTCTGTGAGTGAAAGGGTGGGATTCCCCGAGGAGTCGAGGAGCGAGACCACCAGCGCCTGTTGGGTGCTGGAGTCCGCGGGGAGCACCGGGGGGACGACTGTGACCTCGAGGGCGGCGGGGGCGCGCCCCGCGGCTGACTGGCCGGCTGCGGTGAAAGCAGGGACCACGAGACCGGCCAGGAGGAGCGCAAGGATGACAGAGGCTGCCGCTCTCATGTGAGGGAGCGCGCTCCACCGCTTATAAAACAAGGTAGTTGCCCGACCAGGTGTTACTATCCACATGACAGGCCTCACGGTCGGCCCGTTCGACCCCTCCGTCTACGCGTCCCTGGCCCTCCTCTTCGGCATCGCGGCGCAGTTCAGGGCGATGGACGGATACTCATTCCTCCGCGGGGTCCTCGCCTACCTGGAGCGGCGGATGGGCGTGCTCTTCGCCGTCTCCCTGCTCACGTTCGTCGTGTCGCCCTTCATCCTGAACGACGTCGTCGTCCTCATCCTCACCCCTGCCATCATCCGGTACTCGAAGGGGCACGGCATAGACGCCGTCCCGTTGATAGTGGCCGAGGTCACCTTCACCAACATATCCAGCTCGCTCACCCCCATCGGAAACCCCCAGAACATCATACTCTGGACGTCGTCCGGGGTAGGCTTCGTCAGGTTCGTCGAAGGTACGTGGGCCCCTGTCTTCGCCTCCGCAGCCATCGCCTCCGTCGCGCTCGTCCTCGTCACCCGGCGTGCGAGAGGGCCAAGGGGCCCTCCGGCGGCCATCGGCCGCTTCACCCCGGCCGCCTACCTGGCGTACGTGGCGGCCGCCGTGCTGGCCGCGAACCTCTACGGGCTCCCGAGCTACGTCCCCCTCGCGGCAGGGTTCCTCGGCGGGTTCGCATCCACCGGGCGAAGCCTGCGCGCCCTGCTGAGGGAGTTCGACGTGAAGTCCCTCCTGGTCCTGTACGCGTTCATAACCGCGGTAGCCTTCGCCGCCTACTACCTGTCGGGATACATCGCCCCCTTCGTGGCCCCGGCGGCCCAGGGGGTCCAGCCATACTCCGGGGAGTTCGTCGGGGTCCTCTCCAACGTGATCAGCAACGTCCCGGTCACCCAGCTCCTGGTAAACACCTCCGGGGTCTCGGCCCACGTCGCCCCGAAGATAGCTGTCGAGGCGGGGCTCGCCGGGAACCTGGGCCCGGTCGCTTCCTTCGCCAACCTGATCGCGCTGCGGATGGCGGCTAGGGAGGGGCTATCGGTCAAGAAGGCGGTCGGGCTCCAGGCCCTGGTGGGGATAATATCATACCTCCCTGCCCTGCTCTGAGGGGCGTCGGGGGCGCCTGGACCCTCCGCGGAGGGCGGGGCCGGGGGGCGAAGATGGACTCCGGCTCGGTAGCATTATACTAGATGAGAGGTCTGGTTGTATGTTCCATTTGAGCGAACACACCGAGATAACGCCCGTTCCCCTATGCGTTGGTAACCACGTTGGCTAACCTAAGCCTCTACGGCGGAACCCGGGAGACTGCAGAGGTGCAGAGCTCGTCCCCCATGCAAGAAAAGCACAAGGTCCTTTCGCGCAGGTCCCAGCTTGAGATTAGGATGGATATGCTCAGGGTGATAAAGGCAGGCGCAGAGAAGCCCACCCAGATCATGTACAAGGCGAACCTGTCCTGGGTCGCCCTGCAGACCCACCTGACCCAGATGATCGAACGGGGGCTCCTGAAGTGGGTGACGGAGGGGACGAGGAAGCGCTACGAGCTGACCCTCAAGGGCTCCAGCGTGATGTACGCCTACCAGAAGGTCCTCGAGGAAGTCGGGGAAGAGGACGCCACAGAGTATTCGGGCGCCTTCTAGACCGGCACGGGAGGGATGGCCGCTGGTACGCATCACGGATATATCACCGGCCCCGCCATGCCTGCGCCCTGGCACAGCCATCGACCGCCGGCGCGCCTCCAGGGCTCCCCCCGTTCACCAAGGGCCTCCTGAAGTGGAGCTTCGCCGTCGGGGTGATACCACCGGTCGCCCTCGTGCTCGGCCTGGCGCTGAAGAGCCTCTTCGTGCTGGACTACGTCCACGTGATAACAGGGGCGAGCTGGACCGGGTTCGACCTGTATACCGGGATAGTCCTCTCCAGGATCCTCAGGTCGCTCGAGGTGCCGGCGAGGGTCGAGGTGGCCAAGAGGCTCACGCCGACGACGTTCTTCATCATCCCGTCCCTGGCTGCGGTCGCCATCACCTCAGGGATATATCTCGCCCAGGCCATGGGGAAGTTCGACCTCGGGGACCCCTGGATACTCGCCGCGGGGGCGATAGTCGTTGTGCTCACTGTCCAGGGGTTCGGCGTCTTCCTCCCCAACGGGGTCAGGATATTCCTCGAGCTCGCGAAGGCGAAGCCTGACCCGGCGCTCATCTCCAGGCTCACCATGCGCAACGTCCGGCTCGCTGCCAGCCAGGCGGTCTTCCAGGTCCTGATCATCCTCGTCATGGCGCACCTGGCGGTCTACTAGGGGGAGGCTGATTGAATACAAGCGCCCTCGCCGCGATAGCTGTCTTCGCGGCGGCCCTCCTCTCCGTGTTCGGGGTGCTGTACAGGATGGCCTCGCGGAGCCACGCGAGGGGGGAGCTCAGCTACGACGGGATACGGATACTGAGGTGGGCCCTGCTGGGCCAGCTGGCTATCTTCGCGATACTGGCGCTGACCGCTTTCCTGACGTAGGTCGAAGCCCGAGGTTAGCGGTTCGGCTGATTATAAGTCTTGGAAAACACATGGAGGTTCCTTGCGCATGTCGATTGGATTACTCAGCGTTTAAATCAGGCGGGGCTACGCCGATGCCGCAATGACTCTCGACGAGAAAATCCGACTCGGCATGGTGGCCCTGACCGGTGCGAGCATTGTTTTCGCCTCGCTCGGCCTGCACCTGGGGCCTCTGGACATCATAGGTGGATCCGGTTCTACTTAGGCGGCTCCACCTATCTCTGTTATTTTTGCGATTAGCCCGCTAAACCTGTCTAGCAGATCACTCGAATTAAGGACCCACTGCTTCTTCCGCTCGTCGAAGAGCTGGTAAGACACGGTGAAGGACAAAGCCTCGGTCTGGTCCAAGGGCATCACTGAAACTCTGTCCCTGGCCATTGAGATGGCATCTGTCAGGTACTGGTATGCTTCTGTGATGTGCTCTGTCGGGAAGTAGAAGTGCGCGCAGTATTCATTCTCCCCCCCCATCTCGTTCCAGAGGAATGGCACCCCGTTCGACTTAGCCATCAGCTGAATCCGTTCCATCTCGGTCAAGTGCGTCCCAAGCAACGCAAGGTGTTGGTATCTGTGCTTCCTGTGCAGGGCCCTTTCAAGGATGGTGCTGTAACTAGTCCCCATCCATCTTAAGCTGTAGCCGTTGATGAGCCCGCGTTCGATAACGTGTGTCTTGTAGTGCCAGGAGAGTTTCTTGTAGTTCTCCTTCAGCTTCGTCGCGATATCGACGAAGCTTCTGGTGGCGTCTGTCTGCAGCTCTTTGAGTATCAGAAGGTCGTCCTTGTCGAATTTCGCCCTGCTAGAGCGTTGGTATCCAGCATCACCTGTAGGCTTGAGCCCGGCAGACCAGTCAAAATCCCACCTGCCGGTGTCGAAGTCGTATGACTCGGCCCTCATTGGCACGGCCCTGAACCAGTCGAACTCATAGACTTGTAGACTCTTGAAGAGGCCCTTCTCCTGCAACTTCGTCATCAGATCCCTGAACTCTCCAACGTGTTCGGTGGGGACGCTCGCTTCTACAATGAAGTCTCCTTGGAACATTCGTTTCTCGAAATACACGACATAGCAGAGTTCATTCATCGCGGTCAGGATCGAGTTCGCATAGGTGGCATAGAGCGAATTGAAGTCCAGTAGCAGCATCACTCTCCGCAGCCCCAGCTTCTCGTGGCTGGGAAGAGCATGCACGGCGAAACCCTTGCTAAGCACCTTCTCCTTGTACCTGTACCTCACTGATTCCTTGAACTGGTCCAGTCGCCTTGCGATTTCAGGGATATCTGGTCCGATTTCAGATATCATGTTGACTAACTCGGCGGTCCTTGCGCTGGTGTCTCTCGGGACGATGGTCTGTTTCCCCATGTTCCTACGAACTGGCCTTTAGTGCGCTCACCACCTTCGGCACTTAAATCTATGGGAATTCGAGAGGCAGGCGCCCCGTCGGCGGAGAGGGGCTATCTCGCGACCTCTTCCTCGGCCGACGCCATCCTGTTGAGCCTGAGCAGCCCGGGGGCCGGGTACGGGATCTTCAGCGTTCCGCAGAGGAGGTACATGGTGGGGTAGACCCGCTGGTATATCTTCATGAAGAGCGACGGGCTGCCGTCCCCCTCCTTCGCGGCCAGGAGCTGGTCTATCTCGTCGTCCTTCCCTTTCAGCGCGGCCATCCCGGAGACGAACACCCGGGCCGCCGCAGGCTGCGTCTCTACGTCCATGGAGAACTTCAGGTTCAGGAACCCGGGGCCGCGGTCGGCCTCGGTGATGGAGGAGTTGACGTTGAAGGTGACCTGGGTCGACTCGTTGGCCTCGTCTGACGTCTTGTTCGCCTCTATCCCCTTGACAGACACTTCTATCTCTACCAATCTACGGTGCGAAGCGGCCTCAAATCGTATTTAACGGTCATAGATTCCAAATTCATAGCAGCGGTTCGCAATCCATTTTATGCGAAATCCACCCTCGCGTCGGCATGTCCACCGCCGACGACGCACCGGGAACAACGAGCATCAGGGCGGACGGGGACAACGCCAGGCTGTCGGTCAAGATTTCGCTCAAGCCCCGCTTCGGGAAGGAGGACCTGAAGGCGAAGTACAAGGTCGGGAAGTACAGCCTCTCCGAGGGCTACTCTATGGGCCCCTCCCTGCAGGCCCTCGTCCCCAAGGGGACCCCCGACTACGTCGAGCACGGGGAGAACTACGTCGAGAGGATAATGCGGGCGCTGTACCACTTCAAGCAGTGCGCGCTCATAGGGCCCTCTGGGACGGGCAAGAGCGTCGTCGGGTCGGAGCGCCTGGACGTCATCTGCAGGGGGGAGCGGCTCGAGTCCACCTTCGACGACCTGTTCGCGCGCCTCGCCGCGCCGGGTCCCTCGATGGCCTCCGCCGACGGCTGGGAGTCGATCGAGATCAGGGACGGGGAGCTGATGGTCCTCTCCTTCGAGGGAGGGAGCGGCGAGGTCACCTGGCGCGCGCCGTCGTTCTTCGCCAGGTCGCGCCACGAAGGGGAGGTGGCGGTCATAACCACGTCTTCAGGGAGGAACGTAGCAGCCACCCCGGACCACTCCTTCGTGACAAGGAACGGGACGGTCAGCGCCTCGGAGCTCAGGCCAGGGGCCCTGGTCCCGGTAGCGAAGGAGGCGCCGCGGCTCGCCAGCGTCCCCACAGGCGACGGGAGGTCTGTCACCATCAGCCTCGCCGCCGACGCCTCCTGGGAAGAGATCGCGGAGGTGGCATACGAGCGGTACAGCGGCTGGGTGTACGACTTCGAGGTGCCCGGGAACGAGACTTTCGTCGCCGGGGACGGGGTGGTTACCCACAACACCCACATCACATACCTGGTCTCTGAGCTCGCGGGCCTCCCCCTCTGGGAGATCAACTGCGGGCTGCAGACGTCGGTCTACGACCTCTTCGGCAGGTTCGTCGGGCTGGGGAAGGAGAACTGGGTCGACGGGCAGATAGTGTCGTGGTGCAGGTACGGTGGGATCCTCTACCTTGACGAGGCCAACATGATGAAGCAGGACATAGCCACCAGGCTGAACCCCATCCTCGACACCAGGGGGCACATGGTCCTCAACGAGAGGGACAACGAGGTGATACCGAGGCACCCCAACGGCTACGTGATAATCAGCATGAACCCCTACTCGGCGGAGTTCGCCGGGACGAAGCCGCTCAACGCCGCGTTCCGCCGGAGGATGACCGTCTGGATAGACTTCGACTACCTCAGCGTGGGGAGCAAGATAGCCCCCGACGAGGTGGAGATGATAGCCCAGAGGGCGAAGATAGACGGCCACGTCGCCGAGAAGCTGGTGAGGGTGGCGGCGGAGATACGCAGGCAGTACAAGACAGGGGACCTCCCGTACGCCCCTTCCGTCGGCGACCTGGTCAACTGGGGGACTCTGGTCGCGGACGGGCTGACCCCGGCCCTGGCGGCCGAGGAGACCATCATAGCGCTCACCGCAGACGACCCCGAGGTCCAGAACAACGTCAGGAGGGTGGTCAGGATGGTGGTCGGTGACGCGAAAGCAGGGTCCAAATGAACATCCTGGAGTACGCCTGGACCAACTTCTCCAGCGTCTCCGGGGTGGACCAGAGCAGGTTCAGGCTGGTCCTGAGCGAGACGTCGGCCAGGCCCGCGGTGGGGCTCGAAGGGGAGGGTTTCGTCGTCAAGGTCCCGGTCCCCAGGAAGGAGAAGGAGGGGGTGGTGTCGGTGCAGGGCCTCTTCGCGGACGCAGACGACCAGGGGTGGGCGATGCTCTGGCGCCTGTTCAGGGCGTCCCTGTACCACGCCGCGTTCCACGTGGCCTACGGGAACCTCAAGCCCCTGGCGAGGTGGGCGAAGGGGAAGGAGCGCTTCCCCGCCATCTTCACGGTCTCCCTGCTGGAGGACTATCGCATCACCCTCGCCGCCAGGGAGAAGTGGCCGGGGGTGATGACAGACGTGGCGTACGCCAACGCCGTGGGCGCTATGAGGATGCCTGAGCTGGACGACATAGAGAACAGGGGCCTGAGGACGTCCGCCAAGATGCTCGCCTCCCTCTGGGGTGTCTCCCCGGCCAAGGGGGGGCGGGTAGACGAAGACCAGGCGATCCTGGCCCTCACAGAGAAGGTGCGCGGGATGGTCGAGAACTCGGTCGAGGACCCTGAGAACCCGCTCCTGCCGAAGGCAGCCGACCTGGTATACAGCCAGTTCAACAAGGTCGTCCTCCCCCAGATCCCCGCCTTCCCCCACACGGAGGCGCACTCCGGGGACTCGCTGTTCAGGGACCACCTCGAGGCGAAGAAGGGGAAGGGGGGCCCGAAGCTGGCCGGCGCCCTGGCGGCGATAGGGGTGGAGGGGGGCGGAGTGGAGCTCCCCGACGAGCCGGAGTTCAAGGACACATTCGCCGCCCTCCAGGACGCCCACGCGAAACGGCAGAGGGCGATCGAGTACTACAGCAAGCTCATGGCGAGCACGAGGCTCGACGGGGTGTCGTTCCCGGACGGGGACTACGCGGCGTTCCTCCGGGCCAGGGCTGACCTCGCCGGGCCCATCAGGAACATCAAGAACCAGCTCCTGGCCATCAAGAACGTCGCCGACGAGGAGCCCGGGAAGCTCAGCGGCCAGGTCGACATACCGATGGCCATGCAGGTGATCGCATCGGGGTCGCAGAGGTCGGACGTATTCATCAGGGAGGAGCCGATACTGAAGGACGAGGCCTGGGCCATCCTGGTCGACGCGAGCAGGAGCGTCTCGAAGTCTTCCATGGAGATGCGCGGGATAGCGACGTGCCTCGCGGAGGTGGCATCGGCCGTGATGAGGGAGAGGAGCAGGTGGGCCCTCTACGGGTTCAACGACTCCCTGCAGATAGTGAAAGACTTCGACGAGCCGTACTCCATGGAGGCGAAGTCCAGGATAGGGGGGCTCTCCCAGAAGGGGGGGACGTACCTCCCCGACGCCCTCTCCGTGGCGTCGAGGGCCCTCAACTCCAGGCCGATAGAGAGCAAGTACCTCGTCGTGGTCTCGGACTGCCTCCCCACAGGCTACGCGGGGATAGAGGAGGAGCTGGTGGAGAAGGTCAAGGACGCCGGGAAGATGGGGGTAATGCTGGTCGGGATAGGGGTGGAGAGCCCCGAGGTCAAGAAGTACTTCAAAGTGAACTCTGTCCTCGACACCCCGTACGAGATGATGAAGTTCTTCACGAAGGCGTACATGGAGCTGTCTGGGGCCCCCGAGTCGTGAAGCGCTCGGGCCGCGGCTGAATCCGGCGTGGGAAGGCGCATGAGGGGGCCGTCGAACCGCCGTGCGATTCTTCGGGGGCTCGCGTATGGATTCGTGGTTCACAAACCTATTATCAGCGGCGGGCCATCTGTCTCCGGATGCCCGCAGCCCAAGAAGCGAAGGAGAAGGACGCCCCCGATGTGCAGGAGACAGACCCGCAGGAGGTCATCCGCGAGATGCGCGAGATACAGAGCGACGCTGCCCAGCTCTCGGAGATAGAAGAGTTGGAGTACTCTCAGACTATGAAGCTGGTCGAGTCCATGAAGGTCATCCAGGCGGGGATAGGGACGGCGATCTCGATACGCCCTGTCTCCCTGGGCGAGCCGCTGAACCACGTCAAGCAGGCGATCATAGGGGCGGACGCGGTGATCATAGGGCTGGACGCCGACGGGAAGCCTTTCTCCAAGCCCCTGTCGGACCTGAAGCCGGTCGACATACTCAACGTGGTCCAGGAGTGGGCCCCGAAGCTGAGGGTCAAGATAGCGGAGCGGAAGAAGGGGGCCGAGGAGAGGCTCTACCTGGTGGAGAAGATCCTCCGCGAGTTCAAGGAGGGGGGGACGGCCGTCAAGGACTCCCGGAAGCAGTTCTACGATTCAGTCGAGTCAGACCTGGTCAAGGACACCCTGGAAAAGGAGTAGGCCGCCGTGCAGCGCGGAAACCTCGAGCTGAACTCGGGACTGGTGAAGTTCCCGAGCAGGGAGAGCGCCACTGCGTACCTGGAGGCGCTCCTGCAGTACTACAAGGCGAGGCAGGAGGAGTACGGGCACCAGCTCGGGGAGCAGCTGAGGAACCCGCAGGAGGCCGCCCCCCAGAAGGACAAGAAGGGGGACTCGAAGAAGGACAAAGGGGGGCAGCAGACGCCGCGCGGCTGGACAAAGGTGGGGAGCCTCCCGGTGAACGTGTCAGACCCCCAGGGGGCGCTCGCCCAGGTGACGCTCAGGATAGTGGACGACTACAAGTCGCGCGCGGAGAGGGTATCGGAAGCGCTGAAGTCGTTCCAGGAGGTGGACGCGCTCAGCCAGGCAGGAACGAAGTCGTACACGCTCTTCGTCTTCAGGGGGGTCCCCGAAGGGGTGATAGTGGAGAGCGCGCCGAAGAGAGATGCCTTCGCGTTCACCGCGAGGTTCAGGGCGACGTAGCCCCTCTGCATGCGTCGTCCCGCGTCGGCAGCGTCTCGCCGTTGGTCCTGGCCGCAGCTGCGATGAGGAGGTCGAACTCGCCCATCATCTTCACTGACCTGGCGAGCTTCGTGTAGAGGTTGGAAGCGAGCTCCGCCTACTCGAGTGCTGTGGGTAGCAGGCGGAGCCTCTTGGAAAGAGCCAGGACCTTGGCCGTGTTCTCCTCGGCGCGGGGCGAAATCTGCGGTACCCTCATGAGCTCGTACGCGGTTAGCGCCGCCGCGCTCAGGACGCGCTCCTGCGATTCCAGTTTCCTGAGCATGCCGGCCGCCTCCCCGTCCCCCCTGAGCACGGCTGCGAGGAAGTCTCGCGGCAGACCAATCAGAACGCGAGCTCCTCTGTCCGAGCCGACCGCCTCTGCTCCTTCAACGCCGCTCCGGTCATGTCCAGGTCGCCCCTCTCCCAGGCACCGACGAATCTTGATGTGGAGCGCTGCCTTCTCCCTGCCATCTTGAGGGCGACGTCGGAGAACGACTCCGCCTTCTCCTTGTTCTTCCTGAGTTCCCGGTAGGCCTGCTCAGAGAGGGAGACCACTTTGACCATACAGCATGCATAAGCGCATGCGCTACTTGAGCCCCGACCCCTCCGATGCCCCTTGGAACCGCCTCAGTCGCAGGGGGATCCTCACCGGGCCTATTGCGACGGCTCCGGCAGCGCTCGAAGGGCAGCCCGAAGACGGCCGGTCAATCGCCAGGGGATGGCGCGAACAGGGTAGAATAGGCCATGTGCTCACGCGGACCTGAGCAGGAGGGGGAGGTTGTTCCCTAACACTATCGCGCCCAGGCCGATGTCGGCGGCGACGAGGACTACGAAGGCGGTGAACTTCAGGAGCCTGACCTGGAAGTCGTATCTGGGGTCGCTTCTCTTCAACCCGGCCATGTAGGCGAGAGGGACCACGGGGACGAACTTCAGCAGGTATGCGAGCATGAACCCTGAGAACCCGAGCTGGAAGAAGCGTGAGGCGATCGGGTTGAACTCGACGAAGCCGGCCCCGAAAGCAGAAGCCAGCAGGGTGGTCAGGGTGTCGGAGAACCCGAGGAGGACGAAGAGTGCGAGGAGGGGCCAGAGCGCCTTCTGGATGCGCTTAAGATTCAGGCTATCTATGAACCGCCTCTCCCCTTCGAAAGGCCCGTACCACGGCACAGTTCTGCGCGAGCCGGACCGCCCTTTCAGCGATATGGATTCGACATCCATAGCCGCCCTACACAACCGTTAATATAATCTGAGAGGACCGATGGCCAATGAAAATTTCAGGACGACAAAGAAAAGGAATCTCTCCAATCATAGCGACAGTCCTCATCATAGCAGCCACCCTCATCGCCTTCGCGGCGGTGGCAGGGTACATATTCGGCCTGTTCGGGTCAAGCACCAAGAGCGCCCAGGCAGAAGTTACAAGTTCAAACTTGGTCGCCTCGACGGGCGTTCTCACACTTGATTTCTCCAACAGCGGAGGGCAATCTGTCACAATCAGCTCAGTTTCGGTAACAGTGGGCGGCACTACATACACAGAGAGTGGAACAGCGATTGCATACATATCACCAAGCGGTGCAGCCGCAATTAATCCTGGTGTCACCACAACAGTTACTGTTTCTCCAGCTAGCGGAGAGTGGACGACATCTACATTCACTCCCGGCACGACTTACACCTTCAGCCTGGCTCTCTCTAACGGCATCACCTCGACCATCACAGTCACAGCCTCGTAGAAACACGCTTCACTGCGGAGGACGGAGCCGTCCTCCGCCCTCCGATTTTTCTTAACCCCCCCGCGGCGACTCGTGGCCGTCACTTGCCTACTGCTGCGTCCAACTCCCGCGCTGCTGTCAACCGGTCGATGTCAGGCGCTCGGCCTCCTCCGTCTTCCCTCCCTTCACCGGCTCATCATACTTCCTTCGAGCACCTTGAAGCGTCTTCTGACATCCAGCCAAATCAGAACGCGACGAACCGGAGCACGAAGAGTCCCTGGAGGGGCATCCGGAACCGCGAACCAGCCGTCGGAGCTGGCGGGGGAAGTGGGTTACCTTTTTCCTGTAACGTCTGTAACCTCTGTATCATGACGCCGCAGCAAGGGCCCGGATTCCGAGCCCCTGCTGCCGGAGTCCCGCCATCTACCACGCGCCGGATGTCAATCCCGGTCTGTCTCCAGTCGCGGCGTCTCGTGTCCAAGGCGAGCCTGACCATCCTTCGGAGCCCTAAACGCCGCCGGGTGATTTCGTTCTGGATGATGGGATGCAGGCACAGATCGGGGAGGCGGGTTCTATAGCGCTCAGAGGTTCGCCAGGAAGCGCGGGAGGCTGACCCCACTCCGGGGACACCTCGCAGGCCTGGGCGTCCACTCCAGGTCCCTCCCCTCGGTCGGCGTCGGCGCCGCCCTCGGCCCTGACGAGCTGGCCAGGGATGACCTTAGGCGCGTCTACGAACCAAGCACTACTGAGGTGAGCAGAGGTCAGGTCGGATGGTCCGCGGTGGGCGCTGGACGCAGCAGCAGGAAACCTTTAGCAAGAAGGCATACCGCAAGTAAGACATGGAGACGTACCGGACGAAGATTACGAGCAAGGGGCAGACCACGATCCCGAAGCCTCTCAGGGACAAGTATCACCTATGCGAAGGGGAGGTTGCCACCCTTCTCCCCACCGACGGAGGGGTGGTGTTGCGCCACGAGGTCGAACCCCTGAGGGAGCTCAGGGGGCTCCTGCGAGAGGAGTTCGATCTGGAGCGGGCGTCCGAGTTCGTCGGAAAGACGAGAAAAGAGTGGTGTATCGAGTGAAGAGGGGGCCGTCTACACCACGGTCGCGGTGCTGGGCTGCCTCGCAGACCCGCTCCCCAGAAGTGCGAACGGGGCATTCGAGCGGGCGGAGAGAGGCGAAGCTACGTTGTGGATCCCCTCAATCGTCCTTGGCGAGGTTCTCTTCACACTGTTGAAGGGGAAGGATGTCTTCGGCCACCGGATCCCCCCGAAAAATTCGTGGTCCGTCTCGACCCCCTCCAGCACAGCGTAAGCAGCCGGGTGCACGAGCTGGGCATCGAAGGGTGGAGACGCGCCCGGGCATGTGCGGAAAGAGTGGAGCGCCAGGGCGCCGTGCCAGGGGGCGAGAAGATGGAGTCCGAAATCATATTTTCCTTCCATAACAGGTAATTAAAGAGAAGCGCCGCAATGAAACGATGACAAGCGTGCGGGCCGCTCTCGACCTGGCGGGCAGGGGCCGCAGAGGACCTTTCGCCGCTCTCGCCGTAGAACATGTCGCCAGATCCTCTACGGTGGATGTCGGGGTATTCGCCCACAACGAGGCGGCAAACATCCGCAACGTCCTCCTCTCCTTGACAGCCCAGAGGATACTTCCCACAAGTCTTAGGAAGGTGCTCGTCTTCTCGTCGTCATACGACGGCACCAACGAGGTCGTCGACGAGCTTGCCCGGCGTGACAGTAGGATAATCCTGGTGAGGGAGAGGACCAGGGACGGCAAGGCAGCCTCGGTGAACCGCTTCCTGAAGTCCTCCGACGCGGACATATGCGTCGTCCTCGGCGCCGACGTCGTCCCTGACATCGGAGCGGTGGATGCTCTGGTCGAGGCGCTAAACGACCCGGGGGTGGGCCTGGTAGGTGCGACGGTCGTCCCGACGAACCGGGCCAATGCCTTCTTCGGCTACGTCAGCCACCTGCTTTGGGGGCTCCACGGGCGGTTCGGCAAGGTCGGGGAGATGATCGCGTTCCGGCGGTGCCTCGTCCCGGGGATAGCCGATACGACGTCCGTCGACGAAGCGTTCGTGCAGGTCATCGTGAGCCGGAAGGGGAAGAGAGCCGTATGCGTCCCTGACGCGGTCGTCTGGAACAGGGGACCGGGGAACGTTTCAGACTTCATGCGGCAGCGGTCAAGGATATTCGCCGGGCACATGAAACTGGCGGCGGAGCTCGGCGCCAAGGTGCCCACCATGGACTACGGCTTCTTTAAAGACGCCGTGCGCCTCGCCGTCCGGGAGAGCGACCGTGTGCGAAGGCGCTCGGGCATCCCAGCGTGGAAGGCGGCGGCTTGGCTCGTCTTGGCCGGCTTCCTCGAGGCCGCGGCGAGGGTCGAAGGCGTTCTGACGCTCGTCACTTCGGGAGAGCAGACGGTCTGGAAGCAGGTGCCTTCGGGCAGGTCGCCGTTTCGAACGGGTGGCTCCTGCCCGTCTAGGGGAGCACAAATAGGGACTCGTGACCCGCCGAACTACGCCACGGCCACACCCTGCCCCATCATCGGCGTGACCGCGGCGGACGCAAGGCTATCAGGCTAAGAGTTCGCGTGCGGCCATCATAGGGGTTTCCGACCTTGAATCACAAAGCGCTGGCCGCTGTCGTGGGCGTCGCCCTGGTCGCGAGGATCGTGACGTCTCTCTTTCGCATAACCTACGGGATTGTGCCGGTGCCGTTCGTCGGCCCGTCGCCGTGGACAGATTACAACCTCTATGTTTCCGATTTACACTTTGTGGCGAGCGGATATGTGCCCTACAGAGATTTCGGATTCTGGTACACGCCTCTCTTCCTATACTTCCTCCTTCCGCTCTATTACCTGTTCGGGACATTTGGTCCCTCCTTGTTCATAGTGCTGTCTGACGCCCTGACCGCTGGCATAATCTTCCTCATTGTGGCTAGAAGGCACGAAACGCGACTTGCGATGGTTGTCGGTCTCGCTTACGCGTTGCTTCCCTTCGCCCTGTACAATGAAGGATACCTTTGGCTCAGCAGTCAACCTATGACATTCTTTGCGCTTCTTTCTGTGTATATGTTGCTGAAGGACAAGCCGTATTGGTCCGTTGCTGCCTTGGCCATATCCGTCCTCTTCAAGCAAGAGGTGATAATCCTGCTACCACTGTTGATTTTCTGGCAATTCAAGCGAAATCCAAAAAAGGCGTTGAAGGGTGTTGTGCTCTTCTTAACGATCATCGCTGTCGTTTCCACCCCCTTCCTTATCCTGGATGCGAATAATTACCTATTCGAGACAAGTTATGGATTGATAAAGACCGGGCTATCCGTTCCATTTATCGTCTCGGCCTACCCATCAGGCGGGACGAGTCCCATTTACCCGTTACTTGCATGCATGAGTACAATAGTGGCTGGAAAGTTCACTGGAAACGTTTGTAGCGCGGGGAATCTGTTGAGCATGAATTGGATCTATACTCAGCCTTTCGCCTACAGGGTTGTCTCCTCCTTCACCAGTATGCTCGTATTTCTGATTCCCGTTCTTTTTGGGCTGTTGTGCGTCTCACTCTACGCAGTCCGTCGAGCGGACGGTGTCCTTCAGCTGGCCTTCGCCTCGTCCATTGTTGGCCTTCTTTCGCTATTTGAGTCAACCGTCAGTGCCGCGTTGGCTTACTACTTCATTCCTGTATATGCATTAATCCTCTCTGCGTCTACGGGCAAGAAATCCTTGGCGGTGGCGATTACCGGGAGTTTGATTCCGGCGTTGATTCCTGACGGTCTATTTCAAACACTGTTCGCAATCGGCGTCCTGTTCGCGTTGGTCGTAGCGAAAGACAGAGAAATTTTGAACGGAAGGGCACGTGTCGAAATCGGAGAACCCCGAACGCCGTCGTACGTGGAGGTCAAACGGGCAGACCACCGACAGGCGAAGAGCGGATTTGAGAGTGATGCCCTGTGACGGTTGGCGTCTACGCCTTCGCCACCCAGGATTATAAAGAGAAAGATTATCCTCTCGATTTGTGGCTGGAACATAATCTACTCGTCTTTGACCAAATCGCAGTCGCGAAATACGACTGTGATTTCCCGCTCCCTGTTGATAACAAAAAAGTGATTCAGACTGTGATAAAATCTCCCGAGAGGTCCACATTCCGGTTCTTCAGGCTAGGAAAGCAAACGGCCATGAGGCTCTTAAGCACCGACTGGAAAGTCCTCCTCGACATCGACGAATTCGTTTGGCCGGTTCCGGATTTCGACAACCTAGATAAGACGAAGACTTACCGGCTTCAGTGCAGGGCTCTGTGGGGCAGCATAAAAACTGAAATTGTGGAGTACTGGCTTGCACATTCATCACCTCGGGTGCACTTCGGAGACGTCCCAATTCTGAGGGATGGGGAAGCTGGTGGGAACAAGGGTGGAGTCATTGGACAATTCTGGCACACAAATGGCCTACGAACTCGCGAAAGCTTGTTCGCCAAATGGGCTGCGATTCGGAATGATTTCGCTTCTGAGCGCCTCGTTAGAAACGGGGTCTTCCCCACTTCCGCTCTCCGCTTTGAGGATTACTCGCGGACCTTCCCAAACGCCTATCTTAGGAATGTCTGCCTGTGTGACCTGCCCAAAGTTCTTGCCGAGAACCGTGTGCGGTTCAACGATGAAGAGTTGCGAGCTCTTCGCTACGGAAGCCTAAAAGAACTTTGTTTGCGAGAACTCAGAATCCCACGTTATTTGGCGCAAAGAATCAAGAATACGATTTTGAAGAGACGTCGTTATTGAAAAGTACAAAGGATGGTCCTTAGGCCGTGGAATCTGAACTTGGTGTCTCTGAAGACATTCATCCTGTGAAATCAGAGGACCATAATGTTTCTCGAAAATCCTTGGAAGATGCTCCATCTGTCTTCGCAGTAGTTGTTGGCTACGGGAACAAGAAGGAGTTGGTATCAACTGCCCAACATCTACTGGCTCTACCATATTGCAATCTTTCTGTCATCGCTGTCGACAATGATGAAGGCGAACCCGAGAGAGTCACTAAGATTGGTGAAAGGCTTGAGCTTGTTTGCACAGGACTCAACCGTGGTTTCGCCAGTGCATGCAATGTAGGGATTTGCCTTGCGCTCGAACGAAATGCGAAATTCGTCTTCCTTCTCAACGATGACGCGATGGCTGTTGCTGATTGTATTGACAGAATGGTGAAATCGCTGACGAAGAACCCAAACATCGGCCTTGCGTGTCCGATAGTATTTTCTGAGGGATTGATGGCTGTAGAAGCCGCGGGTGGCTGGTTCAATCGATGGGTCTCCCTGACGCTTCACAACAAAGTTGTGAAGCCACAAGATGGAGTCTCAAGCACCGACGTGAAAGTTGATTTCGCCCCGGGCGTTGCGCTTATGGTTAGGGTAGATGCATTGAAAAAAGTTGGGTTTCTGGACACGCGGTATTTCATGTATCTCGAAGACCTCGACCTCTCTATCAGGATGAAAAGGGCAGGATACTCTGTTGTCTGCGTAGCGGAGGCGTACGTCTCTCACATCACGTCATCCACCTCGAAACGGTACCCCGGCCTCAAGGAATACTACATGATGAGGAACAGGTTCATCCTCTGCCTTCTCCTCAAGAGACGAATCCAGCTCGTTACTGTAGCCTTATCCACCCCCTGGGTGTTGCTGTTGCGAGTCCTGCGAAAGCTCCCCCACCCGGACCTGGACGAATTGAAGGGTCTCTACTATGGCATTGTCGACGGGATGAAGCTCAACTATGGACCCAGTTCGAGGGAAGCCTACACCCCTAGCATCCCGGATTGACGGAGACCGACTCCGTCGAACGGGCGGACTCGCAGCCCCGCCGAGCTTGTTCAGCACTCGCATGGCAACGTGGGGCGAGCGAACGCTTGACGGGCCGTCCTTGGTAAGGTCATTTACCAAGGGATTCAGGCGGCGCACGGCGCGATATAGGTCTGGGTTGGCAGGCGCGTCAATGACCGGGCGACGTAGAGCCTACGAAGTCCCTTCACGCGGCGGCCCTGCCCGTCAGAGTTCTATGGTAGACTGCGCGCCGACCACCAGGCGCTTCCCTTTCGGTCGCGCTGTCCCCAGCGAGGCGACCTTCGAGTTGGGCCCTATCAGGCTGTCCACGATCCGCTCGCTTGTGTCTATGGTGCACCCGTCCATTATCATCGAATTCTCCACTTCGCCGCTCCTCAGGACGACGTTGTTGCCTATGCTCGTATATGGGCCTACGTAGACGCCTTCGTTCACCACGGACCCGCTCCCTATGACCACTGGGCCGCGGACCTCTGCCCCTCTCTTGATCACGCTGTTCAAGCCGGTGGAGACCCTGCCGTGGACGTTGGATTCGTCCTCTATGGTGCCGCGCACCTGGTGTTCCAGGTCGTCCAGCACGAGGCGATTCGCTTCAATCAGGTCTTCGACGGTCCCGGTGTCCTTCCACCAGCCCGTGACCTCCTGTGCCTCGACCTTCGCCCCACTGTCTATCAGCCACTGTATCGCGTCAGTGACCTCAAGCTCGCCCCTCAGGCTTGGCTCGATCCTGCCCACGGCCTCGAAGACGGCCGGCCCAAAGACGTAGACCCCCACCAGGGCGAGGTTGCTCCTTGGGTGCTTGGGCTTCTCCACGGCCCTTGTGACCTTCCCTGCCTCCATCTCGACGACGCCGTATCGCGACGGGTCCTTGACGGCGCACACCCCGATCACACAGTCGGCCCCGCTCTGCCCGAAGCGCTCCACGAAACCCTTGGCCCCCTGCTTCAGGAGGTTGTCCCCGAGGTACGTGACGAAGGGTTCCCCTTCCATGTACCCTTCCGCCAGCCGCACCGCGTGCGCGATCCCCTTGGGCTCAGGCTGGTCGATGTACGAAACCCTAACGCCGAAGTCGGACCCGTCCCCGAGGAGCTCCACTATCCCCTCCTTTGTCGGGCCGAGGACGACCGCTATGTCCGTGACCCCTGCGTTCTTCAGGTGCTCCAGCCCGTAGAGGATCATCGGCTTGTTGGCTATCGTGAGGAGGTGCTTGTTCCCTGTGAACGTGAGGGGCCTCAGCCTCGTCCCGTGCCCGCCGGCCAGGAGCAGGCCTTTCAAACGGGCAAAGCACCCTGTCCCCCGACTATTCTACTTATCCGTGCGCGTGCGCGCGTGCATCTGCTGCCGCTTCAGCGATGGGATGAACACCCTGAGTGACTCCTCCAGGCTCTCGGGTTTCGCAGCCAGAAGCGAATTCGCCTTGGATACGTTCAGCGTCGTGTCCCTCGGCCTCACCGCGCGCCAGCCGACCTCCTCGCCGCTCGCGGGTCTCAGGAGGCTCCCGTCGAGCTCGAGCTCTTTCGCGACCCGCGCGGCGAACTCGAGCCTGGAGATGCCGGTGGAAGAGCTGACATGCAGGGTGCCTTCGGACCTCCTCGCGGCCAGCTCCAGGATCATCATGGAGAGGTTGGCGGTGTGCGTGGGGGAGGTGCGCTGGTCGGACACCACCTTCATTTCCTGGCCGGCCGAGAGCCTCTCGGCCACGACCACCGGGAAGCTCTTCCGCCTCGGGTGGAGGCCGTAGGGGGTGCTCGTCCGGGCGATGCACCAGGTCGACGCGAAGCGCTCCGCGGCGACCTCCCCCATCAGCTTCGACTTGCCATAGAAGTTGACCGGGTTCGGCTCGTCGTTTTCGCCGTATGACCCCTTCGACCCGTCGAAGACGTAGTCTGTCGAGACGTAGACGAGGTGCGAGCCGGCCCTCCTCGCTTCAGTAGCGATTGCTTCAGTGGCCTTCGCGTTGACCGCCAGTGCGAGCTCCTTGTTCGACTCGCATGCGTCCACGTCAGTCATAGCAGCAGCGTGGATGACGACGTCTGGTCTGTTCGCCGCAAAGGCCTTCCTGATGCTGTCTGACGAACTCATATCCAGCAGGACGGGCTTCCCGCGCTCCGGCGGGCAGGCATGCTGCGCGGACAGCAGCTCGAACCCCCCCTCGGCGGCGGCAAACGCGAGGTCCCGCCCGACCAGCCCCGTCGCCCCCGTGAGAAGTATCTTCATCTTCGCCGTCGTGGCTTCCATGGCGCCTCATGCAGCGCGCTCTTTGTAGCAAGGGGCCTCCACCACGACCTGTTGTCGAGATACCAGTCCACGGTCTCGCGGAGCGCTTCGTCGAACCCGTGTTCGGGGCTCCAGCCGAGGTCGCGCCGTATCTTCGACGCGTCGATCGAATACCGTCTGTCGTGCCCCGGCCTGTCCTCGACATGCTCGACTATGTCCTTGTCCTTCCCCATCAGGGACAGGACCTTCTCGACAAGGCGCAGGTTCGTCACCTCGTTCCACGCTGCTATGTTGTAGACCTCGCCAGGTCTCCCCTTCAGCAGGACGCGCTTCAATGCCTCCACGTGGTCGAGAACGTATATCCAGCTCCGCGACTGGTCGCCCTTCCCGTATATCGGGACTTTCATCCCCCTCAAGGCTCGGATTATGGTCTTCGGGATCAGCTTCTCCGGGAACTGATACGGCCCGAAGTTGTTCGAGCACCTCGTGACTATCGCCCGGGTCCCATACGTGTTATGGTACGACATGGCGAGCGCCTCTGCGGAGGCCTTGGTGGCTGCGTAGGGGTTGCTCGGGCGCAACCTACTCCCCTCGTCGAATGCCTCTCCCGCCCCCGCCGGGCCGTAGACCTCGTCGGTGGAAACCTGGACGAACATGTCGATGCCGTTCTCACGGACCGCCTCTAGGACGTTGTATGCCCCTATGATGTTCGACCTTACGAACGGTGCTGGATCCGCGATGCTGCGGTCGACATGCGACTCCGCGGCGAAGTTCACCACTGCATCCACCCCGCGGACGCGCCTCCTGACGAACGTGGGATCGGCGATGTCCCCCCTGACGAACTCGTAGCGGGGGTTCTTCCGCAGCTCCGCCAGGTTCCGCTTGTCGGAGCCGTAGCGCAGGGCGTCGACGTTGACTATCTTGGAATACGAATCGTCTTCGATAGCCCGTCGGATGAAGTTGCCCCCGATGAAGCCGAGGCCTCCGGTGACGAGCAGTCTCATCCGGACCCCCCACCTGCTCCTTCCGCGAAAGAGAAATTATTCTCTGCGTCTCTCAGCAGTGGGAGTGCGGCGTCCCTTCCAGCCAAGATGGGCTCCTTGACAGGCCACGCTATCCCGAGTCCCCCGTCATCCCACCTTATCCCACGTTCAAGCTCCGGGGCATATTCGCGGCTGACCTTGTAGATCACGTCAGCCTCCTCTGACAGGACGCAGAACCCATGCGCGAACCCTTCAGGGATGTACATCCCTCTGCGATTCTCTCCGGAGAGCGTTTCTCCAGCCCATCTGCCGTATGTAGGAGAATTCCGTCGGATATCGACTGCCACGTCAAAAATCTCCCCCCTTGCGGCAAACACGAATTTTGCCTGTGCCTCGGGGTTCAACTGATAATGCAGGCCCCGCAGGACTCCCTTGACCGAGTGCGAAAGGTTGTCTTGGACGAACCTTTCCCCTATCCCGTTCTCCAAGAACCGTGACTCCTTGAAGACTTCTGCGAAAAATCCTCTGCCGTCCTTGAAGCTCTCGGCTTCGACCAGAATCACCCCTGGCACCTCCAGTCTTCTGAAGCTCAACGGCACGGATTCGACGTCTTCAGACAGAATAAAATCCGTTGCGGTCAGAGAACCCTGCTGCTTCCTGACCAGGCCCCTTGCGCCTGACGGGAAGCGGAGCCGGGGCTTCGGCGGAACCGGTGTCGTTCGACAGGCGCGAGGCCGCTCCAAGCGCGATCTGCGGGGCAAACGGCTGGCCGCAGGGCGCGGGAAGGGGAGGCCGCCCATAACTCCGAGACTCTCGCTTCGAGCCCCCTTCTGAGGTCCGGAGCCACCCCATCGAGAAACTTCTTCGCGCGCTGAGCCAGAAAGACCTTCAAGGCTTGTGGGCCTTGAAGGGGACGGTCTTGCACAGCCTGTGCTCCTCCCAGCGCCGCCGCGCTGGCCGGTCCCTCTTCCCATGGGGGCGAACCGTCATTTTGGCGAACCCCCAGCCGACTTGCTCGCGTGTTTGTGCCGGGATTTGGGGACCGCGATGGATTCGCGATACAGAGGCGCAACCGTAATCGCTAATCATCTTCCCGCGCGCTACAAGCAAGTTTGAAGTTCGCGCGCCTCGCCGCGCAGAGTCCCCAGCCGTCGCCGGGCGCCGGGAGGCGCAGGCGGGCTTCACCGACGCCTTCTGATATTATGTCTTCTTACGACGTAGTACTTAAAGAGAAGACGGCCGGTTCTCCCGGCATGCCCGTGAGCAACGCGAGCCCCCTGATACACATGTCGAGGCTCGGGAAGCTCAGGTTCGCCCAGACGATCTTCGGCAATGTCTTCATCCCCGACGCGGTCAGGCGTGAGACCATAGAGGCAGGCGCGAAGGAGGGGTTCCCTGACGTGTCGGCCCTGGAGAAGCTCGAGACTGACGGGTGGCTCGTGACGTCGCCGCTGTCGAAGAGGTCGCTGGAAGTCGCCGACGCGCTGAGCCAGGGGCTCGGGAGGGGTGAGGCGGAAGCCATCGCGCTCGCCCTCGAAAGGCAAGAGCGGCTGTTCATGGACGACCAGAAGGGGAGGGCCGCATCAAGGCTCTACGGCGTCGAGACGGTGACTACGCTCGGCCTGATGCTGGAGATGAGGGCGGGCGGGGCCATGGAGCTGGGCGAGTACCAGAGGAACGTGAAGGAGTACGGCTCCCAGGGGTGGATAGGGGCGGACGTGGTCCAGCTGTACCTGGAGAAGGGTCGAGAGCTTGGGTGAAAGGATCTCGTTCGTGGTGCCGGCGGAGATGAAGAAGGCGCTGGAGGAGCTGCAGCGGCTGACGGGGGAGGACAAGTCCACGCTGCTCAGGGCCCTCATAGACAAGGGGCTCGCAGAGACGAAGATGGACATCGCGGCCGACCGCTACGTCAAGGGGAAGGCGTCGCTGGGGAAGGCGTCGGAGGTCGCAGGGGTGTCCCTCTGGGAGTTCCTGGACGAGCTCAGGAGGAGGAACGTCGGGCTGAAATATTCCATGGCCGACGCCGAGGAGGAGATAGCACGGGCGCTGTCCAGGCGGAAGGGCTAGGTCCGTTCGGGGCCGCCGGCTCGTACCCTGGTTTCGACATCGCCCTGAGGAGTTACCAAATCACCGTATCTTCTGTATCACGCGACAGAAGGCTGGCTACGCCATCTTCCGACGGCGGAGGGCTAACTCTATGCCCTCTGGCCCAGTCTCCCCGGCTTGCATGGCCGTTTGGATGGACCCTCCCCGCTCGCCCGATGGGCGCTTCAATGACTAGGGCTCCGACCTCGGTGGCAGGAGTGTGGCTTGACCCCCTCGCGGGGGTGATAGCGGGTGGTGCTGTGAGCAGCTCTGTTATCACCCCTCCTCCATTGCCATCCCCACCACTCTTCCATTCCACAGGTTCGTGGCGGGGCGAAGTCTGGATTCGAGGCTGATAACCGTAATATCTGACGCAGTGGTTCCACATCGCCCTTTCCTTCCTCTCCCTAGGAAGGCAATCGAACGCTGGCGTCTCTCCAAATCCCAGCGCCCTCCTCGCTATGACGAACGCTGCGAGCTGGTGCCTGTTGAACCCTCCGAACCTCCTTCTGTACTTCGCCAGGGCGACCTTGCTGGAATAGGCAGGGTCCACATCCACGGAGAGCATCTTCGTCTTCAGCGCGCGGAGCTCTATCGTCTGGAGCATCTTCCTCTTCATGAAGTTGGAGAGCTTGAAGTTCGTCCGAGGGGAGCGGTCGTAGGCGCCCTTGAACCTCAGCTTCTCGACTGCGACAGCGTTGCACCCGCGAGTGTCCCTGCACCACCTCAGCATCCTGTTCACGATATCCTCGAGGAGCCACTTCCTCCTGTTCTTCGAGGCCGTGACCAGCCTCCTATCCCCGAAGAACCTCGTGGCGACGAGGTTCCCGTCGCTTGACACGATCGTGCACGCTATTCCTTCCGGGTTGATGTCTATGCCAGCGAGCCTTCCTGTCCATTCAACGACAGGCTCCTTGAGCTCGAACGAAACGAGCACCTGATACCCCTTCTACGAGCGGACCACCCTGACGGAGTAGGCGAGCCCTCCATCAAGGAGTCCGCCCCTCCCTCCGAGCTTCACCGACTCGGCCTTTGCGATGACGTCCCTCACAAGACCAGACCAGTGGCCAGGGACGCGCAGAGGCAGGGTGAAATCGCCTCCTGGCCAGTTCCTGACCTCGAGAAGGAACTTCGACCCATCATAGGACAGCCTCGTGCTCCCGTTCCCCCGCTGGTTCGCCTGCCCGACAGAGAAGAAGTGGTTCGCTCTCCTCTCCCGCCACTCCCTTCTGAGTTCGTCGCGCCTCTGACCCTCCGCAATCGACAGCTGATTGAGCAGCTTGGCCGAGCCGAAAACAGCCCTGGGATACGACCTGTACAGGAGCTGTCCCCTGAGCTCCTCCGCCCTCGACTCGTACCACTCCATCTTCCTCCTGCACACCTCCACCTTCAGCGGGCTGGAGAGCCTCTCCGTCTTCTCCTTCGTGTTCCTCGCCTTCTCCCTGCACTGCTCGACCCTGTAGCCGATTCCTTCCTCCTGAGAGGCCATGACTGCCCTTGCCTGGTTGATCGCGGACTGGCACCACCTCGCATTCCACACCCCGTACCTGCTACGGAGTGTCGCCTTGGTCGAGCCGGCGCCAGCCCCCTCCCTGAGGAGGCTGTAAGCAGTCCTCTCCATGGAGCAGAACGTCCTGCACGTCTCGTCGAGCCTGGCGTCCCTCCCCTCGATGAACGCCCTGACGGTGTACTGCAACGGCGATCGAATATCCGTGGACCGGATTTAACGACCAATGTGGTACAGAAGATACAGATTTTGGGCAGCTGCTTGCAAGACCCCGGCCTGCCTTGCAGGGCATGGGCCAGGCGTGACCTAGACCCTTCGCGTCGAATCACTTGAGGGGCGCATGCCGAAGATTCAAGGCATCGCCGACCCTAGAGCCCGCCTGGCGTCCGTCGAGAAGGGCGCCATACGATAGCGCGGAGACGCCGCCCCGTGGCCTCCGGAGGCAGGCCGTGAACCTCCCGCGAAGTCAGTGCGGCGTCGCACCCCGCCCGTGCTACTCCACGGTTATCCGTCTCCCCGCTGCCCTTTCACGATGTCTTTGTGGCGGCCATGAACATCGTCGCAGGCGCAGCCATTTTCGGCTGCGTCGACGGCCAAGGGGGGCGACTTACGTCCGAGGAGACCTGGGGCCCCGCTCACACTTCGAAGAAGACGGCACGCGATTTCAGAGCCCTTTTGAGCTCAGGGTCCGTGGTCAAGAGCACTTCCCCGTTCGCCTCGAGGGTGGCCAGGGCGAAGCAGTCCGCGATGGAGAGCGAGGAGTCCTTCAACTTCCACTTTCCAGCCGCGACCACGGCATCTTCGTCGGTCGAGATCGATAGAATCTGCGAGTTTCTGACGAGCCCGAGGCGCGCGTCCGCCGTCTCCATGTCGAATCTCTGTCCCGTCTTGTAGTAAAACTCGGCCAGGTTCACCTCGGAGACGAACCCCGTTGCCCGCCCAGACGACACCTTGTCAAAGTATGGTTTCACCGAGGAATCGCCCGCGAAGAAGAGGGCGAAGACTCCTGCATCGAAGACGTAGCTATGGGCGCTCGGACTCAGCCTCCCTCCTCCTCTCCGTCGATATCCCCCGAGCGACGTCCCTCATCTTGCTGCCGTCGACGCCGAAGGCGTCTTCCAAGGACATCGTGGGCCTCACTATCACATTCCCACCCTCTTCGCTAATAACGACCAACCTCGTAATCTTCAGCTTCCGCCTCAGCTCTGCAGGGATGACCACCTGACCCTTGCTTGACACCCTGGCGAGCGTCTCCATAAAGTTCCATGCGTAGCACATCCTTAAATGTTTTACATAAGACTGCGCTTTACATCGACGCGCGCACAAATCATGCCATGAAAGGGAGGCCTTCGTGCTCGATGCCATGCGTGAGATGGGAGGGGCCGCTGGACATCGGGGGGTCAAAGCCCACCGGCGGGTGGGACGTCCTGCAACCAGATGCTGCGCCGGAGCTCGTCAGTCTTCTGGCGTCTCTGGACGCGGGGTCCCGAGGGTCTGGATCCTGGCTGAAGCGTTGGCCACACTCAGAACGTCCGCTTCGTCGGGCCTTGGTTGTGGGCGCAGAGAGCACAACGACCCGTCAGGAGCGATAAAAGCACGAGATGCGGCGCCCAGAACACATCGTCACTCTGGTCGTTACGAAGAGACTGAATCCAGAGTCCGAGTCCATAACCAATAATTAAAGAGAAGCCCGCCATGAGAGCAGTTTGAGGGTATCCAACCGCGGGAGGCGTGCCATCTCAGAGCTCGTGGCGAGCGTCCTGCTCATCGCCATAACCCTCATCACAGGCTTCGCTGTCTGGGGGTACGTCGACGGGCAGGCGGGGACGACAGAGCGGGCCTACGGGCAGAGCGTCGGCGCGACGGCGAACTACCTCCAGGAGAAGTTCGTCGTGGTGAGCATGGACCTGAGCACAGGCACGGCCGCCACGGTCTGGCTCTACAACAACGGCAACGTCGGCCTCCGGCTCGTCCAGGTCAGGCTCTACGACTCGGCGGACAAGATAGACCTTCTCTACAACTACACCGTCAGCGGGTCCACGAAGACAGACTACGTCTACGACCTGCTGAGCACAAGCCCGGCTGAGTGCAAGACGGCTGCCTCCACCTACGAGACCCCCCTTCTCTCGACCGTGGACGCGGGGCCGGGGACCACCCAGTCCCTCAAGCTGAGCATCCCTCCATCGCAGACCGGATGCCCGTCGTTCGGGCAGACTTTCTCCTCGAACGTCGTCTACTCGGCGGTGGTCCTTGCCGCCTACGGGAACACGGCTACCTTCTCTGAAAACGACACGCAGTACGGCTAAGGTGGGCCTAAGATGAGAATCCCCAGGCTGAAGAGCAGGAGGAAGGGCGTCGCCGGCATCATCGCGGCAGTGCTCATGTTCACTATGCTGTTCACCGTGGGCGCGGGGTACTTCCTGTATGTGAACCAGGCCAACACGGTGTACACGAAGGCCCTCTTGGCCAGGGCAGGGGGGATCTCGAGCCAGGCAGAGGAGGCGCTCTCGCTCGCCACCGGGATCACCCCGGGGGGCCACATCAGCGTCTACGCGAACGACACGGGCGGCATCGGGATCAACATCACTTCGCTCTACGTCCTGGGTCCGTCCGGCGCCACCCTGGTGTGCATGGGCGTCGGGCTGCCGAGCGGCTGCGCCAACGGCGCCCCCTTCCCCGTCTGGGTGAACGTGGGCGGGGGGAGCGGGCTCATCGACACGGGCTACGCGCCGGTATCGGGCGACGTGTACACGATAAAGGTCGTGACGCAGAGGGGGTCTGTGTTCTCTGCGACGTACCCGACAGCAGCCACGTCCTTGGCCGCGAGGGCGCTGTCGAGCGGGGCAATCGGAGACTTGTATCTCGAATTCGGCTCGTATTATTACTACGACCTGACTCAATCTGGCTGCGACTCTTCCTCCGGCTGGTGCATGAGTAACGCCGTCGGAACCTCGGCCTTCGCCATCCCGTCATCGATCGCGACCGCGTCTCCGATTGCTTTTTCGGTGGTGGTGACAGACCTCAACCCCAATCAGCTGAACATAACGCTCGACCAATTCTCTGTACTCGAGCAGCTCATGATTCACGGTGTTACGCTCCAACCTACCACCTGGTATATTAGTTCGAACACGTCTACTGGGATCGACGCATACTACAAACCAGTGGTGTTGGTGTACGACCAGCCGACCTTCTTGCTCTTTGCCGCTACTGCCAATCCTGTATGCATCGAGGGCCAGTCGTCTCCAACCTGCTCGACGTTCACGGCGAGCGCCCTCACTTGCCAAGCTGGCAACAAGGGCGCCTGTCCGGGAGTGACCGCCCCGGTCTTCTTGGTCTCACACGGCTGTCTCGGCATGGAGCTTTCCAAGTGCACATACGCTACCGCCAACTACGGCCAGAACTCCCCGTACGTCACAACCCTCTACACATAGTGATTGACCATGAAACTAGGCTTTGGCGGCGGAAAGAAGCAGGGGCTTGTGGAGAAGGCCCAGCAGAAGCGCAGCTTCGTCGTCCGCTTCCCATTCACCGGCACCCCCGTCCCCGCCGGGGGGAGGCTCCTCGACCGGTACCCCCTGATCAACCCCTACGCCTACGCCGCGGTCGTCGAGGACGAGAGCGGTGGGAGGAGGTACTACCTCGACGAGGTCCCGCTCACCCATGGCGAAGCGAACGTCTACAGCTACATCCTCGACAAGCTAGAGACCGAGCTCACCATCCCGCGCACCGATGTCGACCCCAAGAAGTACTTCGCCGACCAGGCCAAGCGCATCGTCGCGAAGTACGGGATCAACGTCGCCCCCATCCCCTGGGCCAAGATCCTCTACTTCGCCGAGAGAGACCTCGTCGGCTTCGGCGTCCTCGACGCGATGCTGAAGGACCCCAACATCGAGGACATCTCGGTGGACGGCGTCGGAAAGCCCATCTTCGTCTACCACCGGCGTTTCGAGAGTCTTGGGACGAACCTGGTGTTCGCCAAGGACGCGGACCTCGACAGCCTGATCACGCGGCTCGCCCACATGTCGGGGAAGCACATCTCCACCGCCTTCCCCATACTCCAGGGGACGCTCCCGGGACGCCACAGGCTTATGGCGACCTTCAGGCGTGAGATCTCCCCGTATGGGAGCACGTTGACCATACGCAAGTTCAGAACGGACCCTCTCACCGTCATAGACCTGCTCAACTCGCGCGTCATCGACCAGAAGATGGCCGCCTACTTCTGGCTCCTGATGGAGAACAAGGCGACCTCGTTGATCGTTGGCTCGACAGGCTCCGGTAAGACGACACTGCTCAACGCCCTCCTCACCATGACCAGGACCAACTCCAAGATCGTCACGATAGAAGAGGTGCAGGAGGTCAACATACCCCACTTCAACTGGACCGCCCTCCTCGCCAGGGAGAACTACGGGGCCACCGGGGACATCTCCAGCCAGGTCAACCTCTTCGACCTGGTGAAGGCGGCCATGAGGATGAGGCCGGACATCATCGTGGTGGGAGAGGTGAGAGGGGAGGAGGCGTACGTCCTCTTCCAGGCGATTTCGACCGGTCACGGGGGGATGTGCAGTCTGCACGCCGACGACGTGGAGTCCGCCGTCCAGAGGCTGACATCCAAGCCCATGGACGTCCCTCCAGCGTTCATCCCGTTCCTCGACCTCACCTTCACCGTCCGGAGGATATCCATCCCCAACCCCGGCGGCGGCTTCCGCGCCGTGAGGCGGATAGTCTCGGTCGACGAGGTCGTCAAGGCGGGCGAGTACTTCAACGCCTTCAGGTGGAGCCCTGCCACCGACGCCTTCAAGCCGTCCGAGCTCAGGGGGAGCCCCAAGCTCAACAGGCTCGCGAAGGACCTAGGCATGACACTCGCGGACGTCACGGAAGAGCTCAACAGACGGTCCATCGTCCTCAGGTGGCTCCAGGAGCGGGGTGTCCGCAACTTCCGCGAGGTCTCGGCGGTCCTCGAAGACTACTCCGCGAGGCCCGCGCTGGTGTTCCAGAAGGCGACCAAGGAACTCGGGATCGCGGGGACCCCTGAGGCTGTCGCTGCGGAAGGCTTCAAGCTTTGAAGCGCACTGGTCCGTCCGCCGCAGAGCCGAAGCCGAACCTGGGCCCGCTGGACGTCGTCTCGGGGTTTTCGTACAGGGTGTTCGGGCGGTACTCGAACGGCATAGCGGAGAACAGCCCCTGGCTCAGGGACGAGATACTGAGCTCGAACATGCGCATAACCCCTGAGGGGCTGATCTCCCTCGCCTTCTTCGGGAGCGTCCTCTCGGCCCTGATCTTCGCCGCGGAGCTCGGCGTCGCCCTGGCGATCGCCAACCCCTTCCTGCTGCTGATATCCGGCGCCTTCGCCGCCACGCCCCCGTTGGTCTTCCTCCTCATCATGAGGTCGCCCAGGATAAGCCAGGGCTCAAGGTCGGCGGCCCTCGAGAACGAGCTCCCGTTCGTGGTCGGCTTCATAGTCGTCCTCGCAGGGGGCGGGATCTCACCCATCGCCTCCCTGCGGCGGATCGCCAAGATGGCGGGCATATTCCCCAACGCGGCCAAGGAGGCGAATAGGATCCTCCTGGACATCGACGTGTTCGGCCTCGACCCCGTCTCCGCCCTCGAGAAGGCGGCAGAGACCAACCCGAACAAGCCTTTCGCCGAGCTCCTCTACGGGTACACCACCATAATCAAGACGGGGGGGGACATGAACTCCTTCCTCAACAACAAGCTCAAGGAGATCTATGAAACGAGGTCCATCAAGGTCAAGAAGGCGTCCGAGACGATTGGGACCCTCGCCGAGGGGTACGTGACAATCACCTCCGTCCTGGGGATAAGCCTCTTCGTCCTGTTCCAGTCTCAGGCGCTGATCAGCCACAGCTCGTCCGGGCTCCAGGGCATCGAGGTGTTCGGGCTCGTGGGGGTCCCCGCGTTCTCCATGCTCTTCATGTACATGCTGAACGCGGTGCAGGCGAGGTACCCGTACGTAGACTACAGGGCGTACAAGGCCTTCGGGCTCTCAGTCCCCGTCGGCGTCGTGCTCTTCGCCCTCCCCCTCCCTCTGAACCTGTTCTTCCACACCTCGGCCGCCCTGCTCGGCGCGACCGTCGCCCCGATGGTGGTGGCCATCCGTGCCGCCAGGGAGAAGAACGCGCTCGAGAAGGCCCTCCCAGACTTCATCCGCGACATCTCCGAGGGGAGGAAGATAGGGCTCTCCCCCGAGCAGACGATCCAGGCGCTCGCGGACAAGCACTACGGCCTCCTCTCCAAGCACGTCAAGAAGATGAGCTCCCAGGTCTCGTGGGGTGTCTCGACGGTCCAGGTCATCAGGACCTTCGCCGAGGGGGTGAAGAGCTGGGTGACCAGAGAAGCAGGGATGCTCCTCACCGAGGTGATAGACGTCGGGGGCGGGACGGTCAGGAGCTTCTCCGACCTGGCCGACTTCACCCGCAAGATAAACGACCTCGAGGGGGAGAAGCGCTCCGCGCTCAAGCCCTACCTGTTCATCAACTACTTCGCTGCGATAATGGTGATAGTCACCACGTTCATCATGGCATACTTCATCACCACCCCCATCAACCTGGGCCCGACGGGGGGGCTCGCCTCCGCGCCCCCGACGGTCGACAAGGGGTCCATCGACATCCTCCTCACTGTGGCCGTGTTCGAGAGCTGGTTCATCGGGATGGTGGGGGGGAAGATGGGGGAGGGGAGCGTGTCAGACGGGTTCAAGCACGCGTTCGCCCTGGTCGTCATAGCCATGGTCTCCGTGTTCATCGCCCAGGGGTTCTTGCACCTCAGCCTGCTTTAGGGGGAGGATAGACTCGGAATTCTTACCCTGGTTCCTTGTAGCTGAAATATCTTGAAGCGCCCCATCAGGCTCAGGATGCCGAGCAGGCTGAGCAGGACGGTCGTCGCCATACTCGTAGCGCTCTTCCTGCTGAGCCTGGCCGCCAGGGGGTACGCGGCTGCCCCGGCGGGGTCGCCCAGGTACCTGTCGCTCTCCACCCTCCCCCCAGACCTCCCGACCAGCTCCAACGGGACGTCGTCATATCCGGCCCTCGTGGTTTCTGTGAAGGACGCCCAGGGGGACCCTGTCGTCCTCCCCAACGACACGGAGGTCTACCTCTCCTCGTCTTCGCCTATCATAGGGGTCCAGCCCACCGTGACGATCATGGCGGGCGAGCAGTACGCGGTGGCCGAGGTCGCCACCACCGAGACCCCCGGGAACGCCACCATCACTGCCGTGGCCCCCGGCTTCCAGGCGGCGTCGACTTCGTTCACGACAAGCCTTCCGAGGGGCTTCCCCACCCAGCTGGAGGCGTTCCCCCTCCCCGGCGAGCTCCTCGCCGGCACGCCTACCACGGCCAACGTCACAGTGGAGGTCCTCGACGCGGCCGGCCTCCCGGCGAGGACCATCCAGAGCACACCTGTGCAGCTGACGTCGTCGAACACCGCGGTACTTGTCGCCACGGGGACCACGATCCCGGCGAACCAGACCCTGGGCTTCGGGAGCGTCAGCGTCAACGGGGGGGAGGGAGGGGTGGCCTACGTCACCGCGTCCGCCTCCGGGTTCGTCAGCTCCACGGCCACCGTGACAGTCGCCAGCGTCCTCGGCAACCCGAACACGCTCCAGGTCGCCGTCCCCCCCGACCTCCCGGCCGACGGGAAGACGTACGACGTCCTGACCGTCTCCCTGACATCAAACGCGACCCGCCCCGCTGTCTCGCAGACAGGGACTTCTGTCCTCCTCACCTCCTCGGCCCCCAACCTCGTCTCAGTCGACGTCTCGGGGCCCGTCCTCATCCCGGCAGGCCAGACCTTCGTCGCGGTCCCCATCACCACGTCCGCGTCCGCCGGGTCTGCGTACATCACCGCCTCCTCCCCCAACTTCGTCTCGTCCACGGTCGAGGTGACCACGGTGAGCATCCCGCCGACCAAGCTCGGGGTCTACCTCTCCGACAGCCGCGCGCTCTTCTCCCCCACGGCAGACAAACTCGACCTCGTCGTCCAGCTGCAGGACGCCAGGGGGGTCCCTGCGGATGCGAGGGCCGCGGAGAGCGTGATAGTCTCGTTCTCCAACGCCACCCTCTCCAAGGCGCTCGTCACCCTGACCGTCCCCAAGGGGTCTGACCTGGCATACACCGCCGTCCCCCTCAACGGGGCCACCTCGGGGACGTTCACGGCCATCTCCAACGGGCTCTTCTCTGCCTCGGCCGCCTTCTCCTCGACCCTCCTCGGGGTCACTGACAGCATCGGCCCCGACCACCAGACGATATACCCGAACGAGACCGACCCGGTCTACTACTCGCTGCAGTACCAGGGGCTCCCTCTCCTGGGCGCCTCCCTGACCTGGTCGGCCAAGGGGGGGACAGTCTCCCCGGAGACGTCAACGACGGGCTCCACAGGCGCGGCGTCTGCTACTTTCACCCCCACCGGGATAGGGATAGCCTCTGTCACGGTGACGGCCAAGGACCCGGTGGTGGGCTCGGTGAACTCGACCACCCAGATATTCGTCATCGCCCTTCCGCCCGTGAAGGCGCCCCCCTCAGTCCTCGCCCGTATATTCGGCAACAAGCTCTACCTGGGGGCCGTCGTAGGGGGGGCGGCGGCGGCCGTGCTGGTCGCAGTCATCCTCCTGCGCAGGCGCGGAGGCGAGACAGTAGAGGACGAAGGCTCTCTGGACATGGGGCCGGCGCTGGGTGAGGGGACCGCCTACGACCCCCGGGGCGGGCTGCCTACTTCCCGATGGTGAACTGGATCCACTTCTGGACCAGCGGGGTGGCCTGCATCCTGCTCGCCATCATGAACCTCCCCTGGTCGGACACCCTCATCCTGACCGTCCCGTCAGTGGAGTACTCCACCGCCGCCACCGTCCTCGGCGCGTGGACCCCCTCCTCGAGCATCAGCAGTCCCGTCACCCCGTTCTCCCTCAGCTTCTGCCGCAGATGGTCTAGGAACTTCAGGGACTTGTCCACCCCGACGTACTTGACGAAGTCTGTGAAGGAGTCGACCACCAGGCGCTCGTCCCGGTCAGGGTCGACATTCGAATCGCCGAAGAGCTTGGTCAGGGAGACGGAGACGTCGGTCAGCGAGGCGAGCGAGACGGAGTACTTCGAGCGCTTCCCCCCCAGCCTCCACGAGTAACAGTCCAGGACGTGGAGCCTCTCGGGGACCCCCTCGGTCCAGCGGAACATCGCCATTGTCTCCGCGATGGCCTGGTCAGCCTCCGCGGTGGACACCAGGAACGCCTGGTCCCCCATGACCAGCCCGGTGTGGAGGAAGAGCTTCCCGAGTATGCTCTTCCCTGCCCCCGGGGGGCCGAGGACCAGCACCAGAGAGCCCTTCGGCACCCCGCCGAGTATCACCTGGTCTAGCTCGGGGACCCCGAGACTTAGCCTGTTCACGGTCCCCGCAGCCGCCCGCAAACGCTTAAAGACTTTGCAGCACAGATTGGGGACGTTGCACACCCATGTGGGGGTGAAGGGGGTGGACGCCCTCCTCGACGGGAAGGGCATCCCGAGCGGGCACAACGTCCTGGTGCTGGGCGCCCCCGGGAGCGGGAAGACCACATTCGGCCTCCAGTACCTGGTGGCCGGCGCAAAGGCGGGCGAAAACGGCGTTTACGTTTCCCTGGACGAGGACCCCGCGAGGCTCCTGGAGAGCACCGAGCCCCTCGGGCTGGGGGCCAAGGAGGCGGTGGCGGCCAGGAAGATAGCGGTGGTGGACGCGTCCCCCATCAGGCTCCTCCCCCCGAAGGTGAAGCTCGGCACGACCGAGATCGGCAGGAAGGAGTTCGCCGTCGCCACGCTGATCAACTCCGTGACCGACGCCATCAAGAAGGTGGCGGCCAAGAGGGTCGTCATCGACCCCATCTCGACCCTGGTCGTCCACTACTCCGACGACTACGAGAGGAGGATAGCCCTCCTCGACCTGATGGCCGCCACGGTCAAGAGCAGGTGCACCACGCTCCTGGTGGCAGAGATGAGCGACCCCTCCCTGGAGCGGAAGTACCAGTTCGAGGAGTTCATAGTGGACGGGGTCCTGGTCCTCACCAGGGTCCTGAGCGGCCAGACGTTCACACGCGTGTTCAGCGTGGAGAAGATGAGGGGGATAGACAACGACAGCCAGCCGCACCCCTACAGGATATCCGAAGGAGGCATCGAGGTCTTCCCGACGGAGCAGCTCTTCTAGGTCAGGCGAAGAGCCCTATCTCTTCCCCGGCCCTTGTCTCCGGGACGAGCGACGCGGTCAGCATCCCGACCAGGTTCCTGTAGGACCCCAGGAACGCCTCGCCCTGCTTCGTGGTGATGTACGCCACCCTCCCCTCGTCGTCGACCACGGTGTCTATGAGCCTCGTCCCCATCAGCTGCGCGAGGAGGTAGGTGGCGGTGACCGAGTTGACGTTAGCCCTGATGAGCACCGCGTTCTTGGAGGCGGCGCTGGCGCAGGCGGCCAGCACGTCCGCGACCACGTCCAGCCTCCCCCTGTTCTTTGCAGGGGCCGCGAGCCTGGACTTCAGCGGGGCGCGGGGCTCTTCCCTGCGTGCAGTCTGGAGGGCCGGTAGCATGGCAGCGGGGTGGACCCCAGGCGATTAGAGGAGGTGTATCTCCAGGGCGTGCAGACACCCCGGCCGGCGTCCCCCGGCGCGACCCTCAACAAGGCGGCGCACGGGCGGGGCGCACCGAGCAATGGAACTGGTTCGCAGCAGGTGCGAACGAGCGTCGCCTGCGGTCGCCCCTGCTAAGGCTCGGCGATGATGGACAGGGCCAACAAATCCATGATGCCAGCCACCTATGTTTCCGCCACTGGTTTGAAGCGCCTGCTTAGCCAGTCGGCGAAGACAGAATCGGCAATCCGATACTGGCCCTTCATCGGCCTCTCGATCACCCCGTAGTTCATCAGCGTTGTCAACGTCTTCGATATGTTGAAGATCGGCTTTCTCACTTCCCTGGCGACTTCGCTGGGCCGGATTTTTCCTGTTGCGAGGGCCGCCAAAATCTCCCGTTCCAACGGGGTGAAGTCGCTGAAGTAGCTGTCAAATTCGCCATCAAGGCCGAGGACCATGCCCTCGTACGCCCTCCCAACTCCATCCTCCGTGAGCGAGCCTCCCTCCCCTGGAGATAGGTAGAGCTCCAGCCCTAGCCGCTGAACGTAGTCCGGACAGCCACCTGAGAGGATGGCGATTTTCCCTATCACGGGGTCGGTTGCCCGTACCTTCGCGGCTGCGAGCCTGGCCAATTGGAAGGCGCCTACGGTTTTCATGTCGAGCTTCTTGATTGGAATCTCGACAAGCTGTCTGTAGAAAGGAGACCTGCGTTCGTACACTAGCGCGCATCGCAGCCGTGGCAGAGCCTGCTAGGACGTAGCACACCTTCTTCTGCGACTGCACCACGGTGCGGACTCTCTTTAGAGTGCCGTCGTCCCACCTGATGACATCTTGGAACTCATCGAGCATGACTACGAAGCAAACATCCTTCTCATGAGCCATCGACTCCACGTACTCCAGCGCACTCTCGATGAGCACGTCCTCTTCAGTGCTCTTGTCTCGCAGGCTTACGGAGAACTCCGCGGATTTCACTTCGCTGACCCGTTCAACTGCGGACTTCGCAGTATCGGCGATCGCCTTCGTGAGGCGCTTGAGATATGCCTTGTCGCCAGTCTTGCGGACGTAGCTGTCGATGGCTCCGTCCACAACCACTTTCGCGAGGCGGCTCTTTGCTGCGATTCCATAGCAATTCACTATCACGGGGACGAGCCCCGCGTTAGGCTCGAGTCTCAATCTGATGTTTTCGAGGATCGAAGTCTTCCACGTCCTCCTCAACCCGATCAGGGCTGAGTTGCTCGAAGAGCCCTTCTGGGCGCCGTCGATGAGGGACAAGAGGCGCCGGAGCTCATCCTCTCTGTCTGCGTACTCTCCAGCGACTGGCCTACCGACGATGGAAGGCGGCTCTTCCAAGAACCTACCGACCCCCCCTATAGGCAGGCCTGCCTATGTAGGCGCCGCGGCCTATGCCCTTTCGACTAGGCTGGCAGGACGGCCCGTCGCCGAATGGCGTCTCTCTTGCGGGAGCGCAGCCGCGGACGCTATTTACGGGCGGTGGCCGCGTCGTCCAATTCGCGACGAGTCGTCGCCATCGAGAGATGAGCGAAAGAAGGGGGGACGCCCACGGACGACGCGGGTTCGCATCGATTTGGATTCACTCTTCCCCCAGCATGCTTAAAGCGCTCAGCGCCGCAGACCACACCAAGATGAACAGGAGGGAGCGGGTCGTGGTCGTGATCGTCGTCTCGGTGGCGGCCGTCGCTCTGGTCCTGTTCGCCTCTCTGGTCCCCACCCAGGAGTACTCGGCCTGCATCTGTCCGCCGTCGGCGTCGTGCAACTGCCCCGAGATAGCTGTGGGGGCGACTGCTCACCTGGTGCTGTGGTCTCCCAGCTGGCCCTTCTTCCACTACGGGAGCTACCTGTCCACCCACCCCCTGGGATACGCCGTGGAACTCCCCTGAGCCCGAGGGGCCCCGGCCGAGCGCGCCGAGCCGAGATCATCCCGTGCTGCAGGCGCGTGGGCCGTCTCGCGGCCCTCCTCCCGGCAACTCTTATCTCGCCTTGGGGGGGCACGCAGGGGCGTGGACGAGCGCCTCGTCGAGCTCCTAGGCATCTACGGCCTCAGCGAGAGGGAGGCGCGGACCTTCGTCTTCCTCACCAGGAACGGCGCCTGCGGGGCAGGGGACCTGGCGAGGGCCATCGGGGTCCGGAGGATGGAGGCCTACAGGCTGCTCAAGCGCCTCCTGGAGCGCGGGATAGTGGTCTCCACCGCCGGGAAGCCGATCAAATACCAGGCCGAGGCCCTGGACGCCGTCCTTTCCCTCCTCACAGACGAACAGAAGGGGTTCGTCCGCCGGATGGAGGAGGCTCGTACCGAGCTCTTGGGACTGTGGAGGCAGGTCCCGCGGGCCCCGGTGGAGAGCTTCGAGCAGAGGTTCAGGATAATCCAGGGGAGGGAGCAGATCTACAACGCCATGGCGAAGATGGTCGAGGCGGCCTCCGGATCGCTGGACCTGATCCTCACCAGGAACGACGTCGTCCAGGCCCACGTCCTCGGGATAGGGGACAAGATAGTGGACGCCGCGAAGAGGGGGGTGAAGGTGAGCGCGATGGCCCCCGTGGACGGCGCCACGCTGGAGGCCGCAGACCGCCTGGCGAAGGCTGCGGAGCTGCGCCACTCAGAGGACGCCCCAAGGAGCAGGCTCCTGGTCGCCGACGGCTCGCAGACCCTGGTCTCCCTTGTCCTTGACGACACCAAGGGGGCGAAGAACGACAGGGACGTCGCCATATGGACAGACAGCAGGGACTACGCGGAGACGATGGCGGGGCTCTACAAGGTAGCGTTCGCGAACGCGGAGGACGCGGGGGACAGGCTCGCCCTGGTCCGCGGCCAGGCGAGGTTCGCCGAGAGGACGGCGGCGATGGTCGCCGTGGTCCGCGACGCCCTCTCCGACCGCGGATGGAAGGTCGAGGCCCCGGGGACCATCAGGGGGGCATCTGGGAGCGCGTTCGAGTTCGCAGCCGTCCTCTCGGGCCCGCGGAAGCAGAAGTTCGGCCTGGACGTCGTCTTCGGCTCCAAGGGGGGGCAGGTCACGGAGAAGGTGACCGCCTCTGCCCTGAAGAAGCTCGAGCTGAAGGACGCCGGCCTTGTCATAGTCGCGACCCCGGGGCCGGACGAGCAGACCAAAGGCCTGGCGAGGCTCCTGGGGGTGTCGGTGGTGGACGGGAGCGACGCCGTCGACGCCGCGGCGGCTGTCAGGGACTCGGTCGCAGGGGGTGCCTAGCCCCCTCTGCCACCTCCGAGTACCCTGTCGTTATCACGATGTAGTCCTTGAGGGCCTTCGTCACGTTGTTGATGGCCAGCATGTCGTTCTTCCTCAGCATCAGGAACGGGAGGGAGAACGAGATGGAGACGGTGGTGACAGGGAAAGACTCCTCCCCGACAATGGAGACTATCACCTGCTTGTAGGCCGAGTCGAAGGAGGTGGTGTAGATGTTCTTCCTTAGGGAGCCCTTCTCGAAGACGAGGATCCACCCCTGCTCTTTCGTCAGCCTGTACCCGAACCCCGTGAAGTGCCGGGCGACCAGGTCCCTCACGGTCTTCCTCCCCACGTCGAGGGTGAACGTCTCGGAGTGCTCCCCCACGACGCCCGAACGGCCGTCGTTAGTTCATAAACCCTGCGGAGAAGTTATCCGGTCGGCGCCTTCACAACCTTAAAAACAGGGAGAATGGCGGATTTTTCACTTCTTCTCTGGTGAGCTCTTGGTTTGAAATGCGACTTCTGCGGCAGGGACGAGTCCCTCCCCTTCGTCTGCAACTACTGCGGCGGCGCCTATTGCGCCGACCACAGGCTCCCCGAGGCCCACCAGTGCCTGGGCGACCTCACCCAGAAGCGGACCGTCACGTCACCCACCCAGTCGACCTTCAGCTGGCAGACGCCGTCGCGCTCCACCCTCTCGCAGCCGCCGAGGCAGGCGAAGGTGTTCTCAGGGGTCGAGGTCAGGGACATAGTGATCGCCTGGCTGGCCCTGGGGGTCGCCTTCTCCTTCGCCCTGTCCGGGGGCGGGTTCGGCTTCTTCGGAGGGGGGGAGTCCCCCGCCTACGCCGGGCTGCTGGTAGGCATCTCCCTGGTCACCGTCGGCCCCGGCTTCGTCTTCCACGAGCTCAGCCACAAGTTCGTGGCGCAGAAGTACGGGTTCTGGGCCGAGTTCAAGATGTGGCCGATGGGGCTGGTCCTCGCCCTGGTCACTTCGCTGATCGGCTTCGTCTTCGCCGCCCCTGGCGCGACCTACATCTCTGGGGCGAACATATCGAAGTCGGAGAACGGGAAGATCTCCGTAGCCGGGCCGCTGATGAACGTGACCATCGCCCTCCTCTTCGTCCCCCTCCTGTTCGCCGGGTCTGGAGTACTCAGGGACGTCGGCTCCATCGGCGTCCCTGTCAACATATTCCTCGCCCTGTTCAACCTCCTCCCCATCGGCCCCCTCGACGGGGCGAAGGTGATGCGCTGGAACGTGTTCGTCTGGGCGGCCGTCTTCGTCCCCCTGGCCCTCGTCATGGCGTTCCTGTACGGGCTCATCTGACCGCGCGGCCGCCTCCCCTCGGCTCGCGCCGCGGCCCTCCGCTCACGGGGTGGGGGCGTCTTCCCTGAGCACCCCACGCGACTTCAGCTCGTCCCAGAGCCCGCGGGGGACCCTCTCGCCCAGGGCTTGGGCGTTCTGCTCGACCTCGGAGGGGGACCTGCACCCTATCACGAGGGAGGTCACCGCCCGGTTCGCCAGGACGAACTGGAGGGCGGCGGCCCTCATGCTGACCTGCGCCTCCCTGCACGCCTCCCCTATCACCCTCGCCCTGTCGAGCACCTGCGGGGGGGCCTGGACGTAGTCGTACGTGGCCCCCGGCCCCCCTCCGGAGGCCAGTATGCCGCTGTTGAACGCCCCCCCTGCTATCACCCCGATCCTCTTGTCAGCGCAGTAGGGGAAGAACTCGTCCATGGCCCCCTGGTCCAGGAGGGTGTACCTCCCTGCGAGGAGGAAGCAGTCGAACTCCCCTGCCTTCGCCAGCTTGAGCGCCGTCTCGTGGCTGTTCAGCCCGGCCCCGATCGCCCTCACCTCCCCCGCCTCCTTCATCTTCTTCAGCGCCGGGTACGTGCGCCTGATCGCCTCCTCCTCCCTCCCGTCGCAGTCGTGGATGAAGAGGATGTCGAAGTCCCAGACCCCGAGCCTGGACCTGCTCCCCTCGACCGACCTCCTCACCCCTTCCTCGCTGAAGTCGAACGCCGCCGTCAGGCCGCGGGTGTCGGACCACTCGGCCCCCGCTTGGGGGCCCTCGCCTTCCGGCATCAGCACGCGCCCCACCTTCGTGGAGATGGTGTACTCGTCCCTCCTCATGCCTCTGACGGCCTTCCCCATCCTCTCCTCGGACAGCCCCATCCCATAGTACGGCGCCGTGTCCAGGTGCCTGAGCCCCAGCCGGAGGGCGGCCCTCACGGTAGACAGGGCTTCCTCTTCGGGGACAGGTGAGAACAGCCCCCCGATGGGCGCCCCGCCGAGCCCCACCCTCCACACCGTGGCCCCGCTCTCGCCTACCCTGACCTTGGCGCCGAACCTGGCCTCGCCGGACATGCCCATGGCCCGGCGGGCGGTTCCGGGGTGATTTTAGCGAATCGGCAAGGTTTTTACTCCCAGGAGGGCGCTCGCGCCCGTGAGCCGAATAGACGCGTCCTTCGGGGTGGCGCTGCCCACCTATGCAGGCGACGCCACCGGCACCCCCGGCGCGGAGGAGTACTGGGGGCTGTACGACATGACCCTCAACGACGACGTCTCCTGGGAGAGGGTGGCGGGGTTCGCGAAGTCGGCCGAATCCCTGGGGTATGGGTCCCTCTGGTCCCCCGACCACTTCTTGCTGGGGAAGGACGGGATGACTTTTGAAGTCTGGACCACCCTGAGCGCGCTATCACAGATCACTAGCAGGGTGGAGCTGGGGACCTGGGTAGCTTGCAACAACTACAGGAACCCTGCCATCGTGGCGAAGATGGCGTCGTCCCTGGCGCTGATGTCCGGGAACAGGTTCGTCCTCGGCTACGGCGCCGGGTGGTACCAGCTCGAGTACAAGGCGCTCGGATACGAGTTCCCCCCGCCTGGAAAGAGGGTGGACATGCTGGTCGAGGGGGTCGAGGTGATCCAGGGGCTGATGAAAGGAGGGAAGTTCTCCTACAAGGGGAAGTACTACAACATAGACGGGATGGTGAACAACCCGAGGCCGACCAGGAAGGTCCCCCTGCTCATAGGTGGGTGGGGCCGCCGGGTCATAGGGGTGGCGGCGAAGTACGCCGACGAGTGGGACATAGGCGCCGAGCCCACCTACGCCGAGTACAAGGAGAAGGGGGACCTCCTCACCGAGGAGCTGAAGAAGAACGGCCGCAGGGCCGACGAAGTCAAGAGGAGCGTCCACGTCCACGTCCTCATAGCCGAGGACGAGGACCAGCTGAGGGAGAAGAAGAGGCGGGTGATGTCAGTGGTGGACTCCCTGGGGTCGAGCGTCGTCCAGCTCCCTTCGGCCGACTACCGCTTCGAGCTGGACAAGGCAATAGTCGGGACCCCCTCGCAGGTAAGGGAGAGGCTGAAGAGGTACGTGGACCTCGGGTGCCAGCGCTTCGAGCTGATGTTCATGGACTACCCGAAGTACAAGTCCATGGAGCTCTTCTCGTCCACGGTCTTCTAGCGGAGCACCTTGATCTTCTCGACGAGCAGGCTGCACCCCGAAGCGAGGCGCGCCCTGGCTGGCCTTGGCCTCGTGGAGGCCTCCGCCGACGGGCGGACGCTGGCTGGGTGCGCCGCCCTCCTCGCCTGGCCCTCGGACATAGACTACGCTGTCCTCGCGAAGATGGCGTCCCTCAAGGTGATACAGACGATATCCGCGGGGGTGGACGACGTCGACTTTGCGAAGGTCCCGGCCGGGGTCGCTGTCTACTCGAACGCCGGGGCGTACACGGTCCCGGCCGCGGAGCACGCCTGGGCGCTCCTCCTCGCGGCCGCGAAGGGCGTCGGGGCGAGGTCCCGGACCGAGAACTACATCCTGAGCGGGAGGACCCTCCTCGTCCTCGGGTGCGGCGCCATAGGGAGCGCGGTGGCGAAGCTCGGGAAGTCTGCCTTCGGGATGAGGACAGTGGGGGTCTCCAGGTCCTTCAGCGCCCCCGAGGCGTTCGACGCCCGCAGGCCCCCCGAGGAGCTGGAGGGGTCCATCCCCGAGGCAGACGCCATAGTCGACGCCCTCCCCCTGAACAGGGGGACGCGGTCCGTCCTCGGCTACCGGGCGCTGTCGAAGATGAAGCGCGCCGTGGTCCTGGTGAACGTGGGGAGGGCCGAGACAGTCGACGAGCCCTCGGTGGCGAGGATCCTGACGGAGAGGCCCGAGACCAGGTACGCCTCGGACGTATTCTGGAGGAGGGGCGGGAAGGAGGACTTCGCCTCCGAGCTCTGGTCCCTCCCCAACTTCTACGGGACGTTCCACACGGCTGGGGGGCTCGGGGCTGAGGAGGCGCTGAGGCGCGCCGAGGAGGCAGCCGCGGAGAACCTGAGGCTCGCGCTGACCACAGGCCGGGCCCAGAACCTGGTCGACAGGTCTGACTACTAGCCGGCCGTCACTGCTTCAGCCTGTACCTCTCGATTACCTTCTCGTCAGGGGTTATGCCAAGCCCCGGCTTGCTGGGCTGCAGGAACTCCCCGTTCTCGTGCCTGATGGCGTCCCCGGCCAGGCCGTCCCTGAACGGGTTGGGCCTCAGGTGGTACTCTATCATCGGCGAGTTCATGGCGAGGGCCGCATGGAGGCTCGCCACGAAGCCTATCCCGCCGGCGGAGTAGTGGGGTATCACGGAAAGGCCGTGGGCCCTGGCGAGTGTCCCTATCCGCAGCATCTCGGTTATCCCCCCGTTCCAGGCCGCGTCGTTCTGGACGATGTCCACGGCGTGGGACTCGATGAGGTCCCTGTACTCGTAGAGCGTGTACGCCGTCTCGTACCCAGCGATGGGGACGTCGAGGGTCCTGGCGAGCTCCGCGCTCAGCGCAGGGTGGTCGGTGGAAATGGGCTCTTCGAAGAAGATTACCCCGAGCTTCTCCAGCTCCCTCCCCATGCGCAGCGCTGAGTTGAAGTCGAACGTGTTGTTCGCGTCCACCGCTATGTCGACCTTGTCCCCGAACGCCTCCTTGACGCTCCTTATCCGGTTGACGTCCTGGGCCAGGGGGAGCGCGCCTATCTTGATCTTCACCGTGTCGAAGCCCGCCTTCAGGTACCCCCGCTCCTCCTCTATCAGCGCCGGTATGTCCTTGTCCTTCCTGTAGTACCCCCCTGTGATGTACCCCTTGACCCTCCTCTCGGCCCCCCCGAGGAGCCTGTAGATCGGGGCCCCGAGCTCCTTGCCGAGCAGGTCCCAGAGCGCGATGTCCACCCCGCTCATGGCGGATATGATCACCCCCCTCCTCCCGAGCCTGAAGGTGGCCATGTACATCTTCTCCCATATCTGGGTGATGGCAGACGACTCCTCCCCCTTCGCCAGCGGCTGGAGGACCTTCTCCACCGACACCGCCACGGGCTCAAGGCCTCCGTACGACACGCACTCCCCGTACCCCACCTCCCCGTTGGACGTCTCCACCTTCACGATCGCGATGTCCATCGGGTGCTCCGCACCTCCGACCACGGCGAGGGCGTCCCTCTCGTAGAACTCCTCCGTGGGCTGCCCAACCTTTATTGCCTCGACCTTGGAGATCTTCATTAGGGTCGCGTAACCCGCATGTGGTTAAAAGCGATTCAAAGACTATCCCTCTCGAATCCGGCGCAGTACCGGCTTCATCCGATTTTTGTTTATCTAGTGTGGGGGCGGCCGCGGCCCTGACCAAAGACGAAGAGGGGAAAAGACGACCAGCTGGGAAACATGAACTATATCACCCCAGAGAAAATCCTTTCCGCCGTCGGCATACCCAAGAAGGGTAGGGCCTATTCCCTGTCGCATGTCCTGGACGAGATGATGCCGCTTAATTCATTTCATGGCCCGTTCTTCCTTCAGACCTTCCGCAGGCTCGAAGACGGGCTGAAATTCTGGGGAGGGAACTTCAGCGCCATCAACGTGCGATTAGAGATGACCGACCAGCACGGCACCCACATCGATTCATTGAACCACGTGTCCCTGGGTTACAGGATGTACAACACGGAGGACGGAAGAAAAATCACCACGGAAAAGGGGACGACGAGGCTCGGCATCGAAACGATGCCGCCGCTGATAACCCACGGTGTCTTCATCGACGTCGCGCGCCACAGGGGGACAGAAGTGTTGCCAGACGACTACAAGATAGACTTGGGCGCCGTGAAAGAGATAATGGAACAGGAAGGAGTCGCGGAGCCCGGGAGAGGGGACGTGGTCCTGTTCCGGACGGGCTATGGGAGGCTGTGGGGGCGAGACAACAAGAAGTTCACTGGCCCGCCGCTTCCCGGGATAGACCTTAGCGTTGCCGAATGGGCAGTGACGCGGGGTTTCTCGGCCATGGGGAGCGACACACAGTCTCTCGAGCACATCTCACGCACGGACCCGCCGACGGGTCACGTGGAGCCGGTCCACCAGACCTTGATCGTAAGGAACGGGATACACATAATCGAAAACTTGATGCTGGAAGAGCTGTCGAAGGACAAGGTGAACGAGTTTCTTTTCGTGTGCCTCCCGCTGAAGATACGGGGAGGTTCAGGGTCTCCGATAAACGCGGTCGCAGTGGTATAATCCTCCGCGGTTCAGCCAGCTAACGCCCTACTAGGAGCTTGCTCATCCTCTTCTGGTTTATCTCCAAGTTCAGGCCTGGCCCGCTCGGTACTTCTAGGTACCCCTTGCTGAACCTTTCGATCGGCCTGTCGACAATGTCCGTGTGCAACGGATTTGGAAGAAAATAGATTTCATAATTCATGAAGAGCGCCCTCGGAAGGACAGGCGCCAACTGCAGGCTCGCCGCCCTGCAGCCGGGTCCTGACAGCCCGACGTGGAACGTTATTGGGATGAAGGCAGAGGCCGTGGCGGTTATCTTTCTAGCTTCGGAGATTCCCCCAACCCTGGCGATGTCGGGTTGGATTATGTCGACTGCGCCTTGCGTCATAAAATCCCTGTAATTGTAACGCCCGAACAGACCCTCGCTCCCGCACACAGAGATATCCAGGGCCTTGACGACGCTGACATAGCTACGAATGTCGTCTGGCGGAACCGGCCCTTCGAACCACAGGCACTCGTACTTCTCGAACTTCCGTCCCACCTGATGGCTGAGGCGACGTTGAACGCCGAGTCCGCGTCAACCATGATATCGACACCGTACCCAAGAGCGTCCCGCACCCCTTTCAGCACTTCGACGTCTTTTTCGCCTCTCCCCACTTTTATCTTGACCTGGTCGTGCCTCTCCTCGACGAGTTTGGTGGCGGTGTCGACGACGGCCTTGGCGTTGCCATAGAGTATCGACGACGCGTAAGCCTTCACCCGCTTTTCGTGCGCACCCCCCAGCAGCTTGTAGACAGGCACCCTGAAGTGCTTACCCGCGATGTCCCAGAGCGCGATGTCAACGCCTGAAATCGCTTCGATGGAGAATCCCTCGGAGCCCCCCTGGTCCTGAGGGTGTGCAGCATCCTCTCTCAGAGCACCTCGATGTCCAACGGGTCTTAGTTCGTCAGGAGCGGTCTGAACAGTCTCTCTATGATTGCGGCGGACGCTTCGGGAACTTCTCTTACAATCGAGTCCCCCACCCGACGACCCCTTCATCCGTCGTTATCTTCACGAGCGCCGAGTAGTAACCTGCGTTGCAATCCCCGCCAGACGTTCTTCGTAGGGGAGGCGCCCGCTCAGATTTTCCTTCCTAGGAACTGCGAGAGGGAACGCCTCGACTTTTGTTATTTTCACTCGGAGATGCCCTGCCACATCTGGGTGTAGAGGTGGTTCATCTTCTCGGCATCAAAGACGACGGGACTGTTGGTCCTGCCATACGTCTTCAGGCATTCGTCCGCAAGGTTCGGAAGATCAGCCTCCTTGACCCCCAACTCCTTCAGCGACCTAGGCACGCCGAGCTCAGCCAATATCCCCTTGACCTTCTGGGCGATGGCCTCGCCCAGCTTCTTCGGCTCCCTAGAGCCAGCGTCCACGCCGTACGCCTCGGCCAATTTCTGCATCTTCGGAGCGACGGCTTCGGCGTACCTTGCGATAATGTAGGGGAGAGGGATACCACATGACACCCCGTGCGGCAGATTGAATCTTGTAGCTACCGTATACCCTATGGAGTGACCGTAGACCATCCGCGCGTGCAGGGCTATCCCGCCGAGCAGCGCTCCGAGGCTCATGGCCTCCCTGGCTTTCCTGTCGTTCCCGTCGCTGTACGCCTTCACCAAGTTGCCGGAAACCAGCTTGATTCCCTCCAACGCGGCGGCGTCTGTGATCACATTCGCTTCGTCTGAAAGATACGCTTCGGTATTGTGGCTGAGCGCGTCGAGCCCGGTCGCCGCCGTCACGCTCTTCGGCATCGTAATCGTAAGTTCGGGGTCCACGACGGCGACCGACGGCAGGAGCAGGGGGCTGTTTATCCACTGCTTGTGGCCTGCCACGGTGACCATCGATGTGACGGTGAGTTCGGCTCCGGTCCCGGCTGTGGTGGGCACCATGATCGAAGGGAGCGGCCTTCGGGCGAACAGGTTGTTTCCGACGTACTGCTTCGGAGGGCCGGGGTTTGTCGCGAACGCAGCAGCGACCTTTGCCATATCCATCGCGCTCCCACCACCGACGCCGATGACGGCGTCAAAGGTGTCTCTTCTGACCCGGTCGGCCACCGCCTCGGCCACCTCCAATCTTGGCTCGGCTTCCACCCCGTCGAACACCTCGAAGTGGACGTCCCCCAGCTTGGCTGTCACCTTCTCGACTATGCCTGTCTTTACCATCACTCTGTCAGTCACTATGAGCGGCCTGTTAGCTGACAGCGCCCTGGCTTCTGCGGACAGCGCATCGAGAGAACCGAACCCGAACACCACTTTGGTAGGAAGGTAGAATGAAAAGCTCGTCGCGCTATCACCTCCAGCTAGGACGACGGCGTGAAGTACCACGGCCTGTCCGCGTAGGAGTAATCGATGAAGACCGTCTTCTTCTCCGTAAAGTGTTCGATGGCTTCGTCCCCCAGCTCCCTGCCGAAACCCGAACTCTTGACTCCACCGAAAGGTGCGCCTACTTCGGGGCCGACGGTCCCTTGGTTCACGAAGGTCAAGCCTGCGTCAATCTCATTGATGGCCTTGAACATGTTCCCGATGTCCTTCGTGTAGATTGCCGACGACAGGCCGTACTCCGTGTCGTTCGCTATCTCAATGGCTTCGTCTATGTTCTCCGCTGAGATGATCGAAGCCACCGGCCCGAAGATTTCTTCCCGGGCTATCTTCATGTCGTTGGTCACCGAGCCGAAGACTGTCGGCTTTACAAAGTACCCTCGCTTCCTCTCCGGATCGCCGTAGGTCTCGCCTCCGCTGAGGAGCGCCGCCCCGTCATGTTTCCCCGATTCTATGTACTCGAGAGCCTTCTCCTGCTGGGAGCGGCTAATGACTGGTCCGACCTCGACATCCTCCCTGAGGCCGTTGCCTACCACCAGCTTCGACGCGCCTTCAGCAAACGCACGGGAAAACCTGTCCAGGGCTCCTTTTTCTACGATGATGCGCGAAGCGGCGGTGCACTTTTGGCCTGCGCTGCTGAACGCAGCATAGAGCGCTGCATGCGCGGCGACTGAGATTTCCGCGTCGTCAGCCACTATGAGGGCGTTCTTGCCTCCCAGCTCCATGACCTGCTTGCGGAACATGGGCGCGTTGACTTCTGCGATATGCCTTCCCGTCGCGCTCTCCCCTGTGAACACAGTCATGTCCACCTTCCTGTTCCTGATGAGCGCCTCCCCGACGTCCCCTCCTCCTCCGGTCACCATGTTCAGGACCCCCTTGGGCAGTCCTACCTTTTCGTAGACCTTCACCAACTCGGCCGAAATCACGGCGCTGTTGGAGGCTGGCTTGAAGACCACTGTGTTCCCCGTAACCAGCGCAGGAGCAATCCCCCACATGCCAAGCGACGCGGGGTCGTTCCAGGGGGTGATCACGCCCACGATGCCCACAGGCCTCCTCACGGTCATCGTGAACTTCTTGGGCTGCTCGCTGTCCACGACGTTGGAGTACATCCTGCGGGCCAGGCCAGAGAAGTATATCGCCGAGGTGGCGGCGTTGCCGACCTCCCTCCTGGCTTCTTTGATGGGTTTGCCCACGTTGGTCACATCAATCTTCGCCACGGCGTCTAGGTTCTCCCTGATCAGCAGCCCTGCCTTCAGGACGTAGTCCGCTCGCTGGGCCGCCGGGGTGTCTCTCCAGCTCTTCTGAGCAGTCTCTGCGGCGTCAACGGCCGCTTTGACATCATCGCCGTTCCCCTTTGGCACTCTGTCGAACTCTTCCCCCGTCGCAGGATTCACCGCGGCGAATTCCTGGCCCGAAGAAGATTCAACCCATTCTCCGTCGATGTACATCTTCATCTCATTCCACCACATCGGCAAAACCAAGTGGCCAGTTTATAACAAAACACCCGAAGCACTTGTGGCGCGCGCCTTGTCTTTCCAGACGTGGCAGCGTCTCGTCCTCTTCGCGGTCCATCCTGCAGGACTGCCTCCCGTTGTCCGTCAGGCGGTCCTCGAAGACATTGTCTCAGGACTTGATTCGGGAGAAGACTCAAATAACCTGCCGCGAACGAAACGGAGTGCTACAGAACCTCTCGAGGGGGTTCTTCGAAGACGTCGAGACGAAGCGGATTAGATATTCAAAGCGTCCTTTAAGGAATGAAACCGGCATAATTGAGGAGCTTCTTCTCTCGGTAGCCGAGAGGGGCCTAGTGCAGCCCATCGTCGTGAGGCCCTTGAGAGAGGAAGACGGGTTCGAAGTCGTGGCGGGGAACAGGAGACTGCTGGCGTGCAAGACGCTAGGGCTAAGAAAGATACCCTGCCACGTGATAGAACTTGACGACAAGGAAGCCTACGAGATGTCCCTCGTCGAGAACCTGCAGCGACGAACCCTCAACCCGATAGAAGAAGCCAGGGCGTTCAAAAGCTACGTGGACGAGTATGGTTACGGCAGTGAGACGACCCTCGCGCGCACTCTGGGGAAGAGTCCATCCTACGTGAGCAGGAGGATCGCGCTCCTGAAGATGTCCGCCAACGTCCAGGACAGACTTTTGCGCGGCGCAAAAGTCAGTCTGACACAGGAGCTCTTTTCTTTGAATGAGGACGATAGAAACGCCCTGGCCGCATTTATAGCTGAGAACCAACATCTGGCGAGAGACGACGTAAGGCTCGTCGCACGGCTCATCAAAAAGGGCGAAGGGATTAATCTGGCGAGAGCATATCTTTCCCATTACGCTGAGGAAGAAGCCCGCCGACACTACCTCGAGAGGGTCGTAGGAAAGTTCATCTCTATTCTTGAGGTCTGTGAGATGAGGCTGGATGAAGTGCTAGACAACCTCGAGAAAAACGAATGGGTTCTAAGGGAAATCCTAGCCCAGCAAAGGATGTTGATACACGACCAGATTGACGGCCTGATGAAACTTAGACGGAGATTCCGTCATCACGTGCCCCCCACAGAGGCGCCCTCTCTTAGGCGCGTTGGGCCTCGCATCAGGCACTCCTGACCGATTCAGCCTTCGAGAATCGTGGACGTGGGACGAAGCTCGCCCCGCTGTCTCGTCTTGATACGGCCGTCTTCGTTTATGCAACCGCGGTAATAGACGGGCGCAGCGCTGCCTGCACGCCCGCGATTAGATCTGGAGCCTGCCCGTTCCTCTTGTCAAGCACGGTCGTCGAGGACGAGGGCATCAGCAGGGAGGACAGGATAGACAGGGCTAAGGTTCCGCATCGGGCTGTGACACAACCTGTTCGCCGTCTACCCATGGTGGGTTTGTCTAATACCTGAAAACCGTTGAAATGCTATTATTTCGGTTGAACGCAAGCTTGAGCGAAAAATTGGCCGAAAGAACAGCGATTACTCGAACTGTCACTGTTGGAATCATAATCGTCATCCTCGTCATCGCGGCAGCAGTCGGAATCTTCCTGGCGACAACCCCATCTCACAGCACTACCACAACAGGGCTTTCTACAACAAGCACCACGCAGACAACACAGTCGTCCTTCGCATATCCGGTAGTAACGAACGTCCCGCAGAACCTGACGGACGCGTTCTATCCCGCAACCCCGGTGACCTTATCAATGTACGAGTGGAGTGGAATACCTCCGCAGTACATGATTCAGCAATTCGAAGCCGCTTTCCCCAACATCCACATCCAGAGCACGCCTAACCAAGACGTGTCGGGGCTCTTGAGTGCGCTGGACACCCACCAACATGTCTACGATGGGTTCAGGGTGCTATACTCTCTCCTGCCTCAGGAGGTGTCGACTGGTGAAGTGATGAACATCGGACCTTGGTTCAACCAGTACCTCGGGTACCTGAAACAGCAGATAACCCCGGCTGCGTTCAAGCTGGTGTCTGCTGGGAAGACGGGAGCGATGTACTGCATCCCTGAAGACTTCGCCCCAGTCGCCCTTGACTATAGGGCAGACATATTCAACAAATACGGCCTGACCGTCCCGACGACCTGGGCACAATTCGCACAGGACGCAGCGAAACTCCACACGGAGAACAGCTCAATCTACATGACCATCTTTCCACCCAACGAGCCGTCGTCCGACCTGATGGCCCTCTTCTCTCAGGGCGGAGGGAACATGATCGTACCGGCGGGGAACAATTCGTGGAATGTGGTCATCAACAGCACCAAGAACATCAACGTGATCAACTTCTGGGGCAACCTGATATCAGCTGGCTCTGTAACTGCAATGAACCTATACACGCCCCAGTACGACAAGATGCTAACAGAAGGGCAGATTGCATCGTTCGTCACAGCTGCAGCCTGGTATCCAGGCTACCTTATCGAGCCCACAGCACCAAACGAGGCAGGACTCTGGCGGGTGGCCAACATGCCCCAATGGAACTCGACTGGACCCTTCGTCTCGGGACAGATTTCCGCTAGTTGCATTGGCGTCACAGCCAACTCAGTTGATCCGCGCGCGACATTCCTCTACGCATTCTACACGACCCAGACTCCTCAGGTGTTGCCGTGGATGTGGGTGAACGAAGGTCAGTGGACGTCTAACACCTACAACCTGGCTAACCTCAAATATCCCAACGGATCGTCGGTCTTCTTGAGCAACGCCTCCTACTTCGGAGGACAAGACATCGGGCAGGTGTACCTGTACGCGCAGGAACACATGCCTACCCAGTGGGTATGGAGCCCGTTCCAGATCACCATCCAGACAATCCTGCAGGAGCAGATCACTGAGGCTGCTGCCGGGCAAATCACATTCGCTAGCGCGCTTCAAAACACAGAAACAATCATGATCCAATACGTGCAGTCGAGTGGCGGCACAGTCGTGGGAGTCGGCCACTAGGCACCAAATCGGTCACGAGAATCGTAAGGTGCTAAAGTTGGCCAGACTCGCCCACCTTTTTTTCCTGCTCCCTTTCCTCACTCTGTTCTTCCTGTTCGTGATCACCCCGATATTCTACACGTTCGGGCTTAGCTTCTTCAACGCCTCCGTCGCACAGGCGAGCCTCTTCACAAACTATGTGGGGGGGACGCAGTATGCCCGCGTCCTAGGGGACAGCAACTTTTGGGGAGGATACGAGACCATGCTCTACTTTACGCTGCTCTGGGTGCCTCTCATGTTCGTCCTGTCTTTCCTCATAGCGCTGTTCTTGGATTCAAGAAGAGGCAAGCTCGGGTCTCTGGGGAAGGTGATGGTCTTCCTCCCGTACGGCGTGCCAACCGTGATCGGGACCCTGATGTGGGGCTACATGTACACGCCGGGAGCCCCCATGGCTTCGCTTTACGCTCTGCTAGGCCTGGGGAACCAAGCCCTGGCGCCAGGCTACATCATCTACGCGATGCTCAACATCATAGTGTGGGAGTGGGTAGGATACAACGTGGTGATACTTCTGGCGGGGCTCGGCGCCATTCCGAAGACGTTCTATGACGCGGCGAGGCTCGACGGCGCTTCTTCCTGGCAGGTCACCCGTCACGTGAAGCTCCCGATGCTCAAGAAGTATTTTGCGTTCATAGCCATGCTCGCGATAATCGGGGACCAGTTGCTGTTCAACGAGCCCTTCACCCTGTCCAATCTGAGCAGCGTCCCATTCGGCTTCACGCCAAACTTGTACATATTTCACGTGACCTACTTCCTTTCGGAGTTCAACTACGCCGCTGCGATCGCCTTTGTGCTCATCGCGATGTCTTTCGTGGTCGCGGTCATAGGAGTCCGCTTCTTCATGCCTGAAAAGAGTCGGTGATGAGTTGACAAAGCTGGGCCACGGCTCGATAACAATCGTCGTGATAGTCCTGCTGATGGTGTACTTTTTGCTGCCGCTCTGGTGGGTGGTGGTCGCCAGCACGAAGGTCTACGCCAACGCCTTTACCGGGATTTCCCTCTGGTTCCAGAACCCGACGCTGTATAACTATGTGTACGCCTTTACCAGCTCCAATCTCCTTCTCTGGCTGTACAACAGCATCATAGAGTCGGGGGCAGCGGGAGTAATCGGCGCTTTCTTCGCCGCGATGATGGGGTACACCCTGGGGAAGTTCAGCTTCAGGGGGAGAAACGCGCTCACGCTGCTCGTAGCCGTCGCGCTCATGATTCCGAGCACCGCCATAGCCTATCCGACATTCGTGCTTGAAGCACAGTTGGGCATCGCGAACACATACTGGGCAATGGTGCTGCCTTCTGCGGTGAGTGCCTTCGGGGCGTACTTCATGACGATATACGCAGAAGAGACCATACCCAAGGAGGTCCTGGACGCGGCCAGAGTCGACGGAGCATCCGAACTCAGGGTTTTCAGGTCGATAGCCATCCCCTACTTCAAGCCCGCCTTGGTGACCGTCTTCATCATCATATTCGCGGCAACCTGGAACAACTACCTCCTGGCCCTGTTCGTGCTGAGGAGCGGCAGCCTCTTCATGATACCCCAGGGGCTGGAGAGCGTCCTGATCAACGGGAGCTCCTTCCCCCAGTTCCAGTATGCGATCCAGATGGCAGGGTCAGTGGTCACGGTGCTGCTGATGGCGGGACTGTTCCTGAGCCTCGAGAAGTACATCGAAGCCGGCCTGGGGCTGGGCGCCGTCAAGGGCTGACTCGCCAGACATCCGCGGGTCTACTCTACCCTGTCGCCGGACTTGGCGTCGAAGATATTGAGCTTCCCTTCTCTGACCCTGATTCTCCCCTTCGTGCCCAGCCTCGGCGCGAAGCCTGGGGGCATGACCACCTTGACCTGGTCCAACGACGCGCTCGCCTCCAGGGTGAGGAGCATGTGAGTCCCAGACGGCTCCTCGACGCGGACCTCGGCCGGGATGCCGTCCTGACCGCCGATCTCGAACTCCGCGTCCTCGGGCCTGAACCCCACTCTTATCTCATCGACGCCGCTTAGAGACGCCAACTTGGACGCCTCAGGCCTCCTCACTGCCACGTCGACCCCGTCCTTGATTATTATCGTGTCGGGCTTCACGAATCTCGCGTTGAGCACGTTCATCGCGGGCGAACCGAGGAACTGGGCCACCATCACGTTGGCGGGCTTGCCGTACGTCTCGTCGGGGGTGCCAATCTGCTGCAGACTCCCCTGATTCATGACCGCTATTCTGTCCGCAAGCGCCATGGCTTCCGCCTGGTCATGGGTGACGAATATCGTCGTTATCCCGAGCCCCTTCTGAAGGCTCTTGATCTCTGACCGGGTCTCGATCCTCAGCTTCGCGTCGAGATTGGAGAACGGCTCGTCCAGGAGGAAAAGTTTCGGGTCGCGGACGAGAGCTCTCCCAACCGCCACCCTCTGCTGTTCGCCGCCGCTCAGTTGCTTGGGCTTCCTGGGGAGGAGATGGGTGATGTGCAGCATCTCGGACACGTCCCGCAGCTTTCTTTCCACTTTGTCCTTGGGGACCTTGTGGATCCGGAGGGGGAACGTGATGTTGTCTCTGACCGTCATGAACGGATAGAGCGCGTAGTTCTGGAATACCATGGCCACGTCCCTGTCCTGGGGCGACTTGTCGTTCACGACCTGGTCATCCACCATGATCTTCCCCGAGTCCACCGTTTCAAGTCCGGCTATGCACCTGAGGGTTGTCGTCTTGCCGCACCCCGAGGGGCCCAGAAGGGTGACGAACTCTTTGTCGTTGACCGTGAGGTTCAGGTCGTTTACGACCTTGCTAGACCCAAAGCTCTTCGAAACATCTTCTAGGATGACCTTGACCATGTGTAGGAATGGTCGGGCCATGCCAAAAACTATAAGGATTTTCTCACTGACCACGGCCGAGGGGCCATACTGGTTGCCGGGCCGCGGTCCTTTGGACGCCGTCGGGCGCCTACGTGAATGTCACGCTTATATCCGATGGGTGGAGGAAGACATAGAGGCTCGCGTTCCCATCCTGGATCACAGCATACGAGATCAACTTGTAGCTGCCGGGAGGGACCGCATAACTCGTCCCGTTCGATGGGTACACGGTCCCGTTCCACCCGAGTGTGGCCCTCCAGACCTCGCCAGGCTGGAGCTGGACATACTGCGGACCGTTGGGGGTGCTGAAGTCGATGTGCGACCTGAAAGCCACCACCTGCTTCCCGGCCGAGTTGTTGAAGACCATGCTGAACTGGCCGCCGAAGAAATACGAGGGCGTAGTAAGCGAGTATGAGTTGTCTGTAAGCACATATTGTGCAGTGAAGTTCTGGCCCAACGACACGGTCGTCGCGCCGTAGTCCACCGCGAGCGTGAATCCCTGTTCAGAATCCTGCGCCGTATGGACCACCGGGACCGACGACGCGATGGAAAAGACCGAACCGATCAGCATGCCCACCAGTACGGCGGAGGCCGCGACCGACCTGGAGGGCAGGTGCCTATCTCTAAGCTTCCTCGGCCAAGAAGCTACACCGAGCAACGCCACCAACACGATTGAGAGATAACCCAACGAGACAGGCCCCAGCGATACCCCGTATGGAGAAGGACCAAGGGAGGCTACCAACGAGATGGGGCTCGGAAGCCTGCTATGCGCGAGTACCGCGAGATAGACCAAAAGGGATACGACGTAAGCCAGAAGCAAGAAGAACGCCACGCCGCTGGATGTGATCCTGACCTGCGACCCGCTTTTCATCCGGCGCCTCATGGCGGAACGGTACATGCGTCCCTTCGAAGACTTTCGGACGCCTTGTAAACGTTTTCCGGGGCAAGCGGGTATGAAAACCTGAGCAGCGGCGCCGTCTCGCGTTGCCCTCACGCCTCTTGGCAGCCCTCGACCGGTCCGCTATCCTCCCGCCGAAAGAGCCGCGGTTGACACATCCGCGGTCCTCGTGCCCATGACAAGCCAGAAATACGCTCGTCCCGCCGATGGCTGCATGAGGTCCTACCAGGAGCTCGCCGACAGATGGGTCAGGGGGAGCGGAGGCTCCCTGAACGACGTGGACCCTGCCGACCCGGACCACGTGATGGCCAGGGTCCGCCTCTCCACCAAGGAGGACGCCAGGGCTGCGGTGGAGGCCGCGCGCTCGAAGTCTGCCGGGTGGGGAGGCATCCCTCCCCCGAGGAGGGGAGGCATCCTGATGAAGGCTGGCGAGCTGATGGAGTCTGCCGCCGAAGAGCTCTCCGAGCTACTGACCTACGAGGAGGGGAAGACCCTCCCGGAGAGCAGGGCCGAGGTCGCCAGGACCTGCGCTCTCTTCAAGTTCTACGGGGCGATTGCCTACAAGTTCGGAGGGGTCGCCCTCCCCTCGTCGGACCCAAACACCAGGATATTCACAGCCAAGGTCCCGCTGGGGGTCGTCGCCGTAATCACCCCCTGGAACTTTCCCGCTTCTATCCCGGCCTGGAAGCTGGCCCCGGCCCTTGCGGCAGGAAACGCCGTTGTCTTCAAGCCGGCCACCAAGACCCCCCTCACCGGCGCGAAGATGCTGGAGGCCCTCGAGAAGGCAGGGCTCCCGCCAGGGGTCCTGAACATGGTCGTCGGGCGCGGAGGGGAGGTGGGGGACACCATAGTCGCCCACGAGGCCGTCAGGGCCGTGTCCCTCACAGGTTCCACGGCGGTGGGGGCGCACGTGGGGAAGGTGCTCGCTTCCAAGGACGAAATGACCCGGATGCAGCTCGAGCTGGGGGGGAAGAACGCCCTGGTCGTCGACTCGGACGCTGACCTGGCGCTGGCTGCGGACCTGGCTGTCAGGGGGGCGTTCGGGCTCACAGGGCAGTCGTGCACCGCCACGAGCAGACTGATAGTCCTCGAGAAGGCGGCCGGGGGGCTGAAGGAGAGGCTCCTCGAGAGGCTGAAGGCCTGGAAGGCAGGGCCAGGAACCCAGCCCGGGGTCAACATGGGCCCGGTGGTCGACCCTGACCAGTACCGGAAGGACCTCGACTACATCGAGTCAGGGAAGAGCGAGGGAGGCAAGCTCATCCACGGCGGCGGGGCGACCCCTCCGGGCCTGCTCATCGAGCCGACGGTGTTCGACGCCATCTCCCCCGGGATGCGGATATTCGACGAGGAGGTCTTCGGGCCGGTCCTTTCCCTCACCGAGGCGGCGACCTTCGACGAGGCGCTCGAGCTCGTGAACTCCGTGGGATACGGCCATACGGCCGGGATCGTCTCGAACGACAATCGCAGGATCAACCAGTTCATCGACGGGGCCCAGGCAGGGGTGGTCAAAGTGAACAAGCCCACGGTGGGGCTCGAACTCCAGGCGCCCTTCGGCGGCCTCAAGAAGTCGGGGGCAGGGACGTGGAAGGAGATGGGTGAGGGGGCGCTGGAGTTTTACTCCACCGAGAAGACTGTCTACCTCGGGTACTGAGACCCCCAGCCCCGTGCCTGGCCCCTAGGTGCGCAGCTGCTCCACAGGGTTCCTCAGTGTCCCTATCTTCTCTATCTCGATCTCCACCACGTCCCCTCCCTTGAGGGTGAAGTCGTCTGGGGGGACGAGGGAGGTCCCGGTCATGAGCACGGTGAACGTCCTGATGACGTTGCTCCTCCTGAGGTATCCGACGAGTTCGTCGACCTCGCGCTTCAGCTGCGACGTGTTGACGCGCCCTTCGAACACAGGCTCCGGCCCCCTCAAGATGCGCATGCTTATCTCGAGCGAACGCGGCTGTAGGACTTCATCGGCCGTGGTGACTACGGGCCCGATGGCGGAGGACCCCCGGTAGACCTTGGCCTGGGGGAGGTAGAGCGGGTTCTCCCCCTCTATGTCCCTGGAGGAGACGTCGTTTCCGACGGTGTAACCGACGACCCTGAAGGCGCTGTCGAGGACCACCGAGAGCTCCGGCTCCGGGACGGACCACCTGCTGTCCGCCCTCACGCAGACGGGGTCCCCGGGACCGACGCACCTCAGCCCGCTGTCCTTGAGGAACAGCTCCGGCCTCACTGCCGAATAGACGTAGTCATAGAGGCCCTTCAGCTTGGTCTCGGTCTCCCTCGCCTCCCTGCTCCGGAGATACGTCACCCCGGCGGCCCAGATCTCGGAGGGGACGAAGGGGGCTCGCAAGGCCCGGTATTCGTAGGGACGCTTTTTCGAAGCGCCCTTCGCCCGCTCGACCGAGGCGACCAGTCCATCCAAAGAGCCAGCATCCTCGTAGGCGCGGGCCCAGTCCGAGAAACTTGGGCTCACGGCGGTCAGGTCGTAGATCGTTTCTCCTTCCAAGATGCCGGTCCGCGTGCCGTCCCCTGACTCGAACCTGAGTAATTTCAAAGAATCCCCGGCCTGCTTCTCCCTCTTGGAGAATTTAGAGGCTCCGGCAGGGCCCCCGAGGGGGCGGGTCGAAACGGGTTCAGCAGCCTGTTAAGATAAATCGAGTCTCGCCCCTAAGCGCCGGCAGGCCGCATCTTAACGCCCATAGCATGTCTTCTATCAAGCTGGACGCCGGCTCCGCGGCCCTGGGGCCGCTGTCGCTGCTCAGCGGCTGGGCAGTCTCGGTCCGGGCCTTTCGGAGGAACAAGGTCTCCGTGGAGAAGAAGGTGCTGGCGGCCGCCCTCTGCAACTCGGGGTACTCCTACCGCGAGGTGGCCAAGATGATAGGCGGGATCTCCTACATCGCAGCCAGGGACGCCTATGTGTCGCTGGTAACTAGCCTACCGAAGGAGGAGCGGAGGTACAGGCGCTCGGTCGCCATAGACGGCGCCGACGTGACCGACGGCTCCAGGGAATATCACATGTGGCTCGCCAGGGACTACGATACGGGGGAGATCATGTCGTTCCAGGCGACCCCAGACGCCTCCGCCGAGGACGGCGCGAGGTTCCTCGCCGGGGTCGCCGCCCAGTGCGCCAACAGGCCATTGCTGAGGCTCGGGACAGGGGCTAACAGCCCCCGGGGGCTCCTCAACCTCGACCTCTACTTCCAGACCATGCCGAGCCAGTCCATCATAGTCAAGCTCGGCAGGCTCCTCCTAGGCGCCCCCGGTACAAGGCTTTAATCAGGGACCGGCGTCGAAAGCCATCATGCCCTACACCCTCGCCTACGACTCGGACTGCGGCCCCTGCGCGGCCTTCAGGCGGGCCGTCGGCTTCCTTGACCCCGGGCACAGGATGCGCTTCGTCAGCCTGACGGACGCGGAGAGGTCAGGCCTCCTCGACGGCATCCCCCCGGCTCGTAGGCATGCCTCGTTCCACATGGTCTCTGACCGCGGCGCCTGCGCGAGCGGCGCCGACGCCCTCCCCGTGCTTGCCTCGCAGCTCCCAGGCGGTCCCCTTGCCTCCAGGGCCATGGCGTCGAGCAGTGCGGTCTTCGGGGCCGCGGCCTTCGCCTACGGGGCCCTCTCCCGCCTCCACGGCGCCGGGAGCTGCGCCCGCGGCTGAAGGGGCGCCCTGTTTCGGAGCCCTGCCCTGGCCGACGCGCTGCGGACACCTGCCCGTTATATGCTCGGCGAGGCCTAGCCGTCCGTGCAGGACGGAGAGTCTGCGGCCGCGCCAGACGACGCCCGCCTCCTCGACCTGGAGCTCGACGCCATCTTCGGCAAGGGGTTCTCCAGGGTGGTCGAGCATCACTTCAGGGACATCGCCGGGGAAGGGCTCTGGCGGGCCCTCGTCGCCGACCCCGAAGGAGCGAGGGAGACGATGGGGACGATCCTGGGGAGCGGCCGCGCCGCCGACCTCGTGTTCCGCGCCCTGAAGGACAGGCTCATGGCCGTAGAAGGCATGGGGCGGCCCGAGAGGCAGATATCGACATCGATATCAAGGTAGATACGCACCGACGCCAGCCAAGAGGTCAAACGAATTGACCTCTTTGCCCGCCTAAATTCACACTTTCCACTATAACACACCTGCGGCCGAATCACCCGCATGCGTGCAGAAGCACTGGGGAAGCTTGTGGACAAGCCCGTGAAGGACACCTACGGAAGGTACGTCGGATTCGTCGTCGGGTTCTCCGTCGACACATCCGGGGAGCTGAAGTCGGTCGGGGTCGACCAGGGGAACGGCGACTTCACCGAGTATCCTAGCCAGCGGATAGTTTCGACCTCGGAAGGGTTCGTGCTGATCCCTGCCTGGAGGGTGGAGAGCGACTCCCTGGGGAAGGAGATCGAAGGGGTGAGGAGGAGGGCGAAGGCGCTCCAGGACCTGGCCCGCGAGGGCGAGGTCCCGCGGCCGCTCTTCGAGGAGAGCATGACGAAGTACTCCGACGAGGCAGCCAAGATCCAGGACTCCTACAAGTCCCTGGCTGAGTCGATGGCCGTCAGGATCGGCGAGCTGGAGGGACAGAGGGAGGCGCTCGACAGGTTCCTGGTGGACATCAAGGTGCAGTTCAGGGCAGGGGAGATAGACGAGGCCGCGTTCAAGGTCGCCGCCGAGTCGTGTCAGGCGATGCAGCGGAGGAACTCCCAGGAGATGGAAGACCTCTCGAGGATGCTGAAGACAGCCACCGAGCCGCTTTCGCAGCAGCAGGAGAGGAAGGAAGAGAAGCAGCAGCAGAAGCAGGTGGCTCAGCCGCCGGTGCAGAAGGCGGTACAGGCCACCGCCGAGTAGGCGGCCCCGCTCGCCTGTTGGGAGGACACTTGCATAAAGTGGCGGAGGGGCCGGACGGTTGAGGGCAGGGACCCTGACGCAGAGGGGGGGCCCCGTGGCCCGTAGCCTCAGGATAACCGGCTCCACCCACCTGATGGTCGCCATGCTCTCGGCCGCGGTGGCGCTCAACGGGGCGGCTGCCGCCCAGGCGCTGGGCTTCACAGGGTTCGTGGTCGCCACGGCGGTGGTCTTCGCATCACTCGCGGCGTGCTCGGCCGCGATATCAGTCGACATACTCAGGAGGTCCGGGAAGACGGTGTCGGACTTGCGCTCCATAGGCGCGACAAGCTCGAGCATCTCCTCTGCGATCTTCGGTTCGGTGCTCGCCTACGGCGCCCTCGGCTCAGCAGTTGGGGGGGTCGCCGGGGGAGCGCTCGGCTCTGCCCTCGCGGGCCCGGGGCTAGCCATGTCAGCCGTGTACGGCGTAGTGACGGTGGTCCTGGCGTCGTCGGCGGCGCTGGCCGTGGGGACCTACGCCGGGGGAAGGGCGACTTGGCGCAGCTAGCGGAGCAGAGGCCTGTGCCCCCCGCGGGGGACGGGAGGTTCTCTGTGGAGGTCAAGCACGTCAGCAAGTCCTACGGCGAGAAAGAGGTCTACGCCGACCTGCACTTCCAGCTGCTCCGGGGGACGTTCGTGGCCTTGGCCGGGCCTATAGGGAGCGGGAAGACGACGCTGATCAACATGTTCGCGGGGATCGAGAGGCCCACCTCCGGGTCTGTCACCGTCATGGGGAGGGACCTGTCCACGATGAGCGACGACCAGCTGGCGTCCTTCAGGGCCCGGACCATCGGGCTGGTCCCCCAGTCGCAGACCCTCATCCCAGAGCTAACCACCTACGAGAACGTGGAGCTCCCCCTCCGCTTCCTCAAGGTCGACAGGGACACGAGGAGGAAGAAGACCGAGGCGGCCATGGAGAAGATAGGGATAAGGGAGGACGCCAACAAGACCGTCGGGACAATGAGCGTGGGGGAGAAGCAGATGGTGTCGTTCGCCAGGGCGCTGGTCAACGACCCCCCGATACTCCTGCTTGACGAGCCCACGGAGGCGCTCGACCCCCTGATGGCCGAAGTGGTCCTGGGGATACTCAGGGGGGACAACATGACAGACGGGAGGACCATCTTCGTGACCACCCACGACAAGAGGATAACGGACCTCGCGCGCAGGACTTTGAGGGTCGGGAAGAAGATACCCTAGCGCGCGACCCTGCGCTCCGGGGCGGAAGGAATCGTTAACGGACAATCGGCTGCCAGCAGCTGTGTTGGGGCCAAGACCCCGACCAAGGCGCCGATGCCCGCGCCAGTCGCTGCGATGGCCGTCCTCCCAGTCGCCCCCGACGCGACTCAGTCGCTCTTCGTGAACGCCACGTCCGACTCGTCTGTCGGTGACTCAGGGGACGGAGCCTTCCAGTCGCTGCCGCCGCTAGCGCCGAACACCCCGACGTCAATCATGTACTTCGTGACCCTGATGGCCCCGGGGATGGATAACGCCCCCCTTGCTGACCGCCGACTCGACCGACAGTACAGCCACCGTCATGGCAACATACTGCTGCCGAGCCATGGACATCCGGGCTCACCGGATGGACCGGTTCGCTCGTTTTTGATAACCGAAAATGTCCGGGTCCGATTTTACGGACCGTCTCCGTCCTTTTTCAGGCGGCGGGCTGTTCTGATTGCCCCACTGGACGTTAGATGGGTCGGCGGTCCCGGATATAAATTTAACCTATATTGGAACAATAGACGGCAGCGCGAAACCGTCCGGGGGGAGTCGCATCAAGGTTGATATCGACGTCGATTGTTCGTCCAGCACGATGCGCAGAGGTTCTCCTCCTTGGCCCTTCGGACCGACGCCCGACCCGCGCGCTCCCCCTCTTGCAGGCGGGAGGGGCAGAGGCACCGTCGCTGTGGTCGACTCCCTGACGGGCTCCTGCTACGACGGGCTTTTGTCTACCCCGGGAGGGATGGTGTCTACGGCCTCGAAATGTGCCTCCGCGGAGGCGTGGTGTTCGGACCAGCCCACCGGCGACGGCCCGGGCCCCGGCCCCGCTCGCGACCCTGCCCACCCCTTGGGCAGCGCGACCCATGGCCTGGAAATATCCCGGCTGGCTCACTTGGCGCGGAGGCCCGCCCTTACCCCGCGGGGACGGACGGGAGCTCCCGCCGCGCGCCTCAGTGCCCTGCCTGCGTCCCCCGGCCCGCCTTCAGCCCTGCCGGGCGACCCAGCCCCTGATTATCTCCTCGACCAGGCTGCTCCTGTTGGACCTGAGCCTCCCCCGCTCAATCTCCTTGGACTGCATCCCCCTCAGGATGTTGTCCAAGTCCCGGAGGACGTCCCTGTCTACGGTCACCGAGATCGCAGTCTTCTTCGCCATTTGTGCTCAATCATATGATGATGTGATTTACATTTCGAACTGAAAAGGGATGGTGTCACAGCTCAACAAAGTAGCACTCCGGGCGGTGTTTCGTTCGTGGCCCGCCGGACCCCCTATGGCCTCGCGCCGCCCCCCCGGGCCGGGGGCGTCAGGTGGTGCAATCAAGAGCAAATATTTTTCCGGGAAAGAATCCCCATACTGTGAGTCTTTGCACCACGCTTAAGTAGAACTCGCCAAACGTGGCCGACCGTGGAGGGCGTCAACACATGGGTCAAAGGCCAAAGATGCCCAAAGTGCGGCGGGCAGAGGGGGAAGGTGATCGCGTACAACCTGGTTGCGAGGAAGAGCCCGTACGGGGAGTACAGGTACCACAGGTTCACCCACCGGGTCGAGCTGAAGGAGAGGCGCGAGATAGCGTCGGGCCCCCGGAAGGGGTTCCGCTACTTCGCTAAGAAGCGGAAGTACTGCTATCTCCCCGTCGAGGCCGTGCGCGTGACGAAGCCCCCGAGGCCTCCGCGTAAGAAGGCCTAGGGCGAGCGGCCGTCGGACGACAGAGGCGCAGCACACAGAGGTCGCTCGTCCCGCCAGGCCCCGCGACGTTGCGGGCGGTGCGCACCCTCACACTGTGTTCGCGGCGAGAGGTATCCTACGCCCTGCCCACTGGAACAGGAGTATCGCTGGGATGCACGGTGTCGCGAGTATGAGCCACTCGGCCAGCGGGCTGGCCACGTACGCTAGGACAAGCCCCCCAAGGAGCGGGGAGATGCTGCTCCCGATGCCGTTGAACATCCCGAAGACGCCGTTGTAGTTCCCTATCTCCGTCGCAGGGGCGACGTTGGACGCCAGGGTCATCGAAGGGATCGCCCCGAGGTTCTCTCCTATCGTCAGGAGGACGACGAAGGTGAACACGGCCACGAGCGCCCCCCCGGCCACCAGGCTGATCCCCCCGAGGGCGACGAAGGAGGCCCCCATGAGGACGACCGCGAGGACCGCCGAGTAGGTGTGCTTCCTCCCCGTCATCATCCTGGTCGTGGGCATCTGGCCGAAGATGACTATGACGCCGTTGAGCGCGAGGGCCAGCCCGAGGACCCCGGTCGGGACGAGGAGGATGGTGTTGGAGTAGAGGATGAACGTCGTCCCCCAGTTCCCGTAGAGCAGCCCCGAGAATATGGAAGCGAAGCAGAGCACGAGGAACGTCCTGTCCGCCGCGAGGATCCTGAGGCTCGCTCGGAGAGACCCCGGCCTCGACGCCATGCGGGGCGCCTCGGCGAGGAACGACCCCTTGGAGCGGGCCGCGTCGTAGGGGGAAGGGTCGAGCATGACGAGTATGAAGACAACGCCCCCGACGAGGATCCCCGTAGTCACAAGCGCGGTGTCGGGGTAGCCGACGAACCCTATCAGCACCCCGCCCGCCGCGACCCCCAGCGTGAACCCGACGTTGAACCCAATCCTGACCCAGGTGTAGGCCATCGTCCTCTCCTTCACATCGGTCATGTCTGCGACGTACGCCTGGATCGCAGGCTGCGCGATCGAGCCGGCCACCCCGGCCATCGTCCCCCCGAGGAGGACCCCTGCGACAAGCTCATAGCGCATGCTGACCGCCACCAGGAAGACCGAGGCTGCCTCGCCGGAGAGCCCGGCCAGGAAGACCCTCCGCCTCCCAGCCCTGTCCGTGATCAGCCCCCCGAATGGGCTGACAGCCAGAGGGAGGACGGCCACGAGGACGAGGAGGGCACCGATCTCAGCGTAGCCCAGGCCGACCACGTTCTTGAGGTAGAGCGAGAGGAAGGGGTAGACCATGGCAGCGCCGAGGAGCCTCACCGCGGCGGCGACCCCGAGCAGCCGTACGTTCCTGTTCAAGCGGCTGGCCGCGTCAGACGGGCCGTTTATAGTTGACAGACCGCGGACGATGGCAGGCCGCTACAGAACGCTTGCGCGCGGGTCCCCTGACGCCCCCCGCCAGGCTGTCGAGGGTAACGATGCGCAAACGAGATGCAAACGGAGGGCGCGGTGTTTCGAGCCAATCGACGTTGATATCGACATCGATGATGGGTGACCCCTCTTAAGGGCGAGGGTCGCGCCGGGTCGCATGATCGAGGTGGAGTGCGGCGAGATGACGGTCGACGAGCAGCTCGCCCTCGCCTCGGCCATCTCGGACGGCCTGGCGGGGAGGGCGGTCGCGCTGATCAAGGGGACCAAGGTCGTCCTCGACCCGGTGTCAGGGGAGGCGTCCACGGACGAGGTGGTGAGGATCGTGGAAGGGTTCGCGTCGAGGCGCAAGGACCCCGGGGAGTGGTCGGTCGCGGCGTCGGGACGGTCGATAGTGGTGCACTCCTCCGACCCCCTCTCGAGGTCCAGGGGGAGGAGGGACACCGGCGAGCTCCTCCCTGACAACCTGTTCAAGTGCCCCTTCTGCCCTTTCGTCACCCCCTACGAAGAGCTCTACGTGGTGCACTATCGGTCTCACGGGTTCGCCTAGCCACTGGCCTAGTAGGTCTGGAAGTTCCTGGTCCTGAAGGCGCCTATGACAAGAGCGACGCCGGCTATGATGAGCAGCTCAGGGAGGAAAGGGACGGCCTCGCCGAAGACGAGCTGGAAGGCGTTGGCTATGACGAGTATCAGCCCGAGCCCTATGGTCAGGATGCTGAGCCTCAGCCTCAGGAACGACCGGGCGAGGTTCATCACGAGGAGCAGGGCGCCGGTCCCGAACGCGAAGAGGGCGGAGTTGACGGTCCCCATCAGGTCCCCCCGGAGCCAGACGGCTACGACGCCGAACCAGATGAGGAAAAGGCCCCAGAAGACGTTGGTCAGTGTCCCGTTTTGCACTCGGCTCCCGGTCAGCCTACTCCCTCGAGGCTTTATGAACAGTGCAGGAAGGAAGCACAACCGTTCGCCGGCCCCTCAGAGGAGGGAGGAGAGCCGAACCCCTCGGACCGCAGCCCGAGGATCTTCGCAGACGGAACAACACTTTAAGCGGCACCCAACAGGAGCGGCCACCGCTTCATGTCCAGCTGGCTACTCGGCATAGTCCTCGGCATAGTGCAGGGGGTGAGCGAATGGCTCCCGGTGAGCAGCAAGACGCAGGTGATAATCGCGTCGACGTACCTGTTCGGTTTGACTTTCAACGAGGCCTACGCCCTGGGGCTCTTCCTCGAGGCAGGGACGTTCATCGCCGCATCCTACTACTTCAGGCACGAGGTGTGGAAGGTCCTCCTCGCACTCGTGGGGAAGGGGGACGAGGAAGGGAGGCTGCTCCTGAAGTTCCTCCTCGTCGTGACGGTGTTCACAGGCATCGTAGGCGTGGCCCTGTACGCGACGGTCCAGTCGGTGTCGGGGCCGGCCCTGGGGCTCCCCATGATAGTCCTGGGGTGCATACTGATAGGGGACGGGCTGCTGATCACCTACGCCAAGGGGAGGTACGTCCCGACGAAGGGGCTGAGGGACCTCTCGATGAAGGAGCTGGTCCTGTTGGGGGTCATCCAGGGGATATCGGCCCTGCCTGGGGTGAGCAGGTCGGGGGTAACCGTGTCCGCCATGCTGCTGCTCGGGGTCAACCCGCGAGACGCTTTCAGGCTCTCCTTCCTGGCTCTGATACCCGCGTCCATCGGGGCGGCGGGGGTCACGGTGCTCTTCTCTGACGTCTCCGTGACAGGGGCCATAGCCAGCGTGACCCCCCAGGTGATAGTCCTCGCGGTGGTCGTGAGCGTCGTGATAGGTGTCGCTTTCATCGGCCTCCTGCTGAGGGTGGCAGGGAGCCGGCGGATCGCCCTCCTCACGTTCGCCCTAGGCGTCCTGGCCCTGGCGAGCGGGGTCGTCAGCATCGCGACAGGGATAAGCGGCTAGCCCGGGCGGTGTTAAGATACGGCGAGGCCCCTGCTCCTATGGGAAGGGGTGTTATCTTAACAGGGAGGGAAGGCAGCGGGGGAGCGCCCGCGGCCGCGGACCGCCAGACCGGCAGCAACGCATATAATCACAGACCGTCGGCGACCTCCGAGGCGCGCCATGGCGATCAAGATGCTCACCCTCGAGGACCTCGAGCTCGAAGGGAAGCGTGTCTTCCTGCGCGTCGACATCAACACCCCTATCCACCCTGAGACAGGGGCGCTGATGGAACGGACCCGGCTCGAGGAGGCCGCGCTGACCGTGAAGGACCTGTCGAAGTCCAAGGTCGTGGTGGCGTCGCACCAGGGGCGGGTCGGGAGGTCGGACTACACCAGCCTCGAGGCGCACGCCAGGGCCCTCGGCGAGATCCTAGGGAGGGAGGTCAGCTTCGTCCCCGACGTCTTCGGCCCCGAGGCCCTGTCCCGGATCGACTCCCTCGGTGACGGGGAGGTGCTCATGCTAGACAACCTGCGGTTCACCGCCGAGGAGAACCAGGAGTACGAGCCGGGGGAGGCGGAGAAGACGTTCCTCGTCAAGAGGCTGAGGGGGCACGTGGACGCGTGCGTCCTCGACGCCTTCTCCACGGCCCACAGGGCCTCCCCCACCGTGGTCGGGTTCGCAGGCCTGGTCCCCACCTGCGCCGGGAGGACTGTCGGGAGGGAGCTGAGGATGCTCGACAGGATAGCGACGGTGGAGAAGGGGCCATATGTGACCGTCCTCGGCGGAGCGAAGGTGAACGACCGCCTCGAGGCCATAGACGCGCTAATCGCCAACGGCAGGGCCGACAGGGTCCTCCTCTCCGGGGTGGTGGGGCTGGTCTTCCTGAAGGCGGCGGGGAAGCTCAGGGGGGACGTGGGCGTCGACAAGGAGCAGGCGCTTGTGGTCAGGGCGAGGCGCCTGATGGACGACGACGCCGACCGCTTCGTCCTCCCGTCTGACTTGGCGGTCAGGGCGGAGGGGGGGCGGAAGGAGGTCGAGCCGTCGCAGGTTGCTTCGGCGTCCCAGGTCCTCGACATCGGGTCGAAGTCGGTAGACAAGTTCGCGCGCTACATCAAAGGGGCCGGGACGGTATTCATGAGCGGGCCGCCTGGTGCCTTCGAGTGGGAGGAGTTCAGCCTTGGGACGGAGGGGCTGCTCAGGGCGATGGCGTCGTCGCTTGGGACCACCATAATCAGCGGGGGGCACCTGTCGACCGCACTCCGCAAGTACGGCATCAACGACCAGATCGACCACATCAGCACCGCCGGGGGCGCCCTCGTCCAGTACCTCGCGGGGAAGCGGCTCCCGCTGGTCGACGCCCTCGAGAGGGCAGCGGAGAGGTGGGGGCGCCCCCTTCACGAACAGGCCAGGCGACAGGAGGCTGCCTAGGCGGCATGATCAGGGTCGGGGTCAACGGCTACGGGACGATAGGGAGGAGGGTGGCAGACGCGGTGAAGAAGCAGAAGGACATGGAGCTGGTCGGCGTGACCGCGGGGCACCCCCACTACAAGTACGCCGTGGCCAGCGAGAAGGGGATTCCGCTCTACGCCCGGGACATGAAGAGCCTGGAGGCGTTCAACAAGGAGGGGTACGCCCTCAGGGGGACGCTCAACGACCTCCTCCAGCGGGTGGACGTCGTGGTCGACGGGGCCCCCGAGGACAGCGGGCCGGCCAACAAGGCCGTCTATTCCCAGGCAGAGGTGAAGGCGGTCTTCCAAGGAGGGGAGGAGCACGAGCTGACGGGGACGTCCTTCGTCGCCCAGTGCAACTTCGACCGCGCGGTGAAGAAGCAGTCGGTCCGCGTGGTCTCCTGCAACACCACGGGGCTGTGCAGGGTCATCGACGCCGTAGACAAGGGCCCTGGGGTGTCGAGGGCGAGGGCGGTGCTTGCCAGGAGGGCCACAGACCCGGACGACGTGAAGAAGGGCCCCATCGACGCCGTCGTCCTGGACCCCACCACGGTCCCGTCGCACCACGGCCCCGACGTCCGGACAGTCCTCCCTGGGATAGAGATAGTCACCATGGCGTTCAAGGTCCCGACCACCCACATGCACCTGCACAGCGTCATCCTGAGCCTGAAGTCCAAGGCGGGGAGGGAGGACGTGGTGAAGGCGCTGGAGGCGGCTCCGCGGGTGAACCTGGTGGACGGGAAGTCTGGGTTCAAGTCCACGGCCAACATAATGGACTGGGCGAGGGAGAAGGGGAGGGACAGGAACGACGTCTACGAGGCGACGGTCTGGAGGGACTCGGTCACCGTCGTGGACGGCGACGCGTACTTCTTCCTCGGGGTCCACCAGGAGGCGATAGTGGTGCCGGAGAACGTCGACGCCGTCAGGGCCCTGGCCGGCGGGTACGCCAGGGAGGACTCGATGAAGCTCACCGACGAGTCCCTTGGGATAGCTCACAGGTAGGGACGCTGCAGGCCTGGCGAACAAGCGGCCGGGCGCGGAGAGCACGCTGCCGGCAACGCGGCAGGAGCTGTCCGGGCTCTCAGCCGCTTCAGCCCCGGGGGGCCTGGTCCAGCTCGCTCATGCCTCGGGGGTGGCCACCTCCATCGTCTACGCGCTCCTGCAGGATAGTGGCGGCCAGACCGTCGCGATCAACCTCACATCCCTCGCCGAGCCTGACAAGCGTCACCCTGGTGACAAGCAGGGGGCTCTACATCACCTCCCAGGTCCAGACGGCGCAGGAGACGAAGCAGGTCACCACCTATCAGCAGGAGCGGGCCCAGGAGCCGGGCCAGAGGCTGGTCGGGTACAGCGTCTATGAGACGACCGACTCATTGGTAGGCTACACTGTAGCGGAGGCCACCTGGTCGAGCGTGCAGTCGGGTTACGACGTGACCGCCCACTACCCGGTGACCACTCAGGTCCTCTCGGGCTACGACCTCTACACGACCGTGGCCCGGACCACATACGCCTCCCCGCCTGGGTGGAGCAACACCGGGGACGGCCTCTGCTCCTACTCCTACAGCTACACCACCACATACACCACGACAGAGACGGTCATGCACGGGTATGAGGTCTGCGTCCCCATCGACGTCAGGACCGGAGCCTGCGTGTGGAGGTGCATCTGGCCGTTCTGCTGGACCTCGACCGTGAACGTGGCCAACGTCGTCGTCCACTACGTGACCGTCTACACGGACGCGTCAGCCACCACCACATACACGCAGGAGTACGACGGCTTCTCGTCCAGCTGCCCCTACTACGCCTACCAGCTCGGGATGGCCTGCGACCCCGTATACACCACCCAGACGGCCTACCAGAGCGAGTCGCTCGGCCAGCTGTCGTACTGCCCGGCGCCGGACCGGTACACCAGGACCTACTACTCCTGCTCGCCGGTGTACCACCAGCAGACGACCACGACCAGTCCCGGCCAGCTCCCGTATTGTCCAGCCGGAAGCTCGGCCACCCAGTACTCGTGCTCGCCGGTGTACCAGTCGCGGACGACGAGCCTTGGCCAGATGAGCTACTGCCCGTCAGGCTCGCAGTACTCCTGCTCGGCGGTCTACAGCGCCTACAACTACTGGGTCACCGAAACAGTTCCCGTCGTGACCACAGTCAGCTACGAGACCGTCTCGACCTTGGGGAGCGCATGGTTAATCGGTGGATGAGAAGGGAAGGTTGTTGACGCCAGCCGGGCGACTTCGCACTGGCCACAATGGCCTTCCGCCGGAGTATCTCCTGTTATCTTTGTATTCTCAACAAATCAGGTTCTCAGTGCAAGCCCCTCCCCACTTTTGGCCTAAACAAATTCTGGCCTCATTTTCCAAGGCCCAAGGTTTATGTAAAACACCAAGTTGTGATTGAACCACAGGTTGAGAATCCTTCCCGAGGTTCTGATTTTGGCGGGATTGCTCGTTCTCACCATGGGAACATCTACAATCGCCCATTCCCAAAACGCGGTTCTGTCCCCACAGCCAGACGCTCAAAGCTCCGCCCTTTGCCTATGCCATTCGTCGCAGGTTCACGGAGCAACGTCAATGCCGCCTCCTATGGGCGCTCCCGCTGACCCGACATCCTACGACGAGCAGATAGGAATGACATTCACCCAAAATTTCGTTTCTCTCGCGTATAATGTGACGGCAGTGGAACAGTCGGACCCATCTTCCGGCTATGGGCCCGCTTATCTTCTAAACGGGTTATCAGACTCGGGGTACTGGTACCAGGTTGGTCTTTCATGGAATTGGGATGGAAATGGGACATACTCCAACTACAGCCCCGGGTTCAATCTCAACTATGAAGTCTTCGACCCGAGTGGAAACTCCATCTTCCCAACCAGCGGATATGGTGGCATTCAACGGTTCTCAGGTCCGGTATACGCTGGTGACACGGTCTTGCTCAACCTGTACTTCTCAAGCACCTATGGAGTCGTGATGCTGGCGAAAGACTACAACACAGGTTCAACCTCTTTTCAGACTTACAGCGCAGAAGGAGGGTCCCAGTTCATCGGTCTGAGTGGAAGCGCCTCAAATTCGAACGGGTTCTTTACCGGCCTGATGACCGAATGGTATCACTCTTCTGCGTTCTACGGCAACATCTCTCCTGTCGTATACTCGAACCCTCACTACGCACTCAAATCCGCCTGGATGTGGATTGATGAATTCAGTTGCCCTGATGTCACTTGTAGCAACCGAACTCTCCTTTTCGATGATGCAACTCCCAGCCCCGTTTCTTACCCAAATCCCACCCAACGACAGGAGTTCTCTTCCCACGGTGCCACGGAATTCAGCGATGCGTACGGCCTGATCACCGGACCAGCTTACTGGTCGCTGACTGTCAGCTACGCCATCAAAGGAGGAGGCTCAGGATTCGGTCAGCCGACCTTTACTTATTCGTACAACGGGGTGAACCAGTCTGTTGCACTAACACAGTCCCCTGCCTCCTACCTCGTTGACGCGGGGAGTGCTTGGAGCGTCACCCCTGCCCTCTCCGGCTCCACTCTGACGGAAAGGTGGGAAGTAGGTAGTCAGGAAGCGACCGGGGTCGCAACCTCTTCGCAGATAATCACTTTCGTCTATCAGCATCAGTATCGGCTGTTTGTGGACGGCGGGAGTGGTGGTGCCGACGGTGACGGATGGTACGACTCTGGCTCCACCGCAGTCGCCTCCTCGTCGGGGGTCTACGACCGTGCAGACGGCTCCGGCGACCGCGTTGTTTCCTATTCCGTCGATGGTATCGTCACACAGGTCAATCCCACTACCAATGTGATATCAGTTGACATCGTTATGAACGCCTCGCACCAGGTGGCCTTTGCTTCAACCAAACAATACGAGATTGTGCTAGATCAAGGAGCAACCAAGGCGCTCAACGCCATAACTCCGCCGACAGTGAGCGGAGACCAGTATTGGTACGACGCAGGCACCCAAGTCAGCCTTACGCTGAACGGGATATGGGGGAGAGCTTCGGGGGTGGGCAGCCGACTTGTCTCGTATTCGTTGAATGGCGGCACTACGATTCAGACCAGCACTACAGGCGTGGTAACCGTCATCCCTCTGGAGCCAATCATGTCTCCAGAGTCAGTAACAACGACCACGATTTCCCAATACCAACTGACGTCTAATATGGGGGTCTTGGTTTCTGTAACTTCGCCAACGATAGGTGGGGATTCGGGCTGGTATGACGCAGGCTCCAACGTCTCAGTGACCTATTACAACGCATGGGATGTGTCACCCACGCGATCCAGAGTTGTCGCTACTGGCTACGCTGTCAACGGAGGGAATGTAACTATGATGCGGGAGTCTGGCAATGGCACCTTCACAGTCAGTTTGAGAATGAACGGCCCTGAGACCGTAACAGTCAACTCGGCCACACAGTACTACGTTTCGTTCAAGGTCACCGACTCCTCGGGGTCCAGGAAAATCACTCCAGCGGACCTACAGATAATCGTGAACAATCAGGTACAAGATGTCAAAGGGTTTAGCGCCTGGCTTGACAACGGCACCACGTTCACTGTTTCGAAGTTGACCTACGAAGGTGTCGATGTCAAACCTGTTCCACAGACGGAATACGTCGTCACTGGGCCCAGCACAGTGACTCTCGAGGCACGGGTCTACAACGCTACATTGAAGCTAACAGACTTTCTTGGACTTCCAGTCGCCGGTGCCAAGGTGAGCTTGATTCTGGCCAACGGCACTACGATAGCTGGATTGACAGGTGGTGATGGCACCTTCGTAGCTGCCAGCATTCCCTTGGGTAACTTTAGCGGGACGGTTTCGAATCTGGGCTTGACCGTCAAAGTGATTGGCGACGCTTCCAAGCAGAGTGTCACTTCGGTGTCGATTCTGTTCGGGGCCACTTCGTTGGGGTTAGTAGTCGTACTAGTCTTGATTGCAGTAGGTGTCTCGGTTTTCTTGCTCCGACGGAGGCCCAGAGGCCATACCCCCCAGCTTACCGGCGTTCAGGCTCCTCAACCCCTCACGTCCGCCTCCTGGTAGATGAGGCTCTACCCGAACCTCGTCGTCCATAGTGTTCATATCGATTCGTGACCACGCACGAGAGAAACGCGAAGAACCCTTTCAGGAACTCCACCAGACGTCCCCGTAGGAAATCACCACCCCAACGCTCTGGAAGGACGGGCTGACTGGAAATGTCGAGGTTCCACGGGGTGCGACAGTGACGGCCTTGGCCAGGGCCACCACCTGCTGCTGGCCTCCGCCATTGACCCCGATGTAGTAGGAGATCGCGGCGGTCGTCGGGCCGTCGTTGCGGACGGTGACCGTCCCGGAGCTCAGGCTCACCGACAGGCTCTCGCCTGCCTTCCCAACGACGACCAGCTGGGCGTCCGCCGCCTGCCTCGCCATAGAATAGTGGGCGGCCGTGAGGGCGGCGAAGAGGCCGAACACGACCATGGCGAGTGCTATGAAGAAGAGTGCCCGATTGTCTCGGCCTGGGCTCTTCTGGACCTGACCTTCATCCCACAGGCAGGACCGCTCTGACTAAGAAGAGGAAAGGCTTGGACACGACCAGGCCCGCTCTTGGCTTCTACTGTGCAGCCACCGTGACCACTTGCGCCCGGGTCGCTCCGTTGGCGAATGTGGCCGTCGCCTTTACGGCGTAGGACGCGCCAGAAACAGCCGTCCCTGTGAACGCGGCGCTGACGCCGCCGCCTGGCTGGGCCGGCTCACTCCGTCAGCCTGGGCGGGGACGACAGCACGAACCTCGGCTGCTGGAACTGCTTGACCAGGGTCCTCACCTTCTTCTGTACGAGGTCTGGCGCCTTCTTCCCCAGTATGACCATGGCCATGAGCTCCGCCACCGTCTCCATCTCCCCGGGCCCGTACCCCATCCTGGTGACCTCCGCCGTCCCGACCCTCCCCGCCTCGTCGACTATGATGTTTGCCTGCTCGAGGCGGACGGATAGGGGCTTCAGCCTGGCCTGGTCGTAGTCGAGGAGGACCTGGTGGGACGACGAGTACCCCTGGGACGCCCCTCGGACCTTGATCCCTTCGTCCGCCAGGGCCCTGGCCAGCGCCCGGGAGTTCTTCACAACGGCCTGCGCGTAAGGCTTCCCGAACTGCATCATCTCGACCAGGGCCACGGCGAGGGCGGCGACCCTGTCGAGGTGGATGTTGTCGACTATCCCAGGGAATATCTTCCCGGAGACGCGCGCGAAGACCTCAGCGTCGTTTGAGAGGATGATCCCACCCTGGGGCCCGGGGAAGCTCTTGTGGGTCGAGCCGACCATCAGCGAGCACCCCTCTCTGAGCGGGTCCTGGAACTCCCCCCCGGCTACCAGGCCGAGGACGTGGGAGGCGTCGTAGACGCACACCCCGTCAGCCATGGAGGAGAGCGCCCTCGCCGGGTGGGGGAACGGGATGTAGCTCGAGCCGAAGAAGACGACCTTGGGCCCGGCCATCAGCGGCTCGGACCCCCTGGCGTCTATGTTCACCGCCTCGTCGTCGTAGGCGAAGTATTCGTTCTTCAGCTTCAGTATGCTCCCGATGCCGAGGTGTGTGATCCCCGGGTAGCCGCCGTTGGCAGGGTCGACGGAGAGGACCCTGTCGCCTGCCTCGGTGAGCGAAAGGAGGACGGCCATGTCGGCGGTGTGGCCGGAGAGCGGGCGGACGTCGGCGTAGCGGGCGTTGAAGACCTTCCTCGCCAGCTCTTCTGTGATGGAGACGAGCTCGTCCGCGAACTTGGTCCCGCGATAGAACCTGTCGGGGGCGGTGTACCTGTTCCCCAGGTCGGACAGGAACATGGACCGCATCTGGGCGCTCCCGCGGTTCTCCGAGGGGATCAGGTTGAGGCACTCCTTCGTCCTCCAGTCCTGGTGCGCCCTCGCCGTCCTTTCGAGCCTCTCTAAGTATGATGAAGACACTCCGCCACCCCCTGAATCGGGTGATTATCTGTCCTTCGCAGGAGAGTAAGCAGAAGGCCCCGCGCCCCCAGACTCACGTTCCGCTCCGAACTCCAGGACGGTCCCGGCCCCGAGCTCGAGGGCTCGCCTGTAGACGAACAACGCCGCCGCAATGTCCTCGACCGCGAGCCCCACCGACTTGAAGAGAGTCACATCCGAGTCGCCGGTCCTCCCGCGGACCTTCCCTTCCAGGACGTCCCCTATCTCCCCCAGGATGTGCCCCTCCCCTATGGCACCTTCCCGCAGTGGGACAAGGTAGTCGTCCGCTTCCAGCCTGGCCGACTCCCTGCTGTCTACGAACAGCCTCGCCATCTTCACCGCCTCGTCGTCGAGCTCCCTCGCAGGGGGCCTCGACGCCCCCACTGCGTTGACGTGTGTCCCTGGCCCGAGCCAGCGGCCAAGGAGGACAGGCGAGGTGGACGCGGTGACCGTGCAGACGACGTCCGCCCCTAAGACTGCGTCCTCCGCCCCTTCGCACGCCTCCATGTCCACCCCCCGGCCGTCCGCGCCCTTGGCGAAGGCCCTCGCGTGGGCGGCGTCCCTCGACCATACCTTCACCTTCGACAGCCCCGGCATCGCTTCCGCCATGGCGTCGAGGTGGCCGGACGCCTGCGTCCCGGCGCCGAGGAGCGAGAGGACGCTGGACCCCTTCCTGGCCAGCGCCCTGGTCGCCACAGCGCTTGCCGCTCCCGTCCTGACACGGGTGACAGTGGCCGCGTCGACCGCCCCCAGGAGGCTGCCGTGGTCAGCTTCGAAGAGGAGGACCGCCCCCTGGTGGGACTCGTACCTCGTCCCCGCGTTCTCAGGGAAGACGGACGTCGCCTTCACCCCGAAGACCCCCTCCTTCGCCAGGTACCCTGGCATCAGGCCGAGGGCCCCTCTCCGCGAAGGGAGCGGGACTGCGAGCCTCGGCGGGAACCCAGCATCCCCACGCGCCATCGCCCTGAAGCAGCCGTCCATCGCCTCGATGCATTCCTTCATCCCGAGCATCCCGGATGCCTCCTCCGCACCCACGAAGATGGCCTTCAACGCGCTCCCCTAGGACAGGAGCGAAGCCAGGAGGGCAGGGTCGGCGTTCCCCCCGCTGACGATGCAGACCGCCGGCTTGGGTATCCTTTCGGCGTACTTCAGCGCGCAGGCCAGGGACGCGGCCCCAGCCGGCTCTGGGGCGACATGAGACTCCATGAGTATCCTCTTCATCGCCCCTCTGATGTCGTCGTCGCTCACCGTGAAGGCAGCTTCGAGGTGCTCCCTGAGGAGAGGGAGCATGTAGTCGTATGCCTTCGTGGCCCCTATCCCGTCGGCGATGGTGTGGGGCGCCCCCACGTCCTCTGCCTTCCCCGTAGCGAGGGACTTCGGGACAGGCGCCGCGCCCTCCGCCTGGACCCCGTACACCTTCGCCCCGGGGCTCTTGGCCCTGACCGCCTGGGCCACCCCCGAGGCCAGCCCCCCGCCCCCTATTGGGACGATTATGCTCTTCACCTCCGGGAGGTCCTCGACTATCTCCAGCCCGACGGTCCCCTGGCCGGCGACGACGAGCGGGTCCCCGAAGGGGTGGACGAACGCCATCCCGAGCCTGGCCATCCTGTCGTCTGTCATCGCCTCCATGATCTCCTGGTGCGGGCGGCGGACTATCTTCGCCCCCATGGACTCCATCGAGTCGACCTTCCGCTGGACCGCGTCGGTGGGGACGTAGACGGTGCACGGCGCCCCCAGCCTCTTCGCGCTCCAGGCGACCGCCTGGCCGTGGTTCCCCGCGGACACCGTGACGAACCCCTTCTTCCTCTCCGCCTCGTCAGACCTGCTCATCCTGTTCCAGGCCCCCCTGACCTTGAAGCTCCCGGTGGGCTGGAGGGCCTCGAGCTTGAGGAGGATGGACCCTGTGTCGAAGCGCGACGATGGGAGGAGGGGGGTCCTATAGACCGAGCCCCGTATCCTGGCCGCGGCGTCTTCGACCTGGGCGAGGGTGACGCGAGGGACATCCATGGCGGCTCGGCCTTCGGCGCTGTATTTGAAGCTCTTCAGGCTCAGCCGTACCTGTATCTCACGCCGTGGCCCCCCCTCTCGTGGCCGAACTTCACCATCTCTGGCGGCCCTATGGCGCCGCATGTCCCGCAGGCGACGCAGGGGACGTGGTCGAACTTCAGCACAGCCCCCGCGATGTCATCGAAGCTCTGGGACATCGCCCCCGACCTGCTCCCCCCGTTCTGGGCCAGGTTGTGGTCGTAGAGGTCCTTGAAGGACGCGAATACCCCCTTGGAGGTGGATATGGTGTAGCAGTTGGTGGGGCACCCGGGGACCCAGGGCTTCGTGAGGGACTTCGAGGCCAGCGCCGTGTCCACCTTGATGTGCGGATAGCCTTCGTCTTCGTCGTAGGCGAGGAGTCCTGTCCCCTCCTGGACCCTGGCGACGGCGTCGCGTGGTGGAGGCCCTGCTCTGGGCACGAACCTGTAGGCCTTTGTGATCACCCTGGTGGAGAAGAGGAGCCGTGGGAGGGTGTGGTAGGTGAACGAGCTTTCCGTGACGAAGCTGTCCCTCCTGGACCGGCCCACGTCCTCGTAGATCGGCCTGAGGAGGTCCCTGTACCTGGCGAGCTCCTTCCCCCTGAACGACCCCGAGGCGCTCGCCTGCATGTACGCCGACGCTGCCATCATCCCCGAGCTTATGGCCCTCCGCATCCCGTCGATCATCGGGCCGATCTTGACGAACGACCCGAGGGCGTCCCCGGCGACCAGGTAGCCGTCGGCGTAGGGGAGCTTCAGCATAGCCCTGTGCCCCTTTGGTATGTTGTGGGCGGCGTACTCCACTGCTTGGGCCCCGTCCAGCAGCTCGGCTACCATGGGGTGGGCCTCGAAGGCGTCCTGGACGTCGAGGGCCTTCCCCACCTGGTCGAAGTTCTCCGTCGTCCTCCTGATCAGCGAGCCGAGGGACACGACCAGTCCCACGGACAGGGTGTCCCTGTTCGTGTAGACGAAGGCGCCTCCGCTGATATCGTTCATGAACTGGCCGAGGTAGAAGAGAGCCTTCCCTTCCCCTGGCTTGACCTTGAACCGCTGCTCGATGACGGCCGGGTCGAGCCTGTAGACGCGCTTTATCCCGTGGTACAGCTCCCTGGGGGTCAGCCTCCCCCTCAGCCCCGCCTCTGACACCAGCGTCGACGTTACCCCTGAGGCGTCGATCACCAGCTTCGCCCTGAGCTCCTCCCTGGGTGTCCGGACCCCCACCACCGTCCCCCCCTCGACGATCAGCCCTTCGGCGGTGGTCTCCGTGGAGAGCATCGCCCCGGCCCTGACCGCAAGAGCGGCGAACCATCTGTCGAAGCTTCGGCGCAGGACCGAGTAGTCGTGCCCGGTCTCGAACCCCATGGAGAAGAGACCCAGCCGCGCCGCGATGGAGTCCTTCGAGAGCCTGTAGTACCTGGAGGTCCCCTTCGCCATGTCCGGGGAGTCTAGGACGAGGACCTCGTGGGAGGAGATCTTCCTCTCCAGTGGGGCTGCGGCCTCGAAGTCCGGGACAAGGTGGACCAGCCCCCACCCACCCGGGGCGTCTCCGTAGACCACCCCCCCTGTCATGCTCCGCTCCCCGGGGACCCTCGCCTTTTCGAGCATCAGGACGTCCACCCCTTCCCTGGCCAGGGAGAGCGCGGCAGCTGACCCGGCCGGCCCTGCTCCGACCACTATGACGTCGAACTCAGGCATCTCGACCGCCTCCTATCGCTGAAATGAGCCGGGGGAGCTCCTCGTAGAGGTCCCCTACGATGGGGTAGTGGGCTATCTTGAAGATCGGCGCACCGGGGTCCGTGTTGATCGCCACTATCTTGGCCGAGTTCTGCATCCCCACCCTGTGCTGAAGGGCGCCGCTGACCCCCACAGCGAAGTACACCTTCGGCTTCACCGTCGCCCCGGTCTGGCCCACCTGGTTCGCCTTCCCTATCAGGCCCTCGAGCCCCTTGGTTTCGGCGTAGACCAGGGCGCGGGTGGCGCCTATCTCCGCCCTCAGGTGGTACTTCCTCTCCAAGGTCTCCTTGAGCTGCTGGGCGTACCTGTATGCCTCCAAGGGGTCCCTGGCGTTGCCTGAGCCGTCCTTCAAGATCCCCATGCCGAGGCTTATCACGACGTCTGCCCCCGCAAGGTCGGGGACGGGGGGCGGGAGGTCCCTGACCTCGGCCACCCTCGCAGGATACTCCCTTGGCGCGAACGGGACCTTCTCGATGGTCCCCTTCCTCCCCGGGTCCGGGTCCAGAGGGGAGAAGCTCCCCGGTCTCACTGTCGCCATCTGGGGCCGGTGCCTCGGGGTGTAGATCCTCGCCAGCCTGGTCCCGAAGTCTGGCCTGATTTGGATGAGCAGGTTCTTGAACTGGCCGAGCGCCGGGTTGTTGTAGTCCTCCACCGCCAGCTGCACGTTGTCGGTGGCCAGGCCGGTGGGGACTCTGAAGGCCACCCTGGCAGCGATGTCCTTGCCTACCTCGTTGGCAGCGAACAGCAGGATGTAGGGCTTCCTCTCCGAGACCAGGGAGTAGATGGCGTCGGCGTAGGCGAGGTTGAAGTAGTCCTTGAGCACCGGGTCGTCGACCGCCAGGACCGAATCGGCCCCGTAGGCGACGGCCTTCTCCGCCAGCGCGCCTGTCCCGCTCCCCACAAGGACCCCGACGACCTGCTGGCCGAGCTTCGAGGAGACCCCCCTGGCCGCGGCCAGGAGCTCCAGGGAGTCCTTGGTGAGGTCCCCCCTGGCGTGCTGCAGGTAGACCCAGACCCCCTTCGACTCTCCGCTCATCGGAAGAGCTCCTCCGCCAGCATCTCGATTGTGAACGCCCCCACTGCCCCCTCCGACTTCAGCTTCTCCACGGCGGGTCCGGGGAGCCCTTGGACGAGGTCCCCGGGGGAGTAGGGCCCGTACTTCTTTGAGTCGAGCTCCATCTGCGGGGCCGCCTTCAGGAAGACGAGGCTCTCCCCGACCTTCTTCTGCACCGGGGGCTTGCCTATGTCGATCCCCGCCCCGACGATTGTCGGGGAGCCGGCGAGACCCAGTCTCTTCGGGTCCGCCCCCAGGTCGTCGGCGGTCCACTTCGTCGCCTGAAGGACCTTCCCCTTGTAGTTGCTTGCGCGCACCTCCTTTGCCCAGGAGGCAGGCGCCTCCCTGGGACGGTACTCGGCGGCGACCGTCAGCAGGGCAGGGAGCTTCATCTCGAGCTTCTGGGAGAGGTAGCCGATCCTCCTCTCCGACGACAGGGTCCAGGTCGCCGGGTCGACGTCGAAGTCCTCGACGTAGGTGGCGTGGGGGATTACCTTGCCAAGGAGCTCCGAGGTCCCCTCGGCCACCTGGGGGCCGACGCTCCCCGTCTCCCCGTCTGTGGTCTTGACCCCTGAGAGCACTATGAACTTGGAGACCCTCTCCATCTCCGCCGCCAGCTCAGCCAACGCCGCATCCGGCGTAAGCTCCCCGGCGAGGAACCTGTGCACTATGCTGTCCCTGACGGACGGGAGCTCGCTGTAGACCCTGTTTGTGAGGAGGTTTGCGCCGTAGAGCGCGGCTGCCTTAGCCTTCACGGTGTCGGAGTAGCCCCCCCTCCTGATCTCGGCGGAGAGCTCGCCGATGGGGGCAGTGTGCATCTCCACCAGCTTCTTGACCCCGAGCGAGACGGCGTAGGAGGTCGCCAGGGTGTCAGAGCCAGCCATCTTGCGGTCGCTCAGGATGTACTCCTCGTCGACCCCCGAGACCTCGGCGTCGTAGAGGGGCTTCATCAACGGTATGAGCTTCATGTCCGGGCCCATGCTCAGGGCTACCACCTTCCCCCCCGCCCTGCGCTTGACGAAGTCGGCGGCCTCGACTGCCTTCGCGTCGTGGGGGTTGAGGACCAGTTCCATGGCCTCCCTGTTCAAGACCCCCCCTATCTGGACCGCCTGGGTGGTCCTCGCGGGGACCCCTTTGAGGAGGACGATGATCAGCATTGCCGTTCGGGACGCGAAATGGCACGGTTCTTTAGGTTTCTCTCTTACAGGTGAGCCTGGGGCCAGGCGGGCGCCCGGGGCAGGTCAGAGCTCCGCCCGCATCTCCCAGGTCCTCTCGAAGCCGAGGGCGCCGTAGACTGACCTCCCCGCCTTGGACGCGTGGAGCTCGAGCTTCCGGTAACCTCTGGTCCTGCTCCATCGGACCGCCGCCTTGACTATGGCCGTGGCAACCCCTGACCTCCGGAACCTCGGCTCGGTGTACATGGAGAGGAGGTAGGGGGCGGACCCCTCCGCCATACCGGGGCGGGGCTGCTCCTCCCTGAGCCAGACGGCGCCGCTCCCCGCGACCTCCTCCCCGACGGTAGCGACGAAGCCTACGAACCTGCGGCTGCGCATCATCCGTCGGACCCACGCCTCGTAGGGGCGGTCAGCCTCTCGGACCGAGGAGGGGGTGTCGCGGCCTATGTCCAGCCACATCTTCCGCCTGTGGCTTACCAGGGTGCGGACGTCGGCGGCGGTCGCCTCCCTCACCGCGCAGGCGGGCCTCCTCCTCGGAGCCGAGACCGTCCGCCCCACTCCCATGCAGTCCCCGCGTCACTGGTTGACATAAGGGTTAGTTACCTGCATATCATTGTGTATCGATGACGTGGTAGTTACTTTCCCATCATCCTGAGTATCTCGCTCTCGGGTATGCGGTACCTTCGGCCTATGGTCTTGACAGCACTGTCCTTCCCCGATATATCCAGCGCTTCAGCGTGTGAAGGAGATGTCCAACCTCTCCGCCAGCTTCTTGTTGCAGGGATAGAAGCGCTCCTCAGCCACATACCCAGACGAGATGGTGATGATACTTGAAGACATACAATTTACGGACTAGTTCGAAGGCTGACGCGGACGCCCAGAGGCCATGGGTGGACCGCCTGGGCCCCGCGCCGCAGCCAGGGCCGGACCGCTTTACTCGGTGAGCTTGAGGTTGGCGATCGCTTCGCGGAGGGTGTCAGCGCCCTTGTTGAACCAGTCGCGCTCCTTGTCGGTCAGCTTGAGCTCGTAGACCTTCTCCACGCCTCCCCTTCCGAGCTTCAGGGGGACGCCGATGCAGATGCCGCTGACCCCGTATTCCCCCTCCAGGTAGGCGGACGCGGGGACGACCTCCTTGGTGTCGTCCACGATGGCCTTCGCCATGCGGGCGACCACCCTCCCGGGGGCGAAGACCGTGGCCCCCTTCTTCGCTATGACGTCGGCAGCCACCTTCCTTGTGTCCTCGATCGCCTGCTGGATCTCCTGCTCGTTCAGCAGCGCCGTCAGCGGGACCCCGCCCACGTAGGTGTGGCTCGCGAGCGGTATCATGTTCTCGCCGTGCTCCCCGACCACCAGCGAGGAGATCGACCCCCTGGAGACCCCGAGCTTCTTTGCCAGGACGTACTTGAAGCGCGAGTTGTCCAGCAGCCCTCCCTGACCTACCACCCTCCTCTTCGGGAAACCCGACGCCTTCAGGGCGACGTAGGTCAGGACGTCCATGGGGTTGCTCATCACCAGGACGACGGAGTCAGGGGCGTGCTTCGCGACCTCTTTGGTCACGGGGGCTACGATGCCCGCGTTCTTGGCGAGCAGGTCCATCCTAGTCATCCCAGGCTTCCGCCCCATCCCCGCGGCTATCACCACCAGGCTCGCACCGTCCAGCACCGAATAGTCCGTCGACCCTGTCACGTCGACGTCGACCCCCAGGTCGGAGAGCTTGTGGCTGATGTCCAACGCTTCCCCTTCGGCGAGCCCGGGGACGATGTCCACCAGGGCGACGTCGTCCAGCCCCATCGACGCTATCTCCAACGCGGACTGGGCCCCTATCCTCCCCGCCCCTGCTACCCCTATCATGGTTCGTGGCTCCTAGGCGGGAGTATAAACTGATTTCCCCGAACGGGCCCAAGACAGGCGGGACGCCTAGAGACGCAGGCCGAAGGACTGGGCGAAGTCATCGAAGGAGTGGTAGGCCGCCAGGAACTGCACCCCCTTCTCGGATATCATGTACTTCGATATCTTCTCCCCTGTGAGCTCCACGAGCAGCCCCGAGCCCACCAGCTCTGAGAGGAGCTTGGACATCCTGGTGTACGATAGGTTCCCCCTGCGGAGGAGGGCTGTCACACCCACCCCTGTCCCCTCGACGTTCATGTCCCTGGCCGTGCTGAGCACGTCCGCTATTATCCTGACCTGCGTCCTATATTGGGCCATCTACCTTCACTCCTCCCACCGCGAACCTGAGCACGGGGGTGAACAATATGGTGAGTCCCATCACCTGGGGTATAATCTGGAGTAGTGAAAGAATGGCGACGTACTGGTACACAAGCGATAACCACTGGAAGAAGGTCCCCACCCCGAGCAGCGCGAGCCCCATGGCTATGAAGAGGGTGTCAGGCTTCCTCGTCCTGGTGTAGGAGTAGAAGGTCTCCACCACCCCGTACATGACGAAGTAGAAGGACAGTATCGATAGGATGTTCGCCAGGTCCGGTCCGCTGAGCGACATCACGGGGAGGATCAGGAGCGCCGCCCCCATCCGTTTCGACATGACGACGTCCACGGCGTGGGAGAAGGCGAGGAAGAAGTAGCCCGTGGTCTCCAGAAGGAGCCCTCCCACCACCACGTCGGTCGCAGTGATGGAGAGGCGCGGGATGAGCTGACCGAGCCCGACTATGCTCTCGACCAGGAACCCGAACCCCAGGAACGCGAAGGCCAGGCCGAGCCTCATGAGGGACATGCTCTCTGTATGCTTCACCCCCTTGAGGGCGACGTAGGCTACCGAGAAGGACACGAACACCCCGATGAACTGGAGCATCGACCCGATGAGTGCCATGTCCGGTGCGGGGGACATCTGAGAATCCTGACGGGCGCGTCCAATTATAAAAGCGTGTTGACCTCAGTCCATGCGTCGCCAGGCCTCCGCAGCCCTACTTGGTGACGATGGTGAGGACGTCCTGGTCCATCAGCCTGTGGGCGATGCCTACCCTCTGCCCCCCGAACTTCACGCTCTTCCCCCAGACCTGGGCGTACCTGAACTCGTCCTTCATCGCCCTATGGACCTTGTCGCACACGTCGGCGATGGTGGCCCCCCCGCGGAGCATCATAGGCTCCTCGAAGTCCGTCTCCCCCGTCCTCCGCCGCATGTAGATGCGGACGAAGTCGAGCCTCTTGTAGATCTCCTCCTTGAGCGCCTGGACGTTTATGTCAGACTCGGCCGAGACTGGGACGAATCCGTATCCCAGCTTCCGCTCCAGCTCGCCGGTGAACCCCGCGTTGACCAAGTCGATCTTGTTCATCACCGTCAGCGAAGGGGCGTAGACCCTGTTCCCGGAGAGGACGTCGATCAGCTGCTCGTCGGTCACGTCCTCCCTTATCACCACCCTCGCCCCCGTGATGTCGTAGACCCGGAGTATGTCCTTCACCAGGGGCTCGCTCACCCTCGTCAGTTTCACCTGCGAGGTGACGCTTATCCCCCCGGAGTCGACCTTCTCTATCACGACGTTCGGGGGGCGCTCGTCGACCCTGATGCCCGTGGTCCTGAGCTCCCGCTCGAGCAGCTCCCTCGCCTCCGGCTGGAAGACGTCCACGACGAAGAGTATCAGGTCGGCGCTCCGGGCCACCGCCAGGACCCGCTTCCCGAGCCCCTTGCCGGAAGAGGCCCCCTTGATTATCCCAGGGAGGTCGAGGATCTGCATCCTGGCCCCGTTGAACTCCATCACCCCCGGGACCACGTCGAGGGTGGTGAACTGGTACGCTGCGACCTTGGACTTCGCGTTGGTCAGCCTGTTGAGGAGCGTGGACTTCCCTACGCTCGGGAGGCCGATGAGGACCACGGTGGCGTCCCCTGACTTCTTCACGTCGTAGCCCAGCCTCGCCCCGGACCTGCGGGTCCGCTGCTCCTCCTGCTCTGCCTTGAGCTTGGCTATCTTCGCACGGAGCAGCCCTATGTGGTGCTCGGTCTTCTTGTTGACCTGTGTCTTGTGGATGTCGTCCTCAAGCTTCTTGATCTTCTCTGGCAGGCCCATGGGGGGGACCCCTTGGGTCGGTTGAGGGCTATTAACTTGTGGCGAGGGCGACTGGGCGCAACGCGAAATGAGCGGAGCGGGCGGCCGGCTCCCTGACAAAGGTCGCGCCGCCGAAGTCGGACCGGGGGCGTCCGCTCAGGACTGGCTTAAATCAGCCATCAGGGGCGGAGCGGGCAGGGATGAGGGCTGTCGTGGTAAAGGAAGGCGGAGGGTCAGGGGTGGTCGAAGCCCCCGAGCCTGAACCGCCCGCTGGGGGGCTCCTCGTCAGGATGGGGGCCTGCGGGCTCTGCGGGACGGACATAGAGAAGATCAGGGGCGAGTACACCGCTTCGCAGCCAGTGCTGGGCCACGAGGCAGTCGGGACGGTGTCAGAGGTCGGAGAAGGGGTGAAGGGCTTCGCCGCCGGGGACCGCGTCTTCCCCCACCACCACGTCCCTGACTACTCCTGCTACCTCTGCATGTCAGGGAACGAGACCATGTGCGACCGCTACAGGGGGAGCAACCTCGCCCCAGGGGGGTTCTCCGAGCTCTTCGCCGTGCCGAAGTGGAACGTGGACAGGGGAGGGGTGCTCAAGCTCCCCGCGGGGATGAGCTTCGAGACCGCCTCCCTCATCGAGCCGCTGGCCTGCTGCGTCAGGGCGGTCAGGAAGTGCCACGTCGAGCCAGGGGAGTCTGTACTGGTAGCAGGGGCAGGCCCGGTGGGGATGATGCACGCCCTGCTGCTGGCGCCGGTCAGCAGGGTGGTGGTCAGCGACGTCGCCGAGCGGAGGCTCCGCTACGCCGAGAAGGCAGGTGTGGCGGTGGTCCTGAACGCGGCCACGGAAGACGTCCCGGCCAAGGTCAGGGGGGAGACGGACGGGAGGGGGGCGGACGTCGCCATAGTTGCTTCGGGGAGCAGGGCAGCGATAATCCAGGGGCTGAGGTCGGTGAGGAAAGGTGGTAGGGTCTGCCTCTTCGGCGTCCCACCCCGGGGGACGGTCCTCGACTACGACATCAGCGACATCTACAACTCCGAGCAGGAGGTGCATACCAGCTACGGCGCGACGGAGACAGACACCAAGGCGGCCCTGCGGGTCCTCGAGTCGCGGGGGGCCGAGTTCGGCGCCCTGGTGACCCACAGGTTCGCCCTGGCCGAGTTCCAAAAGGCGTTGGACGCGGCGTCTGGGGGGACGGCCATGAAGGTCGTACTGACCGCCTAGCCCCGGACCCTTTATTACCACAGTCAGGGGCAAGGGACTCCATGAGCTGGGGGCTGAGGAACAGGGTGGAGAGGATAATGAAGGGAGGGAGGACTGTGATGCTCGCCGTAGACCACGGGTACTTCCAGGGCCCCACCACCGGCCTCGAGAACCCGAGGAAGACGATCACACCGCTCCTCCCCTACGCCGACTCCCTGATGCTCACCCGGGGGGTTCTCAGGACGTCTGTCGACGCCGGCCAGGACGTCCCCGTGGTACTCAGGGTATCCGGGGGGACGAGCATACTCAAGGAGCTCTCCGACGAGGTCGTGACCACGTCCATCGAGGAGGCTGTGAGGCTCAACGCGTCGGCCGTGGCTGTGTCTGTGTTCGTCGGCTCGGAGCACGAGAAGGAGACCCTTGCCAACCTGGCCGAGCTGGTAAACGAGGGGGAGAGGTATGGGATCCCCGTCCTGGCGGTGACCGCGGTGGGGAGGGAGATGGCCAGAGACGCCAGGTACCTGGGCCTCGCCTGCCGCATCGCGGCGGAGCTGGGGGCCAGCATCGTGAAGACGTACTACTGCGCAGACTTCCGTAAGGTGGTCGACGGGTGCCCCGTCCCCGTCGTCATAGCGGGGGGGAAGAAGCTCCCCGAGAGGGACGCGCTGCAGCTCTCCTACGACGCCGTGGCTGAGGGAGCCTCAGGGGTGGACATGGGCCGGAACATATTCCAGTCCGCCGACCCTGTCTCCATGATCAAGGCGGTGAGGGGGGTGGTCCGCGAAGGTAAGGGCGTGGACGAAGCCTACGCGCTCTTCAGCGGGGGGCGCACCCCGGAACAGCTGGCCCGGTAGCCGCGTTCACTTCGGGAGCCCCGAGACGTCTTCGCAGTCCAAGAGGGCTCCGCAGCTGTCGCACCTGTACTTGCACGCCTGTATCCCGACCATCTCCCCCCCGCACGCGTAGCACCTCTCGACGGCCAACGGCACGATTTTCTCCCTCGAATGGTTTTAAGCGCACCGTAGGTGCGGCGCCCCATGCGCCCTCAGAGGGACCCCGACGAGAGGGAGCCGGTCCTGGCGAGGAGGAGCCCCTTCGCCCCCGAGACGAAGCTCTGTCCCAGGTGCCTCTCCCCCCTGGCCACGATGAACAAGGACCTGTGGGGCTTCGTCCCCTCAGAGTATTACTGCAAGAAGTGCGGATACTCCGGGTCGGTCTTCCTGGAGAAGGGGCCGGACGAGGAGACAGGCTGAGTTGGAAGGCAGCCCTGCGGGGCTTGGGTCCAGGCTGGTCGCCGCGGCGTTCATCGGCCTGGCGCTCCTGACCCTCGGGCTGGTCGTCGGCTCTTTCCCGGCGGGCGTCTACGCGGTGTTCCACGGGGGGCTGTCAGACCGGTTGGGCTACGGCTCATACGTCCACACCTTCCTCTTCTTCGGCCCGGTCGCTGCGGTCCTCCCCTTCGCGGTCCCCATAGGCGGGGTGTTCCTCCTGGCCCTGGCGGTCTATGCCGGCATGTTCGCATACGGCGCCACGCAGCAGAAGAGGCCCGTCGCGGCGGCAAGGGAAGCGTTCGCCACAGGGGTGGGGGCTCTGATGGAGAGCCCGTTCTTCGTAATCCTGGTAGCCATAGGGTTCATCGGGTTCACGGGGACATTCATCACGGCGGTCTCCGTGTCAGTCCTGGGGTCTGTGGGGAACCCCTTCGCCAGCGTAGACCCCCTGCTCGAGTTCGGCTCTCTTGCCCTCGCCCCCCTGCGAGAAGAGCTCGGGTTCAGGGTCGTCCTTATCGGTCTCTTCGCTTTGGTCCTGTCCATCGGAAGGTCCCCGAGGGAGGCGCTGAGGGCCCTCTGGCGGCCCTCCGCGGTGTTCGAGTGGACGGCGGTGGGGGGGGCTGCTGGGGCGATTATCTGGGCTGCGACCCTTGGGAGCGCCGTCACCTTCGGCGTCTGCCACGTCAACTGCGGAAGCGCTGGAGGATGGTCCTGGGCGAAGCTCCCAGACGCGGTTTGGGGGGGGCTGGTCCTGGGGTACCTCTATGTCAGATACGGGTTCCACGTCGCAGTCCTCGCCCACTGGGGGGTCGACTACTTCGGGAGCGCGTACTCCTTCTTCGGCCAATCGGCGTACGGGATCTCCATCAACGCTACGAACGGGTACCTGGGCCAGACGCTGGTGGACTACGACCTAACCCTGCTGTTCGGCGTGGCGTCGTTCGTCTTGGTCGTCTATCTGGCAGCGAGGAAGTACCTCGTCAAGGAGCAGGGGAAGGACAGGCGGCTCATTGATAAGGGGGCCGGCTCGGGGCCCCCGCTCGTAACATGACTGTGATCGGAGCTCCCCTCCTCAAGGAGATGGCGGGGAAGTACGGCTGCATCTACCCGTCCGAGGACTCGGCGTTCGACGGCGACGGGTATGTCCTTACCGTGCGCGAGGACAGGACGCTCAACTACCTCGAGCACCGGAACATGGTCTCCAGGGAGATAGTCTTCACCCCCCCGGACGTGGTCGCCCACCTCACCTCCAAGAGCAAGTTCGGAAGGCTGGGTCTCTCCTTCCTCAACTCGGTCAAGGTCCACAGCGGGTTCGTCGGGAGGCTCGCCCTGGAGCTGGTGAACCTCAGCAACGAGAGGACCCCCATAACTATCAAGCAGGGGGACCCCCTGATACACATCGAGTTCATGCGGAGGGAGGGCCCCTACGAGCCCTACTCGGGGAGGTACATGTTCCAGTTCATGAACGACCAAGAGACTGACAAGTACGTCGACATACTGTCGTCAAACTTCCCCGCCCTCTACCCCAGGGAGGAGATAGCCCAGAGGGGGAGGGACCGCCTCGTGAGCGAGGACTAGGAGCCCGGGGCAGGCCAGACGGTCGGACGGACCGGTGATGCGAACGCAGAGTCTGAGGGGCGCAGGTGACGCCTCCCCCCTCTGGTCGCACCAGGGTGCCCGGTCAGGGGAGCCGCTCTAGATTCCGAGCGCCGACCTGAGCCCCTTGTACCTGTTCCTTATCGTGACTTCTGTGACCCCTGCCGCTTCGGCCACGTCCTTCTGGGTCTTGTCCTCGCCCTCGAGGGTGCAGGCGACATACAGCGCAGCCGCGGCCAGCCCCATCGGGTCTTTCCCGGCCGAGATTCTAGTCTCCTCGGCCCTCTTCAGTATCTCCAGCGCCCTCCTCTTCGTCTTCTCGGAGAGCCCCGCCTTCGACGCGATCCTTGAGATGCACTTCGTCGGGTCCACCACGGGCATCTTGATGTCCATCTCCTTCAGCAATAAGCGGTAGCACCGTGCGATGTCCTTCTTCTTGACGTTGCTGACCGCGGCGAGGTCCTTCAGGGTCCTCGGGGTCTGGGTGTCGCGGCACGCCGCATAGAGCGAAGCGGCGATGATGGCTGATATCGACCTCCCCCTGACCAGCCCCCTCTCGAGAGCCTTCCTGTAGACGTAGGCCGCCTTCTCGACCACCGCGTCTGACACCGAAAGCTTGTCGGAGAGCCGGTCCAGCTCGCTGAACGCCTGCCTCAGGTTCCTGTCTACGGGCTCGTGCACCTGGCTGCGCGAGTCCCACGTCCTCAGCCTGTCCACGGTCGCCTTCATGGACGCAGAGAGGGACTTGCCCGAAGCGTCCTTGTTGACCCCCCCTATGACTGTGGCCAGCCCCATGTCGTGCATTGCGATCGATGTCGGTATCCCACCCCTGCTCCTGTCGTCCTTCTCTTCCTTGGAGAACGCCCTCCACTCAGGCCCTACCTCCTCGATCTTTTCTTTGACCACGAAGCCGCACGCCCCGCAGAAGAGCTCGCCCCCTGCTGAGTCGACTATCATCGGCCCCTTTCCGCAGCGGGGGCACTTGTCCATCGCCTTCTGCAGGCGCATCAGTCGCGAGAAGTCTTTGTCTGCGAACAAATCTACCACTAGCGAAATACTTACATGGAACTCCCTCTGTGTCACATATTTATACGTTTCGAGTCTTTTGAAACAATTTCAACGCACGTCAAGGTTACCGAGGAAAATTAGCGGAGTGAATGCCGTGGGACCGACGCCTTGGCAAGTTTTCATAGGCCGTTTCCAAAGCTGCAAACAGGGGTCTCTTCGATGAAAGGCAAGACCGGGCCTGTGGCAGAGCACCTGAGGCCGATCCTCGACGCCTATCTCGACTCGGCGGTCGCCCTGGTAGGGTGTGCGTCGAGGGGGATGCAGAGGTACAGCTGCGAGTTCGACATCCTCGTGGTGACTGAGGACCCGAGGCCGGAGACGTCCCTCAAGCTTGGGGACGTGTATGTCGACATGGCCTTCGTCACCGAGGAAGAAGTGCTGAAGCCCCGGCCGGAGCGCGCCCTCGCCCTGGCTTCGGCGAAGCCTGTCCGCGACACGGCGCTGACCCTTTCCACAGCCATAGCCGCCAGCTCGGCCACCCTCTCCTCGTCCGCCGGGGCGGCGAGCACAGCGCGGCTGGGCTCGGCCTTGAAGGCCCTGGGGAGGTCCGAGGACGCCCTTGGGAAGGGGAGAGTCACAGACGCGGACTACTGGCTCCTGGCGGCTAGCCAGGAGTTCGCCTTCGCCGTCCTTCTAGCCAACGAGGCGGTCCCGTCCCCCAGCCACCTGCTGTCCCAGCTCCGGGTGCTCTCGAAGGGCGCGGGAGGGAGCTTCGAAGCCGTGGCCGCCGGGGCCGGACTGGAGGCCGCCAGCCGGGCAGGGTGCGGCGCCAGGCTCGAGGGGGTGACCATCCTGCACGACATACTCAGAGGAGGGAGGGCGCCTGGAGAGCCCGAGTGGCCCGCAGCCAGGACCGAGATCCTCTCAGCCAAGGCCGAGGAGCTGGTGACCCGAATGGAGCTGGCAGAGTGCTACTCCTTCCTCGGCGGAGAGCTGGTGGAAGGGATCTCGGCCCTCCTGCGCCGCCGCCCCAAGGACACAGTGTCTTCGCTCACCTCCGGGGACGGGCGGCTCCTGGGTGAGCGCCTTGTGCGGCAGTTGGGGCTCTCCAGAGAAGAACAGACCGTCAGGCATGGAGTGGCTTCGTTGAAGGAGCAGGTGGCTGCCCTGGCGAAGAGACCGCGGGGGGGCGACTAGTTCGCCAAAGACTTATCTGCACTACGTCAAGCGGCTAATTCCATGGAGCCGCCCACCAGCGAAGCCCTGGCTCGCATAGCTGGGGACGTGGTAGCAAGCCCGGACGCCGGGCGGGCGATGAGGGCTTGGAGGGACAGGCTCGGGATCAAGCAGGTCGCCCTCGCACGCGCCCTCGGGCTCTCCGCCTCAGTACTCAGCGACTACGAGTCTGGCCGCAGGCCCTCGCCGGGGGTGCAGTTCGTCAAGAAGTACGTAGAGGCCCTGGTGAAGCTCGACGAAGCGAAGGAGAGGGTGGTCCCCAAGCTCGTCTCCGGCGGGGAGGACCAGGCGATACTCTCCATCGGGGAGTTCCCGGCCCCCATCGAGGCCTCGAAGATACTCAGCGCCCTTGAAGCCACTGTGCTCGCCGGGAACCCCGGGGAGGTGAGGCTCTACGGGTACACGGTCGTAGACAGCATAAAGACGATCTACGCCCTCTCGGGGTACGACTTCTACAGGATATTCGGTGCCACCACCGAGCGTGCACTTGTCTTCACCAAGGTGGGGATGGGGAGGAGCCCCCTCGTCGCCATCAGGGTCTCGCAGCTCAAGCCCAGGATGGTGGTGATCCACGGGCCGAGGGATGTCGACCCCCTGGCCGTCGAGCTGGCCAAGAAGGAGAGGCTGGTCCTGGCGCTCTCCGGCATGCCGACAGACGAAGCCCTGATCTCCGCGCTCCGCGGGGTCCAGGAGAGGGAAGCCACGGCCCGCAGGGCGCCCTGACCTGAAGCCGCTGATGCCCCCGGCCGTACGCTACGCGAGGGACATGATGATGTCCGCGGCCCTGACCTCGCCTTGATAGTGCCTAGGCTCTTCCCTGGCGGCCATCTTCATCGGGATCAGCTCCCCGAGCCTGGACCAGTCCCTGGCAGAGTAGCCGAGCGCGGCCGCGTTCCTCTCCTGTTCCGCGTGGTTCCGGATGGGGACGGCTATGATGGGCGTCCCTGCGGAGGCAGCCTCGTCTATGGTGCTCTTCCCTGCGGTCGAAACCACCAGGTCGGCGCATGCGACCAGGTCCTGGTTGTCTTTGACCACGCCTAGATCGTAGACCCCCTCCCCCTGCATCTTCGGCCCCCTGTTCCCCGCCACCGCCAGCGACGGGCGGGTCCCAGGCACCGAGCCCAGGGCCTCCAGGGCCTTGGACGCGAGCTCCCGCCCTGCGCCGCTCCCGCTCAGGCTGACCAGGACCAGCGGCCCTTGGGGGAGGCCGTACCGACTCCGGACCTCAGGGCACTGAGCCGTCCGAGCCCGCACTATGGGGCCGACGTACCGCCTGTTCCCCACGTCCTCCCCTTCCTCAGGGACGATCAGCGCATCCACGGAGGCGAGCAGTCCCCTGTACCATGTCTCCACCCTCCTCTCTATGGCCCTGGCTATCAGCCCCCGCGCGAAGCCGAGCTCGAGCTCGTCCGCGATGAGCGCCCTGCGGATTCCCAGCTCCCTGGCTGCGACCGCCCCAGAGAACTCCTCGTCGCACACCACCACGTCCGGGGCGAAGGCGGCCGCCAGCCGCAGGGCATTCGGCACGTTCCTGCGCTGAGCGAGCCACGACCTGACGTACCAGGCGGCCGCGTTCTTCATCTCGCCCCCTACGAGCTTCGGTCCGGCGTCATCGACGATGTCATCCACTCTCGCGCCGCACCCCCTCAGGAACTCGGCCGCCTTCCCCCCTGAGAACATCCTGACCTCTCCCCCCATCCTCTCTAGCTCCCTGGCCACCACGAGGGACCTGGTGGCGTGCCCCAGGCCTATGGGGCTGACCCCGTAGAGTATCCTTGGCACGTGGCCCAGGGGCCGGGGGTGCGTATTTAACGCCGCCAGGGCGGGCGGGACGACGTTGATCGCCTTCGTCTGGGAAGTGGTCGAGTTCTTCCTGGTGCTGGCCGTAGCCCTGGGCGCCGTCGTCGCGAAGGCCATCGACTCGAGGGGTTTCCTGGCCAGCGCGGCGGTGGGTTTCGCCGTGATCTACGGGGGCGGGATCCAGTGGTTCGTCGTCGTGGCCGTCTTCTTCGTCCTGGGGGTGGCCTTCACCCTCTACAAGTACGGCTACAAGAGGCGCCTGGGGAGCGCCCAGGGGAAGGGGGGCGCCCGCAACTGGCCCCACATACTCGCCAACGGGGGGCTCGCGTCGATCATCGCGGTGTTGAACCTCCTCCACCCTGGACAGCCCCTGGCCGCCATGTTCCTCGGGGCCGTCTCTGCTTCTGCGGCGGACACTGCGGCGACGGAGCTCGGGCTCTTGAGCCGCTCCCAGCCCAGGCTGATCACCGACCCGTCCAAGACGGTCCCCCCAGGGACTTCCGGGGGGGTCTCCCCCCTCGGGTTCGCCGGCGCCGGGGTCGCGTCGGCGGTCATCGGGGCGATCGCGCTGTCGCTCGGGGTCCTCCGCGACCCCTACCTCGTCGTCCCCGCCTGCCTCGGCGGCGGCCTCTTCGGGGCCGTGGCCGACAGCCTGGTAGGAGCCGTCGTCCAGAGGAAGGGGTTCTGCGTCGTCTGCCTGAAGCCCACCGAAGCGCTGAAGCACTGCGGGGAGAAGACGAGGGCCACCGTGGGGTCCCCGTTCGTGGAGAACAACGTCGTCAACGTGATCTCCACCGCTGCCGGGGCCGGGGCCGCCCTGGCTATCTTCCTGGCCCTCTCTTCCCTATAGCCGGGTAGCGGGTCAGGTCCGCCAGCCTCGCCCTGAGGTCGGGCAGAGCCACCCTCTCCTGGGCCCTAGTGTCCCTGTCACGGAGGGTCACCGTCCCGTCCTTCAGCGAGTCGTAGTCGTAGGTGACGCAGGCGGGCACCCCGGCCTCGTCGGCCCTGGCGTACCGCCTCCCTATCCCCCCTGACTCGTCGTAGAAGGCGTCGAAGGACTCCCTGAGGTCCTCGTATACGCCTCTCGCCCCCTCCTGCAGCCCGTCTTTGTTCACCAGGGGGAAGACGCACACCTGGGTAGGGGACAGGTAGGGCCTCAGCGCCATCACCCTCCTCTCCCCCTCCCCCTTCATCGAAGACTCCATCACCGCGAAGATGCTCCTGTCTATGCCGAGCGAGAGCTCGAAGACGTGCGGGAGGACCTTCTCCCCGTCGTCGTCGACGGTGAAGCTGCTCCCGCTCACCCTCGCGTGCCCCCCCAGGTCGAAGTCCCCCCTGTAGTTGCACGCCACGAGCTCCACCCACCCCCAGGAGAGCTTCACTTCGAGGTCGAAGGCGGCCCTCGAATAGAACGCCCTGTCCTCGTCTGCGAGCACCCTGAACCTGATATCCTCCGCCTTGATCCCCGCGTCCTCGTAGAACGACTCGATCAGTGCAAGATAGTGCCCGGCGAGCTTGTGGGGGATGACCCCCTTCTCACTCGCCTCGGCGACGGTGAGCGTCTCGTCCTTCCCGTCCGGGAGCCTGAACGCCAGCGCCCTGCCCAGCGAATCGTCGAAGCGCTGGTCGTCGGCCTTCTTCGGGTTGAAGAAGACCTCCACCTCCGCCTGGTTGAGCTCCCTGAGCCTGATCAGCGCCTGCCTTGGAGCGATCTCGTTCCTGAAGCTCCTCCCCACCTGGGCTATGCCCACAGGGAGCTTGACCCTCTGGGTCTTGAACAGGAGCGGGAAGTCGACGAATATGCTCTGGCACGTCTCGGGCCTGAGGTATGCCTCCTCCTGGGCGGGTCCGATGCCCACCCTGAACATCATGTTGAACCTTGTCGTCCCGGACAGCTTCGACCCGCACCGCAGGCACTTCACCCCGTGCCTGTCCATCTCCTGGTCGTACTCGGCGTCGCTGAGCTTCTCCGGGACCCCTTTCCCTGTCTTCTCCTCGATCAGCTTGTCGGGCCGGAAGACCGAGCCGCACTTCGCGCATTTGACGAAGGGGTCGGTGAAGCTGGAGAGGTGCCCCGACGCCTCGAAGACGGCCCTGGGGAGTATCTGGGACCCGTCTATCTCGAGCATCCCGTCCCTCTTGACCACCACGCGCCTCCAGAGGTCCACCAATCTGCTCTTCAGGCCGACCCCTAGCGGCCCGTAGTCCAGGAACCCTGCCGGGGTGTTGGGGTAGCTCTCCGCCGTCTTGAAGAAGAAGCCTCTCTGCTGCCCGAGCCTGACTATCTCATCGAAGCTCATCGTCGCCCTGCTCTTCGGGCTCCGGTGATAAAGGCTCCGCGGGGGTCCGGGCCGGGACCTTGTCGGCCGCCTCCTCGTCGGACTCCCCGGTCTGCAGGGTCTCCTGGTGGCCGAACACCCTGTTAGCGTAGCGGCCGAGGAGCGGCCCCTGGAGGAGGATGCTCAGCATCACCACCCCGAAGGTCAGGGTCGCCACAGGCTGCCTGGTGGCCAGCGGTACGGCGGAGACCAGGGCTATCGCCAGCGCCCCCCTCATCCCTCCGAGGGTAGAGACGTTCATCCAGCTCGAGGGGGTCTCCCTCCCCTCTACCCTCATTATGCTGAGGAGTGGGTACACGGACGTGATCCTGGCCATGATCACCACGGCGTATGCCACCAGGAAGGCGCCGAGGCTTGTGGCCAGGAGGAATATGTTGGTGCTCACACCGATGAAGAAGAAGGCGGCGGCGTTGGCCACGAAGGATATGATTGTCCAGAACTCCCTGGTGACGTCCCCCAGCTTCCTGCTCTCCATGTTCGTAATGACGGCGTTCCCGTAGAACACGCCCGTGACGGCGACTGCTATCAACCCTGACGCGCCTATCGCCGATGCCAGGGCGAACGAGCCGTAGACCGCGACGAGGGTGAGGACCACCTGCGTCACCGCGTCGGTGACGATGGACTGGACCCGGCGCGCCCCCCACGACACGCCCAGCCCCACCAGGATCCCGCCCGTGAGGATGTAGGTGAAGGTGGCAAGCGCCCTCACCGGCTCGAGGGCGGCGGCGGCCGAAGACGTCAAGACCACGGTGAACACGGCGATGCCCGTAGGGTCGTTGAAGACCGACTCCATCTCAACCAGGGCGGCGAGCTTTGGAGGCACGTTCACCCGGGCGAAGACCTCGAGGACTGTGGCCACGTCCGTGGGGGAGATGAGAGCGGCGAAGAGGAAGGAAACCAGCGGGGATAGTCCGACCACCTTCCATAGGACCACCCCGACCACCAGGACTGAGATCAGGACCCCCGCGGTGGCCATGACGAAGGCCGGCCTGTAGACCGCCTTGAAGTCTGCCGCCTTGATGCTCATGACGCTCTCGAACAGGATCGGCGGGAGGACCAGCCCCACGAACAGCTGCTCGTTGGCGAGGTTCTCGAAGAAGCCCGTCAGCCCGGAGAGCCCCGCCACCGGGATGGCTGCCAGGACGAGCCCCATCAGCACCAGGAGCGTGGTGTATGGCGTCCTGATCCTCTTGGCTATCAGCACAGACGCAAGCGCTATCAGCAAGAATGACGCGAGCACGACCTCTGTGTATGCCATCGCCGCGCCCCTTGCCTGCGCATTCGTCTTAACTCTCATGGCCGTCCCTGGGCCGCAAGGGACCCCGGGCGCGCGGGCTCGGAACCCGGCCGATGTTCGAAAGCCGGGGTCCCGGGTCGACGGCTCCCTACGGTCGTGGGAGCGCGGTCATGCGAGCTGTGAACGGAGCGGCCTACTCCACCACGAACTTGTACCCGTAAGCGGATTGACCTTGCGCCTTAAATTCGCTGTGCGCGGCCCACTCCTGTTCAAGGACCGCAACGTACGAGCTATCAAGAGAATTCTCCCGACTTGTCAACTATGAACCCGCCCACCAAACCACCTTGTCAAACTGACCTTGATAAATCAGTTAACGATATCCGAAACGATGTCAAAATAGGAGATACAAGAGCAGGGCCATGGGTAACGACACGTTCGAAAACTCTGTTCTCGACGAATGGGCTGAACTCGGAGAAATCAGGAGGTGGAAGGACGCGAAGGCTCGCCGAGTCAAACCGGCCTCTGGACAATCACTTTAGCATTTCCACCGACTGAAGCTTCAATCGCCCTCTTTGTTTACCTAGTGATTTACCCTTTGAGGGCGATGATTTTGGAGGACATTCACGTCCTAATCTTCAGGACGGACAAGGAGCTCATTGATCCAAGAGGAAAGTCCGAAGAGGAGGCATTTGACGAGATGTGGAAGCGGGTTGGAGGAAGCACAATCTACTTGACATACTCGCTCTTCTACACGGGTTGGGCGCTAGGGCTTGCACCTACAGGAGGATTAGTAACCGTTGGGCTCGCCCTCCTCTGGGTATTGTTTAGTGTATCTTTCACGGGGCGAAGAGCAGTGATAAGAGAATGGGAATCCAGCGCTCAAGCACGGCAACTCGCTGATTCGCTGAAGAAACGACGTTGGAGCCGAAGATTTGGGAAAGCGAGGTGAACAGCGACCATTCACGCGCTTAGATGAAGGGTTCCAGCATCAATTGGCACTAGAAGATGTACGCCGTAACAACGCCAACCAAAAAGGCCAGGATGCTGGCGACAACGACAGTCCAGAGTCGTTCACCCCGCTTTCTATCACAGGGAGGTGGAAAAGGACGAAGCTACCGAGGAAGGTCACGCTCTACGTCGACGGCGTTCCCAGGCCAGGGGCGGAGGCGCTGGCAACCCCGGTCAGCGATGCCGAGAGCGGGTACACAATCGTCTTCCTGCCCACGGCTGCTGACATCGGCGTGAGAGAGCTGGAAGTGAGGATTGAGGGCGAAGAGAAGCCCATCTACAGGAAGAAGGTCCAGGTGAAGGTGAAGGGGGCGAGGTCGCTGGAGTTGAAGAAAGTCTCCTGATACGCAACCTTCTCTGCCGATTCCGAGGCTTGGCACCGGTAATCCACGTTGTTCTGAGAGTTGGTCTGCCGTGACATGGTCTCACATGGTGCTACCAACCAGCCGGGGACGGCCTAGCTTCGAAGATGAGATAGAAGGGAATCCGGCGGACTCCTTCGAAGCCTAGGCTCTGACGTGCCTGTCGGGCCGTAGGCCTGGGCTCCCAAAGCCCCGTGACTACGAGGCCTCCCTCCCTGAACAGCCGGAACCAACTGGCGAAGGTACGATGCCATTGCGGGATCTGGAGGGTCCGCTCCGTTCCCCGAAGCTTCCAAAGTACATCGTGAGGGCCTTCGTCGAAGTAACCGTCAAGCAACCATGGTCCGTGGCGCCCTATTCGTCTGCGGAGCCAGTGTGCCGTGGGAGACGTGTTCACTGGGTGGGACACCGAAAAGACGAGGCGGCCATCCGGCCGCAACACCTGCGAAGCTCCTGACAGCACCTTGTCTACTCCTGGCATGTCCATGAACGCCATACATGAAGTGATGAGGTCGAAGCTTCCGCGAGAGAAGCGCTTGGCGATCCCTGCCGCGTCGCCTTTCAAGTAGTCAATCCCCAGAGGATGCTGCCGTTCGCGCTCTTTGGCGACCGAAATCATCTCGTGCGACCAGTCCAACCCGACGACGCGTGCGCCACGCGCTGCCAGCTCTCGGGAGAACCACCCCTGGCCGCACCCCAGGTCTAGGACCTTCAGCCCGCGGACGGGCCCAACCGCTCGGAGCAGCGCAGGGCCGTGGACCTTCAGTCTGTGGTAGTCTTCGCCCGTCTCCACGAAAGTGTCCCAATCGCGAGCCCCTGCCTCCCAGCCAAGTCTCCCTTGACGCCTCGGAGCGGTTGACCGTCCGAGCTTTCTCCAGTGAACCGATGTCAGAATCCCCTGCTCCTCTGGGTTGCGAGACGGTTTCATCCGCAGTCGGATGGAGCAGTGTTTTGATAAGTATTCGAAGCAGAATTCCCCATGCTTTGTTAAATCGACTGATTATCCTCAGAAGGTGTGTCCTATGTCTACGAAGTTGCCCCCGTTAACTACTTCAACCTCAACGAACCAGAGCGGAATGCCGTCCTAGCTGGATTCGCAGCGGCTCTCCAGCAGTTGAGTTCCGCAGTGGTCTTCCACGTCAGGCTCGACAACATGAGCGTCGTCGTCGGGTTCGCCGTGGTCTACGGAGGAGGGTTCCAGTGGTTCGTGGTGGTCGCCGTCTTCTTCATCCTGGGGGTCGCCTTCACCCTCTACAAGTACGGCTACAAGCGGAGGATTGGCACCGCCCAGGGTAAGGGAGGGGCGCGCAACTGGCCCCACATACTGGCCAATGGCGGCGTCGCGTCCGTGGCGGCGGTGTGGAACCTCCTCAGCCCGAGCCCCGCGGCTGCCGTCGTGTTCCTGGGAGCGGTCTCGGCCTCCGCCGCCGAGGGTGTACGCGAAGGTGAGGACGGCCCTGAACGGCTCCAGGCGGCGGCCGCGGCGGTGGTCAGCACCACGGTCAGGAGCGCGATCCCCGTCGCGTCGTTGAAGACTGACTCCATCTCGATGAGCGTCGCGAGCCTCGACGGAACGTTGACCCTTCCGAATATCTCCAGCACCGTGGCCACGTCGGTCGGGGATATCAGGGCGGCGAAGACGAAGGCGACCAGGGGGTCGAGCCCCACCACCTTCCAGAGGACCACCCCCACCACCAGGGCCGAGACCAGGACCCCGACGGTGGCGAGGAGGAGCGCGGGGCGGTAGACCGCGCGGAAGTCGGATGACCTCACGCTCATGATCGCCTCGAACAGGAGAGGCGGGAGGACCAGCCCTACGAAGAGGCCTCCGCTCGCCAGGCTGTTGAAGAAGTTGGTGATCCCCCCGAGTTCGGTGATGGGGATCGCAGCCAGCGCCAGTCCGAAGATGACCAGGAGCGTGGTGAACGGCGTCTTGATCTTCCTGGAAACGAGAGAGGCCGACAGTGCCATCAGCAAGAATACTGCGAGCGCCACCTCTGTCTGGGCCATCGCCGCTTCAGCGGACCCTGACTTCCTTAACTGTCTTGCAGGAATCTGGGCCGGGACGGGCAACGTTTAGCTAGCCGCCCTCCGAAAAGACTCCCGATGGCACCCCGGAGATACGCCGTCAAGGAGCTGACCCGGTCGACGTGGCCGGACTTCGAGAGGCTCTTTGAGAAGCCCGGCGAGTGGGGCGTCTGCTGGTGCGTCTACTATTCGCGCGCGAGGTCGCCGAAGGACGAAGGGGTGTCGCTCGAGCGGCGCGCCGCGAGGAACAGGAGAGAGAAGAAGGCGAGCGTTTCGAGGGGGACCGCCCATGGGATCCTCGTGTATGACGGAGAAGAGCCTGTCGGGTGGTGCCAGTACGGCCCGCGCGAAGAGATCCCGCGGGTCGACGCCATGAGGAGGTACAAGGCCCTGAACAGGGAGCCCGCAGGAGGGAAGCTCTGGAGGATAAGCTGCTTCTCGGTGGAAAGGAGGTACCGGAAGAAGGGTGTGGCGAGCAGGGCGCTCGAGGCCGCGCTGGACTCGATCAAGAGACAGGGAGGCGGGCTGGTGGAGGCCTACCCCGTCAGGCGGACCGGCGCCCTGGCGACCTGGTTCGGGACCGTGTCGATGTTCGAGAAGCAGGGATTCGAGCTGGCCGCCCCGTTCGGGAAGAGCAACGTGCTGATGGAGAAGATCGTCTGACTCAGCAGGAGATGTCCAGCGTCTGGGACCAGCCGAGGGTGTTGAGGTTGGTCGAGCCGGCTGAGCAGTTCCCCCCCGGCGGCGAAGACGACGTAGAGCAGGTAGTTGTGGCCGTTCTGGAGGTTGATGGAATACGATCCCTGGCGTATCGTGGCGTTGTAGAAGAGCCCGTTTTCGTCCACGAACGTCACGTGCGTCGGGGTGCCCGGGTGGGTCCCCGGGGACGCGGTGCCGCTCACGGCGACGTTGAAGAAGAATATCGGCGGAGTGGCGATCACAACCGCCACGGAGAAGAGGACGGCGAAGGTCACGATGACGACGTTCCTCAGGAGGTGGCCCCTCTTGGCTTTCATTCCCTGCGTTCGCCCCTTTTCCGCCCGTTTTATCCGCTTACCGCGAACTTGTACCCGATTGTTAACTCAACATAGATTAAAGGAGCCGTAGGATTTCGCGACTTCAGGCTGTTTGCGGTCCCCACGGGCGGAGCTTGAAGCCCCTGGCTATTCCTTCGTACACCCGCCGGCCGCCGTGACCAGAATGACCTTCCGGGCAAGCTTCCGCCCCTCGATCAGAAGGGCTCTCAGGTTCGGGCCCCGGGCGAGCCGGTGCCCCTCTTCTTCCACTGCCACCCATGCCCTGAACTCCCCGGCGTTCTTGAGGGAGTCCAGATGCCCGAAGGTCGCAGTCGTCCCCCTCGAAGCCACGACGTCGGAGTTCGAGACGAAATTGGGTCGCCCCATCAGTCCCACTTCCGCGAGAAGAGAGCCCTCAGGTCCGCCTTCTCCAGCCCTTTGTATTCGTCTTTTACGTCCAGGGCGAAGGCGGGAACGCCGTTATCAGACGGAGCGGACATCCGGGCTGAATTTCGAAGTCCGGGTGCCGACTATCCCATCCTCAGGTAGGCTGCGCCCGGAGCGGAAAGGACCCCCACATCAGGCCGGCACTTTTGGGGCGCCGGAGTTTGGGCACTAGATTATTAAGAAGGACAGGAACGAAGCCGCCAGTCATGGCCAGGGCTGTCGAGACCAAACAAGAACGTTCGCCCCCGCTCACCGAGGCCGAGGTCGAGGAGGCCAGGGCGAGCCGGAAGGAGATCAGGGCGGGCAAAGCTAGAAGATTCGACAAAGTGCAGGACACGGCAAAGTGGCTAGACTCGGCCTAGATTGACCTGGATCATCGTCCTGACCCCGACTTTCAAACGGGGGTACAAGAGGAAAGACGAGAGGATGAAGGGGCGGGTCCTTGAGGCGATCCACGTCCTCTCGGCGTCCGAGGACCCGAGGAGGTTTGGGGTCCCCAAGCACGGACAGCTCAGAGGGACGTTCGCCTATGAGCTCGGCAGCTCTAGCAGGATCCTCTATGCGGTGGATTCACGGACCAGGGAGATCCTGTTTCTCAGGACCTGCTCTCACGCCGAAGTATACAGAGAGTGAGGGAGGCGTTAGGTTCGGGGAAGCGCTCGGCCCTCACCTAGAGCATAGAGACGCCTGGCTGGATTAGAACAGGTCAATCCAAGCGACTAGAGACGGACCCCGACTATCTCGCTTTCGAACATGATGCCTCGACTCCGAGCCTTTCGACGTCCTTCCGAACCTCTTCTGATTCTTCGTAAGTTTTTAGGTCGTTATGACAAACTTGTACCCGTAGAAGATCTGCCCCGACTCCCCGTCCACCTTGGCCCTCCTCACGGTCGCCCTGACCTTTGCCCCCGACTTCACGGCCTCTGGTGGGGAGTCGACGATCTGGGTGAGCACCTTGGCTCCGTTGTCCAGCCTCACCACGGCGAGGTAGAAGGGGGACTGTGCCTCGAAGCCGGGGAGTGGCTCGTGCAGCAGGGTGTGGGTCAGTATCTTGCCTCTCCTGGGCATCTCCCTGTCTGCGATGTCCTCGGACCCGCACTTCTTGCACCTATAGACCGGCGGGAAGAACTCGGCCCCGCAGGCGCCGCAACGGCTGCCGATGAGCCGGTAGTACCTGTCCCTTATCCTCCAGTACTGGATGGCCAACTATGACACTCTCCCGAAGACGTGCACCGCGCTGGTGGAGTCCACCCCTCCTATGTTCTGGGTTGCGGCATACTCCGCCCCCTCGACCTGGTTCTTCCCCGCTTTCCCGGTCAGCTGGAGGAACGCCTCGGCTATCTGGTACATCCCGGTAGCCCCCACAGGATGCCCCCTGGCCTTCAGCCCCCCGAAGGTGTTGATCGGGAGCTCGCCGCCCCGTGAGTACTTCCCTGCCTTGGCGTCCTTGGAGCCCTGGCCGCGCTTCGAGTACCCCATGGCCTCCAGGGAGAGCGCCCCGACGACAGAGAAAGCGTCGTGGACCTCCAACAGGCTGAGCTTCCCTGGCGCCACACCCGCCTCCGCCATGGCCCCTTTGAACGCCTCCCTCGTTGCCGCGAAGTCCAGCATGTCGTCCCTCTCGTACACGCTGAACTCGCTGGTCGCGATCTTCCCTCCCAGGACCTCCATGTACCTCCCCTTGGTCCCCGCCAGGGCCCGGTCGTTCACGATCAGGACAGCCGCGGCGCCGTCCCCCACAGGTGCGCAGTCGAAGAGCCTCAGCGGGTCCGAGATGAGGGCAGACCTGGACACCACGTCGGCCGTGATCGCCTTCCTGAACTGGGCGTGCTCGGCTGTGACGGCGTTGGCGTGGTCCAGGACAGGTATCGCGCTCAGCTCGTCTCTGGTGACGTTCTCCTGCTCCATGTAGAGGTTGGCCAGGAGGCCGTTCAGCGCTGCGAACGTCGCGCCGACGAACTGGGTGTACTCGGCCGACTCCGCCATGGCCAGGGCCCGGGACGCGTCCTCGGGCTCGAGGTCTCTCATCTTCTCTACCCCGACGACCAGGGCGCTATCTATCGCCCCCGACTTCACCAGCTTGTACCCTATGTTGAAGGCCGAACCCCCAGAAGCGCAGGCAGCCTCCACCTTGAACGCCGGCGTCCCCCGGAGGCCCAGCGCGCTGGTCACCAGGGCCCCGAGGTGCTCCTGGCTCGCCCCCACGGCGCTGAACATGTTCCCCACTATCACCTGGTCGACCTTCTTCACTCCGAGCCCCGCCAGGGCCCCCCTCGACGCCTCCACGGCCAGGTCGAGGAGGGACTTCTCCCAGTGGTCCCCGATTGGGGTCAGTCCGACCGAGGCCACGTACGCCCTTTGTCCGCTCACACGATCGCCTACTTGTGCAGCTTGTCCCTGAACTTCGAGTATGTGGAGTAGTCGATCTTGGTGCTCCGCTCCAGCATCGACTTCACGGTGGGATTTATCCCCCTCGAGCCAGTGATCCCTTCCGAGACCTCAATGGAGAAGGCGTCCGAGCCCGCACCTGAGCCGAAGCTCGCCATGAGTATCTTGTCCCCGGGGCTGGCCTCGTCCAGGACCGCCGCCAGGCCTATTGGTGAGCTCCCCGAGTATGTGTTGCCTATCAGGGGGTTGAGGAGCCCGGTCTTGATCTGCTCCATCGTGAACCCCAGCCTGGATGCCACCTCGACCGGGAACCTCGGGTTCGGCTGGTGGAAGACCGCGTACTTGAAGTCCGAGGGCTTGTGCCCGGTCTCCTCGAAGAGGGTCCTGACCGAGTTTTCGATGTGATAGAAGTACGCCGGCTCCCCGGTGAACCTGGACAGGTGCCTCGGGTACCTTTCGTGGGCCCTCCGCCAGAAGTCCCCGGTGTCTGAGACGAACGAGGTGCTGCAGTCTATGACAGCCAGCGCCTTCTTTGAATTCCTGCCTATCACATAGGCGGCCCCCCCGCTGGCCGCCGTGTACTCCAGGTCGTCCCCGGGCCTCCCCTGGGCGGTATCCATCCCGACTGCCAGCCCCGCCTCGATCATCCCCGACCCGACCAGCCCAGTCACTATCTGCATCGCCTCGGTCCCTGCCTTGCAGGCGAACTCCAGGTCCGCCGCCAGGGCGTGGTGCTGGCCCAGCGCCTGGGCGACCATCGTGCTGGAGGGCTTCACGGCGTAGGGCTTCGATTCCGTCCCCACGAAGACGGCCCCCAGCTTCTCCGCCCCGGCCATCTTCATGGCGTACCGCGACGCCTCGATGGCCATGGTCACGGTGTCCTCGTCTATGGAGGCCACGGCCTTCTCGACGTTCGGCCCTGAGCCTCCCCCCTTCCAGACGCGCGCTATCTCTGTCGTCGGGAGCCTGTAGTAGGGGACGTAGGCGCCGTACCCCAATATGGCTGCCTTATCCTTGCTCTGCATCAGGTACAAAGTGGTCAGGCCGGCGGACTTGAGCGGCTAATTAAACTGTGAACAGCGGATAGGCAATCGACGAACCATGCGCCAGTGCGCTCAGATGGCCTTGATCTGCTTGACCACTGACGGCCTCGCCTTGCGGAAGACCCTGTACCCGCAGATGCACTTCACTTCGGGGAGCCTCGACAGCTCCTCCTGGGTGGTCTTGGTCCCGCACCTGACGCACTCGTAGACCGCGCCTGCGAAGACCTTGGCTGGCTGCTCTTTGGCCGTCGTCTCCGGGGCTGCTGCGGGGGCCGCTTCGCTCAATTCGCTGGGCCGCCTGCGGCCCCTCGTATTTCTATCTTGTGCCGCGAGGAACTGTAGGGGTGCTCGGCAACCCCAGGCCCCGCAGGGACCGAACCCTGGGAGTCGATGTTTCACCAGACCACCCGCGTCTGCGTCGCCAGCCAACGGTTTTGTATTTCTGGAGCTCGCTTTCGTCGAGTGGTACGGCTCGCCTTCGGCAGCTGCAGGAACTGCGGCCACGAGGTGGTCCTGCAGGGCGGAAGCTGGAAGCGCCACATAACCCGCAGCGGCTTGCTCGGTCTCCCCCACCGGCCGACAGGACATGTGATGACGACGGACTGCAGGCGATGCTGTCCGTGCTCGTCACCGGCGCCCGACGAGTCGAGAGGGCGGAAGCCGAAGCTAGTCCTCCTCGGACGCCGCACCGACGGATAGCCCCGGAGGCGGCTCTGCGATGTCCAACGGCCGTCCGCGAAGGACAGCCCCGGCCTGATCGGCTCTGCTCGCGGTCCTCCCACCACCCCGACGTCCGGCCCTGCCCTGGCTCTACCTGAACGCCGCCCCGATGAGCTTCAGCTGATAGTGTCTCGTCCTCTTCGATTCGGCCTCGTCGTTGGCCGAGGAGAGGTAGCCGTACTGGACCAGCCTCGCCCCTGACCTCAAGGCGTGCTTCAGTATCTCGATGTGTATCGTCATGTCCACGGCCTTCAGCGGCGGGAGGGACCTCATCAGGTCCAGGGACAGCCTGCAGAGGCCGCTCGTGGAGTCCCTGACCCGCCTCCTCTCCAGCAGGGAGAAGAAGAGCGAGAACGACTTGGACTGGATCCCGATGTTCTCCCTGTATGGCAGGACCAGGAACGGCCCTCCCCCGAAGTCCCCCGCCGCGAGCTTGGCTATCTCAACCGGAGGGTGGTATCCGTCCGTGTCAGCGGTGACGAGATCCATACCTCCCCGCATAGCCTCCGCTATCGCCTCCCTGTATGCGTCGGCGTAGTTGGGCGTCTTGTTGACGTAGACCTCATACCTCTCGTCTGCTGGGACTGCTATCTTCGGCTCCCGCTCTGGGTGGCACATCAGGGAGACGAGTGCCTTCATGCGCCCACGCTACAGGTGCTCGCGCGCTGCCGCCAGGAACGAGTCCGCGACAGTCTCGAGCTCTTCCTCGGTCAGCCCTGGGTGGCACGGGACCGAGAGGACGTGCCTGGCGGCGTCCTCGGTCACGGCCAGCTTCTTCTCGGCGTAGCCTAGCTCCCTGTAAAGCGGGGTCCTGTGCACCGGCGTCGGCCAGTAGACCGCCGACCCCACCCCGGCGGCCTTCAGGGCCTGCTGGACCTTGCCCCTGTTCTTCCTGAGGTGCAGTGTGTAGAGGTAGAAGGCGTGCGTCCTGTCGCCTGCGTCCTGGGTGAACTTCGCACCGCGGATTCCCGCCAGCCGCTCGCCGAGGTACTTCGCGTTCTTCGCCCTGGCCCTCAGGAACCCTTCCAGCCTGTCCATCTGGACAGACGCAAGGGCCGCGCTCACCTCAGGCATGCGGTAGTTGTACCCCAGGCATCTGGAGTCGTAGCCGTGGACCTGGCCGTGATTCCTGACAAGCCTGAGCCTGTCGGCGAGCCCGGCGTCGTCCGTCGATATGGCGCCCCCCTCCCCCGAAGTGACAACCTTGGTGGCGTACAGACTGAAGCACCCCGCGTCCGAGAGCTTTCCAGTCTGGGTCCCCCTGTAGGTCGCCCCCAGGGACTCGGCCGCGTCCTCGACCACCCATATTGACCTCGCCGCGGCGATTTCACGTATCTCGTCCATGTCAGCCGGATAACCGTAGACGTGGACCGGTATGACCGCCTTCGTCTTCCTGGTCACCGCCTTCTTCAGGGCCTCCGGGTCCATGTTGTAGTCCTCCTTTACGTCGACGAATACCGGCTTTGCCCCGCATGCGAGGACGACGTTGGCTGTCGCCAGAAAAGTGAAGGAAGGGACGATCACTTCGTCCCCGGACGCGACGCCGAGGGCCATCAGGACCGTGTGCAGGGCGGCGGTCCCGGAGTTCACGGCGACCGCGTCCCTCGTCCCGAGCAGACGCTTCACCTTCCCCTCGAACTCCCTCACCCACGGCCCTCCCTCGTAGGACGCGTTGACCAGCATCCCTGAAGAGACGACGTCCAGGACGGCCTTCTTCTCTTCCTCCCCGATGAGTGGCTTGTTTACCGGGATGAAACCCAAAGGCAGACGGGCCTGCCCTTGCTTCGCTTTTAAGTTCGGCACCCCCGCCGGGGCGCCCGGTTCCATAACAGCTTGCCAGAAAGCTCACCCAGAGGACGCGTCCTCACCAGTCCCGTGTTCCTGGCCGCCATCTGCGCGGGCCTCGCCGTAAGGGTCGCCCTTGTGTTAGTCCACCCGCTGCACCTCACTGACGTGTCGTACTACGACGTCCAGGCGGTGCAGTACCTCCTCCGCGGGGTGGACCCCTACGGCGCTTACTACTCGGCCCCGTCGGCCCTCGCCACCCCGGGGGCCGCAGAGGTCTTCGCCTACCTACCAGGGGTCTTCTCCTTCATCGCGCCTGCCGGGGCCCTCGGCACGACAACCCTTGGGATGGTGGCGTCTGACCTGGTGGCTGCGCTGTCCGTCCGCCTCCTCGGCCCCAGGGGGGCTCTCCCTTCCCTGGCCTACTTCCTCTTCCCCCCGGTCGTCCTGTTCTCGACCTACTTCGTCAACGACTCTCTCCCCGCCATAGCGTTCGTAGCCGTTGCGGTGGCGGCCGAGGCCAAAGGGAGGCCCAACGCGTCGGGGGTCTTCTGGGGGCTCGCCTTCGGTTCGAGCGTCGAGGCCTGGCTCGCCTTCCCCTTCCTCGCGGCGTTCTCCATCCGCAGGGGAAGGGCCTTCCCTCCGCTCCTCGCCGTCCTGACTGCGGCGGCGGTCGTCCTCCCGTTCCTGGCCTGGTCCCCTGCCGCGTTCATACAGGATACCCTGCTGTTCCAGTTCCAGCGGTCCCCGGTCCCCTTCCTCTACTCTGGTCCCTTCGGGCTCAGCCTGAACCCGAGCCTCCAGGGAGTCTTCGTGAGCCTGGGCAGCGCTGCCCCGCCGGCCCTTAGGGGGCTGCTGGTCCTCGTGGCCCTGGGGGCCCTCCTCTGGCGCTTCGACGGGAGCCTGAGGGGGCTGGCCCTGCGCTCTGCCTGCTTCTCCGCCCTCTCCCTCTTCCTCCTCCCCGGCGTCGCCTTTTGGAGCTACTTCGAGCTCCCTCTGATGCTCTTGGCGGCGTGGTACGCCCTCGGCGGCGGGCGGCGCCTTGCCAAGGCTTAAAGAGCAGAGCTGGAAGTCGCAGACCCCCGATGAGCGACGGAGCCAGGCAGATGTACAAGATCGTGGCCTGGGTGTCGTTCGCGATCATCGTGGTAGTCGCGGTCTACGGCATCACGAGGTCGCTCTACTTCACAGACGAGCCCATCGGCAAGGCCCTGGTGGACGTCTACTTCCCGTTCCCTCCATACTTCGCCCAGCCGATCACCTACTTCAGCGTCGCCTGTGTCGCCCTCTTCTACAGCGGCCTGAGGATCTGGGAGGACACGGTCTCGAGGTGGCCCCACTGGCTGCTCATGTTCCTCCAGCTCTTCGGCTTCGTGATCGCTTTCTCAGCCGCCTACGAAGTGATGTACAACTTCATGGTCTGGGGGGCGCTCTTCTCGGTGTCCTGCACCCCCCCGCCGGTCGGCCTTGGGAACTGCAACCCCGACACCCTGGCGACCACATACCCTTCCCAGTGGAGCCTTGTCTTCGCCACGAGGGCTTTCAGCGCCCTCTTCGCGATAAGCGGCTACTCGGTCTACTACCTGAGGAAGTTCTCGAAGTCCGGCTCGGTCTAGACCTGGAGCGGCTTCGCGGCCCCCGCGTACAGCAGGAAGACGTGGACCACAGCGAGGACGGCGAACGCCCCGAGCGCGGAGGCGGCCAGGGAAGAGAAGTCCCCCGCGAGCAGTGGGAACCAGGCGTACACCTGATATGACGATATCAGCAGACCGAGGGCAGCGCTCGAGACAGACCAGGAGAAGGTCAGCCTCCAACCCGGCCGGAGCTTCAGCAGCGCCCCGGACACGGCGCAGGCTGTCACAGGCCAGGCCATCAGGACAGACCCCCCTTCAACCCCCACCGCTATCCAGACGACGGCGATGGCCCAGAAGAAGTAGGGGGCATACCCCCTCAGCAGCTTCCCGACGTCAGGCATCCGAGGGGCGCCCCCCGGCACTCGTTATAAATCGTCCGCCGCCCCCGGCCTGGAGAAGCCGAGGTAGCCTTATCTGCCGAAGGAGTGCCGCTTAGCATTCACCAATGGCCTCCCAGACCCCGGTCAAGACCTACGGCCTCGCCGCGAAGCTGGCCGAGCTGACAAGGCCGGCGAAGGAGGTGGAGGAGTCCCTGCTCGCGTCCGCTTCGTACGACGGCGACAAGAGGAAGGCCGTCCTGAAGTTCTACGACCAGAAGGCCGGGAGGTTCTGGCTCTGGGAGGACGACACAGGGCACCGCCCCTACTGCTACACCAAGCTCCCCATGGACGAGCTGAAGGCGGTGAGCGCTCGCAAGGACGTGCTTGAGATAGTCGAAGAGGAGAAGCTGGACCTGCTCACCGACTCGAAGACGAAGCTCAGGAAGATAGTCACCACGGACCCCCTGGCCATAGGCGGGGGGAACGACAGCATCCGTGACCAGATCAAGGCCTGGGAGGCCGACATCAAGTACTACGAGAACTACGCCTACGACCTAGGCCTCCGCATGGGGACGTACTACAGGGTGGCCCAGGGGAAGGTGGTCCCTGTCAGGCACGCTGTCCCTGAGAGGGTGGCTAGGTCACTCGAGGAGATCATGGCGAAGGACCCGCCGGCCTTCACCCCGTTCCTGAAGGAGTGGGCGGAGCTCCTCGGCGAGCCTCTCTCAGAGTTCAAGAGGGTGGCCCTCGACATCGAGGTCAACAACGAGCCGGGGAGGCTCCCCGACGTCGAAAACCCGAGCCAGGAGGTCATAGCCGTGTCCTTCTTCAACGAGAACGAGAAGGTGGTCTACATGCTCAGGGGGGGGCGGAGCGAGGAGGGCGTCAGCGGAGCGCCCTACGACTATCAGCTCTTCGACAGGGAAGCGGACCTCCTCAGGGCGGTCCTCTCGAAGATGATGGACTACCCGGTGATAGTCACCTTCAACGGGGACGACTTCGACCTGAGGTACATCCAGCACAGGAGCGAGAGGCTGGGGATAGCCGAGGAGGAGGACCCAATCCAGCTGGAGAGGGTGGCGGCGTCGCTCAAGCACGGGATCCACATCGACCTCTACCAGTTCTTCCGGAACAGGTCGATCCAGGTCTATGCGTTCAGCAACAGGTACACCGACCACACGCTCGGAGGGGTGTCTGAGTCCCTGATCGGCAAGTCGAAGGTGGACTTCGAAGGAGAGGTCGGCGACCTCCCCCTGTTGAAGCTGGGGGAGTACTGCCTGAACGACGCCCAGCTGACCTACGAGCTGACGTCCACGAGCGACTCCATCGTGATGAAGCTCCTCCTCATGATTTCGAGGATAGGCAAGATGCCCATGAACGACGTCTCGAGGCTCGGCATATCCAACTGGATCAGGAGCATGCTGTTCTACGAGCACAGGAGGATCGGCGCCCTCATCCCCAGGCAGGACGAGCTCGCTGAGAAGGGAGGGGCGTCTTCGAAGTCGATCATAAAGGGGAAGAAGTACAAGGGGGGCCTTGTAATCGACCCCAGACCAGGGGTGTACTTCGACGTCTCGGTCCTCGACTTCGCCAGCCTGTACCCGTCCCTGATGAAGGTGCACAACCTCTCCTATGAGACAGTCAACTGCGCCCACCCTGAGTGCAGGTCCAACAAGATACCCGACACCGACTCGTGGGAGTGCACCAAGAGGAAGGGGATCACGAGCCTGGTGATAGGCTCGCTCAGGGACCTGAGGGTCGGGCACTACAAGCAGCTGGCGAAAGACCCCACCCTGTCGAAGCAGGAAAGGGAGCTCTACGGGGTCGTGTCTCAGAGCCTCAAGGTCTACCTCAACGGCGCCTACGGCTCCTTCGGGTTCGAGTCGTTCGCTTTCTACTGCCTCCCGGTCGCCGAGGCCACCGCCGCCCTCGGCAGAGACGCCATCACGAGGACCATAGCCAAGTGCAAGGAGCTCGGGGTCGACGTCCTCTACTCGGACACGGACAGCCTCTTCCTGCACAGCCCGTCCAAGGAGCAGGTGTCAACCATATCGGGGTGGGCCGACTCCGGCCTTGGGGTCGAGCTCGACCTCGACAAGGTCTACAGGTACGTCGCTTTCAGCAGCAGGAAGAAGAACTACTTCGGTGTCTTCCCAGACGGGACGGTCGACATCAAGGGACTGACAGGCAAGAAGTCCGTGCACGGCAGCACCCCCATGCTCGCCCGCTATGACGAGAGAGTCCGGCTGGCCACAGTGGCTGAGGCGTACGAAGCTTTCAAGGCGGGGAAAGACGTCGAGGTAGTGACGGTGGTTGACGGGTTCAACACTGCATGGGTGCACATCTCAGATGCCATGAGGCACGAGGTGTCGGATGTCTTTGAAATCAGAACGAGCAAAGGGAGGGAGCTGAGACTGTCGGGAGACCACAGCGTGTATCTCATGGACTCGCTTGGGCGACTGTTCCACAGAAGCACGAAAACGCTGAGACCAGGTGACGTGGTCGTCGGAGCCCAGTACGTGCCTCCGCGCGACCCTAGTCCACGCCTCCCTGTGTTGCACTACCTGACGAGCCCGCTCCTGTTCAGGGACGGACGTGCGTACTCGGCCAGGGCCCACGCGACTGTATCGACGCCTTTGCCCTGCAGCCTCCCGATGTCGAGGGAGCTGGCCACCATGCTCGGGCTGTACGTGTCTGAAGGGAGCGCCTCGGAGGACGACAGGTCCAGGAACGACTCAATCACCCAGAGTCGGCTGGCGAACCCGGAGGTGTGTGCTGAGATAGAACGCTGCTGGGAGGTTCTGTTTCAGAGGCCAATCAAGACATTGCGCCGGCGGGGGGGAGTCAACACATACTACCTTCCTAGGCTCCACGCGGAGCTCTTCAGGGCTCTTTGCGGGGGGTCCAGCGAGGCAAAGCACGTCCCAGGGATAGTCTTCGACGCAGATGGGGGGTTCGTAGCGGCGTTCCTGAGGGCAGTCTTCTCGGGAGACGGATACGGCGATGGAAGGAGAGTGAACATCGCTTCGAGGAGCAAGGCGCTGCTCACGGAGGTCGCCTATCTTCTGGCACGTTTCGATATCGATGTGAGGATAAGGGAGATTTCGGTGAAGGATACGAGGTACCATCAGTTGAGCGTGATGGGGGCATTCAGCCGGGAGCGCTTCTACCGGTACATCGGATTCATGCAAGGCAGGTTCAAAGCTGAGGTGGGCACGGCCCCAAGGAACGAGGAGCTAATCCCTATCTCCACCGACGGGCTTCTGAATATCAAGTCACAGATGCTCCGACGGCGCGGCCTCAAGCGCAAGAGGGGCCTGAACCTGCACGATGCGCGCTACTACGACCTGTCTTTGCTGAACCGCTACAATTCTGTGCTTGGGCGACTCCTTCAGATGGCCAACAGCGAAGAAAGAAAGGGCCTGATCAGAGTTGCGAGGATGCTCAATGTCAAAGACGTGACTTTCGACGAAGTCATTTCTGTAAGGAGGCTACGCGGTGGCGCGACTATGTTTGACTTCTCTGTTCCAACCTTCGAAAGGTTTGTGGCAGGCAATCTGCCCACCCTCCTGCACAACAGCCAGACCCCTGAGTACCTGAAGAGGATCTTCTACGACACCCTGGGGATACTCAGCTCCGTCAAGGACCCCGACGACTTCGAGAGGGCTAGGACCAGCACCAGGGAGCTCCTCACCAGGATGGTGTCGGACCTCAAGGGGAAGAGGGTCCCGGTCGAGGACCTGGCGTTCACCGTCATGATGAGCAAGCCGACGGCCAAATACAACGGCACGACCCCCCAGCACGTGAGGGCGGCCATGCAGCTCGAGAAGAAGGGGGAGGAGATCAAGGCCGGGGAGACGATCGCGTTCGTCAAGACCAAGAGCCCCCCCTACGTGAAGCCGGCGAAGCTGGCCAGGGCCGACGAGGTCGACGCTGACAAGTACATCGAGTACGCCCACTCGATGTTCGACCAGCTCCTTGACGCCCTTGACTTCTCCTTCGACGAGATCATGGGTGCCACCACCCTCGATTTGTTTTGGGGGGGGTAGCTCCGGCGCAGAGGGCTCTGCCCGTGGGCGCGAGCGCTCGATTTGTATAGTGAGCGCAGGGTGGCTGACATGTTGGCGCGGGACAAGGTGAGGCTGGGGATGGTCCAGATGTCCATGGGGGAAGACCGGAGGGCCAACCAGAGGAAGGCCGAGAGGTACATACGCGAGGCCGCGTCCCAGGGGGCCGACGTCGTCTGCCTCCCGGAGCTCTTCCTCTCGCGCTACTTCCCGACGACCAGGGGGTCCTTCGAGAAGGCGGAGGAGATCCCGGGCCCGACGAGCAGGTGGCTTTCGGAGAGGGCGAAGGAGAGCAAGGTCATCCTGGTCGGGGGGAGCATCTTCGAGAGGGACGGACGGCACAGGTACAACACATGCCTCGTGTTCGACGAGAATGGGAAGAGGGTCTCCAAGTACAGGAAGGTGCACATCCCCCAGGACGAACACTACTACGAGCAGGACTACTTCAGGGCCGGGGACGGGTACTCGGTCGCCCGGACCGCCAAGGGGCGGCTGGGGACGCTGATCTGCTTCGACCAGTGGTACCCCGAGGCCGCGAGGGTCAACCGCATCATGGGGGCGGAGATCCTGTTCTACCCCACGGCCATCGGCTGGGTGGACGGGATAGAGATGGCCGAAGGGGACTGGAGGCTGGCCTGGGAGGAGGTCCAGGTCGGCCACGCAATAGCCAACAGCATGGTCGTCTGCACGGTGAACAGGGTAGGGAGGGAAGGGCCGACGACATTCTGGGGGGGCTCATTCGTCTGCGACCAGTTCGGGAAGGTCCTCCTGCGGGGGGACGGCAGCGAGGGGGTGCTGACTGTGGACTGCGACCCCGGGCTGGGGGAGGAGATAGAGGCAGGGTGGGGGTTCTTCAGGAACAGGCGGAAGAGGACCTACTCGGCGATAGCGAGGCGATGACGGTGGGGGACACCCCGAGGTCCCTGGGGTACGTGATGCCCGCCGAGTGGGAGCGGCACGAGGCGACCTGGGTCTCCTGGCCGAAGGACCCCGGGACCTTCCCAGGCGGGATCCTCCCGAAGGTCGAGGGAGCGTATGCGAAGATGGTCGGAGCGCTCGCAGCAGGGGAGGAGGTGAGGATCCTGGTGGACGACGCGAAGTCCGAGGAGAGGGTCTCGGGGCTGGTCAGGGGGGCAGAGAGGGTGACGTTCCACCGCATCAGGACTGTCGACGTCTGGACAAGGGACTATCTGCCAACCTACATCCGGGGCCCCGACGTCGCCGTGGTGAAATGGAGGTTCAACGCCTGGGGGGGGAAGTACGAGGACCTCCTCCCAGACGACGAGTCAGGGGAGGCAGTAGCCGCGGCTTCGCGGCTGCGCACCTTCAGGCCCGGGGTCGTCCTCGAAGGCGGGTCCATCGACCCCGACGGGGGAGGGACGGTGCTCACCACCGAACAGTGCCTCCTCAACCCCAACAGGAACCCCCGGCTGGGCAGGGAAGGGATAGAGAAGGTGCTGGCCGACTACGTCGGGGCAGAGTCGGTGGTCTGGCTGAAACGAGGGATCGAAGGGGACGATACCGACGGGCACGTAGACGACATAGCCAGGTTCGTCGCCCCCCGCACCGTCGCGGCTGCGGTCGAAACCGACGCGTCCGACGGGAACCGCGCGGCCCTCGACGAGAACCTGAAGATCCTTCGCGCAGCCAGGGACGCCCGCGGGGGGCGCTTCCAGGTCGAGGAGGTCCCCATGCCCGCCCCCGTCGCCTCGGCCGACGGCCGCCTCCCAGCCAGCCACCTCAACTTCTACATCGGCAACGCCGCCGTCCTCGTCCCCATCTTCGGCGGGGAGAGCGACAGGGCGGCGATAGGCGCCATGCAGGCTCTCTTCCCTTCGCGGGAGGTAGTGGGGATCGACTGCCGGGCCTTGGTCCACGGGCTCGGGACCCTGCACTGCGTCACCCAGCAGGTCCCTTCCGCTCACCTGTGAGCGGCGGCCTCCTCCTTCAACCTCGCTGCGAAGTCCCCGACGCTCACCCCGAAGGTCTGCTCCCCGCCCCTCGTCCTGACGGCCACCGACCGCGAGGCCTCTTCCTTCTTCCCGACCACCAGCATGTAGGGTATCTTCTGGAGCTGGGCGTCCCTGATCTTCCCCCCCATGGTCCCGCTCCCGAAGTCTCCCTCCGCCCTCACCCCGGCTGACACCAGGGAAGAGAGCACGGCCGTCGCGTAGGGGAGGTGTTCGTCGGAGAGCGGGATGACCCTCGCCTGCACCGGGGAGAGCCAGACAGGGAGGGACCCCCTGTAATGCTCTAGGACCACCCCCATGAACCGCTCAAGGGAGCCCAGGATGGTCCTGTGCAGGACCACAGGGGTGTGCTCCTTGCCGTCAGACCCTGTGTAGCTGAGCTTGAACCTCTTCGGCATCTGGAAGTCCAGCTGGAAGGTCCCGCACTGCCACTCCCTCCCCAGGGAGTCTTTGACGTCTACGTCTATCTTGGGTGAGTAGAAGTTCCCCTCCTTCTCCTTGATCTCGTAGGGCCACCCCTTCGACTTCACCGCGCGGATGAGGGTCCCGGTCGCCCTCTCCCACTCGTCGTCCGTCCCCATCGAGTCGTCGGGCCTTGTGGATATCTTGACCTTGTACTGGAGGCCGAAGGTGCCGTAGACTCTCTCCATCATCTCGAGCATCTTGGCCAGCTCTCCCTCCGCCTGCTCCTCCGTGGCTATGACGTGGGCGTCGTCCTGCGTGAGAGACTTGACCCTGAACAGGCCGCTGGACACCCCGCTCAGCTCGTTCCTGAATAGAGGGTCGAAGGCGGCGTACCTTACAGGGAGCTCACGAAAACTCCATTTCCTAGACCTGTAGATCAGGAAGTGCGAAGGGCAGTTCATCGGCTTGAGGCCCATCTCCTCGTCTCCCAGGGCGGTCAGGAACATGTTGTCCTTGTAATGCGCCGAGTGGCCGCTCACCTGCCAGAGGGCGGTGTTGGCCAGGGTGGGGGTGCTGACCTCCTGGTACCCTCCTTTGATGAGCTCGGCCCTCAGGAAGTCTACCAGCAGGTTCCTGAGCACCAGCCCCTTCGCGTGCAGGTAGACCATCCCCGGCGAGACCTCCTGGAAGCTGAACAGGTCGAGGCGCTCGCCTATGGTCCTATGGTCCCCTTCAGGGAGGCCGACGAAGTCGCTCCTCCTCAGCCTCCCCATGGCCTCGGCGTCCGTCAGCTCTCGCTTCGGCGTGCCCTTGGCCTGGGGACGGGCTGGAGCGGCGCCCCCTCCGTAGCTCCTGGACATCTCGGCGAGCGGGTGCCCCTTGACCTTGATCTGCAGCGCCTTGGTCCACCCGAACGGGGCCCTCCGCACCTCCAGCCCGGCGCCGGCCGCGTCCTTCTCCATCGTGAGGAGGAGCTGCAGCGCCTCTCCGGGGGGGGCCAGGTTCTGGCTCAGGTGGGCGAACGGGTAGATCATCACCCTAGTAGTCCCTAGCCTTGCCAGGAACTCCTTCGCCTCCGTCACCGCCTGCTTCACCAAGGCGGCGTCGTCTCCGGCCTCGAAGGCGGTGAAGAGCACGACGATGCCCTCTTCTCTGACTGTCCTCGGGTCCGCCTCCTCGGCCGCGCGTATCTCTTTCTTGATCGGAGTGTACTCTATGAAGTCGGCGTGCATCTGCAGTATCTTCATGGCAGGTCTACCAGCGCGACCTCTCCAGGGTCCTCGACTTCTTCGTCGCCTTCTTCCACTGCTTGTAGTGGTCCCGACAGAGGTACACCCTCCGCCCCTCCCCCCCGACCGACAGCCCGCTCCCTCCAATCTCCTCCCTGCTGAGAGAGCGTTCTGCCTGGTTCCTGCACCCCGCCACCCCGCACCCTACCCCTTTGTCTATCTTCCCCAAGGCTAACGACTCCGCCTCCCTTTGGTATATATAGAAAACTAGGAGACCGCCGAGCCGTGCTGGATAGGCTGCGCGGGAGGCTCGAGTCGTCCCTGAGGTCCGTCGGGACCGTCTTCGCGAGAGTGGAGGGGTCCCCTACCGCGTGGACCACCGTGGGACTCGTACTTTCAGTCCTCGCCGCCGCATCATACTCCACCGGGAGGTACCCCGGGGAGCTGCTCGGCGGTGTGCTGATACTCGTGGGTGGCTGGTTCGACGTCGTGGACGGCGCGGTCGCCCGGGTGACAGGCAGGGTCTCGAAGAGGGGGGCGTTCCTCGACTCGACCATGGACAGGGTGGCCGAGGTTGCGCTCTTCACGGGGATACTGCTGGGGAAGTTCGCCGACCCGGCTACGGTCCTCCTTGCCCTTTCGCTCAGCCTCCTCGTCAGCTACACGAGGGCCAAGGGTGACGCCCTCGGTGTCAGGCTCGCCGGGGTAGGGATAGGTGAGAGGAGCGAGAGGCTGCTGATAGTGGCCGTCTCCTCGCTGGCCGGGCTCCTCGGCTGGGGGCTCCTCCTTGTGATAGGGGTCGCCGGCTTCACTTTCGTAGAGCGGACCTACACGGCGGCCAAGGGACTGGGGGCCGAGAGGTCGGATGCGGCGGCGACCCCTCCATAGCCACCCGTGCGCAGACGCGCGCCCCGTCCGGACATCGCCGCCCGGGGGAACCCAGTCAGACCAGCCGGGGGGTCAGGAAAGGACGCGGGCGTCCCGCCCCAAGCTCCTCCGGAGCACCCCGAAGAGGCCGAAGCGCACGCCTCGACCTCCCTGTAGGGTCACCGGGGTCCAAAGGGCACGAGGGCCGGGCGGCCCTTGACTGCCTGCGGTCAGGCTCAAGGCGGCGAAGCGTATTTCTACGGTCCCGGGGACGCCTGGGGCCTAGACTTGGTTGACAAGCCAGGCAGGCGGAAGACGCGGAAGACCTCATGGGGGAAGATAGCCGGCCTCGCGATAGTAGCGCTCCTGATCGGGGGTGCAGGCTGGGAGATATACTGGACGTACATCTATCAGGCTCCCCCGGTCTACGCGAAGCTGGGGACTAGCCAGGGTTACATATACCTAGAGCTCTATCCGAGCTGCGCCCCCGCGGCGGTGGCCAACTTCGTCAACCTCACGAACTCTGGGTTCTACGACGACCTGGTCTGGCACAGGATAATGCCTGGCTTCGTGGTCCAGACCGGAGACCCGAACACCCGCGGGGCCGTGAACAGCACCAGGTCTACCTGGGGGCAGGGAGGCTCGAGCCAGTCGGTCCCGTTCGAATGGTGCGGCAAGCTCAACAACGACGCGGGGTATCTGGGGATGGCCAGCACGTCTCCGAAGGGCCCGTCGACGTCCCAGTTCTTCATCAACCTTGTCAACAATCCCAGCCTAGACGGCAACTACACCGTCTTCGGCAAGGTGATATCAGGGATGAGCGCAGTCTGTGCCCTGGCGAACCCGAGCACAGACCCGACCTACGGGAAGACAGAGCCCTCCCTGCCTTCGTCTTCCCCTTACTATACCCAGCCTGCCTACACCGCAAAGGCGATGCTGAACAACGCCACCATCATACCGGCCTCCGAAGCGCCGCCGCCGCAGACGCCCACGCCTTGCTCGTAGCCCCCGGCCCGAGCTAGAAGCGGTATAGGGGGACCCACCTGTGGCGAGAGCGGCATCAAAAGTCAGGGACCCCGCCGCTGCGCAAAGGTGACAGACGCCGGGTCGCTACCAGGAACGCCGCTCTGACTTGGCCCTGACCTTCACTATGCCATAGTGAACGGCGCAGGACACGCAGTAGTAGGCGACCTGGGTGGGGGAGGCGATGTATGCCCCCGCGGCCCTGAGTTCCCTGGCGAGGGTCGGCTCGACAAGGCTGGTCCGCTTGGTGACCTTCTTCGCCTTGTCTCTGGGGACGGACGCCCCGCAGTTGCTGCAGTAGACGGTGTCGCTGCGGCCCTTCCCTCCTTTGGACCGTCCTCTGCTCTTCCTCTTCTTTGACAAGGCAGGCCGGACCCTGCTCGTCCCTCTTTAAACCTATGGAGCGGACCTGTCCGTCCGGGCGTCAGAGGGAGAGGAGGATCGATTCGGAGCAGCCCGCGCTCCACGTAGCCGGACGGAGCGCTCGACGCGCACGAGAGACACCAGAGGTGTGCCTCAACCGGCCCGAGGGGGTAGAGGGCCCCGATGAGACATGGGGATTCCAGTCCCCGCGCTCGAGCGTCGGGGGACCGGATGCTAGACAGGCGCTTCTTCGGCAGGTTGGGCAGACCGCATGGGGATCCCGACCTTCACCCCTGTCTCACCGGAGGCAACTCCCACGCTGACCCCTTTCCCTGTCTCTATCCCTCTGAGAGCCCAGGCGACCGCCCCGACCAGGCCGAGCGTCCATATCAGTGCGTTGAACAGTGTGTACTGAGAGAGGCTGAAGCCCGATGTGGCGTAGATGGCTACGGTGTCGATTATCCCGATGGACACGACCCTGGGAATCGCAGTGAGGAGGCCTCTGTGCTCGGTCGGCCACACCTCCCCCTTGAGCGTGTCCTCGCTCAGGTAGTTGACCCCGACGAACAGGTTGAGCGCGACCAGGAGTATCCAGAAGAAGGTCAGGCTCGTCGACCACTCAGGAACCAGAAGGTAGATGGCATAAGTCACCGCGGCGACCCCCACCGAAGAGTAGAGCAACATCCCTACCCTGCTGAGCCGGTCAGCGAGTGTCGCGACGAAAGCCCCAACCACGAAGCCTACGAGGTTCGCGACCAGGATTATGTCTGCCGTCAGGTTTGGGAAGTAATATGGCCCCAGCACGTACGTCATAAGGCCGAAGCCGACGGCGTTGGCCGTCGCCACGGCGGTCGTGACGAAGAGCTTCAGCGGGATCCCGGGCCTCCTCCCTCCAATAGCGCCGCCGGGGGCCGCAGATGCAGCGGCATTGACTGCCGGAGCGCTGGCGGCGGCGACCTGCGCCTGGCCCTGCGGGTAGTACTTCGCGTACTCGCGGGCGGCGCGCTCGGTCTTCCCCTTCCTCTCCAGCCACCTGATTGACTCAGGCATCTTCCACCTGCTGTAAGCGAGGACCACCAGTATCGGGATGAAAGTGAGCCCTATCATCTCGCGCTGGAAGATGACCTGCCCGTAGGCCGCGCTGAGCGCTACCGCGGCCAGCAGCACCCCGCCGACGTTGATGAAGTTGATTTCCCAGAACATCGCCTTCCCTCTGTGCTTGCGGGGCATCACCTCGTGGGTCGCCGCCATTATGGTGTTCATCTCCCCGCCTGCCGCGAACAGAAGCATGGCGAGGAAGAGCAGCACGAGGGCGTACGTCCCGCTGAGGAGTATCCCGACACCGCCGACGGCGTACAGCGACATCGTCACATAGAACATGGTCTTCCTCCCTACCCTGTCAGCCATCGGCCCTGCGAAGATTATCCCTATCGCGAGCCAGATAGGCGCCCATGCCAGCAACGAGCTCTTGAGGAAGGAGTTGATGACAGGGTACCAGCCCGTCGCCACGGAAGAGAGGCCGTAGATGTAGGCTTCAAGGAGCATCCCAAAGCTGAACGCGATAAAAGTCCAAGTATGGACCGAGGTCCAGGCGGACTCCTCGACGTTATCGGCCATTTGGGTGGTGGCCAAACGCATACGCCATCCTACCCCGATTCTATAAAGGTAATGAAGCAGCGCCTTCTCCCATCGCGCTCCCTGCGGCTCGTGGCGAGGGCGCTCGCCGGCGGTCCCCTCCGATGGGGAGGCTTGGTGTCCGGCCCTTTCTTTCCAAAGTCTTAATTCCGCCTGTAGGGGCGGACGCGGCCGAATGAAGGTCTTGGTCGCCGGCTTCGTGACCATAGACACCATCCAGCTGCCGACGCGCCAGGTGATGTCCGTGGGGGGGCCCCCCTCCTATGCTGGGCTGCTCTGCGCGAGGTTCGGGCACGAAGTGACCCTTCTGACGAGGGTGGGCGCGGACTTCCCGGACGACCAGGCGGTGTGGCTGATGAGGAACGGGGTCGTCCTCCGGGCTGCGGACAGGAGCCTCACCAAGCCTACCACGAGGTTCAGCATCTCCAACAGCGCTGAGGCGAGGACGCTAAGGCTGACAAGCAGGTGCGACGACGTGAGCACCGCTCAGCTCCCTCCGGACACGAGGTTCAACGCCGCCCTGGTCAGCCCTGTGGCTGGCGAGGTGTCTCTCCCCCTCCTAGACGAGATAGCAGCCCGGAGCGAGTTCGTCTTCCTCGACCCGCAGGGTTTCATCAGGTCCTTCGGCGCAGACGGGACGGTGACATTCTCCCCGCCGCGTGACCCGAACATCCTCGCCGGGGTCGACGCCGTGAAGATGGACAGGACAGAGGCGGAGATGCTCACCGGCAAGGGCGACCCGGTGGAGGCCCTCGGCAAGGTGTCTGCGCTCGGCATAAGGAAGGGGATCGTCACGCAGGGCGGGGATTCGTGCTACGTCCTCGACGGTTCCAAGGTCTACCGGGTGGGGGTCCCCAGGGCCCCGGTGCTCGACAGCACCGGCGCTGGAGACGTGCTGAGCGGCGCGACTGTCTCCTGGTACCTCAAGACCAGGGACTTCCTCAGGAGCGCCTGCTTCGGGATTGCGGCGTCTTCCCTCTCGCTTCAGATGATAGCGCTGGCGAAGGTTGACCTCCCCATGAGCGTCGACGAGACTTCGGTCAGGCTGTTTTCAGCCGCGAATCCTGTCGCGACCCTGCGGGCGGTCTAGTAGGACTTCCCGTAGAGGGCGACAGTAGGGGCGTCCTTCCCGCAGGCCACGCACCCCCCGCTCCGGGGTTCCTGGTCCAAGGGGATGTTGAGTATCTTCCCACCGGCCGCGCCCCTCGCCTTCTCCTCGCACCCCGGGTCCCCGCACCATCGGATGCGGACTATCCCACCTTCCCTCGCCATCACATCCTTCAGCTCGTCCAGGGTCCGAGCGTCGTGGGTGTTCTTCCGAAGCGCCTCGGTGGCCCGGGCGAGCAGGTTGGACTGGATTGCGTCCAGCTCCTTGGAGACTTCGGCGGCCAGGGTCGCAATCTTGACGGTCCGCTTCCCCCCGGTGTCCCTCCTGACAAGGACGGCCTGCCCTTCCCTCATGTCCCTGGGCCCGAACTCGATCCTGAGGGGGACGCCCTTGAGCTCCCACTCGTTGAACTTCCTCCCGGGGGTGAGGTGGTCCCTGTCGTCGAAGTGGGACCTGAAGCCTGAAAGGGCTCCCATCAGCTTCCTCGCCTCGGCGAGGACGGCCTGCTTGCCTTCGTCGTTGACTATGGGGACCAGGACGACCTGGACGGCCGAAAGCCTGGGGGGGACGACCGCCCCCCTGTCGTCGCTGTGCACAGCTAGCATGACGCCTATCTCCCTGGTGGAGATGGCCCAGGTGTTCTGGTAGGCGAACTGCTTCTCCCCCCCCTTGTCGACGAAGACTATCCCGAAGGCCCTCGAGAAGTTCTGGCCGTCTGCGTGCCAGTCGGGCCCCTGGATTGCCTTGCCGTCCGGGAGGAGGTGCTCGATGCTGTAGGTCCCCTCCGCCCCTGCGAAGGTCTCACCCCTGGTCTTCTTCCCCAGGTAGCCGGGCAGGGCGAGGTACTCCTCGGTCACCTTGCGGTACATCCCGAGGATCTGGTCCCGCTCCGCCTCGGCCTCCTCTCGTGTAGCGAAAAGGGAGTGCCCCTCGTTCCAGAGGAACTCTCTGGACCTGAGTATGAACGTCGGGTTCTTGAACTCCCAGCGGACCACGTTGTTCCACTGGTTCAGCCTCATGGGGAGGTCCCTCCACGACCTGACCCAGCGGGAGACCACCTCGTACATGAGCGACTCCGAAGTCGGGCGTATGGCAAGCCTCTCCTCGAGCTTCGAGCTCCCGGCCTCGGTGACCCAGGCGACCTCGGGGGCGAACCCCTCCACGTGCTCGGCCTCCTTCTTCAGGAGGCGCTCGGGGATGAAGAGGGGGAAGTAGGTGTTGGAGATGCCCGCCTTCTTGAACAGGGCATCGGTCTCCCGCTGGATGTTCTCCCAGATCGCATATCCCGATGGCCTGTAGACCACGCACCCGGAGACTGGGCTGTAGTCAGCGATCTCAGACTTCAGGATGACCTGCGTATACCACTCGTCGAAGTTCTCTGCCTTCTTGGCGGTGATCCCTTCTTGGCTCGCCCCTGACATGAAACTCTGCCCTGCCCCCGCCGGCTCTTAATGAACATGCCTCGTGTCACAAGCTCGTCAGAAGTATGAAAGCGCCTAACGCGAGGAAGACGGCTGCGGAGATGACCCTCAGCCTCCGCGGGCTGAGCATCCGGCCGAGCTTGACACCCAAGGCTGCTTCCATGGCCGTCGCGGCATAGAGGCCGGCGCAGGCCGCGCCGAAGACGATGAGGGGCTCGGCGTAGCGGGCCACCAGGACGACGGTGAGCACCTCGGTGGCGTCCCCGGCGACGTCGAGTAGGACCAGGGCGCCCACGAGGGTGAAGAAGAAGGCGGCCGCCGACTTCTGCTTGTCTAGCTTAGACCTCTCCGTCTCCGCGACATCCGCGCCGACCAGGCCCCAGGCCTTCCAAGCGCCGTACCCGAGCATTATGCCTCCGCCTGCGAGGCGGACCCACGGCACTGGGACGTAGAGTATGAGGACGGAACCGACGCTGACGAAGAGCCCCGTGGTGAGGGTGAAAGCCGCCACCCCGGCAATGAAGGTGAGCATGGGCCGCCCCCCGGAAGAGACCCCCAGGATCAGGAGAGCGTCCTTGTCTGTGAGCTCAGTCACGAAGAAGGCGGCGGCTATCGGGGCGAAAGAAGACAGGAGGGAGGCTGCCATGGGCTTGCCTGTCGTCTGCGGCTGGGATAGCCTCGGCTACCCCTCTTCCGCGCCCTTCTCTCTTTCTGGCAGCATGTACGCCAGCGCGCCGACTATGAGGAGTGCGAAGGCCAGGCCCAGCCCGACGTATATCTGGCGCTTCCCGACCTCGTAGATCGACACGGGGACGAGGAGCAGGAGGATCAGGCCCAGCGTCTTCCTCTTCGCCAGCGCTGAGAACTGCAGCGGGACGGTGATGAGATAGCTCAACAGCATCATTATCGCCGGGAAGACGAGATTGTACTTCCCCCCCATGAAGTCCCCCACGGCACCGGCGACGTTGGCCCCGTTGGAGTAGAACGCCCCCGCCAGCGCGAAGAAGACGCTCGCCCCGGCAATCGCCTGCAGCGTGGTGCCCAGCGAACCGACTTTCGCTCGCCTGCGGGAGGCGTCGGTCCCCCGGATCTCCATCACGACGCCTACGAGCACCGCCAGGGAGCCTATGACGAACACTTCGGGGCTCTGGGTCACTGTCAGGTACACCTGCGAAGGGAGGAGGGCCGAGATGCCGTTCTGGAACCAGACGACGAGCCCGTAGACCCCGCTGACAGCGAAAGGCACAATGTAGAGCAACGTCGTTATGTCTTCATAGCGTGCCCTAGTACTCAACTGCTGTCCTGCGCGGCCGGGTTGGGCTTAAAACCGTTACGATGAACCCGCAGGCTGCGCAGACCTCCCGAAGGTCAGGTAGGCCGTGTGGCCGACCATTATGTTCGAAGGCCGGGTCATCCCGACCCTCGCCTCGAGGTGGCGCAGGAGTATCTCCATCGTCTCGATGGCGACGAAACCCTCCTCCTTCATCTTCGCCACCAGCTTCTCCGCCTGGTTGGTCGTCGGGGTCACGGCGGCCATGGGGGCAGAAGGCTTGAGGGCCAGCTTCATGCCGTGCACCACCTCCCAGGGGTCCCCCACGTCGAGTATGCCTGCGTCAAAGTCCCCTTCCTCGAACCCCAGGCGCGAGTCCCCCTCCCTGAATGTGACGTAAGGAGACAGCCCCAGCTTCTCGATGTTCTTCCTGGCTACCCCCTGGAACTCGGGGTTCAGGTCGTAGGTGTAGACCATCCCGCCAGGCTGGACCAGGTAAGCCATCAGGGCCGTGGTGGCGCCGCTCCCTGTCCCTGTCTCTAGCACCTTCGACCCTGAGTGCACCCCCAGCTTGACGACCATTAGGCCCAGGTCCTTGGGGTAGATCACCTGTGTCTTCCTGGAGAGCTTCATCACCATGTCTTCGATGGTGGGTTTCAGGATGGTCAGCTCGTCCCCCATTGTCGTCGTTACCCTCGTCCCGTATCCCTTCCCGATGAGCGAAGAGACGTCGAGTATCCCCAGGTGGGTGTGGAGCTTCGGGGTGTCCCTGGGCCTGACCAGCCAGCGCCTCCGCCTGTCCCTGTACACCAACAGGTACGAGTCTTCCCCGATCAGGTCCACGGCCGGCCCCCGGGTGTCAGTTCTATATGCTTGCGTCTACGCAGGCTCCTCGGTCCACGTCGGGAACGAGCCCTTGAAGCTGATTCTCCCCGCAGGCAAGTGGCCGGGGATGACCAGGGCCCGCTCAGCAGCCGCCCGCTCGGAGAACCTCCGCCTGCTTGCTGCCAGCGCCCCGGCATCCGCCCAGGCGGCAGCGAGCTCTGGGTGCTCTACCTCCTCGGCCAGATGGTAAAGGTCTCCTACGAGGTAGCACGACTCGGAGCCGGACCGGACGCCCACAACCTGGTGCCCCGGGGTCTCGCCAGGGTAGGGCTCAACGGTCAGGCCGCCTCCGAGGCCGAGGGGCCCGTCGAGGGGCTCAAGCTTCCCCGCAGCCTCTACGACGCCGAGAGTCTGGGCGACGTCCGCGTCCCCCCTCTTCCTCGCCTCCGCCACCTCAGGCGTCGCCCAGTCCTTCGCGGGGATGATGTACCGAGCCGAGGGGAAGGCAGGGGCGCCCCCCTTCGTGACGCCAGCGTAGTGGTCGAAGTGGAGGTGTGTCACCACCACGTGCGTCACGGATTCCGGCGCTACCCCTGCTGCGGCGAGCTGCACCTCCAGCGGGGGAGGGCTGACATACCCTGCCCTTGTCTTAAAGTGGTCAGGGGAGAGGAGCCTGCCATAGTCGCTGGGGTCCACCACCACCATCAGCGGCCCGGACGCGACGAAAAACGACTTGGTAGGGAAGGCCTCGGGGACGGTCAGGTCACGTCCGCCGAAGTAGCGGGCGTTGACGGAGCTGGGACCGAAGACCTCGTCCAGCCTGAGACTGAGGTCCCCTACGTCGAACGATGTCACCCGGGCGTCTCCGATGCGGAACGAAACAGCGGCCGGGGTCACGCCAGCCTCCTATGCGCGCCACCAGTCGTAGCGGAGGTACTCTATCGACTTCTTCTCCACGTCGGGTATAGCTATGATGAACTGCTTGCGCACGGTCGTGGCCAGCCTCCCAGACCTGACCATCGATGTGGCGGTCATCTTCGAGCCGGGGGACATCACCTGGACGATGTATGGGGCATGGTCTATCCCGGGGCCGTGCTCATAGACGGCGAAGTCGGAGCCGAACTTTATCCCCGGGGTCACGACATACCCCCCCTCCCTGAGCTTCCGGTAGACCAGGAACTTCTCAGCGAAATCGGGGTAGGACGCCTCACAGACCCTCTGGAGCTGGTTCGGGGTGAGCGCCTTCCCTCCCCTGTCCTCGACGTCGATCACCTTGCGAGTGGCGAGGTAGTAGGCCTCCATGAGGTCTAGAATCAGCGGGGCATCGAACTCGAAGTCTTTCGGTTTGGGTATCCCGAGAGGCTTGCCGTAGTACCCTTCCTTGAAGAGCCGCCTGGAGTCGTCCACGTCCCATACGACTATCCTGTTCTCGAAGAGCCTGCCCTTGGCTCGGGCCCTGGGCATGGCCTACATCCCCAGCGCGAGGATCGTGCTGGCGTTGGCGGCCACCAGCATCACGTCTGCGCAGTTCTCGATGGACTCGAGCAGGTCCTTGAGCGTGATCAGCTCCTTGACATTGGACGCAGTCCTCATGACCAGAGCGACCCCCTCGCGGTACCTGCTGTCTATCGAGTTCTCGATCTGCTGCACCTGGGCCGCCATCTGTATGGCCTGGTCTGTGTTCAGAGACAGGGCCCTGATGCTCTCGTTGAGCTTCGAGACCCCGTCGATCAGCAGGCCGAGGAGCTCCACGATGCTGTCCCTGTACTTCTTGTTCTTCGCCGACGCCTTCTGCAGCTGGGACATCTTGAAAGCCACTCCGTTGATGTGGCCGAAGATGTCTTCGACGGCGAAAGCCCCGCGCATGATGTCTTCCCTGTTGACCAGAAGCGTCCCTACCTGGGAGAGCTCGCGGATCAGCGCCGTCCTCAGCGTCATCACGTCTTCTTCTGCCCTCTTCACCTTCTCCATGGAGGCGTCCACCTGCCCCTTCTCCCCGGCCGTCAGCGCGTTGAACTCTTCGAGGAGCACCCGGGTCGCGTCCAGGACGCGCCTCATTTCGTCCTGCAGCACCACGACCGTCCGCCGCCTTGCTTGAATCTCTCCCTCTTGTCCCGACACTTGACCCGCTCGCCTCAACCCTTCCTAGACACTGGATTTAAAACTGGGGCAGCATTTTGGCCGATCGTCTAGAACTTTTTCGCTTTGATGAAGAAAGGACTGCAATTAATTCATGATGTGAGCCCAGGCGGCTGGCGCCCCCTTGGGTCGCAGCGTGCTCTGGAATACGGGGATCGCGTGCCCCCATCTATCTTTCTGGCGCGTCGGACTGCGACTGCTTGACCTGGTCCCGCAGGTTTGTCAGGAGCCCGGTGAACTCCATGGGGAATATGTACTTCGTCGACGGCGACGCCCCCAGGGCCTTCAGCGTGTCCAGGTACTGGAGCACCATTGTCTTCGAATCGATCCCCTTGGCGGCGCCGAATATCTGGCTCAACGCCCCTGCATAACCTTCTGCCCTGAGTATCTGGGCCTGCTTGTCTCCTTCCGCCCGGAGGATGTTGGACTTCTTCTCGCCCTCAGCCACCAGGATCGACGCCTCCCTCTTGCCGTCGGCCTCGGTGACGGTGGCCCTCCTGGTCCTCTCGGCCGACATCTGCCGCACCATCGCCTCCTGCACGTCCTTCGGAGGGGTGATCTCGCGTATCTCCACGTTGGTCACCTTGATCCCCCACCTCTCTGTGACTTCGTCCAGCTTGGTCCTGAGAATCTGGTTGATCTCCTCCCTCTTCGCGAGGAGCTCGTCTAGGGGGATGTCCCCAACGACCGCCCTGAGGGTGGTGGTGGCTATGCCTATTGAAGCCCCTTCGAAGTTCTGGACCTGGACTATGCTCTGGGTCGCCTCGGTCACCTTGTTGTAGATCAGGAAGTCTATGTCTACGGGCGCGTTGTCCCTGGTGATGCAAGTCTGATGCGGTACCTCGAGGTACCTCTCCCTGAGGTCGACCTTGCTGACCCGGTTGATGAACGGGAACACCAGGACGACCCCGGGGCCCCTCGCCCCTACGAGCCTCCCGAGCCTGAAGACGACCAGGCGCTCGTACTCCCTGATGATCTTGACCGTGGACCCTATGAGCCCGATTACTATGACGGCGACGATGATGTAAATCGCGTAGTTGATTATCGCCCCCGTGCTTATGGCGAGCGACGCCGGCTCAAGGATGTTCAACTCACCGCTCGCTCCACCGTCAGCGTGTTCCCGTGTACCCCTTTAACCCTTACCTGGTCCCCCTGCGTCAGGTCTTGGTCCGAAGTGACGGTCCACTCTTCGGATGCCACGTTGGCGATCCCCTTCCCCCCTGCCTTGAGGCCGGACTCCATCGTCCCTTCTCGCCCTATCAGAGCAGACGGGTCGTTGACCTTTGGCCTCTTCCTCAGCGCGTCGCGGATGGACCTGAGGTAGAGGCTCCCGATGACCACGGCGGCCCCCAGGGCCACGAGCAGCCCATAGGTCGTTTCAGGTATCGCAGAGAAGTTGGCTGCTGGGAGGTCCCCTGCGGGGGCAGGCGGGAACTGATAGATCAGGACGAAACCAAGTATGAAGATGGCCACGCCTATTATGGCGCTGAACCCGTGCTGGATCTTCACCTCCAAGAAGATGAATGCAGCCCCCACTATCATCAGTATCACGGCCAGCGGAGACGCGCCGAAGACCCCGAGTCCGAACAGGGCCGCGGCTACGACGGCGACCCCCACCGCAGAAAGGACCAGGGTGGGGTGGTACATGTCCACCAGGACAGCGAAGACCCCGAGGAGGAAGAGCAGGCCGGAGACGTCGGGGTTGCTCAGGACGGAGATCACTGTCGACCTGACCCCCGGAGTGTTGACCTGCGCGGACGCGGGGACGCCCAGGTCTGCGAGGGCTCCGGCCACCGTGGTCGAGTTGACCACCCCGTTCACGACGTGCTCCCTCAGGGCTGCGTCATATGGATAGGAGAGCCCCTTCGTGACCATCAAGGCGGTGGCCGTCGCGTTCCTGCCGTGAGCCTGGGTCAGCGTCGTCATGTACGAGGAGAAGGCGTTGATCTCCTTTGTCATAGTGGTGTTCTCCTCGCCGGTAGGGATGCCGGACACGATCGGGGTGGCCGACCCGATGGTGGTCCCTGGCTCCATGTAAATCTGATTCGACGACTCCGCTATGTATGAGCCGGCGGAGAAGACGTAGGCGCCCTCGGGGGCCACCAGGGTGATGAAGTTCCCACCCCACTGCTGATATCCCTGGACGGTGGTGACCATTGACTCCATGCTCGCGCTGTCGCCGCCGTTCGTCTGGAGGACGAACACTATGTTCGCGGCGCAGGCGGACTCGGCGTTGTTCACCGTAGATGCAAGGAAGCTCGCCGCCCCTGGGTCGATGCTAGCGTCGAGCGAAGCGACGTAGTAGCCGCTCTTCGTCGAGCACGACTGCGCTTGGGCCGGCGCTGTCTGGATGGCGAAAGCCGCCAGGATTGCGACCACCAGCAGCACCCTTAGGAGCTTCAACGGATGGACTGCACGCCGCGCCTCTCACATAAATACTCTGGCTGCCCCGTCGAGCCGGTAGTCGCCGTGAAGCCGTTGGTCACGATCGTGAGCCATCCCATGGTGGTGGAGCAGCTTACGTTGGCCCGCGACAGGCGGACCAACCAGGTCGCATTCAGGAAGGCAATCTACAGGCTGGGGCGGCTGATGGCGTACGAGTTCCTTCGGACACTGGACACCGAGGCGTCTACGGTGGAGACCCCCCTCGGGCGGACGAGCGGGGGGAAGGTGAAGGGGGACGACAAGATAGTGATCATCCTCGTCCTTAGGGCGGCCATCCCGTTCGTAGAGGGGATGTACAAGAACTTCCCGATGGCGAGGACCGGGGTCATCAGCGCCTGGAGAGGCGGGCCCCCCGACTTCCCCATCGAGGTGACGTACGCCAAAATCCCCCGGATAATGAGGGACGACGTGGTTGTGATAGCGGACCCGATGCTCGCGACCGGGCACACCCTGCTGGAGGTAGCGAGGAGGGTGAGGGAGCACGGGAAGCCGAAGAGGCTTGCCTTCTTCTCGGTGATATCCACCATGACAGGGATCAGCTACGTCGCGAAGGCGTTCCCGCGCGCGGAGTTCTATACCTGCGCGATCGACCCCGGCCTCGACGAGCGGGGGTACATAGTCCCCGGGCTCGGGGACGCGGGGGACAGGTCCTTCGGGACCCCGCGGTGAGCGGCCGCAGGGCACGGCACCCCCCCGGGGCCGAAGGCTGAGCGCCTCCGGTGGCAGGTGCCCCCAGTTGTCCTGCGAGCCTCACCGCGCGCTAGTGCTCTACGTCGGCGGACTGGCGGCCGAGAACGACTATGTCAGCTCGGGAGGGAAGAGACACCTGTACGACCTGCACTCCGTCCCGCGCGGTGCCGGCGCCGACGACCACAACTGCCGCCAGGGTCCCATGCTGGGAGAGGGATCGACTTCGCAGTCCATGGGGGGACTCCGCCTCTCTGAAGGCGCGCACCGGGGAGCTGGCCCGGAAGCCGCGACGGCGGTCCCGCCCACGGGGAGGCATGGTCAGTCGACGCGTTTGACCTGCCGCTGGTACATCCCTACTATCTCATCCACCGTGGTCGAGTCCTCGGGGCGCTTGTCGTCCCTGACCTTCCCGGTGAACTTTGGAAAGCGGAGAGAGATGCCGGCCTCGGGCCTTATCCGTCCCATGGCGGCGGTGTGGATGGGGGACAAGGTCAGCTCGGCGGCTATCACCTCGATCACCAGGTGGGGCCTGAACCAGACGTCTGGGACCATCTTCGATTCTACCCCCGGAGGCCTGACGTGGCTTTCGTAGGGCTTCAGGAGGCGGGGGAACTTCGCAAGGTCCTCGTCCGAGAAACCCGTCCCCACCTTGGCGACGCTGGTGAACACGTCTCTCGCACTGTCAAAAGTCCCGAGGAGGAAGGTCCCGAACGACCCAGCCCTCCTCCCCCTACCATGGAAGGCGCCTATCACGACCAGGTCAAGGGTGTCGGTCAGCTCGCTCCTGTACTCGCGCTTGAGCTTGATCCAGGCGAACTCCCTCGCGCCTGCCCTGTACGGGGAGTCTGGGTCCTTGACGACCAGCCCCTCGCAACCGTCGGTGATGGCGTCCTCCATGAACCGCTCCAGCTCCCGGGGGTCGGAGGTAGACATGGAAGGGACAGGCCTGGTCCTGCTGGTCTCCTTGACCACCTGCTTGAGCTTCCTCCTCCTGAAGGTGTACGGCTTACGGGTCAGGTCAGAGGCGCCGGCCAGCAGGATGTCGAAGAAGTTGAGCGCCACCGGGTAGTCCGCCATTGCCTGCTGGATGCCGTGCTTCCTCCTCCGGTGCATCAGCTCCTGGAAGGGGAGGTACTCCCCTGTGTCTTCGTCGATGGCCACCACCTCCGCTTCGAGTATCGCCTTCCTTGCACCCACGTGTTCCCTTACGAGGTCGGCTGCGTCCGGGTAGTGGGAGGTCACGACCTCTAGCCTCCTCGAGAAGAGCTTCACGTCGTCCCCGTCGCGGTGTATCTGGAGCCTCTCCCCGTCGAGCTTGTACTCGGCCGCCACCACCTTCCCCTCCAACTTCTCCATAATCGCCTGGGCGGAGCTCAGCCGCTCGGCGAGCATGGGCCTGATGGGGACCCCCACCTCGACCTTCACTCCGTCGACCCCCGCGAGCCCCCTGGACGCCACGCTTGCGACGACGAAGCCTAGGTCAGGGTGGACGTTGTAAGCCCTCTCTATCCTGGGCCGGGCGTCCTTCCCCCCCAGGAACGCCGTAGCCGCCGCGTCGAGGACGGTGTAGTCGGCCACGCCGAGCCTCAGCTCCCCCGTGACGGTCCTCATGATGTATTTCGCCTCGAGTGGGGAGGCGTCGTTGAGGAGGGACGCCAGCTCCCTGAGCTTGGCGTCCACCGACCCCGAGCCGCTCTGGCGCGCGACCCTGAGCAGCGTCTCGTAGACGCGCTTGAGGGTGAGGGCTTCGCTGAAGAGCGTCCCCTGGCCCTTGTTCGTCAGGAGCTCCTCGGCAGCCGCCCCGATGTCGCCGTGCTTGACGTAGGCCGTATAGACCCTCGCTGGCTCGGACCCCGAAGCGCTCGCCAGCGCCCTGAGGGCGAGTTTCTCGGCGAGGCCGAGCTCCACCCCCTCGTAGTCGGGCCTGAGTTTCCCCTGCGTCATGTATACCAGCGGGGGGAGCTCTTCCAAGGGGGTTGACTTCAGTAGCTGGGCCAGCAGATTGGTGATCTCGTTCCTTCCCGATATCCGCTCGAGGTCGGCGTAGCTTCGAGCCACAGCGGAGTAGAGCATCGGCCGTCCACCCGAGACGATTGACTAATCTCCGTATCGGTCGGAGTGGGAGTTCCGGAACCCCGACCACCATCACGGCGTGTCGCGGCCTCCAGGGGCCGGTGATAGGCTGCCGCACTCCGTTGGGAGTCTCCTTGGGCCGACTTGGCCGTCAGCCTGCGTCACCGAAGACCGACCTGTCGATTCTGTCCAATGCCCGGGTGACGAGAAGGGGGCGTCCCACCCTGGGCGATGCGTGCCCTTCCAGCCACCCCGTAGGGGAGGCCATCTGAAGAGTAGCCTCGCAAGGCTTTACTACTCGGTCCCCGGTCAAAGGGCACCCATGAGGGCGACCAACGCGGTGCCAGCGGCTGTATTCCTGGCGGCAGGGCTGCTCGCTGTCGTAGTCGCTATACCGGCGACGTTTTCCGGGGTGGGCGGCATCCCATTTACTTACTCACCTTGTTGCTTTGCACACGTCATCGCTCCAAAAGGCGCTATCGTTGTCCTGCATTATGGGGCGGCCGTCCTTTTCTTTGAACCTGCATTCTTCGTAGGAATCGGCTTGCTGATCTTGGGGGTCTACCTTCTGAGAAATGGGATCGCAACCCTCGGTTTCAGGGGGAGCACGAGGATACTCTCTCGCCCAGACCTGCACCGGTGACTGCGCACCACTGGCGGAACGCTTCAGGGCCGTTCACCCACGATAGGACGGCGAGGGCCAGTCACCCATAGACGGGACAGTGCACGGCCTGTCGCCAGGAAATGCTTAATTGTGATTGAAAGGGGTCGTCCTTCGAGACACTTGGGCGGAGTCAAGAAGAAATCCATGGCCTCCATGGAGAAGTCGCAGGAGTCCGAAGAGACCCCCCAAGGGGACGCCGCGCAGACGAAGGGGAAGAAGACGAAGGAAAAATCTGCGCCGCAGCAGAAGAAGCAGTTTTCGTTCCTTCCTCCGAAGATGAGCGACGCGGACCAGTTGAAGATCCTCGTGGCGCTGAAGGCGATCACCGTGTACTCCGCAGCGAGGGCGCTGGGTGTGAACGCTTCGGTGGCCAACGGGGTGCTCAGGGACCTGGAAGCCAAAGGGTCTCTGAAGAGGGCCGGCGGGTTCAGCGGCCACGGGGTCTGGGCTAAGGTCTGACTACTGCAGCGGCGCGCTCAGATTAACGACGTCTCCCGACTTCACAGCGTCGAAGAGCTCCAGGCCCGACTCCACCTGCCCTATAGGATTCAGAGGCCTGTCGCTCCTGGCCTCCCCCAGGAACACGCAGATGAGCCCCCCCGACGGGAGGAAGGCGACGTTCCCTCTGGCGAACTTCATCCGAGGCTTCTCGACCCCGATCCTGAGCTGGGTGAATAGGGAGACCATCGCCGGTTGCAGCGTGACCCTGCTGGATAGCGGGAGGCTCCTCGCGACGGCGTTGACAGTCAGCGGCGCGAGGTGGCGGTACAGGGATATCCTCCCTTCGCCCTTCCCCCCAACCGAGACTGCGCAGACCAGCCTGGAGACTGATCCTGCTGGCGGCGCTTCGACGGCCATGCAGACAGCCTTCTTCGGGGGGTAGATTTGTCTTCGGTCCGCCGTCGGAGGCGGGCAGGAAAGACTTATGTTCCGACCCAGAAGGGCGAGAACAACTCCTGGTCCCATAGATGCCCCCTGCAAAGACTGTGAAAAAGACGAGACATGCCGCCTTGGCAGACTTTGAAATCAAGATAGGCCCGCCGAAGCTCACCCGATTCGAGAGGGCGAGGATCATCGGAGCCAGGTCGCTCCAGTTGGCGATGGGCGCCCCCGCGTTCGTCTCTCTGGAGGGCGGGTACAGGGGACCGATAGAAACGGCGATGCTCGAGCTCGAAGCAGACGCCCTCCCGATATCCATCAGGAGGTCTCTCCCCAACGGGACCACCCAGGACATACCCATCAGGGCGCTAACGTAGCCAGACATCCGATGTCGACCAGGGTCGCAGTCTACGTCACCGACTCCCTCCCCTCGAAGGCGAGGGCTGCCCTTGAGGAGTTCGAGGTGATAGAAGGCCCAGCCGACGACGCCACCCTCGCTCGGTGCCAGGCACTGATTTGCTGGCCTCACCGGATCCCCTCCGGGCTCCTCGGGAGAATGAAAAGCCTGAAGATGATACAGGCGATGTCGGCCGGGGTCGACGCCTTGGACTTCTCGGCCCTCCCGCCCGGGGTGAAGCTCTTTTCCAACGCCGGCGCGTTCACCGAGGCGGTGGCCGAGCACGCCTGGGGGCTCCTCCTCGGCGCCGCGAAGGGGATCCATGTCAGGAACCGGAGGACGGCACCATACAAGCTCCGTGGGAAGACCCTGGTCGTGGTAGGAGCAGGGTCGATAGGGTCGGAGGTGGCCAGGCTGGCGAGGTCCCTCGGGATGAAGACGGTGGGCGTGTCCAGGTCGTTCAGGGAACCAGAAGCCTTCGACGAGAGAGTCCCGGTCGCATCCCTCGGCGAGAAGGTGAAGGAAGCCGACGCCATCGTGATGGCGCTCCCGCTCACAAAGAGGACCAGAGGCATCGTCACTTACGACCTGCTCATGGCCGCCAAGGAGTCGGTGATCGTCGTCAACGTCGGGAGGGGGGATTGCGTCAGCGAAGACGGCCTGGTCCGCTGGCTGAAGGAGCGTCCAGGAAGCCGGTTCGCCACGGATGTGTTCTGGGTCAAGGGCGGGAAGGAGACATTCGGCACACCAGCCTGGGACCTGCCCAACTTTGGGGGGACCCTCCACGTATCTGGGTCGCCGCTGGGAGAGGACCTCTCGGCCATGGAAGCAGCCGCCGCGGCCAACGTGCGGGCGTACTTCGAGACCGGGACCGCCCGGAACCTCGTCGACGCCAGCGAATACTGACCCCCGGGCACCCATGTGGTTATATACGCGGCGAAGTGGCCGTGGCGAGCAAGGTCAGTCAAATGCCAAAGAAGAGATCCGACACAAACTCGTCAGAGGGACAGAAGGAACCAGAACGGGCCACAGCGACGTCGGCCCCAAGCGCGCCAGCCCAGAGGTCTGCGCCAACCAACCACATCTTCGTGGGTCAGAAGCCTGTGATGAACTACGCCATGAGCGCGCTCATCCAGCTCGCTTCCGCCGGCGAAGTGGTGGTGAAGGCCAGAGGGATGGCGATCAGCAGGGCGGTAGACGTCGCCGAGATCGTCACCAAACGGCTGGGGAACGGCCAGTTCAAGGTCAAGGACATCGGAATAAGCACCGAGGTCGTTGGCGAGGGTCCAGAGACAAGGAACATCTCCTCGATCGAAATAGTCGTCGGCAAGTGAGAACAGCAACAGCAATAACACATCAGTAGGTCAGGAGAGACTAGCGTATGCTGTGGCCCTCTTCGGGGCATTCCCAAGGAGGAGGAGCTTGGCGCTCCTGCTCATCTTCTTTATCTCTGCTTCGCGTCTGAGCGCCCCTGACAGGCTGTCGGCAGCTTCTGAGTAGGCGAGGGCGACCGGGACCCTGGATCTGGTGTACTTCGACGCTTTCCCCGCGTTATGAAGAGCGATGCGCCTCCGCAGGTCGACGGTGCAGCCGGTGTAGAGCGACCCGTCGGAGCATATTAACAGGTACACCCAGTAGCGCCGCACGGCGGACTCGCATGCCTGGGAGATTAGAACGCTGCTACCGCGGTCATCTCGCAGCGACAGGCGGGAGGATAGGATTGATGGCCGCGGTCAGCGTCGCGTCAGACGCGCCGAGATGGCCCCCCGGCCCGGCCGTTTCGAAGCGGCCCCGCCGGGCCTGGCAGCGACAGGGTTCGACGCAGACGGCGCAAAAATTATTTTTCGCGCGGAGATAATCTTATAAGATAAAATTCTCGGCCGTGTTGTTCAACAAAAAGTTGGTCGACACTCGCACGCAGCCTGTGGCACGCACGGGTGATGCGGCGCCGAGGTTCTCCGATTCGGACTTGTACAGCCTAGCAGAGAAGCACGGCACCCCGTACTTCCTTGTGGACGAGGCGACTCTGAGGAAGAAGGTGTCCGAGATGGAACAGGGATTCAGCGAGTACAAGGGAGTCTTCCGCGTCGCGTACTCGGTGAAGGCGAACTTCAATCCGTCTGTGATCAAGGCGTTCGCGAGCGAGGGGATACTTTTCGACCTCACCGCCCCCAGCGAGCTGACCTTCGTTCTGAAGTCAGGGGGCTCCGCGGAGAACGTGATGTACACGAGCATCACGGAGACCGCGTCCGAGTACGAGCAGGTGCTGAAGGCCGGGGTGCGGAAGGTCGTGGTAGCAAGCTACAACGGGCTCGTGAACCTCGCAGAGGCCGCGGCGAGGGCGAACATCAAGGTCAAGACGATGATCAGGGTGAACCCCGAGGTCCACGTCCACGCCGAACTCAGGGGGTCGATGGGGCACGGGAAGTTCGGGCTCCAGTTCAACGGCGGGAGCCCAGACAGCGCGCTCTATGTCCTGAAGAAGATACTCGGGACGCCGCTGCTCGGATTCGAAGGGTTCCACTTCCACCTCGGGAGCCAGATAGAAGACCCGGCCTGCTATGCCGAAGCGATAGAGAAGCTCGAAGCGTTCATACTTGGCGCGCGGAGGCAGCTCGGAGACTTCAGGGTAAGCACCCTCGACATCGGAGGCGGGCTCCCGGTCCCCTACGGGAGGAAGGTCCCGACGCCGAAGGACCTTGGGACGAAGATAGTGGGGCAGTTGAACAGCCTCGTGGAGAGCATAGGGGACAGGTTCACGCTCGTAGCCGAGAGCGGCAGGTTCCTTACCGCCGAATCCACCGTTTTGGTGACCAGGGTGGTCAACGTCAAGAGCTTCGGTGACACGAAGTACATCTACGTGGACGCAGGTTACAACGTCCTCCTGGACTCTGCCCTGCTGCGGCACGAGTACCCGGTCGAAGTCGTCCCTGGCGGGAGGCCGTCACCCCAGAAGATAGCCCTGGTAGGGAGACTCTGTGACCCCCTGGACGTCTTCCCCATATCGAGCAGGTCGAAGCTCGGCGGGGCCAGCGTCGGCAAGCTCGTCGTCTTCAGAGAGGTGGGGGCGTACTCGCTTGTCATGAACATGCCGTTCCACAGCCAACCCAGGCCCCCGGTCCTCATGCGGAACGGCCAGGGGTCGTACTTCGTGGCCAGGAAGGCGCATGACGTGGAGAAGCTTTACGCAGACGAAGGCGGGGACTGCCTCCCCAGCTAGCGCGGCAAGGAACTCCACGTAGGCGAAACCAGCTCCGCGCGGAAGCGGTAGCGCCAGCACCCCGGCGGCCCATAGAGGCTGATCAGGAGGAAACGATAAATCGGCGTCGGAAAGGTCGCGGGAAGAGTGACCCTGGAAGTGATAATCGGCCCCATGTTCTCGGGGAAGACATCGGAGCTGATCAGGCTGGTCGAGCGGGAGGTCTATGCGAAGAAAAGAGGGGCGATATTCAAAGTCGACTTTGACAGGCGGTACAGCGAGAAGGAGATCGTGACGCACAACGGACTCCGCTACGACGCCTACTCCGTAGCGTCGACGGATGATGGGGTCAGGAGGATAGAGGAGCTTGCGGAGTCGAGCGAACTTGACGCCATAGGCGTGGACGAGGTGAACTTCTTCCCCCACTCCATCGTGGGGCTCCTCGACAGGCTCGCCAGCACGAAGAGGGTGATAGCCTGCGGCCTGAACCTCAACTTCAAGGCCGAGCCGTTCCCGACCACCATGGAGCTGGCTGCCAGGGCAGACGCGGTGAGGTACCTCAGCGCTATCTGCGTGGTGTGCGGCCGGGAGGCGACCAGGACCCAGCGCCTGATCGCGGGGAAGCCCGCCCCCAGCGACTCACCCCTGATCGCGGTCGGGGGGAAGGAGATGTACGAACCCAGATGCCGGAGCTGCTACTCGCCGCCGCGCTAGAGGATCTGGACGAGTTGATAGCCTCGGGCCGAAGGTGTCATGGGGGCGGAGCGTAGGGTGGCGCGCGAACCAAGGGACGAGGAGGGGCGACCCTACCACATCAGGTTGGCGAAGTCGGACGTGGGGCGCGTGGCGCTCCTCCCCGGGGACCCTGGCAGGGTCCCGCTGATCGCAGAAAGGCTCCAGGGGGCGAGGCCCCTGGGTTCTAACAGGGAGTACGTCGCCTACGGCGGGAGGGCAGGAGACGAGAGGGTGCTCGTCTTGAGCACAGGCATCGGGGCGCCGTCTGCGGCGATCGCCGTGGAGGAGCTGGCCCGCCTCGGGGTCGAGGTGATGATCAGGGTGGGGACCTGCGGGTCGATACAGCGGGGGATAGGGGTGGGGTCGTTGGTGGTCGCAGACGCCGCGGTCCGCATGGACGGGACGACCCCCCAGTACGTCGTCCGGGGCTACCCGGCAGCGGCGACCCCAGGGGTGACCCTGGCGCTGGCCGAGGCCGCCGCCGCTCTCAGGAAAAGGGCCGTCGTGGGGATCACCGCCTCGACGGACTCGTTCTACACCGGCCAGGGGCGGCCGTCTTTCGGGGGATACATCGCAAGAGAGAGCGCACATGTGGTGGAAGAGCTAGCCGCAGCCAAGGTCCTTTGCTTCGAGATGGAGGCGTCGGCCATCTTCACGCTTGGGAGGCTGTTCGGCGTTAAGACGGGAGCGGTCCTCGCGGTCGTGGCCAACAGGGTCACCGACGCGTTCAGGGTCCACGCCGGGGTGGACGACGCCATAGACGTTGCAGTCGAAGCCGTCAGGAACCTGAAGGCCCATTCTGTCTGACAGGCGCTCCTGTGACGAGGTCCAGGACGTCCTTCCCCACGCGGTGCCCCAGGGAGCCAAGCTTGGCGTTCGCTTCGGTGAACCTCTTGCCGTCCCCCTCCGCCCCGGTGACCAGGAGCGGGACGGGGTCGTCTGAGTGCATTTTGATGGTGCAGGGGGTCGCGTGGTCGCAGGACACTCCGAGCCTGACGCCGTCGGTCACCCCCTTGACCGCCGAGAAGAAGTCCCTGTCGATGGATTCGATGCTCCGCTTCTTCCCCTGGGCGTCTCCGTCGTGGCCGAACTCGTCTGGACCCTTGATGTGGACGTACACCACCGTCCCCTCCCTGACCTCGGACAGGAACTTGGACGCCTTCTCCTTGACGTCCCGCCTGTCGGCGATGGGGACCATCTTCATCCCCAGGAGCTTCGCTATCCCGACTTCTGCGGGGTACTCGACCAGGGCGGTCCCCTTCAGGCCGTGCCTCTCCTCGAAGGAGGGGAGGACAGGGAGGTGGTCTCCGGCGTCACGGAGGAGGACGCAGTTGGCCGGGAGCTTCCCGGCGGCCGCCCGGTCCCTGTTGACCTCGCTCTTCTCCAATATCTTCTGCGCCTTCGCAGTGAACTCGTTCACAAGCTCGGCGGCCAGGGCGGCGGAGGCCGTCTTTGCATCCGGGACGCAGCGCATCACCTCGTCCGAACCTGTGACCTCCTTCGCTGCCCCGAACCCTCCGACGCGGATGTATGCCGGGTCTGTGTTAGATACGGCGGCGGACAGGGGCCGCTCCGCCCTGATCACCAGGACCCCCCTGTATGACACTGTCGTCTTGAAGGAGACGCTCGCCCCCTTCAGGGATATCTTGCCGACTTCTTCGGCCAGGCGCCCCCCTTCCTCCTGGGTGAGGTCCCTCCCAGCCCTGCGGTCGACGATCCTCTTCCCTCTGGCGGACGCGAAGTTCGCCCTGAAAGCCAGGTCGCCGTCGCGGACCTCGAGCCCCGCCCCGACGGCCTCGACCACCCCCCGTCCAGGGTAGCCTTTGCCGAAGGAGTAGCCCAGCATGTTGAACACAGCGATATCCGACTCCGGGGCGATCCCCTTCCCTACGGTGGTGACAGAACCGAGCCTCGACCTCGCCGCGATGCTGTCGAGGTTTGGCGTGTAGGCTGCCTCCAAGGGGGTGGTGTAGTTGAGCAGGGGGACAGGCCTGTCGCCGCATCCGTCAATTAACACATAACCGAACTTCAAGGCCTGCGCCAACCGCGGCCGGAGAGTGCATTTCATCTTTTCGCGGCAGGGCACCCAAACGCTAATACCGCCCCCCCATTGCGGAGCGCCCATGGTGGAGATTCGCAAGGACTACTTCACCGAGAGGCTCTCGATCATCCTCCCGGACAGGGGGGTGCGACCAGGCCAGGTCCTCCCGCAGAGGGTGGAGAAGTGCAACTACTGCGCGGGGAACGAGGAGATGACGCCCCCGGCAGACCTGGTGCTGGTGAGGCGGGGGGACACCTTGCTGAAGCAGACTGATTCAGAGGGGGACGTCGTGAAGAACTGGTCGGTCAGGATATTTCCTGCGAAAGCCCCCGTGGTGACGCAGGGGGCGCCCCCCTCCTATGGAGAGTCCCCCCACTACAGCGAGCCAGCCACAGGCTACCACTACGTCCTGGCCGCCACCCCGAGGCACGACCAGCCGTTCTCGAAGATAGACACGGAGCAGTGGACCAACATACTCGCCTCCCTCCAGGACAAGGTCCGCTGGCTCTACTCGCAGAAAGGCGTCAGTTACGTCCTCGTCTACATCAACAGCGAGAAGGAGGGGACCCCCACCGCGGTCCATCCGAGCATACAGCTGGTCACGACCCCGCGGGTCCCCCCCACCGTGGAGGTCGAAGCCGAGACAGTCCAGACGTCGCTCAACGACCTGGGTGTGTGCCCCATGTGCCAGGTCGTGGGGACGGAGACGGGTGGCCCCAGGCAGATTCTCGCCACGGACTTCTTCCTCGCGTTTTCCCCCTGGGTCTCGACCCACCCCTTCGAGTTCTGGGTGTATCCGAAGCGGCACATGACCAGCCTCCTGAAGCTCTCGCAGAAGGAGATGATGGACCTCGCGCTCATGCTCAGGTCCACCCTCGGAGGGCTGGCCAAGGCCCTCGATTCGCCGAGCTTCACCATGGTGTTCCACAGCTCGTCCGAGAAGAAGACCACGAAGCAGATACACTGGCACATCGAAGTCTATCCCAAGAGGGAGCGCTGGACCGGCCTCGAGCTCGGGGGAGGGATCTACGTCAACGATGTCTCCCCGGAGGTGGCGGCCCAGGTCCTGGGTGCGACGTCGAGGAAGGAGCTCGCCCAGCTCGTCGGGATAAAGTAGCGCAGCCTAGCTCGAGCCGAGCCTGTGCCTGAGCGAGGTCAGGAGCTTCGTGGGGAGGGGGTCCACCCTCCTCGCCATGGCCATGTAGTATGAGACCATGTCCAGCCTGTAGGCCATGGACGCCAGCTCCGCCAGCGGGGTCCCCCCCTCCCCCTCGACGGTCAACGGGACGGCCCCCTTCTTGCGGAGGGCTGATGCGAACCACCCGAGCCTGGCCGCCAGAACCGGGTCGTCCGCCGCGGATTTCAGGATCAATGGCACGAAAGCCTGGTGGGGGACCTCCCAGGTCTCGACGTCGTTGTGCATCGCCTCTGGTGCCTCTTCGAAGAAGGCGTTGGCCTTGGCGTTCTCGTTCACGGCGTTGCAGAACCTCACCCCGACCCCGCGGGTCACCCTGGTACCATAGACCTTTGGGACGTGCCTCCAGAGCTTGAGGGCGAGGGCCTTCTGGGAGTTCCTGGGGGGCGGGACCTCCGCCTTCGCTGTGGCCCAGACCCGACTGAGCGCTTCGATGGCTCGGTCCGCTTCGCCGCCGGACGACGACATGAACGCGGCTTCGACCACGCCAACGCAGGCGAAGAGCATGTAAGGGAGCATGTAGCGCGGGGCCTTCGCCTCGGGGATCCGTATGTACGTCATCCCTGCCCGTTCCACCTCCCGCCTCAGCTCCCCCCCGCTTGAGACGCCGACCACCTCTGCGCCGTTGGCCAGGGCCCTCGCCGTCATCTGTATGGTCTCCATGGTCCCGCCCGACGCGCTGCAGGCTACGGCAAGGGTGTCCCTCATGTCCATCGCCGGCAGGGAACCCTTGTAGACGACGGTCTCTGGGCCGCCTCTGGCGGCAAGCCATCCAGATATCACGTCCCCGGCTGAGGCCGACCCGCCCATGCCCAGCATCGCCAGCCTCCGGAGTTTTCTCCTCGGCCTGTAGGCTGCGGAAGAGTAGCCCCTGGCAGCCAGCTCCGGCCACTCGGCGTACGAAGAGTACACGTCAGACCGGTCCACCTGAGATATGAGCGGCCGGCCGAGCTGGTCCTTCAAGGTCCCCGCGCCTCCCCCCGCTTCGATGATTAACGTTTCTGCGTCTCAGCGCGGCGGACCCTGCCGGCCTATCTTCCCCTTGCGTGCGCCGGCGCTCCTGCGCTCGGCGGCCGTGGACGCGTAGGCTCTGCGGACCAGCGCCTCCTCGCCCCTCCCCAGGCTCAACCCGCGCCTTTCCATCATCCGCCTCTGGGTCTCCAGGACCGCCTCGAGCTCCAGCTCGACCATCCCCCCGGTACCTCCGTCGTAGTAGACGAAGCTAGGGACATCTGACTGGACCACCCCGGACACGAAGGACCCGCTCCCCACCCACCTCCCAGCGTAGACCAGGGACCCTATCGACACCTTTGCCATGTCGCCGACGGCGGGGCCTAGCTTCACCATCCCGCTGTCGACCTTCTCCCCCCCGACGACCGGCCTTACCACGCCGTAGGTGTTCTTCAGGTTGCTGAAGTTGCACCCGGCCCCCAGGTTGACCCACGACCCAACGTAGGCGTCGCCGATGTACCCGTTGTGGGCCTTGTTGGTGTACGGCATCAAGATAGAGTTCTCGACCTCCCCCCCGACCTTGCACGAGTCGAAGATGGACGTCCCCCCTCCGATCAGCGCTGAGTGGACCTTGACCCTGCGCCCCAGATAGCAGGGTCCCATCAACCTGCTGAAGCTCTCCACCGAGGCGCCGCTTTCTATGACTATCGGTCCAAGCCTGGCGTCCAGGGACACGTTCGCCTCGAGCTCCGCCCCCTCCGCGACCATCAAATTGGGGGCGGGGCCCATGGTCGCGACCGCCCGGGGGAGCGGGAGCGCCTCTTCGAACCGCTTCGCCTGCTCCGCGATGGCGAGCCCGTTGCTGGCCACCATGTCCCAGTACCCTGCGAAGAGGGGGGCCGGGAGAGTGGCCACGCGCCTGACCTTCCTCGCTATGCTGGCCACGACGCTCTTTGTGATGACCCCGGGCTTGAACCAGACGCTGTCCAGCATCGCAGCCACCAGTTCCCCCCCTGAGACCGCGGCGAAGGGGCCGCCCTCCGACGCGCCAGAGGGGAATCCCTGCCCTGGCCTCGCCCTCGCGTTCACGAACAGGGTCCGGCCGTAGGCCTTCTCGTTGTACTGGCCGCCTCCGCTGTCCTTCGAGACTGCCGCGAGCTCTGGCCTCCCCCAAAGGACGACGCCTTTGGCGTCGGGGACGCTTTCGGCCAGGGCCTCCAGGACTGTCTTGGTCCCCCAGCGCAGGAGCCCTGCGTGCCTCATGCGGGTCAGGGGGCCGAAGCCCCCGAGATGATCGTCTTCGAACACGACTAGCTTCGTCCGGAGTCGCCCCCGTCCTCGAGGTCCCTGGTGTAGAGCTCGTTGGCTTCCTTGAAGGACCTCCTGTCGCCTATGTCGGTGAATTTCCCGTCGACCTTCACCGCGTAGAGCCTCGCCCCCGCGGCCTTGGCCTCGTTGAAGGCGTCGTTCATCTCGTAGACCCTCCCCGGTGTTATGAAGCGGAGGAAGCTCCTTTCCATGACATAGCAGCCCACGTTGATGTACCCGGAGATGGTGGGCTTCTCCTTCCACTCGGTGAGACGCCCTTGCTTGTCGGTCTCCATGAACCCGTACTTCAACTCGGTGCTGTACTTCATCAGGACCATGGTGGCCGTGGCCTTCTTCCTCCGGTGGAAGTCGAGCGCCTTCGCCAGGTCGAAGTCCAACAGCTGGTCCCCGTAGATGCAGACGAACCTCCCCTTTATCTTGCTCTCCGCGGCCTTCAGCTGGCCGGCTGTCCCCAAGGGCCGGGCGGAGGTGGCGTAGGCGATATTCAACCCCCAATCGGAGCCGGAGCCGAAGTACTCTTGGACCATCTTCCCCAGGTACCCGGTGGAGACGACGATGTCGTCGATCCCCCACCTGCTCAGCCATTCGAGGAGATGTTCCATGATGGGTTTCGGACCCACGGGGAGCATCGGCTTTGGGAGGAGGAATGTGTACGGCCGGAGCCTCGTCCCCAGCCCCCCGGCGAGCACCACCGCCTGCAGCCTATTTTCCTTCAGCCAGAAACCCCTCTTGGGGCCAGGCTGGCTATTTCGTCTTTATACGCTTCGTCCGTCCCTGAAAGGACGCATGGGTCGACCACAAGCCCCTTGACCCCGAGGGCCACGACCCTGTCTATGTCGGCCCTGGTGAGCTTCTTCTGTGTCCGGAGCAGCACCGGCTTGGCAGAGAGGTCGACGATCACCCCCAGCGTGGCGTAGTCGAGGACGCTGAACGGGGCCCCCTGCATCTGGTGCGGGACGGTAGCCACGTCTATCGCCTCGATCCCGTCCATCGCCGAGAGCCGCTTGACCTGTTCGAGGATGTAGCCGGTCGACACAGCGCTGATCTTCTTCACCCTCGAGTCCGAGAGGATGAACGTCGGCATCTGGTGGGCGTACATCTCGACGAAGCTGAACGCACTGGACATTATCCGCTCCCAGTACTCCTCCGTGAGGAGCCTGGCGCCTCCGACGAATATGCCGCATGGGACCGACACGGTAGAGATGACGTCGTTGATGTATACGTCGTGCAGGTCGTAGCTCCCGTAGTGGGATGGGTTCGAGCTGTCCTCCCCTTCGATGTTGAGCATCACCGCGTCCGCCCCCCCGCCCACCGCCCGGACCGCCATGGAGGTGCTGTTCTTGGGGAGGCTGGCTATGGTCGTGTACGGCTTTCCCGGTGGCACGACCTCCAGCGGCCTGCGAAGCGGGCCTAGGGTCTCCATCCGTCTGGTCCTGAAGGACCGGCGGGCCTTAGAAGAGGGTGCTCAAATGTGCGCAACCAAATGATGGGCCCGGCGTTAACAACCGTCCGTCCTGGCTGTGCGCCTGGGCTGGGCTACGCTGACAGCCAGAAGGTCACGCCAAGGACGAGGAAGATTATCGTAAGGTATGGGCTTGTCAGCTTGAACAGGGTCCAGGCGGTCTTCCGGCTCTGGTTCAGCGCCAGCCTCCCGCTGTAAAGCAGGACGACGCCGCCGAGGACGACGGCTGTGGCGGTGTAGAAGATGCTGACGCTAGGGGTGAAGAGGAAGATGGCGACCGAGAAGACGGTCAGCAGGGCGCTTGTCCCGGCGATGCAGATGGAGGCGACCTTGTCGCCGAACACGACCGGGAGCATGGGGACCTTAGCCGCTTCGTAGTCGTTCCTGTTGAAGATGGCCAGGCTCCAGATATGGGTGGGGATCCAGACTATGACCAGGGCCGACATGTAGAGCGCCAGGGGGGTGACTGCGCCTGAGACGGCAGTGTAACCGACGAGCACAGGCATCCCCCCCGAGATTCCGCCGAGGATTATGTTCAGCCAGCTCCTCCGCTTGAGGAGGAGGGAGTAGACCACGATGTTGTCGACCAAGCCAAGCATCATGAACCCGGCTGAGATCGCATTGATCAGGAGGAGCGGGACGAGGATCGACAGGGCGGCCATTATCAGCCCGAAGGCGAGGGCGCTGCGGGGCCTGATCTTCCCTGCGGGGAGCTCCCTCTTCATGGTCCTTTTCATCATCCCGTCGATGTCTCTGTCGTGGTAGTTGGTCAGGACCTCCGCGGACGCGCTTCCGAGGACCAGGGCGACCACCCCTGAGATGAACAGACCGGCGGTGAGCGAGGCGCCAGGCGTGGCCTTGTACGCGACTAGCATCGCAATCGCCCCCGTGAAGACAAGGAGGCCCCAGATTCGCGGCTTCGTCAACCTCCAGTAGGCCTTGAGGCGATCCTTCGGCTCCACATTGAGAGCTGAAGGCGGTGGGGATAAAATGTTATTGGGTCCGTCAGGTGGCGGGCGCAGACCTAGGGGGGACCCAGGCCGCTCACGTCGCGGGACCCCGCTGCAGGCCCCCCGCGCGCCAGAAGTCTGCAGACGGCGCAGCCTACGTCTTCTTAGCTCTGGCCTTGGGTTCCTTCTTCAGCTCCCCCGCGCCCCTCCCTTTCTCGAGCGTGATCTTGCCCTCTGAGACATACAGCACGATTTCGTCCCCCTCCTTCCACTGGAACCCCTCGACTACCGGCCTCGGGAGGGTGACCCTCAGGCTGTTTCCGGTCTTCCCGAGGAGGACGCGGAAGATTACTGGCACCGACGCGTCTGGTTATTACGACGATAAAAACGCCAGTTGGTATGTTTTTTGGTAGATTTGAGTCAACTAGTTGAGACACGGCAGGTGCTCCGTCACACCCTGTGGCTGGCGGACGCGCTCCCTGCGCCTGTTGTCCCGGTCCCCGACGGGCCAAGGATGCCGCACTTCAAGTGGAAGTGAGCACAGAGGGCTCGGTTTGTCAACTTCGCGCATCGCTTGGGTCAACTCGGTTCGCTCGCAGACGATATATCATCCCTGTAATTACACAGGTGATAACGTGGCTTCCCAGGCACGGGCGACCGCTGTCTTATCAAGGCCGTTTCGATGGCAGGACCTGGGATTCGAACTGTACGACATAGAAGGGGAGGGCGGTGTCGACGGCTAGTGACGAGGACCCCCTCGAGGACGTGCTCGGCGAGATAGCGAGGGTCGCGCGGCGAGAAGCGGACAGGGCTGCAGCCGGAGGAGAGGATGACCCTGGAGAGCTCATCGAAGGCGGCGACGAAGTCACATTCGTCATGGTGACACGTGGAAGGGAGAGGATGGACATCGACGTGAAGGCCGAAGACGACAGGCTCCGCGTGGAGTCCTACGACTTCAAGATCGTCAGGCCGCTGGGGTGCGCCGTGGACCCGTCAACGGCGAAGACCACATATGTGAACGGGGTGCTGAGCGTCCGCATCGCCAAGAGGGTGTGAGGGGCCCCTCCGGCGCGGGATTTATCTACATCCGCAGCGCTGTTCGAGCATGGCCCTCCACGACAACAGGCGCGCGCTCTCCGCGGCGGATGGGTTCGACGACATATTCGGGATGGTGAAGGCGGCAACCGAGAGGTTTCTGGGGATGCACAGGGCGGGGCTGACCCTGGTGCTTGGGGACATACCCAACTCGATAGGGGCCTATCACGAGATCGGCTCCAACGCCATCGTGATGAACAGGAACATCCTCAAGATGGTGGAGAGAGTCTCCAGGTCCAAGACGAAACGCAACTCCTACGTGTTCATGATCCTCCTCCACGAGTACCTCCACAGCCTCGGGTACGCCAGCGACGAGCAGGTGAGGAAGCTGGGCGAGCAGATCAGCGGCGAGTATCTGGGACGGGGGCACATAGCTTCGATGATGGCCACCGAGCCCCTCGACAGGTTCTTCCCCGACCTCGGCAGGCTCACGGTGTTCAGGGACAAGGGGGAATACGAGACGGTGAGCCGTTTCGACTCCTCGAGCACCACTTACATAGCGTGAATCAGTCTTACGCGCGGCGCCCCCTGTTCTGGCGCGCTAGTCCTTGGACCCTGGACCGCGCCCGGGTTTCGATGCACTCCACTCGTCCTTGGTCGCGACGGCCACCACAAGCGCGAATCCGGCGGCCGCGACCACTATCATCGAGGTGGCCGACTGGCCCCCGGTCACCGTGAAGTTCGAGCTGTCAGACACGACAGGCACTTGGTGGCCGCTGTCGACGGTCACGCTGAACGCGTAGCTCCCTGGGGGAAGGGTGTTTGTCGAGTTCAGGGTGCACTCCACACCAGAGCCGCAGTGCTTCGTCCCTCCTGAGATTTTGGCACCCCCCTCGGTGAGCTGCCACCTCGCGCTCCCTCCGCACTCTGCGTTAATCGCCGCGGTGACAGTAGAGCCGGAGGCGTAGCTCCCTGTGGGGAGGTAGAAGTGAATGACGCAGGCGGCCTGACTGGTCGACGTGCTTGTCGTGGAGGACGTCGCCGCGGTGGAGGAAGTCGAGGAACCGGAGGAAGCGGAAGCGGACTGCGACGTGGAAGTAGTGGTCAAGTTCTTCGCCGTGGTAGTCGAGTGGGAAGTGCTGACTACGACCGTGTGAACGGTGGTGGTAGTCGAGGTCGTCGATGAGGTGGTGGTAGTCGATGAGGTGGTGGTAGTCGATGAGGTGGTGGTAGTCGATGAGGTGGTGGTAGTCGATGAGGTGGTGGTAGTCGATGAGGTGGTGGTAGTCGATGAGGTGGTGGTAGTCGATGAGGTGGTGGTAGTCGATGAGGTGGTGGTAACAGAGGTCGTGGTAGCTGCGGTGGCTTGCCCCGTCGTTATAGTCTGCGGCGGCGGCCCCCCCGTGGTCTGCGACTGACCCTGGCCCGAAGACTGGTTGGACCCCACCAGCTCGTTCGGGGCAGTGGACGATGCCGAGCTGCTGGAGATGACGGACCCGGTAGAGGTGAAGGTCCGCCCGCCATGATGGGCATAGGAGGAGCTGGAGGCTGCGGCCCCCGAGTATGGGATGACCACGCTGCTCACCACGACGACTACTGAGACTATGTTTATCCCGACCATCACCATCGTTGGCATCGCCATCTTCATCTGCGTCTGACGCATCCCTCCATCATACCGCGGTACCTCTACGTGCCTCCCAAGTCTCAGTGGCGAGGAGGGTCACAATCAGGACGTTCAGTATCATCCCCGCAGCCGCGATGCCGGGGGCGAAGGTCGTGTCGAGCCCGCTCTCGAGCATGCCGACTATGGAGACCACGATCCCGGCGTAGACTCCTTTGATCCAGTGCTTCTCAGACCAGAGCAGATAGGCTGAGATCACGTAGGCGAGGCCGAGGGTGACTATGACCGCCCCGACGATGTTCAGGAGCCCCTGCGACGGCGCGTTCCCGGTGGAGAGGTCGACCAAAAAAATCCCCTGAAGATAGGCGGGGGCGAAGATTATGCCTATCCCCACGCCGTAGGAGAAGGCCGCGGCGACTGCGCAGACCAGGGCTGCGACCACGGTCGGGCCCTTGAAGAGGAGGCTGTTCCCGTCTGCAACTCTCCTTTCTTCTTCGGTCTCTTCTCCTCTCCCCATTCCATCACGTTTCCTTGCGAAATCGGTGGGCAGAACTCGCAGTCCATAGATATGCGTTGCCATCCACACCCCCCGCGGAGCGATAGAGCCAGGCCCTTTGGAAGCGTCAGGCCGGGAACCTGTAAATACGCGTCCCCGGTCGCGCGGCCCCGACGGCCTATAGCAACACTACAGTTCGGCCTCGTCGCCCTTGACATCGTCACCTCCTGGGTGAGGATGATACTCGCGCTTGGCCTCAGCATACTCTTCGCCCTCGTCATAGGCATATGGGCCGCCCGGAGCACGAGGGCGGAGAGCGTGATCCTCCCCCTCCTCGACATATTCCAGTCGATACCAGTCCTAGGGTTCTTCCCATTCGTCATAGCCGCCGTCTACGGCGCGTTCCCTGACTTCGTAGGGGCGAACCTCGCGGTGATCATCCTCATATTCACGAGCATGTCGTGGAACATAGCGTTCGGGGTGTACGAAGCCGTCAAAGCCATACCCCAGGACTACTTCGACCTCCTGGACGTCGCCAAGGCAGGGACGTGGCAGAGGGTCAGGAGCCTGTACATCCCGGCGTCGATGAGCCGCGTAGCCTACAACACCCAGATCTCCTGGTCCGTGGGGCTGTTCTTCCTGGTAGCGAGCGAGATAATCAGCCTGGGGACAAAGAACATCCCGATACAGTACGGCATAGGGGTAGCCGTCGAGCAGTTCACAGGGCCGCCGTTCGAGTATAGCAACTACGTCCTCCTCGTAGCCGGGATAATCGCGGCAGTGATCCTGTGGAGGTACCTCTTCCTGAGGGAGTTCGCGCTCTGGTCCGAGAGGTTCAAGATGATGGAGGAACCCAGGGAGACGCACAAGGACCCGATAATGCGCGCATACTCCTGGGTCAGCTCCAGGAGCGTCTCGAAGCTGTTCCTCCTCACCCAGGGGAGGGGGGTGACTAGGTTCACTTCGGCCATCACACGGTTCGGCCGCGGGCTCAAGGTCGCCCTGGCGATCTTCGTGGCGCTCTTCCTTGGGCTCATACTGGTTGCCGCCGCCTCTTCCGGGACGCTTCACCCCGAGGCGCTCCCTTCACTCGGTTCGCTGGCGGCCACTGAATCGGGCGTCCTTGTCGCCCTAGCTTTCTCGTTCGTCAGGGTCTGGTACGTGGTAGCCATCTGCATAGGCGTCGGCCTCCCCATGGGGGTGGTCATCTCTCTCAACTTCAAGCTCTACGACACAGTCTCCCCCCTGCTCGAGGTAATCTCGTCGATCCCCGCCCCCATCCTCCTCCCTCTCGTGGTGCTCATCCCCGTCATCGGGCACAGCCCAGAAGCCGTCGCCGGGATAGTGATCTTCCTCTCTGTCTATTGGTACATCGTCTTCAACGTCATGGCCGGGGTCAGGACCATCCCAGGGGACCTGAAAGACCTCCCCCACGCGTTCGGGGTCAGCAGGAGGGTCGCCTGGAGGGACGTCTACATCCCCAGCGCCCTGACAGCCCTTGTGACCGGGGCCATCACAGCCGTGGGGGGCGCTTGGAACGCGCTCATCATAGCGGAGTACTTCCAGCCCAACCCCGCCCGGGGGGCGCTCACCCAGGTAGGGATCGGGATCGGGAAGACGATCACGTTGGCGACTGACTCGGGGAACCTCGAGACGCTCTTCCTCGCCGTGGTGAGCATGACTGTCCTCATCGTGGCGTTCAACCTGACGGTCTGGAGGAGGCTCTACCACAGGGTCACGAAGCGGTACGCGTATAACCACTAGGCTGAGGTGGCGGCGATATTGTCGCAGCCGCACCCCTCGGCGGGTACCACAGTCGTGACAGCCGACCGGGTCAGCCTGGGCTACCACAAAGAAAAGGAGCCGCTCCCCGTGTTGGTCGACGTCTCCCTGAGCGCGAAGAAGGACGAGCTCGTCGCCGTCACAGGGCCTTCGGGGTGCGGGAAGTCGACGCTCCTCCGCATAATCGCCGGGCTGGTCAGACCGTCTTCAGGGAAGGTCATGATCCTAGACACCGAGGTCACCGGGCCCCGAGCGGACGTGTCCATGGTGTTCCAGAACTTCGTCCTCCTCCCTTGGAGGACGGCCCTCGAGAACGTGCTCTTCGGGCTGAGCTCCCGGAGCGAGTTCACCGAGGAACAGAAGATGGAGAAGGCGAAGGGTGCCCTCGATGTCGCAGGCCTGTCGGGCTTTGAGGACGTCTACCCAGGCGAGCTCTCCGGAGGGATGAAGCAGAGAGTCGGGGTAGCGCGGGCCCTGGCCACAGAGCCGAGGGTGATGCTGCTCGACGAGCCTTTCAGCTCACTGGACGACCTCACAGCCGAGCGACTGCGGAAGGAGACATACACCCTCCTCATCAACCCGCAGAGCCCGGTGCAGAGCGTGATCCTGGTCAGCCACAACGTGGAGGAGATAATCGAACTCGCGGATAGGGTGGTCGTCCTGTCTGGCAGGCCGGCCCACGTAGTGGGCGAAGTGGACGTCACTATGCCGAGGCCCCGGAACAAGAAGTCAGAAGAGTTCTTCCATTGGGTGGACAAGGTGTACACCCTGCTATCGTGAACGCCATGTCCTCCTTAAATCAGAGGTCGTTCCGATGAGGGGACCGGTGTAGTTGGCCGATACAAGACCCCTTCCGACGGCCCTGATGATGCCAGGCAACGTGAGGGCTGGCCAGGTGATCAGCCTGGTGGAGATAGCAGGCAGCATCAGGGGGAAGGTCGACGTCCCGAAGCTCGCTGACGAGCTAGGGGCTGACATCGCGGTCCTGCTCCCCATCTTGGACACAGCCGAGATGCTCGGGCTGGTGAGGACGGAGAAGGGGGACGTGTTGCTGACGGACCTCGGCCTGAAGTTCCAGAAGACCACGCGGAACAAGGTCAGGATGCTGAGGGACAGGGTCGCCACCATAGAGCCCTTCCGCACGGCCCTGGAGCTGGCGTCGAGGAAGAAGGCAATCACAGCCCAGGAAGTCGCCGACTCGCTTGCAGAGATAGGTCTGAAGTGGCACTACAAGCCCGACCTGAACGAGGCGCTGGTGCGGACCCTACTGATCCACTGGGCGATCTACGCCGACCTGCTTGGCTACGACGGCAAATCAGGGGAGTTCAGGAAGGCTCAGTCCAGGCCGTAAGAGTGGACTGGCGCCCCTTCCACGACCGTGGCGAGGGGCTTCACCTTCCTGAAGAGCGCCGGGTGCATCCCCGCCACAGCGGAGTCTAAAAGGGTCAAGTCGGCGGGGGCACCCTCGGCGAAGGGGCGCTCGTCGAGCCCGTTGGAGACGGCCATCGAAGTATACATCTGCAGGGCTTCGCCCATCCCGATGGCCTCTTCCGGGACTATCCCGCCCCTGGTCATGGCTGCCCAGACCCCGAGCACAGGGCTCAATGACTCCACCGGGCAGTCAGACCCCCCAGAGGCGACCAGCCCCTCGCTCAGCATGGACCTGAAAGGGTAGAGGTCGCGGATCCTCTCTTCCCCCAGCCTCTCCACCGCCCAGGTGTCGGACGTCACGAAGCACGGCTGGACCGCGGCCCTGATGCCGTGCCTTGCCATCTGAGACCGCAGGTCCCGCGGGAGGAGCCCCGCGTGCTCGATCCTGTGCCTCCTGGGGTTGGTCGCCCCAGTCACCTTGGAGAGAGCCCCGATGGCCTGCTCGACAGCCCTGTCCCCTATGGCGTGGACGATGGCCTGCATCCCCATGGAGTCGACCCTCTCCACAAGGGCGGCCAGCTCTTCGTCGCCGTACGCCAGGAGCCCCGAGTTTGAAGGGTCGTCCGCGTAGGGCGCGCGCAGCGCGGCCGTCCTGGCGCCTAGTGACCCGTCCGTGAAGATCTTGACCCCGTTTAGCCTGGCTCTGGGGCCGGCGAGCTTCGACCGAAGCTTCCGCTCTTCTAGGAACTCGAGGGAGTCGGGGGGGACATAGACCCTATGGCTCAACGCCAGCCTCTCCTCTGTCGCGAGGAGGGCCAGGGCCGAGAGCTCTTCGCGGAACCCGTCGGGAGAGACTATGGTGTGGAAGGCCGTGAGCCCAAGCCGGGTCCCCTCCGACTCGACCGCCTGCAGCCCGGCGGCGAGCTCTTCGGCGGTCCGGGGGATGCTACCCCAGACCTCGGTCAATGCGCCTTCCTTCACTATCCCCGTCAGGTCACCGGCCTGGTCGCGCTCGAACAGGGGTCCGGTCCTCGACCCCAGGCCGAGGCGGCGGATGGCCACGCTGTTGACGAGGCCTATGTGACCGCAGACCCTGGTCACCAGCACCGGGTTGGCCGGGGAGACGCCGTCGATGTCCTCCTTCCTGGGCATCCTCCTGTCTGGGAAGGCCTCCTGGTCCCAGCCCATCCCCACCACCCACTCCCCGGGCTTCGCCCTGAGGACCCCGGCTTGTATGCGGAGACGGAGGGCCACGATGTTGCTTGTTCCGCGGAGGTCGAGGTTCTTCTTCAGCCACGCGTATTCGAAGGGGTGGCAGTGGGTGTCTATGAGCCCGGGGAGGACCGTCCCTCCGTTGGCGTCCACTACAGCGGCATCGGCGCGGACCGCAGGCTCCCCTCCCCGATAGATCCGCGCGATGCGCCCTCCTTCGCAGTAGACGCCTCCGGCCGAGGAGTCGAGGAAGGTGCAGTTCTTCAGGAGGAGCCCCCTCAAGCCATCCCCCTCCTCGAGAACCGAGCTGCCCTGCTGGCAGAGCCGGACGAAGCCAGCCCTTTGAAGTCGGCAGGTGAGTCTATGTCGAGCATAATCCCTGGTCTGGTGCTGACGCCCACAGAGAGCCCCATGCCGGCCGCCGACGCGAGGTGGTTCCAAAAGCTGTTGTTGTCATAGCTCAGGTGGAGTCCGGCGCCAGCAGGGTACAGGAGCGCGTTGGTCCCGTCGAAGGCGACTGACGGGGCCACGACGGCGTCCATCCCTTCGTCCCCGAGCGCGATGACGGCGCGGACGTCTGCTGAGGTCATGAGGGGGAGGTCCGAGGGGAGGACCAGGACCCTCTCAGCCCCGCTCGCGCGGGCACCCGCCTCCACGGCGTCGTTCACCCCCGAGTCGCCCTCCTCTTGGACCCCCCGCGCCCCGCGCTTCGCCGCAAGCTCGAGGATGCCGCGGTCCGAGGAGACCACGAAGCAGCTCGCCGCGAGGCCTGCCCCTGCCACCGCGTCCAAGACGTCCTCCAGGAGCATCTTCGAGAACTCGTCCCTCTGCGCCTGCGACAGGAACCCGGCCAGCCTGGACTTCCCCCCGGACGACTTCACCGGTATCACTACGGCCAGGGGCGTCAGGCGGACAGCACCTCCCTGGCGACCCTGGCCTCGTCTGACGCGCCATCCATCCTGATGTCTGCGGTGACGCAGTCGAGCCCCAACCGGCGTATCCCCCGGGTCATCTCCCTGTCCTGGCCCGCTATCACCATGGAGTCTGCGAACTCTGAGTAGAGTTTCGCCACCCCCATGGAGCTAGGCGGGACCCCGGTGGCCCGCATCAGCTTCCCGGCGGGGCCGCTGAAAGGGCGGTCCCCGACCATGGGAGAGAGGGCAACCACCCTCCGCGCGGACCTCAGCAGCCCCGAGTACCCCGGGATCGCCAGCGTCGGGCCGATGCTGGTGACCGGGTTGGCTGGACAGACCACCACCACGTCAGCCATCCTTACGGCTTCTCTGACCCTGGCTGGAGGGCGAGCGCGGTCTGCGCCAATGTACCTCACCCCGAGGACCCGGGGGCGGCCTTTCTCCCTCACCCAGAACTCTTGGAGGCCGAGCTCCCCCCGCGGGGTGGATACCATCGTCTGGACAGGCTCGTCGCAGGCGGGGAGGACGGCGCACCCGACCCCGAGCCTGTCCGCCAGCGCCTCGGTCGCTTCGGTAAGGGTGCGCCCTTCCCTGAGCATCTGGGTCCTCGCCAGGCAGTTGGCGAGGTCCCTGTCCCCCAGCCGGAACCAAGTCTCGACACCGACTCGGGCCAACAGGCTGAGCATCTGGAAGGAGTCCCCGCGGATCCCCCACCCCTTCGCTCGGTCTGATATCCCGGCGAGGGCGTAGCAAGCGATGTCGACGTCGGGGCAGACATAGACCCCGTAGACCCATGCGTTGTCTCCGACGTTGGCGACGACCGTCATGTCGACCCCCAGCGCCCGGACCCCTCGGAGGAGCTTGGAGGAGCCTGTCCCCCCGGCCAGGAGCACGACCTTCATGGGCTCACCTGAACAGGTCCCTCTCCCTGGGCATCACCAGCTGCTTCACCCCGCTCTCCCCCCTGGAGTAGCTCGCGCCCCTGACGACGGCGACCGGGGTCCCGCCCAGCTTCCCAAGGACGAGCTCCGCCGCCCCCGCGATCTCATCGACCACCGCCGGCTGGGTCACCCTCAGCTTGTAGCCGAACATGTCTCTCTTCCCCGCGTAGCGGACGAGGGGCTCGATGCCAGAGCACCCAATCGCGACGTCTGTCTGGCCGACCCGCCAGGGACGCCCGAACGTGTCGGTGACAACGACGGCCAGCCGCGCCCCCGATGATTTCTCGAGGGCGGCCCTGACGTCCCTGGCGCTCCTGTCAGGATCCACGGGGAGGAGCGCGGCCACCCCCTTCCCCACGTTAGACTGGTCTATCCCCGAGTTCGCGCAGACGAAGCCGTGCCTGGTCTCTGTTATGATCACGCCGTGCCCTGCTCGGACGACCCTCGCAGCCTCTCGGAGGATGAGCTCGACCAGGCGCGGGTCCTTCCCCTGAGACCTCGCGAGCTTCTCAGCCCGGGGGCCGGGGACGACGTCCGCGAGCCTGACGAGGCGGCCCTCGGCCTTGGAGACCACCTTCTGTTTGACCACCACGACGTCCCTGTCCTTCAGGCGGAGGCGTCCCCTGCGCAGGGCTGCTAAGATGAGCCGGCCCAGGTCCTCCCCCGGCTTGACCTCGGGGAGTCCTCGGACCGGGATGACCTCCATGACGCTCATTTCGCGCGGCCCCCCCGCGGGTGCGATAAAGACTCTGCCGGGAGAGGGAATTTAAGGGCCCTGCCGAAGCTTCTGCCAGTTTGGTCGACAACGAGGACGTCCTCAGGGCGCTGGCGGGGGTCAAAGACCCGGAGCTGGGGAGGGACCTTGTCTCCCTCCGCATGGTCGACGGTGTCTCGGTCGCAGGGGGGAAGGTCACTTTCACCCTCAACCTGACCACCCCCGCCTGCCCTCTGCGCTCGAGGCTGGAGAAGGCGGCCAGGGGGGCGGTTGAGAGGATCCCAGGGGTGGAGGAGGTGGAGATGAAGACCGGGTCGAGCGTCTACGCCACCAGAGACTACGCCCAGGCAGACGTGCTGAAAGGGGTGAAGAACATAATCGCCGTGGCAAGCGGGAAGGGCGGCGTGGGGAAGTCTACGGTGGCCGTCAACCTGGCGTGCGCGCTGGCGGCGTCAGGTGCGAAGGTCGGGTTGCTCGACGCGGACGTCTACGGCCCCAGCATCCCCCTCATGATGGGGGTGAGGTCCAGGCCCGAGGTCAGGGATGAGAGGGTGATCCCCCCCGTGGCCCACGGGGTGAAGGTCGCATCCCTAGGGTTTTTCTACAACGAGGAGACCCCGGTGATATGGAGGGGCCCCCTCGTGGCCGGCGCGGTCAGGCAGCTGCTGACCCAGGTGGACTGGGGGGAACTCGATTACCTTGTCTCAGACCTTCCTCCGGGCACCGGCGATGCCAGCCTCACCCTCGCGCAGACGGTCCCCCTCGGCGGGATCCTGATAGTCACCACCCCCCAGGACGCCGCCCTCAGCATAGCCGCCAAGGCCCTCGCAATGTTCAAGCGGCTGGACGCGCCCATACTCGGGGTGGTGGAGAACATGAGCTACTTCGTCTGCCCTCACTGCGGGGAGAGGACAGAGATCTTCTCCGGCGGGGGCGGGAAGAGGATGGCGGCTGAGAGGGGGGTCGACTTCCTCGGAGAGATACCCCTTGCCGTCTCCGTCAGGGAGCAGACCGACATGGGGGACCCGGTGGTCCACTCGAAGCCGGACTCACAGGAGGCCATGGTCTACAAGGAGCTAGCATTCAAGGTCGCAGGGATGCTCAGCATCGTCGCCTACGCCAAGATGAAAAAGTGAACCTCACGGAGGATAGCCTGCTTGAGGGGACGGCCCGAAGAAAGAAGGCTAGGAAGCGGAAGCGCGGGCCATACCGAAAGTCATGGTCGCGGCGCTGAAGCTCAGCGGACAGCCACTGCTTCTATCTCCACCCTGGCGCCCTTGGGGAGGGCCGCCGCCTGGACCGTGGACCTGGCAGGGTACGGGGGGGAGAAGTGCCTCCCGTACTCCTCGTTCATCTGCGCGAACTCGGACAGGTCGGCCATGAATACGGTCGTCTTCACCACGTTGCCGAGGCCCAGCCCAGCGGCCCCGAGTACCTGGCCCAGATTCGAGAGGGCCCGCCTTGTCTGCGCTACGACCCCGTCTTCGAGCCTCCCGGTGGCGGGGTCGGCCCCGACCTGCCCCGAGCAGTACACCGAGCCTGCGTCGACGCCCTGCGAGTATGGCCCTATGGGTTCCGGGGCTCCCTTCGACCTGACCTCAGACTTCATCGCGCTGGGTGGGGACCGCAGGGATAGAATAACGTATCTTCGGCGAGCTCCGGTCTGAGACGGGCGCCGGTTCCCGACCGTTCTCCGTGCCGAAGCCGCGGCCGCCTTTTGACTCAGTGCGAGAGGGCCCGCAGGAGCAAGCGGTAAACGTCATCCTCCCTCTCGTACTCCACGGTCTCCTTGTGGTCCATGTCCGCGAGCATCCCCGAGGTGACCTTCCCCTTCTTGGCCAGGAGTATGATGCGCTTCCCAGACTTGTAGGCAGCCATTATCTCCATCCCTACCCCGATGCTCGGGTCGGTGACGTCTGCTACGATGGCGTCCGATGCCTCGGTCGCTTCCTTGTCCCGGTGGAAGATGTTGACAGCCGCAACGCCCCTCCTCTCGATCGGACCAAGGACCCAGGGGGAAGAGATCGTGTGGCCTGCGTCGACGATGGCCCTGGCCATCGCGGTGGCGCGGGGGAGCGACCTGTTCGCTATCATCGGGACTGAGAGATAGACGTTCAACGCTTGGGAGGTCCTGGTGCGGGGTTTATCACTGTCTGGCGAGGACGGTCCTCGCAGGTTGCTTGGCCCTCAGGTGGTCGCACCTCACCGGCGCGTGGGCATAGCAGAAGGTGCGGGAGCAGACGTGGCAGGAGTAGTAGTAGCCGATACCGAGCCTCCGCCCACAGACCTCGCAGGTCGGGGCCGACTGCTGCTCGGTGCTCGTGTACACGACCACAACACCTGCCTGTTAGGGAGGGCACTTGCTTTTAAGAAGATGTGTCTGAAACCTGCGATGCGGAGCGGGGGGCGTGCGAAAGTGTATTCACGTCTCACCGTCTGCATAGTGAAATACGTTTCTAGCGTTTGTACCCCAGTTTTCTGAGGAACTCGCGCCTCTCCGCCCTGTCTTCCGGCCCCTCCTCCCCCTTCGGATAACCCCCGTCGACCACCCCGAGGACCCCCCGCCCTTTCCCTGAGTCGGCCACCACCACGGTGACGGGATTGGCCGTGGCGCAGAAGACGTGCGCCACCTCCTCCACAGACTTCACGCGGTTCAACACGTTGATCGGGAAGGCGCCGGAGAGGAAGACCGCGAAGACGTGCCCCGCGGCAATCCGGGCCGCGCAGTCCACCGCCAGGCGGATACAGCCGGGGTCGGACCCGTCGGACCTGATCAGCGACTTCCCCGAGGCCTCGCAGAAGGCGACGCCGAACTTGACCGCAGGCATCGACGTCGCCAGCGCCTCGTAGATGTCCTCGACCGACTTGATGAAGTGCGACTGCCCCAGTATAAGTTGGTGTCCCTCCGGGACGGCCACCTCCACCTCTTCGGTCTTCACAGGCCTACCGTCCTCCCCCTGGCCTCAAATCCTTTCGCCCCGGGTGTGCGGAGGCCCCCGCGAAGGCCAGGGCCCGTTAAATCCCCGCGGAGCGCTCACTGCTGGATGTCTCGGATGAAGGGGCTCCTCTGGAGGAAGGGGCCGGCGGAAGAGGCGCAGCCAGAACGCAAGGTGGAACCACCCGAAGAGATCGCCGGAGTAATCGACACGTACAGGGTCCCTGCCGGGGCGAAGCCCGAAGCGTCCGCGGAGGTTTTCGTGGTAGAGCAGGAAGGGGTCGGGAAGTACCTTGTCAGGCTGCCGAAGCTGAGCGAGGTGGAGGCGAAGGCCCTCGAGGTCCTTAGGGTGAACCTGCTGGACTCGATCCCGGCGGGGGCGTTCGGGAGCCCCAGGGACGTGGTCGCAGACTACGTCTGGCGGACCGCGGAGCAGGCGGGGTTCGTCTCCGTAGCCCAGGAGTCGCACGACAAGCTCCTCTACTTCCTCCTGAGGGACTTCGCAGGGTTCTGGGAGGTCGACCCGATGATGAGCGACGACTACATCGAAGAGATCTCGGTGTGCAGGTACGACAGGCCGGTCAGAGTGATCCATCGGAACTTTTCGGAGTACATGTTCATGGAGACTGACGTCGTCTACCAGTCGGAAGAGAGGCTTCAGGCGTTCATACGGCGGCTCGCCCAGCTTGGCGGGACCACCGTCTCCCTCGCCCAGCCTGCCCTCGAGGTGACGCTGCACGGGCCCTCTGACAGGAGGGTGACGGCGACCCTGGGGGACGAGATCTCGAGGCCTGGATCCACATACGCCATCAGGAAGCAGAGGGAGAGCCCGATCACCCTGGCCCAGCTCGCGTCCCCGGAGAAGGCCCGCTGGCCGGTCCTGGGAGCCCGCGGGGGCGTTGGAGCTCCTGTCCCCTACGAGGAGGTCCACTCCCACAAGACCTTGTCCGTGCTCATGGCAGCCTACTTCTGGCTCCTCCTCGAGAGGACCACCAACGTCCTTGTCTGCGGGGAGGCCAACTCGGGGAAGACCACCCTGATGAACGCGATACTGGCCCTCGCCAACCCGAAGTTCAAGATAGTGACCGCAGAGGACGTCCTTGAGATCAGCCTCCCTGACCACCTCCACTGGCAGAGGCTGAAGACCAGGTCCTACCGTGCGGGGCTGTCCCCCCTCGCGGGGCGCTACGAGTACGGCCTGGCCGACCTCCTCAAGCTGGCGCTGAGGTTCTCCCCGACGGTCCTCAGCCTGGGCGAGATGCGGGGTGAGGAGTCGGAGACCGTGGCAGCAGCAATCACACTAGGCTTCTCTACGATGGCGACCATCCACGCCGAGAACGCCGAACGGTGCGTCCAGAGGCTGACCACGCCCCCCATGAGGTTCTCTGAAGGGCACATCAGAGACCTCACCGCCATAGCGGCAGTGCGGAAGGTCGTCCTCCAGGACGGGAGGGTGGTGCGCAGGGTGGTGAGCGTCGACGAGCTCAAGCCTTCCGGCCCGGACGAGCACGAGATAGTCAACGTGTTCAGGTACGACCCGGCAAGCGACTCGTTCTCTCCGACCACACCGGCGGAGGTCCTCGACAGGTCTTTCAGGTTGAACGAGATAGCTGAGAGCTTCGGGTGGACCCCGGCCGCGGTCCAGGCCAGCCTGGCGGTCAGGGCGGCCCGCCTTTCTGGTCAGATTGCCGGAGGGGGGCTGGACCCTGGGGCGCTCTCGAAGATGGTCAAGGAGTTCTCGGTGCAAGAGGCCAGGGGCGTGAGGCCGGATGGGTGACCTGGCTCCGGCAGGCGCCGGAGGCTGGGGGGCGCGGCCCCTGTGGAGGGTCGCTCTCTGGAGGTCTCGGATGATGTCTGAGCTGGTGAAGAGGTCTGGGCGGGTCGGGAACCCCACAGCCATCGCGTGGAAGTCGGTGGACGGGGCGGCGAAGGCGGCCCTGGCGGCGGTCCCGCTGGCAGCCGTGCTCGGCGCCCTGGTCTCCCCATGGCTCTTCGCACTCTCGCTGGCGCCGCTGATACCCTTCTTCGCCCCGGAGGTCAGGCTGAGGGACGAGGTCGCCAGGAGGATGGAGGGGGTGGAGCGGGAGCTCCCATTCTTCTCGGTCCTGGTCGGGGTCCTGGGGGGCGCGGGGGTCCCGCTCTATTCGATACTGAAGGGTGTGTCTGCCAGCGACGTGTTCCCCTCGATGAAAGAAGAGGCGCTGCTGGTCCGTCGGGACGTGGAGATCTTCGGGATGGACCCCAACAACTCGCTGGAGAGGCTCGCGTCCGTCCACCCTTCGAAGAAGCTGGGGAGCTTCCTCCTCGGGTACACCAGCAAGGCGAGGAGCGGAGGGGACGTCTCGGCTTACCTCACGGCGGAAAGCGGGTCGCTGCTGAGGGAGCTCGAGGAAGCCTGGGGGAGGTACGTCACCAGGGTCGGTATCGTGGGGAGCATGATGATAACCGTGTTCGGGGTCGTCCCGCTCCTCCTGATGGTGGTCGGGGTGTTCTCCCCCGGATTCTCCGTGGTCGGGCTGGCATTCTTCACGGGTGTGGGGGTCCCCGCGTTCACCATGGCGCTGCTCTACATGGCTGGTAGGATGCAGCCCTCCCCCGAGGAGGCGCCGCGCGGGAAGGGTGCAAGGGCCCTGCTGGCGGCGGTCCCCTTCGCAGCCCTCGGCGTCGCCGCCGGCGCTCTCTGGGCATCAGCCGCAGCGGTCCTCTTCGTCTTCTTCACGGTCTACGGCGCGTCCGTGCGCAGGCAGATGGCGGAGACGAGGGAGCTCGAGTTGGGGCTGTCGAAGTTCCTGAGGGACCTTCTCGAGTACAAGAGGCACGACTACGACCTGTCCAAGGCGGTGGTGGCCATCGAGGCCCACGGCGGCTACCCCCGCCCCTTCGCCACCCTGCTTTCGAAGGTCGCTGCCAGGGTGAGGGCAGGGGTCCCCCTCGACGAGGCGAAGCCGGCGTGCAGGAGCGCCCTCGGGAGGCTGACGTTCCTGCTCCTGGGAGAGATGAGCCGCTCCGGGGGCGGGACAGTCGACACCGTCTTCCAGGTGTCGAGCTTCGCCGACAGGATGATCCAGATGAGGCGGAACGCGACGGCGGAGATGAAGCCTTACCTCGCACTCTCCTATGCGTCTCCCCTTCTCCTCGCCTTCGGCGTGACATTCGTCCGCGCCATCCTCTCCACGTTCGGCTCCAGGGCCCGGCTGGGGCTCTCTGTCGTCCGCCTCGGCGCGTTCCATGTCGGGGCGGCACCCCCCGGTCTGTCGACGGTGTCGGACCTCCTCATAGTGGTGTCGGCCGCTGCGCTTGGGCTGATCGGCGCGAAGGTGACTGACCTCACAGTTCGGAACACCTGGCGGGCGTCGCTCAACGTCGCCCTCGCAGCGGCCGCGGTGGTGCTCCTCGCGGGCCCGGGGGCACATTATCTCTCCATGTTCCTCCTCCGCTGAGAGGGGGGCCGGTTATAAGCGCCGGCCGCATAGATGGGCGTTGAAAATCACAAGACGACGGAAAGCGATCTCGCAGAGCCTAGACCTCTTCATCATCATAGCCGCAGTCCTCGGCGTCGGCGGCGTCGTGACGGCATCCATCTACAACCTCATCAACAGCGCCACGGCCAATTCCAGCGTAGAAGTGGTCGGCGCGTCCCTCAAGGCGGGGACGACTGCTTCCAGCTCGCCTATGGCCATCTCGGTCGCGCTCAAGAACAACGGGGGGACGCCCATATCGTGCGCAACCGCAACCTCCTGCCAGGTGGTCTTCGCCGGGACAAGCACCGGGACCGGGGTGAGCTGCTCCACGACCTGCCCGGTCACCTCCGGAGGGAACCTGACTTGGTCAGTCTCCACATCTACCGGCGGCCCCCTGACATTCCGCGCGGCCGCCCCCTCGGCCCTCCCTCCGGGCGGGGAGACTTCGTTCGTGCTCAACGGCCCCCTGACCGTCTCTGGGAGCGGGACCTTCTGGGCCCCGGGGACCCCGGTGACGATCAACATCCTCTTAGGCTCTGCCTCCGCCCAAGTCACAGTGGTTTCTCAATAGGGGGCCGGACCACGGCCCCCTCCCGCGTTTTTCGCCACCGAGGCGCCCGGCGAGGCGTCAGCGAGCTCTACGCCGCCCTCCTGATGATAGGGGTGACCCTCTCCCTTGGGAGCATGGTCGTCGCAGCCGCGACCAGCCAGTTCAGCTTGGCTTCAGACTCGGCGTCCGCAGGGGCCGCGCTGAGCGAGGACTCGGCCGGGGTGCAGGTCTCCCTGGCCTATTCCACGGTGTCCCCCTCGTCCGCCTGCCCGTCTTATCAGGGGGCCCAGGAGGGGCCCAACCTCACGCTCGCGCTCTATGACTATGGGGCCGCGGCTTTCACCCCGGCTGGCTTCGTCGTCAACTCGACCATGGTCGACGGCGACTTTCCCCCCCTGGGCCCCGGGTCACTCGTCGTCTTCCAGGTCCCCCTGGGGGTTTGCGCCCACCCGTCCGGGCAGACGGTGATAGCATTCGACGCCGCGGGAGAGGAGGTCCAGGTTGAGACCTGACCGATGCGGGGTCGCAGGCTACCTGGAGGTGTTCATACTCATCGCCGTGGCCATGGGAGGAGCCGCCCTGGTGATGGGGGCGGCCCTGGGGTACTTCGCCGCCATGGGAGGGGGCTCGGTGTCCGTCGCCGGGGCGAGCATCAGGCAGGGCCCCTACTCGGCGGTGGAGACGCTGCTCGTGACAGACGACTCGGGGACCGCGCTGGGTTCCTTCGCGGTGACCACTAGCGGCGCCCCGAGCGCCGCGAGCTACTGCTACTCGGTCTACGACACGTCCGACAGGACGGTCCTGGCATCTTCCTGCCCAGCCCCAGGCTCGGACCCCGGCTCGGTCAGGGTGGCGACCCCCCTTGTGCCTGGCGCCACGGTGCTGGTGGAGGTCGTGGTCTCTGGGGACGCTTTCGCCGTAGGCTCGAGCCACCTGGTGACAGTCACCGCCGCCGAGGGGGCGCAGCAGGCGGTCGAGGTCAGGGTCGTCCCGGCATAGGAGTGGAGGAAGACGAGGGTCTCGTGCCGGCGCAGGGGGGTGGCCTCCGTGGTGGGGACGATCATATTCATCCTTGTGTTCATGCTGGCGCTCGGGACCCTAGCATACTCTGAGGCGATGCAGTCGCAGGTATCCCAGGCGGAGCAGCAGGCCCAGGGGGTCGACGCGCTGAGGGCCGGCGAGTCGCTGACCTTCCGCGCCTCCTCCGGCGGGCTTGAAGCCGTCAACGGCGGCGGGGCCACGGTCCTGGTGAACCACGTCATACTGAGATACCCGAACGGCACGGTCTACTCTTTTGCTGCGTCTGCCGCCATACCTGCTGGGGGCGAGACCCCGGTGTCGCCGCTCATCCCCGCGAGCGCCTGCTCCCCGGGGAGCGCGACCTGCTCGTCGCGCTACGAGGAGATAGCGTCGGGGAACCCTCCCGGGTCTTCGGTCGGGCTGCTCACCTCCCTCGGGAACGTATTCTGGTACACGGCTCCCGGCGCCCAGCCCGGGTGGACTGAGGTGAAGTTCACGGCGTCGACGACATGGTCCGTCCCTCCTGGTGCAGGCTCGGCGTACGTGGTGTGCGTCGGGGGTGGTGGAGGGGGCGGCGGGAGCGGGGGGGCCACTGACTCTGGAGGGCCGGCAGGGAGCGGGGGCGGGGGCGGGGGCGGAGCAGGGAGCTTCGCGCAGGGGTTCGTGGACATCCAAGGGGCGAGCTCGGTGTCGGTCACGGTGGGACAGGGAGGGAGCGGAGGAGCGGCAGGCGGGGCGACCACGAACGGCGGAGGCGGCGGGAACGGAGGGGCCAGCGCCTTCGGCGGGTACATGGCCTGCGGCGGAGGGCAGGGCGGCGGAGGGTCGGCCTACCTCTACAACGGGGCGGGCGGAGCTTCCTGCGCCCCCGGCGGGGCACCCAGCGGCGGGAGCGGCGATGGTGTTCCTGGCGGGGCTCCCAGCGCCTCAGGGAAAGCGGCCGAAGCGCTCCAGTACACCACATACGGCGGTGGTGGAGGGGGGGGCGGGAGCTTTTACTATCCACCAGGGATGGGGAGCCCTGCGGACTCGCTAGGCTCTGGGACGGTCTACACTGGGCTGCCTGGCGGGAGTAGCAACTGCGCATTCGGGGGCGGCGGAGGGTCCGCGTCTCCGTTCGCCGACGGGGGGACGGGAGGGACCGGCGCGGGCTCATGCGGGTCAGGGTCTGCAGGCGCGGACGCTGGGCCGGGGGCCGGCGGGGGCGGGGCGGGTGGCTCTTTCTCCACCTCGACCTCTTGCGGAGGGCGACCAGGTGCGCCGGGCGGGAACGGAGGTTCAGGCCTGGTGGTCGTGTACTACGGGAGTTGAGGGCTACCTGGCAGCCGGGCCGACCTCGATGGAGTCTGCGAAGAACCGCCTCGTCGTCCCCGAGGGGGGCGAGTCGAAGGGGTCGACGCTCACGACCACCGGGAGGTTCCTGACGGCGTACCCCAGGAGGAGGCACATCCTCGGCGGGAGGGTCCTCACTATGGCCTTCACAGTGTCTGCGTCGGCCATGGATGCCTGGGAGACAAGAGCGAGGTCGGAGTCGTTGCTGAAGTTGTAGAGGAATATGTTGTCCACCTGGCGGTATATCTTCTGGTCTATGGCGTCCGGCTGATTGGTCACGAAGACCGTGAAGACGCCGAAGTGGCGCATCCGCGTGATAAGGTCCTCCCAGTAGGTGTCCCGCAGGTAGAGGTGCGCCTCCTCGGCGAAGAGGAAGACAGGGGGTATCTTCCTCCTCTCCAGCAGCTCCACCAGCTTGGAGAGCATCAGCTCGACCACCATCTTCCTGTTGAGCGGCGAGACCCCGCTCAGGGACACCACCAGGGCCCCCCCGGACCTGTTCAGGCCGAAGAAGTCCTGGAGGTCGAACTGCTGGTGGCTGGAGTCTGTGAAGAGCCCGCACGACGCGAGCGTGTGGTACCTGGCGAAGAGGGCGTCCCTTACGAACTCGTTGCACCTCCACTGCTGGATCGCCGCCTCCAGCGCGGCCAGGGACAGCTCGTCCCTGCTGTCGAGCTGCTCCCATATCTTCACGAACTCCCTGAGGGACGTCCCGGGCATCTCGAGGGAGTGGGAGAGGAGGCTGGTGATTGGCCTGAGACCGATGCTCGCCAGCGAGAACTTCAGCTCCTTCCCGGGCCTCATCACCCTCACCTTCCGCCCTTGTCCGCCATCGGTACCGTCGCCGAGCTGCCCTATGGTGCCATACTCGTCGTTCAGGTCGAAGACCACAGAGTACGCGCCGTTCTCCAGGAGGCCGCGGAGGAGGATCTTTGCCATGTGGGACTTTCCCGACTCCTTCCGCCCTGTGATCACGGTGATCCTCCCGTCCAACGCCTCGGCGGGGACCCCGAATGACGACTCCCCGTCCACGGTCCCCAGCCTGATGTTCCTGATCCCCAACGGGGCCACCGCCCCGGCCAGGTCCTCGACCATGAGGCGCGTCACCGTCGAGCTCGTCCTAGACGGCATCCAGTTGGCCCTCGGGGTCAGCCGCCCGTCTGAAATCGTCCCGCGCGCCTTGCAGAGGAGTATCCGCATGTCGCGGATTATTGTCGAGATGGTGGTCAGCTCGGTGGGGTCTGACGTGACCCCCTGGGCAGACACGGAGAGCACCTCCTCCCTGGCTATCTCCTCTTCTATCCCCTCGACGTCCAGGTACCTTTCATCGTAGACCTGGAGGACTAGGCTGCGCTGGGGCTCGGACGCCACCAGATAGTCACCCACCCTCACCATCTCTCTGGGGGAGGCTATCACCAGGATGTCGTCAGACTCCTTCTTGAGTATCTTCACCCTAGGCCCCCCCTTTGAAGCTCCCCAGCGCTATCTTCCGAAGCGGGAAGGTGTGGAGCTGCTTCACCCTGAAGCGCTTCGTCACGAACGCCTTGAGCGCCTGGTCGTCCGCCCTGGAGAAGACGGAGAGGTGGTGCGCCACCTTCAGGGAGTCCGGGTACCCCGACGCGAAGGCGTCGTTCCAGAGTATTCGCCCCAGGGTTGTCTCCGCCGGCTCCTGCGACGAGACGTCGAGTCTGAAGACAAGGCCGTCGGGGGCGAACTTCGCGAGGACCGTCTCGACGGGCCCCCGGTCGAGGGAGTGGTAGGCAGGGACGGGGGACATGGACAGCGCGCTCACATAGTCCTCCGAGAGAAGGAGGTTGCTCGACTTGGAGAAACCCACCATGGGCATTCCTCCGGCCCGCCTGCGGACGGACGCTGAGAGCTGCCCCATGGGGTGCTTGAGCGAACCGTCGGCCATGATTATGGTGTCCCCCTCCCCTGAGGAGAGGGCCTCGATGACCCTCCTCTCGACAGTGTTCCTGATGAACCGCTCGGCCACGGCGTCGTCCGACAGGATGAGGTCCATCTCGGACGAAGGGACATGCTGGAGGAGGCCGCTCAGCCCGGACGGAGTCGCATAGACTAGGATCGGCCCCAGCCTGAAGAACCGGCGCAGGGCGCCCCCGTAGGACACACCCACCGCTGTCCTGGCAGCGTAGAGTGAGCCCAGCGAGGTCTCCCCCACCAGGACGCACGTCGAGTCGACGGACGCGATTGGTCGCCCTTCTTTGATAGGAACTATGCACCCAGGGACCAATGACGCGTTCGTCGCCTCGAAGTACGGGTACAGCTCCTTCCCATACCTGCTGAAGATGAAGGTCTTCCCGGAGAGCTCGCGCTCCGCGCTCTCGGCGAGATCCGTGAAGGCCTCTTCGAACTCCCTGGCCAGGGAGTCGAAGGTCGACAGCTGACAGTCCTGCAATGGGAAGGTTGCGATGGCCATGTTGCGCAACATGGGCCATAACACGGTAAGTATTTAATTATTGCGCATGTGCAACATGGGCAATAACTCTAAGTGGTCGGCCCCGCTCGTTCCGTCGGCGGGTCCCCCCTCGGCTTGGCGCATGGAGCCGGAGTGGGCAATTCAAATAATGGCATCTTGGACAACAGGCGCAACAAGATACAGATGTCAGAGAGCGAGAAGCCTGCCAATGTGACCATCAAGCTGAAGCGCGGGTCGTGGGAGATAGAGATCACCACCCAGGAGGGGCGCGTCCAGAGCGACGTCGAGAGCGTCCTCGCGGCGATGGCGTCGAGGGAGCCTGCCCTGGCCGAGCCCCCCGGCGCAGCGTCTGGCGACAGGAAGGGGGAGACCAGCAGGAGCGTGATCACCATGATGTGGAAGGAGGGGTGGTTCGCCACCCCCAGGTCGCTGTCTGAGGTCCACGAGGAGATGAGCAGGCGCGGCTACCACTACGATAGGACTGCAGTTTCGCATACCCTCGTCGACCTCGTCCGCGAAGGGTCGCTCTTCAGGGACGGGAGCATGAGGAACTACCAGTACGTCCAGAAGTATCCGTTCAAGGGGCAGCAGGGAACTTCTTAGAGAGCTGCTCCCAGAGCCTGCTCGCCCCCACGGTGGTGATCCTGTACTTCCCTCCCTGCTCGGAGTCGAGCCGCTCGACGTTGGCCGACTTCGTGAGCTCGCTTAGCCTCGAACTGATTGTCTTGGCGTAGAGCCCGGTGGCGGCCTCTATGTCACCGACTCCCATGGCGTCGGCTGAAGACTTGCCGCTCAGGTTTGCGATCCGCGCCGCCACCAGCTGGAGCATTATCACGTCCCTGTCGCTCAGCTTCCTATCCTGCACCCAGACCCGGGGGCCCTCCGGGGTGACACGAACGAAGTCTCTGAACATCTGGATCAGGTCGTTGAGGGAGTGATTCACGCTTATAGCCCGGGCGAGGTCCATGTTGGGGACCTCCTTCGAGACCCACTCCCGGAGCGAGCGCATCACCACTTCGGGAGAGCCTGACAGCTCCAGCTTGGCCTCGCCGTAGCTGACTGAAACGTGAAGCTCCCTTTCGCTTGACATGTATGTTAATGGCTCCTCCGCAGCGGGTTTCTTGTCAGGTTAAAATCAGTATCGCGCGCCAGGCAGACCACGAGGGCCGAAGCGGGAACCTGCGGCCTAGGAGACCGAGACCAGCGACGAGTAGATGTGCCCGTATCCGTAGTAGTCTGGGACCCCCCGGCCGTCGGACCACAGAGCCACGAACATAGACCCGCTCACCTTCGCGACGGACATGAAGTCGCCGTGCCATGTCGTCGGCCCGGACGCGAACCCTGGCGCGCTGCTCAGCATGATCGGTCCAGCCAGCTTTGAGGCGGACGTCTGGTAGGCTGAGACATAGGCGTCCCATGCCCCCGTCGCGTTCCCCATCCATGTCGCCACGATGACTCCGATTCCGCCGGAGGCCAGTGCGGGGGACTCGACAGTCCCGTTCTGCGAAGACCCAAGGACGACCGGGCTCGACCAGGACTGCTCCCCGGGCGCCAGCCAGGTGAGGAGCAGCGAGTGCCCGACGCCTGACGCGTAGGCGATGTAGGGCGTCCCACCTGAAGTTATCGTCAGGGCTGGGCCGGGGGCGAAGGGGACAGCCCCCCCGATGTACATCGAGCTGGGGACCGTGAGGTTGGCGACGCTCGTCCAGTCGAGCTTCCCAGAGTGCCCGTCCCTGGAGAGTGGGGCGTACAGCACGCTGATGGTGGAGTTCGCCGCGTAGGGGCTGGAGTAACCGTAGGCGGCGACGGCCATGGTGCCGTTGGGGAGGAGGGCTGCGCCGGTGGTCCAGCCATACTCCGTAGGGAAGGTGTTCGAAGACGGTCGTCCGATGGTCATGTTCGGCCTGACCGTCGCCCAATACAGTTCGTATGAGCTGTCCCAGGCGAGATACACCTCTCCGGATTTCGACACGACCATCCAGGGGCTGCTGAACCCGACCCCGACCGAGACCGCGTTCTGGATGAAGCTGAAATCCCCCGAAGGCCCACCCCTCCCGGCCGCAACGAAGATGGTGGTGGCGAACCCGCCCTGGGAGTAGCAGGCGTAGGCGACATAGGCCAACGTCCCGTTAGGCGCGACCGCGGTCGAGGGGTCGAAGCAGCTGTAGCTGAGCGGGCTCGTCGAGTTGCTCACTTCCACGGGGGCAGAGTAGCTCTTGCCGCCGTCCGTGGATGCCGAGAACAGTATCTGCGTCCTGAAGCCCCGGGCCGAGCTCGGGTAGACCTGGGGGGACGAGGTCGAGAACCCTATCCAAGAAGCGTAGACCTGTCCTCCGGCCCCGACAGCGACGCTTGGCTGGACCCCCTCGACGGTCTCGTTCGCGTAGGCCCAGGGGAAGCTCGCGCCCGGAGCCAATGAGTCCACCTGCACGTTCGGCGCGGCCGCGACCTTCGCGGCGGGGGACTGGAAGTACATGGCGGCCACGTAGCCTCCGAGGACCAGGGCAGCGACGAGGACGGCGGAAGCCGCCAGGAGGGGTCTCCGGTTCAATCCCAGGCTTCCTTGGAGCTAAGCAAGCTGGACTGCGTCCGCGGCAGCCTCGGGGTCGGCGGCCTGGAGCGCACCGTCTTGCTGGAGCGGCCTCGCCGGGACAGTGGTCGCAGAGGTGTAGACGTATTCTCCGTCCTCTGCCTTGAATCTTCTCAGCTTCGTCGCCTTCGCCAGCCGTAGCAGGGCGACCGCGACCGACTGCTTTGGATAGTTGAGGCCGTAGGACTGGAGAGCCTCTCTGACGTCGGAGAGCTTTCTCCTCTCCCGCCCCCAAGGGCCAGCGAAGAACTTGGCTATCACCTCGGCGAGGGAATCCCCCTTCTCGAGAGCCACAACCGGGGCCTCCGCCTGCTCCCCTGGGGGAAAGTCTGCCGAACGGGCCGTGTTTGCGGGGTCAGCCGCCGCAGGTTGGTCTCTCCCCATCTGGGGGAGCTTCCCAGCCACATCGGGGATGAGGTCGATGGCCTCCCTGAGGTGCTCGGGGTCTGCCTCGACTTCGGCTTCAGCCTGGCCGAGCTTCACCTTGATCTTCACCATGGCGGGGGACGTCGTGGCGCGTCGTCGTCATTTAAGCTTAGATTGGGACCCGGAAGTCTTCCTTGACTGTGGTCAGGACCACGTGGGAGTTGGTCCTCTCTATGAAGGGCATCGCCAGGAGCCCCTTTGTGAAGCGGCTCAGCTCCTCCCTCCCCTTGCACTTGGAGACGATGATCGCGTCTATCTCGCCGGTGACGTCGTATACCGCGCAGACCGTCGGTAGCCTCGCTATCTCCCGCTCCATCTCCAGGAGCTTCCCCTTCAGTACGCTGATCTCCGTGACGACGGTCAGCTCGTACCCAAGCCGCTGGAAGTCCAGCACGGCTGCGAACCCCCGCAGGACCCCGCTCCCCCGGAGCCGCCCGAGGCGGGCGGTGACCGTAGAGGTGGACACCCCCAGGCTCGCGGCGACCTCCCGGGCCGACGCCCTCCCGTCGAGGAGGAGCATCCTGAGTATCTTGAGGTCGAGTGGGTCGGTACTTTGTCCAGGCGCGCCCCCCTTCCGGCCTGCCTCGTCCGAACGATTGGGTGATTTTGTCATAATCAATCAGACAAACGTTGCCCATGATTGAGTGCTACGTTATATATTTTGTGAACATCGGCGCCATGTTTGACATTCAAAGTGACGGCTACCGGAGACTTCGCAAGGAGGACATTCTCCAGTCAAGAGGTGATCGGGCTGCTGAGGGAGGACGAGGTGAAGTTCGTCGACCTCCAGTTCACGGACGTCCCCGGGAGGCTCAGGCACGTGACCCTCCCTTCGGAGATGACGAACGAGGGGATGTTCGCTGACGGGGTGGCCAAGCTCGACGGCTCGTCAATCAAGGGGTTCGTCGACATCAACGAGTCAGACATGCTCCTGGTCCCCGACCCCTCGACCTACGGGGTATTCCCCTGGACTAGCGGCCAGCTCAAGACGGCGCGGCTGATATGCGACGTAAGGGCGGGCTATGGCAGAGGGAGGTTCGCCAGGGACCCGCGGCACGTAGCCCAGGTGGCGGAGCAGAAGATCCGGGAGGCAGGGTTCACCGGCTCGCTCTGGGGGCCGGAGGTCGAGTTCTTCGTCTTCGACGCGGCGACCTGGGAGACGAACAACCCGTTCTCGTCAGGCTTCAAGATATCTTCGAAGGAGTCCGCCACCGAGTCCAGGGGGACGAACTTCCCTATCAGGTTCAAGGACGGGTACTACCCTGCCCAGCCCGTCGACACCCTCAACGACTACCGCGGGGTCTGCGTCAACTACCTTCGCGATGGGTTCGGAGTCTTGAGCAACGCCCACCACCATGAGGTGGCGACTGCGGGCCAGTGCGAGATAGACATCTACAGGGACGAACTCGTCACCATGGCCGACAGCACGATGACGTACAAGTTCGTCACGAAGAACGTGGCGAGCCAGATGGGGATGATCGCAACCACCATGCCCAAGCCCATCTTCGGGGACAACGCCGTCGGGATGCACGTCCACTCCAGCCTCTGGAAGGGCGGGAGGAACGCGTTCTTCGACCCGGCCGACGATTATGCGGAGCTGAGCCAGCTCGCCAGATACTACATAGGGGGGATAATGTCGCACAGCAGGGCTCTCTGCGCCATCGTAGACCCGACGACCAACTCCTACCACAGGCTGGTCCCTGGGTACGAGGCGCCGGTCTACATCGCATGGAGCAAGATGAACAGGTCAGCCAACGTCAGGATCCCGGCGTACGAAAGAGGGTCGGAAGGGGCGAAGAGGGTGGAGTTCAGGACCCCGGACCCCTCGTGCAACCCCTACCTCGCCTTCGCCGCGATCACAGCCGCAGGCCTGGACGGGATACGAGGCAAGACGGACCCAGGCGACCCAGTAGACGAGGACATCTACAAGCTCACGCCGGAGAGGCGGAGGGCCCTCAAGGTAGGAGAGCTCCCCGGGAGCCTCAAGGAGGCCGTGGAGAGCCTCAAGAGCGACTCCGGGTTCCTGGACGGGATCTTCCCGAAGGACCTGGTCGAGGTGATGGTCGAACTCGAGATGGAAGCACACAGGAGCGTGGCGGCGCGGCCGCACCCCTACGAATTCAACCTCTACTTCGACCTGTAATCCTACAGGTGGAAGTCAGCTTCTACCTGTCTTGGGCGAAGAAGCAAAGACGGCAGCCGCGACCGTCACGCACTCAACTCGTTAGAATTTCGACCTAGAGTCCCAAAACCCCCCAGCTCGAACTCCGAAGTCAAAGATACCTCTTTCCGACTTTAAACACGGAAGAGGACTACATCATAGTTGAGAACAGAACAGGTCCCAGCGAGGCTGGAACGATTCCCAAGGATAAGCTTGGCGAATCTTCCTTCAAGGTTAGAAGCACTTCCGAGACTGAGGTCCCTCCTCGGAGGGCCTCGTTTGTTCATTAAGAGGGATGATGCTCTGATACCGTCGTTCAGCGGAAACAAGGTGAGGAAACTCGAATTCATAATCGGTGACGCGATAGCGAAGAAATCGAACACCCTTGTCACTTCAGGACACACCCAATCAATCCACGCACGCCTGACAGCGATGGTCGCGCGAAAGTTAGGGCTGGACGTGTCTTCGGTGTTGTACTCCGAGAAGGGCGACAAAGTAGAAGATGAAGAACGGAGCGGAAATCTATTGCTCGACGTCATTTTGGGTGCCAAAATCACGTATGTGGACGGTTACGACGCCATTGACCACGCCCTGTCTGAGGTGGTTCACGGACTCCGGCAGAATGGGCGCCGGCCTTACCTGATTCCGACAGCAGGCTATGCCCCTCTTGGCGCGCTAGGCCACGTGAACCGTTTTGCAGAGACAGACAGCCAGGCAGCTGAGATGGGGATCAAAGCCAGCCACATTTTGACAGCGTCAGGTTCGGGAGGAACCCAGTCGGGATTAGTCCTTGGAAAGGAGTTGTCGGGGAAACGCATCAAAATACTTGGGATCAGCGACGGGGCGCCAAAGGGCCAGATAATCCGGAACGTGATGGAACTAACTGAAAGGACGAGGAAACTGCTCTTCGCCAGTGACGAGAAGAATCAGGTCACGGCTACTGGCCGACATCATATCGCTGTTTATGACGAAGTTTCAGGCAAATCCATAGCTTCGCTGAAGGGGAGATTGCTGACACAATCAAACTCGTCGCCAAGATAGGAGGCATATTCCTCGACCCTTCATACACGGCCAAGGCCATGCATGGCCTCATTCAGCTAATCAAGGCGTCTGAATTAGACAAGGATGACGTCGTGGTGTTCCTACACAGCGGCGGTGTTCCGATGCTATTCGCTAGACGATGGTTGTAAAAGATGAACGTCAGACCGCTATGCTTTATGGCGCCCAGAAGACTTGGAATAGGTTCTGCTGACTTGGCCATTCTCCCGCTTTGTTAGCTGTAAAGCCCGCATCGTACGCGATTGGGTTACGACAAATCTTAGAGAAAGCAGGCCAACTTATGCTTCTGCCCATTGGCGATAGAGTCAGGAAGTGGCTTTCGCTAGTATCTCCGGAATCCTTGGGCCGACGTAGAGCTCAAGTGCTTTCTTGAGGTTCAGCAATTCCACGCCCAACAACTGGCCATCCTTCGCGTAGTCCAAGAGCACCTCCAAGGAGTCGAGCTTGCCTTCTTTCGTCTCGTTGACCCTCCCGTTCCTCAGCTTGACATATGCTGCGTTCGCATCCAGGTCGGATTTGACGGCCATCTTTGAGCTCATGTTGAGTCAGGAAGAGTACACAGCCTTTACCTTAAATCTGTTCCCCTCGCGGTAAACGATGACAACCACTGTCCTGCCACCGATCTGACGACGGTACTCCCACTTGTCGGGTTCGTCAAAGAGCCTCGCACTCCCGGCTGGACGGAGGAGGGTAAGCCTAACTTCGACGCGCGAAATCCGCCTCTGTCTCATCCTGTCCTCGGCGTGACTTGTATAGACAATTCTGGGGAGGCGGCTTTCACTTGGCCTGCTCGAAGCTGACGCCCTCCAGTCAAGCACGCTAGGGGTTCTAATTAACGTCGCGACAGGGGCCGAGCGTTTCCTAGAGACCCCATGGCCCGACTAGTGGAAGTTAACTTCCAGAAGTACTTCGACGTCTGACGGGGGTCGTCCGAATTCGAAGGTTTACGTGCAAATCCATCCCTTATGCGAGCGGCTTGGCTCGATACGCATAAGTCGATTAATGATCCCGCGTCAGATGAACGAGTCACTGGTGGATGGATTCGGCGAGCGAAAGTGGTAAGAACCCCTTTAAGCCTGGAACCGTGGGACGACAGCGCTTCGAATGAAGAGACTGCCACTGTTACGGGTCGCCGAAGTCGCCTTCCTTACCACAAGGACCGAGGAATGCGCCAAATTCTACCGAAAGATCGGGCTCGAATTTCCGGTTCGTCCGGACAAGAAACACATTCATTTCGCTGACGTAGGCGAACAATATTTCGGATTCGCCCACGAAGACAGAGGATTCATGAGCGGGTATGGAGACGAAATGGTCAAGGCCCCTCTGCACGTCGCGTTCGAAGTCCAACCTGACAAGTTAGACGAGTGCATTCGATTCCTGGAGCGCGAGGGTGTAAAGTGCAGCCCCAAAATCGAAAACTCGAGAGGCTGGCACGGCTCTCAACGGGCATGGAGCACATACTTCTCAGACCCGGCGGGCAACATCATGGAGTTGTGGGCGCCACAAAGGCGAACGCAGAACCCGCCTTCACCGGCGACGGATTAACCTGGAAGCGAGCTACGCGCTGTCTGATGCGATTGCCCATGTAGACTGGTGACGCTACCTGATCGCACATCGAGCGGAATGCTAGAGTCAAGCCCTTCCGGCCGAACAAGGCGCATAGTTAGCCCATCAAAGCTGGGGCCGGCCGGATTCAAACCGATTTAGGTTCACATTCCGGGCTCGTTAAGTAGCCTGCGAGGCATCATTCGTCAAGCAATGTCGACCCTCTCGCGCTCGAAGCACAGGAACCTCCTCGACGACCCCAACTTCCGCAGGTGGTGCGAGAACGTGGCGAGGGGGACGGCCTGCCCGCCGCGCAGACTCGCTCCTGCCCTCGTTGCAACGCAGTTAACATGACTGCCTGGGTCTGGGTGGCGTCATTCACGAACGTCGCCCCGTGGGAGGCGGAAGTCAGGCGCTCGGAAGGAACATTTCGGTGTCACCATAGTCAAAGATAGAACTAACCCTGATCGGCGCTCCGTGGTCTCGCCGACCTCAGGTACAAGGTCCTCTTCGAGGACCCCGTTCATGTTCGTTCATTTCGGTTCATTTTTCTGCTTCTTTTGCGTTTTTGTCTTTCTTCTAATCGAGATGCTTGGATAACACGGCGCGCCGGATGGCGTCAGCCGTCCAAATTGTTTGGCGGATGCCTCTGCATCCCGGACGTAGGCGCAGCGAGTCAGGGACCAGGAACAGCGACCATCTCCTTGAGGCCGTCAAACAACTGCTCTACGATTTTCTCTGCCTGTCCTGCGACCAGCCTCTGGCCGACCGACGCCAGCATTCCGCTTATCTCAGCTTCTGCTGACCACTTTATCGTCACCTCGCCCTGCGGGCCGTCCAGCAGGTCTATGATGGTCTCGAGGGATATTGCGCTCCGTATGCCTGTCCCATGGGCCACAATCTTCGCATGCGTTGGACGAACCTTCTCGACCACGTTGAAGTGCATGTCGAAGTTCCCGTGGAAGAATGGGACGCCCGCTTTGATGACGGCTGTGTATTCGTCAGGAGAATTGACTTCGAGCTTTTGGAGGTCGGGCATGCATTTCGAAAGCTCCTCCGGGTTCATCAGGAGGGCGAACACTCGGTCTTTCGTTGTTTTCACCTCGAACGCCCCATCAAAGTGCAAACTTGAGTTTCACCCCTCCCTGCGGGAGTTTATCCACAATGACTTCGCTTTCATATCCTGCATACACCTCAAATTTTTCGTGTTGCGTTATTTATCTCTGAAGTGCGCTGTTTGTGTCTCCAACCAGACGGAACCAAGTAGGGCCGTGTGTCACAGTCATAATCCACGAAGATAGGCTAAGACTACGGCTCAGTTGGTTCCTATTGCCTCGAGGCTTTTCCCCTCAGTCTTCCCACGCGTCCCAAGGAATACGAATCCGCCTATTGCGCCCATTAAGCCGAGAACGCCGTAAATCACAAACAATCCTGTCGGGTGGAACATGGATAATAGGATTGGTCCAATGAAGACAGAGAGGGCACCGTTAGTCCTATTGAGGAATATTCCATATCCTGCGCCAACACCGCGTATCCTTGTGGGATAGAGCTCCCCGGCCCAGCTCATCGCGATGTTGAACCAGAAGATGTCGAGAAATGAAATCGCAATCACACTGGCGGCAAGCGCGTAGATGTTGCTCCTTGTGACTAAGATTAGAAAGTCGACAATCGCCATTCCCACTGAGCCTATCACGAACATGTGGACCCTGCTTACCCTGTCGCCTATCAGTATCACAGTAAGCCCGCTGACCACCCATGGGATGTACTCGAACAGAACGGACCCAATCAGGGAGAAGGTCTTGCTGAAACCGAAGGCATTGAGGACCAACGGAGCCTCGGTCCCTAGAGTCCCAGGCGTGAAGTTGACAAAGAAGACCGCAAACACGAGGCCGATGGCTATGGTAAGGTACTGCTTCGAGAAGAAGAGCTTCAGGTCAGAGATGGTAGATTTCGTGACCTTGATGGAATCTGGTTCTACCATGATGTGCCCAACTCTTCGAAGCGCGTCAGAGGCTTCCTTAGTCTTCCCCTTCAAGGCAAGCCACCTCGGGGATTCCGGCACTCCAAGCCTGAGAATCACACCCAACAACGCAGGGATGGCGCCCGATGCGAGGGTCACCCTCCATTGAGTCTCCGAGATTCCATAGATAGTGTATGTCCAATAACCTACAAGCGCACCTATGACTGCGGCAATTAGGAAGAGCAGCCAGAAGACAGAGTTAAGCCTCCCCCTCAGCTTCTTAGGAGCGAACTCCTGTAGGAGCGACAGAGCCGCAGGATAATCGCCACCTGCGGCCAGACCCATTATGAATCGAAATGTGTAGAGCTCTAACAGGTTGGTGACGATTAGCCCAGACAAGAGCGCAAAGACAGCTAGGATTACCAAGTCTATCACGAAGACAAGTCTGCGCCCTACCACATCCGCGAGGCGGCCCCAGAGAAGGGCTCCAAGCAATGACCCTATGAAGAACAGAGCCAGTGACACTGAAATCGAGTTCACCGTGTGGAAGTATGCTTCGAGGCTGAATGTCGATCCAGTGAGAGTGAATTGGTTATACGAATCTGTGAACGCTCCTATGGCCGTCAGGATGGTGACGATGAGCAGAGTGCCCCTATAGGGGGCATTGTCCAGAGCTTCGATTCCTGTTCCTGACGCATGCTCTGTCAAGCGGCTCCAACAGAAACGGCCTCGTTGATTGATATATGCATTGAATGTGCAGTTTGCAGACCCAATGCAGGCCTTGAAGTAGCGGCCTAACGCAATACTGACAGACAGCTAAGGCACTCATCTGCGAGGCGAAATCTCTTGTCTTCAAGGTGATACGCATTCGATCAAGGTCGGCCTTTGAGGAGGCCCCCCCTTCACAGATCTGCGCGCGGGGGACACAGAATCTGCTATGTTGTGTGCTGAGCGTGGCGCTGGCTCTGTCTGGCCAACTCCAGGAATTCTTCCTCACTCAGCGGACGCTTCTTCGCAATCGCCTTCTCTTTGACTCTCCACAGCACGTCATCGACCGAAGCGTCACTCAGCTGGAGGCCATGCTTTTCTGCTATGTAGAGCACCGAATCCCTCCCGCTTTTCTTTCCGAGGATTATCTTGACTCCGTCGTGTCCGACGAGCTCTGGAACGAATGGGTACATCTCCAAGGGTTTGTGGAGCATTTCAAGCCTCTTCCACCAGCCTGTAACTATCCCAGACTCCACAGTGAATATGTCGTCCCCTACAATCGCCTTCTGAGGCGGGACCTCCACCCCCGACAGTGACCTGACCAGTTTTGACAGCCTTCTCAGCTTCTCCAGCTTGATGTCGCACTTCACGCCGTAGAGGAACCTCAGGCTCATCACAAGCTCCTCCAGTGGCGTGTTCCCAGTCCTTTCCCCAATCCCGTTCACAGTGACGTGGGCCACATCCGCCCCCGCCATGATGGCGGCGATGGAATTTGCTACGCCGAGGCCGAAGTCATTATGGGCGTGTATCTCCACCGGCTTGTGCAACAGTGCCTTCATCTTCTTTACGAAGTATGCTGTCGCCTGGGGGTTCATCACGCCGAAAGTGTCTGCAAGGGCTAGGGCGTCCATGTGTCCCTCCTTCGCCACTCTACCGACGAGCCTGCGTATGTCGTCCATAGACGCTCGTGTTGAATCTATGGTGAAGAAAGTCACTTTGAGCCCGTGAGCGTGGGCATAGCTCGTCGCTTCGATTGATCGGTTTACCGCGTCTTCTGGTTTCCACCCGTAGCCGTCCCTTATCAGATGACTACTCGAAGGAATCTCCATGACTATCCCGTCGACATCGACGCTAAGTGCGGCTTCCACGTCTGTTTTCATGCATCTCGAGAAAGCGTACACCTTCGACTGCAATCCGAGGTGGGCAATCTCTTTAATTGCCTCCTTGTCATCTGGGGATACAGAAGGAAGGCCAGCCTCTATCCTATTCACCCCCGCCTCGTCCAGAGCCTGCGCTATCCTGATCTTCTCATCCTTCCTGAAAGTCACCTTCGGCTGCTGTTCGCCATCCCTGAGCGTCACATCGTGGATTGCTATCTTCTTCGGAAGACCCTTCAGACTTTCTCTAACCTCGGAGAGATAGTTGTAGAAACTGACGTAGTGCTCCGAGGTTCTCCAGTTTCGCTTGCTCTGGCTCATCTAACAGTTTCGCCTCTCTCCCGACCTAGCCTTCTGTTCCGGGAACGGGCACTCGAAGCATGGTCATCATATCCCAAATCCATGTACTTTCCTGGGTTCATCAAGTCTTTCGGGTCGATTCCGCGCTTTATCACTTTCATCAGCCTCAGCGCTTCTTCCCCACCGTGCGCAGTGAGCTGCTCCACTAGCAACTTGGCTTTCTCGGACCCAACTCCATGTTCTCCAGTGATTGTGCCCCCCACTCCAATCGCGTATCTGCATATCTCCTCGAAGGCCGTCTCCGCCGCCTTGGTGGACGCTGCGTCGTTCTTGTCGAATAAGATTACCGGGTGGACGTTACCGTCGCCGGCATGGCCCACCACTGGAATCTTAAGCTTGTACTTCGAGGCAACGCGTCGAACCAAGTCCAAATACTCTACCAACTTGTTTATTGGGACTACCACGTCCTCTGGCCGTGTCCCAGTCGAGATGCTCTTCAGGGCCACCAGAGCCTGCGCCCTGGCCTGGTAGAGTTCCTCCGCTTCCTTTTCGTCCTTGGCTATTGTTATCTTCCTAGCTCCGGAGTCTCGGAAAATCCGAGAGGCCCTCTCGACGTTGGGCTCGTCAATGTCCACCAGTAAGGTCGCTTCCGCTTCGTCCCATTTGGTCTGGAATGCCTGGTTTACAGCCATCACGTTCTCTCTGTCCATGAACTCCATTATAGTGGGGACAATCCTAGAGGTCCTGAAGGCGAGGATTGCTTTACTGGCTGAAGCCCAGTCGTCGAACAGGACGACCAGACGCCTGACCGGAACGGTCGGAAGTGGGATTATCTTCAGATATGCTTGCGTGATGATTCCGAGGGTCCCTTCGCTCCCGATGAACAGATGGACGAGATTGTATCCTGCCCTGTTCTTCGGCAGAGGTTCACCGAGCCAAGTCGTCTTGCCGTTGGGAAGCACCACTTTCAAGGCCAACACCCAGTCTCGCATCGTACCGTACTTTACGCATCTCATCCCTCCAGAGCCCTCGGAGACGGCACCACCGACTGTGCAGGCGAAGCTGCTCGCGGGGTCGGGCGGGAAGAAGAATCCACTCCTCTTCAACTCCTTGTTGAGGTCATCCAGGATCATGCCTGGTTGCACCAAGACGTTCCAGTTCACAAGGTCCACTTTGAGTATCTTGTTGAGGTAGCGCATGTCAATGACAATCCCTCCCTCCAAGACCACAGCGCCGGTCAGGCTTGTGCCGGCCCCCCATGGCACTAACTTCAGATTGTACCTATTAGCTATCTTCACGATTTGCGGAATTTGTTCTTCTAACCGAGGGCGGACGACGACCAAGGGAGTCGCTTCGAAGTCTGCCATGTCTTTCTTGTAGTTGGTCAGCTTCGGTCCATCTAGTATCGTATCATCGGGACCCACTACTGATTTCAGCTCCTCGATTGCGTCGAGCTCGGCCCTGGCCGTGTTTCGCGCACCCGCCTTAGTATTCGGGCTTTACTTGCTCGAGGTACTTCCCAATCTCTTTCTTCAGGTATTCGCCTACGCCCTTGGTTGAGTGGGGGGTCCTAGAAGTCTTGATTAATCCCATCTGTTTGAGAACTTCCTGGGGCATTATATCCTCCGTCCACCCGAACTGAAACCCATACATCAAGTCGACCAAGGGAAGTATCTTCAACTGCCAGATGTGCCTCGCCTTGTCTATGTTCCCGCTCTTGAACTCCTTCCACATCAGGACGTGTTCGGCAGGGAGAACCCCCGCAATGTAGCCGGTGAGGCCCACGGGCCGGTTCGGCTTGTCCCACATGCTATGGAGTTGGTGAAACTGGAAGTAAGACTTCCCTGCTATGATTTTGATTCTGCTCTCGACCATACCATTTACCATGGTGGTGTAGGACATCATGTCGCGTGGGCCGGCCTTCACAAACTGGACCATGGGAGCTGCCTTCTCAATCTTCCTTATTGTCTCCGGAGGCATTACCCCAGGCCACGCGCTCGGAGTGTTGTAGAAGCCTACGGGGATGCTGACCGCTTCGCTGACTCTGTGAAAGTGCTCCACGATGTCATTCACCGGATCGGAGCCCAGAGGATGGTCGATGGGCGGACCGGTCATGAAAATTGCGTCTGTCCCCGCGTCTTGGACTTCTTTTGCGCGCTTAACTGCCGTTTCGGTATCAAAGGCAGAGGCACCCATATAGCAGGGCACTTTCCCGTTGACTTCGTCGACTAATATCTTGGTGATTTCCTTTCTTTCAGCATCGCTGTAATGGAAGTCGGCTCCTGCATTAACACCAATGGCATCGACCCCCTTCTCAATCATCCAGCGCAGATGGCGTCGGAAACTCTCCTTGTCGAGTTCGCCGTCCTCCTTGCATGGCAGGTACTTGGTAGCGAGCGCAGCCACCCCTTCAATTGGCTTCTTGGGCATGATTTTTTCTTCCATTCTGAGGTATTTCTTCTTTGAATGGCGTAAGGAATCTTTGGTGGGAAGACAGTACGATGGACGTTATCTGACCGGGCGGGGCTGCGGTACCCCGTATGAGTTCTGAATCGGCCACGGCTGCCACTGCTCGTTGAGTAGCTTCCGGTAGCTCACCTTCTTTGCGATGAGGCGGTCTAGCATGTCGTGTACTATTTTGCGTTCCTCGAAGAGCAGCCGTTGTAGGTCTTGGTCGGCGTTGTCCTGAGAGGCGTTGTGGCTGATTAGCAGGTCCAACCCAGAAAGCGAAGTCCTCACTATGAGCATTGCCCTGTTGATTATATCAATTTGCCCGCCGATTCGATTCTTCCTGCTGTTGAGGTGGCTCTCCCCAGAGTCCCGTTGGACGAGAAATCGTTTCCGCTCCAGGCGCCTGTGCGCGCAGACCTCGGCGTCCTTCCGGCAGGTATCCAGAACCTGGGATACTGCCTCGGGGGCCCGAATCCCATCGTCTTGCATCAGTCGTACCGCTCTCCGGATCTGTCTGAAAGAGAGATGGTTCTTCTCTATCTCGCCCAGGAGTTCCGTTTGTGAAATGGGATTCTTCAGCCAGACGAGTTCAGTTGCGTAGGCTGATTTCAGTAGGCGCCTACTGATTCTCTCCTGAATCTCCTTCGGGAGACCAAGCAGCATGAGCCTGTGGGACACGTATTCTTCGCTCTTGCTTATCCTCCTCGCGAGAACTGTGACACTCCCTCTTCCGAAGGAAGATATGTAGAGCTCGAATGCTTGCGCCTCTTCGATTGGATTTAGGCTCCTTCTCTGGACGTTCTCAGCTAGGGCGACCTCCATCGCCTCTTGGTCAGATAAGTTCAACACGACACAACTCACAGACCGCTGCGACAACCTCTTGCAAGCGAAGAGCCTCCTATGGCCGCAGATCAGTTCGAATTTGTGGCCGAAGGGGTCTGGGTGCTCAGCGACTCTCACAATGAGGGGTTCAAGGAGGCCGTGCTTCTGAATTGATAACGCCAGGTCTAGTATCTGATTATCCTCCTCAGGGGAGGACCTCAAGCTGAGGAAATTCGAGTCCGCGATGTCATCCACTCTCACGACTTGCGCCTTGCCGTAGCGAAGTGCAGCCCTCAAGGGCGCCATATCCAGGCAGCCTGTGGTAGATTAGTAGGTGACGGTATCAAGCTGCTACCTACAAGTGCTGAATCAGGCTGTCCGCCTCTGGCGGCGGTCCGTTATCTCGTGATGCTACTCTCAGACAGGTTGGAAGGCGTAGGAGCCAACAGCTTCTTGCTCCATTGCGTTTCGCGTTTTGCGGCTACATCTCTCGGGGTTGGGAAGTCGTCGGCGCCCTCCCAGAGGTGCTCGAAGAGGAAGCACAGTACGCTCGCAAAATTCGGGTCGCTCAGGACGAAGTAGCTATCTGAGTCGCCCGACCCCAACAAGGAGGCGTCATCATACTTAGCACTAAGCATGGTGATAGATCTATCGACGACTATGAACTTAAAATGTATGTCTCTGACATGCCGAAGCTGTACAACCTTGGCGAGCCTCCTCGCGTAAGTTAGATTATCCTTCTGCACCTCACCTATCATTTTGATGGAGACGCCCCTCTCGGCGGCTTTCTTGTACTCCTTGGTCAGGCCGAGCAGAAACGCCCTCTTCAGGCCATTGCCTGATGTTATCTTCAAGATTTCATGTCTGGAGTCCCTAATCAGTTGCTTCATCTCCCTGAAATACGACTCCCTTCCCTTGGAAAACCTGTAGTCGCTCTGGCCGTTTCCAGTCACCTCCGACCTTGGCTTCCGAGCCTTGTTGGCCATCTCAAGAGCTTCTAGACTGGTTTGAACTTCAGAGGCTACGTCCTTCAGAGCTAGCAGTTCGGACTCCTTCCTCTTCAGAATCCAAGAGAGCGCCTCTTTGGGGTCCACAGCGGTGAATCGCCTCGGGGAACCGATATGGAGGTCCAAGAGCCCCAAATCACTGAGCTCCCGCAGCTTCCTGTACACGTCAACCCTATGAATGCTGAGTCGCCGCGAAATCTCTCCAGCCGAGGTGGATTCCCTTCCCAGAAGATAGAGGTACAATTTCACCTGATTGGGCGACAGGCCGAAGGGCGCCAATGCCTCGACCAGCGTTTGAACACTCTTCTTCTCGACATCCTGTGTTTCGGAATCCCCTCTTCCCGACAATTGTCACTCGCTTCTAGCTTGACCTGCCCGAGATAATTACGCGTATCCCTTGCTTGCTGCGTGGACTCTTGCAGCCACCAAGCTCTAACACCCTTTACGCGTGGGGGTCGTGGTCCAGGGTCTCTGGCAGACATAGTCTGGCCGCCCCCACTCATTGACCACCTTCGCGATTGTCAATCTCTCATTTCAGCCTTAAATCAATTCGGCATTCCGACGGATTCTGAATGGGTGCACAAAGGGGGATAAACGCTGGTGGAAGGATAGAGCGCCTCCCCTTTACTAGATTCAAATACCTCCTGTATGGCACGCTGATGTTCATCTTCACGGCCGAGGCTCTGGACAACGGCCTCACTGGCACCACCCTCTCGACAGTCGATAAGGCGTTCAACGCAAATCCAGGCCTATACGCCGTTGCTAGCACAGTCGGCGTTGTGATAGGTCTTGTCTTCGCAGGCGCGCTGCAAGACGTTATCGGGAGGAAGCGACCACTGTTCATCGCAAACGGCATTGCTGCCCTGTTTGCATTTGCTGCTACGTTCAGCCCCAACTACTCAACCCTCGTCACTTTGAGGGTCTGTCAAGGTTTCGGCCTTGGAATGATTTTCGTGATAGTCCCTGCAACTATCTCCGAATGGGCGCTGGGGGCAAGCAGGGGGCGCGGCTTTGCCTGGATGGATATCGGCCTGCAGATAGGACAGATGGTGGTCCCGTTCTTATCGCTCTTCATAATGGTCCCCTTCCCAGTCAACATAGGTTGGAAGAACATGTATTACTTCGCCGGGGCAGTCTCTTTAGTCGCCTTCGCCGCAAGTTTTGCGCTTCCTGAATCCGTGAGGTGGTTAGAATCTAGAGGCAGGGCCGAAAGAGCAGAGAACATCATGAAGAAGATTGAAGAGAGGGTATCTAGGGAGTTACATTCACCGCTCCCTCAGGTCACCAAGACCTACGAAGTGACTGGGAAGAGGGCGAGGCCATTCACAGAGCTCTTCAATTGGAAGGTGTTCCGCCAGACCCTACTCGTCATGTGTTCATCCGTCGCAATCTATTCCATCTTCTATCTCCTCCAGGTGTTCCAGCCAACTTGGTTAGTCTACGCAGGGTTGAAGCTCAACGTCGCCCTCGAGTTCACCACGATTACGCTTTTCTTCACCCTGTTTGGGAAGTACCTCGGAGGGTACCTAGGAGACAGGATAGGGAGGAGGGCGACCCTCCTGACGTTCATCTTCATAGGTGCTGTATTCCTAGAAGTCACCGGGCTCTTCAGGACAATCGCTGTGGGCGTGATGATCGGGACCATAGTGACCAACTTCTTCATCCAGGGGTCGGCGCCAATACAAAAGGCGTTCAGTGCGGAGCCGTTCTCAAGCGGATCCAGGGGGTCAGGATACGCAGTGATTGATGGGTCGGCTAGGGCCATAGGCGGGATTTTGGTTCCATATCTGTTCGCGTCCGTATTGGGGACTGCAGCGTTCGGCACCTATGCGCTGGTACTCGCAATAATAGCGGTAGCCCTAGCGTTGACTACCTATGCCTTCGCCAAAGAGACTGGCAAAGTGACCGTCGAGGAGGCAGCCGTAACGACTTCAGCCATTCAAGTAAACGCCTAACTCGTACCACGAGATGCCATATGAGGAGATGTATTCCTATTGTCTGCTCGAGGACACCCACGGCCGAATCACTACCGGGAGAAGCGCGAAATCGGTTTGAAGATAAGGACAGTTGAGGTCATCCATGTTAGGATACCGCTAAGGAAGCCCCTGAGAACATCGCACCTGTCACAGAAAGACGTCGACGCTGTGCTGGTGAGGCTTGAGACTGATGACGGGCTGCAAGGCGTGGGAGAGGTCACCCCTATCTTAGGATACAGCGCGGAGACCGCAGGGTCGGTAGATTCTGTAATCAAAGAACAACTTGTCAAGGTCGTTATGGGAGAAGACCCATTCCGCATAGGATACATCCAGCACAAGATGAACGGAGCGTTGGCTCCCGGCACATACCAAGAAGCGAAAGCGGCAATCGAGATAGCGCTCCACGACATCCTGGGCAAGGCGTTGAACGTCCCAGTGTACCAGCTGCTCGGTGGAAGATATAGAGAAAGTGTCCCGGTAGTGGGATGGGTTGGGCTAGACAGACCGGAAGCCATGGCGCAGCAGGCGCGCCAGCTCCTCGAAACTAAGTTCAGGGCAATCAAGGTGAAAATAGGAGGCTCCCAGGAAGACATCGTGAGGGTCAAATCGGTCATGGATGCGGTGGGAGGCGAAATCGAGGTGAGGGCTGATGCGAATGAGGCGCCTGTGCCTGACGACATATTGAGGAAGTTGGACGGCTTCGGTCTAAAGTGGATAGAGCAGCCAGCACCACGAGACCGCCTAGACAAGCTGGCGGAGATATCAAGGCGCATGGATACCCCCATAATGGCCGATGAAAGCGCGGAGAACACTAACGACGTCTACAGAATTGCGAGTACCAGGGCCGCTGACGTGGTGAAACTCAAGGTAATGAGGCAGGGGGGGCTGCTGGAGACGAAGAAGTGCTTAGCCCTACTCGACGCGGCCGGAATCCAGACCACCATAGGGCACGGGTTCAACCTGACGTTGGGCGCCCTCGGTGAAGCACACGTGGTTCTTTCTAGCCCGGAACCGGTGGAGATTTCGGAAATCGGGGGGCCGTTTGACAAGATGACAGATGAGGTAGCAGCGGAGCAGGTCCAGATCGAAGATGGGATGCTCGTGATTCCCAAGGGGCCAGGACTTGGGACCTCCTTGTCCGAGCCCAAAATCGAGAAGTATCTTATCGAGCGTCTCAAACTCTCTGACAATGCAGCGTAAATCTTGGCTTTGTTACAACTTTACGACAATCTCTTTACGACAAGATAAGGCTCAATACTATGGAATCGTAGCTCCAAATCTAATTAAGCCTAAAGTGTGAAAGGCATTGGACCATTTCATCCAGATTCCATCCGGGGATTCGAACTCCAAGATGCGGGAGCCCTAGGGCGGCGTTTTTATACGAACCGTGGATTCTGGTGTCCCTCGACAGTGTGATTAGCGAATTTAGTCCGATTTAGTCCGATAGCGATCAAGGAGTACTTCGGAAGGTGTGTACAGGATCTTCGGCCTACCAACTCTCGCTTGGAGTATCTCCTCCTTCGTCAGTAGCGAACCCTCCTCAAGATGCTTGAGGTGAAACATCGCGGTCGAACGGGCCAAACCGCTCTTCTCAACGAGTTTGGCGAGGCTGCGTGGGGTGGATTGGCCATTTTGACAAAGGAGCCGGCTTATCCTTTTGCAGCACGCATCCATTACGCATGTGGACTAAATCGGACTTTAGCATACCAAATCACAGTGTCGAGGGACACCATCTGGATTCTATGAAATCGAGTTATCAGACGTTGGGCGAAGAAGAGGCTCAAAGGGTATCTCTCTGCCTCCATCAGATGTGATGCGGTCAAATCAGGCAGATCCTGTTTTTGATGCCCAGAAGTCGCCCAAATGGGACGTTATGCCAATTCATTGTGAATCCAAACGCGTTCAAATCCGGCCGGATTTGAACCAGCGGTCTTGGCGATGTTTGACCTCTACACGTGTCAGCGGTGAAACATGACGAACTTAGTTACAAGGGTATCCAAAGCTGAACTTACGCAATTGCTTCGACCAGTGAAGTCAAAATCCCAGGAGCTCCAGGCTGGTAGGAATGTTTTCGCGGTAGGAATTCCTTAATAGCAGGAGCCTCTGTTCGTCCGGCGTGACCCAAGAAGTAGTTGTGACGAGGCGTGGGCAGACCACGATTCCTACGAAGGTAAGACGCAAACTGGGGATCCAAGAAGGGACGAGGTTGAGGGTGGAGGCCGAAGGTGGCAGGGTCATACTTACGAAAGTGCCGTCCCTCTTCGACTTGGCTGGAACGAGCAAACTGAGCAGGGACGAGGCGTTCGAGCGGCTAGACAGAATGAGGGAAGAAGAGTAATGCTTTTCGACACTAGATACTTCTGGGCAGTGTTTACTTCGAAGAGCCCCGAAGAGACGAGCAGACTGAAGACTCTGCTCGAAAAGTCGAAGTCTGCCTTCGCTTCATCAATCACGATCTACGAGGTATACAAGCTCACCCTGGCCGGCGAAGGCAGAGCTGTCGCCAAATTGAGAACCGATACCATTGAGAAGGAGTTCGACGTGATTGACATTGACAAGGAGATAGCAGAGCAGGGAGCCGAAATCAGCCACAAGCTCCATGTCCCAATGGCTGATGCGCTTATCATGGCGACTTCGAAGCGACTTCGCCTTCCTTGCGTGACTGACGATCCACATTTCGCCGAAGTAAGGAAAGTTTGGATTTGAACCGACTCCGCGAAGTTAGAGAGCCATGGGCAGAGCGCCAGACGAGGTAGCCCCGCGGCCAGGCGAATGCGCCCTCTGGGGAGGACGACGTCCAGACAGAGAACCAACCTGTCCGATCCAAGTTCATGAGCAGGGCTGACACGCCGATGGTGAAGACCTTCAAATGTGGACTTCCGTGACTCGCAGCTCAGGTGAGCAGACGGGAGGGACCAGGTCGAATGGCGATCCGTCCGACTCTACGTCCTTGCACTTGTCGCCTGGGTTTGAGCTAATCGACACTTTCCCTTCCTTCCCGACACTTTCCCTTTCTTCCACGAGTGCTGGGAAGCAACAAGGAAGGAACCAATCGAAGACCGGATTGAACGTCGGGAAACCGAATACATCTCCCGGTGGGCCGAGCTTAGGGGCAAGCAGATTGACTCTCATCGGCGCGACAGTGTTGACTGGCGCTCTGTCGTCCGCCGCCGCATCTTTCCTCACTTGGAGGCGCAGCTGCCTGCTACGCGCAGGATACACAATCATCTTGCGGCGTGGATCGGTCCACTGTTCTTGAAGGCGGCGGCACCTGACCTTAAGCGACTTGCGCTGCGACCACACTGCGTTCAGAAGTTCGATGTCTCTGACGGGCAGGTGACGCGAGGAGCTTACTACTTCGAGGGGGAAGATTATGACGACATGAGAAGAGTATCCCTGTACATGAACATGACTTTTGACGGATTTCTATCTGGCCCGCATAACGAACCTGACTGGTTCAAGCCAGGCCAGGACGACGCGATGAACCAAGACATACTGAGGACATTGGATAGCCGGGATTCGCTGATGATGGGCCATCCTACGGCTCCAGAAATGATGCTTAATGGAGGCAGGTGGGAGAGTAGAAAGAGGATTCAAAGCGGATGCTTGACATCGTCCATGCGATGGGTAACAAACACGTCTTTGTGATATACAACGAGAGTAAAGATCTGGAGACGAAAAGATGCGGGACTTGTTGTTGCGAAGAACGACGAGGGAGTGACCTCTGCAGTCGAGGAGATAAGGGATAGCAAGGGCAGGAACGCCTGCATCTTATGAGGCGTTCGTGCCGCGCAGAATCTTTCGAGGTTAGGCCTGATCGGCGGGTATATGCCTCATGGCGCACCCGGTTGCAATAGCGCGGGGCAAGCCTCTTTGCATCAGCAAAACGAGACTGAAACTTGTCAGCTCCAAATCATACAACTCTACGGCCATGCAGTCGCGTTTCCGCCAGGCGAAAGTCTGGTACTGAATTCGGGGTCGTCTACCTTCCAGTAGCCATCAAAGTGGCGCTGAAAAGATTTTCAAGTCGAGCATCCGCAGTTTTGACCCGAGCGTGGCTTGCTCGTCAGCCATCTATTCCACCTGAGAGCGTGTATTCCGCTGCCGACGACTCCCAAGACGGCTGCGAGGGAGAATCCCTATCATGAAGAAGCTCATGGTCGTGAAGACGAACACTAGATCCGCCTTCGACGGTGAGGTCATCCGACGAGGACGGCACTGAGCCCTTCATCCTCTGCGATACTTGCTAGCCGTCGATCAGCTGTCACGAATCCCGCGCCTGTCATCGTTTGACATGAGGCCACCTGGAGAGAATCTGCGATGTAGACGTGGTGCTTGAGGGTGAGGGATACCGCCTGCGCTATCAAAGACCCGGAGACTGGAACGATCTCGGCAGCCCTCGACTTCCCAAGCCTCTTCATCTCTTCCAAGAAGGTTGTCATGACCCGTTTGGCTTCGAGCAACCCTTCCCGCTCGTACTTGTCGAACACCACAGCGAGTTCGCCTACGTTCCATGTCGAGAAGAAGATGAGATCTTCTCCCTTTTCGGCCGCCTCGAAGATCCGGTCCATCTTGTCAGAGCCCTTCTCCTCGACGTACCGCTTCGCCAGCGCGCTGCTATCTAGATATTGCACTCGTCCTTTCCCCCCTTGCTTCCCTGATTATCTTCGCGGCATCCTTTCCCTTGGGCCGCTTTCTCGGGACTTGGTCGTATCCGACATAGCCAAGTTTCTCTCCCAAGCCCGAGGCCACTCTCTCGACCACGTTCGAGACCGCGATCTCGGATAGAGCCCTTTCAAGGGTCCCGCTAATCGTCAGATTCTTCTCCGCCAGGTATGCCTTTGACTCTCTGAGGAGTGCGTCGTCCACCGACAGAGTTACCTTGGTCTTGCCCATCGCTGCTCTATACGTATGCACGTATATATGGGTTCATGCGCATCACTCACATCGGCCGCCGGGGTTGTGCGGGTGTTCGAATCCCCGCCTCCATGCATCTAGTCACTAGCAGCGTAGTCTGCCTGCAAGGGGAGAGTTTGTGAAGGATGATAGGCGGATGTTTTCACCTAGATCTACTTCGACCTCTGACGGGAGTCGCCCGGATTCGAGGGTTTGCGTGCAAATTCCGAGCAGGGAACTGAAATCAGCCACAAGCTCCATATCCCAATGGCTGACGCGCCTGTCATGGCGACCTACGGCGTGGAGGCGTCGACCAAGCGCCGGTCCTCGTCGCCGGAGGCGAAGTCGCCACTTTCCTCGGAGTGTTCGTCCTTTCCGGACTGCTGATCAGGAGGCGAGCTTTGTGGCTCCGTTCACGCGCGGCTAAGCTAAGCTACCACATGCGAGCGCCTGCTTCGGCTTTCGTCTGCATCGTGACATTTGCTGCGGGAATTTACCTACTCGCGCAAGCCGCCGGTCTCCAGTTCGTCATCAGGACATTCTTCGTCAGGCTGCTTCTCGGAGAAGCATTCGGAGCCAAACCTATGAAGGTGGCGAACGACATACTCCACGCGTCCGCGTTCGGCTTCTTCGCTCCCGTCCCTTTCGCATTCATCGGATTAGAGGTGTCCATGCCCTCTGTGGCTGGCCTGGGCCCCTCGTTGTCATCCTAGCCACGGCGTTCACGTCCAAATTTTTCGGCGGCTACGTCCGCACGCGCGTGGCCAGGTTCCATGAAGAGGAGAGCAGCACTCTAGGCTTCCTGACGAACTCCCGCGGCTTTCGAATCGGCGTGTCTACGGCCGCCTACCAGCTCGGGCTGATAGACCAGACCTACCTCCCGCTCGTCGTATTCATAGGAACAATCACGAGGATCGTGTCACCGATTCTCCCGCGGACATCCCTCAGTACGGCGCATGAATCCCGAAGCCATTGATACATGAGAAGTAGCTCTGCGGAAGAGAACGCCTCCGTGTCCCCGCGCCGCACTCTCGAGCAGGAATGTCATTACGGTCGAATCACGCGAAGGGGCTCCCGGATGCGCTCTGGCTGGGCGACCTCGCGCGTCCAGAAATCGCGAGGAGACAGCCTGGCGACCAGCGATAACTTCCATGATGAGTACGCGTTCGCCTCTATTTGGACGCCGGCCTATGCCCCGATGAGTTTAACTCAAAATCTACCACTGCAGTCTACTCGGTGCGCTGTGCTGGAAGCGAGGGTACGGAAGGCAACCGTCGAAGACATCGGGGGACTGGAAAGGGTGATCAACCAGCATTGGAGAGTCAACATCGACCACAATCATGAGCTTCGGAACAGAGACGCTGTTCTCCTGATCGCTGAAACCACCGGTAGGCAGGCTCGCATCGTTGGGACAGGGTTGATGTGGATCACCCGCTGGAACAAGACCGGATACTTGGTCGAACTGGCGGTCGACAAAGTGGTGCAACGGATGGGCATAGGGAAACGGCTCATATCGGAGTTTTCGAAGTATGCAAGACACCACAGGCTGAGGGGGATCATCGTTGAGACGCAGCCAGACAACGCGGATGGGATGGACTTCTATCTTGCGAACGGCTTCCGCCTGTGCGGCATCAACGACAGGTACTACACCAACAGCCCGAAGTCGTCGCACGACATCGCCATCTTCTTTTCGCTCGACCTCGACACGCCTGGCGTAGCCACAGCCCAGAACAAAGGAGGAAAGCGAGGTCGCACAAATAGGCGACGGAATGGCTGACAGCCGCGCCGAGCTGGCGGTGGGACTTGGCGAGCTCTCACGCGGACCCGTTCTTGGTACCCTTGAAGGGTCGTCTGGCTACGCCTCTGGATAGGGCGCGTGTCGACTCGCATCCGCAGTCTCAATCTCCAGGGCGGCTCAGCAACCGACGGGCCCTTGACTTCTCGGCCGGGCTGGTTTCGGCGACATTCTTCGACCCTTTAGGGCCCTGTTCGAGTCATGCCAGCGCGTGGGGACCCGTCCGTCCATCACCGGAGAGGGCAAGAACGGCTGGCAGGGGCGCGGCCACGACGCCCCCCGCTAGCATCTGGCTAAATACGAACAGGACGGACCAGAGACAGTGGCCGACCAGCCGACACGGATCCCCTCCGGAGGACCAGACGACCCTGCCGCCTCGAGTGGGCCGACCCCTGAAAGCGGTGGAACCGGGGCTCAGGGAGCCAGGCTCCCATCGCTCTTCCGGCAGAGAGCCTTCAGAGGGCTGTGGGTCGGGTCGGTGGCTTCTTCAATCGGCTCCTCGGCGGGGTTGCTTGCGATCAACTGGCTCGTCTACACGGTCACAGGGTCCGCCTTCGACCTAGCCCTCGTCGGCGTGGCAGGGACCGTACCGAGGGTGATATTCGGCGTCTTCAGTGGTGCGCTCGCAGACAGGTACAGCAAGCTGAGGTTGATGATCGTCGCCGACATGTTCCGGGCAGCCACCATGGTCGCATTCGCGGTGACCCTCGCAATCTTCGGGTTCAGCCTCTACGTGGTCCTGGCGGCTGTCTTCATCCTCGGACTGGGACAGTCGCTCTTCCGCCCGTCTATCAACTCTTTCCTCCCGCAGGCCGTCTCCAAGGAGCAGCTCGGGTCGGCCAACGGACTGTTCACAGCAGCCCAGGAAGCGGCTTCTGTAATAGGCAGCCCCTTCGGCGGCATACTCGTCGCGGCAGTGGGCGTCGCCGCGACCCTGGCTGTAAACGGGGCGAGCTACGTCGCGTCCGCGGTGATGATCGTCCTCGTCTCCCTGTCGCTCGCTTCGGGGGGGAGGCCTGCGGAGGTGGAGCGGTCCGAACGCCCGACGTTCGTGGAGCAGCTCAAGGGCGGGTTCGCCTACATCAACGGGGAGCGGGGGCTCCTTAAGCTCACCCTCGCCTCTTTCGGGGCGAATTTCTTCCTCAGCCTATTCTTCACATTCCTGGTCGTCTACGTGGACAGCGTCCTACACCAGTCTGCCCTCTTCTACGGCATACTCGGCGCGGCTGGCGGCGCTGGCTTCAGCGTGGGTTCCCTGCTCGTGGGTCGGCTCCACCCGGAACGGCGGTTCGGGGTCTGGTTCGCTCTTCCTTGGGGACTGGTCGGCGTCGGGATAATCGCGTTCGTCCTCTTCCCTGTGACGGCGCTGTCTCTTCTCATCCTCTTCGTGTCGACCGCCTTCGGGGGGTTCGGGAACACGACCTTCTTCACAGGGGTCCAGAGCTTCGTCCCCCGCGACCTCCTGGGTAGATATCTTAGCATCGACGAGGTGGGGAGCTTTGCAGCAAGCCCCGCCGGCCAGATCGCTGGCGGGCTCATCATCGCGTCCTACGGGCTTGGCGCTGACTACATACTCGCGGGTCTTGGCACTGCCGCCTTCTCCTTTGGTCTTCTCCTGTTCTCCGACGTTCGCTCCCTGCGAGTGTAGCGACATCGAAGATTGGCGGCGGCCCCTTTCAGGATCGAGAAGGGGGTCGCCGTGCGCGGAACGCGCAGGCGCTAGCCGGCTTCGCCGGGCTCTCGAGGGGGCGAAGACCCGGCTGTTGAGGCCATGGCGACGTCCAGGAGTCGCAAGGGGGCGACCCAAAGCGCAGGTCGCCGCCGTCATGGGATGGCGAGTGGGATGGGCGTGGCGCGGGGGACGGGGGCGGAGGGAGCTCGGCGCTCGCGCTGCAGCCACCGCGATTTGGTCTGAACGTCCGCGCGACGTTCCTCCCTGGCCAGGGCCCAGACCAGCGGCTGCAGCCTCAGGCAGGCTTCGAGGTCGGGGTGCTGCCTGAGGTCATCCCCTGTCGTCCCCTCCTCTCCTCCAAGAACGGATGCGCAACGACCTTGGAGGGTCTGAGCTCCCGCCTCAGCCTTCCACGTAGGCGGATGCGCTCGGTCCGGTGAAGGCCGCCCTCTCTCCCGGGGCGAGGGTGCGAGGGGCCTCCCCGCTCGACGAGAGCGCGAGCTCCCAGCACACTGCGCCGGGGACCCTGACAGGCGACGCGCCGTCCCTGAAGGCGAACACCAAGAAGACCTGCTCCCCACCCCCCCATCTCCTGACGGCGACCGACCCGTCCGACAAGGACACCACTGAGTTCTCCCTCGGGGCGCGGACCGCCGGGTGGTCCGCCCTGAACCTGATCAGAGACCTGTAGAACCCTAGCGTCTTCTCCCCCTGAAGGGACGCCGACTCACCATGGTCAGGCCTCGAAGCCTCGAAGGCCGAGGCGGACTGGGGGTCCACGAAAGGGCGCCCCTGCCCCTCCAGCTCCCGGCGGCGCCCCTCCCTCGTCCCTCTGGCCACTTCGGGGTCCGAGTAGTCGCAGAAGAAGTGGAAAGGGGACCTGGACCCGAACTCCTCCCCCATGAAGATGAGCGGGACGTATGGTGAGAGGATGGCCGCCGCGGCCGCGGTTCTGGCCCCTCCTTCCCCGGCGAGAACGCTGAGGCGGGCGCCGTCGGCGCGGTTCCCCACCTGGTCGTGGTTCTGGGCGAAGACGACGAACCTGTTCCCCGGGACGCCCGTCGAGGGGGCGCCGTGGTTCCGCCCCCTGAATCCAGAGTACCTCCCGTCGAGGACGAACGGCTCTCGGAACGCCGCTGCGACGTCTTCTTCCCCGCGATAGTCCTGATAGTATCCGAAGCGCTCCCCGGTGAGGGCGGTGTGGATGGAGTGGTGGAGGTCGTCGGCCCACTGCGCGTCGAGCCCGTAGCCGCACTCCGCCTTCCCATTCACCACCCTCGGGTCGTTGAGGTCGCTCTCTCCTATCACGGCGACCGCCCTGCCGAGGGACTCCGCCGCTTCGTGTACGTCCTCTGCGAGCTGCGTGAGTATGTGCTTCGGGGAGGAGTCGAAGATGGCGTGGACGGCGTCCAGCCTCAGCCCGTCGACATGGAGGGCCCTGACCCAGTAGAGCGCGTTGTCGACGACATATCTTCTAACCATGTCCGAGCCAGGCCCGTCGTAGTTGATTGCCGCCCCCCAGGGGGTCCTGTACCCTCCCGAGAAGTAGGGGGCGTAGAGGGGGAGGCAGTTCCCCTCGGGCCCGAGGTGGTTGTAGACTACGTCCAGGATGACCGCTAGCCCTTCGGCATGGCACGCGTCCACCAGGCGCGCCAACCCCGGTGCCCCGCCGTACGAGTTCTGGGCGGCGTACGGGAAGACGCCGTCGTACCCCCAGTCCCTCTCCCCTGGGAACTGCGCCACGGGCATTATCTCTATGGCGGTCACCCCCAGCTCCCTGCCGAGGTACCCAAGGCGAGGGACGACCCCATCGAAGGTCCCCGCCTCGGTGAAAGTACCTGTGTGGAGCTCGTAGATCACGAGGTCTTCAGTCGGCACCCCGCGCCACCCCTCGTCGCGCCACTCGAACGACGAGGTGTCCACCACCATCGAAGGCCCGTGGACTCCATCAGGCTGCGCGAGGCTGGCAGGGTCCGGAGTAGGGGGACCCCCTTCGAGCGAGTACCAGTACCGCAGCCCTCCGCCACCATCCGCCCTGGCTTCATGGACCCCCCCGGTCGCTTGCATCCGGACCTTCTCCCTCTTCCCTCCCTTCTCCATGATGACGCAGACCTCTCCTTTGCCAGGGGCCCATACGCGGAACCTCACCCCCCCTCCCCCGGCGGCCGCCCCGAAGGTTGGGGACCAAGCGCCGGGCGACCTCCCCGAGCCCATTTGGATCACGGGCCGGCCTGCGCGATTTAAGGGTAGGAGGGACACTTCGCCCATGTAGTTTCCCGAAATGAGTTCGCCCCTTTCTACTTCTTCTGGGCATGGTACACCTCCCCCGCTTCCTCGTCCACGACCGTCCCGCCTTCAGGCATCTTCCTGGCGTACGCCTGGTAGGGCGTCTCT